>NZ_JBVKBM010000002.1:0-1495775 GCF_055598465.1 Promicromonospora sp. NPDC110617
CCGACCCCTCAACCTGCGTCACCACCAACTCCGCCGTGACCTGCCCGACCAACGACGCATGAGCCAACGGACTCGTCTCCCGCGCAGCCCGCTCCGCCACCGCATGTGCCTGTACGCCTGCGGCCCACGACTGCAGCCGTGCGCACGCGCCGACCAGCTCGCCCAGCAGGTCGTCGGACAACGCGGCGAGCGGATCCGACCCAGCGTCGGCAACAGCGGGTCCGCCAGCAGCCACGGCAGCGGACCCGACAGCACGTGCGACCTCGGCGGCGCGGTGCGGTGCGGCACCCAGCCCGGTGTACTCGGCGACCACCCACGCGAGCTCGGCGCCCGGCGCACCGGCCAGCGCCTGCCGCAACACCTCGGCCGGCCACAGCGCCACGGGGCCGGGGTCGTGAGGCGCGGGGCCTGGGTCGTGAGGCGCGGGGCCGAAGGGCCGGCTGTCAGGCTCCGCGGCAGTCTCCGCTGGAACGCCAGGCCCGGCTCGCCTGTCACGCTCACGGAACAGCGCCTCACCCTCGGCGAAGAGCGCGGCGAGCCAGGCGTCGTCCGGCATGGTGCCGGCCGCGGGATCGTCGTCGGGCGCCGTGGGCGTCGCATGCTCGCCGGGCACGACCTGCCCGGCGTCGTCGACCAGCCCGACCGGAGCGCCCTTCCCCGCGAGCACCCCACCGGGCGCGGCGGCGTTCGGGGACGCCACCCAGCCACCGCCGCCATCGGGCCACTGCTTGCCCATGCTGATACCTCCCCCTGAACTCGGACGCCACTCAAACAGGTCTGCTACGCACCATTGCAGCGGACGTTTGTTCGATCCTAGGATCGGCCACTGACATGCGCTCGTTCTTCTGCCCGCCGCGTAAACGGGCTCTGCCCGGATGCGAGCGGTCAGGGACGACCATCCACAATGAGGCGCAGCCCCTAGGAAGGAGGCCCGTTGAAAGCCCCCCCACCGATCGTGTGCCTGTGCGGCTCGTCCCGGTTCGCGCAGGAGCTCCGCACGGTGAACCGTGACCTCACCCTCGCTGGGGTGATCGTCCTCGCCCCCGCTGAGCTCGGGTACCCCGGCGACCGGACGAACGACCAGCAGATCACCGACCAGCAGATCACCGACGAACCGATCACCGACCAACAGAGGACAGCGCTCGGCGCCCTGCATCTCGCGAAGATCGACCTCGCCGACCGCGTCGTGGTGGTCAACCCGGGCGGCTACCTCGGGGAGTCCACGCGACACGAGATCCGCTACGCGCACCGGACGGGAAAGCCGGTGGAATACACCGACCTACCCGGCTCTGCCGTCACCCCGTGACCCGGTCGCCCACCGCTCACCGCTCACCGCTCACATCCCAGCGGGATGCCGCCACCGCCACACCAGCTTGCGCAGCTCGTCGAACCACAGCACCGACGACGCCATCCCGACGGCCACCGCCCAGTGCGCCAGGTCCAGTCCGGCGGTGCCGAACGCCACCTGGAGGAACGGCACCTCGACGACGGCCACCTGGAGCAGCACCCCGAGCACGATCGCGCCCCAGAACCACCGATTCACGAACATGCGGTGGAACGCGCTCGTGGTCTCGGAGCGGGAGTTGAGCACGTTGAAGAGCTGGGCCAGCACGAGGGTGGTGAACCCGGCGGTGCGGGCGACGGTGAGGTCGTCGCTGCCCTCGACCAGGCCGCCGGGCAGGAAGATGTCGATGGTCAGCAGGGTGGCCACGCCCATGACGAGGCCGATGCTCAGCACGCCGGTCCACATGCGGCCGTCGATGATCCGCTCGTCCGGGCCGCGCGGCGGCCGGGCCATCACGTCGTCGGTCTCCGGGTCCACGCCCATGGCGAGCGCCGGTCCGGAGTCGGTGACGAGGTTGATCCACAGGATCTGGGTCGCCAGCAGCGGCACGACCACGGCCTCGCCCCCGGCGGCTCCCTCCAGGCCGACCACCCCGGCCAGCACCACGCCGAGCAGCACGGTGCACACCTCGCCCATGTTCGAGGAGAGCAGGTAGCGCAGGAACTTCTTGATGTTGTCGAAGATGATCCTGCCCTGGCGCACGGCCGCGACGATCGTGGCGAAGTTGTCGTCGCCGAGGATCATCTTGGCCGACTCCTTGGTCACCTCCGTCCCCGTGATGCCCATGGCGACGCCGATGTCGGCGGTCTTCAGGGCCGGGGCGTCGTTCACGCCGTCGCCGGTCATCGCCACCACGTGGCCGTCGGCCTGGAGCGCGTCCACGATCTGCAGCTTGTTCTGCGGGGCCACGCGTGCGTAGACCGAGACGCCGCGCGTCGTCTCCCGCAGGCCGGCGGCGTCCAGGGCGTCCAGCTCGGTGCCGGTGACGGCGCGGGCGCCGGGCTCCACGATGCCGAGGTCGGTCGCGATGCGGGTGGCCGTGACGGGGTGGTCGCCGGTGATCATCATGACGCGGACGCCGGCCCGGCGGGCCTCGGCCACCGCCGCGGCGACCTCGGGCCGGGGCGGGTCGATGATGCCGACCACGCCCAGGTAGACCAGGTCGGACTCGTGCTCCTCCAGACCCTCGGGCCCGGTGTCCTCGGGGACCCGCCGGTAGGCCACGCCGAGCGTCCGGTATGCCTGCGCGGACAGCCGCTCGACGGCGGCGAGCGCCGCGGCCCGCCGGTCGTCGTCGAGCAGGACGGTCTCGTCGCCGACCTGGAGGTCGGTGCAGCGGGGCAGGAGCGCGTCGGGCGCGCCCTTGGTGACGAGCGCCCACGCGCCGTCGCCGGGCGGGTCCACGAGCGCGGACATGAGCTTGCGCTCGGACGTGAACGGCACCTCGCCGCGCCGCTCGAACCCGGCGACGCGGTCCACGGTGCCGGCGAGCTTGTGCGCGGCCACGAGGAACGCCGCCTCGGTGGGGTCGCCCTGGACGGTCCACTCGCCGTCGGACTCGACGAGCTGCGCGTCGTTGGCCAGTGAGCCGCCGCCGAGCACCATGACCGCCTCGCGGGTGAGCCGCTCGTCGGTCAAGGGCCCGCCGTCGCCGTCGCCGTCGTCGCCGGCACCGCGAGCCAGCGCCTCCCCCTCCGGCCGGTAGCCGACGCCGGTCAGCGTGACCTCGCCCGATGCCGTGACCACCCGTTGGATCGTCATCTCGTTCTTGGTCAGGGTGCCCGTCTTGTCCGACGCGATGACGGACGCGGAGCCGAGCGTCTCGGCGGAGTGCAGCTTCTTGACGACGGCGTTGCGCCGCGCCATGGCCTGCACCCCGACGGCGAGGACCACCGACAGGATGGCGGGCAGGCCCTCGGGGACGGCGGCCACGGCGAGCGAGACGCCGAGGAGCAGCACGGTCACGAGATCGGCCGGGGTGCGCACCTCGTTGACGACGGCCGCCAGGACCATCACGACCACGGCGATGCCGATCACCGTGAGGCCGAGCACCCGGCTGACGTGCGCGATCTCGCGCTGCAGCGGGGTGACCTCCTCCTCGGTCGAGTCCAGCAGCCGCGCGATGTCGCCCATCTGGGTGCTCATGCCGGTGGCCACGACGACGGCGCGTCCCACACCCTGGGCCACGGCGGTGCCCTTGTAGACCATGTCGAACCGGTCGCCCAGCGGCGCCGGAGCCGCGAGCACGGCGGCGTCCTTGAGCACCGCCTCGCTCTCGCCCGTCAGGGAGGACTCCTGGACGCGCAGGGCGGTCGCGCTCAGCAGCCGGGCGTCCGCGCCGACGGCGTCCCCCTCGGCCAGGACGAGCACGTCGCCACGCACCAGCTCGGCCGACCGCACGGTGACCCGGCGCCCGTCGCGCAGCACCGTGGACATCGCCTCGGTCATGGTTCGCAGCGCCGCCACGGCGCTCTCGGCCTTGCTCTCCTGGACCAGGCCGAGCACCGCGTTGAGCACCACGATGGCCGCGATCACGACGGCGTCGACGGGCACGCCGTGCGCGTCCTCGACCCACCACACGGCCAGCGAGATGGCGACCGCCACGAGCAGCAGCGCCACGAGCGGGTCCTGGAACTGGTCCAGCACCTTGCGCCACAACGGCACGGGCGGCCGCGAGCGCAGCTCGTTGGGGCCGTCGGCGGCGAGGCGGCGCGCGGCCTCGGCGGCGGTCAGCCCGGTGGTGGGGTCGACGCCGAGGTCGGCGGCGACGTCGTCGGCCTCCCGGACCGACGGGTCCGGGGTGGGCATCGGGACGGATGGCGGCGGGACGCGCTGCTGCGAGGTGGCCACAGTCGATCATGCATCGACGGCGTCGCGTGCGCGCGGCTCACCGGGGCGGGGCGGGAACCAGCACCTCGCCCATGTCGCCCTCGCGCCACCGCGCCAGCACCCGGTGGAAGGCGACCGGCCCGGGGCTGTACCCCGTCGGCGCGCCGCCCTTCCGGGTGCCCTCGCCGTTGTAGTAACCCGGCGTGCACTCGGCCAGGAACGCCGAGTTGTCCTGCCCTTCGCCCACCTCCGCGATGGTGGCGGCCCAGGCGTCCTGTGCCGCCAGGGTCGGCTCCACGTACCGCGCTCCGGTCTTGGCGGCGCGGGCGACGACGGCGGCGATGTGCCCGGCCTGCTCCTGCAGGACGTGCACGAAGTTCACCGAGTTGGCGTTCTGCGCCGCGCCCAGGTGGAACAGGTTGGGGAACCCGTGGGTGTAGAAGCCGTGCAGCGTGCGCGGGCCGCGCGCCCAGGCGCCCAGCAGCGGGGCGCCACCGCGGCCCAGGACGGGCAGCGTGCCCGACACCACGCCCGAGACCCCGACCTCGAAGCCGGTGGCGAAGATGACGCAGTCCACCTCGTACTCGTCCTCGCCCACCACCACGCCGGTCTCGGTCATCCGGGTCACCCCGCCGTGGTCCGCCGTGTCCACGAGCGTCACGTTCGGCCGGTTGAACGACTGCAGGTACTGGTCGCTGAAGCCCGGCCGCTTGCACATGTACCGGTACCAGGGCTTGAGCGCCTCGGCGGTGGCGGGGTCGGTCACCACCTCGTCGACCCGGGCACGGATCTGGTTCATCTTGACGAAGTCCGCCAGCTCGTCGAGCCGCTCGCGCTCCGCCGGGTCGAGGGTCGTGTCCACGGCGCCCGTGATCATCTGGCGCTGCAGCCGTGCGGTGCCGGTCCAGCCGTCCTGGGTCAGGTCCTCCGCGACGTCCTCCCCCGCCAGGATCGCCAGGAAGTTCTCCATCCGCTCGCTCTGCCAGCCCGGCCGCAGGCTCGCCGCCCACTGCGGGTCGGTGGGCCGGTTGTCGCGCACGTCCACCGACGACGGCGTGCGCTGCATGACGTACAGGTGTGCCGCGTCCCGGGCGACGTGCGGGATCGCCTGCAGCCCGGTAGCACCCGTGCCGATGACGGCGACGCGCTTGTCGGCGAGCCCGGCCAGGCCGCCGTCCGCCGTGCCGCCGGTGTACCCGTAGTCCCAGCGGCTGGTGTGGAAGGTGTGGCCGCGGAAGTCCTCGATGCCCGGGATGCCGGGCAGCTTGGCCTGCGAGAGGGTCCCGGAGGAGACCACGACGTGGCGGGCCCGCATGCTGTCGCCGCGGTCGGTCCGCACCAGCCACTCGTCGGCGTCGTCGTCCCAGCGCAGCTCCGTGACGCGCGTGTGGAAGACGGCGTCCCGGTACAGGCCGTAGTGCTCCGCGATCCGCACGGCGTGCTGCCGGATCTCCTCGCCGGGCGCGTACCGCCACCGCGGCACGTAGCCCGTCTCCTCCAGCAGAGGCATGTACACGTACGACTCGATGTCGCAGTGGATGCCCGGATACCGGTTCCAGTACCAGGTGCCACCGAAGTCGCCCGCCTCGTCCATCATCCGCAGCGACTCGACGCCGGCCTCGCGCAGCCGGGCGCCGGTGAGCAGGCCGCCGAACCCGCCGCCCACCACCAGCACCTCGACCCGGTCGGTCAACGGCTCCCGCTCGGCCCACTCGGTGTACGGGTCCTTCGCGTAATAGCCGAACTCCCCCGCGGCACGCCGGTACTGCGCCGTGCCGTCCGGCCGGACACGCCGGTCCCGCTCGTGGCGGTACCGCTCGCGCAACGCATCGACGTCGACGCTCAGGTCGGTGCTCGGGTCGGTGCTCGGGCGGATCAGGTTCTCGGACACGGTCATGACCTTTCGTCGGGCGAACGTGAGGTGCCGAGCGCCGTTGCCCGAGGCAGAAGAACCGTACATCAATGTACGTTTAGCGGGTGAATCCCGGGGGGCCGCCTTCACCGAGCCTCCTCGTTACGCTCGGACAATGACCCTGGCACAGCCCCGAGCCGACGCCGTGCGCAACCGCGAGCTCCTCGTCGCGGCGGCCCGCCGGGCGTTCGCCGAGCGCGGCCCGGACGTGCCGCTGGAGGAGATCGCGAGCGAGGCCGGCGTCAGCCGCACCACGCTGCACCGCCACTTCGAGAACCGGAAGGCGCTCGCCTCCGCCGTCCTGGAGCACAACGTCACCGACATCGAGACCCGGGCGGCCGCGCTGGCCGACGCCGACGACGGCGCCGAGCAGCTGTACCACTTCCTGCTCGACGTGCAGTTCGAGTCCCCGTGGCTCGCGCGCGTCGTCGCGGACGGCCGGATGCCCGGCACCGCCGACCTGGCCGCCCGGACGGCGGCCGCGCTGGACCCGCTGCTGGACCGGGCCCGGTCCAGCGGCCGGGTGCACCCCGGCGTCGGCACGGGGGACGTGCTGCTCACGCTGCCCATGGTGATGGCCGTCCAGGCCGCCGCCGACGCCGTGGAGACGCCGGCCCGCCTGGGCACGACCCGGGCGATCCTGCACCGGGGCCTGTTCACGACCCAGCCGCCGACGGCAGGCTGACCGTCACGCGCCCGCGGGCGGGGACGCACGCGGGAACCAGCCGTGCACCACGCTGCGCCACGCGTCGTGGAAGGACCGCCCGACGCGCCACTCGTGCCAGGTCAGCGCCAGGATCAGGGCGTCGAGCAGCACCAGCGCCACGACGCCGATGCCCGGGCTCAGCACCAGCTGGACGAGCTGGACCGCCAGGAGCACGCTCAGCGCGCCGACGGCCCACGGGTACACCCGGCGGGACCCCGCCAGGAGCGCGACGACGATCGCCACCTTGACCACGCCGTGCAGCAGCAGGAACAGGCCGCCCGCGACGGCGGCGCCGTGGTCCAGCCCCGTCGCCTCGTCGAGCAGCAGGTGCGCCACCAGGTCGTGGGGGTCCTCCCGCAGCTCCTCCGCGACGGCGGCCCGGGTCAGCGCGACGATCCGGTCCTGGTGCAGCACCAGCAGCGCGGTCCCGGCCACCAGCTCGACCAGGCCGTCCAGGCCCTTGACCAGCACGCCCAGCACGAAGGCGGTCTCGACCAGCAGGCGTCGCCGCACCGGTTCGTTCATGGATCACCACTCTGGTACCCGGGGCCGTGCGTGACAACGGGCCGGCGCGCGACGGGTGTCGCGCGCCGGCCCGTCCGAGGAGCCTCGCCTAGTAGGCGGCGGCTGCGGTCTTGCGCTGCGGCCAGAGCGCGATGGCCAGCCCCGCCAGGGCGCTCAGGGCGTGCAGCCCGTTGTCGGCCGCATTGATGTTGAGGAAGTTGATCTCGGGGTTGCCCACCGCGAACAGCCCGTACACGAACGCCGCGCCGTACCCGGCCACCAGCAGCCAGCCGAACGTCCGCGCCCGGGCGACGGTGGACCACAGGCTGATCCCGAGCACCCCGATCAGGAGGTGCACGATGTTGTGCAACGGGTTGACCGCGAACCCGAGCAGCGTCTGGCTGTGATCGTGCTCGGCGAAGCCGCTGAACCCCGTCACGAGGAACCCCACGGCTCCGACCAGCAGGTAGACCACGCCGATCGTCAGGGCGAGCCACTGGGACACCCCGCGAGTGCGCGTCGAGGACATGGATTGCGTCATGGCGTTACTCCGTTCTGTTCGGCGTTCTCGCAGGTGGTTCGGAGCCGAGACAGGTCCGGATGGGGTGGGTTTACGACGACTTCTCTGCGCCGCGGCTCACGCTGCCGTGGCGAGTGAGGGCCACCGGGGCGAAGGTGAAAGTCCAGGAGTCCCTGAACGAAGGAGAGGACGTCATGGGCATCGACGACAAGCTCAAGCACGCGGCCGAGGACGTGACCGGCAAGGTCAAGGAGGCCACGGGCAAGGCCACCGACGACGAGGATCTGGAGGCCGAGGGCCGGACGGACCAGGCCAAGGCCTCGCTCAAGAAGGCCGGCGAGAACGTCAAGGACGTCTTCAAGAAGAGCGACTGAGCCGATCCGGCGGCTGGGCCGGAACTCAGCCGCCGCCGACGCCCGTCGTCGCGCTGCCCAGCGCCGGCAGCGCAGCCGTGAGCTGCCTGGTCAGGGGTGGTCCGGCCGCGGCGTCCCCCCGGTGAGTGCCTCCAGCGTCGCGCGGGCCCCCGCCTGGTGCAGCGAGCCGAGCGCGTCGAGATACGCGGCGACGAAGCGCGGCTCGGTCACGAGGGACCCGAACAGGTCCGGGCTGCGCAGGAACGCCACGGCGTCGCCGCGCTGCGAGCGGGCGAGCGGCACGAGCCGCTCCGCGAGCCGGTCGACGACGTCGATGGGCTCGCCCTGCTCGTCGGTCCCCTCGGCGTACCGGGCCCAGCTCGCGACGATCGCCGCCGACCGGACGATCTCGCCGCCGGCGCTCAGCTGCTCGCGCACGATCGGCACCAGCCACTTCGGGATGCGGTCCGAGGTCTCCGCGCACAGCCGGGCGAGGGTGTCCCGCACCTCCGGGTTGGCGAACCGCTCCACGAGCGAGCGCTTGTACTCGTCGAGGTCGACACCCGGGACCGGCCGCAGGGTCGGCGTCGCCTCGCGGTCCATGAAGTCGCGCACGAACCGCGCCACGACCGGGTCCGCCATCGCCTCGTGCGCGTACCGGTAGCCGCTCAGCCAACCGAAGTAGGCGATGGCCTGGTGGCTCGCGTTGAGCAGCCGCAGCTTCATCAGCTCGTACGGCTCGACGTCGGTCACGAGCTGTACGCCCGCGTGCTCCAGTGGTGGCCGGCCCAGCGGGAAGCGGTCCTCCAGCACCCACTGGAAGAACGGCTCGGCCACCACAGGCCAGCGGTCCGCGACGCCGAGCCGCTCGGCCACGAGGGCCCGGTCCGCGTCCGTGGTCACGGGCGTGATGCGGTCCACCATCGAGCTGGGGAAGGCGACCTCGTCGTGCACCCACCGGCCGAGGTCCGGGTCGCGCAGGGCCGCGAAGGCGGCGAACACGGTCCGGGCCTTGTCACCGTTGCCCTGCACGTTGTCGCAGGACATGACGGTGAACGGCGGCAGGCCGCGCGCCCGCCGTCGCGCCAGGGCCTCCACCACGTAGCCGAACACGGTGGCCGGCACGGCCCCCGGCCGGGCGTCGGCGACGACGGCGGGCGCCGTCGCGTCGAACTCGCCGGTGACCTGGTCGAACCCGTAGCCGCCCTCGGTGATCGTGAGCGACACGATGCGGGTGTCCGGGTGGGCCATGCGCTCCAGCACGGCCTCCGGGTCGTCCGGCGCGAACAGGTACTCCACGATGCTGCCGACCACCCGCGCGTCGAAGCGCCCGTCCGGGTGCTTGGTCACGAGGGTGTACAGGCCGTCCTGCGCCCGCAGCGCGTCGCGCATGGCGGCGTCGCCCGGCAGCAGGCCGACGCCGCAGATGCCCCAGTCGCGGGCCTCGCCGCGCCGCAGCAGCTCGTCGACCGCGAGCGCCTGGTGCGCACGGTGGAAGCCGCCGACGCCCAGGTGCACGATCCCGACGCGGAGGCCGGCGCGGTCGTAGGGCGGCAGGCTGACGGCGGGCGCGGCGGCGCCGGTCCCGGCGTCGGGCAGCGCGCCCGGCAGCGGGACGGCGAGGTCCAGCGTCACTTGATCGCTCCCATCGCCAGGCCGCGGACGAGCTGCTTCTGCGCGACCCACCCGGCCAGCACGACGGGGACGATGGCGACGGTCGCGGCCGCGGACAGGACGGCGAGGAACTGGCCGCGCCCGTCCACGAAGCTCGTGAGGAACGGCGGGGTGGGCCGCGCCACCTGCGCCGTGAGGAGGTTCGCGAGAAAGAACTCGTTCCACGCGAAGATGAAGCAGATCAGGCCCGCGGCGGCGACGCCGGGCAGCACGATGGGCAGGACCACGCGGAAGATCTCGGTGCCCAGGCGGGCGCCGTCGAGCTGCGCGGCCTCGATGACCTCGCGCGGCACCTCGGCGAGGAAGGACCGCATCATCCACACCGCGATGGGCAGGTTGACGCCCACGTAGAGGATGGTCAGCCAGGTGATGTTGTCGAGCCCGCCCACGGACTGGAGCAGCAGGTAGACCGGGATGATCGAGGCGGCCACCGGCATGAACCGGGTCGAGATGAAGAAGAACAGGGCGTCGCGCACGTTGGCGACCGGGCGGATGCTGAGCGCGTAGGCGGCCGGGACGGCCAGCACGAGGACGAGCAGCGTGGACCCGAGGCTCGCGCTGAGCGAGTTGATCAGGTACGGCAGCATGTCGCGCGCGAAGACCGCGTCGAACTGGTCGAGTGTGAGGTCGGGGGCGAACGTGGGCGGCATGGTGGCGGCCTGGTGCTCGGGCTTGAAGGCCGTGAACACCATCCAGGCCACGGGGAAGAAGAACATCAGCACGAGCACCCAGGTCGCCGCTGTGATCAGGCCCGCGCGCAGGCGTGAGGACGTCATCGGTCGATCCCTTCCGTGGAGAAGACCTTGAAGAGGGTGCGCAGCGCGACCGAGGCGACGACGATCGTGACGAGCACGGTCATCACGCCGTACGCGGCGGCCTCGCCGACCTCCAGGCCGACGAACGCCCGCTCGTAGAGCAGGTAGGACAACGTCTTGGTGCCGCCCGTGCCCCGGGTCATGATCGCGATCGGGTCGAAGACCTGGAGCAGCATGATCGAGGCCAGCAGCACCGCGATCTCGACGTACTGGCGCAGGTGCGGCAGCGTGATCGAGCCGAAGGTGCGCAGCGCCCCGGCGCCGTCGACGGCGGCGGCCTCCAGGACGTCCCGGTCCTGCGCCTGCAGCCCCGCCAGCAGGATCAGCATGGCGAACGGCGTGTACTGCCAGGTCAGGACCAGGATGATCGTGAGCATGGGCAGCTCGGTGTTCCAGGCCACGGGCGGCAGGCCGACCAGGCCGAGGCCCCAGTTGGCCATGCCGGTCGCGGCGTCCAGGATGGACCATTTCCACACCAGGGCCGCGGCGGCGGGCATGACGAGGAACGGTGTGATCATCAGGGTCCGGGCCACGCCGCGCCCCACGAAGTTGCGGTCCAGCAGCACGGCGAACAGCATGCCGAGCAGGGTCGAGGCCACCACGGACGTGCCGGTGACGGCGACGGTCGCGCCGAGGGACGACAGGAACGAGCCGTCGCGCAGCACGGTCACGTAGTTGTCGAGACCCGTGAACCCGCGGTCGCCCGGCCGCAGCATGTTCCAGCGCTGCAGCGAGTAGTAGATGGTCAGCACGAACGGGATCTGGGTCAGGACGATCGAGGTGGCCAGCGCGGGCCAGAGCAGGGCGCGCGAGACGGCCAGCCGGCGTCGGCGGCTCTGCTTCCCGGTAGGTGTCGTCCGCGGGGGCCGACGGCTCGTCGGGGCGGACATCAGAACGGTCATGGGGCCCTCCTACTTCTGGGCGTCGCCCGCCTTCTGGGCGAGGTCCTGGGCGCGTTCGAGCACGGGGGCGAGCTCGCTGCGGCCCGCGAAGACGTCGGCCAGGTCCTGCGAGACCTGGTTCCCGAGGTCCTGGAACTCCGGGATGGTGACGTACTGGATGCCGGTCCACGACTGCGGTGCCACGCCCGGCTGCTCCGGGTTCACGGCGAGCATGATGTCCCGCGTGATGGGCGCGAAGGACGCCGCGGCCTCCTCGTACTCGGGGATCTCGTACGTCGAGTTCCGCGCACCCGGGGGCACGCGGCTCCAGCCGAGCTCGGTGCCGACGAGCTGGTGGTACTCCTTGCTGGTGGCCCACTTCACGAACTCGACCGCGGCGTCCCGGTTCTGCGTGGTCTCGGGGATCGCGAGGTTCCAGGACCACAGCCAGCCGGACTCCTCCGTCTCGACCACCGGCGCGTGGGCGTAGCCCATCTTGCCCGCGACCTGCGACGACTCCGGGTCCTCCAGCAGGCCGGCCGCGACCGTCGCGTCCACCCACATCGCGGACCGGCCCTGGCTCACGTTGTTCAGGCACTCGGTGAAGCCGGTGGAGACGGGGTCGGCCTCCCCCGCGTCCTCGACGAGGTCCACGTAGAACTGGACGGCCTCGGCGAACTCGGGCTGGTCGACCTGCGCGTTCCACCCGGCGTCGAACCAGCTCCCGCCGAACGTGTTCACGACCGTCGTCAGCGGCGCGAAGACCTCGCCCCAGCCGGGCTTGCCCCGCAGGCAGATGCCGTCGACGTCGTCCGAGTCGACCTCGCGGGCGATGTCCGCGACCTCCTGCCACGTCGGGTGCTCGGGCATGGTCACGCCCGCCTCGTCGAGCAGCTCCTTGTTGTACATGAGCATGGAGGACTCGCCGTAGAACGGGACGGCGTACAGGGAGTCGTCGACCGTCAGCGCGTCCTTGACCGGCTCGAACAGGTCGTCGACGTCGTAGTCCGCGTCGGACTCCAGGTCGCCCGTCAGGTCGGTGAGCCAGCCGTTCTGGGCCCAGATCGGCACCTCGTAGGAGCCGACCGTGACGATGTCGTACTGGCCGCCGTCGGTCGCGACGTCCTTGGTGACGGCGTCCCGGAGGTCGTTCTCCTCCATCTGGACGAAGTTCACCGTGATGTCCGGGTGCTCCTCCTCGAACGCGGACTTCAGCTCCTCCATGTCCTTCATCTGCGGGTTGTTGACGGTCGCGAGCGTGAGCTCGACGGGACCGCCGTCCTGTCCGGCGGCGTCGCCGTTCCCGCCGCCTCCCGCTCCGGCGCAGGCGGTCAGCGCCAGCGCGAGCGTCGCGGCCGCGAGGCCGGCGGGCGCGGCCTGGCGGCGCGCAGTTCTCGTGAGCATCATTGCTTCGACCCTTCTGGTCACGTCGTCGTGAGGTGTCGTGGTGCCGCACATCGTGGGCCGGGCCACAAACCGGGTCAACGAGGGTGAAACCCAAACGGTCAACGAGACTGTGGTATCGCACAGCGGCGTGGGGTCCTGAGGCCCGACGGCGGGGCGGGCACAGGCGCCGGACGCCCGCACGGCCGACGCCCCGGTCCGTTCTGCCCGGTTCTACACCGCGCCGTCACCTGGGAAAACGCATCCCGCACCGGGCACGAACTGCTGGCCCCGAGGGGTCGACCGGTCACGCCCTCAGACCTGGACGATCTCCGCCCCTGCGGCATGGAACGCGCGCGCCCGCGCCGCGCCGAGCTGCGTGCCGGTGATCATCGCCTCGAAGTCGTCCAGGCCGGCGAACCGCACGAAGCTGGTCACGCCGAACTTGTGGTGCGCCCCGATGAAGATGCGACGCCGGCTCACCTCGATCGCCGCAGCCTTGACGCTCGCGACCGCCGGGTCGGGCGTGGTCAGACCGTCCTCGACGGTCACGCCGTTCGCGCCGATCAGCCCGAGGTCGAGCCGGAAGGTGCGCAGCATGTCCACGGCCGCACCGTCGACCACGCCCAGCGTCCTGCCGCGTACGCGCCCGCCGATGATGATCACCTGCACGTTGGGCCGGGCCGACAGCTCAGTGGCGACCGGCAGGGACGACGTGACGAGGGTCAGCTCGCGGTCGGTCGGCAGGGCGCGCGCCGCGAGCAGCGGCTGGAACCCCTCGTCGACGAAGATCGTCCGCGCCTCCCCCAGCCGCCGCGCCACCTCGGCGGCGATCCGCGCCTTCTCCTCCGGGAAGCTCTCCCGGCGCTGGGACAGGGCCGTCTCGAACGAGCTGGTCTCCACCGGGAAGGCGAGCCCGTAGCTGCGGCGCACCAGGCCCTGCGCCTCCAGCTTGCGCAGCTCGCGGCGCACGGTCTCCTGCGAGACGGCCAGCATCCGGGCCGACTCGCTCACCTCGATCCGGCCGCGCCGCCGCACCAGGGCCAGCAGCTCCGCGGACCGCGCGGCCTGCCTCCCGGCGCTCGCGTCGAGCACCATCGCCACGCCTCCCGTCGTCGGGCTCCGGCCCCTGAGTCTGCCGCGTACCCGCGCATCCCGGAAGCCCTGCGTGGGGATCAGCCCCGCCCACCGGGCAGGTCCTAACCGCGCGCCGCCGGCGGACGCACCTGGCTCGGGGCATAGCCGAAGCGGCGCCGGAAGGCCCGTCCGAACGATCCCGGGTCGAGGAACCCAGAGCGCTGGCACGCCGTCTGCACGCCGTGCCCCCGTTCCAGCATGCTGTGCGCGAACTCGAGCCGGATCCGCCGCACCTCGGACGCGGGCGACCGTCCGACGTCCGCGAACAGAGCCTGCAGCGAGCGCACCGAGACGTGCGCCTCGGCGGCAAGGTCGGCCACGGAGAACAGGGGGTCCGCGAACCGTTCGTGGATGATCGCGTACAGCCCGTCGCGCAGCACTGCACGCGACCGGACGGGATGCGGCGTCGGCGCCGAGTCGCGCAGCCGCTCCTCAGCCCTGTGCCGCAGGGCGTCGCCGGCACGGGGCGTGAAGCTCAGGACCGTCGCGCCCGTGTCGTTGAGCCTTCTCGTCGACCAGTGCACCGGGCGTGGGTCCCCCGCACGCGTCACGAACCATTCCTCGCCCTGGTGCTCCAGTCCCTGCGCGCAGATGATCGGACACTCGTCGGGTGGATAGGCGGTCCCGTCGAGCCGGTTGCGGTGGAGCAGCTCGTGACTGGGACCACCGATGAGATCGAGCTCGTTCCGGTAGCCGAGGAAAGTGACCGCTGCCCGGTTCGCGACGACCACGAATCCTTCGGATCCGATGACCCACAGAGGAACGGGAGCCGCACTGACCACATCCGCGAGCAGCAGCCGGTCCGCGGCAGGTTCGGCGGTGAATTTCGTCGGGTATTGCGCCAGTCCGGCCATCGGCTCCTCCGTTCTCCGGGGACCGTACGCGCAGGGCGATCCCGCACTCGTTGCGCAGACGTTTCACGCTCGTAAAAGGACGCTGCCGCTTCGCTTTCTGCGCATTGCCGTTCGCAAACGGCCTAGGAGTGCGCGGTGCCCGTTCGGTGAGATGAAGGCACACGGGCGGCACCCGACCGCCTCCTTCCGACCGGAGAACAGATGACCACGTGGAACAGCACGCGCGAGGCAGCGACGCAGGACGTCCGCGACTCCCGGCGCCGGTCAGGAACGACCTGGGCGGAGATCGCCGAACAGGTCGACCGCCCCCTGCTGTGGACCATCGCCGCGCTCCTGGGTTCGCACCCGGTCCCCGCCGACGTCGCCGAGGCCGTCGGCCGGCTGCTCGCGCTCGACGAGGACACCGTCGCCGCCCTCCAGGAGCAGCCGTACCGCCTGAACGGCGACTCCCTCCGGGCGGACCCGACGATCTACCGCTTCTACGAGCTCCTGGACGTCTACGGCCCGGCCCTCAAGGAAGCCATCCACGAGGAGTTCGGCGACGGCATCATGAGCGCGATCAACTGCAACGTCGAGATCTCCCGCCGTGAGGACCCGGACGGGGACCGGGTGCGCGTCGTCATCGACGGCAAGTTCCTGAAGTACCAGTGGTGACCCAGACCTCGATACGGAGCCCCTTCATGTCTTACGTAGCCCCCAAGGACTTCGCGATCCGGATGGTCGACGCCGGCCAGTCCAAGGCGTTGATGTCCACCCGCGACACCCTCATCCGCAGCTACATGGCGGGCGCGATCCTCGCCCTGGCCGCCGCCTTCGCCGTCACCGTCAGCGTGCAGACCGGTCAGCCGCTCATCGGCGCCGTGCTCTTCCCGGTCGGCTTCTGCATGCTGTACCTGCTCGGCTACGACCTGCTGACCGGCGTGTTCACGCTCGTTCCGCTCGCGTGGCTGGACAAGCGCCCTGGCGTGACGGCCGCTGCGGTGCTCCGTAACTGGGGACTCGTCTTCCTGGGAAACTTCGCCGGGGCGCTGACGACCGCACTGCTCATGGCCATCGTCTTCACCTTTGGCTTCTCCAGCCCGCCGAGCGAGGTCGGCCAGGCGATCGGGGTGATCGGTGAGGGCCGGACCGTGGGTTATGCGGAGCACGGAATGGCCGGCATGCTCACCCTTTTCGTGCGCGGGGTGCTCTGCAACTGGATGGTCTCGACCGGCGTCGTCGGCGCCATGATGTCCGACAGCCTCTCCGGCAAGGTCATCGCGATGTGGATGCCCATCCTGGTGTTCTTCTACATGGGTTTCGAGCACTCCGTCGTCAACATGTTCCTCTTCCCGATAGGGCTCATGCTCGGCGGCAATTTCACGATCGGCGACTACCTGCTCTGGAACGAGCTGCCGACCGTTCTCGGAAATCTCGTCGGAGGACTGATGTTCGTCGGAATCATGATCTATCACACGCACCTCAGGACGTCCCCGGCCAGAGTGCTCCGCTAGGGCATCTCCCGGGCCGTCCCGTCGCGGACGGCCCGCTTCACCGACTCGTCGTGCTCGGTGTGCGCCCGGTGCAGGAGATCCATGAGCTCGCTCTCGTCGCGGGCCTTCTGCCGGTACTTCTCGCCGAGGTTCTTGATCGTCGTCTCCTCCTCGCAGAGCGCGGCGTAGACCCGGATGCGCTCGGCGTGGTCGGCCGTGTAGCCGAGGTCCAGGTACTCGGTCGCGTGCCGGCGCGCGTTGGCGATCGCCGTCTGCGCGCGCCCCGCCTTGCTCCACAGGGAGGCGACGACGGTCACGATGATCACGCCGAGGATGACCGACAGCGACAGACCGGTGCTGATCTCGAAGACCGGGACCGGCTCACCACCGTTGATGAACGGCACGTTGTTCTCGTGCAGGGCGTGGAGCACCAGCTTGACCCCGATGAAGGCGAGGATGATGGCCAGCCCGTACGAGAGGTAGATCAGCCGGTCGAGGAGGCCGTCCAGCAGGAAGTACAGCTGGCGCAGGCCCAGGAGCGAGAACGCGGTGGCCGTGAACACGATGTACACGTCCTGCGTCAGGCCGAAGATCGCGGGAATCGAGTCGAGCGCGAACAGCAGGTCGGTGCCGCCGATCGCGACCATGACCAGGAGCATCGGGGTCAGCGCCCGCTTGCCGTCGTAGATCGTGAACAGCTTGTCGCCGTCGTAGTCCGGGCTCGTGTGGAACAGCCTGCGAGCCACCCGCACCGCGATGTTCTCGTCGTGTCTCGACTCCGAGCTCTCCGGCCTGAGCATGTTGCCGGCCGTGACCAGCAGGATGAGCCCGAAGATGTAGAACACCCAGGCGAAGGAGTTGATCAGGGCCGCGCCGAGGAAGATGAACCCGGTGCGCGCGGCCAGGGAGAACGTGATACCGAACAGCAGCACCTTCTGCTGGTCCTCCCGCGGCACGCGGAAGCTCGTCATGACGATGAGGAAGACGAACAGGTTGTCGACCGACAGCGCCTTCTCCGTGATGTAGCCGGAGAAGTACTCCGACCCCGCGGCGACCCCACCCAGCACCAGCACGCCCACCCCGAAGAGCAGCGCGATCCCCACGTAGACCGAGGACCAGATCGCGGCCTCTCTCAGCCCGGGGACGTGCGCCTTGCGCACGTGGAAGAAGTAGTCGAAGAGGAGCAGCAGCACGATCCCTGCGACCGTGAGCGTCCAGACGAGCGGCGAGACATCCATGCGGCCTGCTTTCGGTCGAGGGACGGAGCCGCTCGGTGCCCACGACCAACGGTTCGGGCAACGAGGAGGCTGGTGTCCGGACGAGGCGAGGCCTCCGAGGTTACCCCGGCGACGCTGGTCGGTTCTCGTCGAACGCATGGAATTCGTCGGCCTCGGGGATTCACCCAGGGTTCACCCCTACGCCCCCGTCCCGAAGATCGTCTCGGGGTCGGACGACGTCGCCACCCACCCCTTGTTTGGATGGCCGTCATGAGCGCACCCGACACGGCCCTCGCGGCCCCTCCCCCGACCGGCACCCGCCCCCGCTGGCGGTTCATCGACTCGCTGCGCGGCTTCGCCGTGCTCGGGATCCTGCTGGTCAACGCCGTGGACATCACCCGGCTCGGCATGGCCCGCATGCTGGAGGGCGGCGCCCCGGTCCAGGACCCGGTGCTCGACGCGCTCTACCTCACGGTGCAGACCCGGTTCGTGCCCATCTTCGTCCTCCTGTTCGGCATGAGCCTCTGGATCGTGCTCGACGGCGCCCGCGCCCGCTCCGCACGACCGGTCCTCGTGCTGGTGCGCCGCCTGGTCGCGCTGTCGGTCATCGGCGGGCTGCTGATGCTCGCCTACCCCGGGAACGTCCTGATCGAGTACGGCGTCGTGGGGCTGCTGATGCTGCCCGTCGTCGCGTTCGCGCCCCGCTGGGTCACCCTGGCCGGCGGTGTCGCGCTCACCGCCGTGGCCTACGCGGTGTTCGGCGGCGGCCTGCCGTCCGTCCCGGGCCTCATCCTGCTGGGCGCGGGAGCCACCGCCTACGGCCTGCCCAAGGCCCTGGAGTCCTCGGGCCGGGCGGTCGCGATCGTGTTCGCGAGCGCCGCCGTCCTGACCGTGCCGGCCCTGGTCTGGCAGACCAACACGTCCGCCGGCGACCCCCGCTTCTCGACGGCGGGCTCCGTGGCCGGCCTGGTCATGGCCGTGCTGTACACCACCGGCCTGGCGCTGCTCTGGCGCACCCCGGCGCGCCGGGCGATCGCGGCCTTCTTCGAGCCGCTGGGCCGGATGGCGCTGACCAACTACGTGGGCGCCGCGGTCGTGGTGGCGCTGATCGCGCTGGTCGTCGACTTCGGCCACATGACCAGTGCGGCGCCCGTGGTGGTCCTGGCCCTGGTGCTGATCGTGGTGCAGTCCGTGCTCAGCCGGCTCTGGCTCCGGCACTTCGTCTACGGCCCCGTCGAGTGGCTGTGGCGCACCGCGACCTGGCTCCGGCCGGCGAGCATGCGGCGCCGGGTCGACGCGACCGAATATCAGTAGGCAAAAACCTAAAGGGTGTAGGCTGGGTCCATGACCCGCACACCCCTGACGTCCGCCTCGGTGATCGCCGAGGCGGCGGCGCTGGCCGACGAGAGCGGGCTGGAGGCAGTCACGCTCTCGGCGGTCGCCCGCCGCCTCGGCGTCCGCACGCCCAGCCTGTACTCGCACGTCCGGGACCATGCGGCGCTCGTGGACGGCGTCAGCGCCGTCGCCCTGGCGGACCTGTCCGCCAGGGTCGCCGAGGCGGTCGCGGGCCGTGCCGGACTTCCCGCGCTGGAGGGCCTGGCCGAGGCGCACCGCGCGTTCGCCCGGCAGTCGCCGGGTCGGTGGCAAGCGCTCCAGCGCCGGGCCGGGCCCACCGTTGTCGCGTCCGACGCCGCCCGGTCGATCGTCACCCTCACGGACGCCGTCCTGCGCGGCTACGACATCCCGCCCGGCGAGCGCGTGCACGTGACGCGGCTGCTCGGCAGCACGATCAACGGCTACCTCGCCCTGGAGCGCATCGGCAGCTTCGACCACAGCGAGCCCGCGCCCGACGTCTCCTGGCGCAGGACGGTCGTCGCGCTCGACTCCCTCCTGCGCGCCTGGCCCGCCGAATCCGAACACCCCTGACCAAGGAACACCCCATGCTCAGCACACCCCTGACCCCGTCCCTCGTGCACGGCGCGGCCGAGATCGAGACCACGGCCCGCGGCCTGCGCCCGCACCGCCTGCCGCAGTGGGCCCGCACGCAGTTCCCCGACCCGCACCTGCTCATGATGGAGGCCCAGCCCTCCGGCGTCCGCGTGGCCTTCCGGACGGGGGCGCGCACCGTCGCGCTCGAGACCCACCCGTCGCGGCTCGCCTACCGCGGCGCGGACCGCCCGCGCGGCAGCGTCGACCTGGTGGTCGACGGCGCCGTCGTGGCGAGCAGCCCGCTCGCCGGCGGCGACGTGCTCGAGTCCGACCTGCAGACCGGCGCCACCGAGTTCCTGTGCGGCACCTCGCACACCACGACGTTCGACGGCCTGCCCGCCGGCGACAAGCTCGTCGAGATCTGGCTGCCGCACAACGAGTCGGTCGAGCTGATCGGGCTGCGCACCGATGAGCCGGTCACCCCGGTGGAGCCGGACCGCCGGGTGTGGCTGCACCACGGCAGCTCGATCAGCCAAGGCTCCAACGCGAGCACGCCGACCCAGATCTGGCCCGCCGTCGCCGCGCGCCGCGCGGACGTCGAGCTGCGCAACCTCGGGTTCGGGGGCAACGCGCTCGTGGACCCGTTCGTCGCGCGCACGATCCGGGACGCGCCCGCGGACCTGATCAGCGTCAAGCTCGGCATCAACGTCGTGAACCTCGACGGGATGCGGCTGCGCACCTTCGTGCCGGCCGTGCACGGGTTCCTCGACACGATCCGCGACGGGCACCCGACCACGCCGCTCCTGCTGGTCTCGCCGATCTTCTGCGGCATCCACGAGGACACCCCCGGCCCGGGCGCCGTCGACCCGGACAGCCTCGGCACCGACCACGTGCGCTTCCGCGCCACGGGCCGCCCCGAGGAGCAGGCACAGGGCAAGCTCACGCTGCGGGTCATCCGCGACGCGCTGGCCTCCGTCGTCGAGCACCGCGCGGACGACCCGAACCTCCACTACCTGGACGGCACCACCCTGTACGGGGCGGACGACGCCGTCGTGCACCCGCTGCCGGACGCGCTGCACCCCGACACCGCCACGCACCGGCTGATCGGCGAACGGTTCGCCGACCACGCGTTCGCCCAGGACGGGCCGTTCGGGCGGCCCGCCGGCGTCACGGCGCGGGCGTAGCGGCGCGCGACGGCGCGGGCCGGGCCTGCGCGGGGAAGACGGCGGCCGTCACGAACCGGCCGTCCTCGATCCGCACGGTGAGCTCGCCGCCGTCGTCCGCCACGCGGCGCGAGAGGGTGGCGAGCCCGCGCAGCTCCGGGAGCGTGTCGTCGGCGACGCCGTCGTTGACCACGGTGAGGCTGTGCCCCGTGAGCTCGATGCGCACCAGCGTGGCCCGCGAGTGCCGCAGGATGTTCGTCGTCGTCTCCCGGAGCACCTGCGCCAGCAGGTCGGTCGCGCGGGCGCCGGCCTCGGCGCGGCGGTCCACCCGCACGCGCATGCCCGCCGCCTCCAGGAGGTTGCGCGCGTTCTCCAGCTCCGCGGACAGGTTGAGCTTGCGCTGCCCGTAGGCCAGCTCCTTGGTCTGCGCGATCGTGTCGCCCACCAGCGTGTACATCTCGCGCAGCTCCTGCTCCACGCGTGCGGTGTCGCTGTGCAGCAGCTTCTGGGCCAGGGCGATCTTCAGCTTGACCACGTGCAGGGTGTGGCCCTGGATGTCGTGCAGGTCGCTCGCGAACCGCATCCGCTCGCGCACCACCGCGAGCTCCGCGTCGCGCTCGCGCGCCTCCTCCAGCTCCGCCATGACGTCGTAGAACCCCTTGTTGGGGAACATCAGGCCGATCAGCACCACGGTGACCCCGGTCGGGATGACGACGTTCGCGAGCAGCTCGTCCACCCCGGGATCGGCGGTGCGGGCCAGGCCCAGCGCACCGACCGCCGCCACGTAGGCGGCGATCCCGACCGCCGCCGCCCCGCGGTGGCGCGGGAGCTGGGCGACGCTCATGCCGCCGATGACGGCGAGCGAGTAGTACGCCGCCTGCGGGTCGCCGTCCATCGCCAGCACCCCGTAGGGCCAGACCGCCGCGGCGACCAGGAGGCACGGCAGCGCGACCCGGTTGATCTCCCCGACCGTCCAGCGCTCGAAGGCCACCACCACCGCCACGATCCCGAGCCCCAGGACGACGACGTCCAGCGGCGTCTGCGCCTGGCGCACCAGCATGAACACGCCGACGGCGACGAGCAGCGGCAGCATCATCGACAGGTTGAGCGTGCGGAACCGCCGCCGCGAGAGCCGCGTGGCGTCGGGCGACCAGGGGGCCGCGGGGAACGGGCCGCGCCCCGGGCGAGCAGATCCGGCGGTCATGGGTGGGTCTTCTCGTCGATCGGCAGGGAACCCCTCCCAGTATGGTCGCCGTGGGCGGGCGCAGCAGTGACGCTGCGTCATACGTTCCGCCCCGGGATGTCATGCCGCAGACCTGACGTGAGCACACTGGTCCGGGGCGCCCGCAGCGGGTGTGCTGGACGGCATGACGACAACCCCCGCCATCGACATCGACCGGCTGAACGTCACCTATGGCGACTTCCACGCGGTCAAGGACCTCTCGTTCCAGGTGGAGCAGGGCGAGCTGTACGCGCTGCTGGGCACCAACGGTGCGGGCAAGACCTCGACCCTGGAGGTCGTCGAGGGGCACCGCAGGGCGACGTCGGGCACGGTGCGCGTGCTCGGCAAGGACCCCGCCGACCGGCGCGCGGTCCGGCCCCGCATGGGGATCATGCTCCAGGAGAGCGGGTTCTCCCCCGACCTCACCGTGGCCGAGTCGGTCCGTCTGATCGGACGGCTCAGCGGCCGCGCCGACACGGCGGAGCGGGTGCTGGGCGTCGTCGACCTCACCCGCAAGGCCGACACCCGGGTGTCGCAGCTCTCCGGCGGCGAGAAGCGGCGGCTCGACTTCGCCACCGCCGTGTACGGGCGGCCCGAGCTGGTCTTCCTGGACGAGCCCACGACCGGGCTGGACATCCAGTCGCGCGACGCGCTGTGGGACGCCGTCGAGCAGCTCCGGGAGGACGGGTCCACCGTGGTGCTGACCACCCACTACCTGGAGGAGGCGCAGCAGCGCGCGGACCGCATCGGCCTGATGCACGACGGCGCGTTCCGCCACCAGGGCACCGTGGCCGAGCTGACCCGCACCCTGCCGGCCGCCATCCGGTTCGCGCTGCCGCCGGGCGCGCCCGCGCCGCTGCTGCAGGCCGCGCCGCTGGCCGACGGGTCCTACCAGATCGAGACCTTCGACCTGCAGCAGGACCTCAAGCTGCTCCTCGACTGGGCCGACGCGCACTCGGTCGAGCTGGTGGGCCTGTCCGCCGCACCGACCCGGCTCGACGACGTGTTCCGCGCCATCGAGGCCGAACCCGTCCCCGCCTGACCCGAGAAACGGAAACGACCACCATGCTCTCCATCGCGCGCAGCGAGCTGACCCAGATCCTCCGCAACCGGGCCGTGCTGATCACCAGCCTGATCATGCCCGTGGCGGCCAGCGTCTTCTTCATCCGGTTCCGGGAGACGTTCGAGCAGATCGGCAGCCTCGGCTACATCGGCGCCGTGATCGTCTTCACCATCGCCGCGTTCAGCCTCTACGCCACCACGGTGACCACCCTGGCCGCCCGCCGGCAGGACCTCTTCCTCAAGCGTCTGCGCTCCACCGCCGCGAGCGACGCCTCCATCCTGACCGGTCTGGTGCTGCCGATCAGCGTGCTCTCCGCGGTGCAGGTGGGGCTGATCCTCGCGGTGTTCGCCGGGCTGAGCGGCGGGCCCGCCGACGTGCCGCTCCTCGTGCTGGCCGTCGTGGCGACGTTCGTCATGATGCTCGCCCTGGGGCTGGCCACCGCGGGGATCACCAACTCCCCCGAGCACGCCCAGGTCACCTCGCTGCCCCTGAGCCTGGGGGTCGTGGCCGTCACGAGCTGGGTGGGGATCACCGGCACGGAGGACCTCACGCTGCTCAAGCGGCTGCTGCCGGGCGGCGCGGCCACCGAGCTGATCGTCAACGCCTGGAACGGCGGCGTGCCGCTCGGCGACTCGCTGCTGCTGCTCGCGCCCACGCTCGCCTGGGTGGTCGTGGCGGTCACGCTCGCCCTGCGGATGTTCCGCTGGGAGCCGCGGCACTGAGCCGCGCCCCGCGCACGACGGCGCCGCGCCGTCCGCTCCCTGGGGTGGGGCGGACGGCGCGGCGCTCTTGTCCTGCGGCCGACGGCGCGAGGGAGGCGGCGTCAGCTGATCTTGCGCTTGTACCCGGCGATCGCGAAGGCGTAAGCGACGACGAGGATGCCGACGAGCCATCCGAGGGCGATCCAGATGTCGTTGCCGACGGGCTGCTGGGCGAACAGGGCCCGGATCGTGTCGACGATCGAGGTCACCGGCTGGTTCTCGGCGAACCAGGCGACCGGGCCCGGCATGGTCTCGGTGGGCACGAACGCCGAGCTGATGAACGGCAGGAAGATCAGCGGGTAGCTGAACGCGCTCGCGCCGTCCACGGTCTTGGCCGAGAGCCCGGCGATCACCGCGAGCCAGGTCAGGGCGAGGGTGAACAGGACCAGGATGCCGGCCACGGCGAGCCAGTCGAGCAGCGAGGCGCCGGTGCGGAACCCCATGAGCAGCGCGACGCCGATGACGATCGCCACCGAGATCAGGTTGGACACCACCGACGTGAGCACGTGTGCCCACAGCACGCTGGACCGCGCGATCGGCATCGACTGGAAGCGTTCGAAGATGCCGCCCTGCATGTCGAGGAACAGCCGGTAGGCGGTGTACGCGATGCCCGAGGCGATGGTGATGAGCAGGATGCCGGGGAGCATGTAGTTGACGTACGACTCGCCGGTGCCGGTGTTGATGGCGCCGCCCAGCACGTAGACGAACAGGAGCATCAGCGCGATCGGCGTGACGGCCGTGGTGATGATCGTGTCGGGGCTGCGCAGGATGTGGCGCAGGGAGCGACCGGTGAGCACACCGGTGTCGCCCAGGACGTGGGAGGTCATCGGGTTTCCTTTCCTGCCGCGGCGGTGCCGCTGGTCGTGTCGTCGGGGGTGCCGTTCTCGGTGGGGTCGGGCTCGCCGACCAGGGTGAGGAACACGTCCTCCAGCGAGGGCTGCTTCTCCACGTACTCGACCTTGGCCGGCGGCAGGAGCGCCTTGAGCTCGGCCAGGGTGCCGTTCTGGATGATGGTGCCCTTGTGCAGGATCGCGATGCGGTCGGCGAGCTGCTCGGCCTCGTCGAGGTACTGCGTGGTCAGCAGCACGGTGGTGCCGTTGTTCGCGAGCTCCTTGACCGTCTGCCACACCTCGATGCGGGCCTGCGGGTCCAGCCCGGTGGTGGGCTCGTCGAGGAAGATGATCGGCGGGTTGCCGATCAGGCTCATCGCGATGTCGAGCCGGCGGCGCATGCCGCCCGAGTAGGTGCCGGCGCGGCGGCCGCCCGCGTCGGTCAGCGAGAAGCGGGCGAGCAGGCCGTCGGCCACGGCGCCCGGGTCGGGCAGGTGGCGCAGCTTCGCCACGAGCACCAGGTTCTCCCGGCCCGTGAGGATCTCGTCGACCGCGGCGAACTGCCCGGTCAGGCTGATCGACTCGCGCACGTCGCCGGCCTGGGTGCCGACGTCGAAGCCGTGCACGGTGGCGGTGCCCGCGTCGGCCTTGAGCAGCGTCGACAGGATCCGCACGAGCGTGGTCTTGCCCGCTCCGTTGGAGCCGAGCAGGGCGAAGATGCTGCCGGCCGCGACGTCGAAGTCGACGCCCCGCAGCACGTGCAGGTCCTTGAAGGACTTCTCGATGCCGTGCACCCGGATGGCGGGTGTCGTGGCCTGGTCGGTGGTCATGTCCAGTTCTCCTTCGCTGGGGTCAAGCACTGGGGAAATCTCGGGGGTCAGGGACGGCGGACGACGATGTCGCCGTAGCCGGTGCTGGCGTGGATCTCGGCGGTCGACTCGTTCTCGACCGGACCCTCGGTGGGGGTCAGGTGGTTGCGGACGCTGCCGTGCTCGGAGACGACGTCGAGGTAGGCGGCCACGCCCTCGGGCACGCCGACCTCGATGGTGCCGAAGGACGTGGTGAGCGTGGCGCTGCCGGACTCCAGGTTGTTGACCCGGATGCCCGCGTGGGCGGACTTCACGGTGAGGGTGCCGCGCACCTGGCTGACCATGATGTCGGCGTGCGCGCCCTGCACCTGGAGGGTGCCGGTCACGGAGCCGACGGTCGTGGTGCCGTTGCTCGCGCGGATCGTGGCGTCGCCCGCGACCTCGTCGACGCGCACCGAGCCCGCGCTCACCTTGATGTCGGCGGGCCCGGCGACCCGGCGGGCGTTCACCGAACCGGCGGACACCTTGAGGGTGACGCGGTCGACGTCGTCCAGCGTGACGTTGCCGGACGCGAGGGTCATGTCGACGGAGGCGAGGGCGCCCTCGACGTAGAGCGAGCCGGTCTTGCCGCGCAGCTCGGAGCCCGCGGGCAGCTCGACGGTGATGTCGGCGGTGCCGGCCGCGAAGGGCAGCACGTACTGCTTCCACGAGTTCGGGTAGGTGATGGTCACGGCGTCGCCGTCCCGCTCGACGCGGACCTCCTCGGCGGCGCGCACGCTGCCGGACTTCTTGTCGGTGGGCAGCACGGTGACGACGACGTCGTCCCGCTCGCCGGCGACGACGTGCAGGTTGCCGAACGGCACGTCCACGACGACGGGGACCGGGTGGGGGGCGGGGAAGGTAGGCATGGCAAGGCTCCAAGGCGGTGTGAACGATGGTGGTGATGTCTGCGGCGATGTCAGTGGTGTCGCGGTGGTGTCACGCGGGCGGGTCAGCGCACCCACCCGGTGACGCGGCTGTTGGCGCGCTGCTCGGGGCCGGCCGGCTCGGCCGCGCGGCCGGGCGGCCGCTCGACGGCGGCGGCGACCGCCCGCACGAGCCAGGTGTTGACCGAGACGCCGTCGCGCGCGGCGGCGAGCTCCGCCTGCGCCTTGAGGTGGTCGGGCAGGCGCAGGGTGGTGCGGGTGGTGGCCCCCGCCTCGCCCTCCACCTGGGCCGACGCCGGTGCGGCCGGGGCGGGAGGCGCTGCGGGGGCGGCGGGCGCCGGCGCGGCAGGCCCGGCCGGGGCCGCCGGCGTGTTGACGACGAACTCCGGGGAGCCGCCGCGCAGCCGCACGTCGACCGAGCCCGGGGCGAGCTCGGCGGAGATCTCCCCGGCGGCGTCGGAGAGGGCGCTGAGCAGGACGAGGCGCGCGGCGGCATCCAGCGGTGCGGTCAGGCGGGCGGCGAGCTCGCGGGCGTCGTCACCGCCGGCGGCGGCTGCCGTGGCGAGCTGACGCTGGAGCTCGTCGGCGTATCGGTTCAGGTCCATGGCACCATCATGACACCTACGTGGTGTCACTGCAAGCCCTTTGACGCCACCAATGACACCACGTCTTCGCCGCGGGGGTTGGCGGGGCCGGGCGGGGTCAGCGGGACAGGCGGTCCACGACGGCGCCGTAGAGCCACGGCGCCCGCGTCGCGGCGGGCACGATGGCGGCGCGGGCGGGGCTCTCCGCCCAGGCGAGCAGCCCCGAGGTGAGCACGCGGTAGTCGCGCGTGACGGTCCGCCAGGCACGCTCGTACGCCGCCGGGTCCTCGAGGTGGCGGACGGCGGCGTCGGCCTGCGCGAGGCCCACTCGGACCCCCTCGCCGGTCAGTGCGTCGACGTACCCCGACGCGTCGCCCACGAGCCGCACCCGTCCCGCGGTGCGCCGCCGCGACCGCCGCCGCAGCGGGCCCGCGCCGAGCACCGTCCCGGTCGGCTCGGCGCCGTCGAGCCGGGCGGCGAGCTCCGGGAACTGCGAGCGCAGCAGCGTGTCGAACCCCGCGCCGGTCACGGTGCGGGGCGCGAGCAGCGCGACGCCGACGACGCCGTCGCCGACCGGCGTCACGTAGGCCTCGGCGTGCGGCGACCAGTGCACCTCGACCAGGTCGGTCCAGGGCGTCACAGCGAAGTGCCGGCGCAGGCCGTACCGAGGGCGGGCCGGCCGGCCGGAGCCCCGCCCGGTCCGGCGTCCGGGGCGGACGTCGAGCCCGGCCAGGCGGCGGACGACGGAGTGCAGGCCGTCGCACCCGAGCAGCCAGCGGGCGCGCAGGGTGACGGAGTCGCGGGCCGGGTGGCCGCCGCCGTCCGCACCCCCGGGCGTCACCTCGATCTCGACCCCCGCGTCGTCCTGCCGCAGCGCGGTGACCCGCCCGGAGGTGCGGCGGGCGCCGACGTCGGCGGCGCGGGCCCGCAGGGCGTCGTGCAGGGCGGTGCGCCGCACGCCCCGCCCGGGTCCGGCGGTGAACTCGTGGTCGGCGTGCCGGCCGGGCGCCCGGTAGCTGATCCCGGTGAGCACGTGGCCCGGCGGGTCGGCACCGAGCGCCTGCACGGCCCGCAGCGCGCCGGGCAGCAGGCCCTCGCCGCAGGCCTTGTCGAGGGTGCCGGCCCGGTGGTCCACGACCAGCACGTCGAGCCCGGCGGCGCGCGCGTGCACCGCGGCGGCCAGACCGACGGGCCCGGCGCCCACCACCAGGACGTCCGCGTCGGCGGCGGCCCGGCCCATGCCGCTCACCCCACCCCGGGCACGGCCTGCCGGAGCGCCCGGTCCTCGGCCGGGATGCGGAACCGCGCCAGCAGCACGGCGTTCAGCACGGTGAACGTGACGGCCGTGACCCAGCAGGTGTGCACCAGCGGCAGCGCGATCCCCTCGACCACCACGGCCACGTAGTTGGGGTGGCGCAGCCACCGGTACGGCCCGCCGGTCACGAGCGGCAGGTTCGGCACGACGATGATGCGGGTGTTCCAGCGGTGCCCCAGCGTGGAGACGCACCACCAGCGCAGCGCCTGGCTCGCGAGCACCAGCACGAGCATGGGCCAGCCCAGCCACGGCAGGAACGGGCGGTCGGCCAGCACGGCCTCCGCCACGCACGCCACCAGCAGCCCGGTGTGCAGCGCCACCATCGCCGGGAAGTGCCCCCGGCCCGACTCGACGCCGCCGCGCTCGAACGACCAGCGCGCGTTGCGGGCCGAGACGACGAGCTCGGCGAGGCGCTCCACACCCGTCGCCGCCACGAGCGCCACGTAGAACCCGAGCATCTCAGCGCCCCTCCAGCCGCAGCAGCACCAGCTCGCACGACACCCCGGGGCCGAACGCCATGAGCACGGCGGGCGTCCCGGGCGGCGCCTCGGCGGCCTCCAGGGTCCTGGCCAGGACGTCCAGCACGGAGACCGAGGAGAGGTTGCCCGCGCTCGCGAGGCTCGCACGGCTCTCCCGGACGGCGTCCTCGGACAGGCCGAGCGCGTCCCGCACCGCGTCGATCACGCGCGGCCCGCCCGCGTGCACCACCCAGGCCGGCACCTGGGCGGGCGTGAGGCCGTGGTCGGCCAGCAGCCCCTTCACGTCGGCGAGCAGGTGCGCGCCCAGCAGGTCGGGCAGGTCGGCCGAGAGGACGATCGCGAACCCGGTGTCCCGCACCTCCCAGCCCAGGGCGTCCGTGGTGCCGGGGTAGAGCTGCGAGCGGGTGTCCAGCACGCGGGCCGTCCGGCGTCCGCCCTCCGCGCGCGCCAGCGGGTGCTCCGCGCCCACGACGACGGCCGCCGCCGCGCCGTCACCGAACAGCCCGGACGCCACCAGGTTGGCCGCCGAGTCGTCGCGGTGCTGCAGCGTCAGGGAGCACAGCTCGACCGCGACCAGGAGCGACACGTCGCGCGGCCGGCCCAGCAGGTGGTCGTGCACCCGCGCCAGCCCGCCCGCCCCGCCCGCGCAGCCGAGACCGAACGACGGCGTGCGCCGCACGTCCCCGCGCAGGCCGAGCCGCTCGGAGAGCAGCACGTCCAGCGACGGCGCCGCCACCCCCGTCACCGACGTGGCGAACACGTGGTCGACCTCCGCCGGCTCGACCCCCGCCGCGGCCAGCGCCCGGCGGCAGGCCTCCTCCGCCAGCAGCGCGCCCTCCCGGACGAACACCGCGTTGGTCGCGCCCATCGACCCCAGGCCCGCGTACTCCTCCAGCGGCAGCGCCAGGTGCCGGCTGCGCACCCCGGCGCTCGCGTGCAGCCGGCGCAGCAGCGCGGCCCGCGACGGGTCCGGCGTCACCAGAGGCGCCACGGCCTCGGTGATCGCCTCCTGGGCGTAGACGTGCCGAGGCAGGACCGCCTCGACCGCAACGACGCGCGACACCTAAGCATCCTGACCCAGGACCAGCCCAGCCGCGCGGGGAGCGCCCACCAGGACTACCGTGCCGCCCATGATGACCGGCACCGGTGCCCGCCGCCTCGGCCGCGGCCTCGTGCTCGCGAGCCACCCCGCCCCCGCCGCCGTGGTCACCGCCCTGGCCGCCGGGCTCGCCGCCGCCCTCGGGTCCCCCGCCGACGTCGTCACGCTGGTCGCCGTGGCCGTCGGCACCGGCCAGCTCTCCGTCGGATGGTCCAACGACTGGATCGACGCACCCCGCGACCTGGCCGTGCACCGCGCCGACAAGCCCGTCGTGCAGGGGCTCGTCACGGCCGCCACCCTGCGCACCGCCGCGCTCACGGCGCTCGCCGTCTGCGTCGGCACGTCGCTGGCGGCGGGCCTCGTGGCCGGGGCCGCGCACCTGGTGGCCGTCGCCGGGGCGTGGGCCTACAACGCCCGGCTCAAGTCGACCGCCTGGTCCTGGCTGCCCTACGCGCTCTCGTTCGGGCTGCTGGCGGTCTTCGTCGTGCTCGCGGCGCCCGGCCCCGGCGTCCCTGCCGCGTGGGCGGTGCTCGCCGCCGCGCTGCTGGGGGTGGGCGCGCACGTCGCCAACACCCTGCCCGACCTGGAGGACGACGCCGCCACCGGCGTCCGGGGCCTGCCCCACCGGCTCGGCCGCCAAGCGTCCGGCGTGCTCGCGCCCACGCTCCTGACCGCGGCGGTCGCCGTCGTGGTCGTCGGGCCGGCCGGGCCCCCGGCACCTGCCGCCTGGGCCGGCGGCGCGGTCGCCGTCGTCCTGGCCCTGGCCGCCGGCGTCGTGGCCGTGACCCGGCCCCGCAGCCGCGCGCCGTTCGCGCTCAGCCTGTGCGTCGCCGTGGTGTGCGTCGTGCTGCTGGCGCTGGCCGCGCAGGACATCGCCGTGAGCCCCGGCGCATAGTGTGAGAACCAGGCGCCCGGCCTGGCGACGAAGGTAGGTCCGATGCGATGAGAATCTCGACGTCCCCCCACGACCTCGCCCGCCGAGCGGCCACCGTGCTCGGCTCCGGCCTCGAGGCCAGCATCATCTTCCGCGAGCACGGCGTGTCGGTCGCCGCGGGCAGCAGCACCGCCGCTGCCGGCCGGTGCGACCAGGCGGAGGCCCGGGCCGAGACCGGACCCTGCGTCGACTCCATCGACCTGCGGACGGTCCAGGTCGTGCCGGTCGTCGCCGACACGGCGGGCTGGCACGCCTGGCGCGCCCAGACCCTGCAGGAGGGGTTCGTCTCCGCGCTGGCGGTGCCCGCCTTCGTCAACGACGACGTCGCTGTCGCGCTGAACCTCTACTCCCGCGCGCCGGACCCCTGGACCAACGAGCTCCTGACCGCTGCGGACGGGTACGCCCAGCTCGCCGCGTCCCTGGTCGCCCTGCACCTGGAGCTCGCCGAGCTGGAGGACGCCACCGCGGGTCTCTACCGCCAGCTCTCCGACACCGCCGCGATCGAGCGTGCCGTCGGGGCCGTCATGCACTCCAACGACACCAGCGAGAACGAGGCGCGACGGATCATCGAGTCCGCCTCCAGGAACCGTAACGTGACACAGCGGGACGTGGCCGAGACCATCCTGCGTGCGCTGGTGGTCACCGACGCACCGCCGCCCGAGGAGGAGCCCGGCGCCTGAGCGGGGCCGCCCCGGCGCCGGGCTCCTCCCGACCGGTCAGACCTCGTTCAGCCGGGGCACGACCTGCTCGGCCAGCGCGGTCGCCCACGGGACCGGGTTCTCGTAGGGCGTCGGCATCAGGCCCACGAGCGAGACGCCCAGCGCCCGGTACCGCTCCATGTCCGCGAGGAACGCGTCCGTGTCGCCGGTCGCGTCGCCCTGGTACAACATCGTCTTCTCGATCGCGTCGTAGTCGGTGCCGAGCCGGTCGCAGTGCCCGCGCAGCACGTCCAGCTTGTGCGCGACCGTCGCCAGCGCCTCGTCGCCGGGCCCGCCGAACAGGTTGCACGCCTGCCCGTACTGGGCCACCAGCCGCAGCGTCTTCTGCTCGCCACCGCCGCCGATCATCACCGGGACGGTGCCGCGCGGCGGCTGCGGCAGGTTGATCGTCTCGGCGAGCTGGTAGTGCTTGCCCTCGTAGGCGCCGTCGTTCTCCGACCACATCTGGCGGCAGATCTGGAGGGTCTCCTCCAGGCGCTCGAACCGCTCCGCCGTCGACGGGAACGGCACGCCGAGGCCCGCGTGCTCCCGGTCGTACCAGGCCGCCCCGATACCCAGCATCGCGCGGCCGCGCGAGAGCACGTCCAGCGTGGAGACCGTCTTGGCCAGGAGGCCCGGACGCCGGTAGGTCACGCCCGTGACCAGCAGGCTCAGCCGGACGTTCGTGGTGACGCCGGCCAGGTAGCCGAGCGTGGTGTAGCCCTCCAGCATGGGCTCGTACGGCCCGCCGGCGCTGAGCATCTGGAACCAGTGGTCCATCACCGTGAAGAGGTTCACACCGCCCTCGTCGGCGATCTGCGCGGTCTCGGTGAGGCGGTCGGCCAGGGTGGTCTCCCACTCCGGGTGGGTGAACGTGTAGTAGTGCAGCCCAAGATCCATGCCACCGACCCTAGCACTCGACTGTCATGGTCTGACACCGCTGTCGTGATCTGCCACCGGCGCACGGACGGGGCGGCCGGACCGGGTGAGGTTCGGGCCTGTGGTGGTGCGCCGTCCGGACCCGGCGTTGACTGGACGCTGCGGGGGCACCGTGACGGCACGAGCCGAGGAGCAGTCCCATGACCGACACCGACCGTGTCCCGCCCGAGGTCCTCAGCGCCGTCGGCGCCAAGCACCGCGCGCTGTGGGCGCTCGGCGACTACCCGGCGGTCGCCACCGAGGTGATCCCCGCGCTGGGCCCCGTCCTGGTCGAGGCCACCGGCGTGCGGCCGGGCGACCGTGTGCTCGACGTCGGCGCCGGGTCCGGCAACGCCGCCATCCCCGCCGCGCTCGCGGGCGGGCAGGTCGTCGCGGCCGACCTCACGCCCGAGCTGTTCGACGCCGGGCGCGCCATCGCCGCGGCCCGGGGCGCCCAGCTCACCTGGGCCGAGGCCGACGCCCACGCGCTCCCGTACGACGACGGCGCGTTCGACACCGTGCTGTCCTGCGTCGGCGTCATGTTCGCCCCGTTCCACCAGACCGCCGCGGACGAGCTGGTCCGCGTCACGCGGCCCGACGGGACGATCGGGCTCGTCGCCTGGACGCCGGCCGGGTTCATCGGGCAGATGTTCGCCGCGATGAAGCCCTACGCCCCCGCTCCCCCGCCGGGCGCGGAGCCGCCGCCGCTGTGGGGCGACGAGGAGCACGTCCGCGCCCTGCTGGGCGACCGGGTCACCGACGTGCGTGCCGAGGTCCGGTCGCTGCCCGTCACCCGGTTCTCCACGGGCACGGAGTTCCGCGAGTTCTTCAAGGCCGCGTACGGCCCCACCATCGCGGTCTACCGCAACGTGGCCGACGACGCCGCACGCACCGCCGAGCTCGACGGCACGCTCCTGGACCTGGCCGCGCGCTTCCAGGGCCTCGACGGCACGATGGGCTGGGAGTACCTGCTGCTCACCGCGCGACGGGCGTGACCGGCGCCGGACGCCCGGGCCGCCCCGCCTGCGCCGTCACGCCCGCGAGCGCGCCAGGAGCCAGACGAAGTACGGCGCGCCGAGCAGCGCGACCGCCAGCCCCGCGGGGAGCTGGGCCGGGGCGATGACGGTGCGGCCCAGGGTGTCGGCGAGGCCGAGCAGCACGGCGCCCAGCAGCATCGCGACGGGCAGCACCCGTGCGTGCCGGCCGCCCACCAGGGCGCGTGCGGCGTGGGGCGCGACCAGGCCCACGAAGCCCACCACGCCGACGGCGGTCACGCTCGTGGCCGCGAGCACGGCGGCCACGGCGAGCACGACCAGCCGGCTGCGCTCCAGCCGGACGCCCACGAGGCGCGGCGTGTCGTCGTCGAGCGCGAGCAGGTCCAGCTCGCGGCGCACGAGCACGGCGAGCGGCACCGCGAGCGCCAGCGTGACGACCACGGGCAGCACCTGTTCGAGGCTGCGGCCGTAGGTGGTGCCGGACAGCCAGGTGTAGATGCGCGGCGTGTTCCAGGGGTCGGAGCGCAGCAGCAGGAAGGTGGTCAGGGCGGTCGTGAGGTAGCCCAGGCCGATGCCGATGAGCACGAGGCGGTCGGCGTGCAGCCCGCCGCGCCAGGCCAGCAGGTAGACGGCGGCGAACGCGAGCAGGCCGCCGATCACGGCGGCCACGAGCATCGCGCCGTTGCTGGCGGCGACGCCGTTGCCCCAGGCGGTGCCCGCGACCGCGGTGACCACCACGACGGCGCCGAGGCCCGCGCCCCCGGTGATCCCGAGGATGCCGGGTTCGGCGAGCGGGTTGCGGGCGGTGGCCTGCACCATCGTGCCGGACAGCGCGAGGGCGGCACCGGCGACGACGGCGGCCAGCACGCGGGGCGCGCGCTCGTCGAGCGCGAACCGGACCACGGCGGGGCCCTGCCCGTCCAGCCAGAGGGCGATGTCGCCGGTGCGCAGCCAGGTCGACCCGGCGAGCAGGCCGAGCAGCACGACGCCGGCCGCGAGGGCGACGCACACGGCCAGCACGATCACGAAGCGGCGCGTGCTGCGCGGCCCGGTCCCGGCGACGGGCGGCCGGCGGGAGGGTCCGGCGTCGCGCAGGCGCCGCGCGAGGAGCACCATGATCACGGCGCCGGCGATCGTGGTCGCGACGCCCGTGGGGACGGCGAGGGCTTCCTCGGCGCCGAGCAGGGCGCGGACGACGGCGTCGGCGAGCACCACGACGAAGGCGCCGAGCAGGCCGGCGGCGGGCAGCAGGATCGCGTGCCGGTGCAGTGCGGGCACGACGCGGGCCAGGAGCCGGGCGACGACGGGCGCGGCGAGGCCGACGAACCCGAGGGGGCCCGCGAGGGTCACGGCCGCGGCGGTGAGCAGCACCGCCAGCAGGACGCCGATCGCGCGGGTCGAGCGGACCGGCACGCCGAGCGCCCCGGCGGTGTCGTCGCCGAGGCCGAGCACGTCGAGGCGCCGGGAGACGAGGAGGCCGCCGAGGGTGGCCAGCAGGACGACGGGCAGCGCCCGCCAGAACGCCGTGAGATTGAGCTGGCTCAGGGAACCGCTGCCCCAGGCGAACAGTCCGGTGGTCTCCGTCTGGAAGAGGATGAGCAGCGCGGAGGCGGCGGCCTGCAGCGCGAGCGCGACGGCGGAGCCGGCGAGCACCAGGCGCGTGGACGATGATCCGGCGCCACCGGCCAGCCCGAGCACGAGCCCGGCGGCGGCGAGGCCGCCGGCGAAGGCGACGGCGCCCGAGGCCCACAGCGGCACGGCGAGCCCGAAGGCGGCCACGGCGATGACCGCGAGGTAGGAGCCGGCCGTCACGGCGAGCGTGTCCGGCGAGGCGAGCGCGTTGCGGGCGATCGACTGGAAGAGCGCCCCGGCCACGCCGAGGGCGAATCCGACGGCCACGCCGGCCGCGAGGCGCGGCAGGCGTGACCCGACGAGGATGTCGCGGACCGCCGACGCGTCGTCGGCGTCCTGCCCGGTGAGCAGGCGCAGCAGGTCGCCCGTGCCCACGCCGGACGTGCCCTGTGTCAGGTGCCAGGCACCGACGGCGAGCACGGCCAGCGCGAGCACCACCAGGGCGGCCCCGCCCGTGGCCCAGGTGACGGGGCGGGAGGCGGGAGCCTGGGGCAGGGTGTCCGTCGCGGACGGCGACTGCGTGGCGGTCATGGCGTCAGTTCGTGAAGACGTCGACGTACGCGTCGACGATCTTCTCCGCGGAGCGCGGGCCGCCGAACGTCCAGATGTGCTCCGGGAACGCGTGCGCACGGTCCTCGGTGACGGCGGGCAGGTTCGCCCAGACGTCGTTCTTGGCGAGCTCGGCGGTCCAGTCGTCCTCGCCCTCCTGGGTACCGGTCCAGAGCAGGGTCGCGTCGCCGACGTCGGTCATGCCCTCGATGTCGGACTGGCCCAGGCCGTAGGCGGGGTCGACCTCGCCGGTCCAGGCGTTGGTCAGGCCGAGCTCCTCGCCCAGCTCGCCGACCAGCGAGCCCTGGCCGAACGGGCGGATCGAGACGTTGCCGCCGTCGACCCAGCCGTCGAAGTAGACGAAGTCGGTGCTCTCCGGGGCGGCCTCGGCGACCTGCGCCTTGGCGTCGGCCAGGTGCGCCTCGAACTCGTCGGTCACGACGGCGGCGCGCTCGGTGCGGCCGGTGGCCTCCGCGATGATGCCGAAGGTGTCGAGCATGGTGCCGACGGGGTCGGCGGCGTCGGCGCCCTTGGTGGCGAGCACCGGGACGTCGTAGGCCTCGAGCTTGGCGATGATCTCGTCGTCGGGCGTGTAGGCCTCGATGATGACCAGGTCGGGGTCGGCGGCGTACAGGGCGTCGAGGTTGGGCTCGCCGCGCGTGCCGACGTCGGTCACGCCCTCGGGCAGCTCCTCCGCGTCGTTCCAGGTGGCGTAGCCCTTGACGTCGGCCACGGCGACGGGGTCGACGCACAGGCTGAGCACGTCCTCGACCTGCTGCCACTCCAGCACGGCGACCCGCTCGGCCGGCTTGTCGAGCTCGACCGTGCGGTCGAACGAGTCGGTCACCGTGACGGGGTCGGTCGACGTGGTCACGTCGGCGCAGTCGCCGGTGGCGGCCTCGGTGGGACCGGCCGGCGCGGCCGCGCCGGGGTCGGTGGTGCCGCACGCGGACAGCGCGAGCGGCAGGATCAGGGCGGCGCCCGCCAGGGTCGCCTTGGTTCGGGGGGACATGGGTCTCCTCAGGTTCGTGACACGTCGTGTCGGTGCGGTGCCGGGTGCGGCGGGTGGTGCGGGCGCCGTCGGCGTCCTGGGGGTCTGGGGGTGGTGCCGGGGCTCAGCGGGTCCGGCCGTGGTGCCGCCCGCGCGGGTGCACGCGGACGCGGCCGGTCCCGGGGTCGGTGGTGACGTCGATCGGCAGGCCGTACGCGAGCGAGAGGTGCTCGGCCGTGAGCACCTGCGCGGGCGGTCCGGCCGCGAGCACGCGGCCCTGGTGCAGCAGGACGACGGCGTCGGCGACCGACGCGGCGTGGTCCAGGTCGTGCAGCACGATGCCGACGGCGGTGCCGTGCTCCTCGGCGAGGTCGCGCACGAGGTCGAGCGTCTCGACCTGGTAGCGCAGGTCGAGGTGGTTGGTGGGCTCGTCGAGCAGCACCACGCCGGTCTCCTGCGCCAGGCAGGTGGCCAGCCAGACGCGCTGCACCTCGCCGCCGGAGAGCTGGTCCACACCACGGCGGGCCATGGCGGCCACGCCCGTGATGTCCATCGCGCGGTCGATCGCGGCGTGGTCGGCATCGGTCAGCGGCGCGAACCGGCGGCGGTGCGGGTGCCGGCCGAACGCGACGACGTCGCGCACCTCCAGCCCGGCGGGGTGCGGGCGGGACTGGGCGAGCAGCGTGACCTGGCGGGCGAAGTCGCGCGCCGAGAGCGGTGCGACGTCGACGGCGTCGTCGGCCGTGGCCCCCAGACTGACGGTCCCCTGCTGCACCGGGTGCAGCCGAGCCAGCGAGCGCAGCACGGTCGACTTGCCGGACCCGTTGGGGCCGACCAGGGCGGTCACGACGCCCGGCGGCAGGTGCACGGCGACGCCGTGCACCACGGTGGTGCGCTGGTAGCCCAGCACGAGGTCGTCACCACGAAGGGCGGTAGGGGCGGTCACGGGAGGTAAGCCTAACCTTATGTTGGCACCACTTGGACGCCCGTCTCATTCCTCACCCGCTGCCGGTGCTGCCGCGGCTACTCGGCCTCGACGCTCGTCGTGTGGTGCGGGGTGCCCACGGGCTTGGACTCGCTCGACCCGCGCTGCCGCAGGAAGATCGCGAACGTCACCATCGCCCCGACCGCCAGGAACTCGGACTGCCAGTTCTGCAGGGTGCGGTTCCAGAAGTCCGGCGACGCCACGTACTGCAGCCAGGTCAGCGCGGGCTCGTCGTGCTCGGCGGCCTCCTGGTTGGCCACGACCTGCCCGCCGAGCGACTGCGCCAGCCACGAGAGCAGGAAGATCGTGCCCATGACCAGCAGCAGGGAGTTCGAGTAGGCCCAGAGCCGCAGACCGCGGGCGCGGGCCCAGCGCGGGGAGTCGGGGCGGGCGTGCTCGCCGACGAGCTGCTCCTCGTCGGTGCCGAGACCCTCGTCGCCCGGCTTCTTGGACTCCGGCGAACCTCGCTGCACCAGCCAGACCGTGGCGAGGATGAACATGAAGAACTGCAGGAACTCCGACTGCCAGTTCTCGGCCACGTCCACCAAGAAGGCGGAGGAGCCGATGAAGTCGAGGTAGCTGACCGGCGGCTCGCCGTGACTGGCCAGCTCCTCCAGCTCCGCGGCGTGACCGGCGAACGACTGCCCGACGAGCGTGGCCAGGAACAGTCCGATGAAGGCGAGGCTGAGCCCGTTGTCCCGCACGAACCGGCGCATGCTCAGCGCCCCGTGAGCGGCGTGACGATCATCACGGCGAGACCCACCGCGACGATCACGAGCAGCGCCCAGAACGGCGTGCGTCCGATGTGGTCCCCCTCGCCGGACCCCTGTTCCTCGTTCATTCCCGCCCCTCCAGCACGTCACCCGTCAGCCCATGATGCTCCTTGCGCTGGTGACAGGCCCGTCGGCCGCTCCGCGCGGGTCCGTGTCGGACAGTCCACGTACCCTGGTCGGCGATGAGCACAGCCACCGTGGAGGGAGCGTACGAAGGTGCGCTCCGAGCGTTCAAGAACCCGATGCTGGACCTGCTCCACGGGACGTACGCGCCGTTCGTCGTGACCATGCTGGCCCTGGTCTTCACCGCGCAGCGCCCGCAGGTCCCCGTGGCCGACGCGCACGCGGAGATCGACGCCGCCCTGGACCGCCTGCGCGCCGCCGGGTACGGCGAGGAGGGCAACGCGCCGCTCCCCGTCGGCAGCTCGCGCGACCTGTGCCGCGGCTGGGTCCGCTCGGGCTGGCTCAAGCGGCACGTGCAGGACGGCGTGGAGGTCTACCAGGTCTCCGCGCACGGCGTCGGAGCCCTCGAGGTCGCGGGCCGGGTGGGCGGCGCCCGCACCCGGGTCTCCGAGTCCCGGGTGCGCACCCTGCTCGACGCCGTCGAGGAGCTGGCGCAGGACGCCGACCCGGACGTGCTGTCCCGCATCGCGCGGCTCGACGCCGAGATCCGGGAGCGCACCGCCGAGGTCGAGCGGCTGGAGCGCACCGGCGCCGTCGAACCGGTGAGCGACGACCAGCTCCTGGAGGAGGCGGAGAACGTGCTGCACCTCGCGCGCGAGCTGCCCGCCGACTTCGCACGGGTGGTCGAGTCGATCAAGCAGGTCCAGCGCGACGTCGTCACCGACCTGCGGCAGGACGTGCGGCCGACGGGCGAGGTGCTCCGGGAGTACCTCGCGCGCGGCAAGGACATCATGGAGTCCACGCGGGAGGGGCGCGCCTTCGCCGGGGCGCTCGCCCTGATCGGCCGGGCCGAGCACATCGACCAGCTCGCCGGGAACCTCCGCGTCATCCTGGGGCACCCCTTCGCCGAGCAGCTTCCCGCGCCCCAGCGGCGCGAGCTGCACGAGATCGCGCGGCGCATCGAGCAGGGCGTGCGCGAGGTGCTGCACGCGCAGCAGCAGGCGTCGCACGTCATCACCACCCAGATCCGTAACCACGACCCGCTCCGGGACCGCGAGGTGGACGGGCTGCTGCGCGACGTGATGTCCGGGTTCCAGCAGTGGATGCCCACCTCGCGGCACAAGCAGGCGGTCGGGCCGATGCGGCGCCTGCCCGTGGCCGACGTCGGACACCTGCGGCAGAAGGTCGACGGACTGCGCCCGCCCGCTCCCCCGACGCCGCTGGAGGCCTGGGAGATGGGCGCCGTGCCGGACGACGACTCCCGGGCCTGGGGCGGTCCGCACTACGCGGACCTGGAGAGACATCTGGCCGGGCTGCCACGCGAGGACGGGGCCGTGGACGTCGCGACGGCGTTCCGCTCCGCACCCGAGCGGCTGCGCCGGCCGGTCGACCTGCTGGGCCTGCTGGAGATCGCGCACCGGCACGGCATGGTCGAGACGGACGAGGTGGTGACCGTCGAGGCGGTCCGGCCGGACGGGACGCGGCGGCGGTTCGCGTTCGGCGGTGTGGCGATGCGGGACGAGCACGAGGGCAGGACGACGGATGAGTGAGACGGTGGCTGACGAGGCCGGGACCGACGAGGCGGGCTTCATCGAGCCCGCCCCCATGGAGGACGACCAGACCGAGCTGTTCGCGGGCGACCGCGGCCTGCTGGACCCGGAGGTCCGGCGCGTGCTGGTCCGGCTGCTGCAGCGCCGGTTCCTGACGGCGGAGAAGAACCGTGCGCAGTGGAAGACGCTCCTGGAGCACCAGTCCGTGATCGAGTCCCGCCTGCACGACCTGTTCGTGCGCCTCGTCGTCGACCACGACCGTGGCATCGCCTACAAGCAGCAGGTGCGCTCGGGCGAGGTGGACGTGCCGATCCTGCTGCGCGACGACCCGTACAACCGCGTCGAGACGCTGGTGCTGGTGCACCTGCGCACCGTGTACCAGCACGAGGCGAGCTCGGGCGAGACGTCCGCGCGGATCGACCTGGAGGACATCGAGCAGGGCGTGCTGACGTTCTTCGACCTGGACGACAACAACCTCGTGCGCCCGCAGCGCGAGATCCGCGACGCCGTGGGGCGCCTGGCGTCCGAGGGCCTGATCGACGAGGAGTCGAGCGGCAGGTACCGCATCACGCCGCTGGTGGAGGTCGTGCTCGACAACAACCGGCTCGCGGAGCTCACGCGCTGGCTCGCCGGGAACAAGGAGGACAGGTCGTGAGCATGATCGAGACGCTGTGGGGGCTGGTCCCGGCGCGGTCGACCGGCCAGCAGTGGGTGGCGCAGACCCTGCAGCTCGTCAACTGGGGCGGCTACCACGGCCACCACCACGTGCGGTTCTCCCCGGGGGCCACGCTGTTCAGCGGCGGCTCGGGCTCGGGCAAGTCCACGCTCATGGACTCCTACATCGCGTTGATCATGCCGCACACCACGCCGTTCAACGGGGCGTCCAACGGCGGCGTGACCGGCAAGCCGCGCGGCAAGGAGCAGCGCAACATCCTGTCCTACGCGCGCGGCAAGCTCGACGAGAAGCGGGTCGACGGCGAGACCCGCGTGCGGGTGCTGCGCGGCGAGAAGGAGGACACCTGGTCGGCGATCGCGATGACGTGGGTCGACCAGGGCGGGGCCACGTTCACCGCCGTCCGCGCCTGGTACGTGCCGTCGTCCGCCCGGACGCTGGAGAACGTCACCGCGGTGCGCGGCACCTGCGACGGGCCGTTCGACCTGAGCGGCCTGGAGGACGCGGCCCGGCACCGGTTCGACCGCCGGGCCGTGACCCGCACGGGGCTGACCTGCTTCGAGACCGACCGGGACTACACCGCGCGGCTGCACACCGCGCTCGGCATCGGCGCGAGCGGTGACGGGCACAAGGCCGTGGGCCTGCTCGGCCGCATCCAGGCCGGCCAGCAGATCACCACGGTCGACGCCCTGTACAAGACGATGGTGCTGGAGGAGCCCTCGACGTTCGCGACGGCCGACGGCGCGGTGCAGCAGTTCGACGAGCTGTCCGCCACGCGCGACCGCATGGTCACCGCGCAGCAGCAGGTCCGCGCGCTCGGGCCCGTCCGGGAGCACCGCGCCGCGATCGACCAGGCCGTCGAGCGGCTGCGCATGATCGACGCCGTCGGGCAGTTCGCGGACCCGGCGGCCCCCGCGGCGCTGTGGCTCGCGGGCCGGCGGCTGGACCTGCTGCGCGCGTCGGAGGCGGACCTCCAGCGGCGGCGCGCCCGCGCGCGGGACGAGGCGACCGAGCTCACCGTACGGGTCTCGGCGGCCCGGCTGGAGCGGGACGCGGCCCGGGACCTCCTGGGCGCCGCCGGCGGTGACCGCCTGAAGAAGGCGCAGGACGAGGTGGACCGCCTGGCGGCCCGCATCGAGCCTGTCGCCGCGGCCCGGGCCCGGTTCGACGCGCTGCTGACGGACATCGGGGCCGAGGTGTCGGACGCCGCCGGCTTCGACGCCGTCGTCGAGCAGGCGCACCGCGCGCTGAACGACGCCGACGCGCGCGCCGACGCGCGGCGGCGCTTCACCGAGGCGACCCTGGCCGAGCAGGCCGCCGCGAAGGAGCTCGAGACCCTGCGGTCCGAGCTGCGGACCGTCAGCGCCCGCAAGGACAACATCCCGTCCGACCTGCACCGGGCCCGTGCGGCCCTCGCCGAGGCCGCGGGCCTGTCCCCGGACGAGCTGCCGTTCGTGGGCGAGCTGATCGAGGTGCGCACCGAGTTCGAGCCGTGGCGCCAGGCGTTCAACCTGGCGCTGGGCGGGTTCGCCACCGAGATGCTGATCGACGTCGCGCACGTCAAGGCGTTCCGCGCCGCGATCAACTCCGTGCCCACCGCGCGCCGGGTCCGGTTCCGGGGTGTGCCCACCGGGCGGCGCGACGAGGCCGCCACGGCGGACCGCACCCTGCCCGCGCGCCTCGACCACCGGCCGACGCCGTTCACCGGCTGGCTCCGGCAGGAGCTCGTCGACCGCTTCGGCTACGTCTGCATCGACTCGCCGGCGCAGTTCGCGCTGCACCCCAAGGCCGTGACGATCACGGGTCAGACCTCCGACGGCCGGCGGGGCGCCCACGGTGGCCAGGGCGTGACCAACGTGCTCGGGTTCTCCAACGCCCGCCGGCTCAAGGAGCTGGAGGGCGCCGTCGCCGAGGCGGAGGCGGCGCACGCCGCCGCCGCGGGCGCGCTGGAGGCCGCGACGGCCGGGCTCGACTCGTTCGAGAAGCAGCGCGGCGCCTACGAGAAGATCGCGGACCTGACGTGGGAACAGGTCGACCTCGACGCTCTGCGGACCGAGCTGGCCCGCTGGACCGCGATCGTCGAGGAGGTCACGTCGGACAACCCGGAGATCGGACGGCTGCGCACGGAGCTCGGCGCCCTGGAGGACCGGGTCACCCGGCTCACCGAGGAGAGCGGCGTGGCCAAGAGCCGGGCCGGCGAGCTGGAGGCGGCGTGGGAGCGGACGGCGGACGCCGTCGACACCGCGCAGCGCACGCTCGACACGGCCGAGGCCGACGGGACCCAGGTCGCCGCCGCGCACCGCGAGTACCTCCAGGGGCTGTTCGCGGGCGAGCAGGGCGCCGACGGCTCCCCCGCACAGGCCGTCGAGCGCTTCGACGCGGCGCTGGACCGCGCGACGGCGCGGGTCCGGGACGACCAGGGCGAAGCGCAGGCCGCCGTCGGCCGGGGCCGCGCGGCCCTGCACGACATCTTCGAGACGTTCAAGGAGCGGTGGCCCAACCCGAACCTCGGCGTCGACCCGGACACGTCGTACGACGACTACGAGCGGTTCCTGACGGACCTGGAGAAGAACGGGCTGCACGAGCTGGAGGCGGAGTGGCGCGACAGCCTGCTCCGGCTGTCGGGCGCGGACCTGACCAAGCTCGACAGCGACATCTCGACCGCCGTGCGCGAGATCCGCGACCGCATCGACCCGGTCAACCGGATCCTCGACGGGCTGGACTTCTCCGACGAGCACCACAAGCTGCACATCGAGCTGCGTGACACCGCCTCGCCGGTGCGCTCCCGGTTCCGCGCCGACCTGCGGGCGGTGCGCGAGGCGATCGCGAACGCGGTCAGCGACACCGACCGGCAGCGGGCCTACACCCGCATGGCCAAGGTGGTCGACCGCGTGCGCCGCACCGCCCCGGAGTTCCACGACCTGATCGACGTGCGCAACCACGTGCGGATCAGCGCCGAGAAGCTCACCAAGGACGGCGCGCACGTCGCGGTCTACGACCACATCGGCGAGAAGTCCGGCGGCGAGTCGCAGGAGCTGGTCGCGTTCATCGTGGGCGCGGCCCTGCGCTACCAGCTCGGTGACGCCGGAGCCGAGCGGCCCCGGTACGCGCCGGTCTTCCTCGACGAGGCGCTCATCAAGGCCGACGCCCACTTCACCGGGCGCGCGATCAACGCCTGGCGCGGGCTCGGCTTCCAGCTCATCATCGGCGCCCCGAACGACAAGCACAGCGGCATCGAGCCGCACGTCGACGCGGGCTACGTGGTGCTCAAGGACACGAGCGGCAAGTCGTTCACCCAGCTCACGGTGGGGTTGCCGGACGAGGCGCCGGTGTGATCCGGCGCCCCGTCCGGGGCACCCGGCTCGTCAGGCCAGGTCCAGCTCCGTGCGCGGGCCGAGGAACCTCGGCACGTCCGGGCCGCCGTCCGGCGCCGGCTCGAAGACCAGCTCCGTGAGCCACATCTGGCGGCCCGGCTCGGGCGCGCCCACTGCGCCGGGCGGCCAGGCGTGGTGCACGTACCAGGTGCGGCCGTCGCGCTCCACGACCATGCCGTGCCCCGGGCCGGCCGCCACCTCGTTCGACACCATGATCGGGCCGTCCTGCGGCTTCACGTACGGCCCGGTGGCGCGGTCGGCGACGGCGTAGCCCACGCCGTACCGGTCCGAGGCGAACGCGTTGCCCGAGTAGAACAGGTAGTACCGCCCGCCGTGCGGCCAGACGTACGGGCCCTCCACGAGCGTGCCCTCCCACTCCTGGTCCTGCTTCAGGATGCGGCTCGGCTCGCCCTGCAGGCGCAGCCCGTCGTCGGACAGCCGCTGCACGTAGATCCACGTGTCGACGCCCACGTGGTTGCCGTCGTTCTTCCACAGCAGCCAGCGTGAGCCGTCGGCGTCGGTGAACGGTGAGGCGTCGATCGAGCCGCCCTCGGTGTCCTGGCACAGCAGCGGCCGGTCGGCGTCGTCCCGGAACGGGCCGTAGGGCTTGTCGGCCACGGCCACCCCGACCGCCTGCACGTCGGTCGCCCGGTCGTGCGCCGTGTAGTACGCGACGTACCGCTCCCCCACGACCGCCACCTCGGGCGCCCAGTTCAGCCCGGGCTCGACCCAGGAGGCCAGCTCCGGCATCGCGTCGCCCACCGGCTCCCACCGCACGAGGTCCTGCGAGCGCAGCACCGGCAGCGCCTCGACGCGGTTCTTCGTCGCGTACGCCCAGTAGGTCCCGTCGACCTCCAGGACCGCGGGATCGGGGAAGTTGGAGCCGTACACAGGGTTCGTCGCCATCGTCTGTCCTGCCCTCTCGCTCGACACGTGGGTCCCACACGGACCCGCCGTCAGCCCACCAGGCTAGGAAAGATGTCCGGGCCACGCCGGGGTGTCCACGACGTCCCGGCCCGGCCACGGTGTCACGCCGCACCGGGGTGAATATCGTTGCTCGGAGCAACTCAGCGAGATGATCGAACCTCTGCAACGATCGATGCGGCCGCATGGTGTGGACGCGGCCGCCGGTTGGCTGGATCTGCCCGAGGGGAAGTTCGTATGACCAAGCACAGGATCATCAGGACGATGTTCGGCGCCGTGGGGGTCGCCGCACTGCTCGTCACCGCGGGATGCTCGGCGAGCTCCGCGGACGACGACACCGCGTCGGGCACACCGTCGGCGACGTCCACCGGTTCGACGCCGTCCGCGCCGGCGGAGTCGCCGTCGGACGAGGCGACCGGCGAGGTGTCGGAGCCCGGCGCGACGAGCGACGCGACGGACGGGACCGGATCGACCGACGACGCCGGGGCGTCGGAGGGGCGATGCCAGTCCCCCGAGCTCGCGGGCAGCCTGGTGCCGGACGAGGGCGGCGCGGGCGCCGGTCACTACGCGGTGCGGATCGAGCTGAAGAACGAGGCGCCCGAGGCCTGCACGCTGCAGGGCTGGCCGGGTGTCTCCTTCGTCGGCGACGGTGACGGCAAACAGCTCGGCGCCGCGGCGGAGTTCGACCGGTCGAGCCCGCACGGGACGGTGACCCTGGAGCCGGGCGCTTCCGCGCAGGCCCTCGTCCGCGTCGCTCAGGCCGAGAACTACGGCGACGAGTGCGGCCAGACGCCCGCCGACGGGCTGCGGGTGTACCCGCCCGGCGAGAAGCGCTCGCTGTTCGTGCAGAACGACCAGCTCACGCTGACGGCGTGCGCCGACTCGGACGAGTCCCTGCTCCAGGTCCAGGCCCTCCAGCCGGCGAGCTAGCACCCGCCGGGCGCCGCGCCCAGAAATGACTTCGGTCCGTTGTCTTGAGACCGGTCCATCATCGGACCGGTCTCAAGGCAACCGACCGATCTCGCTGCAGGTGCCGCCCGCCTCGGGTCAGCGGCCCCCGCGGCCGCCGCCCGCCAGCGGGAGGTCCTTGCGGGAGAAGGCCGCGACGATCACCAGGCACAGCGCCGCGGCGGCCGCCCCGAAGCCGAACATCTGGCCGTACGACCAGGTCGCCTGGAGCCAGGCGAGCACCATCGGGGCGAAGAACCCGAGGTAGGTGAGGGAGTAGAAGACGGCGGTCAGGCCGGCGAGCTGGCCCGGCCCGGCGATGCGCGCGACCTCGCTGAGGCCCGCCACGAGACCGAGCCCGTAGCCGGTCCCGAGCACGACGGCCGCGAGCACGCCGAGCGGCAGCGAGGGCGAGACCGCCGCCCAGGCGGCGAGCGCCATCCCGACCGCGACGATGCTCAGCGCCACGATCGACGCGCGGGCCGACGCCGGGGTGTCGATCCGCCGGGCCACGGCCTGCATGCCGATGCCGCAGCCGAGCGAGAGCACCGTCATCCCGCCGGCGAACGCGATGGGGACCTGGCCCGCGTGGTCGGAGAGCAGGGCCGGCAGCACCGCGTACGCGCTGCCGCCGCAGCCGAACACCCAGGGCGCGAGCGGCACGACGACGCGCAGGAAGCGCCGGTGCCCGACGGCGGTGATGCGCAGGTCGTCGCGCAGCGGCGCGCGGTGGTCGCGGTGCAGGCCGGGGTTGGTCTCGGGCACGCGCAGCAGCCACACCCCGGCCGCGAGGGCGCCCGCGGCGTGCAGCACATAGGCCAGGTGCGTGGGCCACGGGCCGAACTGGGCGAGCGCCGCGGCCACGCCCGCGCCGAGCAGAAAGCCGACGGTGAGCGACAGGGAGCCGCGGCGCGGGCCGGCGGCCCGGTCACCCGTACGGGCGCTGAGCTCGGTGATCCAGGTGCTGCCCACTGCCATCACCAGCCCGAGCGCGACGCCGCACAGCACCCGGCCGGCAGCCAGCAGCACCGGGCTGGTCGGGTCGAGGGCGAGCACGAGGGAGCCGAGCGCACCCACGGGTGCGGCGGGCAGCAGGAGCGGACGGCGGCCGTGCCGGTCGGACAGCGGCCCACCGAACAGCAGCGCGGGCACGATGCCGAACACGTACGCGGCCAGCAGCGCGTCGACCGTCACGTCGCCGAGGTGCCCCTGCTCGCGGTACATCACCAGCAGCGGCGTGAACTCGTTGCCGCCCCAGGCGATCGCCAGGAGGACGGCGGCGACGGGCCACCAGGTGCGCGGTCCCACGGGGAGGCGTTCGGACGCAGGCGTGTCCCCGGGGAGCGAGTGTGGCATGACCACATCCTCCGCAATGGATGCCCGGGTGAACAACCTGAGGGGCTGTGAGCGTGCGCACAGCCTCGGAGACAACGCGGCGGGGTGGGTAACCGAGACGTAGCAGTGCTCGCTCTCCGTTACCTACCCCGCTGCGCAGGTACTACCCCGACTACTTGCTCCCGGCCGGGTCCACGGGGCTCGCGTCCGCGTCCGCGTCGGTCTCCGCGACCGTGGAGTCGGCGCCCTCACCGCCGGCGCTCGCGCCGTCAGCCTTCTCGCCGTCAGTTTTCTTGCCGGCCACCTTGTCGCCCTCGCCCGCCTCGGCGTCCTCGGCCTCCTCGTCCTCGGGCTCGCGGCCCGGCACGTAGACCGAGAGCTCCGGCTCCGGATGACGTCGGCCCTGCACCACGATGATGCCGATGCCCAGCAGCACCGCGATGCCCGACGTCCAGATGTTCGCGGGGATGCCCAGGGGCGCGTCGCTCGTGGGGTCGATCCGGATGGACTCGAGCCAGCTCCGGCCCAGGCCGTACCAGATCAGGTAGAGGCCGAACATGCGGCCCCAGCGCAGACCGGCCCCGGGGGTGCCGCCGTCGGCCAGGAGGGCCTCGTTCCGGCGCGCCACGCGCCGCTCGATGAACAGGAGCACCGCCACCCCGATGAGGTTCCAGATCATCTCGTACAGGAACAACGGGTGGAACAGCGTCCCCTCGGGCGTGCCGGTGGGGAACATCGGCGCGTCGGAGCGGATCTCCAGACCCCAGGGCAGCGTGGTCGGCAGGCCGAACAGCTCCTGGTTCACGTAGTTGCCGAGCCGGCCGATCGCCTGGGCCACCAGCAGGCCAGGCGCGAGCGCGTCGGCGAAGGACCAGAAGCGCAGGCCGGAGATGCGGCACCCGATCAGGACGCCGACCGCGCCGCCGAGCAGCGAGCCGAACAGCGCGTTGCCGCCCTCCCAGATGCGCACCCACGCCCAGGCGTCGACGCCGGGACCGGTGAAGTCGTCCAGGTGGGTGAGCACGTGGTAGATCCGGGCGCCGACGATGCCGATGGGCACCGCCCACATCGCGACGTCGACCGCGATCCCGGGGGCTGCCCCGCGCGCGCGGAGCCGCCGGTCCGTGATCCACGCGGCGGCGACGATGCCCGCCAGGAGACACAGGGCGTAGGTGTGGATGGTGAGGGGGCCCAGGCTGAACTGGGACCACACCGGGTCAGGGCTGGGGATACTGGCCGGAAGCACGACCTGAAGGTACCGCGATCCAGCCCCGACGTGGGCATCGACCGGCGTGCCGCACGCCGTGCCGCACCCCGGGCTGCGCGCGGGACCGGCGACTCAGCGCTTGCGCTTCTCCCGCACCCGCACCGAGATCTCGATGGGCGTGCCCTCGAAGCCGAACGTCTCGCGCAGGCGGCGCTCGATGAACCGGCGGTAGCCGGCCTCGATGAACCCCGTGGCGAAGATGACGAACCGCGGCGGACGCGTCGAGGCCTGCGTCGCGAACAGGATGCGCGACTGCTTGCCACCACGCAGCGGGTGCGGGTGGGCGGCCACGAGCTCGCCGAGGAACGAGTTGAGCTTGCCCGTGGGGATACGGCGGTCCCAGGACGCCAGCGACCGCTCGATCGCCGGCACCAGGCGCTCGCTGTGCCAGCCCGTGCGGGCCGACAGGTTGACGCGCGGCGCCCACTGGATCTGCACCAGCTCCTTCTCGATCTCGCGCTCGAGGTAGGGGCGGCGGTCCTCGTCCATGAGGTCCCACTTGTTGTACGCGATCACCAGGGCGCGACCGGAGTCCACGACCTGCTGGATCACGCGGATGTCCTGCTCGGTCAGCGGGGCGGACGCGTCCACCAGGACCACGCCGACCTCGGCCTTCTCGATGGCGGCCGCGGTACGCAGCGACGCGTAGAAGTCGGCGCCCTTGGTCTGGTGCACCCGGCGACGGATGCCGGCGGTGTCCACGAACCAGTACGGGATGCCGCGCAGCTCGATCAGCTCGTCGACGGGGTCACGCGTGGTGCCCGCCACCTCGTCGACGACCACACGCTCCGAGCCGGCGATCTTGTTCAGCAGCGACGACTTGCCGACGTTCGGCCGGCCGACGAGCGCCACGCGGCGCGGACCCGAGGGCCGCAGCGTGCCGTGGGCCGACTTCGTCGGCAGGGCCTTGACCGCGGCGTCGAGCAGGTCGCCCGTGCCGCGACCGTGCAGGGCGGAGACCGGGTACGGCTCCCCCAGGCCCAGGGCCCAGAGGTACGTGGCGTCCGCCTCGCCCGAGGCGCCGTCCACCTTGTTGGCGCACAGCACGACCGGCTTGCCGGAACGGCGCAGCAGCTCCACGACCCGTTCGTCGGTCGCGGTGGCGCCCACGGCGGCGTCGACCACGAAGACCACGGCGTCGGCCAGGGAGATCGCGACCTCGGCCTGCTCCGCCACCTTGGACTCGATGCCGGCGACGTCGACCTCCCAGCCGCCCGTGTCCACGAGCATGAACCGGCGGCCCGCCCACTCGGCCGGGTAGGAGACGCGGTCGCGCGTCACGCCCGGCTTGTCCTCCACGACCGCCTCGCGGCGGCCGAGGATGCGGTTGACCAGGGTCGACTTGCCGACGTTCGGGCGGCCGATGATCGCGAGCACCGGCAGGATCTGCTCGGCCTCGGACTCCTCGTCGGACCACTCGGAGTCCAGGAGCGCCTGGTCCTCCTCGTCGAGCTCGAACTCCTCGAGGCCGACGCGCAGGGCGCGCTCGCGCGCGACGTCGTCCTCGGTCTCGGTGAGGTCGAGGTCGGGAGCGTCCGGGGCGGCAGCGTCCGGGGCAGCATCGTCTCCGGCCACCGGGTTCAGGGCAGCCTCAGATGCAGAGGAGTCGTGGGTCATGCCTCCATTGTCGCAGGCCCGACCCGCTCAGGCCGACTCGCGCGCATATGACCTGCGTCGCTCCGGAGCTCAGCCGTCGCGCAGGTAGGCGAGCACGGCCGAGACGCGCCGGTCCGACGTCGGGTCGAGAGGCAGCTTGGCGAAGATGTTCCCCACATGCTTGCGCACCGCGGCCTCCGACACGAACAGCTCGGCGGCGATCGAACCGTTGGTCCGCCCCTCGGCCATGAGGGCGAGGACCGCCCGCTCGCGCTCCGTGAGGGAGGCGAGCGGGCCGTCGTCCCGCCGCCGACCGAGGAGCTTGCGCACCACCTGCGGGTCGACCACCATCTCGCCCGCGGACACCCGGGCCAGGCTGTCCAGGAACTCGCGCACGTGCCCGACCCGGTCCTTGAGCAGGTAGCCGATACCGCCGCCGGGCGCGGAGTCGAGGAGCTCGGCGACGTAGGCGTCGGCGACGTACGCGGACAGCACCAGCACCGCCAGGTCCGGATGGCGGCGGCGCAGCTCGACGGCGGCCCGCAGGCCCTCGTCGGTGTGCGTCGGCGGCATCCGGATGTCGGTGATGACGACGTCCGGAGAGACCCGCCCGGCGAACGCGAGCAGCGCCTCGGCGTCCTCGACCGCGGCGACCACCTCGTGACCCGCCCGTTCCAGGATCGCCAGCAGACCTTCGCGAAGCAGGGCGGCGTCCTCGGCCAGCACGATCCTCAGGGAACCGGGCATGTCGCTCGCACCTCCGTCGGGCCGCCGGGCGGACTGGTCACGGACAGCTCACCGTCGAGCGCCTCGACACGCAGGGCGAGGCCGGCCAGCCCGCCGCCCGACCGCACGCTCGCGCCGCCGACGCCGTCGTCCAGCACCGTCAGGACGAGGGAGCCGTCCGCAAGACGGCCGTGCACCCGCACGGACCGCGCCTCGGCGTGCCGGACCACGTTCGTCAGCGCCTCGCTCACCACGAAGTAGGCCGCCGCCTCGACCGGCCCCGGCAGCCGCCGGGGCAGCCGGACGTCCACGGTGACAGGGACCTCGGCCGCGTCAGCGACATCATGCACCGCCGCCTCGACGCCATGGTCCACCAGCACCCGTGGGTGGATCCCCCGCACCGTGCTGCGCAGCTCCTCCAGCGCTGCCTCGGCCTGTCCGTGCGCCTCCCGGACCAGGTTCAGGCCCGTACCCTCCGGGATCTCCAGCTCGGCCCGCCCGAGTGTCATCGTCAGGGCCACGAGACGCTGCTGCGCGCCGTCGTGCAGGTCGCGCTCGATGCGGCGCCGCTCGGTCTCGAAGGCGTCGACGAGACCGACCCGTGAACGCCGCAGCTCGGCGACGGCCTCGGTGAGGCGCGCGTGCGTCGGGTCGAGGAGCAGCCGGGCCAGGCTCGCCTGGGCGGCGGCCAGCAGGGTCACCCCGTACAGGCCGGCCGCCAGGAGCACCAGGCCCGGCCCGACCGCGAGCCACGCCTCACCCGTGGTGTCCGCCTGCCACGGGCCCAGGTCGACCGGGTCGCCGGAGGCGACCAGGACCGGAGCGGAGAGCAGGATCCCGGGGAAGACGACGAGCAGGTTCAGCGCCACGGCGTCGACGACCCAGAGCACGACGGCCAGCAGCACCGTGTAGCCGACCTCCGGCCAGGCGACGGGCATGGTGCGCGACGCCCGCAACCTCGTGAGCCACGGCACACCGTCCGACGGCGCCCGCCGGCCCAGCAGGAGCCCCATCCGGCGTCGTTCGACGTCTGCGACCACCGACGCGATCAGCGGAAGCGCGGCCAGCACGAGCACCCCGACCACGAGCACGGCGGTCAGCACGCCCACACCGACGGTCACGAAGAGCGCCGTCGCGACAGCCAGCCCCACCGGCACGGTGCTCACCAGGTAGGCCAGCGCCCGCCACGGCCAGGATGAGCCGAGGAAGCGCCAGGGGCGCCCGCGCAGGGCGGTCCACACGTCGGGTCGCGAGGTCACGGGACGACCCTAGACACACCGGAGTGCCCCGCGGGGTAGCGCACACGCTACCCATCAGTGGCGTGCGGGCCCGGGTACCACCCGCGGGACTGCGATTCGCTCATGTCATGACCAACGGCACCGCCACCGACACGGCAGTCGTCCTCGACGGCATCACCCGCACCTACCGGTCCCGGTCCGGGACGGTCGACGCCCTGCGCGGCGTCACCCACGTCTTCCCGGCCGGGACGTTCACGGCCGTCATGGGCCCCTCCGGCTCGGGCAAGTCCACGCTCATGCAGATCGCCGCAGGCCTGGACCGCCCCAGCAGGGGCGGCGTCACGATCGCCGGCACACCGCTGAAAGGCCTGGACAAGACGCGGCTGACGAAGCTGCGCCGGACCACGATGGGCTTCGTGTTCCAGCAGTACAACCTGCTCGACGCCCTGACCGCCTTCGACAACGTCGCACTCCCCGCCCGGCTCGCCGGGCTGCGCGTCGACCGCACCGCGGTGCTCGACGCCTTGGACGGGGTGGGGCTGCGCGACCTGGCCCGGCGTCGTCCGCCCGAGATGTCCGGTGGTCAGCAGCAGCGCGTCGCCATCGCCCGCGCCCTGCACTCCCGCCCCGCCGTGCTGTTCGCGGACGAACCGACCGGGGCCCTGGACCGGTCCACGGGCCGCGACGTGCTGGCGCTGCTGCGAGGGCTCGCCGACTCGGGCCAGACCGTCGTGATGGTCACCCACGACCCGCTGGCCGCGTCCTACGCCGACGCCGTGCTGTTCCTCGCGGACGGCCTGGTGGTGGGGCAGATGCGGCGCGGCGACCCCACGCAGATCGCGGCACGGATGACGGAGCTGGAGCGATGATCCTCGCCCACAGCCTCAAGACGTTCCGCGACTCGTGGCGGGCGTACGCCGGCGCGATGGTGGCCCTCGCCGGTGGCACCGGTCTGATCGGTCTGGCCGTGAACCTGCTGGGGTCTCTCGGCACGACGTCCGGCCACGCGGAGCTCACGGCCCAGGCCCGCAAGCAGCTGGACGACCTCGGGTCGCTCTTCGGCTTCATGGCGGGTGTCTCGCTGTTCATGGCGCTGTTCGTGGTGGCGAGCACCTTCGGGTTCGTCGTGGCGACCCGGCGCCGTGAGCTGGGCCTGCTCCGGCTGATCGGTGCCACACCCCGGCAGGTGCGGCTGCTCCTGCTCGGCGAGGCGGCGGCGGTGGCCGTCGCCGGAACGGTGCTCGGTGTGGTCCTGGCGACGGTGGTCACACCGCCGGCGTTCAGCCTCCTGCACCTGACCGGGCTGACGCCGGTCCGCCTGACGGCACCGGGGCCGGGCGCGGCCTGGTCGGCCGCGGCGCCCCTCGGCGCCGGCGTCGCGCTGGTCGGTGCGTGGCGGGCGGGCGGACGTGCCGGTCGCACACAGCCCGCCGAGGCGTTCCGCGAGGCGGTGCTGGAGCGACGGCGGCCCGGCGTGCTCGAGGCGCTCGCCGCGCTCTCCGCACTGGCGGCGCTGGTCGGGGCGGCCGTCCTCGCGCCCGAGATGGAGCTGCTCTTCGCGCTGCTGGCAGGGATGCTCCTGCCGGTCGTCGCCGTGGTCGGGATCAACGGCGTGGGCCGGCTGGTCTACCCGCCCCTGGCCGGGTGGGTCGGAGGGGTCGTGGCGGACCGTGACCCCGCGGCACGCCTGGCCCGGGACCACGCCCGGTCGTCGCTGCGCATGACCACGGCGGTGGCCGCGCCGGTCGTGGCGATCTCCGCCATGGCCGGTTCGCTGCTCCTGGCCGTGAGCTTCACGGCGGACTGGACCGAGGGTGCCAACCGGGCCGCGCTGAGGGCCCCTCTCGTGGCCGAGGTTCCGGGCGATGCCCACGCTGTCGCCACGGCTCCGGGGGTCGCGACGGCCGACGTCCGGCACACCGCGCAGGTCCGGCTCGGGCGCGACGGTGACACCGAGGCCGAGGTCCTGGACGTCACCACCGCGGCCGAGACCCGCAGCCTCCGCGCCGTGCGGGGTTCGCTCGACGACCTGCACGGTGCGGCCATCGCGGTGACCGAGTCCTACGTGACCGACCTCGGCGTGGGGATCGGCGACGTCCGGACCCTGCGCGTCGGGGACACGAGCACGAAGGTGACCGTCGCCGCCGTCGTGCCCGATGCCCCCGACCTGTGGACGGACGTGCTGGTGCCGGCGGACCTGCCGGGCGTCGCCGGTGCCGCGCGTCCGACCGGCACCGTGTTCGTGGTCCCCCGCGACGGCGCCGACGGCGCCGCGGTGGCCGCCGCGCTGCGCGAGACGGGGGCCGGCGTGGAGACTGCCGACGAGTGGGTGGGCCGGGTGGCCGGCGAGGCCCGGGCGATGAACGCACTCGTGCTGTGGGTCATGCTCGGACCCGCCGGCGTCTATGCCGCCATCGGCGCGGTCAACGCGATCCTCATCGGTTCCGCGCAGCGACGCCGCCAGCTCGGCACCGCCCGCCTCCTGGGCGCGACGCCCGCGCAGGTGCGCCGTGCGGCCGTCTGGGAGACCAGCTTCACCGGCGTCGCGGCCCTGCTCGTGGGTGGCTCGATCACCGGCTTCGTCGGATGGCTCGTCCGCCAGGCCGTGGTCCGCGAGGTGCCGGCCGCACCGCTGACGATCCCGTGGCTGCCGTTCGCGGGCATCGTCGCGGCCTTTGCCGTCGTGCTGGTCGCGGCCGGCGTGGCGGGAGCCCGCGCGGCGACCCGGGAGTAGTCCCGGGGCGCCGCGGCTCCGCTCCGGCTCACGCGGACGGCGCGACCTCGCGCCCCGTCACCTGCGCGACGACGGCCAGCACGGCGTCGACCGTCTGCTCGAAGTCGAGGTCGCTGGAGTCGACGGTCACCACACCGTCCGCGGCGACGAGGAACTGCGTCACCTTGGCGTCGTCCTGGTCCCGGCGCAGCACCTGGTCCTTCGTCGCCTCGACGGCGCCGGCGTCGGCGGCGCCGTGCACCTCCAGCGACCGGCGGCGCAGGCGGGCCTCCTCCGAGGCGATGAGCAGCACGCGGACGTCGGCGTCGGGCGCCACGACCGTCGTGATGTCACGGCCCTCGGCCACGATCCCCCGGCCGCCCGACTGCACGGCCTGGTCCTCCGCGGACTCCTGGTCGATGATCGCGCGCTGCAGGCGCTTGAGCTCGGCGCGCACGTCCAGGTTGGACGCGACCTTCGACACGTTGGTCGTGACCTCGGTGGAGCGGATCGTCACGGCGACGTCCCGGCCGTCCAGCTCGACGCCCGGAGCGGCCGGGTCCAGCCCCATGACCAGCGGCATCGCCCGGACCGCCGCGGTGACCGCCCCGGCGTCCGCCAGGTCCGCCGTCTCCATGCTCCACACCGTGGCCGCCCGGTACATGGCCCCCGTGTCGAGGTAGGCCAGGCCGAGCCGCGCGGCGACCGCCTTCGACACGCTCGACTTGCCGGAGCCCGACGGCCCGTCGATGGCGATCACTACAGGGCTGGTCACAGGTTCGCTCATTTCCGTCGAGTGCTGGGTATCTGTGCTTCGGAGTGCTCGTCAGGCCGCAAGAAGCCGGCACTCAGCGGGAGAGGTTACAGGTCGACCGCACCCATGAGGGTGCCGAGCTCCGTGCGGCCGAGCACGCGGGTGCGGCCGGCCTTCAGGTCGCCCAGCGGGATCGGGCCGATCCGGGTGCGCACCAGCCGCGTGACGGGGTGCCCGACGGCGTCGAACATGCGGCGCACGATCCGGTTGCGGCCCTCGTGCAGCACGACCTCCAGCATCGCGAAGCCGTCGATCTGCTGGAGCACGTGCACGGCGTCCATCTTGGCGACGCCGTCGTCCAGCTCCACACCCTTCAGGAGCTCGCGGCCGATGCGCGGGTAGACCTCGCCCTCGACCGTCACCAGGTAGGTCTTGGCGATCTGGTACTTCGGGTGCGACAGGCGGTTCGCGAGCTCGCCGTCGTTCGTCAGGAGCAGCAGGCCCTCGCTGTCGGCGTCGAGCCGGCCCACGTGGAACAGGCGCTCCTCGCGGTTCTTGATGAGGTCCGCGACCGTCGGGCGGCCCTTGGGGTCGTCCATCGTGGACACCACGCCCAGGGGCTTGTTCAGCGCGATGGTCACCTTGGCCTGGTCGAGCTGGATGCGCAGCCCGTCCACGTGGATGACGGCGGTGGCGGGGTCGACCCGCACACCCAGCTCGGTGACGAGCTGCCCGTCCACCTCGACGTGCCCGTTCGCGATCAGCTCCTCGGACGCACGGCGCGAGCCCAGCCCGGCCTGCGCGAGCACCTTCTGCAGGCGCACACCGTCCTCGACGTGCACGTCCCGGGCCGGCTCCGTGGGCTTCGCGGGCCGACGGCGCGGCTGGTTCGCCTGCGCGCGGCTCTTCGCGGAGCTGCCCCCACGAAAGTTCTGCCCGCCCTGCTTGCCGCCCGGCTTGCCGGAACGGGCAGGACGGCGCGGCTGCTGGCCGTCACCGGATTCGCGGCGGCTCCCGCCGCGGCGTTCGTTGCTCATGATTCGTCTCTCGGTACGTCGGAAGATCTCGGAAAGGGGCGCGCGCGAAACCCGTCGTGCCGGCCTCGGGCAGGACTAGGAGTCCAGCCCGTCGAGGCCGTCGATCGTGTCGAGATCCGGCAGGTGCGGCGCCAGCGGGGGCAGCTCGTCGAGCGACGAGTAGTCCATCCGCTCCAAGAAGTATCCCGTGGTTCCGAACAGAACCGCACCCGAGCTCGGGTCCTGACCGATCTCGGCGATCAGCCCGCGGGTCAGCAGGGTCCGCACGACGCCGTCCACGCTCACGCCGCGCACCGCGCTCATCTGGCCGCGCGACACCGGCTGACGGTACGCGATCACGGCGAGCGTCTCCAGCGCGGCCTGGCTCAGCTTGGCCGACTGGCCGTCCAGCACGAACCGCCCCACGGGGTCCGCGTGCGCCGTGGAGGAGTAGATGCGCCACCCGTCCACGGTGCGGCGCAGCTCGAAACCGCGCGGTCGGGAGCCGAGGTGGCCGGCGTACTCGTCGGCCAGCTCGTGCAGGATGTCGTCGGTCTCGTCCTGCGTCAGGTTCAGCGCCGCCGCGATGCGGTCCGCGCCGATCGGCGCGTCGGCCACCATGAGCACGGCCTCGACCGCCGCGTGCGCCCCGCCCGGGAGCGTGTGCACGTCGACGACGGGCTGCTCCTCCGGCGTGGGAGCCGTGGGAGCCGCGGGGGTGGCGGCGTCCGCCGACGGGGCCTGTTCCTCGACCGTCATGCTGTCGCCTCCGTTCCGGGCCGCGCGGTGTCCGCCTGCACGGTGTCCGCCTGCGCGCCGTCTGCCTGTTCGGGCACCTGCCCCGCCGCCGGGGCGGTCAGGTCCTCCTCGTCGAACTCGCTGGGGCCGGCCGCCGGGTCGAGGTACTTCCCGCCGTCGTCGGGCCCGGCCGTCCACCGCACCGTCAGCTCGCCCAGCGGGCTGACCTGCTCGAAACCGACCAGCGCGTCGCGGAACAGCTCCAGCAGCGCGAGGAACCGGGCGACGGTCACGAGCCGCTCCGTGCCGGCGGTGAGCGACCGGAACGTGACCGAGTGCTCCTCCCGCAGGCGCCGGACGATGACGCCGGCCTCCTCGCGCACGCTCACCGCCGAGCCGTGCAGGTGGGCCAGCCCCACCACGGGCGGCGGCTTGGGCGCGAGCACCTTCGCGGCCAGCTCCGCGAGCCGCTCTCCCGTCGTGTCCCAGACCAGCTCCGGCAGGATCGCGGCCAGGTGCGGCTCGAGCGGCGCCAGGCGGGGCACGCGGCGTCCGGACGACGCCATCTGCTCCGCGAGGACCTTCGAGACCTCCTTGTACGCGCGGTACTGCAGGAGCCGCGCGAACAGCAGGTCGCGGGCCTCCAGCAGCTCGAGGTCCTCGGCGTCCTCGTCGACGACGCCGGGCAGCAGGCGCGCGGCCTTGAGGTCCAGCAGGGTCGCGGCGATGACCAGGAACTCGCTGGCCACGCCGAGGTCCCACGACTCGTGCACCTCGCCGCGCTCGGCGGCCTCGCGGGACGCCCGCTCCGCCTCGCGGATGTGCGCGACGAACTCGTCGGTCACCACGGCGAGCGCCACCTCGGTGACGTCCATCTGGTGCTTCGCGATGAGCGACAGCAGCAGGTCGAACGGTCCCTCGAAGTTGTGCAGCCGCACCTGGAAGGTGCGCGACGACGACCGCTCGGCGGGCTGCTCCTCGGGCGCGGCGGGCGCCTGCACCGCGGTCGGCGCCGCCTCCGGGTCGGCAGCGGCCTCCAGGACCTCGGGCACCACGTCGGGCAGCAACTCAGGCAGCGTCGCCACGGGCCACGAGCTCCCGGGCGAGCTGACGGTACGCGGCGGCACCCGGGTGACCCGGGGCGTACGCGGTGATGGGCTCGGCGGCGACCGTGGCGTCGGGGAACTTCACCGTGCGCCCGATGATCGAGTGCAGCAGCGTGTCGCCGAAGGCCTCGTGCACCCGGGCCACGACCTCCCGGGAGTGGAGGGTGCGCGAGTCGTACATGGTGGGGAGGATACCGTCGATCTCCAGGGCGGGGTTGAGCCGGTCCCGCACCTTCTCGATGGTCTCCACCAGCAGCGCGACGCCGCGCAGCGCGAAGAACTCGCACTCGAGCGGGATCAGCACGCCGTGCGCCGCCGTCAGGGCGTTGACGGTGAGCAGGCCGAGGCTCGGCTGGCAGTCGATGAGGATCACGTCGTAGTCGTCGATCACCGGGCGCAGCGCGCGGGCCAGCACCGACTCCCGGGCGACCTCGCCCACGAGCTGCACCTCCGCGGCCGACAGGTCGATGTTCGCCGGCAGCACGTCGAGGTTCTCGATGCCCGACGGGATCAGCACGTCCTGCACGTCCACCCCCCGCTCCATGAGCAGGTTGTAGATCGTCAGGTCGAGCTCGTGCGGGTTGACCCCGATGCCGACGGACGCGGCGCCCTGCGGGTCGAAGTCGACCAGCAGCACCTTGCGCCCGTACTCGGCCAGGCACGCGCCGAGGTTGATCGTGGTCGTGGTCTTGCCGACCCCGCCCTTCTGGTTGCACATCGCGATGATGCGCGCCGGGCCGTGACTCGCCAGAGGTGCCGGCTCGGGCAGGTCGGGCATGACCCGCCCCACGACGTCGCGCACGATCTCCGAGTCCGTGGGTGCGCCGACGACCGTCTTGCCGAGAAGAATGTCGGTCATCGTGCTCGCTCCCTCCTGGCTGGGTGCCTCGCTCACGCCCGCCACGCTATACCAGAGTGTGGGCACCGCCCGGCTCGGAGCCCCGGCGTGGCGTGGTTCGGTGCCGGGCGGTCAGCGGGCCCGCGGGTGGGCGGCGGCGTAGACCTCGCGCAGGGCGTCGGGCGTGACCATCGTGTAGATCTGCGTGGTGGTGACCGACGCGTGCCCGAGCAGCTCCTGGACCACGCGCACGTCCGCCCCGCCGGACAGCAGGTGGGTCGCGAACGAGTGCCGCAGGGTGTGCGGCGAGACGTGCTCCGTGAGCCCGGCCCGGCCGGCCGCGGCCTGGAGCGCGGCCCACGCCGTCTGCCGGGACATGCGCGCGCCGCGCGTGTTGAGGAAGAGGGCGGGGGTGCCGCGCCCCGCGGCGGCCAGCTCGGGACGGGCGCGCACGAGGTAGGCCTCCAGGGCGTCGCGCGCGAACGATCCCACGGGCACCACCCGCTCCTTGGAGCCCTTGCCGAGCAGCCGGACGGCGGCGGAGTCCCCCACGCCGTCGACGTCCAGCCCGACGATCTCGGAGATCCGCGCCCCGGTCGCGTACAGCAGCTCCAGCAGGGCCCGGTCGCGCAGAGGCAGCGGCCCGTCGCCCGCGCCGGCGGCGTCGAGCAGCCCGGCGACGTCGTCCACGGACAGGGCGTGCGGCAGCCGCCGCAGCTGGGTGGGCGCGCGCACGTCGGCGGACGGGTCCTCGACCGCCAGGCCCTCGGCCTGCGCGAACTTGTGCCAGCCGCGCACGGCGGCGAGGGCGCGGGCCGTGGACGACGGCGACAGCGGCCGGCCGCCGTCGGCCCCCTCGCGCACGGCCTCGACGAAGCTCGTGACGTCGGACTCGGCGACCCCCGCCAGGTCGCGGCCCGCCGCGTCGAGGAACGCCGCGTACCGCACGAGGTCGCGTCGGTAGGCCGCGACGGTGTTGGCCGACAGGCCGCGCTCCACGCTCAGGTGCGCGAGGTAGTCCCGCAGCGCGCGGTCGAGCCGGCCGCCCTCGGCCGGGGCCGACGGGGGCGTGGGCTGGATCTCGTGGGACGACAGACGGGCCAGTGCGGTGGACACCGGCCCATCATGCCGAGCGTGGCCCGCCCGACGGGCGGGCCACGCCGGGCGGCGTCGATCAGGCCGGGTTGATGCCGAACAGCTCGGCGCGCGAGCGGATCACCTGGGCGCGGGCCAGGCGGGGCTTGTCGCTGCCGTCGCGGATCACGGAGCCGGCGGCCTCGAACTCGGCGAAGAAGTCGACGGCCCAGGCCACGTCGGACGACGTGGGCGCGAAGGACTCGTTGATGACGCCCGACTGCTCGAAGTCCAGGCAGAGCTTGCCGGTCATGCCGAGGTTGACGGCATCGGCCGACTGCTCGCGCAGCAGCGCGTGGGACGAGCCGACCGTGGGGCCGTCCACCGGGCCGGGCAGGCCGCCGATGCGGCTGGCGACCACGAGGCGCGTGCGCGGGTAGGCCATGGCCATGGGCTCGTTGGCCGCGCCGGTGTCGCGGCGGTAGTCGCCGGAGCCGAAGGCGAGGCGGAACGCGCCCCGGGCCTTCGCGATGTGCACGGCCTCCTCGATGCCGAGGGCCGACTCGACGAGCGGGATCACGGGCACGTCGCCGCCGAGCCGCTGCGCGGTGTCGATGACGTCGTCCGCGCTCTCGGTCTTGGCGAGCATCACGCCGTTGAGGCCCTCGAGGCCGCGCAGGTAGGCCACGTCGTCCGCCCAGGACGGCGCCGTGCGGTCGTTGATCCGGACCCAGGCGCAGCCGCCGTTCTTGATCCAGCGGATGACGTTCTCGCGCGCCTCGTCCTTCAGGGAGTCGTCGATCGCGTCCTCGCAGTCGAGGATCACCTGGTCCGCCCGGGAGAGCTGTGCCTTGTCGAAGAGCTCGGTCCGCATCGCGGAGAGCAGGAGCCAGGCGCGCGCGTAGTCGGGGGCGACGCGCGACTTCTCGCGCGCGGCGCGGCGGGGCGCGAGGTCGCTCTCGGGGACGACGGCGGCCGCCGTCGGCAGGCCCGAGGAGTAGCCCGCGGACTGCGCGTCCGGCTGTTCGGCAGGGTCGGTGGTTCGGTCGGCTGGGATCTCGGTCACGCGCTCAGCCTAGGCGGCCACGTCGGTGCAGGCCGAATCATGACCGCCGCTATGCAGAGGTCTGGTCCGGGCCTCAGGACGCGGTGGTCAGAAGGGCAGGAAGACGTCCACCGCGACCGCCACGAAGAGCAGCGACAGGTAGGTGATGGAGCCGTGGAACACCTTCATGGCGCCCAGCTTGCCGCTGGCCTTGCCCTGCGCCCGGCGCAGCATCGCGATCGTGGACCAGAGGAACCAGCCGCCCAGCACGGCGGCCACCACGGTGTACACCCACGACATGCCCGCGAGCGGGGTCAGCGCCAGCGAGCACGCGATCATCGCGATCGTGTAGCCCACCATCTCGGCCGCGACGCGCTTGTCGTCGCTGACCACGGGGAGCATGGGCACGTTGGCGTTCGCGTAGTCCTTCTTGAACTTGATCGACAGCGGCCAGTAGTGCGGCGGCGTCCAGAAGAAGATGATGCCGAACAGCGCCAGCGCGGCCCAGCTCAGCCCGCCGGTGACCGAGGCCCAGCCGATGAACACCGGCATGCAGCCGGCGATGCCGCCCCACACGATGTTCTGCGGGGTGCGGCGCTTGAGGATCATCGTGTAACCCACGACGTAGATCGCGATGGCGCCCAGCGTGAGCCACATCGCGGCCCAGTTGATCACCAGCGCGAACCACGCCAGCGACAGCAGGCCGAGGATCGAGGCGAACACCAGGCCGGCACGCGGCGTGATCTCCCCCGTGGCCAGCGGACGCTTCTTGGTCCGGTTCATGACCTGGTCGATGTCGCGGTCCCACCACATGTTGAACGCGTTCGCGCTGCCCGCGGCGCCGGCGCCGCCGATCAGGGTGGCGACGATCAGCCAGAAGCTGGGCAGGCCGTCGGCCGCCAGGATCATGGTGGGCACGGTCGTCACGAGCAGCAGCTCGATGACGCGCGGCTTGGTCAGGGCGACGTACGCGCCGGCGCGGCGCATGAACCATCCCCCGGGACGCTGCTCGACGCCGGCCGCGGGCTCGGGGGCGGGCGTCTGGGGACGCGCGGTCTGGCCGTTCGTCGGGTGGCTCGTTCTCACGCGCGTCGCAGTTCCGTTCGGGAGGGTCCTGGAGTCGATGACGCACCTGGTGGGCGCTGTTGCCGGTCGGGTGCAGGCCCATGGTACGTCGCGGGGTGACCGGGTCGCGCACCGCGGCCCCGGACGCGCGTGTGAGATTTGTCCACCGCATCCTGTGACGAACAGTCCGTGGACAGCCCTGCGCAACGGATTACGCGCGCGTATAGGGTTGTTGACGCCATCGAATGAAGGGCGGCCGGCATCCCGCCGCCGCCGCACGCACGCTGCGCGGCTCTCCAGCGCGTCCGCTCTCCGGACCAGGAAGAGGGTCGACGGCGGAGAGAAAGAGGACTCGTGAACGCTTTCGACCCCGTGCTGAAGCCCCTGGAGTGGTCGGAGCTCGACGAGCGAGCGGTCAAGGCCATCAAGGCGCTGGCCGCGGACGCCGTCGAGAAGGTGGGCAACGGACACCCCGGCACCGCGATCTCGCTCGCGCCGGCCGCGTACCTCCTCTTCCAGAAGGCCATGCGCCACGACCCGTCCGACCCCGACTGGCAGGGCCGCGACCGGTTCGTGCTGAGCGCCGGCCACTCGTCGCTGACGATCTACCTGCAGCTCTTCCTCGCCGGCTACGGCCTCGAGATGGACGACCTCGCCGCGCTGCGCACCTGGGGCTCGAAGACCCCGGGCCACCCGGAGTTCGGGCACACCGCGGGTGTCGAGATCACGACGGGCCCGCTGGGCCAGGGCCTCGCCTCCGCCGTCGGCATGGCGTTCGCCTCCCGCCGCGAGCGGGGCCTGCTCGACCCGGCCGCCGCCCCCGGCGAGTCACCGTTCGACCACCACGTGTACGTCATCGCGTCCGACGGCGACCTGCAGGAGGGCGTGACCTCCGAAGCCTCGTCCCTCGCGGGCCACCAGCAGCTCGGCAACCTCATCCTGATCTGGGACGACAACAAGATCTCGATCGAGGACGACACCAACATCGCGTTCACCGAGGACGTGCTGAAGCGCTACGAGGCCTACGGCTGGCACACCCAGCGCGTGGACTGGACCTCGGGCGGCGAGGGCTACGCGGAGGACACCGACGCGCTGGCCGCCGCCATCGACGCCGCCAAGGCCGAGACCGGCAAGCCGTCGATCATCGCGCTGCGCACCATCATCGGCTGGCCGTCGCCCACCAAGCAGAACACGGGTGGCATCCACGGCTCGGCCATGGGCGCCGACGAGGTCAAGGGCCTCAAGTCCGCGCTCGGCCTGGACCCCGAGGCCACGTTCACGATCGACGACGAGGTGCTGGCCTACACGCGCTCCGTCGGCGAGCGCCAGGCCACCGAGCGCCAGGCCTGGGAGACGGCCTTCGCCGCCTGGTCCGAGGCGAACCCCCAGCAGGCCGCGCTCCTGGAGCGCCTGCGCTCGAACGAGCTGCCCGAGGGCTGGGCCGACGCCCTGCCGGAGTTCGAGGCGAGCGAGAAGGGCGTCGCGACCCGTGCGGCGTCGGGCAAGGTCCTGACCTCGCTCAAGGACGTGCTGCCCGAGCTGTGGGGCGGCTCGGCCGACCTCGCCGGCTCGAACAACACGACCATGGACGGCGTGCCGTCGTTCGTGCCGACCGAGCACGCGACCAAGAAGTTCCCGGGCGACCCCTACGGCCGCACCCTGCACTTCGGCATCCGCGAGCACGCCATGGGCTCGATCCTGAACGGCATCGTGCTGCACGGCCTGACGCGCCCGTACGGCGGCACGTTCCTCCAGTTCGCCGACTACATGCGTGCCTCGGTGCGCCTGGCCGCGCTGATGAGCATCCCGACCACCTTCGTGTGGACGCACGACTCGATCGGCCTCGGCGAGGACGGTCCGACCCACCAGCCGGTGGAGCACCTCGCGGCGCTGCGGGCCATCCCGAACCTCGACGTCGTCCGCCCGGCCGACGCGAACGAGACCGCCTGGGCCTGGCGCGGCATCCTGGAGAACACGAAGAACCCGGCCGGCCTCGTGCTGACCCGGCAGAACGTGCCCACCTACCCGCGCGGCACCGACGGCTTCGCCGGCGCCGAGGGCACCCTCAAGGGCGGCTACGTGCTCCTGGACACCGAGGGCACGCCCGACGTCGTCCTCGTGGGCACCGGCTCCGAGGTGCAGCTCGCTGTCGAGGCGCGCGCGATCCTCGCGGCCGACGGCGTCCAGGCCCGCGTGGTCTCCATGCCCTCGCGCGAGTGGTTCGACAAGCAGGACGAGGCCTACCGCGAGTCCGTCATCCCGTCCGGTGTGAAGGCCCGGGTCTCGGTCGAGGCGGGCGTGGCACAGGGCTGGCGCGAGGTGGTCGGCGACGCCGGCCGCATCGTCTCGCTCGAGCACTACGGCGCGTCGGCGGACTACAAGACGCTCTACGCCGAGTACGGCATCACCTCCGAGGCGGTCGCCCAGGCCGCCAAGGAGTCGATCGAGGCGGCGTCCTGAACCGCGCCGGAACACCTGGACACGAGAGAGGAAGGGCACGATGACTGACAGCACCAGCGACAGCAGCGAGAACGTCAGCCCCACCGAGCGGCTGTCCGAGGCGGGTGTCGCCATCTGGCTCGACGACCTGTCCCGTGAGCGGCTGCGTACCGGCAACCTCGCCGAGCTCATGACCAGCAGGAACGTCGTGGGCGTGACCACCAACCCGACGATCTTCGCGGCGGCGCTCGCGCACGGCGACGCGTACGCGGAGACGCTGGCCGAGCTGGCCGGGTCGGACGTGGAGTCGGCCGTGGAGCGCATCACCACGGACGACGTGCGGGACGCGGCGGACCTGCTGCGCCCCGTGTACGACGCCACCGCCGCCGTGGACGGCCGCGTGTCCATCGAGGTGGACCCGCGGCTGGCCCGCGACACGGCGGCGACGGAGACCACGGCCGTCCGGCTGTGGGAGACCGTCGCGCGGCCGAACGTGATGATCAAGATCCCCGCCACGGTCGAGGGCCTGCCGGCCATCACGTCGACCCTGGCGAAGGGCATCAGCGTCAACGTGACGCTGATCTTCTCGATCGAGCGGTACCGGGCGGTCATGGACGCGTTCCTGGCCGGCCTGGAGCAGGCCAAGGCAGCCGGCCACGACCTGTCCGTGATCGGGTCGGTCGCGTCGTTCTTCGTGTCCCGCGTGGACTCCGAGGTCGACAAGCGGCTGACCGCCGTCGGCACGGAGGAGGCGCTCGCGCTGCGCGGCCAGGCCGCCATCGCGAACGCCCGCCTGGCCTTCGCCGCGTACGAGGAGGTCTTCTCCGGTGAGCGCTGGGCCGCCCTGGCGGCGGACGGCGCGCAGCCGCAGCGGCCCCTGTGGGCGTCGACCGGCGTCAAGGACCCCGCCTACCGCGACACGATGTACGTCGACGAGCTGGTCGTCGCGGGCGTCGTCAACACGATGCCGGAGAAGACGCTCGACGCCTTCGCCGACCACGGCATCGTGCTGGCCGACACCGTGACCGGCTCGGGCGAGCAGGCGGCCGCGACCATCGCGGCCGTCGAGGCGCAGGGCATCTCGATGGACGAGGTGACCGCACAGCTGGAGGACGAGGGCGTGACGAAGTTCGAGGTCAGCTGGGACGAGCTCCTGACGACCACCAAGACCGGCCTCGACGGGGCCGGCGCAGGGGGCGGCGAGCGGTGAGGCCGGCCAAGATCGAGCAGGGGGTCAACCCCCTGCGCGACCCCCTCGACCTGCGGCTCCCGCGCATCGCGGGGCCGAGCGGGCTCGTGATCTTCGGCGTGACGGGTGACCTGTCGCGCAAGAAGCTCATGCCCGCCGTCTACGACCTCGCCAACCGCGGCCTCCTGCCGCCGGGCTTCGCCCTGACGGGCTTCGCCCGGCGCGACTGGGAGGACCAGGACTTCGCACAGGTGGTGCACGACGCCGTCAAGGAGCACGCGCGCACCCCCTTCCGGGAGGCCACGTGGCGCCAGCTCGCCGAGGGCATCCGGTTCGTCCAGGGTTCCTTCGACGACGACGACGCGTTCGAGCGGCTGCGCGAGACCGTCGAGACGCTCGACAAGGAGCGCGGCACGGGTGGCAACCACGCGTTCTACCTGTCTGTGCCGCCGTCGGCGTTCCCGGTGGTGTGCGAGCAGCTCTCCAAGCACGGGCTGTCGCGTCCCGACAACGACGCGGACGGTGACGGCGTGCACGCCTGGCGCCGCGTGGTCATCGAGAAGCCGTTCGGGCACGACCTGGCCAGCGCCAAGGAGCTCGACGCGGTGGTCTCCGAGGTCTTCGACCCGGAGTCGGTGTTCCGCATCGACCACTACCTGGGCAAGGAGACCGTCCAGAACCTGCTGGCGCTGCGCTTCGCGAACACGATGTTCGAGCCCCTGTGGAACTCGAACTACGTGGACCACGTGCAGATCACGATGGCCGAGGACATCGGCATCGGCGGCCGCGCTGGGTACTACGACGGGATCGGCGCCGCGCGCGACGTCATCCAGAACCACCTGATCCAGCTCCTGGCGCTGGTGGCCATGGAGGAGCCCCGCAACTTCGACGCCGCCGAGCTGCGCGCCGAGAAGATCAAGGTGCTCTCGTCCGTGCGTCTGCCGCGTGACCTCGGCAAGCACACCGCCCGCGGGCAGTACGAGGCGGGCTGGCAGGGTGGCGAGGAGGTGCCGGGCTTCCTGGAGGAGGACGGCATCGCGAAGGACTCCAGCACGGAGACCTTCGCCGCGATCCGGGTGGACGTCGACAACCGCCGCTGGGCGGGCGTCCCGTTCTACCTGCGGCACGGCAAGCGCCTCGGCCGCCGCGTCACCGAGGTGGCCGTGGTCTTCAAGAAGGCTCCGCACCTCCCGTTCGAGACGTCGCTGACGTCCGAGCTGGGCAACAACGCCCTGGTCATCCGCGTGCAGCCCGACGAGGGCGTGACCATGCGGTTCGGCGCCAAGGTGCCGGGCACGGCCATGCAGGTGCGCGACGTGACGATGGACTTCGGGTACGGGCACTCGTTCACCGAGTCCTCCCCCGAGGCCTACGAGCGGCTCATCCTCGACGTGCTGCTCGGCGACCCGCCGCTGTTCCCGACGCGTGAGGAGGTCGAGCTCTCCTGGAAGATCCTCGACCCGATCACGTCCTACTGGGCACGCAAGGGCCAGCCGGAGCCGTACGCGTCCGGCACCTGGGGTCCGCCGTCGGCCGACGCCATGATGGAGCGCGACGGCAGGACCTGGAGGCGACCGTGATCATCGACATGCCGGACACGACGACCAACGACGTCAACAAGCGCCTGGTGCGCCTGCGCGACGAGGGCGGTGCGGTGGCCCTGGGCCGCGTGCTGACCCTCGTGGTGCTGGCCGACGAGCGCGACGTCGAGGAGTCGGTCGAGGCCGCCAACGACGCGAGCCGTGAGCACCCGTGCCGGGTCATCGTCGTCGCCCCGGCGACGCGCGGTGCGGACGCCCGGCTGGACGCGCAGATCCGCGTGGGCGGTGACGCCGGCGCCTCCGAGGTGGTGGTGCTGCGCGCCTTCGGTCCGCTCCTGGAGCGGACCGACACGCTGGTGATGCCGCTCCTGCTGCCCGACGCGCCGATCGTGGCCTGGTGGCCGCGCGAGGCGCCCGCGGTGCCGTCGCAGGACCCGGTGGGCGCCATGGCGGCCCGCCGGATCATCGACAGCACGACGGCCAAGCACCCGGAGGACATGCTCGGCAACCTCGCCGGGACGTACGCCCCCGGGGACACCGACCTCGCGTGGGCGCGCGTCACCCTGTGGCGGGCGCTCATCGCGGCGGCCGTGGAGCAGCCGCCCTTCGAGCCCGTGCTGTCGGTGACGGTCGAGGGGCAGAAGCGGCACACGTCGCTCGACCTGCTCGCGGCCTGGCTCGGCGCCCGGCTGAACGTCCCGGCCGAGGTGGTGCGCACCGCGAGCGACGACGCGATCACGCGCGTGGTGCTGGAGCGCAAGAGCGGCCCCATCGTGCTCGACCGGCCGGACGGCCGCACCGTCACGATCACCCAGCCGGGCAAGCCCGCACGCCGGATCGCCCTGCCGATCCGCGCGCTCAACGAGGCCCTGATCGAGGAGCTGCGCCGGCTCGACCCGGACGAGGTCTTCGAGGAGGTCCTCACGCGGGGTCTGGGGCACGTCACCACGCGGACGGCGGCCTGATGGCCGAGGCGTCCGGGGTGCGGCTCGTGGTCGTGCACCCCGACAAGGAGGTGCTCGCGCAGGCGACCGCCGCGCGCCTGCTGACGCGCGTCCTGGACGTGCAGTCGGTCCGTTCCCCCGTGCACGTGGTGCTCACGGGCGGCACGGTCGGCATCGCGTCGCTCGCGGCAGTGGCCGCGAGCCCGCTCGTGCCGGCGATCGACTGGTCGAACGTGCACCTGTGGTGGGGCGACGAGCGGTTCCTGCCGGACGGCGACCCGGACCGCAACGAGACGCAGGCCCGGGAGGCCCTGCTCGACGACCTGGTCGCCGAGCACGGGCTTCCCGAGGCCAACGTCCACCCGATGCCGGGGCCGACGTCGGTCGCCACGCCCGAGGAGGCCGCGGCGGCCTACGCGGCGCTGCTCGCCGAGCACGCACAGGGCGAGGCGGGCGGCGTCCCGGCGTTCGACGTCCTGCTGCTCGGCATGGGCCCGGACGGGCACGTCGCGTCCCTGTTCCCCGGCCACGAGGGACTGGACGCCCAGGGCACGACGACGGGTGTGCACGGCTCGCCCAAGCCGCCGCCGGAGCGGGTCTCGCTGACGTTCGACGCGATCCGGTCCGCCCGCGAGGTGTGGGTCGTCGCGGCGGGCGCCGAGAAGGCGGACCGCGTGGCGGCGGCCCTGGCCGGTGACCCGGTGAGCGAGGTGCCTGCCGCGGGCGCCGTCGGGCAGGCACGGACGCTGTGGCTGCTGGACCTGGAGTCCGCGGGCAGCACGCAGCAGTAGTCGCACGAAGAGAGGTGGCCACCCGGCGCGAACCGGGTGGCCACCTCTCTGCACGACTACTTCGCCGCGAAAACTCTTAGCCTGCTACGCGGCCACCACGGCGGACCCGCAGTGCCTCGAGCGCCTCCTCCAGGAGGGCCGCGCCGTCCTCGTCGGACCGGCGTTCCTTCACATAGGCGAGGTGCGTCTTGTACGGCTCGTTCCGCACCGGGGCCGGCGGGTTCACCGGGTCCATCCCCGCGGGGAAGCCGCACCGCGGGCAGTCCCACTGCGTGGGCGCCTCGACGTCCTCGCCCACCGAGAAGCTCGGTGCCGTCTCGTGCCCGTTGGCACACCAGTAAGAAACTCGGATGCGCGGGGCGGTGTCGCCCCGCTCCGTCTCCCCGAGGGGGCCGGCGCCTACCCGGCTCCCCCGAATCGCATGACCGCCTGATGCCACGTCTGTCGTCCCCTCTGTGTGTGGCCGTCAGCTGCTAGGCGCTTGGCGACCGGGTCAGCTGACCTTCTGGATGAGTCCGAGCAGGACGATCACCACGGCCCACACGAGGGCGAAGGCGATTGTGATGCGATTGAGGTTCCGCTCGGCCACGCCGGACGAACCGGCGCCCATCGAGATACCGCCACCGAACATGTCGGACAGACCGCCACCCTTGCCCTTGTGGAGCAGGATGAGCATGGTGAGAAAGCCACTGGTCAGGACCAGCAGGACTTCCAGGATGATGCGGAGCGCGTCCACGGTTCACGTCCTCGGTTGTAGATGTGCCGGGGCGATCCCCGGCGGCGGATTCGGTCAAGAATAAGCGAGACGTACCTCACATTGCGAACCCCCTGATCAGGCCTTCGAAAGCCGTGAAAAGGGAGTCGCACCTGGAACGTCACGCCCGTGTGAGGGTACCTCAGGCAGGTTGCGGGAAACGTGCGTCCTGCCCCACGTGTCAGACCCACAGGCCACCGGGGTGAGCTGTGGGTCCGACACGTAGGAAGGGGCTACTTACGCGACGACGTGGCTCTGGTAGCGCGCGATCTTCGCGAACTCCTCGGGGTCGAGGCTCGCACCGCCCACCAGCGCGCCGTCGACGTCGGGCTGCGCCATGATCTGCGCGACGTTGCCCGACTTCACGGAGCCGCCGTACAGGACGCGGACGCCGTCGGCGACACCCGGGTCGCACAGCTCGCCCAGCACGCGGCGGATCGCGCCGCAGACCTCCTGCGCGTCCTCGGGGGTCGCGACCTCGCCGGTGCCGATGGCCCAGACGGGCTCGTAGGCGATGACGACGGAGGCGACCTGCTCGGCCGGCACGTCGGCCAGGGCGGCCTCGACCTGCGCGAGGGTGTGCGAGACCTGGTTGCCCGCCTTGCGGACCTCCAGACCCTCGCCGACGCACAGGATCGGGGTCAGGCCGTGCGCGAACGCGGCACGCACCTTGGCGTTCACGACGTCGTCGGTCTCCGCGTGGTACTCGCGGCGCTCCGAGTGGCCGATCACCACGTAGGTGCAGCCCAGCTTCTTCAGCATCGTGCCGGAGATCTCGCCCGTGTAGGCGCCGGACTCGTGCCGGGACAGGTCCTGGGCGCCGTAGACGATCTCCAGCTTGTCGGCGTCGACGAGGGTCTGCACCGAACGCAGGTCGGTGAACGGCGGGACGACCGCCACCTCCACCGCCGCGTAGTCGTGCTTGGCGTCCTTCAGGGTCCAGGAGAGCTTCTGGACCGTGCTGATCGCCTGCTGGTGGTCCAGGTTCATCTTCCAGTTGCCCGCCATCAGCGGCGTGCGGGTGGTAGCCACGTGCTTCTTCTTTCTGTTCGGAGATACGTCAGGTCAGCCGGCGAGGACGGTGAGGCCGGGGAGCTCCTTGCCCTCCAGCAGCTCCAGGCTCGCGCCGCCACCGGTCGAGATGTGGCTGAACCCGGCCTCGTCGAAGCCCAGCACGCGCACCGCGGCCGCGGAGTCGCCGCCGCCCACGATGGAGAACCCGCCGGCGGCCGTCGCGTCGATGATGCCCTGCGCCACGGCCTTGGTGCCGTCCGCGAACGCCTCGAACTCGAACACGCCCATGGGGCCGTTCCACGCGATGGTCTTCGCGTCCGCCAGCTTGCCGGCGAACAGCTTGCCCGACTCGGGGCCGATGTCCAGGCCCATGGTGCCGTCCGGGATCGCGTCGGCCGCGACCACCTGGTGCGGCGCGTCGGCCGCGAACGAGTCCGCCGCGACGATGTCGACCGGCAGCACGATCTCGACGCCGTTGGCCTCCGCCGTGGCGAGGTAGCCCTTGACCGTCTCGATCTGGTCGGACTCGAGCAGGCTGTTGCCCACCGACTGGCCCTTGGCCGCGAGGAACGTGAAGACCATGCCGCCGCCGATGAGCAGGCGGTCCGCCTTGGTCAGCAGGTTCGCGATGACGCCCAGCTTGTCCGACACCTTCGAACCACCGAGCACCACGGCGTACGGGCGCTCCGGGTCGCCGGTCGCCTTCGACAGCGACTCGACCTCGTTCAGCACCAGGTCACCGGCCGCGGCGGGCAGCACCTGCGCGACGTCGTACACGGAGGCCTGCTTGCGGTGCACCACACCGAAGCCGTCCGAGACGAACGCGTCCGCGAGCTGGGCCAGCTCACCGGCGAGCTCGGCGCGCTCCGCGTCGACCTTCGAGGTCTCGCGCGCGTCGAACCGCACGTTCTCCAGGAGGGCGACCTGGCCGTCGGCCAGGGCCTCGACCGTGGCCTTCGCCGACGGACCCACGAGGTCCTCGGCGAGCGCGACGTCCTGACCCAGCAGCTCGCCCAGACGGGCGGCGACGGGCGCCAGGGAGTACTGCGGGTCCGGCGTGCCCTTGGGGCGCCCCAGGTGAGCCAGGACGACGACGCGCGCACCGGCGTCGGTCAGCCGCGTCAGCGTGGGCAGCGCGGCGCGGATGCGGCCGTCGTCCGTGATGGTCGTGCCGTCCAGCGGCACGTTGAAGTCGGAACGGACCAGGACGCGCTTGCCGCGCAGGTCGCCGAGGGAGTCGATGGTCTTCATGAGCACTCCAGGTCGGGGACCGGCCGCCAGGAGGCCGGTCAGGGTTTCCGTCACATGACGACGTCCGCGTGCGCCGGCTGGCCGATGCGCACGCGGACGTCGGAGTTCACGCTGGTGAGAAAGCGGTCAGAGCTTCTCGCCGACGAACACGGTGAGCGAGACGAGGCTGTTCGAGTAGCCCCACTCGTTGTCGTACCAGGAGACGACCTTGACCTGGTTGCCGATCACCTTGGTGAGCTTCGAGTCGTAGATGCTCTGGTGCGGGTTGGTCACGATGTCCGAGGACACGATCTCGTCGTCCACGTACTCCAGGATGCCCTTGAGCGGGCCCTCGGCGGCGGCCTTGACCGCGGCGTTGACCTCCTCGACGGTGACGTCGCGGGGCGCCTCGAACGTGAGGTCCGTGGCCGAGCCGGTGATGACCGGCACGCGCAGGGCGTAGCCGTCCAGCTTGCCCTTGAGCTCCGGCAGCACCAGGGCGACGGCCTTGGCGGCACCCGTGGTGGTCGGCACGATGTTCTGCGCGGCCGCGCGGGCGCGACGCAGGTCCTTGTGCGGGCCGTCCTGCAGGTTCTGGTCACCCGTGTAGGCGTGGATCGTGGTCATGAGGCCACGCTCGATGCCGATCGAGTCGTTCAGGGCCTTCGCCAGCGGGGCGAGGCAGTTCGTGGTGCACGACGCGTTCGAGATGATGTGGTGCGCCGCGGCGTCGTACTGCTCGTGGTTGACACCCATGACGAAGGTCGCGTCCTCGTTCTTGGCCGGAGCCGAGATGATGACCTTCTTGGCGCCGGCGTCGATGTGCGCCTTCGCCTTGGTGGCGTCCGTGAAGAAGCCCGTGGACTCGATGACGATGTCCGCACCCAGCTCGCCCCAGGGGAGGTCGGCGGGGTTGCGCTCGGCGAGCGCACGGATCTTCTTGCCGTCCACGATGATGTTGTCGTCGTCGAAGTCGACCGACTTGCCGAAGCGGCCCAGCGTCGTGTCGTACTTGAGCAGGTGCGCGAGCGTCTTGTTGTCGGTGAGGTCGTTCACGCCCACGACCTCGATGTCCGCACCCGACTCCACGAGAGCCCGGTAGAAGTTCCTGCCGATACGGCCGAAGCCGTTGATGCCGACGCGGATGGTCACAATGCCCTCCTCAGGGGCGCCGGCCGTCCCGGCGCACACGTTTCCTTGGATCTGACGCCACTGCCGTCGATGCCCGACAGTCAGTGCGTTGCCAGGGTGTTTCCGGGCGCCGCGACCCCGCGACGACCCGAAGGGGAAACGCGATGGTCACGGCGTCGTCACCTGACGATTTCGAGCCTATACCCGAACCGTGCCGAACCGTGACCCGAGCCGGACAGCCTGGAACTCCCGGTTCTGTCCTTTCCCACAAAACAGATCACAGATCGAGCAGGTCCGCCGACAGCCCCGCCTCGGTGTCCGGGATACCCAGCTCCAGGGCGCGCTTGTCCGCCGTCGACAACAGGCGGCGGATCCGGCCCGCCACCGCGTCCTTGGACAGCTGCGGCTCCGCCAGCCGGCCCAGCTCCTCCAGCGACGCCTGCTTGTGCGCCAGACGCAGCTCACCGGCCTGCCGCAGGTGCTCCGGCAGCTCGTCCCCCAGGATCTCGAACGCCCGCTGCACGCGCGCCCCCGCGGCCACCGCCGCCCGGGCCGACCGCCGCAGGTTCGCGTCGTCGAAGTTCGCCAGGCGGTTCGCCGTGCCACGCACCTCGCGGCGCTCGCGGCGCTCCTCCCACACCTTGAGCGTCTCGGGCGCGCCGATCCGCTCCAGCATGCGGCCGATGGAGTCGCCGTCGCGGATCACGACGCGGTCGATGCCGCGCACCTCGCGGGACTTGGCGGCCACGCCGAGGCGGCGGGCCGCGCCGACGAGCGCGAGCGCGGCCTCCGGGCCGGGGCTGGTCACCTCGAGCGCCATGGACCGGCCGGGCTCGGTGAGCGACCCGTGCGCCAGGAACGCGCCGCGCCACACCGCCTCCGCCTCCGGGACGCCGGCGGACACGACTTCGGGCGCCAGGCCGCGCACGGGGCGGCCGCGGGCGTCGAGCAGGCCGGTCTGGCGGGCGAGCGACTCGCCCTCGCGCACCACGCGCACCACGAACCGCGAGCTCTTCCGCAGGCCGCCGGCCTGCACCACGATGAGCTCGCTCGTGTGCCCGTAGAGGTCGTGGATGGCGTGCCGCAGCCGGGTCGCCGCCGCCTCGGTGTCGAGCTCCGCCTCGATCACGACCCGCCCGGAGATGATGTGGAGCCCGCCCGAGAACCGCAGCGTCGCGGAGACCTCTGCCTTACGGCACGACGTCTTCGCCACCCGCACCCGCGCGAGCTCCTCCTTGACCTGTCCCGTGAGCGCCATGGCGTCATCCTGCCATGGTCATGTGCACGGTAACCCGGTGGAATCGCGGAAACTCGGGCGAATTGTCCCGGCGTGTCGCCTCATCGGTCGATCCGCTTGCAGAGAATCCCGCTCATCGCGGCGCCTTCTCCCCGGCGGTGACGGCGAACGGCAGGTGGTTGCCCGCCAGCGGCGCGGCGCCCGTCCCGAAGTCCGTGAACGCGTGCGGCAGGTTCACCGCCCGGTTCAGGTCCAGGCGGAGCGTGCCCGACGGCGCCGAGGCGGACTCGTCCCCTTCCGTACCGTGCTGCGCCGCGCCGTCCGCCGTCGTGCCCGCGGTCGTCGAGACCTCCAGCGCCCGCCACGGCGCGACGCCGTCGGCCTCGTCGCTGAACAGCACGACGGGCGACGTGAGGGTGCCGGTCAGTGCGAGCGTGGCCGACCGGCCGCCGTGCACGACGTCGACCTCGCCCAGCACCTCGACGTGGTGCACCAGGCCGGGCCGGGCCGCCCCGACCGTGACCGGCTCGGGCTCGTCGTACCAGCGCACGGGCACGTCGAGCACCCAGGCGGGGTCGTGGTCGAACGCGGGGACGCCCGTGAAGGCGGCGCGCGTGGCGGCCCGCGGGTCGCGCAGCCGCACCCCGTACCGGCCGGTGCGCACGATCACCTCGACGGCTACCTCAGGCGTGTCGTCCGGCCCGGCGGAGCCGGCGCGCCCCTCGGGCAGGAAGGTGCCCACGACGCGGCCGCGCCCCTCGCCGACGCCGATCACCGTGGGGCCGTCGGGCTCGACGTCCTCGCCCACCAGGACCACGGCCTCCCCCGGGACGGGCTGCGTGCGCAGCACGCCGTCGGCGACCCACCACTCGCCGGGCACCCCGGGCAGGCGCGACGGCGTCGCCGTGGGCCACAGCAGCGCCGTCAGGCTCAGCCAGCCGTGCGGCTCGCGCAGCTCACGCTCCCGGTCCGCACGCCAGGCGGCGTGCTCACGAACGGCGTCCTCGGCGACGTTCGTGCCGGACGTGGCGGCCTGCAGAGCCTCGGTCATGTCATGTCCTCCCGGTCGGGGTGCCGGCGTGCGCCGGCGAGGGCCCCCACCGCACATGACGGGCAGGAGGCCGCACTGGTTGTCCCGCACCGCGGGTGAAGTCGCGGTGCGCGATCTCCGACCGACCAAATGGACATTCGATCGGTCGGAGATCGCCGCGCACGAAATTACGTCGCTCCTCCAGGAGTGTCAACGAAGCACACCGCGCCCGGCCGGTACGTCCGGCGCCGCTTGTCCGGCCGGCGCCGTGAAGCCGGCGGCGCGCCGCTCGTCGCGCGGCCCCCACAGGTCGGTCGTGACCTCGGCCCGGACCAGCGGGGCCACCTCGGCGGCGAACCGGCGCAGCACGTCCTCCTGCCGCGCCGGCTCCAGCAGGTGGTTCACCGACACCGACTGCAGCACGTGCCCGAACGTGCCGTGGTAGTCCAGGATCTTCTCGGCCACCCGCTCGGGCGAGCCCACCAGCGCCGGCCCGCGCTCGACGGCGTCCTCCAGCGTGCGGAAGCTGGTCACCTTGCCGACGGCGCCCGGCGCGTGCCGGCGCGCGTCCTGCTGGCGGACCTGGCCCTCGTAGATCGGCCGGTACTGCTCGACGGCCTCCTCGGTGGTGTCCGCCAGGAACAGGCCGCCCGAGCCAGCGCCGACGAACCCGTACGCCGGGTCGTGCCCCGCGGCCGCGTACCGCTCGCGGTACCGGTCGATGAGCACGGCGTAGTTCTCGCGCGGCTGGAGCGCGTTCGCGCTGACGATCGGGTCGCCGTGCTCGGCCGCCAGGTCGACGGCGAACTGCGACGTCGCCGAGCCGTGCCAGATGCGGAACGGCCCTGCGAACGGGCGCGGCAGCGTGGTCGCGTGCTCCAGCCGGTGCCGGTGCCGGCCCTCCCACGTGACGTCCTCGGTGGACAGCAGCAGCCGCAGCAGCTCGTAGTTCTCCCGCAGGTACTCGTACTGCCTGGTGAGGTCCAGGCCGAGCAGCGGGTACTGGAGGTCCTCGTTGCCCTTGCCGATGACGATCTCCAGCCGGCCGCGGCTGAGCTGGTCGACCGTCGCGAGGTCCTCGGCGAGCCGGATCGGGTCGTGCAGGGACAGGACCGTGACGCCCGTGGACAGCAGGATGCGGGAGGTACGGGCGGCGATGGCGCCGAGCAGCACCGTCGGGGCCGAGGACAGCACCGGACCTGCGTGCCGCTCCCCCACCGCGAAGGAGTCGAACCCGAGCTCCTCGGCGAGCACCGCGGTGTCCACGATGCGGTTCAGCCGGTCGGCGGGCGGCACCGCCCGGCCCGTCACGGGGTGCGGCGGGTTGAACGCGATGTCCAGGACCTGGAAGCGCATCAGGCGGCCGTGCTCTCGGCGGCGGACGCCGCCCGGTCGCGCTCGGCCACGCCCTCCTGGACCAGCGGGATGACGTACCGGCCGAAGTCGATCGCGTCGTCCAGCAGGTCGTAGCCACGGGCCGAGATGACCCGGACGCCCAGGTCGTAGTACGCCAGCAGGGCCTGCGCCACCTGCTCAGGCGTGCCGACCAGCGCGTTGGAGTTCCCGGCGCCGCCGGTGGCCTTCGCGGTGGCGGTCCACAGCGCGGTGTCGAACCGCTCGCCCTGGGCGGCGATCTCCAGCAGGCGCCGGGAGCCCGCGTTCTCGGGCTTGTCGATGGGGTGCCGCCGGCTCAGCACGCCGCCCTGGGCCGCCTTGCGCGCCTCGATGCGGTCGAGCACCCGGTGGGCCTTCTCCCAGGCCAGCTCCTCGGTGGGCGCAATGATGGGCCGGAACGCCGCGTGGATGCGCGGCGGCGTCGCCCGGCCCGCAGCGGCCGCCTCGGCGTGCACCCGGACGATCTGCTCGGCGGTGCGGTCCAGCGGCTCGCCCCAGACGGCGTAGATGTCGGCCTCCGCGGCGCCCACCGGGTAGGCGGCCTCGGACGAGCCGCCGAACGAGATGGTGGGCACGTGTCCCTCGACCGGCTTGGTGTCCAGCACGAAGTCGTCGAGGTCGTAGAACTCGCCGTGGTGGTCGAACGGCTCGGCGCTGGTCCACGCCCGCCTGACGATCTGGATGTACTCGCGGGTACGGGCGTACCGCTGGTCCTTGGTGAGAGTGTCGCCCTCGCGGCCCTGCTCGTGGTCGTTGCCGCCCGAGATGAAGTGCACGGACAGCCGCCCGCCCGAGAGCTGGTCCAGGGTCGCGAACGTCTTGGCCGCGTACGTCGGGTAGGAGACGTTCGGCCGGTGCGCCAGCAACAGCTCGATGTCCGGCACGTGCGCGGCGACGTGCGCGGCGAGCGCCGATGGCTCCGGCCCGGAGGAGCCGTAGGCGAACAGGATGCGGGTCCAGCCGTTGTCCGCGTGCGCGCGGGCGATGCGGACCAGGTAGTCGGGGTCGAAGGGCGTGGTGGTGCGTGCGGTGGTCTCGGAGGCGTCGCTGGTCGCGGCGATGCCGAGGAACTCGACGGGCATGAGGGTTCTCCTTCGCTTCGGGGCGTGCGGGATGGTCGGACGGCGGGCAGGCCGACGGCGGGGCGGGCCGGGTTCAGACGCCGCCGGCCACCCGGCCGGGGTCGGTCGCGGCGCGGTCGCCGGCCCCCCAGGCGTGGGCGAGCAGCTCGAACGAGCGGCGGGTCTCGGCGGGGTCGTGGGTGGCGGTGGTGACCAGCAGCTCGTCGGCGCCGGTGACGCGCACGAGCGTCTCCAGCCGTTCGACGACGGTCTCCGGGTCGCCCACGATCCGCGTGTCGACGCGGTCGGCCACCAGGGCGCGCTCGGCGTCGGGCCGGTCGGTCCAGGCGGTCGCGGCGGACGGCGACGGGTAGGCGATGGCGCCGCGCTCGCCGCGCCGGATGGACAGCACCCAGTCGGCGAACGGCTCGGCGAGCACGCGGGCGCGTTCGAGGGTCCGCGCCACGAGCACGTCGGCCGACACGATGACGTACGGCTCCTCCAGCACGCCGGGCCGGAACGCCTCCCGGTAGGCGGCGACGGTGTCGAGCACCGTGGCGGGGCTGACGTGGAAGTTGGCCGCCAGGGGCAGGCCGAGCTCGCCCGCCACGCGGGCGCTCTCGCCCCCGCTGGACGCGAGGAGCCAGAGGTCGAACTGCGCCCCCTCGACGGGCGGGCTCGTGTAGGCGCCGCCGGTGCGGTCCCGGTAGGTGCCGCGCCGGACGTCGAGCACGAGCTCGACCTCCTCGCGGAAGTCGGCGGGCTTGCGCTGCACGCCGATCACCTCCTGCTGGGCGAGGATCCGCTCGCGCAGCGCGGGGTCGTTGAAGCCGTTCGGCGGCGCGGGCGGCACGTACAGCCCGTCCACGAGCCGCGGCACGCCCGCGGCGCTCGCCGCCGCCCGTCCGCCGTCGAACGTAGGTCTGCTCGGGTTCTCGGCCGTCTTGGCGCGACCATCCCTACGTTCGCCGCCTCCGGTGCGGGTCGCGGCGGCCGACGGCGGCACCGTGAACGCGCGGCCCAGGCCCAGGTCGACGCGGCCGGGGTGCAGGGCCGCGATGGTGCCGAACTGCTCGGCGGCGATCAGGGGCGACGTCGTGGACAGCAGCACCGCGCCGGAGCCGACACGGATGCGCGAGGTGCGGGCCGCGACGGCAGCCGCGAGCACCGCCGGCGACGTGGAGGCGACGCCGGGCGCGAGGTGGTGCTCGGCGTACCAGACGCGGCGGTAGCCCAGGGCGTCGAGGTCGGTCGCGAGCGCCACGGCCCGCTGGATCGCCTCGACGCCGGTGGAGCCGTCGGCGACCAGCGCGAGGTCCAGCACGGACAACGGGACCCGCGGCGCGACGGACGCGATGTCGGAAACGGTGGCGGATGCGGTGGCCGGTTCGGTCATGCGGCTCACTCCTCGGTCTTGGGCAGGCCGGGCGGGTTGGTCTCGGCGCGGTCCACGGCCTCGACCTGCAGGCCCCAGCGCTCCAGCACCTGCTGGTAGGACCCGTCCTCGATGGCGTGGTTGAGGGCGGCGGTAACCGCCTCGGCGGCGCCGGCGCCCTTCTTGGTGGCGACGGCGATCTGCGCCGTGTCGGGCCAGCCGCCGTTCAGGGTGCCGACCACCTTGAAGTCCTCCGGGGACACCGCGGCCTGGTAGGCGAGCACGGCGTTGGGCCCCACGTAGGCCTCGACGCGGCCCGACTGGAGGGCGAGCAGCACGTCGGAGAGCTGCTCGTAGTACTCGGGTCCCTGGATGGGCTCCAGGCCGTCCTCCTGGTTGAGGCGGTCCCACTCGAGCAGGATCTTCTCCTGGTTGGTCCCGGAGCCGACGCCGACGACCTTGCCCGCGATGTCCTCGCGCTGCTCGATCGTGAGGTCGGAGTCGGCGGCGGTGAGCCAGCCGAGCTCGTCGACGCGGTAGCTGGAGAAGTCGATGGTCTCCTTGCGCTCCTCGGTCACGGTGATGTTGGAGATGACGGCGTCGACGTCGCCCGACTGGAGGGCGAGCGGCCAGTCGGCCCAGGCCTTCACCTCCAGGTTCACGTCCTTGCCGAGGGCGTCGGCGACGAGCTGCGCGATGTCGGTCTCGTGGCCGATCGGCGTCTTGTCGTCGTCGGCGAGGAACACCAGGGGCGGGGCACCGCCGGCGCTCACGGCGACCGTGATCTCGTCCTTGGCGGCCCACTCGTCGGGCAGCAGCGCGACGGCCTCGGCGGACTCGGTGGTGCGGACGCGGTCCTGGTCGGGGCTGGTGCTGACCTGCAGGCCGGCCGACTCGGGCGCGTTCCCGGCGAGGCCGGCGGCGTCGTCCGCCTCGGGGCGCTCGGTGCTGGCGGCCGAGCAGGCGGCGGTGAGGGCGAGCAGCGGTACGGCGGCCAGGGCGAGCAGGCGGGTGCGGACGGCTCGTCGGGAGACGGTCACGGTGGTTCCTCTCGGGAGGGCTACGGGGGTCACAGGACCTTCTCCAGGAAGGCCTTGGTGCGGTCGCTGGTGGGGTGGTCGAGCACGGCGGCGGGCGGGCCCTGCTCGACCACGACGCCCTCGTCCATGAAGACGACGGTGTCCGCGATCTCGCGGGCGAAGCCCACCTCGTGGGTGACGACGACGAGCGTGGTGCCGGAGCCGGCGAGCTCCTTGATCACGCCGAGCACCTCGCCGACGAGCTCGGGGTCCAGGGCGGACGTCGGCTCGTCGAAGAGCACCACGGCGGGCCGCAGGGCCAGGGCCCGGGCGATGGCCACCCGCTGCTGCTGGCCGCCGGAGAGCTGCCGGGGCCGGGCGTCGGCCCGGTCGGCGAGCCCGACGCGGGCCAGCAGCTCGCGTGCCTCCGCCTCGGCCTCGGCGCGCGGCCGGCCCTGGGCGAAGATCGGCGCCTCGACGACGTTCTCCAGCACCGTGAGGTGCGGGAACAGGTTGAAGTTCTGGAACACGAACCCGATCCGGGTGCGCCGGCGCAGGATCTCGCGCTCGGTGAGCTCCCGGAGGGTGTTGCCGTGCCGGGCGTACCCGATGAGCTCGCCGTCCAGGGACACGAACCCGCGGTCCACCTTCTCCAGGTGGTTGACGGCGCGCAGCAGGGTCGACTTGCCCGACCCGGACGGGCCGATGATCGCGGCCACCTCGCCCGGGCGGACGGTCAGGTCCACGCCGCGCAGGGCCTCCAGCAGGCCGAACGACTTGTGCACGCCCCGGATCTCCAGCAGTCCGCCGGTCATGCGGCACCCCCCTTCCGCCCGGGGGGTGTCCCGGGAGGTGTGGCGCGCGGGGCGACCCACCGCCCGACCCGGACGCGCGCGGCCAGGGCGGGCGGGACGCCGTCGGGCACGGGGGCGCCGGTCAGGCGCGACCAGCCGACCTGGATCTCCCACCGCACCCGCTGGACGGGTGTGGGCGGCAGGGTGTGCAGGGCGCCCTTGGCGTAGTGCCGCTCCACGTAGTACTGGACCACCGTGATGAGCGTGGTCAGCGCGAGGTACCAGATCGCGGCGACGATCAGGAGCGGCACCACGCGGCCGTTGCGGCCGTAGATGACGCTCACGATGTAGAACAGCTCGCCGTACGCCAGCACGTACACGATCGACGTGCCCTTGAGCAGGCCGATCACCTCGTTCACCGCGGTGGGCACGATGGACCGCATCGCCTGCGGCAGGATGATCCGCCGCACCTGGCGGTGGCGCGGGATGCCCAGGGACGCCGCGGCCTCGTGCTGGCCCTGGTCGACGCCGAGGATGCCGGCCCGGACGATCTCCGCGCTGTACGCGGCCTGCGACAGACCCAGCCCGAGGATCGCGGCCCAGAACTTGTCGATCAGGTCGAGCGTGTCGAAGAACAGGAACTCGGGCCCGAACGGGATGCCGAGGCTGAGGACCGGGTACAGGTAGGCGAGGTTGTACCAGAGCAGGAGCTGCAGCAGCAGCGGCACCGACCGGAACACCCACGTGTAGGCCCACGAGACGGCCTGCAGCAGCGGGGAGCGCGACAGCCGCATCAGGGCCAGTACCGTGCCGAGCGCGAAGCCCACCACGGACGCCGTCACCGTGAGCCGGATCGTAGCCCACGCCCCCTCCAGGATCGAGGGCCACGTGAGGTAGCGGGCGACGACGTCCCACTCCCAGCGGTCGTTGGTGACCAGGGAGGAGACGACCATCGCCAGCAGCACGCCCACCACGGTGGTCGCGACCCACCGGCCCGGGTGCCGGGCCGCGACCACGCGCAGGTCCTCGTCGGCCGGTCCCGCCTGCGCGGGTCCGCCCCCGCCCGGTGGCAGGCCGGGCGGCGGGTACAGGAGGCGGGACTCGCCCTCGGCCAGGTCGGCGCTCATGTCGTCAGCCATTTCTCGAAGGGGAGCGGCCCGAACGGCTGCTCGGTCGCGGGGTCGGTGGGCTCGCCGGCGGCGGCCGCGGTGAGCGGCGTCCAGCCCGTGGCGCGGTAGAGGCCCGCCGCCTCCGGCTGGCGTGGGCCCGTGGTCAGGTAGAGCCGCGGGTAGCCCAGGTCGCGGGCGCGTGTCTCCAGCTCGGCCAGCACGCGCCGGGCCAGGCCGCGGCGCCGGTGGGCGCCGTGGGTCCAGATGCGCTTGAGCTCGGCCGTAGGGACGGCCGGGACGCCGTCCGCGTCCCGCGCGTCGCCGCGCGCCAGGCGCGCGGCCTCCCCCAGCTCGGGCTCCAGCCGACGGCGGAACGCGCCGCCCGCGACCGGCTCGCCGTGCTCCAGGAGCAGCACCAGGGCACCCACGGGCGGGGCGAACTCCTCGGCCGCGTAGTGCGCCATCTCGGCCCGGTGCTGCTCCTCGGTCAGCAGGTCGTGGTAGCGGGCGCGGTACTCGACCGACAGGCCCGCCAGCAGCGGTTCGACCAGCGGGTCGGACAGGCGCACGTCGCGGACCTCCAGCGCCGCTGGGTGCGGGCCCGCGGAGAGAGCGGTCACCGTGGTGCCTCCTCACCCGCGGTGACCGCGAACGGCAGGTGGTTGCCCGCCAGCGGGGCGGGGCACGTGCCGAACCGCGTGAACGCGTACGGCAGGTTCACCGCCCGGTTCAGGTCCAGGCGCAGTGTGCCGGGGGCCGGGCCGTCGGCGTCGTCCGCAGTCGTCCCCGGGACGGGGATGCGCAGGACCCGCCACGGCGCAACCTCGTCGGACTCGTCGGTGAACAGGAGGGTCGGCTCCGTGGCGCTGCCGGTCAGCGCCAGGGTGGTGACCGTCCCGGCGTGCGCGACGTCCACCTCGCCGAACACCTCGACGTGGTGCACCAGGCGGGGCTGCGCCGCGCCCACGGTCACCGCGTCGGGCTCGTCGTACCAGCGCACGGGCACGTCCAGCACCCAGGCCGGGTCGTGGTCGAACGCGGGGACGCCGTCGAACCCCGTGCGGGTCGCCGCCTCCGGGTCCCGCGGCCGCACGCCGTACCGGCCGGTGCGCAGCACCACCTCGACCGCCACCTCGTGCTCGGCGCCCGCCGCCCGGCCCTGCGGCAGGAACGTGCCCAGGACCTTGCTGCGGCCCTCGCCCACGGCGACCGACGTCGGACCGTCGGCCTCGACGTGCTCCCCCACGAGCGTGGCCGTGTCGCCCGCCACCGGGCGCGTGAACAGCGTCCGGTCGGCGACCCACCACTCCCCGGGCAGCCCCGGCAGACGCGCCGGCGTGGCCGTGGGCCACAGCAGCGCCACCGGGCTCAGCCAACCGTGGGGCGTGCGCAGCTCGCGCTCGCGGGCGGCCCGCCACGCGGCGTGCTCGCGCGCGGCGGCGTCGGCGTCGGCCTCGGCGTCGGGTGATGCCGCGGCCGGCTTGCTCAGTACCTCGGTCATGTCAGGTCCTTCCGGTCGGGGTGCGCGGCAGTGCGGGCACCGGGGATCGCCGCGATCAGCTCGGCGGTGTACGGGTGGGTGGGGTGGTCGAACACGCGGCCGACGGGTCCGGTCTCCACGAGCCGGCCGGCGCTCAGGACGCCGACATGGTCGGCGACCTGCCGCACCACTCCCAGGTCGTGCGAGATGAACAGGTAGGTCAGGCCCCGCTCCGCGCGCAGCCGGGCCAGCAGCTCCAGGACGCGGGCCTGCACGGACACGTCGAGCGCGGAGGTCGGCTCGTCCAGCACGAGCAGCTCCGGGTCGAGCGCCAGCGCTCGCGCGATGGCCACCCGCTGGCGCTGTCCGCCCGACAGGGCGGCGGGCCGCCGTCCGGCCAGGTCCGGCGAGAGGTGCACCTGCTCGAGGAGCTGCGCCACCCGGTCACGCCGCTCGGCACGGTCCCCGATCCGGTGGGCCCGCAGCGGCTCCTCCACGACGGCGGCGACCGTGAAGCGGGGGTCCAGCGACGAGTACGGGTCCTGGTGCACGAGCTGGGTGCGACGGCGGGTCGTCCGGTCGGCGCGGACGGAGGCGCCGTCCAGCTCGACCGCGCCGCCGTCGGGCCGCTCCAGGCCGAGCACCAGGCGCGCTGTGGTCGACTTGCCCGACCCCGACTCCCCCACCAGGGCGAACGCGGAGCCGCGCGGGACGGCGAACGACACGTCGTCGACCGCGCGGATCCGCTCGCGGCGGCCCAGACGGAACTCCTTGACCAGGCCGCGGACCTCCAGCAGGGCCGGCCGGGGCTCGGGCTCACCGGTAGCGGGGGTGGCGGCGGTCCTGGCGCCGGCAGCGGTCCTGGCGCCGGCCGACCCGCTCGGGGCTGCGTCCTCCGGCGTCCCGGGTGCGCGACCGGCGTCCGGCGCAGGCGCGCTTGGCACATTATTTCTGCCGGGTACGGCCGCGACGAGCTCCCGCGTGTACGGGTGCTCGGGGGCGCCCAGCACCCGGGCGGCGGGCCCCTCCTCGACCACCACGCCGTCCTTGAGGACGACCACCCGGTCGGCCCGGTCGGCGGCCACGGCGAGGTCGTGCGTGATGAGCAGCACCGCCGTGCCCGCCCGTCCGGTGAGGTCCGCGAGCAGGTCGAGCACCCGTCGCTGGACGGTCACGTCCAGGGCCGACGTCGGCTCGTCCGCGATGACCAGCTCCGGCTCGCAGGCCATCGCGATCCCCACGAGCACGCGCTGCCGCATGCCGCCGGAGAGCTGGTGCGGGTACTGCCGGGCGCGCTCCCGCGGCCGGTCCAGACCCACCTCGCCGAGGATCTCGACGGCCCGCTCGCGGGCGGCCCGGCGCGGCGTCCCGTGCACCACGAGCGCCTCGGCGACCTGCTCCCCCACCCGCACCACGGGGTCGAGCGCGGTGCCCGGGTCCTGCGGCACGAACCCGACGCGCACGCCGCGCACCCGCCGCCACGCGTCGGGGAGCAGGCCGGTGAGCGGCGTGGACCGCGGCCCGGAGCCGAGCGTGACCTGCCCCGCGGTGACGCGGCCGCCGTCGGGCAGCAGGCCGATCAGGGCGTGCGCCGTGGTGGACTTGCCGCTCCCGGACTCCCCGACCAACGCGACCACCTCGCCGGGCCGCACGTCCAGGTCCACGCCGTGCACCACCTCGGCCGTGCCGTAGGCGACCCGCAGGCCGCGCACGCGCAGCGGGCCGCCCGACGGCGCAGGGCCGCCCGCGGCGCTCTCCGGAACAGGGGTGCCCGTGCCGGGCCGCGTCGTCAGCGTCATCGGTCCGTCCTCGTCTCGCGGGTGAGCGCCCGGCCGAGCACGCCGACGGCGAGCACGAACAGGGCGATGACCAGGCCCGGCAGCGTGGAGTACCACCAGGCGACGGCCAGGTAGTCACGTCCCTCGGCCACCAGGGAGCCCCACTCGGGCGTGGGCGGCGTGGCGCCGTACCCGAGGAAGCTCAGGGCGGAGACCGCCAGGATCACCGCGCCGAGCTCGACGGCCGCGAGCGCCAGCACGGGGCCGGCCGCGTTGGGCAGCACGTGCCGGAGCAGGACGGCGCCGCGCCCGGCGCCGGCCAGGCGCGCGGCCTCCACGTAGGTGGCGTGCCGCACGCGCAGCACCTGGCTGCGCATGACGCGCGCGAACGTGGCCACCGACGCGATGCCCACGGCGACAGCGACCTTGACGGTGCCGAAGCCGAGCGCGGTCACGACGGCGAGCGAGAGCAGCAGGCCGGGGATGGCGAGCAGCACGTCGGTGGCGCGCATGAGCGCGTCGTCGACCGGGCCGCCGAGGAAGCCGGCGAGCAGCCCGACGCCGGACCCGGCCACCAGGGCGACGCCGATCGCGAGCAGCGCGGCCCGCACCGAGAGGCTGGTGCCGTGCACGGTGCGGGAGAACAGGTCGCGGCCGAGGTGGTCGGTGCCGAACCAGTGGGCGGCGCCGGGCGCCTGGAGCTTGTCGGCGGGGACGCCGGTGATGGGGTCCTGGCCCGTGAACAGGCCGGGGACGAGCGCCCAGGCCAGGACGAGCACCACGATCGCGAGCGCCACCAGGGCGGCGGGTCTCGTGCGGAGCACGGCGAGGGGCCCGGTGCGGAGCAGGGCGAGGCTGCGGGTCATCGCGCGCCTCCCCCGGGGCGGCCGGGGGCGCCGGCGAGCACCCGCGGGTCGAGCAGGGGGTGGACGAGGTCGACCAGGAGGCTGGTCAGCACGAACACCGCGGCGGCGACGACCACGAGCCCCTGGACCACGGGGATGTCCTGCGTGGTCACGGCGTTCTCGACGAGGCGGCCGAAGCCCTGGCGGGAGAACACCGTCTCGACCACGACCGTGCCGCCCAGCAGGTTGCCCACGAGTACGCCGAGCACGGTGACGGTCGGCAGGGACCCGTTGCGCACCACGTGCGCGCCGAGCACCCGGGCGCGGCCGGAGCCCTTGGCGAACGCCGTCTCGACGTAGGGCGCGCGCCAGGCCTCGCGCAGGCCCTGGGACAGCACCTGCGCGACGACGGCGGCGAGCCCGACGGCGAGCGTGACCGCGGGCAGCACCAGGGAGGCGAACCCCTCGTTGCCGACCGCCGGGAAGACGAACCAGGTGAACGAGAACAGGTGGAGCAGCACGAGGCCCACCCAGAACCCGGGCACGGCGACGCCGAGCGGCGGCAGCGCGAGCAGCAGGTCGCGCAGCCAGGCCGCGCGGGTCCAGGACGCGAGCAGGGCGATCCCCACCCCGGCGACGAGGGCGAGGACGAGCGCGAGGCCGGCGAGCTTCGCCGTCTCCGGGAACGCGTCCGCGATGAGCTCGGTCACGGGGGCGCCGCTGCTGATGGAGGTCCCGAGGTCGCCCGTCAGGGTGCGGCCGAGCAGCGTGAGGTACTGCTGCGCGGGACCCTGGTCGAACCCGTAGCGCTCGCGCAGCTCGGCGACCCGCGCCGGGTCCACGCGCTCGCCCCCGGCGCCCTGGTCGAGCATGATCGCGACCGGGTCGCTGGGCAGCAGGTACAGGATCAGGTAGGAGAGCGTGAACGCCGCCCACAGGACCGCGACGGCGCCGCCGAGGCGGCGCAGGACGTAGGCGGCCATCACTCCTGCTCGATCCAGGCGTCGTGGAACAGCAGCCGGGACGAGGCGTCGAAGGTGACGCCGTGCACGTCGCCGCGCACCCCGATCGACTGGGACAGCTCGAACAGCGGGACGGCGAGGCCCTCGTCGAGCAGCGCCTCCTGCGCCTCGGCCGCGATCGCGTCGCGGGCGGCCGGGTCGGCCTCGCCGAGCTGCTCGTCGAGCAGCGGGTCGACGACGTCGTCGGGCTCGCGCAGGCTGAGGTTGCGCTGCGCGGTGGAGAACTGGGTGCGCAGGATGTCGGCGTCGGCCCGGGTGACGTTGTAGTAGTAGAAGTCGTAGTCGCCGGAGTCCTGGGCGACGGTCTGCTCGGGGGCCGTGAGCTGGCGGAGCGTGAGGTCCACGCCGACGGCGCGCAGCTGCTGGGCCACCAGCTCCAGCACCGGCCCGCTGCCGGTGAACACCGGGGTGTAGGTCACCTCGATCTCCAGCGGCTCGCCGTCCTTCTCGCGGATGCCGTCCGGCCCGGGGACCCACCCGGCGTCGTCGAGGATGCGGCCGGCCTCCTCGGGGTCGAAGGCGAGCCGGTCGGACAGGTCGGCGTAGCCCGGCGTGGTGGACGCGAGGATGCCCGTGGCCGGCTCGAACGCGTCGGACAGCACGGTGTCGACCAGCTCCTGGCGGTCGACCGCCAGCAGGAGGGCGCGCCGCACCTCGACGTCGTCCAGGGGCGCGCGGGTCAGGTTGGGCTGCAGCACGAACGGCACGCCCGGGTTGGCGCGGGTGAGCACCGTGCCGCCCGAGCCCTCGACCTGCGGCACGTCCTGCGGCAGCACGTCGCCGACGGCGTCGAACTGGTCGGACGCCAGTCCGCCGGCCCGCACCCCGGACTCCGGGACCACGGAGAACTCGACGCGCTCCAGGTAGGCGTCGCCGTCGTGCTCCGCCGACGCGGGCGCCCAGTCGTAGCCCTCGCGGCGCGTGATCACGGCACCCTGGTCCTGCGTGTAGCTGTCCAGCACGAACGGCCCGGAGCCGACGACAGCGCCCTGGAGGCGCTCGGCCGGGTCCACCGCCGCCGTCTCCTGCGCCAGGATCGCGAGCGACACCGTCGAGGTGGCCTGCAGGAACTGCGCGTTCGGCGCGTCGAAGACGACGGTCGCGGTGTGCTCGTCGGGCACCTCGGTCTGCTCGTAGCCCGCGAGGTAGCTCGCCGCGAGCGGCGCGCTCGCCCCGAGGTCGCCCGCGACGGCGTCGAAGCTGGCCTTCACGTCGGCGGAGTCCAGCGCGCTGCCGTCGGAGAACGTGACGCCGTCACGCAGGTGGAACGTGAAACGCGTCAGGTCGTCGCTGACGTCCCAGCTCTCCGCGAGCCACGGCTGGATCTCGCCGGTGGTGGGGTCCTGGTCGGTGAGCGAGTCGGCGAGCTGCCGCGCCACGTAGATGCTGACGTTCGAGCCGACCTGCTGCGGGTCCACGCCCTGCGGCGCGGCCCCGAGCGCGAACCGGAGCGTGCCGCCCGGCGTCGGCTCGGCGGGCGCGCTGCCCGCGGCGGAGCCTGGTCCGGCGGAGTCGGGTCCGGCGCAGCCGGTCAGGGCGAGCGCGGCGGTCAGGGCCGTGGCGACGGCGGCGGCTGCCGCTGCGGGCGGCGTGCGGCGGGGGCGGTTCGGGACCATGGGGGTTGTCCTCTCGGGGCACGGCGAGGCGGACCCGCGCGCGGGTGCACGAAGGTCCGTCACCGGAGGTGACGCGGGGGCAAGGTGGGGGGCGGCCGCGAGGGGCCGTTCAGCGGGGGGCGCCGCGCGGCGCTACCCGGGATGGTGCGCGGTGCTACCGGAGGCCGTCAGCGGCCGGCCGGACAACACTCGTGGGCACCGCACAGGAGGCGGGCGTGCGCGGACCGCACCGTGCCGTACATCGCTCGTGCCATGTCGGTCTCCCTCCGGTTCGAATTCCCTATGGGATTGATAGGGATTCGGTCTGCGGGGAAGTTACGGCCGACCAGGGGGCATGTCAACGGTGTCCACGAAGGGTCTCGCATCGCGGACGGGGCGGCTGGTCAGGCCGGGTCAGACGTCGCCGTAGACGCCCTCGAACACGTCGCGGTAGGCCGCGGCCAGGCGCAGCCCGTCGTGCCGGGCGGTGTCGTCACCGCGGCGCACCTGCCGCATGATCACGCGCGCCCCCATGGACGCGGCGGCGGCCTCCAGGGCGGCGACGTCCTCGACGGCCGACGGGTCGGCCAGCACCGCGTCGATCCGCAGGCCGGGCGCGTGCTTGTGCAGCGCCTCCAGGTGGTCGACGGCGGTCAGGCCCTCCGTCTCGCCGTTCTCCGCGGACAGGTTGAGCGTGACGCAGCGGCGCGCCTTGGTGGCGTGGAGCGCGTCCGCGAGCGCGGGCACCAGCAGGTGGACCAGCACCGAGGAGTACCAGGACCCCGGGCCGAGGACCACCCAGTCGGCGTCGAGCACGGCCTGGACGGCCTCCGGCGAGGCCGGCGGGTCCGCGGGGAGCAGCCGGAGCTGCTCGATGCGGCCCTCGGTCACGGCGACCTTGCTCTGCCCGATCACGGTCTCCAGGGGCGCCTCCGGCTCGCCGGGCGCCGCGGTGTGCCGCACGTCGGCCTCGACCACGAGCGGCACCGACGCCATCGGCAGCACGCGCCCGCGGGCGCCGAGCAGGCGGCCCACCCAGTCCAGCCCCTCGACCGGGTCCCCGAGCAGCTCCCACAGCGCCACGATGAGCAGGTTGCCCATGGCGTGGTTGTCCAGCTCGCCCGACGACGAGAACCGGTGCTGCAGCATGGCGCTCCAGGTCCGGCCCCACTCCGAGTCGTCGCACAGGGCAGCGAGCGCCATCCGCAGGTCGCCGGGCGGCAGCACGTCGAGCTCCTCGCGCAGCCGGCCGGACGAGCCGCCGTCGTCGGCCACCGTCACGACGGCCGTGAGGCGGTCCGACATGAGGCGCAGCGCGGACAGGCTGGCGGACAGGCCGTGGCCGCCGCCGAGAGCGACGACCGACGGGTTCTTGCTCCACTCCGGGGCGGGGACGTCGGGCACCCCCGGCGCGTGCGGGATCATTCGCGGCCCAGGTCGCGCGCGGAGACGGAGACGAGCTGCCCGCGGGCGCGCAGCCGCTCGGCGATGGCGTCGGACATGGCGACAGACCGGTGCTTTCCGCCCGTGCATCCCACGGCGATGGTCACGTAACGCTTCTCCTCGTTGAGATAGCCGGCGAGCACCGGCGCCAGGGCCTCGACGTACCGGTCCGCGAACTCCACGGCGCCCGGACGGGCGAGCACGTAGTCGCGTACCGGCTGGTCACGGCCCGTCAGGTGCCGCAGCTCGGTGATCCAGTACGGGTTGGCCAGGAACCGTACGTCCACCACGTGGTCCGCGTCCAGCGGGATGCCGTACTTGAACCCGAACGAGATCACGTTGATGCGCAGCTGCTCGGTCGCGTCGTGCGCGAGCCAGGCGCGGATCTCCCGGGCGAGGTCGTGCACGGACAGGTCGGAGGTGTCGATCCGCAGGTCGGCGCGCTCGGCCAGGGTCGCCACGACGGAGCGCTCCTCGGCGATGCCGTCCAGGATCCGGCCGTCGCCCTGCAGCGGGTGCGGGCGGCGCACCTGCTCGAAGCGGCGCACGAGCACCTCGTCGCTCGCGTCCAGGAACAGGATGCGGTAGGCCACCTTGGCCTCCGTCATGTGCACGAGCACCTTGTCCAGCTCGGAGAAGAACTGGCGGCCGCGCACGTCCACGACCACGGCGACGCGCTCGATGCTGGATCCCTTGGCCATGAGGTCGACCAGGGGCACCAGCATCATGGGCGGCAGGTTGTCGACCACGTACCAGTCGAGGTCCTCCAGCACGGCGGCGGCCCGGGACCGGCCGGCGCCGGACATCCCGGTGATCACCAGGACCTGCGGGTCGCTGCGCTCGGGGGTGTGCGTGGCGGCCTCGACCGCGGCGATTCCCTCGGGGGCCGTGGTGGGGGACGGCTCGGTGTTGCTCATGGCACCAAGCATGCCAGCGTCAGGCCTTCAGGGCGGCCACCACGGCCGCGGCCGTCGTGGCGCCCATGCCCCGTACGCTGGCGATCTCCTCGACGCTGGCCGCCTTGAGGCGCTTGACCGACCCGAAATGGGTGAGCAGCACCTTCTTGCGGGCCGGGCCGAGCCCCGGGACGTCGTCGAGCACCGAGGCCGTCATGCCCTTGCTCCGCCGGCGGCGGTGCTGCGTGATCGCGAACCGGTGCGCCTCGTCGCGGACGCGCTGGAGCAGGTACAGGCCCTCGCTGGAGCGCTGCAGGATGACCGGGTACTCCTCGCCGGGCAGCCACACCTCCTCCAGGCGCTTGGCCAGCCCGCACAGCGCGACGTCGGTGATGCCGAGCTCCTCCAGCGCCTTCTTGGCGGCGGCGACCTGGGGCGGCCCGCCGTCGACCACCACGAGGCTCGGCGGGTAGGCGAACCGGGCCTTCTCCTCCGGGGCGTCGGCGGCGACCTCACCGCCGGGCAGCGCTCCGGGCAGGGCGCCGGCGGGGTCCTCGTCCGCACGCTCCTCCCCCGCCGAGATCTCGACGTCGTTGGCCTTGAGCCGGTCGGTCAGGTACCGCTTGAAGCGGCGCGTGATGACCTCGTGCATGGCCTGCGTGTCGTCGCGGGCGCCGTCGCCGTCCGACCCGCGGATGCTGAACGAGCGGTACTCGCTCTTGCGGGGCAGGCCGTCCTCGAACACCACCATGGACGCGGACTGGTAGGTGCCCTGGGTGTGCGAGATGTCGTAGCACTCGATGCGCAGGGGCGCCGACTCCAGGTCGAGGGCCTCCTGGATCTCGCGCAGCGCCTGGCTGCGGGTCGTGAGGTCGCCCGCGCGGCGGGTGCGGTGCAGCACCAGCGCGTGCTCGGCGTTCTTGCGGACCGTCTCGGCGAGCTCCTTCTTGTCGCCGCGCTGCGGCACACGCACGTCCACGCGCGAGCCGCGCAGCCCGGTGAGCCAGGCGCCGACCTGGTCCAGGTCGGGCGGCAGCACCGGCACGAGCACCTCGCGGGGCACGGCGTCGCGGGCCTCGGGGCCGCTCAGGTCCTGGTCCGACCCGTACACCTGCTGCAGCAGGTGCTCCACGAGCTCGCCGTCGCTGATGTCCTCGACCTTCTCGACCACCCAGCCGCGCTGGCCGCGGATGCGGCCCCCACGGACATGGAAGACCTGGACGGCGGCCTCCAGCTCGTCGCCCACCAGCGCGAACACGTCGGCGTCCGTGGCGTCGCCCAGCACCACCGCGTTCTTCTCGGTGGCGCGGCGCAGCGCCTCGATGTCGTCGCGCAGGCGGGCGGCCTGCTCGTACTCCATCTCGGCGGCGGCCTCCTGCATGCGCTTGGTCAGCCGGCGCTCGAACTTGGCGGTGTCGCCCGCCATGAAGTCGCAGAAGTCCAGGACCAGCGCGCGGTGGTCGTCCACGCTGATGCGGCCCACGCACGGCGCCGAGCACTTGTCGATGTAACCGAGCAGGCAGGGCCGCCCCGACTGGCCCGCCCTCTTGTAGACGCCCGCGGAGCAGGTGCGGATCGGGAACACCCGCAGCAGCAGGTCGAGGGTCTCCCGGATGGCCCAGGCGTGGCCGTAGGGCCCGAAGTACCGCGTGCCCTTGCGCTTGGCCCCGCGCATGACCTGGGCGCGCGGCACCTCCTCGCCGAGGGTCACCGCGAGGTACGGGTACGACTTGTCGTCGCGGTACTTCACGTTGAACCGCGGGTCGTACTGCTGGATCCAGGTGAACTCCAGGGCGAGCGCCTCGACCTCGGTGCCCACCACCGTCCACTCGACCGACGCCGCGGTGGTCACCATCCGCTGCGTGCGCTCGTGCAGGTGCGCCACGTCCTGGAAGTAGTTCGCCAGACGCTGGCGCAGGTTCTTCGCCTTGCCCACGTAGATGACCCGGCCGTGCTCGTCGCGGAACCGGTAGACACCGGGCGACGTCGGGATCTCTCCCGCCTTGGGTCGATAGGTTGCTGGATCCGCCATGGCACCAACCTAAGCGGTGCCACTGACAACGTGGGGCGGCGACGCGAAGCGGCGCCGCCCGCGTCAGGCGGGGACGGCGAGCGGCACCGGTGCGACGTGCACCGGGAAGTTGACCGAGCGCGAGATGAAGCACATCGCGTGCGCCTTGTGGTGCAGCGCGGCCACGTGCTCGTCCGTGGCGAGCTCGCCCGCGTCCGCCACGACCCGCGGGTGCAGCGTCACGTCCGTGAACGCGCCCTCGCCCCGCGACTCGACGCGCATGGTGCCCGTCGCCGCGTCCGAGTACTCCCGCACGACCAGCCCCGACTCCGCCGCCAGGTGCAGGAACCACAGCATGTGGCACTGGCTCAGGCTGACGACGAACAGCTCCTCGGGGTTGTAGCGGCCCGGGTCGCCCCGGAACGCCGGGTCCGCCGAGCCCAGGAGGGGCGGCTTGTGGGCCAGGTCGATCTCGTGGTCGCGCGAGTACGCGGTGTACGACGACGTACCCGTGTCCCCCGCGCCCGTCCACCGCACCGTCACGGCGTAGTCATGCGTGGCTCCGCTCATGCTGCTCACCCTAGCGGGGCGGGGTGACGAGGGCCACGCCTCCCGGGCGGCCGGACGGGCCGGCCGGGCGGGCCGTCAGGCGCCCGGGAGCTGACGGACCGTGACCGCGCTCTGCTCCTTCGGCGTGCGCCCGCCCTCGACCCCGACGAGCTCCAGCGTGCCCTCGCCGAACAGGTCCACGCGGTCACCGACCACGGCGTCGACCGTGGCCCGCCGCCCGTCGTCCGAGCGCACCAGGAGACGCGCCGTCGGCACGCCGTCGCGCGGCCCGGCGATCATGACGCCGACCCGTGTGGCACCGAACCGCGCCTGCGCGCTCTGCCTCACCCGGACGAGCGAGCCCTCGCCCGGGCCCGTCCCCGTGTCGTCGGCCACGGCGGCCCCTCTCCCTCGTTCGACGGCGGTCACTTCATCGACCCGCCGTAGGTCACGGAGTCGAAGTTCTCATAGAACTCGTCCGCGGACATGGTGATGGTCCCCGGCTTGGTGTTCCCGTCCGAGCCCGTGCCGCCGTTCGGGCCCCACGGGTTGACCAGCGTGATCGTCTTGCCGTCGGCCGAGACGCCGTCCACCACGTACACGTGGTTGTTGACGACCTCCTTGTCCGGAGGCGGGTCGCCGAACCAGCCGCCGCCGTCCGGGCTGGCGGCCACGACCGGCTCGCCGTTGGCCAGACGGTCCTTGATGGAGCTGAGGCTGGGCGGGTCCTCCCACGGCAGCATCGGGTCGAGCGTCTCGGTGGTGGTGTCCTTGCCCGTCATCATCTCCAGCGCCCTGGACGCGCTGTCGTACTCGATGTCGTCGTACTGGCCACCCAGGTGCTGGACGGCGGCCTTCTCGTAGATGGAGATCCACGACGGGTCACCGCTCGGGTCACCGGCCGCGTTCTCGTACACCTGCGAGTCCACGGTGACCTTGACCGGCTCGCCGTCCTCGTAGAACGTCACGGTGTAGGTGCCGTCGTCGTTGCGCTTGATGTGCTCGCGGATCCACTCCGGGTCCCGCTCGGCGATGGCGCCCGCCGAGGCGAGGAACCAGCAGTCCGCGAGACTGCCCTGCTCGATCTGGCTCGCGTCGATCGCCTTGTCGTCGAGCGGCACGTTGCCGGCGTCCTCGAGCTTGCCGAGATCGCCCGCTGCCTTGTCCTTGTCGCCCTGGCCGCCGGACGAGCTCTGGTCCGTCCCCTCCGGGCCCCGGCCGGCGGTGCCGCCCACGGCGCCGCCGACGCCGCCGTCGTACGTCTCGCTCGTCCGCTCCTGGGCGTCCGCGTTCGCGATGACGCGCCGCCCCACCTCCGCGAGGCCCAGCGCGACCGCGCGCAGGGCCCCGGAGTGCGTCACGTGCCACTCCTCGAGGAAGCCCTCGTGGTCCGGACCGGACCACGCCGTCGTCGAGACCGCCTGCGTGATCTGGCCGACCGCCGTCTCGAGCACGTCGCTCTGCTGGACCATCATGTTTCCGAGGGTCCGGAGCGCGCTGATGTCCGCGCCGTACATCTCCGACATACCAGGCAACCTCCTCGTCGAGATCACTGTAGAGCACTGCTGCCCGCCGCCGCCAGGACGCATGCCCCGGGCAACGCTCCCTGGCACGTGCGCGACACGCACCTCCGCAGCACGCCGGAGGGCCGGACCGGACCCCGCGCAGGGGTCCGGTCCGGCCCTCCGGCGCGGGGCCGGCTCCGGCCGCGTCAGCCCGCGACGGCGGCCTTGCGCCGGGACCGGCTCGCCGCGGTCCCGTTCGCCTTGGCGCCCGTGGCCTTGGCCTTGGCGGCCTTCGGCGCCCCGTTGGTCGGCGCGGCGTCCACGGGTGCATGGCCGTCGAGGATCTCGGCGAGGTACGTCCCGGTGTGGCTCTCCGGAACCTCCGCCACGACCTCGGGCGTGCCCTGCGCCACGACCATGCCGCCGCCGCTGCCGCCCTCCGGGCCCATGTCGATGACCCAGTCGGCGCTCTTGATGACGTCCAGGTTGTGCTCGATCACGATGACCGTGTTGCCCTTGTCCGCCAGTGACTGCAGCACGCCGAGCAGCCGGCGCACGTCCTCGAAGTGCAGGCCGGTGGTCGGCTCGTCCAGCACGTAGGCCGAGCGGCCCGACGAGCGCTTCTGCAGCTCCGCCGCCAGCTTGACGCGCTGCGCCTCGCCGCCGGACAGCGTGGGGGCGGGCTGCCCGAGCCGCACGTACCCGAGGCCGACGTCGACCAGCGTGGACAGGTGCCGCGAGATCGCCGGGAACGCCTTGAAGAACTCGGCGGCCTCCTCGATCGGCATGTCGAGCACGTCGGCCACCGTCTTGCCCTTGAAGTGCACCTCGAGGGTCTCGCGGTTGTACCGCGCGCCGTGGCAGACCTCGCACGGCACGTAGACGTCCGGCAGGAAGTTCATCTCGATCTTGATCGTGCCGTCGCCCGCGCACGCCTCGCAGCGCCCGCCCTTGACGTTGAACGAGAAGCGGCCCGGCCCGTAGCCGCGCACCTTGGCCTCCTCGGTCTCCGCAAAGATCTTGCGGATCCGGTCCCACACGCCCGTGTAGGTGGCGGGGTTGGACCGCGGCGTGCGGCCGATCGGGCCCTGGTCCACGTGGACCACCTTGTCGAGCTGGTCCAGGCCCGTCACGCGCTTGTGCCGGCCGGCCACCCGGCGGGCGCCGTTGAGCTGGTTGGCCATGACCGTGTAGAGGATCGAGTTCACGAGCGTCGACTTGCCCGAGCCCGAGACGCCCGACACCACGGTCAGCACGCCGAGCGGGAAGGACACGTCGACGTCGCGCAGGTTGTTCTCGTGCGCGCCGACCACCGTGACCTGCCGGTCGGCGTCGACGGGCCGGCGCTGCGCCGGGAGCGGGATCGACCGTCGCCCGGCGAGGTACGCGCCCGTGAGCGAGTCCTGCTGCTCCAGCAGCCCGGCGTAGTCGCCCGAGTGGATGACGACGCCGCCGTGCTCGCCCGCGCCCGGGCCGATGTCGACGATCCAGTCGGCCGCGCGGATCGTGTCCTCGTCGTGCTCGACGACGATCAGCGTGTTGCCCAGGTCCCGCAGCCGGGTGAGCGTGTCGATGAGCCGGCGGTTGTCGCGCTGGTGCAGGCCGATCGACGGCTCGTCCAGCACGTACAGCACGCCGACCAGGCCGGAGCCGATCTGGGTCGCCAGCCGGATGCGCTGCGCCTCGCCGCCCGACAGCGTGCCCGCGGGCCGCTCCAGCGTCAGGTAGTGCAGCCCGACGTCGAGCAGGAAGCCCAGCCGGGCGTGGATCTCCTTGAGGACCTCCGTCGCGATCTGCGCCTCGCGGACACCGAGCTCGATGCCCTTGAGGAACTCGGCGGCCTCCCCCACGGGCAGGCGGCAGACGTCGGCGATGGACAGGCCGTCCACCTTGACCGCGAGGACCTCCGGCTTGAGCCGCGCGCCGCCGCAGGTCGGGCACGGGACCTCGCGCATGTAGGCCTCGTACTTCTCCTTCGACCAGTCCGAGTCGGTCTCGCGGTGGCGCCGCTCCAGGAACGTCACCGCGCCCTCGAAGCCGGTCGAGTACTGCCGCTCACGACCCCACCGGTTCTTGTACTTGACGTGCACCTTGTGGTCGCGGCCGTGCAGGATCGCCTCCCGCGCCCGGGCCGGCAGCGCGCGCCACGGCACGTCCATGGAGAACTTCATCTCCTCGGCCAGCGCGGAGAGCACCCGCTCGAAGTACTCCGACGACGTCTGCGCCCACGGGGCGACGGCGCCGCCGCGCAGCGTCTGCTCGTCGTCCGGCACGATGAGGTCCGGGTCGACCTCCAGGCGGAAGCCGATGCCGGTGCACTCGGGACACGCGCCGTAGGGCGCGTTGAACGAGAAGGTCCGCGGCTCGATCTCGTCGAGTGCCAGGGGGTGCTCGTTGGGGCACGCCCGCTTCTCGGAGAACTTGCGCGTCCGCGTGATGTCATCGATGTCGGCGTCGACCAGCTCGATCATGACCAGGCCGTTCGCCAGGGCGAGCGCGGTCTCCACCGAGTCGGTGAGCCGGCGCTGCACGCCCTCGCGCGCCACGAGCCGGTCCACGACCACCTCGATGTCGTGCTTCAGCTTCTTCTCGAGCGTGGGCGGGTCGGTCAGCTGGACCACCTCGCCGTCGACCCGGGCGCGGGAGAAGCCCTTGGCCTGCAGCTCCTTGAAGAGGTCCGCGTACTCGCCCTTGCGGCCGCGCACGACGGGCGCCAGCACCTGGTACCGGGTGTTCTCCGGCAGCTCCAGGATCTGGTCCACGATCTGCTGCGGCGTCTGCGACTGCACCTTCTCGCCGCACACCGGGCAGAACTGCGTGCCCGCGCGCGCATAAAGCAGGCGCAGGTAGTCGTAGACCTCGGTGATGGTGCCGACGGTGGACCGCGGGTTGCGGTTGGTGGACTTCTGGTCGATCGACACCGCGGGCGACAGACCCTCGATGAAGTCGACGTCGGGCTTGTCCATCTGGCCCAGGAACTGCCGCGCGTAGGCGGAAAGGGACTCGACGTACCGGCGCTGACCTTCGGCGAAGATCGTGTCGAACGCGAGCGACGACTTGCCCGAGCCCGACAGCCCCGTGAAGACGATGAGCCGGTCCCTGGGAAGGTCCAGATCGACGTTCTTGAGGTTGTGCTCACGGGCACCGGAGACGACGAGACGATTGCTCACAGAGGCATCCTAGGGCGGACCACTGACATTCGCACGGGTGTTCTACGGATCGGGCTGGGAGACTCGTCACATCCGCACGGTTCAGCGGATCGCGCGCCCGTCGACGGCGCCGGACCGGCGCACGCGCGCCTGCAGGTCCAGCGCGCGCAGGAGGTCCTGCTCGTGGGCGTAGGAGCCGTCGACGAGCCGGCGGCGGACCTGCACGACCTCCTGCGCGTACTCGGCCGCCGTGTCCGACTTCCCGAGGTCGACGTGCACGGCGACGAGGTTGGTCAGCGCGGCCGCCAGGCCCGGCAGGTGCACCTCGGGGCTGCGCCCGGCGAGCTCCCGGCGCAGGCGCACGGCCTCCGTCGTCGGCTCCACGCCCTCCTGCGCACGGCCCGCGTCGAGGAGCGCGGCGCCGAGGTTGAGCAGGGCGTCGGCCAGGGGCGGCTCGAACCGGCCGGCGTCCTCCTCGGCGAGCTGCCGCAGCAGCCCCACCGCCTCCTGGGTGGGCGCCACGGCGTCGGCCGGCCGCCCGAGCTCGGCGTAGAGCACGCCCAGGTTGGAGAGCGAGTGCGCCAGGTGGTCCTCGCCGGGCTGACCGTCCTTGGCCAGGGCACGCCGGATCGCGACCGCCTCGCGTTCGAGCGGCAGGGCCTCCTCCGGCTCGCCCGCCCGGGAGTGCGTGACCGCGAGGTTGGACAGGGACGCCGCCAGCATCCGCCGGTACCGCGCGGGGTGCTCCCGGGCGAGCCGGCGGCGCAGCAGCACCGCCTCCCGCTCCAGCGAGATCGCCTCGTCGAGGTCCCCGAGCCGGGAGCGCACCGCGCCGAGCGACGCGAGGCTGTAGGCGAGCGTCCAGGTGTGCGTCGCGGCGTTCTCGCGGACCAGCTCGCGCCGCACGGCGACGGCCTCACCGAGCGGTTCGACCGCCTCGCGGTCACGGCCCAGCGCGGCGTACGCGTTGGCCAGGTTCGTCAGCGCGAACCCGAGCTCGTTGCGGTGCCGCTTCGGGGCCTGCCGCACCATCTCGCGGCTGAGCTCCACCGCCTCCCGCGCGAACGGCAGGGCCTCCCCCGGGCGGCTCTCGGTGAGCACCACCGAGCGGTTGGACAGCGCCGTGGTCAGGAACACCGACCACTGCCGCGGGTCGCGCTCCACCAGGTTCCGCAGGATCGGGAGCAGCTCGGCGAAGGTCTCGTCCTCCTCCTGGGGCGCCCCGGAGTCGTTGAGCACCACGTTCAGGCTGATCAGGACGCGGGCCAGCTCGGCCTCGCACCAGCCCCGGTCGCGCTCCGGGGCCGCCCGGCACAGCTCGACCGCCTCCCGGTGGGCGGCCAGCGCCTCCCGGCTGTGCCCGGCCCGCCAGCGCGCACTGCCCAGGGCGTTGATCGCCGAGACGAGGGCGGTGCGGTAGCGGTCCGGGTCGCCGGCGGCGATCCTGCGCCAGGCCTCGACCGCCGAGTCCAGCACCTCGAGCGACTCCGTCACCCGCGCCACGTCGCGCAGCGCGATGCCGAGGTCGACCAGCGCCTCCGCGCGGCCCACGGCGTCCTTCGCGACCGCGACGGCCCGCTCGCCCCGGTACACGTCGTCGGGCGAGGCGTCGACGACCGACCGCTGCTTGAGCAGGAACGCGGTCCGCAGCGCGCGCGGGTCGTCGCCGTAGGAGTCGGCGGCCCGGCGCAGGAGCTCGCCCGCCAGCGCGGTCGCCTCCGGCACCTCGGACAGCTCGACCTCCAGCCGCCGGGCGACCCGCACCACCCGCAGCGCCGCCTTGCGGGACAGGCCCCACGTGCACGACCCGACCAGGGAGACCGACCGGCCGAGCCGGTCCACGACGAGCAGGTCGCCGAGGCGGTCTGACCCGGCGGCGCTCGGTCCGAGCTCCGCGGTGGCGCCCGGGAGCCCGAGCAGCCAGCGCGCGCCCGCGCGCGCCGGGAGGCCGGGCACCACGCGGCGCAGCACGTCGCGCGCGCCCGCGGTGTCGTCGGCCCCGAGCAGGCAGGCCGCCGCGACGACGTCCTGCACCTCGTCGAGGCTCAGCTCCAGCCCGGCCTCCCGGGCCGACGCGGCCCACGAGACGGCGGCCACGTCCAGGAGCCCCCGCAAGGGGTTCGGCTCGTGGACCGGGACCGGCACGCCGGCCACGGTGAGGGCGGCGAGCGCCGCCGCCGCGTGCAGGTCGATCACGCGGGTGCCGTGGTCCGGCTCGTCCGCGGACAGGTCGCCGAGCGCAGGGGACGCCACGCCGAGGTGCGCGGCGTACGCGGCGACGGCGGCCTCCAGCACCATGACGTCGGTCAGGTCGGGGGCGAGCGAGACGGCCAGGGCCGTCTGCGTGGCGTCGCCCGGTCCGAGCTGCGTCCACAGCGTCGAGCCCCAGCGCAGCCGGCGCAGCCACTCCCCCGCGACGCGGGCGAGCATGAGCACCCGGGTGCGGCCGCGGGCGGGGCGGGCCAGGGCGTCGAGCATCGCGCCGAGGCCGCGCCGCGCCGCCGCGTCGTCCACGACGAACAGCACGTCGCCGACAGGGCGGGCGCGGACCGTGGCGGCCTCCTTGCCGCGCGGCACCCGGACGACGGTCCAGCCGGACCCGCTCAGCCGGTCGCCGAGCTCGCCCGCGAGCCGGGTCTTGCCGAAGCCGGCGGGGGCGACGACCAGGCGCAGGCTGACCGGCACGTCCGCCTCGGCCCAGGTGCGGAGCTCACCGAGCTCCCGCTCGCGGCCCAGGAACGGGACGACGGCGCGGGCCGGGTCGAGCAGCACGGCCGGCCACCGGGCGTCGTCGTGCGGGACGTCCTCGGCCGCAGCCGGGAGCGGGCCGCGGCCCACCGCCGTACGGGCGGTCCGGACCGCGGCAGCCAGCCTGGTCGAGACATCCGGGACCACCACGAGGACCAAGTCAACCGGACGAACGTCCAACACTCAAGAGGTAGCTGACGACTCATTCACCCCGGTAACAAAGCGGGTTCCGACAGATCAGCGCCACTCCGACAATGCGGGCAAAAGTTGCATACCGCCCTCGATCACGACATCCTTCCCTCGGCCGGGTGAGAATCCGGCCGTTCCACGACCGCACGGACGAAAGGCAGGCACGTGAGCCTGAACCTGAACAAGCTCGTCGACAAGGCCTACAAGGACCAGAGCATCGCCGCGATCCTCGCGGCGCCGCCGTCGGCGCTGCTGGGCCTCACGCCCAAGCACGACGAGATGCTCGCCGAGCTCAAGATCAAGACGGTCGCGGACCTGGGCAACTGGCAGCACGCCGTGCACGCCCAGGCGCTCGTGACCCTCGCGGACGCCGAGGTGCCCGCGATCGCCGGCGACAAGTAGCACCGCCGCGCCGGTCACGCACGAGGGCGCCCGTCCACCGCGCGGTGGGCGGGCGCCCTCGCGCGTCGGGCCCCTCGCACATCAGGCCCCGCGCGCGTCGGGCCTCAGAGCCCGAACCGCTCCACGTCCCGCATCTTGTTGGTCACGTCCAGCGCCGCGACCTTGTAGGCCTCGGCGAGCGTCGGGTAGTTGAAGACGGTGTCGACCAGGTGGTCCACGGTGCCGCCCGTGGTCATGATCGCCTGGCCGATGTGGATGATCTCCGTGGCGCCCGTCCCGAACACGTGCACGCCCAGCACCTTGCGGTCCTCGGTGGAGACGAGCAGCTTGAGCATCCCGTAGGAGTCGCCCACGATCTGCCCCCGCGCGAGCTCGCGGTAGCGCGCGACGCCCACCTCGTAGGGCACGCCCGCGGTGGTGAGCTGGTCCTCGGTGTCCCCGCAGTACGAGATCTCAGGGATCGTGTAGATCCCGATGGGCTGCAGCTCCAGCACGGACGAGACCGGCTCGCCGAACGCGTGGTACGCCGCGAGGCGCCCCTGCTCCTGCGAGGTCGCCGCGAGCGCCGGGAAGCCGATGACGTCGCCGACGGCGTAGATGTGCTCGACGTCGGTGCGGAACTGCTTGTCGACCTGGAGCCGGCCGCGCCGGTCCGCCTCGAGGCCGGCCGCCGCGAGGTCGAGCCCGTCGGTGGAGCCCTGCCGGCCGGCGGAGTACAGGACGCAGTCGGCGGGGATCCGCTTGCCGGAGGCCAGCGTCGTGACGGTGCCGTTCTCCCCTGCGGTGACCGACTCGACCTTCTCGCCCAGCCGGAAGGTGACCGACAGGTCGCGGAGCTGGAACTTGAGGGCCTCGACCACCTCGGAGTCGCAGAAGTCGAGGATCCGGTCTCGTGCCTCGACGACGGTGACCCGCGTGCCGAGCGCGGCGAAGAGGGAGGCGTACTCGATGCCGATCACGCCGGCGCCGACCACGACCATGGTCCGGGGCACCTGGCTGACGTCGAGGATGCCGTCGGAGTCGACCACGCGGACGCCGTCGAACGCGATGTTGGCGGGCCGCGCGGGCGCGGTGCCGACCGCGATGACCACCTTGTCGGCGGTCAGGCGCCGGACGACGTCGCCCTCGGCGTCGGCCACCGCGATGTCGTGCGGGCCGGTGAACCGGGCGGTGCCCACGACGGTCTCGACGTCGTTGCGGGCGAGCTGGTTGCGCACCACCTCGATCTCGCGGCCGATGACGTGCTGCAGGCGGGCCAGCAGGTCCGGGACGGTGATGTGCTCCTTGAGCCGGTAGCTGGAGCCGTAGACGTCGCGCATCTGCAGGCCCGTCAGGTACAGCACCGCCTCGCGCAGGGTCTTGGACGGGATGGTGCCGGTGTGCAGGCTCACCCCGCCGACCTGGTCGCGCCGTTCCACCACCGCCACACGTCTGCCGAGCTTGGCCGCGCCGATCGCGGCCTTCTGACCGCCGGGTCCGGAGCCGATCACGACGAGGTCGAAGTGGTTCTCACGTGCGTCCATGCTCAGAGTGTGGGGCGCGCGCGGGTGCAGGGCGAGCGTCTTCATCAAGAATTAACCGGCTGACCCGGGCGGATGGCAGGCTGCCCCCATGAGCACCTATGCAGTGAGCTACACCTACACCGACGACGTCGCGACCCGCGACGAGGTCCGCCCCGACCACCGCGCCTTCCTGCGCGCCCTCAACGCGGACGGCGTCGTGCGCGCCTCGGGCCCGGTCGACGGCGGGGTCGGTGCCCTGCTGATCCTCGAGGCGGAGTCGGCCGACGCGGCGCTGGCGATCCTGGACGAGGACCCGTTCGCGCTGCGGGGGCTGGTCGCCGAGCGCGGCGTGCGGCAGTGGGACGTGGTGATCGGCGGCCTCGCCGGGTAACGCTCGCCAAATTCACCCTATACCCATCCATACAGAGGTTTTTACGCAATAGTCACGTTCCGAGCATGGCGTGGCGCGCTTCGTGGTGCACATGATGCCTGTTCGAACACTGCTGACTAGGTTCGGGGAGGCACTGCATGACCTCTGTCGACGGTACATCGGTGGGATACGACCAGATCGGCCCGCGCATCTGCGTGACGCCGCCCTACTACGCACTCAGCGAGCTGACCAGCCTGGAACCCGGGCTCACCAGCGCACGGGTCCCGGTCCAGTCGCCGACGGGACGGCAGGCCACACCGGTCAACATCGCGGAGGCCGGCAGGCATCTCGCCATCCTCGGCCTCTGCGCGGCGGCCACGACCAACCCGAGCTCCAGGCGGCACTACTACCTCGCGCACCGCGGCGTCGGCCGGATGTATCCGGCCACCGCCGGCCCCCCGACCGCACTCACCGGGACCGCGAGCGCGCAGATGACGGGCCGGCACCGCGCCGAGGCCCGGACCGAGCTGCGCGACGCCCACGGCAACCTCGTGGCGCAGATGGACGTCGAGTACCTCGTCATGTCCGTACCGGTCTTCCGCCGCATGATGGGGCCGGCCCGGGCCCCTGACGCGGAGGAGCCGGCCAACCCCTACGCCCTGCCCGCCCCGCTCGAGGACGTCGCCACGGACGCCCGGAACGCCGCGGCCAAGCTGGCGGTCGAGGCGTCGATGTGCCGGGGACACTTCGACAGCTATCCGGCGCTGCCCGTGTCGGTGGCCGGCTACGCCGCGTTCGCGCTCTTCGACCACGTGCTGGAGGCCGCGGCGGGTCCCGGCTCCCGCTGGCTGCCGGGGCTCTTCCGGCTGCGGGCGGACAACCTGGCCGCGGCGGGCGAGCTCTGCACGGTGGACGTCGAGCCCTCGGCCCCGGCCGAGCCCGCCGTCCACGGCCAGGCGTTCACCGGGACCATCCGGTCCGGGGACCGGGAGATCTTCTCGATCGAGGTCGACTACACGGTGGTCTGACCCGGCACGACAGCCCGCAGGCCGGCGGCCGCGCCCCGCAGGGGACGCGGCCGCCGGCCTGCTGTGTCGTCACCGGATCCCGCACGGGGTCACTTCGTGGCGTCCTCCGGCTCGGGCGCCGGCTGGGCCGCCTCGATCCGCGCGTCGTACGCGGACTTGATCAGGCTCGCCACGGTGCCGACCGCGAGGGAGACCACGATCACCGTGAGCGACAGCCAGATCGGGATCTCGGGGGCCCAGTGGAAGCCCTCGCCACCGTTGATCCAGGGGATCGAGTTGGTGTGCAGCGCCTCGAGGATCAGCTTGATGCCGATGAAGCCGAGGACGGCCGCGAGCGCGTACGGCAGGTACACCAGCCGGTCGAGCAGGCCGCCCAGCAGGAAGTAGAGCTGGCGCAGGCCCATCAGCGCGAACAGGTTGGTGGCGAACACGATGAACGGGTCCTTGGTGATGCCGAAGATCGCGGGGATCGAGTCGACCGCGAACAGGACGTCCGTCGAGCCGATGGCCAGGAACACGATGATGAGCGGCGTGAACAGGCGGCGGCCGTCGACCGTGGTGGTCAGCTTCCCGTCGTTGTACTGGTGGTGCAGCGGCAGGACCCGGCGCATCAGTCGGATGAGCGCGTTCTCCTTGTAGTCGTCGTGCTCGTCCTCCTTCTCCGGGATCGCCTGCTGGATCGCCGTGTAGATGAGGAACGCGCCGAAGAGGTAGAAGAGCCAGGTGAACTGCTCGATCAGGGCGGCACCGGCGAGGATGAACGCGGCGCGGAAGATCAGCGCCATGATGATGCCCACCATGAGCACCTTCTGCTGCTGGTCACGCGGCACCGCGAACCGGGCCATGATGATGACGAACACGAAGAGGTTGTCGACGCTCAGGGAGTACTCCGTGAGCCAGCCGGCGTAGAACTCCCCCGCCGGTGTGCTGCCGCCGACGGCCCAGACGATGATGCCGTAGACCACGGCGAGGCCCACGTAGAAGCTCACCCAGATGGCGCTCTCCCTCATGGTCGGGACGTGCGGTCGCCGCCCGACGATGAGGAGGTCGGCGACCAGCAGCAGGACCATCGCGCCGAGCGAGATCAGTTCGAAGGTCACGGGCAGTTCGTGGACCATTGTTTCCTTCCGGAACAGGGAGGAACGCGCGATCGCATCGAGCCTCCGGTGAGCACAGCAGGGCACCGGAGGTCTTCCTCGCCCGCCCGTGCACCAGCCTGGCCGAGACCACGCACCGGTGCACCACGAGCCGGCCAGGCCGAGCTGGCGTCATCGGCAGCTGTGATGACGACCGGGCCGTTCCGAGGTACTCCCCTCCAACGGAGGGAAGCATACGGGACGTCAGGTTTGTTCCCGTACGTGATCTGCGGCACGTTCAGCGGAGCGTGACCACCAGCTTGCCGCGCGCGTGCCCGTGCCCGGCCACCTGCCGGACGGCGGTCACGGCGCGCTCCAGCGGGTAGGTGGCGCTCACGATCGGCAGCAGCACGCCGTCGGCGACCATGCCGTCCAGCACGGCCAGGTCCTCGCCGCTCGTGGTCGCCGTGACGTTCACGATCCGGTACGGCCGGAACCGCGACAGGAGCGGCGCCACCGCCAGCTCGGGCAGGGGGCCGAGCAGGCCCTCCCGGCTCCCGTCGTTGGCCAGGAGCAGCCCGCCCGGCACGAGCACGCGGCCGAGGGCCCGCAGCGGGTACCGGCCCGCGTTGGTGAGGACGACGTCGAAGCGCGGCTCGCCCGCCGTCACGTCGTCCTGCGTGTAGTCGACGACCTCGGACGCACCGAGCTCGCGCACCATGGCGGCGTTGCGCGGGCCGCACACCCCGGTCACGTGGGCACCCCAGGCCGCCGCGATCTGCACCGCGAAGTGCCCGATCCCGCCGCCCGCGCCCGTGATCGCGATGTTCTGCCCGGCCGTGAGCTCGGCCGCGCGCAGGAACTGCAGGGCGGTGACGGCGGCCATGGGCATCGCCGCCGCCTCGACGTGGGCGAGGTCGACCGGCCGGCGGGCGATGCTGCCGACGTCCGCGAGCGCCAGCTCCGCGAACGTGCCGCTCGTCCCGAAGCCGTAGACCTCGTCGCCCGGCCCGAACGCGGTGACGCCCGGACCGGCCTCGACCACGACGCCCGAGAGGTCCGCGCCGCGCACCGGGGGCCGCGGGCCGGTGAGGCCGCCGAGCGTCGGGCGGGCGATGAGCGGCTGCCCGGCGGCGTAGTGCCAGTCGTAGGGGTTGACGCCGGCCGCGTGCACCTGGACCAGCACCTGGCCCTCGCCGGGCACCGGTTCGGGGACCTCGCGGACCGCGAGGGCGTCCCAGCCGTACCTGTCCTGCGTCAGTGCCCGCATCCGGTCCCGCCACTTCTCCCGACGTGCGCTGCCACCCTGCGCGATCAGGGTCCTCCGGGCCGCGTGAGCGGGTCAAGGATGAACTCGGTGCCTCACTCCAGGCAGATCACTGCAGCAGATCACTGCAGGCAGAACTCGTTGCCCTCGGGGTCGCGCAGCACGATCCAGAACTCCCCGAGCTCGGCGACCTCGTCCACCACGCTCGCGCCGAGCGCGGTGACCCGCGCCGCCTCGGCGCGGATCTTCGCCTCCCGCTCCTCGCCGGCCAGGCCGGCGGCCACGTTGACGTCGAGGTGGACGCGGTTCTTGGCCGTCCGCGGCTCGGGCACCTTCTGGATGAAGATGCGCGGACCCACGCCGTCCGGGTCGCTGACGGCGTTCTTGTCGTTCCACCGCTCCTCGGGCAGGCCCCAGGCGGTCAAGGCCTCCTCCCACGTGGCGAAACCCGCGGGCGGCGCGTCGCGCACGTAGCCGAGCACCTCGCACCAGAAGTCGCCGAGCGCACGCGGGTCGGCCGCGTCGAAGGTCACCTGGAACGTCAGGGCCATGCTGCTGCACTCCGTCCGTGTCGCCGGTCCGTGTCGCCGGTCCGTCTGGACCGCGACGCCCTCAGGCCGTCGCGGCCTGCATCTGCCGCAGCTCCTTCTTAAGCCCCGAGATCTCGTCACGCAGGCGCGCGGCGACCTCGAACTGCAGCTCCGCGGCCGCGGCGTGCATCTGGTCGGCGAGCTCCTGGATGAGCTCGGCCAGCTCGCTCGCGGCGGCGCCCGCCAGCCGGTTGCCCGACGTCGCCGCCTCCTTGGGCGAACCCGGCACCGGGGCCCGGCCCTCGCCCTTCGCCTTGCGGCTGTTGCGGTACCCGCCGGCCAGCAGCTCGGCGGTGTCGAGGTCCTCACGGGCGAGCATGTCGGTCACGTCGGCGATCTTCTTGCGCAGCGGCTGGGGGTCCAGGCCCCGCTCGGTGTTGTAGGCGATCTGCTTCTCGCGACGCCGGTTGGTCTCGTCCAGCGCCATCTGCATGGCCGGCGTGATCTTGTCCGCGTACATGTGCACCTGGCCCGACACGTTACGTGCCGCGCGGCCGATCGTCTGGATCAGCGAGCGCCCGGACCGCAGGAAGCCCTCCTTGTCGGCGTCGAGGATCGCGACCAGCGACACCTCGGGCAGGTCGAGGCCCTCGCGCAGCAGGTTGATACCCACGAGCACGTCGTACTCGCCGAGCCGCAGCTCGCGCAGCAGCTCGACGCGGCGCAGCGTGTCCACGTCGGAGTGCAGGTAGCGCACCCGCACGTTGCGCTCCAGGAAGTAGTCCGTGAGGTCCTCGGCCATCTTCTTGGTCAGCGTGGTCACCAGGACGCGCTCGTCGCGGTCCACGCGGTCGCGGATCTCGCCCAGCAGGTCGTCGATCTGGCCGGTCGTCGGCTTGACGACGACCTCGGGGTCGATCAGGCCGGTGGGGCGGATGACCTGCTCGACGACGCCGTCCGACAGCGACCGCTCGTAGTCGCCGGGCGTGGCCGAGAGGTACACGGTCTGCCCGATGCGCTCGGTGAACTCCTCCCATTTCAGGGGGCGGTTGTCCATCGCGCTCGGCAGGCGGAAGCCGTGGTCGACGAGCGCGCGCTTGCGGGACGCGTCGCCCTCGAACATCGCCCCGATCTGCGGCACCGTCTGGTGCGACTCGTCGATGACGAGCAGGAAGTCCTCGGGGAAGTAGTCGAGCAGCGTGTTGGGCGCGGTGCCCGGCTCGCGGCCGTCGATGTGCATCGAGTAGTTCTCGATGCCGGCGCAGGTGCCGATCGAGCGCATCATCTCGATGTCGTAGGTGGTGCGCATGCGCAGCCGCTGGGCCTCCAGCAGCTTGCCCTGCTTCTCCAGCTCGGCCAGCCGCTCCTCGAGCTCCTTCTCGATGCCGCCGATGGCGCGCTCCATGCGCTCCGGGCCCGCCACGTAGTGCGTGGCCGGGAACACGTAGATCGATTCCTCGTTGCGCACCACGTCGCCCGTGAGCGGGTGCAGCGTCTGGATCGACTCGATCTCGTCGCCGAACATCTCGATGCGGATCGCGAGCTCCTCGTACACCGGGATGATCTCCACGGTGTCGCCACGCACCCGGAACGTGCCGCGCGTGAACGACATGTCGTTACGCGTGTACTGCATGGTGACGAACTGGCGCAGCAGGTCGTCCCGGTCCACGACGTCGCCGACGTCGAGCCGGACCATGCGGTCCACGTACTCCTGCGGCGTGCCCAGGCCGTAGATGCAGGACACCGAGGCGACCACGACGACGTCGCGGCGCGTCAGCAGCGACGAGGTGGCCGAGTGCCGCAGGCGCTCCACCTCGTCGTTGATCGAGGAGTCCTTCTCGATGTAGGTGTCCGTCTGCGCGATGTACGCCTCGGGCTGGTAGTAGTCGTAGTACGAGACGAAGTACTCGACCGCGTTGTTCGGCAGCAGCTCGCGGAACTCCGTGGCGAGCTGCGCGGCGAGCGTCTTGTTGGGTGCCATGACCAGGGTGGGGCGCTGGAGCTTCTCGACGAGCCAGGCCGTGGTCGCGGACTTGCCCGTACCCGTGGCGCCGAGCAGCACCACGTCCTTCTCGCCCGCCTGGACACGTTCGGTCAGCTCGGCGATGGCCGTCGGCTGGTCGCCGGCGGGCTGGTACTCGGAGATGACCTCGAACGGGGCCACCGTGCGCTGCAGATCGGTCACGGGTCGCATGTCACTACCGTACGGCGGACCACTGACACTCAGGTCCTCAGTGCAGCGTCCCCGCCGCCACGGCTGGTTCCGCGACCTCGCCGCGGGCCGCCGCGAGCGCCGTGCGCACCACGATCTCCAGGGCACGGGCGAGCTCGCCGACCGGGAGGTGCGCCTCGCCGCCGTCCACGAGGGCGGACGCCGACGCCTCGGCCCCGACCTCCTCGGTGGTGCGCGGCACGTGCACGAAGCCGGAGAGCACGCCGGGCCGCGCGGCCAGCGCGTGCTGGAGGGCGTAGAAGGTGGCGTTGCAGACGTACGTGCCGGCGCTGTACGTGACGCCGGCGGGGATGCCGGCCTCGCGGACGGCGTCGACCGCCGCCTTGACGGGGAGGGTGGCGAACCGGGCGGCGGGGCCGCCGTCGACCACCGGGGCGTCGACCGGCTGGGCGCCGCCGTTGTCGGGGATGCGCGCGTCCATCAGGTTGATCGCCACGCGCTCGACCCGCACCTGGGTGACGCCGGCGGCCAGGCCCACGGCCACGACGACGTCGGGCTGGTGCTCGTCCAGCAGGCGCAGCAGCGGGCCGTCCGGCTTGCGGACCTGGTCGAACTCGACCGGGAGGACGGCGGTGACCAGCTCCTCGGGCCCCGCCCAGCGCTCCGCGAGCACGGCGACCGCTTCTGCGGAGGCGTTGACGGCGTCGCCGCCGAACGGCTCGAACCCCGTGACCAGAACCTTCATCGTGCCTGCTCCTCCCCCGGGGCGGCCCGGTTCACACGGTGTCCGCCTCCGCCTCCTGCGCGACCTCGCCGGCCACGCGCTGCCACAGCGTATCGACCTGGGAGCGCAGGTCGTCCTCGCTGCCGGAACCGTCGAGGGTGACGTCCGCGGCGGCGAGCCGCTCGTCGTCGCCGGCCTGCGCCGCGATGCGGGCCCGGGCGGCGTCCTCGGTCAGGCCCCGGCGCTCCACGAGGCGGCGCACGCGCTGCTCCGCGGGGGTGTGCACCACGACGACGAGGTGGAAGTGCTCGGCCTGCCCGGTCTCGACCAGCAGCGGGATGTCGTGCACGACGACGGCCGCAGGGTCGGCGGCGCCCGCCATGGCCTCGCGCTCCGCCGAGAGCCGGCGCACCTCGGGGTGGACGATCTCGTTGAGGCGGGCGCGCGCGGCGGCGTCGGCGAACACCAGGGCCCCGAGGGCCGGGCGGTCGAGACCGCCGTCCGCCGTCAGGACGCCGGGGCCGAACGCCTCGACGATCTCGGCCAGGCCGACCGAGCCGGGCGCGACGGCTTCCCGGGCCAGCAGGTCGTGGTCGACGACGACGGCGCCGAGCTCGGCCAGGCGCACGGTCGCGACCGACTTGCCGGCCGCGATCCCTCCGGTCAGTCCGATGCGGAACATGGGGTCCTCAGTGCCGGGATCGTTGGGGTTCTGCCGTGGTCCCGGTCGGCACGTACGGTGTGACCGCACGTCCCGCGACCTGGACGGGCACGGGACCACAGTACGCCAGCACGAAGGAGCACGATGATCGTCGACAGGGGCCGGCCGGCCTGGCTCACCTGGACCGTCCGGGCGGTCGCCGCCGCGGGGCTGGTCGTCGTGCTGTGGGCCTGCCTGACGGCGTGGGGCGCGGTGGTGCACGGGCATCCCGCCTATGCCGTGCTGCTGGTCCTGACCGTCCTGGGCTGCGCGTGGGCGCTGTGGCGCAGCAGCCGGCCGCGTCCGGCCCGCCCGGGCGGGCGCCGGGTCCTCGACGTGGCGCTGGTCGTCGCGGGGGCCGTCTGGATCGCCGCGACGGCCTGGCTGCGCCCCTTCACGGCCGTCGAGCCGGCGCTGACCGCGATGTTCTCGGACGGGGCCGTCACCGTCACCGAGTCCGCGACGCGGGTCGTGCTCGCGCCCACCGAGGACACAGCCGGCACAGCCGGGGACGCGGACGCGGCCGGGGACGCAACCGGCACCGCCGTCTTCTTCCAGCCCGGCGCCAAGGTCGAGGCCCGGGCCTACGCCGCGGTGCTGCGCCCGCTGGCCGAGGCGGGACACACGGTGGTGATCGCCAAGCAGCCGCTCGCCGTCGCGTTCCTCGCCGGCGGGGCCTTCGACGCCGCCCGGGAGGCGGTCCCGACCGCGGAGCGCTGGGTCGTGGGCGGGCACTCGCTCGGCGGCGTCGTCGCGTCCACGGACGCTGCCGCCGCGGCGGACGACGCCGACGCGCCCGCCGTCGGCCTGCTGCTGTACGCGTCCTACCCGGCCGAGGACCTGAGCTCGCTGCCGGTGGCCGTCGAGTCCGTCTCCGCCTCGCGGGACGGCCTCGCCACGCCGGCCAAGATCGAGGCCGCGCGCGCGAACCTGCCGCCGTCCACCACGTACACCGTGGTGGACGGCGCGGTCCACGCCTTCTTCGGCGACTACGGGCCGCAGCCCGGCGACGGCACCGCGACGATCACCCACGACGAGGCCCGGTCCCGGATCTCGGACGCGACCACGTCGTTCGTCGACTCCCTGGACCGGTAGGACCGGGCGGCACGGACCCCGCACCCGAGGGCGCAGGGTCCGTGCCGGGTCCTCAGACCCGGACCGGGGTCCGTGTGGGCTTGCGCTCGGGCGTGAACGCCACCGGCAGCACCGCCGGGTAGCGCGACCACGGCGACGGCGCCCACGTGACCTGCGGGTCGGTGAGCCGCAGGTCGAGGCGCTCCATCAGGCTCTCGACGGCGATCTTCACCACGAGCCGCCCCGGGCGGCGGGCGGGGCACGCGTGCGGCCCCACGCCGAACGACAGGTGCGACCGGTTGCCGGCCTCGAACAGGTCGTCCTCGGTGCGCACCCGCGGGTCGTTGTTCGCCGCGGCGAGGCCCATCACGATCGCGTCGCCGGCCCGGATCTGCGCCCGGCCCAGCGTGCAGTCGGTGACGGCGTACCGCGCGGGCAGGTTGGCGACGGGCGGCTCGCCCCACAGCGTCTCGTCCATCGCGTCGTCCAGCCCGCGGCGCACCCCCGTGACGCGGCCCGTGTACCGCGGGTCGGTCAGCATGCGGCGCAGCGTGGCCGCGATCCAGGTCACCAGCATCTCGTTGGCCGCGCAGATCGCCACCACCATCGAGTGCACGATCTCGGTGTCGTCCTCGAAGTTGGGGTGCGCGACGTACTTGGCGGTCAGGTTGGGCCCCGGGTTCTGCCGGGTGGCCTGCACGTGGTCCAGCACGATCTGGTCCATCGTGGTCAGCGCCGCCACTGCGTCGCCACCGTGCCCGAACACGCCGTGCGCGCAGCGCAGCAGGGCGATCCCCTGCGGCTCGCTGAAGCCGAACATGCCCGAGACGGCCAGGAACGACACCGCGGCCGCGTACTCGCCGATCAGGTCCGCGTCGCCCCGGTCCGCGAAGGAGTCGATGAGCCGGCCGCAGACGCCGCGCACCATGGCCGCGGTCTGCGCCTCGTCGATGGAGGCGAACGCCTCGTCCACCGGCAGCCGCAGCCGCCGGTGCTCCGCGCCGTCGGCGTAGTACAGCGCGCGCCGTCCGGCCGGGGAGAGGATCGCGTGCAGCGAGGAGTTCAGCGGCAGCCGCTCGCTCCAGTGCCGCGGGTCCCTGGCGAAGACGCTCTCCGTACGCATCACCTCCATGACCTCGGCGTGCCCGAGCACGAGCCAGCCGGGGACACCCGGCTCCAGGTCCACGGGGGCCACGGGGCCCCACTGGTCCTGCAGCTTGCGCAGCGCCGCCGTCATGTCCTCGGCACCGGTCAGCTCCACCAGCGCCAGCCGGCCCCCGCTGCTCTGCGGCTCGAGCTCGGACATGGCACTCCACCCGTCGATATTCATGGACTCATCCATCGATTCGTGGGGCGACCTGCGTAGACGCCCGATCGAGGGTTTCTATCACGGCCGTCCAGGAACGCGTAACACGCCTGTGGTCCGGATCACCCCAGGGTGCCCGCTACCGTCGGCCCGGCTGTGCGCGCGACGCCCCCGCGGGGTCCGCGTGACCGCCGCCGGGCGGTCCGCGTGGGACGATTCGACGGTGAGCATGCACGGAGGCGGCGGGAGCATGGGCGGGGGCCGCTCGATGCGCTCGTTCACGCAGGACCAGTCCGTCACCCGACAGCGCCTCGGCTGGCCCACCCTGCGCCGGATCGTCTCGTTCGCCCGGCCCTACCGGGGCCGGCTCACCCTGTTCGTGCTGATCCTGGCCCTGGAGGCCGCCGCGGGGGCGGCCACGCCGCTGCTGTTCCAGCGGCTCATCGACCACGGGATCACCGCCGGCGACACCCGCCTGGTCGTGCTGCTGGCGGCCGCCGCCGGCGTGCTGGCGATCCTGGCCGCCGGGCTGTCCGTGGCGGACCGGCTCGTGTCGTCCCAGGTGGGCGAGGGCCTCATCCTCGACCTGCGGGTGGCGGTGTTCGACCACGTCCAGCGCATGCCGCTGGCCTTCTTCTCCCGGGCCCGCACCGGAGCCCTCGTGCAGCGCCTCAACGGCGACGTGCTCGGGGCGCAGCGCGCCTTCACCACCACCCTGCAGACCGTCGTGTCCAACACGCTGACCATCACGTTCACGCTCGCGGCGATGTTCACCATGTCGTGGGAGCTCACCCTCGGGGCCCTCGTGCTGGTGCCGCTGTTCGTGTTCCCGGCCCGGTGGTTCGGCCGCCGGCTCGCCGGTCTGACCCGCCGCGGCATGGAGGTCGACGCCGACCTGGGCCAGGTCATGAACGAGCGGTTCAACGTGGCCGGCGCCCACCTCGTCAAGGTCTTCGGGGACCCGGACGCCGAGTCCGAGCGGTTCGCCGGCCCCGCCCGCGAGCGCCGCGACCTCGGCGTGCGCACGGCGCTGCTCGGCACGTGGTTCCGGGTGGGCCTGTCCACCATCGCGTCCCTGGCCGTGGCGGGCGTCTACGGGTTCGGCGGCCTGCAGGCCATCGCGGGCGAGCTCACCGTCGGCACCGTCGTGGCGCTGGCCACCTACCTGACGCGCCTGTACGGGCCGCTGACGGCGATGGCGAACGTCCAGGTGGACGTGATGACGGCGCTCGTCTCGTTCGAGCGCGTGCTGGAGGTGCTGGACCTGGAGCCGTCGGTGGCCGAGCGGCCGGACGCCGCCGACCTGCGGGCCGCCGTCGCGGCCCGGGGCGCCTCGCTCTCGCTCGCGGACGTGACGTTCCGGTACCCGCGGGCGGAGGACGTGTCGCTCGCGTCCCTGGAGTCGGTGGCCGGGCCGCGCAAGGACCCGACGACGGACACGCTGCGTGACGTCTCGTTCGAGGTGCCCGCCGGGTCGATGGTCGCGCTGGTGGGCCCGTCGGGGGCCGGCAAGACGACGGTCTCGCAGCTCGTCAGCCGCATGCACGACCCGACCGCGGGGACCGTCCGCATCGCCGGCGAGGACCTGCGGGACGTGACGTTCGCGTCGCTGCGGGCCACGGTCGGCGTCGTCTCGCAGGACGCGCACATGTTCCACGACACGGTCGCGGCGAACCTGCGGTTCGTCCGCGCGGAGGCCACCGACGCCGACCTGGAGCGGGTGCTGCGCCAGGCGCGCATCTGGGACCTGGTCGACCGGCTGCCGGAGGGCCTGGAGACCGTCGTGGGCGACCGCGGCTACCGGCTGTCGGGCGGCGAGCGGCAGCGCCTGGCGATCGCGCGGCTGCTGCTGCGGGCGCCCGACATCGTCGTGCTCGACGAGGCCACCGCGCACCTCGACTCCGAGTCCGAGGCGGCCGTGCAGGTGGCGCTCGACCAGGCCCTGGCCGGGCGGACGTCGCTGGTCATCGCGCACCGCCTGTCGACGGTGCGCGCCGCGGACCGCATCGTGGTGCTCGACGACGGGCGGGTGGTCCAGTCCGGGACGCACGCCGAGCTGCTCGCCGCGGGCGGCCTGTACGCCGACCTGTACCGGACGCAGTTCGCCGAGGCCTCCTGAGCGCCCCGGCCCCGCCTGCCGGGCCGGGGCCGTACCGCTGCCGGACGGTACCGGCGCCGAACCGCACCGCTCCCGGGCCGGGCGCACCGCACCCGCGGCTGGGAGGATGGACCGTGTGGGAACGCACCACCACCAGCACCTGCCCGACGGCGGCCGCGGCCGCCTGACCGCCGCGTTCGGCATCACGGCGGCGGTCCTGGTCGCGCAGGTCGTCGGCGCTCTGCTCACGGGCAGCCTCGCGCTGCTCGTCGACACGGTGCACCTGCTGACCGACGCCGCGGGGCTCGCGATGGCCCTGTTCGCGGCCCGCCTGGCGCTGCGTCCGCCGTCGGCGCGCCGCACCTGGGGGTACCGGCGGGCGGAGGTGATCGCGGCGCTCGCCCAGGCGGGCGTCCTGCTGGTCGTGGGCGTGTACGTCCTGGTGGAGGGCGTGCTGCGGCTCGTGGCGCCGCCCGAGGTGCCCGGCCCCGAGCTCGTCGTCTTCGGCGTGGTGGGCCTGGTGGGGAACCTCGCCGCGATGGCCGTCCTGGCCGGGCGCCGGACGGCGAACCTGAACCTGCGCGCTGCGTTCCTGGAGGTCGTGAACGACGCGCTGGGCTCGCTCGCGGTGGTCGTCGCGGCCCTGGTCATCACGTTCACGGGCTGGCAGCGGGCCGACGTCGTGGCGGGGCTCCTGATCGGCGCGCTGATCCTCCCGCGAGCCCTGCGCCTGCTGCGCGAGACCGTCTCGGTGCTCCTGGAGTCGTCGCCGCCCAGGCTGGACCTCGACGAGGTGCGTGCCCACCTGCTGGACCTCGACCACGTGGAGGACGTGCACGACATGCACGCGTCGCTGATCGCCACCGGCCTGCCGGTGCTCAGCGCCCACGTGGTGGTCCGCACCGACTGCTTCACCGACGGGCACGCCGCCCGCATCCTGGACCAGCTCCAGGAGTGCGTGGCGCAGCACTTCGACATCGCGGTGGAGCACTCCACGTTCCAGGTCGAGCCGCACACGCACGTCGCGCACGAGCACCCGCAGCACGCCTGACCGCCTGCTGCCCGGCCGCGCCCACCCGCCGGACGCACCTGACGGACGCGCCTACCGGACCGTCGTCGGGTTTCGGATCGCCGCCTCGATCAGCGCGAGGACCGCCCGCGACCGGTCCAGCTCCGCCCGGTAGCGCTCCGGGAGGTCGGCGGCGAGCCGGCGGCGCAGCTCCACGGCCTCCCGCGCCAGCCCGAGGGCCGCCACGTTGTCCCCCGCGGCGCTCAGCGCGCTGGCGAGGTTGGAGAGCGTGAGCGCCAGGTCCGGCCGGTGCTTGTCGGGGTTCTCCACGGTGAGCTGACGCCGCATCGCGACCGCCTCCCGCATGGGCCCCAGGGCCTCGGTCGGCTGGTCCAGGTCGAGCAGCGTGGCCCCCAGGTTCGCGAGCGCCTCCGCGAGGCCGGTGCGGTACTTCTCCGGCTGGTCCCGCACGAGCCGGCGCAGCATGTCCACGGCCTCCTGGGTGGGCCGCAGCGCCTCCTCGAACCGGCCCAGGTCGGCGTACCGCACGCCCAGGTTGGACAGCGACTGCGCGAGGTACTTCAGCGACCGGGCGTTCCGGCGGGCGAGGCCCCGGCGGATGCCCACCGCCTCCTCCTCGAGCAGCACGGCCTCGTCGAACCGGCCACGCCGGGCGTAGGTGACGCCCAGGTTGGACAGCGAGTGGGCCAGGTAGTGCAGGTACCGCGCGGGGTGCTCGCGGGCGAGCTCGCGCCGGATCTCCAGCGCGTCCCGCTCCAGCCGGAGCGCCTCGTCGGCGCGGCCCGTGGTCGAGTACAGGGCGCCGAGCGCGGACAGGGCGGCCGACAGGTCGGCGCGGGTGCCCCGCGCGTTCTCGTCGGCGAGGCGCCGCTGGATCTGCAGCGCCTCGACCAGCACGGACCCGGCCTCCTCGTACCGCCCGAGCGCCTCCAGGGTGGTGCCGAGCTGGCCGAGCGACCACGCCAGCTCCCCCAGGTGCTCGGGCCGGCCCGCGGCCAGCCGCCGCCGGATCGCCACGGCCTCCGCGTTCGCGGGCAGGGCGTCCTCAGGACGGCCGCTCTCCGTGAGGGCCTCGAAGTTGCCCAGCACCGCGGCGACGCGGGGCTCGTACTGCACGGGGTCGCCCTCGGCGAGCCGGCGGTAGATGTCCAGCGACGCGCGCTGCGTGGCCTCGATCTCGCCGGTCCGGCCCAGCTCCGTGTAGGACACGCCGGCGTTCTGCAGGGCCCGCGCGTGCTCGGCGTCGGCCCAGGGCGCGTCCCCCGGCCCGAGCCCGGCGCACAGGGTGATGACCTCCTCCTGGACGGTGAGGGCGTCGGCGTGCCGGCCCACCGCCCAGTAGCCGATGCCGAGGTTGTTCAGCGCGGTGCACAGCGGCGGGCGGTACCGCAGCTCGTCCGTCCGGGCGAGGCCGCGCCAGAGCCCCACCGCCTCCTGGAGCACCGGCACCGCGGCGGCGGGCTCGCCCTCGGCGATGAGCACGACACCGAGGTCGGTCAGCGCCTCGCCCTGCGTGGGCTCGTCGCCCACCAGCCGGGCGAGCTCCGCGACGCGGTGCGTGAGGCGGTCCAGCACGGGCACCGCCAGCGGGCCCGACGAGCGCGGCAGCCGGCGCGTCACCCGCATCAGGCCCGCCAGGTCAGCCGGGCCCTCGTCGGGCAGGGCGGACGCCGCCGCCGCGATCAGCTCCCCGGGGACGTCGCGGCCCGTCGCGGGCCGGTCCAGGCTCATCGCCGTGGCGAACGCCAGCACCCCGAAGGCCTCCTGGCGCCCCAGGTCGCGCGTGCACGCGTCGATCAGCCGCTCCTGCCCCGCCAGCACCCGGGACACGAGCAGCTCCGCCAGGCGCGGCACGTCCGGCAGGTGCGCACGGACCCACGCGACGGCCAGGTCCGTCCGCCCGCCGTCCGGCTCCACGCCCGCGCGACGCAGCGCGGCACGCACCCCGGCCTCGGAGGTGTCCCCCACCAGCAGGGTGGTGGCCAGGGCCGCCTCCGCCGTCCCGCCCGGCCCCGCGACGAGCCCGGCCGCCGGGGCCGACGCAGCCCAGCCGGCCCGCTCGTGGTCCAGCACGGCCTCGAGCCCGCGGGCGGGGTCGACGGCGACCGGCCCCTGCTCGTCGGGATCCGGCGCCTGTGGCCCGAGCACCGCCGCCAGCGCGGCCGCCTGCAGGTCGAGGGCGCGCGGCCGGTGGTCCGGCGTGAGGTCGAACGAGACCTCGGGCACCGGCCGGTCCAGCGCCCGCGCGAAGCGCGTCACCGCCGTGCCCAGCAGCACCCGGTCGTCCTCCGAGCGGTCCACCTCCAGGCCGGGTGCGGGGTCGGGCCCCACCTCGACCGTCCGGTCGAACGCGGGCGCCAGCGCCATCTGCGTGACCGGCGGCGTCCGCCCCGCCCAGAGAGTGCTGGTCCACCGCTGCCGACGCCACCACTGGCCGCCGGTGCGGGCGGTGCACAGGATCCGCAGCCGGCCGCGGGTCCGGGTCTCCGCGACGGCGTCGAGCATGGCGGGCAGGTCGAGGCGGTGCCCGGCGTCGTCCACCACCAGCAGGACCCGGCGCGCCGCGGCGACCGCGACCACCGTCGCCACCTCCTCGCCGGGCAGCACGTGCACCACGGTCCAGCCCGTGCGACGCATCCGCCGGCCGAGCTCGAGCGCCAGACGGGTCTTGCCGACGCCGCCGAGCCCGCACATCAGGCGGAGCGCGACGGGCTCCCGGGAGCGCACCCAGGCGCGCAGCTCGGCGAGCTCCCGCCCGCGGCCGGTGAACGGCACCACCTCCCGCTCGGGAGCGAGGAGGGCCGCCGGACTCGTCTCGCGCGCCACCGGGCTCCGCACCTCGTCAGGTCCGGGTCGGCTCATGACCAGACATCCAACAGCACTGCCGCGTTCCTGACCAGCGCCCGCTGTGATACTCCCCGGGGCGGCCATCGGCCGCGTCGCCGCAGGTCACAGCTTTGGACGGCGATCGGCGTCGGCCCAGGCCACCGCATCCCGAAAACAGCGACGGCCCGCCGCCCCCACAGGGGCGACGGGCCGTCGGTGATCAGCTCAGGTCAGTTGCCCGTGAGCTTCTCGCGAAGCGCGGCGAGCGCCTCGTCCGAAGCCAGCGTGCCACCGGCCTCCTCGACCGGAGCCGAGGAGTAGCTGGTGCTGCCGCCACCGGCCGGAGCGGCCGGGGCCTCGGACGACGCCTCGGTGTCCGCGGTGAGCGCCTCGGCGACCTGCTTGCGGTGCGCGGTCCAGCGCTCGTGCGCCTTGGCGTACTCCGCCTCCCACGACTCGCGCTGGGTCTCGAAGCCCTCGAGCCACTCGTTGGTCTCCGGGTCGAAGCCCTCCGGGTACTTGTAGTTCCCGGCCTCGTCGTACTCGGCGGCCATGCCGTACAGCGCGGGGTCGAAGTCCTCGGACTCCGGGTCCACGCCCTCGTTGGCCTGCTTGAGCGACAGCGAGATACGGCGGCGCTCCAGGTCGATGTCGATGACCTTGACGAACACCTCGGCACCGACGGTGACGACCTGCTCCGGCAGCTCGACGTGGCGCACGGCCAGCTCCGAGATGTGGACCAGGCCCTCGATGCCGTCCTCGACGCGCACGAACGCACCGAACGGAACCAGCTTGGTGACCTTGCCCGGCACGACCTGACCGATGGCGTGCGTCCGGGCGAAGGTCTGCCACGGGTCCTCCTGCGTCGCCTTCAGCGACAGGGAGACACGCTCGCGGTCGAAGTCGACGTCGAGCACCTCGACGGTGACCTCCTGGCCCACCTCGACGACCTCGGACGGGTGGTCGATGTGCTTCCAGGACAGCTCGGAGACGTGCACCAGACCGTCGACGCCGCCGAGGTCCACGAACGCACCGAAGTTGACGATCGAGGAGACGACACCCGGGCGCACCTGGCCCTTCTGCAGCGTCTGCAGGAAGGTCGAGCGAACCTCGGACTGCGTCTGCTCGAGCCAGGCACGGCGCGAGAGCACGACGTTGTTGCGGTTCTTGTCGAGCTCGATGATCTTGGCCTCGATCTCCTTGCCGACGTACGGCTGGAGGTCGCGGACACGACGCATCTCCACGAGGGAGGCGGGGAGGAAGCCGCGCAGGCCGATGTCGAGGATGAGGCCACCCTTGACGACCTCGATGACGGTGCCGGTGACGACGCCGTCCTCCTCCTTGATCTTCTCGATCGTGCCCCAGGCGCGCTCGTACTGCGCGCGCTTCTTGGACAGGATCAGACGGCCTTCCTTGTCCTCCTTCTGGAGGACCAGGGCCTCGACGGCGTCGCCGACGGCGACAACCTCGCCAGGGTCGACGTCGTGCTTGATCGAGAGCTCCCGGGACGGGATGACACCCTCGGTCTTGTAGCCGATGTCGAGAAGGACCTCGTCACGGTCCACCTTGACGATCGTGCCTTCGACGATGTCACCATCGTTGAAGTACTTGATGGTGGCGTCGATGGCAGCAAGGAAGTCCTCCTCGGTGCCGATGTCGTTGACGGCAACCTGGGGTGCGGACTTCGCAGGGGTGGAGATGGTCATTGAGTTCGATGCTCCGATGCGGACATGGCGTAGTACGGACAGGGTCTGTTTGAGCTCTGCTGGTGCGGTGCTCGTGAGGTGCCGGTAGGTCGCCGGAAGGCGCACGGCACCGCCAGCCATCCTAGTGGCGCGGCAGCACCCTGGTCAACGCGAGCCAGGGTGGCGCGAGCCGCACGGATCCGGTGCTCCACGCTCAGAGCGCGAGCTCCAGGTCCTTGCCCGGGATGGCGTCCAGCAGCGCCCGGGTGTAGTCGGTGGCCGGCGAGTCGAAGACCGAGTCGACGGTGCCCTCCTCGACCACGCGACCCTGCTGCATGACGAGCACGCGGTCCGCGATCTGCCGCACGACCGCGAGGTCGTGCGTGATGAAGAGGTAGGTCAGCCCCAGCTCCTCCTGCAGGCCGGCGAGCAGCTGCAGGATCTGGGCCTGGACCACGACGTCGAGCGCCGAGACCGCCTCGTCGCACACCACGAGCTCCGGCGACAGCGCCAGCGCGCGGGCGATCGCCACGCGCTGCCGCTGGCCGCCGGACAGCTCGGACGGGAACCGCCGCAGCTGGCCCTTGCTGAGCGCCACCTGCTCCGCGAGCTCCTCCACCCGGGCGCGGCGGGCCGCGGCGTCACCGTAGTCGTGCGCGCGCAGCGGCTCCTCGATCGCCCGGAACACCGAGTAGAGCGGGTCCAGCGAGGAGTACGGGTCCTGGAACACGGGCTGGACCCGACGCCGGTAGGCGATCTGCTCCTTGTGCTTGCCGGCGCCCACGAGGCCGCCGTCGAACGTGATGGAACCCGTGGTGGGCTTCTCGATGTCGAGGATCATCCGGGCCAGGGTCGACTTGCCCGAGCCCGACTCCCCCACCACGGCCACGGTGGAGCCGCGCGGGATGTCGAGGCTCACGCCGTCCACGGCGGTGAAGTCCTTGCTGCGGGACAGCAGGCCGCCGCCGCGGATCGAGAAGACCTTGCTCACGTCCTTGACGGAGACCAGCGGCGCCGCGTCGGCACGCCGGTCCTCCGGCACGTCGGCCGGCTCGGCCGCCTCGCCCGGCGCCAGGAGCGCGTCGTCCAGCACGTCCTCCAGGCCGCGCTCGCGCGCGATCTCGATGCGGCGCGAGGCGAGCGACGGGGCCGCGGCCATGAGGCGCTTGGTGTAGTCGTGCTGCGGCGCGGTGAGGACCTGGCGGGCCGGGCCCTGCTCCACGATCTCGCCGTGGTACATGACCACCACGATGTCGGCGCGCTCGGCCGCGAGGCCGAGGTCGTGCGTGATGAGCAGCACCGCGGTGCCGAGCTCCTCGGTCAGGCCGGAGAGCTGGTCCAGGATGCCGCGCTGCACGGTCACGTCGAGGGCCGACGTCGGCTCGTCCGCGACGAGCAGGGCCGGGCGGCCGGACAGGCCCATGGCGATGAGCGCCCGCTGGCGCATGCCGCCGGAGAACTCGTGCGGGTACTGACCGGCCCGGCGGGCGGCGTCGGGCAGGCCCACCTCGTCGAGCAGCTCGACGGTGCGGGCGCGCGCGTCGCGGCGCGTCCGCAGGCCGTTGTCGATCAGCCCCTCGTCGATCTGCTGCCCGATCCGCAGGATCGGGTTGAGGTTGGTCATCGGGTCCTGCGGCACCAGGCCGAGCTCGGTGCCCCGCAGCTGCGCCATGCGCTGCGCGCTGATGTGGCCCAGGTCCTCGTCCTTGAACCAGATGTGGCCCTCGGCCACGGACCCGTTGCTCGCGAGCAGGCCCAGCACCGCCATGGCGAGCGTGGTCTTGCCCGAGCCGGACTCCCCCACGATCGCGACGGTCTGGCCGCGCCGGACGGTCAGGTTGGCGTTCGCCACGGCGCGGGCGGGGCCGCCCTCGGTCCGGAAGTCGACGCTCAGGTTCTCGACCCGCAGGACGACGTCCTCCGCGGGGGCGTCGACCGGCGCGTCGACGGGGGCGTCCACGGGCCCGTCCACCGGGACGTCGGCCGTGTTGTCAGCGATGTCGGTCATCGTCGGGTCCTGTTCCGGGGGTCGAGGGCCTCGCGCAGGCTCTCGCCCACGAGGGTGAAGCCGAGGGCCGTGATCGCGATGCAGAGACCGGGCAGGATCGCCAGGCGCGGTGCGACCGCGAGCTCCTGCTGCGCGGCCGTCAGCATGCGCCCCCACTCCGCGGTGGACGGCTCGCCGCCGCCCAGGCCGAGGAAGGAGAGCGCCGCGGCCTCGATCACTGCTGTGGCCAGGGTCAGGGTCGCCTGCACGATGACGGGGCCGATGCTGTTGGGCAGCACGTGGCTCATGGTCACCGAACGCCGGCTGAGGCCCAGCGCGGACGCGGCCAGCACGTAGTCCTGGCCGCGCTGCGCGAGCATCGAGCCGCGCAGCAGGCGGGCGAAGATCGGGATCTGCACCACACCGATCGCGATGATCACCGACATCGAGGACTGGCCGGCGATCGCCGCGATCGACACCGCCAGGAGCAGGGAGGGCACCGACAGCATCAGGTCCACCAGGCGCATCACGCCGAAGTCGACCCACTTGCCCAGCCAGCCGGCGAGCAGGCCCAGCAGCATGCCGCCGACGAGGCCGAACAGCGTGGACAGCACGCCGACCAGGAGCGAGGCCTGCGCGCCCCAGATCAGCTTGCTCAGCACGTCGCCGCCGTAGCGGTCCAGGCCGAGCGGGTACTCGGCCGACGGCCCGGGGATCATGGTGGGCCGCACGTCGGCGCGGCCCGGCAGCTCGGTGGGGCCGTACGGGGCCAGCAGCGGCGCGAGCACCGCCACCAGGACGAACACGGCGACGATGACGAAGCCGATGATGGCGACGGGGTTCCGGCGCAGCGTGCGCCAGGCACGCGCCCAGACGCCCTCGCCGGCGTGGTCCGCCCCGCCGGGTCCGTCGCCGTGGATGCTGGTACGGAGCGGCTCGGCGGCCACGCCGTCGGTCACAGGAAGCTCGTTGGCGCTCACTGCTGCCTCCTCAACCGGGGGTCGATCAGCCCGTACGACACGTCGACGAGCAGGTTTACGAGGGCGTAGACCACGGCGATCATGAGCACGAAGCCCTGCATGACCGGGTAGTCCGCGTTGAAGACGGAGTCCGCGAGGAAGCTGCCGATGCCGCTGAACGCGAAGACGGTCTCGGTGAGCACCGCCCCGGAGAGCAGCAGGCCGACCTGCAGGCCGATGGTCGTCACCACGGGGAGCATGGCGTTCTTCAGGACGTGGTCCCCGCGCAGGCGGGCGGGCTTGATGCCCTTGGCCCGTGCCGTGCGGACGTAGTCGGCGTTCTGCACCTCGGAGACGGCGGCGCGCGTCATGCGGGCCACGATCGCGAGCGGGATGGTGCCGAGCGCGATGCCCGGGAGGATCAGGTGCACCAGCGCGTCCCAGGCCGCGTCCCACTCACCGGTGAGCAGGCCGTCCAGGACGTAGAAGTTCGTCGGGTGCGTCGCGACCATCGTGGCGCTCTGCCGTCCCGTCGTCGGGAACCAGCCGAGCTCGACGGCGAACACGTACTTCAGGATGAAGGCCAGGAAGAACACGGGCACCGTGACGCCGATCAGCGAGACCACGACCGCCGAGTGGTCGACGACCGAGCCGGCCCGGCGGGCCGCCACGTAGCCGAGCGGGATGCCGATGCCGATCGCGAAGACGAGCGCCACCACGGTGAGCTCGATCGTCGCGGGGAACCGCGTGAGGAACTCGTCGATCACGGGCCGGCCGCTCTGCAGCGAGGTGCCGAAGTCGCCCTGCAGCAGCCGCATGAGGTACTTGCCGTACTGCACGATCAGGGGCTGGTCGAGGCCGAGCTGGGCCTCGATCTCGGCGGCGGCCTCGGGCGTGTACCGCTCGCCGAGCATGGCCTGCACGGGCCCGCCGGGCAGGGCGCGGACCCAGCCGAACAGCAGGATCGACAGACCCAGCAGGATGGGTATCAGGAGCAGCAGGCGCTGCACGATCAGTCTGAGCATCGTTCCTCGACAGACATGCGTTCATCGGTCGACCGGGCAACCGGCTCGTGGCCGGCCCGGGCGACTCCGGACAGCGGTCGGGGCGCGGCCGCAGCCGCGCCCCGACCTGAGGTATTTCACCCTAGGGCGTGGGCGCCCCAGGCGGTTCGGGAGGGAACCTTACCCCCTCACCTCCCCGTGGTTACTCGTCACCACCCAGGGTGATGACGCTGTACACCTCGTCCTGCACCGGCGAGATCGGGTAGCCCTCGACCCCGGGCGCCACGACGAGCGACGGCACCGGGCTGGCCAGCGGGACACCGGGGAGGGCGTCCATGATCACCTCGTTGGCGTTCTTGTAGGCGTCCTCCTGCTCGTCCAGCGGAGCGTTGCGGGCGTCCTTGATCGCGTCGAAGACCTCCTGGTCGTCGAAGCCCCACTCCAGCGACGGCGCCCCGAAGAACGTGCCGATGAAGTTGTAGGTGTCGTTGTAGTCACCCGTCCAGCCCAGCAGGTGCAGACCGTGCTTCTCGCCGCCCTGGATGGTGTCGATGTACGTCGGGCTCCACGGCTCCGGCGTCGCCGTCACCGTGATGCCGACCTCCTCGAGGTCCGCGGAGACGGCCTCGTAGATCGCGGCGGGGTCCGGCATGTACGGACGCGAGACCTCGGTCGGGTAGTTGAACTCGAGCTCGAGGTTCTCCTGGCCGGCCTCCTTGAGGAGCTCCTTGGCCTTCTCGGGGTCGTAGTCGTAGGTCGTGACGTCGTCGCTGTAGCCCGTGACGATCTCCGGCACGAACTGCGTGGCGGGCGTCGTGCCCTCCGGCAGCGTCGCCTGGACCAGACCCTCCTTGTCGATCGCGTGGGCGATCGCCTGGCGGACCTTGATGTCGTCCAGCGGCTTCTGCGCCTGGTTCATGCCCAGGTACAGGATGTTGAACGCGTCGCGGTCGAGGATGGTGTAGCCGGCCTCCTTGAGCGCGTCGACGTCGGCGGGCGCGACCAGGTCGTAGCCGTCGATGTCACCGGCCTCGAGCGCCTGACGACGCGCGGTGCCGTCGGAGATCACCGTGAAGACGATGGTCTTGACGTCGCCGATCTCGCCCCAGTAGTTCTCGTTGGCGGCCAGCGTGACGCTCTCGCCGCTCTTCCACTCCTGGAACGTGTACGGGCCCGTGCCGACTGGGTGCTCCCGGCCGTACTCGGTGAGCTTCGGCGCGTCGGCCGTGCCCTCGACGTCGTCCGCGCCGAACTCCTCCATCGCCGTGGGCGACTGCATCGAGAACGACGGCAGCGACAGCGCCGGGACCAGCTCGGGGATCGGCGTGTTCAGCGTGATGACGGCGGTGGCCGCGTCGGACGCCTCGCACGAGTCGTACAGGCTGTCGTCGCCCGTACCGCCGAAGACCGCCTTGTAGTAGTACGAGAGGTTCTCGTGGGCGGCCAGACCGGTCCAGTCGTGCCAGCGGTCGAAGTTGGCACACACGGCCTCGGCGTCGAAGTCCGTGTCGTCCTGGAACTTCACGCCCTCCTTGAGGTGGAACGTGTACACCAGGCCGTCGTCGCTGATGTCCCAGCTCTCGGCGAGCAGGGGGGCGGGGTCGGCGGTGCCGGGCTCGACACCGACCAGGCCCTCGAAGATCTGTCGGGCGACCCGGAACGTTTCGCCGTCGCTGGCGAACGCGGGGTCGAGCGAGCTGGGCTCGGCCGAGCCGGCGAAGACGAACGTGCCGTCACTGCCCCCGCCCTCACCGCCGTCGGCGTCCCGCTCGCTGGCGACACAACCGCTCAGAGCCACCGCGAGCGCGGTCACCAGGGTGACGCCGCCCGCAAGGCGCGTAGCGCGTCGACGCATGGCACTCTCCTTCCTCGAGCGCATCGGCAGGCCCGGGTTCGGGCACGACGACGCGCAGACGTTTGCGCCTGACCTTAGGAGCCCTTTCGTTGCTTCCGTATTTCGCTAGGGCACTCGCAATCCAATCGTGACCCTTTTGTTACCGCTATGAATGTGGTAGTTGGCCCGGGCTTCACCGGTGCGTGCCGGGACGGGCCGACCGGGGATGATGGCACCGTGACCTCTGACGAACCGGTGTCCTTCGGCTATCGCGACCTGCCCGACGACCGCGGCGTCGCCCGGAGCTGGTGGGACGCCAACGCCGGCGAGTACCTCGACGAGCACCGCGACTTCCTCGGCGACGCCGGGTTCCGCTGGGGGCCGGAGGGGCTGACCGAGGCGGAGGCGGGCCTGCTGGGCGACGTCGCCGGGCGCGACGTGCTGGAGGTCGGGGCGGGGGCCGCGCACTGCTCGCGCTGGCTCGCGTCCCGTGGCGCACGGGCGGTCGCCACGGACTTCTCGGCGGGCATGCTGGCCGGGGCGGTGCGCCTCGACGCCGCGACCGGGGTCGTCGTGCCGCGGGTGCAGGCCGACGCGCGGGCGCTGCCCTTCGCGGACGGCGCGTTCGACGTCGTCTTCACGTCGTTCGGCGCCCTGCCCTTCGTGCCCGACCCCGTGCGCGTGCACCGCGAGGCCGCCCGCGTGCTGCGCCCCGGCGGGCGCTGGGTGTTCTCGGTGACCCACCCCCTGCGCTGGGCGTTCCCGGACGACCCGAGCCTGCACGGCCTCACGGCCAACCGCTCGTACTTCGACCGCCGCCCCTACGTGGAGGCCGACGCCGCCGGGCGGGTCGTCTACGCGGAGTACCACCGCACCGTCGGCGACCACGTGCGGGACGTGGTCGCCGCCGGGCTGCGGCTGGTCGACCTGGTCGAGCCCGAGTGGCCGGAGTGGAACGACCAGGTCTGGGGCGGCTGGGGCCCGGAGCGCGGCCGCTACCTCCCGGGCACGGCGGTCTTCGTGACGACCCGCCCCTGACGGGGCCGCCGGGCCGCTAGTGGCCCGCCTCGTGCCAGGTGGCGCCCGTGCCGACCGAGACGTCCAGCGGCACGTTGAGCTCGAACGCCGCGCCCATCTCGGTGCGCAGCACCTCCTCGGCCGCGTCCCGCTCGCCGGGCGACACCTCGAGCACGAGCTCGTCGTGCACCTGGAGCAGCAGGCGCGAGGCGAGGCCGCGCTCGTCGAGCGCGCGCTGCACGCGGAGCATCGCGAGCTTGATGATGTCGGCGGCGCTGCCCTGGATGGGTGCGTTCAGCGCCATGCGCTCCGCCATCTGCCGGCGCTGCCGGTTGTCGCTCGTGAGGTCCGGCAGGTACCGGCGGCGGCCGAGGATGGTGGCGGTGTACCCCGTGGCGCGCGCCTCCTCGACCACGCCCGACAGGTAGTCGCGCACGCCGCCGAACCGCTCGAAGTAGTCGTCCATCAGCATCTGCGCCTCGCTCGTGGCGATGTTCAGCTGCTGCGACAGGCCGAACGCGCTCAGGCCGTAGGCCAGGCCGTAGGACATGGCCTTGATCTTGGAGCGCATCTCGGGGGTCACGTCGGCGGGCTCGACCTCGAACACCCGCGAACCGACGTAGCGGTGCAGGTCCTCCCCCGAGTTGAACGCCTCGATCAGCCCCTCGTCGCCCGACAGGTGCGCCATGATGCGCATCTCGATCTGGCTGTAGTCGGCCGTCAGCAGGGACTCGTAGCCCTCGCCCACCCGGAACGCCCGGCGGATCTGCCGGCCCGCCTCGGTGCGGATCGGGATGTTCTGCAGGTTCGGGTCCGTCGAGCTGAGGCGGCCCGTGGCGGCGATCGTCTGCTGGAACGTGGTGTGGATCCGGCCGTCGGGCGCCACCGACTTGAGCAGCCCCTCGACCGTGACCCGCAGGCGGGAGACGTCGCGGTGCGCCAGCAGGTGCGCCAGGAACGGGTGCTCCGTCTTGACGAACAGGTCCTGCAGGCTCGCCGCGTCGGTGGTGTAGCCGGTCTTGATCTTCTTGGTCTTGGGCATGCCGAGCTGGTCGAACAGGACCTCCTGCAGCTGCTTGGGGCTGCCGAGGTTCACCTCGCGGTCGATCACGGCATAGGCGTCGGCCGCGGCGTCGGCCACCCCCTGAGCGAACTGCTTCTCCAGGCCCGTGAGGTACTCGGTGTCCGCCGCGATGCCGGTGCGCTCCATCCGGGCGAGCACCCCCGAGAGCGGCAGCTCGACGTCGTCCAGCAGGTGCGTGGCGTCGCGGTCGGCGAGCTCGCCCTCCAGCGCGGTCGCGAGGTCGGCGACGCCCTGGGCGCGCACGGCCTCGGCCTGTCCCGCGGTCTCGCCCTCCAGCGACAGGTCCAGCGCGCCCTGCGCACCCTCGGGCTCGGCCACCTTGAGCTCCCGGCCCAGGTGCCGGACGGCGAGGTCGCCCAGGTCGTAGCCGCGCTGGTCGGGGTAGCAGAGGTAGGCCGCGAGCTCGGTGTCGAACACGACGCCGTCGAGCTCCATGCCGCGCGCCGCGAGCATGTGCGCCGCCGCCTTCGCCCCGTGCAGCGCCTTGGGCGCGTCGGCGTCGGCGAGCCAGGCCGCGAGCGCCTTCTCGTCGTCGGGCCCGAGCTGCGTGAGGTCGAGGTAGGCGACCTCGCCGCCGGGCTGCGCCACGGCGACGGCCCAGGCGTCCCCGCCGCCGGGCGTGGTCGTGCCGGACACCTCGACGCCCACGCGCCCAGTGCGCGCGGCGAGCCAGGCGCCGAGGGTGCCCGCGGCGAGGTCGGCCAGGTCGAGCTCGACGGACGCGCCGGCGGGCGTCTCCTCCTCGGCCACGCCCGCGGGGTCCACGGCGAGCAGGCGGTCACGAAGCTGGCCGAACTGCAGCGTGTCCGAGACGAGGTGCACGGCCTCGCGGTCGAAGCCCGCGAGGGCGAGGTCGGCCACGGCGAGCGGCAGCTCGACGTCGGTCAGCAGGGCGTTCAGCTCGCGGTTGACCCGCACCTGGTCGAGGTGCGCACGCAGGTTCTCCCCCGCCTTGCCCTTGACCTCGTCGGCGGCGTCGAGCAGCGCGGCGAGGCCGCCGTGCGCCGTGATCCACTTGGCGGCGGTCTTGGGCCCGACGCCGGGCACGCCCGGCAGGTTGTCGCTGGTCTCGCCCACGAGTGCCGCGAGGTCCGGGTAGCGCTCGGGCGGCACACCGTACTTGGCCTCGACCGCCTCGGGGTCCATGCGGGCCAGCTCGGACACGCCCTTCTTGGGGTACAGCACGGTGACGTCGCCGTTGACGAGCTGCAGCGTGTCGCGGTCGCCCGAGCAGACCAGCACCTCCATGCCCGCGGCCTTGGCCTGCGTGGCAAGAGTGGCGAGGATGTCGTCGGCCTCGATGCCGGCGAGCTCGATCGAGCTGACCCGGAGGGCGTCGAGCACCTCCTTGATCAGGGGCACCTGCCCCTTGAACGCGTCCGGCGTGGCGTCGCGCGTGCCCTTGTAGGCGGGGAAGCGCTCCGTGCGGAACGTGACCCGGCCCGCGTCGAACGCCACCGCCATGTGGGTGGGCTGCTCGTCGCGCAGCAGGTTCGTCAGCATCGACGTGAAGCCGTAGACGGCGTTGGTGATCTGTCCTGAGCTGGTCGCGAGGGTGTCGGGCAGTGCGTAGAACGCCCGATAGGCCATGGAATGGCCGTCGATCAGCAGGAGACGGGGGCGGCCTGGGGACGGCGTACCCGGAGTACGGCTTGGCGCGGTGGAGGTCACGCCTGACAACATAGCCCGCATGACTGACACGAGCGCTTCCGCGACGCCTTCCGACGCCGGTTCCGGGGCCGGCTCCGGCACCGGCTCCGGTGCTGAGATCGACTGGAAGGCCATGTACGCCGGTGCCGACACCGCGGGCACGCTCTTCGAGCGCATGGAGATGGAGCTCCTGGAGCTCGCCCCGGACCGCGCCGTCGGGCGGATCCCGGTGAAGGGCAACACGCAGCCCGCGGGCCTGCTGCACGGGGGCGCCTCCGTGGTGCTCGCCGAGACCCTCGGCTCGCTCGCCGCGCAGGCGCACGCCGGGCCGGGCAAGAAGACCGTGGGCATCGAGGTGAGCGCCACGCACCACCGGGGCGCGCGCGACGGCCACGTCACGGGAACGGCGACGGCGATCCACCTGGGCCGGTCGACGGCGTCCTACGAGATCGTGATCACCGACGACGCCGGGAAGCGGGTGTGCACGGCCCGCCTGACCTGCATGATCCTCGGCTGAGCCGGAGGTGCAGCGCAGAGTGGGGGCCGAGGAACGAGGCACCCGCCCGGAGCGGAACCGCAGGCTCAGCCGACACAGGTAGAGCCTGAGCCGGCACAGAAGCACTGCGGCGGCCATCGGCGTACGCCGTCGTCGCCACTGATGGAAAGGGCACGCGATCGAGGTCGGTTGCCGACAGTGGACAGCGTCTACGCAGAGCAACCGACTCCGATCGCCCACGTTCTCCGCGAGGCATGCCCGGCGCGAGCCGTTCGAACCGCGTGTGCGGTTGACGGAAAGGGCTCAGCCGGCCTTCGCCGGGTGGCGGCGCGACGGGGCGCCGCCGCCCACCGAGCGCATGTCGATGGGCCCGGACTCCATGACGGAGCGGGCTCGACGGCGGCGGGCGATGAGGTCCTCGATGCCGCCGCGGGCGGACCGCCGGCCGTGCGCGCCGTCGCGCGCGGTGGCCTCGGCCGCGAGGCGGCGCTGCAGGGCGGCGACGGACGCCACACGGTGGCCCGCGGCCGGGGCGAAGCCGAGCCGGGCGAGGAACCGCTGGACGCCCCGGTTGCCGGGCACGGGCGCGGAGTAGATGTCGTGGCACTCGTGCTCGGCGGCGAGGTCCGTGGCCGCGCGCAGCAGCGCGTGCCCGACGCCGTGGCGGCGGGCCTGCGGCGACACGAACAGCATGTCCAGGTAGAGGCTGGCGCGCTCCGCGAAGAGGTACGCCGCCACGACCCGGCCGAGGACGACACCGACGACCTGGCCGTCCTGCTCCGCGACCAGCACGTGACCGCCCGCGGCCAGCAGCACGCTGAGGTGCTCCAGCAGCCGGTCGGCCTCCTGGGCGCCGAGCTGGGCCCCCGTGGGCGAGTCGTCGCGCGCGGCGGCGGCCAGCGCGGCCACGGCAGGCAGGTCGGCCTCGCGCGCGGGGTGGATGTCCAGCACGGTGCGCACGCTCATCTCCTCCCGGGTGTCTGCGGGCCGGACGTCACGCCCGGCCCCGCGCAGACACTAGTCCCGAGCGGGCCGGCAGAAAACAGGCAGTCCTGAATTTCACCCGCTCCGGGACGACGGGTCCGGATGGCGCGTCCCACCGCTCGCTCAGGCCCCGACCTGCTCGATGACGGCGTCGGCGACCTCGCGCATGGTGAGGCGGCGGTCCATCGACGTCTTCTGGATCCAGCGGAACGACTCCGGCTCCGACAGGCCCATCTTGGTCATGAGCAGGCCCTTGGCGCGGTCCACGCGCTTGCGGGTCTCGAAGCGCTCGGTCAGGTCGGCGACCTCGGCCTCCAGCGCGCCGATCTGCGAGTACCGCGAGATCGCGATCTCGACGGCGGGCAGCAGGTCGGCCGGGGTGAAGGGCTTGACCACGTACGCCATGGCGCCGGCGTCGCGGGCGCGCTCGACGAGCTCCGTCTGCGAGAACGCCGTGAGCAGCACGACGGGCGCGGCGTGGGCCTTGCCGATGCGCTCGGCGGCGGAGATGCCGTCCAGCTCGGGCATCTTGACGTCCATCACGACGACGTCGGGCTTGAGCTCGATGGCCAGGTTGACGGCGGTCTCGCCGTCACCGGCCTCACCCACGACGTCGAAGCCCGCCTCGCGCAGGGTCTCGACCACGTCCATGCGGATGAGTGCCTCGTCCTCCGCCACGACGGCGCGACGGGAGGGGTTGGCGGGAGCTGCCTCGGGCTCGGCGTCGACCAGCGGGGGCAGATCCAGGGAAAGCTTCTCGGTGTTCTCGTCGGTCACGAAGGACATCCTACGTTGCGCACCTGGGCTTGGGACCCAGGCCCGCGGTGTGGTTCGATGTGCGCCGGGTCATGTTGTGTGACCTGACAGGCCGGGTTGGCGGAACAGGCAGACGCGGCGCTCTCAAAAAGCGCTGCCCGCGAGGGCGTGTGGGTTCGAGTCCCACACCCGGCACCAGCAGGCTCAGCGCCCGTGGACGAGCTCCGACGTCCGGGCCTCCTCGTAGCGGACGACCTCCAGACCGAACTCCGCCAGGATCTCGGGCAGCAGCCGCACCACGTCGCGGTCCTTCTCCCGGTTCGACTCGGACAGCTCCGACCACGGCACGCCGATCATCGGGTGGATCCGGGCGGCGTCGTCCCGCACCGGGCCGCTGCGCCAGCCCGCGGCGACCCGCACGGACTCCCACAGCTCGTGCTCGGCCTCGGCGAGCCGGTCGAGCTCGGCGCCGTCGAAGACCACGTCCGGGGCGCCGTCGCGCGGCGCGATCGTCGCGCCCATGCGCGACAGGCGCGCGGGCAGCCCGACCACCCAGCCGCGGTTGGAGGTCCGCAGGTCGTCCGGCAGGTCCTCCCAGCGCACCATCGCGGGGACCTCGCCCCAGCCGACGCCGCGCTCGAGCTGGTTGCGCAGGTAGACGTGGTGCACGGAGCGCGCGATCCGCTCGTACATGTCGGCGTGCGCCCGGGCCTCGACGCGCTCGACGTCGGCGAGCAGGTCGCGCGTGGTCACGGTCCGGAGCCGGCCGTCCAGGTTGTCGAGCACGCGCGACGCCTCGGTGCCGAACGCGCCCGTCAGGCCCGCCAGGCCGTCGAGCAGGAGCACCAGCGACCCGGGGCCGCCGTGCCACAGCCGGGTCGCCGTGAGCGCCACCCGCAGCGACACGCCGTCCGACGCGTGGCACACGTACACGGTGTCCGGGGCGCCGCCGCCCGCGCCGAGCACCGGCACCGCCCGCAGCTCGATCCGCTGGGCCACGGGCGACCAGCGGGCTCGCAGCTCACCGGCCACGTGGTCGGCGTCGTCGGCGCTCAGGTCGACGAGAAGGCGCAGCCCGTCCCCCGCGAGCTCCCACTCCCGGGCCAGCCCCACCACGAGGGCCTTGGCGAACTCGCCCGAGCCGACCACCACCAGGTGGGTCACCGGGGCCGGGCCGCCGGGGGCGTCCAGGATGCGCCGCACCTCGCGGACGGCGAGGGCCTGCGCGGCGATCACGTCGAGCGTGAAGAAGTCCACGCCGGGCTCGGCGCAGCTCAGGTGCCGCGCCTGGAGCGCCACGCCCAGGTCGGGGTCGCTCACGTGGGCGTACAGCCGCTCGGGTCCGCCGCCCGCGCGGCGGACCGCGGCCTCCGCCTCGGCGACGGTCAGCACGTTCGCCGTCGCGTCGGTGGTGTCGTCGCCGCACGCGTACAGCACGGTCGCGCCGGTCAGGCCGACGTCGGACAGCCCGCCGGCGTCCGGGGTGCGCAGCACCCGGTGCCCGGCCGCCACCAGGGCGGCGGCGACGGTGTCGGCGGCGTCCGTCTCCCCGACGACGATCGCGTGCCCGCGCGCCCGCCGCTGGCTGAACCGCCGGAGCTCACCGGTGAACAGGGCGCGCGCCGCCTCGAACAGGGCGTAGACCGCGGTGCCGGGGGCGAGGAACCGGGCGACCTGGAGCTGCCAGGACAGCGGACCGCCGCCGCTGGCGGGGTCGGCACCCATCACGAAGAGCTGCAGGTCGTGGTAGACGACGTCGTACCAGGTGCGGCCGGGCACGTGCGTGGTGTCGAGCATCAGGCCCCACCAGCCGAGGCTGAGCGAGACCACCACGAGGACGGCGAAGCCGATCCGGGACCAGGGGAAGGAGGCGCGGTTCACGCCGGAACAATAGCGACATCTCCCCTGCCGTCGATGCCAAGCGAAAAACGACGGCGTCGAGTCAGCGTCGTGGTCCGCTCCGTACCCCCGATTTCTCGGGGACAGGCGGACCAAGTCGCTGACTCGGCGCCGTCGTTCGTCGTCCTACGTCAGGTCAGCCCTTGCTGCGGCCGTCCGTGTGCGAGCCGATGCGGTGCACCAGGATCGAGTTGGTCGTGCCCGGCACGCCGACCGGCGCGCCCGAGACCACCACGACCGTGTCGCCCTTCTCGGCCAGACCCTGGTCCTGCAGGGTCAGGTCCACCTGGGCCACCATGGCGTCCACCGTGTCGACCTTGGGCACGAGGTACTCGGAGGTACCCCACGTCAGGGCGAGGGTGTTGGCGACGTCCTGCTCCGGGGTGAACGCGAGCAGCGGGATGGACGAGCGCAGGCGGGACATCCGGCGCGCGGAGTCGCCCGACTGCGTGAACGTCACGAGGTACTTGACCCCGAGCGTCTCGCCGATCTCGGCGGCGGCACGCGTGATGGCGCCACCACGGGTGTGCGGCGTGGAACCGAGCGGCGCGATGCGCTCCCGGCCCGCCTCCTCCGTGGCCTCGATGATCCGGGCCATGGTCTGGACCGTGATGATCGGGTAGTCGCCCACCGAGGTCTCGCCCGAGAGCATGACCGCGTCGGCGCCGTCGAGCACCGCGTTGGCGCAGTCCGACGCCTCGGCGCGGGTCGGCGTCGGCGACGTCGTCATCGACTCCAGCACCTGCGTGGCGACGATGACGGGCTTGGCGTTGCGCCGCGCCATCTCGACGATGCGCTTCTGCACGAGCGGCACCTGCTCCAGCGGCATCTCGACCGCGAGGTCACCGCGCGCCACCATGACGCCGTCGAACGCCGCGATGACCTCGGCGAGGTTCTCCACGGCCTGCGGCTTCTCGATCTTGGCGATGACGGGGACCGTGCGGCCCTCCTCCTCCATCACCCGGCGGACGTCCTCGTAGTCCTTGGCGGACCGCACGAACGACAGCGCGATGAAGTCGGCACCCAGGGCGAGCGCCCAGCGCAGGTCCGACTCGTCCTTGTCGGACAGGGCCGGCACGGACACGGCGACGCCGGGCAGGTTGATGCCCTTGTTGTTCGAGACCGGGCCGGGAACCTCGACCTCGGTCACGACGCGCGGGCCGTCGACGGCGGTGACGCGCACGCGCACCTTGCCGTCGTCGATCAGCAGCGGGTCGCCCACCTGGGCGTCCTGGGCCAGGCCCTTGTGGGTGGTCGAGACGATCTCACGGTTGCCGAGGATGTCCTCGGTCGTGATGGTGAACGTGTCGCCCTTGTTCAAGAAATGCTTTTCGTCTCCCGCGAACCGGCCGAGCCGGATCTTGGGTCCCTGCAGGTCGACCAGTACGGCGACCGACTTTCCTGCCGCCTTGGCGGCCTCTCGCACGTTGCGGTAAACCGCCGCATGAGCCTCCTGCTCGCCGTGGCTGCGGTTGATCCGCGCCACGTTCATGCCGGCGTCAACGAGTTCCCGGAGTTTTTCCGGGCTCTCCGTGGCGGGTCCGATGGTGCACACGATCTTGGCTCTGCGCATGTCTCCAGCCTAGGCATGGTGGGCGCCAGCGCGCCCTGTGGGGGTGTACAACTCCCGGTGAAGTTCTCGGGTCACGATCGCAGAGCGAGCGTGCGCGGGCGCACCGGGGCGGGCAGCTCGGTGCTGCCCTGGAGGTAGGTGTCGGCCGCAGCGGCCGCGGCGCGGCCCTCGGCGATCGCCCACACGATGAGGGACTGCCCGCGGCCGGCGTCACCGGCGACGAACACGCCCGGCAGGCTCGCGGCGTAGTCGTCGCCGCGGGCGACCAGGCCACGCTCGGTGACCTCGATGCCGGTCTGCTCCTCGAGCACGCCGACCTCGGGGCCGGTGAAGCCCATGGCGACCAGCACGAGGTCCGCGGGGATCTCGTGCTCGGTGCCCGCCCGCGGCGCGCGGCGGCCGTCGGGCAGGTACTCGGTCTCGGCGACCTTCAGCGCCCGGACGTTGCCGTCGGAGTCGGCCAGGAACTCGACCGTGGAGGCCAGGTAGGTGCGCTCGCCGCCCTCCTCGTGCGAGGTCGAGACCTCGAACAGGATGGGGTCGGTGGGCCACGGCTGGTTCGCCGGGCGCTCGACCGGCGGCTTCTTGCCGATGGCGAGCGTGGTGACGCTGGCGGCGCCCTGGCGCAGCGCGGTGCCGAGGCAGTCCGAGCCGGTGTCGCCGCCGCCGATGATGACCACGTGCTTCCCGGCGGCCGTCGGCGCGCCCTCGGGCAGGTCGTCGGGCGTGCCGGCCGCGACCGCCTTGTTGGCGGGCGTCAGGAAGTCCATGGCGTAGTGGATGCCGGCCAGGTCCCGCCCCGGCAGGGGCAGCTCGCGGGGCACGGTGGCGCCCGTGGCGACCACGACGGCGTCGAACCGGCGGCGCAGGGCGTCCCAGCTGATGTCCTCGCCGATCGTCACGCCGGCGCGGAAGCGGGTGCCCTCGGCCTCCATCTGCGCCAGACGGCGGTCGATGTGCAGCTTCTCGAGCTTGAAGTCCGGGATGCCGTAGCGCAGCAGGCCGCCGATGGCGTCGTCGCGCTCGTAGACGACCACGGTGTGGCCGGCGCGCGTGAGCTGCTGCGCGGCGGCGAGACCCGCGGGGCCGGAGCCGACGACGGCGACCGTGGAACCGGTGAGCCGCTCGGGGACGTGCGGCGTGACCAGGCCACGCGCGAACGCCTCGTCGATGATCGAGACCTCGACGTTCTTGATGGTCACCGCGGGCTGGTTGATGCTCAGCACGCAGGACGACTCGCACGGCGCCGGGCACACCCGCCCGGTGAACTCCGGGAAGTTGTTCGTGGCGTGCAGGCGGTCGATCGCGTCCGCCCACTGGCCGCGCCAGACCAGGTCGTTCCAGTCGGGGATCAGGTTCCCCAGCGGGCAGCCCTGGTGGCAGAACGGCACGCCGCAGTCCATGCAGCGGCCGGCCTGCTCCTTCAGGAAGGCCTGACCTTCCTCGCGGTGCGCGTGCGTGTCCTTCCAGTCACGCAGCCGCACCTCGACGGGCCGGTTCGGCGGGAGCTCCCGCTCCCGGACCTTCAGAAAGCCTCGGGGGTCAGCCACGTGCCACCTCCATGATCTGGTTCCACACGGACGGGTCCCACTGGGTCTTGCCCGAGATGTCGGTGCCGTCGGCCTCGGCCTCGGCGAGGGCGAGGCGCACGCGCGCCCAGCCCGGGGGCAGCAGCCGGCTGAACCGGCCCCGCGCGGCGTCGGGGTCCGCGAGCAGCTCGGCCGCGATGGTCGAGCCGGTCTCGGCCAGGTGCCGCTCCAGGAGGTCGCGCACGGTCTCCCAGTCGGCGTCGGTAAGGACGCCGACGGCGAGCTCGCCCGCCTCCAGCGCCGCCTGGTTGACGCGGGAGACCCGCAGGTCCAGGAAGAACGCGGTACCGCCGGACATGCCCGCGCCGACGTTGCGGCCCGTGGGGCCGAGCACCAGCACGGTGCCGCCGGTCATGTACTCGCAGGCGTGGTCGCCCACGCCCTCGGCGATCAGGGTCGCGCCGGAGTTGCGCACCCCGAACCGCTCCCCCACGCGTCCGCGCAGGAACACCTCGCCGGAGGTGGCGCCGTAGCCGATGACGTTGCCCGCGATGACGTTGGCGCCGTCGAGCACCGCGGCCCGGTCGGGCCGCACCGCGACGCGGCCGCCCGACAGGCCCTTGCCGACGTAGTCGTTGGCGTCGCCGAACAGGCGCAGCGTGATGCCGCGCGGCAGGAACGCACCGAGCGACTGGCCGGCGGACCCGGTCAGGGTCACGTCGATCGTGTCGTCCGGCAGGCCCGCGCCCCGGTACCGCTTGGTCACCTCGTGGCCGAGCATCGTGCCGACCGTCCGGTTGACGTTGCGCACCGGCAGCTCGATCGTGACGGCCTCCCCGCGCTCCAGCGCCGGGGCGGCGGCCGCGATGAGCTGGTTGTCCAGCGCCCGGGCGAGGCCGTGGTCCTGCACCCGGGTGTGGCGCAGGGACGAGCCCTCCTTGAGCTGCGGCCGGGCGAGCACCGGCGTCAGGTCGAGACCCTGCGCCTTCCAGTGGTCGACGGCCTTGCGGGTGTCGAGCACCTGCACCTGGCCCACGGCCTCCTCGAGGCTGCGGAACCCGAGCGCCGCGAGGTGCTCGCGCACCTCCTGGGCGATGAACTCGAAGAAGTTCACGACGAACTCCGGCTTGCCGGTGAACCGGCTGCGCAGCTCGGGGTTCTGCGTGGCGACGCCGACGGGACAGGTGTCCAGGTGGCAGACGCGCATCATGACGCAGCCCGAGACCACCATGGGCGCGGTCGCGAAGCCGAACTCCTCGGCCCCCAGCAGCGCCGCGACGATGACGTCGCGACCGGTCTTCATCTGGCCGTCGACCTGCACCACGATGCGGTCGCGCAGGTCGTTGAGCACGAGCGTCTGCTGGGTCTCGGCCAGGCCGATCTCCCAGGGCGTGCCGGCGTGCTTGAGCGACGTGAGCGGCGAGGCGCCCGTGCCGCCGTCGTGCCCCGAGATGAGGACGACGTCGGCGTGCGCCTTCGAGACCCCTGTCGCGACCGTCCCTACCCCGAACTCGCTGACCAGCTTCACGTGCACGCGCGCCGACGGGTTGGCGTTCTTCGCGTCGTGGATGAGCTGGGCCAGGTCCTCGATCGAGTAGATGTCGTGGTGCGGCGGCGGCGAGATGAGGCCGACGCCGGGGGTCGAGTGCCGGGTCGCGGCGACCCACGGGTACACCTTGTTCCCGGGCAGCTGGCCGCCCTCGCCGGGCTTGGCGCCCTGAGCGAGCTTGAGCTGGATGTCGGTGGCCTGCGTGAGGTACTCCGACGTCACGCCGAACCGGCCCGACGCGATCTGCTTGACGCGCGAGCGGCGCTCGTCGTCGTACAGGCGCTCCGGGTCCTCGCCGCCCTCGCCCGTGTTGGAGCGGCCGCCGAGGCGGTTCATCGCGATCGCGAGGGTCTCGTGCGCCTCGGCCGAGATGGAGCCGTAGGACATGGCGCCCGTGTTGAACAGCTTGACGATCTCGCTGACCGGCTGGACCTCGTCGATCGGCACCGGCTCGCGGTCGGGGCTGAAGCGCAGCAGGCCGCGCAGCGTCATGAGGCGGTTCGACTGCTCGTCCACGCGCCGCGTGTACTGCCGGAAGATGTCCATCCGGCCCGAGCGCGTGGCGTGCTGCAGCCGGAACACCGTCTCCGGGTCGAAGAGGTGGTCCTCGCCGTCGCGGCGCCACTGGTACTCGCCGCCGGTGGTGAGGCGCTCGCCCGGCTTCTTGTTGCCCGACGGCGGGTAGGCCTCGGCGTGCCGCGCCGCGACCTCGGCCGCGATGACGTCCAGGCCGATGCCGCCGAGCCGCGAGGTGGTGCCGGTGAAGTAGTCCTCGACCAGGTCGTGGGACAGGCCCACGGCCTCGAAGATCTGGGCGCCGCGGTACGACATGATCGTGGAGATGCCCATCTTGGACATCACCTTGAGCACGCCCTTGCCGAGCGCCTTGATGAGGTTGGCGACGGCCTGCTCCGGCGTGACGTCCAGGTACCCGCGGCGGGCGAGGTCCTCGACCGTCTCCATCGCGAGGTAGGGGTTCACGGCGGCCGCGCCGTAGCCGATGAGCAGCGCGACGTGGTGCACCTCGCGCACGTCGCCGGCCTCGACCACGAGCGAGACCCGGTTGCGGGTGTGCTTGCGCACCAGGTGGTGGTGCACGGCGCTGGTCAGGAGCAGCGACGGGATCGGGGCGAGCTCGGAGTTGGCGTCGCGGTCCGAGAGCACGAGGAAGCTCGCGCCCTCCTCCACGTACCGGTCGACGTCGGCGAAGATCGCCTCCAGCCGGGCGAGCAGCGCGGCGCCGCCACCCGAGACGTCGTACAGGCCCTGGATGGTCTCGGCCTGGAACAGGCCCTCGAGCTCGCGGTCGCGCTCGACGTGGACGACCTTGGCGAGCTGGTCGTTGTCCAGCACCGGGAAGCCGAGCACGAGCTTGCGCGCGTGCTCCGGCAGGTCGGCCAGGAGGTTGGGCTCCGGTCCGATAGCGCTGCCGATGGCAGTGACCAGCTCCTCACGGATCGCGTCCAGCGGCGGGTTGGTCACCTGCGCGAACATCTGCGTGAAGTAGTCGAACAGCAGCCGCGGGCGCTGCGAGAGCACCGCGACGGGCGTGTCGGAGCCCATGGCGCCCAGCGGCTCACCGCCGGTGGTCGCCATCGGCGACAGGATGATCTTGAGCTCTTCCTCGGTGTAGCCGAACGCCCGCTGCCGACGGCGCACCGACGCCGGGCTGTGCGCCACGTGCTCGCGGTCGGGCAGCTCGTCGAGGTAGACCGAGTGCTCGCGGATCCAGTCCCCGTAGGGGTGCATCGACGCGAGGCCGGACTTGACCTCCTCGTCCTCGACGATGCGGCCGGAGCCGGTGTCGACGAGGAACATCTTGCCGGGCTCGAGGCGGCCCTTGCGGACCACGGTGGCGGGGTCGATGTCGAGCACACCGGCCTCGGAGGCCAGGACGACCAGGCCGTCCTCGGTGACCCACCAGCGCCCGGGGCGCAGGCCGTTGCGGTCGAGCACGGCGCCGATCAGGGTGCCGTCGGTGAACGTGAGGGAGGCGGGGCCGTCCCACGGCTCGATGAGGTTCGCGTTGTACTGGTAGAACGACCGCAGGGCGGGGTCCATGCCCGGGTTGTTCTCCCAGGCCTCGGGCACCATCATCAGCACCGAGTGCGGCAGGGACCGCCCCGACAGGTGCAGCAGCTCCAGCACCTCGTCGAAGCTCGCCGAGTCGCTCGCACCGGGCGAGCAGACCGGCTGGAGCGGCGCGAGGTCGCCCAGCAGGTCGGACTCCATGGTGCCCTCGCGCGCCGCGACCCAGTTGCGGTTGCCGCGCACGGTGTTGATCTCGCCGTTGTGGGCCAGCAGCCGGAACGGCTGGGCCAGCGGCCACGACGGGAACGTGTTGGTGGAGAACCGCGAGTGGACCAGCGCGAGCTCGGTGGCGTACCGCGGGTCCGACAGGTCGGGGAAGAACGGCTCGAGCTGTGCCGTCGTCAGCATGCCCTTGTACGTCAGGGTGCGGGCGCTGAGCGAGGCGAAGTACAGCCCGACCTCGTTCTCCGCCCGCTTGCGCAGGCGGTAGCAGCGGCGGTCCAGGTCGATCCCGGACAGGCTCCGCGAGGGGTCGGCCACCACGATCTGGCGGAACGCCGGCATCGAGGCGCGCGCCGTCGGGCCGACGATCCCGGCGTCGACCGGGACGTCGCGCCACGCGAGCACGTCGAGCTTCTCCTCGGCGGCCAGGGCCTCGACGCGGCGCACCATGGCGTCGCGCTCGGCCTCGTCGGTCGGCAGGAACGCCGTACCGATCGCGTACATCCCGGCGGGCGGCAGGTCCACCCCCACGACGTCACGGACGAACGCGTCGGGGATCTGGGTGAGGATGCCGGCGCCGTCGCCGCTGTCCTCCTCCGCTCCCACCGCGCCGCGGTGGTCGAGGTTCAGCAGGGCGGTGAGCCCGGCATCGACGATGTCGCGCCCGGGCGTGCCGCGCAGGGTCGCCACGAAGGCGACGCCGCACGCGTCATGCTCGGCCGCCGGGTCGTACAGGCCGCCTTCAAACGTCTGCGTGGGCAGCCCAACCCTCTGTGTCGGCAACGGCTTGGTCATGGGTCCTCACAGGCACTCGGCCGTAGCCGAGCGCAGTTCCTTGCGGTGGTCCGGGACGACGGCGGCCCGGTCGGTCAGGGGGCTCGTCGTCCGGTGGTCCCGGCGGTCGTGCCCCTCAGGTGCGCACGGAGGCGTCCGCGTCGGACTCCTCCTGTGCAGCTGTCTTTACTTCCTCCGGCTCGGCCGCGGCCTCGCCGGTCCCTTCGACTCCTGGGTCAGGCTCCGGCTCGGCCCGTGGGCCCGCCGGCGGTTCGTCGTCCTCTGGTCGCAGCCGCACCGACTCTTCCCTGGTGGGGAACCTTCGAGCCAGCACGATCGAGACCACCAGGGCCGCAAGGCCCAGCAGGATCGAGGTCCAGACGTTGAGGCGGAGCCCCAGCACCTGCTCCGCATCGTCGATGCGGAGCATCTCGATCCAGACCCGTCCGAGAGTGTAGAGCAGGACGTACGCCCAGAATACCCGCCCATGACCCAACCTGAACCGACGGTCGAGAAACAGCAGAACTCCGGCCATCAGGAGATTCCACAGGAGTTCGTACAGGAACGTCGGGTGGAAGAGCGTGCCCTCCGGGTACGCCACGCCCGTGGCCGGGTTCGACACCAGGTACTCGGCATCGATGTGCAGGCCCCAGGGCAGCTCGGTGGGCCGCCCGTACAGCTCCTGGTTGAACCAGTTGCCGAGACGGCCGACGGCCTGCGCGATCAACAGGCCCGGCGCCACGGCGTCGGCGAACGACGACAGCCGCACGCCCTGCCTGCGGCAGCCGATCCACGCGCCCACGGCGCCGAGCGCCACGGCGCCCCAGATGCCGAGGCCGCCCTCCCAGACGTAGAGCGCCTGGACGGGGTCACCCCCACCCGAGAAGTTCTCGCCGAAGTACCGGTCGGGCGACGAGAGGACGTGGTAGATCCGGCCCCCGACGATGCCGAACGGCACCGCCCAGAAGGTGATCTCCAGGACGTCGTCCGGGCTGCCCCCGCGCGCCTTCCACCGCCTGGCGGTCAGCCAGACGGCGAGCACGATGCCCGCGAGGATGGCCAGCGCGTAGGCGCGCAGCGGGAAGATCCCGAGGTACCAGGTGTGCTCGGCCGGGCTGGGGATCTGGGTCGCGGGAGCCCCGGGGAGCGCGGCGGACAACGCGGCAGGCAGCTCCACGGACAGAGCGGCCGGCAGTGCGGTCAGCAGCGTCACAGGGCCTCTCCGGAGGGGGTCGCACCGCCAGGCGTGGCGGCAGGGGGGTCGGTGGGCGCGGGAGCGCGAGCCGACCGTACCCCGGCGGCGAGGTCCTCCGTCACCCCGGCCAGATTCGTGAGACGGACCGCCCACTCGTCGTCCGGCAGCGGGCCCTCCGACAGGAGCGGACGGACCAGCGCCGAGCCGACGATGACGCCGTCGGCGAAGCGGCCGACCTGCGCGGCCTGCGCCCCCGTGGAGACGCCCAGGCCCACGCAGACGTTCGGCGCGCCGGCGGCACGCGTGTCGGTCACGAGCTGCTCGGCGCGCGAACCCACCTGGTTGCGCTCCCCCGTCACGCCCATGAGCGACGCCGCGTACACGAAACCGCGGGACTGGCCCACGGTCAGCCGCAGCCGCTCCGGCGTCGAGCTGGGGGCCACGAGGAACACGCGGTCGAGGCCGTGCGCCTCGCTCGCCGCGATCCAGTCGGCGCCCTCGTCCGGGATGAGGTCGGGCGTGATCAGCCCGGCGCCGCCCGCGGCGGCCAGGTCGCGCGCGAACGCGTCGGGGCCGTACTTGAGCACCGGGTTCCAGTACGTCATGACCAGCACGGGCACGTGCGGCGCGTACTCCGTCAGCTCGCGCACCACGCGGAACACGTCGCGCACCCGCGCGCCCGCGTCGAGCGCGCCCTGCGCGGCCGCCTGGATGACCGGGCCGTCGAGGACGGGGTCGGTGTACGGGATGCCGAGCTCGATGATGTCGACGCCGTGGTCCACGAGGGTCTTCAGCGCCTCGATCGACCGGTCGACCGTCGGGTAGCCCACCGGCAGGTAGCCCACCAGGGCGGGCCGGTTCTCCTGCGTGCGCAGGCGGGCGATCAGGTCGGCGGTGCCGGAGTGCGTGTCCGGACCCGTGGCCTGCTGCGTCACCGTGGTCATCCCCGGCCCTCCTGTCGTTCGAGCTCCTCGGCCGCGACGCCGTTGTCCGCGCCGTCCAGCAGCCCGAACCAGCGGGCCGCCGTCGCCACGTCCTTGTCGCCGCGACCGGACAGGTTCACCAGCAGCAGGAGCGGCTCGCCGTCGGGGCCGGTGCGGCCCTCGGCGGCCGCGGCCTGGCCCACGCGCAGCGCGCCCGCGAGGGCGTGCGCCGACTCGATGGCCGGGATGATGCCCTCGGTGCGGCACAGCAGGCGGAACGCCTCCATGGCCTCGTCGTCGGTCACGGGCTCGTACGTGGCCCGGCCCAGGTCGTGCAGCCAGGCGTGCGCCGGGCCGACGCTCGGGTAGTCCAGGCCCGCGGAGACCGAGTGGCTGGGCAGGGTCTGGCCGTCGTCGTCCTGCAGCAGGTACGAGCGCGCGCCGTGCAGCACGCCCAGCGCGCCGCCGCTGAACCGGGCCGCGTGCCGGCCGGACTCGATGCCCTCGCCGCCGGCCTCGAAGCCGCGCAGCTCCACGTCCTTGTCGTCGAGGAACGCGTTGAAGATGCCCAGCGCGTTGGAGCCGCCGCCCACGCACGCCGCGACGACGTCGGGCAGCCGGCCGGTGCGCTCCAGGATCTGCTCGCGCGCCTCCTCGCCGATGATGCGGTGGAACTGCCGCACCATCTCGGGGAACGGGTGCGGGCCCGTGACGGTGCCCAGCAGGTAGTGCGTCGTCTCGACGTTGGCGACCCAGTCGCGCAACGCCTCGTTGATCGCGTCCTTGAGCGTGCGCGAGCCGATCTTGACCGGCACGACCTCGGCGCCGAGCAGGCGCATCCGCGCCACGTTCAGCGCCTGCCGCCGGGTGTCCTCCTCGCCCATGTAGACCACGCACTCGAGGTCCATCAGGGCCGCCGCGGTGGCGGTCGCGACGCCGTGCTGGCCCGCCCCCGTCTCGGCGATGAGACGCTTCTTGCCCATGCGCTTGACGAGCAGGGCCTGGCCCAGCACGTTGTTGATCTTGTGCGAACCGGTGTGGTTGAGGTCCTCGCGCTTGAGGAAGACCCGCACAGCAGGCGCGGCCCCCTCGCCGCCGCCCGCGTGCGCGGCGAACCGCGGCACCTCGGTCAGCGGGCTCGGCCGGCCGGTGTACTCCCGGTGCAGGCGCTGCAGCTCGGCCGCGAACGCGGGGTCGTCGGCCGCCTTGCGGAACTCCGTGTCGAGCTCCTCGAGCGCGGCGATGAGCGCCTCGGGCACGAAGCGCCCGCCGTACTGGCCGAAGTACGGGCCGGAGACGTCGGAAAGCTTCACATCGGTCACCTCGGATCCCTTCAGGCCGGACGGACGGAGCGCAGCGACGGGTGCGAGCCCGCGGCGACGAGGTCGGCCACCGAGGCGCGCGGGGCGCCGTCGGTCACGAGCGCCTCGCCCACCAGGACGCCGTCCGCCCCGGCCCGGGCCATCTCCATCACGTCGTGCGGTCCGCGGATGCCGGACTCCGCGATCTTGACCACGTCGTCCGGGATGTACTCGGCGAGGCTGCGGAACAGGCCGCGGTCCAGCTCGAGGGTCTTCAGGTTGCGGGCGTTGACGCCCACGACGCGCGCCCCGGCGTCGACCGCCCGGCGCACCTCCTCGAGGTTGTGCGTCTCCACGAGCGCGGTCATGCCCAGCGAGTGCACCCGCTCGACCAGCGACTCGAGCACCGTCTGCTCCAGGGCCGCCACGATGATCAGGACCAGGTCTGCCCCGTGCGCACGCGCCTCCCACACCTGGTAGGGCGTGACGACGAAGTCCTTGCGCAGCACCGGGACGTCCACGCGACCACGCACCGCGTCCAGGTCCGCCAGCGAGCCGTGGAACCGGCGCTGCTCGGTGAGCACCGAGATCGCCGAGGCCCCGCCGGTCTCGTACTCGACCGCGAGCGCCGCCGGGTCGGCGATCTGGGCCAGGGAGCCCTTGCTGGGGCTCGAGCGCTTGACCTCGGCGATCACCGAGACGGCGTCCGCCTGCTTGAGGCGGCCGAGGCACTCGAGGGCCCCGGGCACCGCGTTGGCGCGCTCCTTGAGCGCGTCGAGAGGCACGCGTGCCTCACGCTCCGCGAGGTCCTCACGTACCCCCGCGACGATGTCCTCCAGGACCGACATGTAATGAGCCTCCCCGTGCCCTCTGCCCTCGGCATGCGGCCTCGTGCGCCTGATCACGCCCTACGACTGCTGGGGACCTGTGCCCCATGGCCATGGTAGGCGGATCCAGGGTGTGGTCCTGACCACTCCCGGACCGTGAGACGACGGCCCGTCAGATCCCGGGCGGACGCCGTCGGCGTCGTTCCCCGGAGATCGCCTGATCAGGGCCGGGATCAGAGCCAGGGGGTCAGGTACTGCTGCAGCCCGGGCAGATTTCGCGCCACGAAGAATGTGAGCGCGACCCCGAGCGTGACCCAGCCAGCCGTGCTCGACAGACCGCGGAACGGGCGCCCGCGGGCCGCCGCCACGAGCCAGGCCAGCCAGACGACGACCACCACCGGGGCGGTGACCGTCCACAGCGCGTTGGCCGACCAGGCGCCCGCCAGGTCGAGGTGCGCCAGGTCGTGCGTGGCGCGCAGCCCGCCGCACAGCGGGCAGGCCAGGCCGGTCAGCTCCAGCAGCGGGCAGAACCCGTAGGAGCCGGCCACGTGCGGGTCGCGGAGCGCGACCAGGAGGGTGGCCGCGCCGACGGCCGCCCCGGCCAGGACGGGCGCCCGCAGCGCGGGCGCCGTCCGCCGGACGGCCGGCTCAGGAATTCGACCCACCCGCCAGGAAGCGGACGACGACGAGCCCGATCACGACGACGAGGATCGCGAGGGACAGCCAGCCCAGCACGACGCCGGCCAGCGCCGTCCCCTCGTTGTTCGCGTCGCCGGCGCGGACGGCGCGGCGGCCCTGGTTGCCGATGATGATCGCGGGGATGCCCGTGAGGGCACCCAGGAGGAGCACGATCGACGCGATGCCCAGCACGAGCGACCAGACCCCCAGGTTGTTGCGGGGGTAGGCGGCGGACGGCGCGGCCATCTCCAGGGCGGTCATGGCACCGGTTACCGCTGGACCGTCTTCTGGCCCAGGCCCAGGTTGCGCAGGACCAGGCCGATGATGAGCGAGGCTCCGATGACGACGAAGCCGAGCACGAACAGGACCAGCCAGGCCGACCACGACTGGGCCACCACGACGCCCCACGAGGAGATCAGCACACCCAGCGTGATCCCGACCATCGTGACCCACGCGGCGACCGTGTGGCCGTGGTTGGTCGGCGGGACGCCCGGCGGGAGGTAGGCGATCTCAGGCTTGTTCTCGGTCATCGCAGGTTTGATGCCTTTCGTGTCGTGCGGTACGCGCCCAGCCTAACCGCTCGCGGCCGGGTCAGCGGCCCGTCGGGTCGTCGCCGCGGGACAGGGCGTCCCAGGCGTCGTGGGGGTCGATCTCGTCGTCGTCGGCCGGGGGCTCGTCGGGGGCGGTGCCAGCGCCGTCGTCGTCCGCGGGCGTGCTCGCGGCGGCGTCGGCCGGAGCCGTTCCCGGTGCTGTTCCGGGGGCGGCGGTGGTGGTGGCGGCCGCGCCGGCGGCCGGGGCCTGGCCCGCGCGCTCGTGCCGGCCCGACGTCGCCGTCCAGCCGCGGGCCGCGACGGCGCCCCACACGGCGACGGCCACGGCGAGCACGCCCGTGGCGACCGCGGCCCAGGGCCAGGCCGTCAGGACGACGGGCGACGTCAGCTCGGTGACGCCGCTCGAGGCGGACGCCGCGGCGGTGGCGGCGGGGGTCGGGTCCTGGATGACGACGAGCGTGCTGCCCACGACGAGCACGCCGGCCGCCGCGGCGACCACGAGCGCCACGTACCGGGCGACGCGCCCGGTGAGCGCGCACGCGATGCCCGCCGCCAGCAGCACGAGGGCGCCCGCCCCGACGCCCGGCGCGGCCGAGGTGCCGGACGCGGCGACCGCCACCTCGGGCTGCAGTGCCGTGGCCACCGTGGTGGTGATCCAGGTGGGCGAGCCCGTGCCGAAGGTCAGCGCGCCCAGCACGAGCAGGGCGAGGACGGTGCGGGTGCGGGTCATCGGTCGCCCCCGGTGGTCCGCGGCTCCGCCGCACGCGCCGCGGCACGCAGCGGCGTCAGGCGCGACGCGAGCTGGATGGCACGGACCGCGGCGGCGGCCTTGTTGCGCGACTCCTGGTACTCGGACGCGGGCACCGAGTCGGCCACGATACCGCCGCCCGCCTGCACGCTGGCGCGGCCGTCCGCGATGTACGCGGTGCGGATGGCGATCGCCATGTCCATGTTGCCGCCGAAGTCGAAGTAGCCGCACACCCCGCCGTAGATGCCGCGCGACGCGGGCTCCAGCTCGTCGATCAGCGCGATCGCCCGCGGCTTGGGCGCGCCGGAGAGGGTGCCCGCCGGGAACGTCGCCCGCAGGGCGTCCAGGGCGCCGAAGCCCGGCCGCAGCCGGCCCACGACGGTGGAGCACATGTGCATGATGTGGCTGAACCGCCGCACCTTCATGAACTCGACCACCTCGACGCTGGTGGGTTCACAGACCTTGACCATGTCGTTGCGGGACAGGTCGACGAGCATGATGTGCTCGGCCCGCTCCTTGGGGTCGGCCAGGAGCTCCTCGCCGAGCTCGGCGTCCTCCTCGGGGTGGGCGCCGCGCGGACGCGAGCCGGCGATCGGGTAGGTGGTGACGTGTCCGTCGTCCACCTTGACGAGCGTCTCCGGGCTGGAGCCCACGACGGCGAACTCGGCGCCGTCGGGCTTGGCCAGGTGGAAGTAGTACATGTACGGGCTCGGGTTGATCGTGCGCAGCGCCCGGTAGACGTCCAGCGGGTCGGCCGCGCAGTCCAGGTCCAGGCGCTGGGAGAGCACCACCTGGAACACCTCGCCGTCGCGGATCGCCTCCTTGCCCGCGAGCACCGCGTCCTCGAACTCCTCGCGCGTGGACCGGAACTCGAGTTGCGGCTCGGGCACGTCCTCGGCCACGACCGACGTGACGCGCGGCCCGCCGGCCGCGAGCTGCGCCTGCATGGTGTCCAGCCGTGCGACGGCGTCCGCGTAGGCCTCGTCGACGCGCTCGTCCGTGGCGTCCGCGTTGATGGCGTTGGCGACGAGCCAGACCGTGCCCTCCCGGTGGTCCACCACGGCAAGGTCCGTGGCCAGGCACAGGGAGAGCTCGGGCGCGCCCGTCTCGTCCGGGGCGGTCGCCGGGAGCGTGGGCTCCCAGTGCCGCACGACGTCCCAGCCCAGCACGCCGGCCAGGCCGCCGGTCAGCGGCGGCAGGTTCGCGACGCCGGGGGTGCGCAGGGCGGCCAGCGCGGCGTCGACCACGTCGACGACGTCGCCGCGCGTCGGGATGCCCACGGGCACGTCGCCGGTCCACACGGCCTGGCCGCCGTCGCTGGTCAGGGTCGCGCGCGAGGCGACGCCGACGAACGACCAGCGCGCCCAGACGCCGGACTCGGCCGACTCCAGGATGAACGTGCCCGGCCGGCCCTGGGCCAGGGTCCGGTAGAGCCCGACGGGCGTGGCGTCGTCCGCCAGCAGGGGGCGGACCACGGGGATCACGCGACGGTCGGTGGCCATCTCCCGGAACTCCGGCAGGCTCGGCCAGGTGCGACCCCAGGGCAGGTCGGCGGGTGCGGTCGCCGCGCGGGCCTCGTGGGTGTCGGGCTGGCTGTCGAGCTGGGTCACCGGGACTCCTTGTTCTGCGGGGTGGCGGGCTGGTTGCGGTCGCCGACCACGGCGCCCAGGTCTCCCCCGGCGACGAAGCACGTGCGGGCGCCCGTGTGGCACGCGGCGCCCACCTGGTCCACCTGGACCAGCAGCGCGTCGCCGTCGCAGTCGATGCTCACCGCCTTGACGTACTGGGCGTGGCCGGACGTGTCGCCCTTGCGCCAGTACTCCGCACGGCTGCGGGACCAGAACGTCACCCGCCCCTGCGTGAGGGTACGGCGCAGGGCCTCGTCGTCCATCCAGCCGACCATGAGCACCTCGCCCGTGTCGTGCTGCTGGACGACGGCGGCGACCAGGCCGGCGTCGTCGCGCTTGAGTCGGGCGGAGATCGTGGGATCGAGAACTTCGGGCACCTGAGAATCCTGCCACGTCATGGGCCGACGGCGATGTGATGTCCGCCGCCGGCCCCGATCCGTGACGGGAGCGAACCGGCACTACCGGGTCTGGGCCACCCAGCTCGCGTGCATCCGGGCGTAGATGCCGTCCGCCGCGACCAGCTCGGCGTGAGGGCCGACCTCGGCGACGTGGCCCTGGTCTACCACGACCACCAGGTCGGACGCCTCGGCGGTGGAGAGCCGGTGCGCGATGGTGATCGTGGACCGCCCCGCGGTCAGGGAGTCCAGGGCCCGCGCGATGCGCACCTCGGTCGCGGGGTCCACGGCCGACGTCGCCTCGTCGAGCACCAGCAGGTCCGGCTGCGCCAGGTAGGCCCGCGCGATCGCGACGAGCTGCCGCTCCCCCGCGGACAGCGCCTCGCCCCGCTGGCCGACGGCCGTCTCGAGCCCGTCGGGCAGGTCCGCCACCCAGTCGGCCAGGCCGAGCTCGGCGAAGGCGCGCTCGACGGCCACGCGGTGCCCGGCGGCGGGCTCGTCGTCCTCGGCGGAGGCCCCGGAGGGCGCCTCCAGCGGCGCCCGCAGGCCGTAGGCCGCGTTCTCGAGCACCGTGCCGTCGAAGAGGAAACCCTCCTGCGGCACCAGCACCACGCGCTCGCGCAGCGAGGCGAAGCTCACGTCGCGCAGGTCCGTGCCGTCGAGCTCCACGACGCCCGCCGTCGGGTCCATGAGCCGGGTGACGAGCTTGGCGACGGTCGTCTTGCCCGAGCCGGTCTGCCCGACCACGGCCACCTTGGTGCGCGGCGGCAGGTCCAGCGTCACGCCGTGCAGCACCTCGGGGCCGCCCGGGTAGGCGAACCGGACGTCGCGCAGCGTCACGTGCGCCGGCCCGCGCTCCTGGGTCACGGCGTCCGGCTTCTCGGCCACCTGGACCGGCGTCTCGATGACGGCGATGACGCGCCGCCAGCCGGCCACGGCGTTCTGCAGCTCGTTGAGGATCTCGGTGGCCATCTGCACCGGGCCGGTGAAGAGCTGCACCAGGAACAGGAAGGCGACGAGCTGGCCCGCCGTCAGGCCGCCGCCCACGCCCAGCAGCGTGCCCACGACCACCACGACGGCGAGCACCAGGTTGGAGATGAGCACGCCCGACGAGAACGTCGCCGCGACCAGCACCTGGGACCGGGCCTGGGCGCTGCGGGTCGCCTCGACGGCGCCGCCGATCCGGCGCCCGGTGCGCTCGGCCACACCGTAGGCGCGCACCGTCTCGGCGCCCACCACGGACTCCGAGATGGCGCCGAGCATCGCACCGACCCGCTCGCGCACCAGGGTGTACGCGCGGTTCACGTACTTCTGGCCGTACCGGATCACGAGAAACATCGGCACGAAGGCGATCCAGACCACGGCGGTCAGGATCGGCGAGTAGACCAGCATCAGCCCGGTCGCCACGAGCACCTGCAGCACGTTGACGAGCAGCATGATGCCGCCCCACTGCACGAACAGGGAGACCGTGTCGACGTCGTTGGTCACGCGCGAGACCAGCGCGCCGCGGCGCTCGGTGTTCTGCGTGAGGGTCGAGAGGTCGTGCACGTGCCGGAACGCCTTGACGCGCAACGTCGCCAGCCCGGCCTCGGCCGAGCGGAACAGGCGCACGTTGACGAGCGCGGCGCACAGCGCGGCCAGCACGAGCGCCCCCGTCGCGAGGGACGCGAGCAGCGCCACCTGGCCGACGTCGGGCCCGCCGTCGGCCAGGATGCCGACGTCGATCGTCTGCTGCACCGCGAGCGGCACGACCACGCGGCCCGCGGCCGCGAGGGACGCGAGCAGGAGCGTGACCCAGAGGCCCCGCGTGATCTCGGGGCTGATCTCGATGCCGCGGCGCAGGGTCGCGAACACGCCCAGGCTGCTGGCCGACTCGATGCGGGCACCGTCGGCGTCGAGCAGGTCCTCGGGCACGTCGGTCACGTCGGGCTCGTCCGTCACCGCGGTCATCGGGCCACCTCCTCCAGCTCGTCGTCCAGCGTCCCGGCGGCGGCCTCGTCGGCCCGTTCCTGCGCGCGGCGCTCGGTCTCGGCCTCGTAGGCCGTGGCCAGCGCGCGGTAGCCGGGGTCGCGCGCCATGAGCTCGTCGTGCGTGCCGACGTCGACCACGCGGCCGCCGTCGACGTGGACCACCCGGTCCGCGAGCGCCACCGACGACATGCGGTAGGCGACCATGATCACGGTGGTGCCGGGGGTGGCGGGTCCGACGGCGTCGTCGTCGCCGGCCACATCGTCGGTCCGGGCGGCCAGGCCCCGCAGGATCTCCTGCTCCACGCGGGGGTCGACGGCGCTGGTCGCGTCGTCGAGCACGAGCAGGCGCGGGCCGCGGACCAGGGCGCGTGCGATGGCGAGGCGCTGCCGCTGTCCGCCGGACAGGTTGGCGCCGCGCTCGCCCAGCGGCGCGTCGAGGCCGCCGGCCATGTCGCGGACGGTCTCCTCCAGGCGGGCGAGCCGCAGGGCGTCCCACACCTCGTCGTCCGACGGCGCCCCGGGGGCGCCCGCGTCGGCGAGCGTGACGTTGCCGCGCACGGTGTCCTCGAAGATGAAGGTGGACTGCGTGACGAGCGCGACGTGGGCGGGGATCTCGCCGTCGGCCAGGGTGCGGGCGTCGACGCCGTCGAGCAGCACCTGCCCGCGCGTCGGGTCGGACAGCCGGGCCAGGAGGCTCACGAGGGTGGTCTTGCCGGCCCCCGTGGTGCCGACGACGGCGACCGTGGCGCCCGGCCGGACGTCGACGTCCACGCCGTCGAGCAGGGTGATCGAGCGGCCGACCGCCCCGCTGGTCGCGGGGACGTCGACGCCCACGTCCGCCAGGCGCACCGCCAGGCCGGCCGGTCGGTCGGCCCGCGGCAGGCGGGCGTCGCCGTGGGTAAGGGCGCCGGTCGCGTCGGCGACTGCCGCGATCCGCTCGTAGCCGACCAGGGCGCGCGGCAGCTCGCCGAGCACCCAGCCGAACGCCTGCACGGGCACGGTCATCATGGTGAGCAGGTAGGCCGCGGTGACGAGGTCGCCCGGTTCGACGGCGCCCGTGGAGATGCGCCAGGTGCCGACGCCGAGCACGAGCAGGGTGCCGATCGACGGCAGGGTCTGGATCACGGGGTCGAACAGCGAGCGGACGATGCCGACCCGCACGTTCGCGGCGCGCAGCTCCTGCGTCCGGGCGCCGAACCGGCTCTCCTCGCGGTCCTCGGTGCCGAGCGCCTTGACGAGCAGGGCGGCCTCGAAGCTCTCGTGCGCGACGTCGGCCACGTCGCCGCGGAGGCGCTGCGCCCGGGTCACGGCCGGGGACATGTGCCGCTGGTAGACGGCGTTGACGGCCACGGTGACGGGGATGACGGCGAGCGCCGCGAGCGCCAGCCACGGGTCGATCGACACGAGCAGCACCACGGAGACACCGATCATGACCACGACGCCGAGCGCGAACGGCAGCGGGTTGAAGACGCCGGTAGCGGCCTCGGTGTCCGAGGTGGTGTGGTTCAGGAGCTGGCCGGCGGGGTGCGAGCGGTGCCAGGAGCCGGGCAGCCGCAGGTACTGCCGGGTCAGGGCGGTGCGGTGGTCGGCCTGGATGCGGACGACGCCGTAGCCCGCCCAGATCCGGCGGCCGGCGACGGACAGGGCGAGCATGAGCGCGACGGCCCCGAGCACGAGCCCGGCGAGCCAGACCCGGTCGCGGGCGCCCTCGTCGCCCGCGATGGCCGGGACGACGACGGAGTCGGTGGCCCAGCCGACCGCGCGGCTCACGCCGACGGTCAGGGCGCCGAAGAGCCCGGAGGCGCCCACGGCGAGCAGGTAGATGCCGGGGTGCGAACGCATCCCGCGCCACATGAGCGAGATCGACCGGCGCACACGAGAGCCCGTGAGGGCCATCGGGGTGGGTCGCGGGGCATCTGGGGGCACGGCAAGACCTCGCTTCCTGGGGGGACCGCACAATTTTCTCATGGCGCGGGAATCGATTCGACGGATTTACGCCCTGGGCGTCGCCGACGCTATGACCTCAACGTCGCTTGAGGTCAAGGAAGTCCCGCGGGACGGCCCGGCGGGGTCCCGGCGGACGCCGGGGCGGGGTCTCAGCGGATGTCGGCCCGGCGTCTCAGCGGACGTCGATGCCCGCGGCGCGCATCGCGTCCTTGACCTGGCCCACCGTCAGCGCGCCGAAGTGGAACACCGACGCCGCGAGGACGGCGTCCGCGCCCGCCCGGGCCGCCTCGACGAAGTGCTCCGGCGTGCCCGCGCCGCCCGAGGCGACCAGCGGCACGTGCACGCGCTCGCGCACGGCGTGCAGCATCTCCAGGTCGAACCCCGCGGTGGTGCCGTCGGCGTCCATCGAGTTGAGCAGGATCTCGCCCGCGCCCAGCTTCGCGGCGCGCTCGGCCCACTCCACGGCGTCGATCCCGGTGCCGCGCCGCCCGCCGTGCGTGGTGACCTCGTAGCCCGACGGCGTCGTGGCGTCGCCGGTGACGCGGCGCGCGTCGACGCTCAGGGTCAGCACCTGGGAGCCGAACCGCTGCGCGATCTCGGAGATGAGCTCCGGGCGCGCGATGGCCGCGGTGTTCACGCCCACCTTGTCCGCGCCGGCCCGCAGCAGCCGGTCGACGTCGTCCGTGGAGCGCACGCCGCCGCCCACCGTGAGCGGCACGAAGACCTGCTCGGCGGTGCGCCGCACCACGTCGACCATGGTCTCGCGGTCGCCCGACGAGGCCGACACGTCGAGGAACGTGAGCTCGTCGGCGCCCTCCGCGTCGTAGCGGCCCGCGAGCTCGACCGGGTCCCCGGCGTCGCGCAGGTCGGCGAAGTTGACGCCCTTGACCACTCGGCCTGCGTCGACGTCCAGGCACGGGATCACTCGGATCGCGACGGACATCAGCCCTCCTTCTTCTTCGGCTGTTCGTCATCCGCGACGGCCTTGTGCGCGTCGAGGATGTCGACCACGTACACCATGGTCTCGCCGGCCAGCTCGCTGGCGGTGTTCGCGAACCCGCTGTCCGGCGGCACGACCAGCATCACCTGGGACCCGACGGTCTGCTCCAGGAGGCCCTGGTCCCAGCCGTCGACGAGGCGCCCGATGCCGATCTCGGCGGACTGGGGCGGGGTGCCCTCGGTCCAGGTCGTGTCGACGACCTTGCCGTCGCTCCACCGGACGGCGGTGAACTCCACGGTCAGGATCTGGCCGGCCAGCACCTGCGGGCCCGTGCCGCGCAGCAGCGGGTGCACCACCAGGTCGGACGGCGGCTGCACGCCCCGCGGGACGCGCACGGTCGGGGCGCCGAGGTCGTCGAGGCGCACCTGCGGCAGGTCCTTGCCCGGCGGCACACCCTCCCGGCCCGCCGCGCGGGCCGGCAGCACATCGACCACCAGCAGCACCGGGACGCCGTCCTGCTCCTCCATGAGCGCGAGGCGCGTGCCGACGCGGCGGCCCTCCAGCGCGGCGAAGAGGTGGTTGCCGAGCGACTTCTCGGTCATGGTGTACCCGGCGGGCGCGGTGCGGAACGTGTTCTGCAGCTCCGTGCCGTCGCGCCCGTCCTGGGCGTAGAGGTTCAGGAGCACCGGGTCGTCGCGCTCCAGCACGTCCCCCGTGCCGGGCCAGACCATGCGCGTGCTCGGCCGCACCACCGTGAACGGCTTCTCGTACTCAAGCGTGGGCGGGGCACCGCTCGCGCCCGTGACCTGCAGCGGCTGCTGCGACGCCGACGAGGTCGGGGCGGGGCCCACCTCCACCGGGAGCGAGGCCGGCGCGCACGCGGCCGTCACGGCCACCGTCGCCGCCGCCAGCGCACCGACGAGGACGCGTACCCAGGAACTCACCCGGGAAGTCTCCCATGCCGGGGCAGCAGTCCCGGAACTGGAGTCGCGGAACTGGAGCCCCGGAACTGGAGTCCCGAGACAGAGCCGCCCCGGGACCGGCCGTCGGCCGGTCCCGGGGCGGCGCGGACCGTCACATGCTCTCGATGAGCCGCTCCACGCGGTCGTCCACGCTCTTGAACGGGTCCTTGCACAGCACGGTGCGCTGCGCCTGGTCGTTGAGCTTGAGGTGCACCCAGTCGACCGTGTAGTCGCGGCGTGCCTCCTGCGCCGCGCGCACGAAGTCGCCGCGCAGCTTGGCCCGGGTGGTCTGCGGCGGCAGCGCCGTCGACTCGAAGACCTCCAGGTCCGTGGTGACCCGCTCCACCATGCCGCGCGCCGCGAGCAGGTTGTACAGGCCCTCGGTGCGCGAGATGTCGTGGTAGGCCAGGTCCAACCGGGCGATGCGCGGGTCGTCGAGCCCCAGGTCGTGCTTCTCCTGGTAGCGCTTGATCAGCTTGAGCTTGATGACCCAGTCCAGCTCCCGGTCCACGAGGGACAGGTTCTCCGCCTGCAGGGCGCGCAGCCCGCGCTCCCACAGGTCGAGCACCTGCTTGACCACCGGGGTGACCTCGAGGTTGGCCTCCACGAGCTCGCGGGCGCGCTCGTAGTACTCCGACTGGATCTCGATCGCCGTCATGGTCCGGCCGTTGGCCAGCGTCACCGCGTGCTTGCCCGTGCGGTCGTGGCTGATCTCCCGGATGGCCCGGATCGGGTTCTCCAGCGTGAGGTCCCGCATGGGGACGCCCGCCTCGACCAGGCGCAGCACCAGGTCGGTGGTGCCCACCTTGAGCATCGTGGTGGGCTCCGCCATCGACGAGTCGCCCACGATGACATGCAGCCTGCGGTACAGCTCGGCGTCCGCGTGCGGCTCGTCGCGCGTGTTGATGATCGGCCGGGACCGGGTGGTGGCGCTGGAGACGGCCTCCCAGATGTGGTCGGCGCGCTGCGAGAGGCAGAACACCGCGCCACGCGGCGTCGAGAGCACCTTGCCCGCCCCGACCAGGATCTGGCGGGTGATGAGGAACGGCACGAGCACGTCGGACAGCCGCGAGAAGTCGCCCGACCGCCGCACCAGGTAGTTCTCGTGGCAGCCGTAGGAGTTGCCCGCCGAGTCGGTGTTGTTCTTGAACAGGTGGATGCGTCCCGGCAGGTCCTCGTGCTCCAGACGCTGTTGTGCGTCGGCCACGAGGCCCTCCAGGATGCGTTCGCCGCCCCGGTCGTACGAGACGAGCTGGCGCACGTCGTCGCACTCCGCCGTCGCGTACTCCGGGTGCGAGCCGACGTCGAGGTAGAGGCGGGAGCCGTTCCTCAGGAACACGTTCGAGGAACGGCCCCACGCCACCACCTTCCGGAACAGGTAGCGGGCGACCTCGTCAGCCGACAGGCCACGCCCGTCGTCGGCCGCACAGGTGACGCCGTACTCGGTCTCGAGACCGAAGATCCTGCGGTCCATGGATTCCCCTCCCTGTTCGCGGAACCTGGTGCTATCGGTCGGCGCCGGGCGTGGTGCCGGAGGCGTCCGGCCCCTCGTCCGGCTTCTCCTGAGTCGGGGAGTCCTCGGCGGGCTCGTCGGCGGGCTGGTCGGCGGGTGTCTCCGGCGGAACCGTGTCCGGCGTGCCGAGGCCCGGGGTCGCCGCCCCGACCGCGACGTCGCCCGCCGGCGGGAGGTCGTCGGCGGGAGCCTCGCCCGACGGCGTCGCCGCGCCCTCGGCCAGCAGGTCGGCCAGGACCTGCCGGTTCAGCCGGCGGAAGGCCCGGCGCGGGCGGTCCCGCTCCAGGACCGCCACCTCGAGCTGGGCCGCCTCGATCGTGCGCGGCGTCGAACCGTCGCCCGAGCCGAGCGCCGCCACGGCGAGCCGCAGCGCCTCCCCCAGCGACAGGTCCGCGCGCCAGCCCTCCTTGACGCGCCGGCCGAGCTGCTCGGCCTGCCCGCCCATGACGACGAAGCCGTGCTCGTCGGCCACGGTGCCGTCGTAGGTGAGCCGGTAGATCTGGTCGTCCGCTGGCTGGGCGCCCACCTCGGCGACGACGATCTCCACCTCGAGCGGCTTCGACTCGGTGATGAAGACCGTGCCGAGCGTCTGCGCGTACGCGTTCGCCAGGCCGCGCGCCGTCACGTCGGAACGGTCGTACGAGTACCCGCGCATGTCGGCGTACCGCACGCCGGCCACCCGCAGGTTCTCGAACTCGTTGTACTTGCCCACGGCCGCGAACGCGATGCGGTCGTAGATCTCCGAGATCTTGTGCAGCGCACGCGAGGGGTTCTCCGTGGCGAAGGCGATCCCGCCCTCGTACGCGAGCACGATGACGGACCGGCCGCGGGCGATGCCCTTCCGGGCGAAGTCAGCCCGGTCCTTCATCAGCTGCTCGGGCGAGACGTAGAACGGCATGTTCATGCGATCGACCCCCTCTCGCGGCGCTGCGCCACGATCTGCTCCGCCACGCGGGAGATCTCCGCCTCCTCGATGCGCTGGTAACCGTCCACGGTCACGGTGGCGACCACCGGGAAGATGCCGCGCACCGTGTCCGGCCCGCCGGTCGCCGAGTCGTCGTCGGCCGCGTCGTACAGCGCCTCGACCGCGACCTCGACCGCGGCGTCCGCGTCCATGCCCCGGCGCCACAGCTTCTTCAGCGCGCCGCGGGCGAAGAGCGAGCCGGAGCCCACGCCGTGGTGCTCGTGCTCCTCGTACCGGCCGCCGGTGGCGTCGTAGCTGAAGATCCGGCCCGTGTCCTTGTCCAGGTCGTAGCCCGCGAACAGGGGCACGACCGCCAGCCCCTGCATCGCCATGGACAGGTTGCCGCGCAGCATCGTGGCCAGGCGGTTCGCCTTGCCCGTGAGCGACAGCAGCGAGCCCTCGATCTTCTCGTAGTGCTCCAGCTCGAGCTGGAACAGCCGGACCAGCTCCAGCCCGATGCCCGCCGAGCCGGCGATGCCGACCGCCGAGTACTCGTCGGCCGGGAACACCTTCTCGATGCTGCGGCTGGCGATCATCGGGCCGGCCGTGGCGCGCCGGTCACCGGCCAGCAGGACGCCGCCGTCGAAGGTCAGCGCCACGATCGTGGTGGCGTGCGGGGACAGGGTCGCCGGATCGGTCATGCCCGCGGGCAGGGACCGGTTCCCGGGCAGGCGGTCGGGGGCGTGCTCGGCCAGGAAGTCCACGAAGGACGACGATCCCGGACGCAGGAAGGCGTCCGGGAGTCGTCCTGCGGTGCGGTCTGCGTTCAGGTTCACTGCCCACCCTTCTGGACGAATCCACGCACGAACGACTCGGCGTTGGTCTCCAGCACCTCGTCGATCTCCTCGAGCAGGGCGTCGACCTCGTCGTCGTCCTTCTGCGCTGCCGCAGCGGCGGGCGCCGGCGTCTCGGCGTCGTCGTCGGGAGTGCGGTCCTCGTGCGACGGGTTGATTCTTTCCTGACCGGCCATGATCGCCTCCTGGTGATTCTCTGACGTAGTGCTGGTCTTGAAGCCTAGGCCCTGAGGCTTGGTGTTGACCCTAGAGACTGACCCTAGGCGGTGACACCGACACGGAAGGTCATCTTCGCCCGGAGAGTCCGGCGAGCAGCGCCGCCGCGTCCGGGCTCGCGTCCAGCAGCGCACCGATGTGGCGCCGCGTACCGCGGGTCGGGTCGAGCATCGGCACCCGCTGCAGCGCCTGCGCGCCGTCGACGTCGAAGATCACCGAGTCCCAGCTCGCGGCGGAGATCTGGCTGCCGTAGCGCGCCATCACCTCGCCGCGGAAGTAGGCACGGGTGTCCGTCGGCGGGTGCTGCACCGCGCGCGCCACGCTCTCCTCGTCGACGATCCGGTCGACCGCGCCCTTGGCGAGCAGCCGGTGGTAGATACCGCGCTCGGGCCGCACGTCCGACCACTGCAGGTCCATCGCGTGCAGCCGCGGGTGGTCCCAGTCCAGGTTGTCGCGCGAGCGCAGACGCTCCAGCAGGCGCAGCTTGGCGACCCACTCCACCTCGCGCGCGCACCCGGCCAGGTCGGTGCCCAGCCGCTCGACCAGGGACGCCCAGCGGTCGAGCACCGCGTCCGACTCCGGGTCGGTGCCGAGCACCTTGAGCGAGCGCCGCACGACGTCGACCACCTCGCCCTGGATCTGGAGCGCCGTCATCGTGCGGCCGTCCGTGAGCTCGAGCGCGGCGGTCAGGTCGAGGTCGCGGGAGACCTTCTGCACGTCGCTCACCGGGGAGGCCAGCCGCAGGGCGCCCAGCTCGCCACGCGCGTCCACGCCGAGGTCGGCCAGCTCGTCCAGGTGCTCCAGCACCCACAGGACCAGCGACGTCGTGCCGGTCTTGAGGTAGGTGGGCACCTCCATCAGGTTGGCGTCCCCGAGGATCAGGTGCAGCCGGCGCCACCGCTGCCGGTCGGCGTGCGGCTCGTCGCGGGTGTTGACGATCGGGCGGCGCAGCGTGGTCTCCAGGCCGATCTCGGCCTCGATGTAGTCGGCGCGCTGCGAGATCTGGAACCCGGCTGTGCCGCTCGTGGCGCCCAGGCCCACCCGGCCGGAGCCGGTGAACACCTGGCGCGTGACGAGGAACGACGTGATGAGCTCGGCCAGCGTGGTGAACGGCAGTGCGCGGTCCACGAGGTAGTTCTCGTGGGTGCCGTAGCTGGCGCCCTTGCCGTCCACGTTGTTCTTGTAGAGCACCACCTCGCTGCCGGGGAAGCCGGACAGCTCCCGCAGGGCGGCGAGCATGACGCGCTCGCCGGCGACGTCCCAGCGCACGATGTCCTCGGGCGTCATGACCTCGGGCGAGGAGTACTCGGGGTGGGCGTGGTCCACGTACAGCCGCGCGCCGTTCGTGAGGATCACGTTGGCGGCGCTCGGGTCGTCGTACTCGTCGGCGGCCGGCCGCTCGACCTCCTGGGTCGAGCCCGCCCGGCGCCGGCCACGCCCCGGCAGGCCGGGCTCCACGACGGGCACCTGGCCCGTGACAGGTCCGGACGGCGCGGGCCGCGCCGGGTCGTCGGTCAGCATCGACGGCTGCGCCGAGGCGCGGTCGAGGTGGAACCCGCGCGCGTCCTGCAGCGGGTCCTCGTCGTCGTAGTCCCAGCGGGCCTTGCCACCCGAACCCTCGGCTCGGGTGGAGATGGCCCGGTAGGTGGTCACCACCTGGCTCGACAGCAGCATGGGGTTGGCCAGGGGCCGGCCAGGCTGCAGCACTCCGTACTCGGTCTCGATGCCCATCACACGACGCACGCTCACGTCCACCACCCTATGCCGGAGTAGTCCCGTTGGTCGGGCAGGTCCGCGCCCGGTCGACGGACGCGGACCTGCCCGGTTGTGGTCAGAGGTACTGGCCGGTGTTCTGGACGGTGTCGATGGTGCGGGGCGTGGCGCCCTCGCCCTTCTTCTGGACGATGGTGCGGATGAAGACGATGCGCTCGCCCTTCTTGCCGCTGATGCGCGCCCAGTCGTCGGGGTTGGTCGTGTTCGGGAGGTCCTCGTTCTCCTTGAACTCGTCGACGCACGCGGTCAGCAGGTGCTCCACGCGGATGCCCTTCTGACCGGAGGCCAGGAAGTCCTTGATCGCGTTCTTCTTGGCCCGGTCCACCACGTTCTGGATCATGGCGCCCGAGTTGAAGTCCTTGAAGAAGAGGGTCTCCTTGTCCCCGGAGGCGTAGGTGACCTCCAGGAACTGGTTCTCCTCGTCCTCGGAGTACATGCGCTCCACCACCGAGGTGATCATGCCGTCCAGCGCCTCGGAGACGTTGTTGCCGTACTCCGCCAGGTCGTCCGCGTGGATCGGCAGCTCCTTGGTGAGGTACTTGCCGAAGACCTCCTTGGCACCCTCGGCGTCGGGCCGCTCGATCTTGATCTTCACGTCGAGGCGCCCCGGGCGCAGGATGGCCGGGTCGATCATGTCCTCGCGGTTGGAGGCGCCGATGACGATGACGTTGTCGAGCCGCTCGACGCCGTCGATCTCGGCGAGGAGCTGCGGCACGATGGTGGTCTCCACGTCGGAGGAGAGGCCGGTGCCGCGGGTGCGGAACAGCGACTCCATCTCGTCGAAGAAGACGACGACCGGCATGCCCTGGCTGGCCTTCTCCCGTGCCCGGGCGAAGATCAGCCGGATGTGCCGCTCGGTCTCGCCGACGTACTTGTTGAGCAGCTCCGGACCCTTGACGTTGAGGAAGAAGCTCTTCACCTCGGGGTTGCCCCCGTTGGCGCGCGCCACCATCCCGGCCAGCGAGTGGGCCACGGCCTTGGCGATGAGCGTCTTGCCACAGCCGGGCGGGCCGTACAGCAGCACGCCCTTGGGCGGGCGCAGCCCGTGCTCCCGGAAGAGGTCGGGGTGCGCGAACGGCAGCTCCACCGCGTCCCGGATGGCCTCGATCTGCGGCCCGAGGCCGCCGATGTCCTCGTACTCGATGTCCGGGACCTCTTCGAGGACCAGCTCCTCGACCTCGGACTTGGGCACGATCTCGAACACGAAGCCGCTGCGCGTGTCGACCGTGAGCGAGTCCCCGACCCGGAGCGGGACGTCCATCACCGAGCCGGCGAGGCGCACCACGCGCTCCTCGTCGGCCCGGCCCACCACGAGCACGCGGTCGCCGCCCAGCATCTCCTTGACGGTCACCAGCTCGCCGGTGCGCTCGTAGTCGCCCGCGCCGACCACGGTCATCGCCTCGTTGAGCTTGACCTCCTGGCCCGGACTCAGCCGCGTGACGTCCAGGCTCGGGCTCGCGGAGACGTGCATCTTGCGGCCGGCGGACGAGATGTCCACCGAGCCGTCGGCGTGAGCCCCCAGGAACACGGCGTAGGTGCCCGGCGGCTTGGCCAGGTCATCGAGCTGTTTCTTGAGCTCGACTATCTGATCACGCGCCGCGCGGAGTGCTTCCGCGAGGCGCTCGTTCTTTGCTGAGAGGAGGGCAATCTGGCGCTCGTAGTCGCGACTTGGCAAAGGCTCGTGCTCGGGATGGTTGTATCCTGACGTGTTCTCGGTCATGACATCCCCTCTCGTAGTGCCCGAGAGGCGACCATATGACGCAATCGCCTCCGAGAACAGCACTCTAAGCACAGTCACTGACACACCGGGAGTAAGAACACCCGTTTGAGACGTCCGGGGTACCCGATCGTTACAGCCCGTTCACGCAGACGGGGTGTTGCCGTCCTCGGGTGCCACGCCGAGGTCACGGCGCACCTTTCGGATCTTCTTGTCCGAGATGGCGCGCTCGCCGAGCTCCTCGGGCGACCAGTCGACCTCGGCCGTCACGGGGTACGCACCCTTGGCAGGACGCCGTTTACGCAGGGGCGCGACCACGCCGTCGGCCAGCCGGCGGGCCGTGATGAGGAATCCGGTGTGCCCGATCATCCGGTGCTCGGGACGGACCGCGAGGCCCTCCAGGTGCCAGCCGCGGACCATGGTCTCGAAGGCGGCCGGCTCGCCGAACCGGCCGTCGGAACGGAGATCTTCTGCTGTGCGCGAAAGCTGGGTCGTGGTGGCCACGTAGCAGACGAGCACGCCACCGGGCGCGAGCGCGGACGCGACGGCGTCGACGTTCTCCCACGGCGCGAGCATGTCCAGGACCACGCGGTCGACGGTGCCGGGCTCGGCCACCTCGGGCAGCACGTCGGCGAGGTCGCCGACGGACAGGTTCCAGGCCGGGTGCGGCCCGCCGAAGAAGGTCTCGACGTTGCCCTGCGCGATCGCGGCGAAGTCCTCGCGCCGCTCGATCGAGTGCACGTGCCCGGCGTCGCCGACGGCGCGCAGCAGGGACATCGTCAGCGCGCCGGACCCGACGCCGGCCTCGACCACCCGGGCACCCGGGTAGATGTCGGCCATGGCGATGATCTGCCCGGCGTCCTTGGGGTAGACGACGGCGGCGCCGCGCGGCATCGACAGCACGTAGTCGGCCAGCAGCGGGCGCAGCGCGAGGTACTCGATCTCGGCCGTGTTCACGACCACCGAACCCTCCGGCTGCCCGATGATCTGCTCGTGCTTGAAGTAGCCCTTGTGCGTGTGGAAGGTGCCGCCCGGCTGCAGGGTGATGGTGTGCAGGCGGCCCTTGGGGTCGGTCAGCTGGACCTTGTCCCCCACGCGGAACGGTCCGCGGCGCAGCTCGGCGCCGGTGGCGGTAGGGGCATCGGTGGGTGTGGTCACGACCGACCAGTCTAGGTGCCCCGGACCGCCCGGGCGACGTCGGCGAGGTCGAGCACGCCCGTGACCCGGTCCCCGTCGACCACCGGGACGAGCCGGGCGCCGCCGGACCGCGTGGCCAGGTGGTTGAGCAGGTCCGTGCCCGACGTCGCGGGGTGCACGGCGCTGCCCTGCACGAACGGGATCGCCACGGCGTCGACGGGCGTCGCGTGCCGGGCGGCGGCGGGCACCGCGGCGACGGCGTCGTCGTCGAGCACGCCGATCGGTTCGCCGCGGTGCCCCACCACGACGAGGCGATGACCCGCCGCTTCCGGGACGCCCGCGGCGACCGCCGCCGTCCGGGCGGACAGTGCCTCGTCGACGGTGGAGCCGAACGCGACCGAGAGGGCCGGGTGCGCGAGCCGGCTCGCGGACAGCGCCGCGACGGCCTCCCGGCGGCGGCCGTTGGTGATCGCCGCCCCCGCTCCCGCCCAGAGGAACGCACCGATCAGCGCCGACCACAGCACGGTCGTGAGGTTGGGCGTGGTGCCCTGCACGAACGGCACCACCAGGGCCCAGAGCAGCACGCCGACGGCGACGACGCGCCCGACCCAGCCGGCCGCGATGGTGCCCGTCGAACGCTTGCCGGTGGCGGCCCAGACCAGCGACTCGAGGATCTGGCCGCCGTCGAGCGGCAGGCCCGGGAGCAGGTTGAACGCGCCGACGAAGGCGTTGGAGACCGCGCCCGCGTACAGCAGGAGCGTGGGCACGTCCTGCACCGGCGCGGCCTGGAAGGCGACCCAGAAGCCGGCGGCGAGGACCAGGTTGGTCAGGGGCCCCACGACGGCGACGAGGAAGCCGTCGAGCGGTTTGCCGAGCCCACCCGTGTAGGCGGTGTGGCCGCCCCAGATCGTGACGGCGAGCTCGGTCACCTGCTGGCCGCGGGCCCGGGCCACGAGGGCGTGGGCGGTCTCGTGCAGGAACACCGAGCCGAACAGCAGCAGCACGAACACGAACGCGACGAGGTAGGCGCCCGCCCCGAGGTGGGGCGCGATCAGCTGCACGTTCGGCACGAACAGGATGGTCAGGACGAGGGCCGCGAGAAACCAGGACCGCGTGATGATCACGGGCGCGCCGGCGACGCGGCCGACCACGATCCCCTTCGAGCGCTGTGGGGCAGGTGCGGGCGTGGAGGCGGGCTCCGAGGTGGTCACTGGACCAACCTAACCGGCCGCCGGGTGTGCGGGTGACGGCGCGCTGTGGACAACTCCCGGGGGATGTCAGTGCCCGCCCCTAGGGTTGGGGCCATGACGACGACGGAGCTGACGCAGGGGCTGGAGCAGGACGCGACGACGGAGGCGGCCGACGCCGCGCCGGCCCTGCGCGCGCCCTCGCGACCGCCGGCCCTGTCCCCGTCGCGCGCCAACGACTTCATGCAGTGCCCGCTGCTCTTCCGGTTCCGCACGGTGGACCGGCTGCCGGAGCCGCCGTCGGCCGCCGCCGCACGCGGCACGCTCGTGCACGCGGTGCTGGAGCGGCTGTACGACGCCCCGCTGGGCGAACGGTCGCTGGCCGCGGCGCACGACCTCCTGCCCGGCGAGTGGGACCGGCTGCTGGAGGCCGACGAGCGGTACGCGTCGCTGTTCACCGACGGGGTCGGCCCGGACGGCCAGGACCGTGCGGGCTGGCTCGCCGGGGCGGGCTCCCTGCTGGGCACCTACTTCACGCTGGAGAACCCGAACCGGCTGGAGCCGGCCGAGCGGGAGCTCCTGGTGGAGTCGCAGCTCGACGGCGGGCCGCTGCTGCGGGGCATCGTCGACCGGCTGGACGTGGCGCCCGACGGCGCGCTGCGGGTGGTCGACTACAAGACGGGGAAGTCGCCGCGGCCCGGCTACGAGACGTCGGCCGTGTTCCAGATGCGCTTCTACGGCCTGGTGCTGTGGCGCGAACGCGGGGTGCTGCCCAAGATGCTGCAGCTCGTCTACCTGGGTGACGGTCAGGTGCTGCGCGGGGAGCCGACGACCGAGCACCTGGAGCACACGGAGCAGAAGATCCGTGCGATCTGGTCGGGCATCGAGGAGTCCGCCCGGACGGGCGAGTGGAAGCCCCGCCGGTCCAAGCTGTGCGGCTGGTGCGCCCACCAGGCGATGTGCCCCGAGTTCGGGGGCACGCCGCCGGAGATCCCGGAGGGCGCCGTCGCGCTGCGGCTCGGCATCACGGGCTGACGCGCGGCCCGTCGGGTCGCTCCCGGCCAGCTCGGTCCGGGCCAGCTCGGGTCGGGCCAGCTCGGGTCGGCCCGGACGAGCTCGGCTCAGCCGGGCAGGTCTCCGGCGCCGAGCAGGTCGACGACCTCCCCCGCCGCGATCCGGCCGAGCAGGTCGAGGTCGACCTGCTTGAGGGACGCCGCCCGGCTCAGCCCCGGGCGCGGCGGCACCGGCACCTCGGCGGGCACGCCGAGCGTGCGGGCACCCGACGCGAGCGCCGAGGTGATGCCGGGTCCGGAGTCCTCGATCGCCACGCAGTCCTCGGCCCGCACGCCGAACAGGCCGGCGGCCACCAGGTACGGCTCGGGGTGCGGCTTGCCGTGCGTCACCTCGTCGCCGGTGACCAGGTGGGTGAAGGTGCCGGCGGGGGCGCCGTCGGCCACGACCTGGGCCTGGCTGCGGTAGGACATGGTGACGATAGCGCACGGCACGTCGGCGGCGCGCAGGTCCTCCAGCAGCTCCAGGACGCCCACGCGCCACGGCACGGCCTCGCGCAGCTGCTCGTTGACGCGGGCCACGAGCCAGGCCACGATCTCGGCCGGCTCCAGCGGGACGCCGGCGTCGTGCAGCATGCCGCCCGTGGTGAGCAGCGCCTGCCCGACGGCGCCGAGCGCGTCCTCGTGCGTCCAGGTGGCCCCGTGCGCGACGACGATCTCGTGCTCGGCGCGCATCCAGTAGGCCTCGGAGTCGACGAGGGTGCCGTCCATGTCGAACAGGACGGCGGCGGGCAGGGCAGACGATTCGCGGGGCACCGACACATGCTAGGTGCCGACGTGGAACGGCCGGTAACGAGCGGGGAACGTCCAGGCGGGTCCCGACCGGCCGGATGCCGGACGATAGCGCCATGACACACACCGCCGCCTCCGGCATCGCCGCCTTCACCTTCGAGATGGGCGTGCTCAAACGCCTGCGCCGCTCAGGCTGGTGGCAGGTCGGGGTGCGCGACCCGGAGTCCGTGGCGGAGCACAGCCTGCGCGTCGCGCAGCTCGCCGCCCTGCTGGCGGCCGAGGAAGGCGCGGACCCGGCGCGTGCCGCCTACCTCGCGCTGTGGCACGACTCCCAGGAGACCCGCATCACGGACCTGCCGCACACTGCCCGGCCGTACCTCACCAAGCCGGACAACGTCGCGGTCACGCGGGACCAGGTCGCCCCGCTGCCGGACGCCGCGGCGGCCACCGTGCTCGGCGCGGTCACCGAGTTCGAGGCGCAGGAGACGCCCGAGGCGCGGTGCGCCCGCGACGCGGACAAGCTGGAGTGCCTCGTCCAGGCCGTCGAGTACCGGCACGGCGGCCAGGACGGCGTGCAGGAGTGGATCGACTCGTCCTACGCGGCGCTGGGGACGGACGCCGCGAAGCGGGTGGCGGACGCCGCGCTCACCCAGTCCCCGATGAGCTGGCGCGACTGAGCCGGCGGGCCGGGGGCCGCGCCGGCTCGGGTCCGGTGGGCGGACGGTCAGTCCGCGAGCAGCTCCTCGGCCCGCTCCTCCTGGCCGGCGTCGAGGTCGGTCCGCTCGAACGCGGCGACGGCCTTGTCGAACGTGCGGTTCACCCGCGGCTCGATCTCGACGACGCTCGCCGGGGTGACGATCGCCCGCTCGTACTCCGCGATCCAGGCGTCCATGTGGGCCACGTAGGCGTCACGGGCGGCGTCGAGCCGGCCGCCGTCGGACAGCGGCACCGCCTGGGCGTCCTCCTTGGCGGACAGGACGCCGGACCGGGCCTCCTCGGCGAGGTCGGGCACGTCGGTCATGAGCGCCGCGGCGAGCTCCTCCTTCTTCTCGACGTCGGTCGTGGCCTCGATCTCGTCGAACCGTCCGCTGACCTCGTCGATGTAGTCGCGCATCGTGGACTCGCTGTGCTCCACGGCGTCGAGCAGCACGTCAGCGGGCTCGCTGGTGCGCTCGGCCTGGGACCAGGCGATGCCGCTGCCGGCGCCGGCGACGACGAGCGCACCGACGGCGGAGAGCAGGACCCGGTGATTTCGCAGGTTGAGCATGAGTTCATCGTCACCCGGACCTGAGGCGTTCCGCGCGCCGGCGAGTGTGATCCGCGACGGAACTAACGGGCATATCACCCGATATCGCCCTAGATCCGCTTCGCCAGAGCGGCTCGGCAGAGATGTCCGGGCCGCCGTCGTCGGGGAAGACGGAGAAGGTGCCCGCGCTGTCGAACGCGCTCGCCAGACGCTGCCGGACCGTGCGAAGTCCGCGCCGGCGCAACAAGCCCGGCCGAGCCCGTGCGCTGGGAAAACGCACCGAGCACGCGAACCGCCGTGACACGGCCGGCCCGCGGGCGCACCCACCGTGCAGCCACCACGTACCCACCACGCCCCCGCCGCGCGCGTCGCGTCGTCCTGCGCGATGCTGGCCCTCGATCGGCAGTTTCGGCCGCCGAGTCCCGGCAGCGACCAAGGGGGAGACAGACCGTGTTCGGACCCGATTTCTTCGAGCGGCTCTCGCAGCGGATGTACTACGACCTCGACGGTCACCCGATCACCCAGGACCAGTGGTCCGTGCTGCGGCTGGGCGCCGGGGCCGCGCACATCGCGCGCGACCACCTCGGGATCTACCACGTGTCCACCGTGTGGACGGGGATCGACACCGCCGCGCCCCTCGAGGACGACGACGACCACACCCCGCTCATCTACGAGACGATGGTGTTCGTCGAACGGCTCGACCCCGACGGCGTGCTCTCCGAGGACGAGCTCCTCGACTGCACGGAGCAGTACGCCGAGATGCACGCCACGCGGGAGGACGCGCTGGCCGGGCACCGGCGCGCGACGGCGCTGGTGCGCGAGTGGATCGCGAAGGGCCGCCCGGAGCTCTGAGGTACACCGCTCTGAGGAACGCAGCTCGGACGACGACGCAGGGGGAGCCATGATCCAGACCAGCACGCCTTCTCTGACCGCCCTCTTCACCGGCCGCCGCGCCGCACGCCGCGCCGTCCACGGCCCACCGGCCTACGGTGAACCGATGCACGGAACCACCCCGCGGGACCTCGGTCCCGCGGGTGCGCGAGCACTGCTGGCCGAGGTCTTCGAGCCCAGCACCGACCGCCTGGCCCACTCGCTCGGGGTCGGCCGGCGGGCCGAGCACGTCGCCCGCGTGCTGGGCCGGTCCGACCTGCTCGTGTCCGCGGCGTACCTGCACGACATCGGCTACGCCGCCGCGGCCCGCGACACCGGGCTGCACCAGCTCGACGGCGCCCGCTACCTGCGCCGCCTGGGCGCGCCGGACGAGCTGACGAGCCTGGTCGCGCACCACACGTCGGCCCTGGTCGAGGCGGGCGAGCGCCACCTCGACGCGCACCTGCGGGGCGAGTTCCCGGTGCCGACGGACAGCGACCTGCTGGACCTGCTGACCTACTGCGACATGACCACCTCGGCCCAGGGCCGCCCCGTCACCGTCGACGAGCGGCTGGACTGCATCTACGACCGCTACGCGCCGGGCCACCTCGTCTCGCGCAGCATCCACCGCGCGGAGCCGCAGCTGCGGCGGCTCGTGTCCGCGGTCGACGAGCGCCTCCGGCGCGGCTGAGGCCCGGCCCGCGGGGGAACCAACCGGACCGCCGGTCAGGTCAGGAACGGCTCGGTGCGCGAGAGGTCCACCGCGTGGTCGATGCGCAGCCGCATCGACGGGTGGATCGCCAGCTCGCCGAGCCGGTCCACCGGCTGCCACACCACCTCGCTGGACTCGTGCGAGGTCCGGACGGCGCCGCCGGTGACCGAGGCGCGCATGCAGATGGAGAACTGCGCGCGGACCTCGCCGTCCGAGTAGACGATGACGTGCCGCGGGTCGGTGTAGATGCCCACCAGGCCCGTGATCCGCACGCGGTAGCCGGTCTCCTCCTCGGTCTCCCGGACGCCCGCCTGCCGCACGGTCTCCCCCGGGTCGATGCCGCCGCCCGGCAGCGCCCAGAGGTCGTTGTCGGTGCGGTGGATGAGCAGCAGGCGCCCGCCGTCGTCGCGCACGGCCACCGTGACCGAGGGCACCACCGAGTTCACCGCCGGAGCGGCCGGGTCGTCGAAGTAGTCCAGCCGCGTCATCACGACACCTCGTCCGGGTCCTCCGTCCGCGGCCAGACCGTCAACGGCGTCGCGGCGTTCCACACCCGCTCGAAGCCCGCCTGGTAGGCGGGCGCCATCGACGCCTCGGGACCGTCCTTGAGGTGCAGCAGCGGGTTCGCGCCCGCGGGCGATCCCCAGACGTGCGTGTTGACCAGCAGGTCGTCGTCGAACCGGAAGGTCGTGGCGTACAGGGTCTGGTCGTGCAGCCGCACCTCGACGCCCGGCGTGCCGAGCGCGGGGGCCAGGTACGCCAGCACCAGGGCGATGCGCCCGGCAAGACCCGTGCCGCCCTCCTCCGCCGTGCGCACGGTGACGGCGCTTCCCTCCGGGTCGCCCAGCAGCAGGCGCACCTGCACGCCCCGCGCGGCCATGGTGACGATCTCCGTGGTCAGGTCCAGGGTCTGGTCCGGCAGGAACGTCGCGGCGAACGCGTGCAGCTCGAAGCGCTGCTCCACGCCGGCGAGGAACGCCCGCCAGGTCCCGGACGGCACGGCGCGCCGCGCCGGGTAGACGCCGACGATCTCCTGGGCGGCGGCCTCCGCCCGGTCGACGTCGCCCCACAGCGCCGCGACGTCGCAGCCCAGCGCCTCGGAGACCGCGACGCGATGACGCGGGTGCGGCGTACGCCCCTGAGCCACCCAGCGTTCCACGGTCTTCGGGTCGACGCCGACGGCGGCCGCGAGCCGGACCTGGCTCAGGCCGGCCTGGCTCATCGCCGCGACCAGTCGTTGGTTTCTCACGTGTCATCTCACCCCCTCAAGGGACGTATCTATCACCGAAACGTCCCGGGCGCTGCCGATGGCACGTCCCATGTGCCCGGCGCACAGTGGTATCAGCTAGCCCACCTGTCCGACCCGTGTCCCGGAGAGCCTCGTGAACCCCATTGCCTCGCAGTCGGTCACAGAACGTCTTGGCGATGTCATCGACCTGCTGCGGCACGTCCGCGCGGACTGGATCGAGGTCCTGACGGTCACGCCCGAGCGCGTGTGCCTGCAGCCGTGGCACCTGGACGACGGCGAGAGCATCGCGCGGGCGCTGGGCCTGGAGCACGCCATCGACCAGCGGATGATGAACCCCGGCTACACGCTGTGGTCGGGCGAGTGGCGCGGTGTCGAGGTGCAGGTGCGCGGCGCGCTCCGCGCCGGCGTGCCGGTCTTCTGAGCCCGCGGCCCGGCACCGACACGCCGCCACGCAGTGGATTCGCCCGTCCGCGAACGCGGCCGTGCCCCTGGTCACGTCGAGCGCCGCACACCCTAGGGTGGGGGGATGACCGACGCGCATCACGAGCAGCCGGAGCAGGCCTCGCCTCGCCAGACCGTGCTCCTCGCTGCCTTCGAAGGTTGGAACGACGCGGGGAGCGCCGCCACGACGGCGCTCACGCACCTGGCCGAGGTGTGGGGCGCCGAGAAGGTGACCGAGCTCGACCCGGAGGAGTTCCACGACTTCCAGGTCAACCGCCCGTACATCTCGCTGGACGACGACGGGAAACGCTCCATCACCTGGCCCACGACCACGATCTCGGTGGCCCAGGTGGGCGAGCGCAAGGTCGTGCTGGTGCACGGCGTCGAGCCGTCGATGCGCTGGCGCAAGTACTGCGAGGAGCTGCTGCGCGTGGCGGACGAGCTGGGGGTCCGCACCGTGATCACGCTCGGCGCGCTCCTGGCGGACGTCCCGCACACCCGGCCCATCCCGATGACCGCCACCTCGGACAGCGTGGGCCTACAGTCCGTGCTGGACATCGAGGCCAACACCTACCAGGGCCCCACGGGGATCGTCGGGGTGCTCCAGCACGAGGCCGCGGAGCGCAACCTGCAGTCCGTCAGCCTGTGGGCGGCCGTGCCGCACTACGTGGCCAACCCGCCGTCGCCCAAGGCGACGCTCGCGATCCTCACGCGCGTGGAGGAGATCCTGGGCGAGACGGTCCCGATGGGCGAGCTGCCCGACGACGCCGCGGCCTGGCAGCACGGCGTGGACGAGCTGGCGTCGGAGGACTCGGAGATCTCCGAGTACGTCGCGCAGCTCGAGGAGGCCAAGGACACCGCCGAGCTGCCCGAGGCGTCCGGTGACGCCATCGCGCGCGAGTTCGAGCGCTACCTGCGCCGCCGGGACGGCGGCGGCAAGGACAGCGGTCCCGAACGGCTCTGAGCCCGGGTCCGGACAGAGCGACAAGCACAGAGGCCTGAGCCCCCCGTGGGGTTCAGGCCTCTGACGTTCTGTCCGGCGTGACGGTCACGCGCTGCTGGAGATGGGCTCGATCCGCACACCTGCGTCCGGCCCGTGGAAGCCCACCCATGTCTCGAGACACCGTGCGGCGTCCTCGACGCGGTCGTAGACCGGTGCGTATCCCGGTCCGTTACGTACCACTCGGTATCGCGTGCTGCACCTGGGCGCCGTCGTGACGGTGACCCGGGTCTCACCCGTGAAGTCTTCCTCGTACTCCGTCATGCTCCCCATCCTGCCCCGGGTTAAATGCAAACGGAAGCAGGGGCCAAAACTAACCTGTTGGGCGCTCGGCGCGGTGCTGGCCTACCTCGCCGAAACGGGGTCGGAACGGGACGCCCGAGAGGTCAAAGACGCACTCCGAGCAGGGCGTTCACCGTACGGGCGATGATCCCGGGAGCACCCTCCTCGTCGGCGGAGGTGTCCCGCGACGCGTCCAGGGAGCTCTCAGCCCACGCGTCGACGGCGGCCAGCGCGGCCGGCGCGTCGAGGTCGTCCGCCAGGGCCGCGCGGACCGCGGACAGGGTCGCGTCGGCCGACGGACCGCCGTTGCCTGAGACCGCGTCGCGCCACCGCACGAGCCGCGCCTCGCCCGCGGGCAGCGACGTCTCGTCCCACTCCCACTCCGTGCGGTAGTGGTGGGCCAGGAGCGCCAGGCGGATCGCCATCGGGTCGTGCCCCTCGTCCCGGAGCCGGGAGACCAGCACCAGGTTGCCCAGCGACTTGCTCATCTTCTCGCCCTGGTACGAGACCAGGCCAGCGTGGACGTGCGTGCGGGCGCCGGCCGGCTCCCCGTCGCCCGACGCGGGGCACAGGACGCGCAGGTGCGACGTCGACATCTCGTGGTGCGGGAACAGCAGGTCCGTGCCGCCGCCCTGCACGTCGAACCGCTCCCCCGCGGCCACGTCGAGCCCGTCGCGCGCGATGACCGCGCACTCGATGTGCCAGCCCGGGCGGCCGGTGCCGAGCGGCCCGCCGTCCCACGCGGGCTCCCCCGGGCGCTCGCGCCGCCACAGCAGCGGGTCCAGCGGGTCCTTCTTGCCCTCACGGTCCGGGTCCCCGCCGCGCTCCGCGAACGTGGCCAGCGCCTGCTCGCGGTCGAGGTGCGCGACCGCGCCGAAGCGCGGGTCGGCCGTGAGGTCGGCGTAGACGTCGCCCAGCTCCGGCGTGGACCCGCCGGCACCCGGCTCCAGCGACACGCGGTAGGCGGCGCCCGACTCCAGCATGGTCGCCACGGCCCGCGCGACGTCCGGGGCCGACTCCACGGCGCCCGTCCACGTCGAGGGCGGGATCACGCCCAGCGCCGTCATGTCCTCGCGGAACAGCGCGATCTGCGAGGCCGCGAGCTCGCGCCAGTCCATACCGGTCGCCGCGGCGCGCTCCAGCAGCGGGTCGTCGACGTCCGTCACGTTCGACGCGTAGGTGACGTCCTTGCCCGCGTCGCGCCAGGCGCGCACCAGCAGGTCGAACGTCACGTAGGTGTTCGCGTGCCCGATGTGGGTCGCGTCGTACGGCGTGATGCCGCACGCGTACAGCCGCGCCTGGGGGCCCGGCGCCGCCTCCACGAGCTCCCCCGACGACGAGTCGTGGACCCGCACCGGGGCGGGCGACGGGGAGCCGGGGAGCAGCGGGACTTGGGGTGTGGGCCAGGCGTGCACGCGACCAACGATAACCGCAGGCTGTGACACTCCCCGACCATGTCAGGGCCCTGGGGCGTGTGTTCTATGCGACGCCGCCGGTCGCGTCGATCGTGCCCGACATCAGCAGGTACACGACCACGCCGGCGAGCACGAGCCGGTAGTACACGAACGGCTTGTAGGAGTAGTTGCCGATGATCTTGAGGAAGCCGATGATCACCGCGTAGCCCACGCCGAACGCGACGACCGTCGCCAGCAGGATGGCGCCCCAGCCGGGCGACCCTTCCGGCAGCGGCTCGCCGAGCGTCTTGACGAGCTGGTAGAAGCCCGAGCCGAGGACGGCCGGGATCGCGAGCAGGAACGAGTAGTCCGCCGCGGCCTTGCGGGTGAAACCCATGGCCAGGCCGGCCGTGATGGTGCCGCCCGAGCGGGAGACGCCCGGTACCAGCGCGAGGGCCTGGGCGAAGCCGAAGGTGATGGCGCTACGGCCGGTCAGCGTCGTCAGCTCGCGCTCCCGGCGGCCGAAGATGTCCGCCAGCAGCAACAGGATCGCGAAGAACGCCAGGGTGAAGACGGTGATCCACAGGTTGCGCAGCGTGGTCTCGATGTAGTCCTGGAACAGCAGGCCCAGCACCACGATCGGGACCGAGCCGAAGATGATGTACCAGCCCATCGCGGCGTCCGGGTTGGCGATCACGCCGGGGCGGCCGTGCCGTACGTCGACGGAGCCGGGGCGCGGGCCCAGGCCCGCGCGGGCGCGCCAGCCCTTGCCGTAGGCGCCCGAGAGGGCCTTGAACCAGGCGACGAGGATGACGCCGATCTTCTTGCGGTAGTAGATGATCACCGCGGCCTCGGTGCCGATCTGCGTGATGGCCGTGAAGGCCGCGCCGGGATCGCTCGACCCGATCAGCTCACCGACGATCCGCAGGTGCGCCGACGACGAGATCGGGAGGAACTCGGTCAGGCCCTGGACCAGGCCCAGAAGGATGGCTTCCCACGCAGTCACGGGCCGTGACACTACCCCACGGCGCGCCTCCTGACGCACCCGCGTCGGCCGCGGGTAGCCTGCCGCACATGGAACGACGCCGGGTGGGCAGGTCGGGCCTGCGGGTCTCGGAGCTCGGGCTCGGCACCATGACATGGGGCCGCGACACCGACGAGATCGACGCGGCCGAGCAGGTACGGGACTTCCTCGACGCCGGCGGCACCCTCGTGGACACCGCGGCCAGCTACGCCGACGGTGACTCCGAGCGCGTGATCGGCACGCTCCTGTCCGGCAAGGTCGCGCGCAACGAGCTGGTGCTGGCCACCAAGGCGGGCATCCGGTCGGAGTCGCGCCCCGGCGGCGGCCCGGGACGCGTCGTGGACGCCTCCCGCGGCGCCCTGCTCGACAGCCTCGACGAGTCGCTGGTGCGCATGGGCACCGACCACGTGGACCTGTTCCTCGTGGCCTGCCCCGACCCCAACACGTCGCTGGAGGAGACCTGCAACGCGCTGCGGATCGCGGTGACCAGCGGACGCGCCCGGTACGTGGGCCTGAGCAACCACCCCGGCTGGGCGACGGCACGCGTGGCGACACTGCTGGAGCCGGACGTCGGCCTGGCCGCCGTCGAGCTCGAGTACTCGCTGCTGCAGCGCGGTGTGGAGCGTGACGTCGTCCCGGCCGCCGACGCCCTGGGAGCCGGCCTGCTGGCCTGGTCGCCCCTCGGGCGCGGCGTGCTCACGGGCAAGTACCGGCGCGGCATCCCCGCCGACTCCCGGGCCGCCGGGGCGCTGGCGGGCTTCGTCCAGTCGTACCTGGAGGGGCCGGCGTCCGCCGTCGTCGAAGCCGTGGCGACCGCGGCCGAAGGGCTGGGCCGCGCCGCCGGGGAGGTGGCGCTCGCCTGGCTCCTGGAGCGCGAAGGCATCGCGTCGGCGATCGTGGGCGCGCGGACACCCACCCAGCTCCGGTCGTCGCTGGCGGCCGTGACCCTCGAGCTGCCGTACGAGGTGCACGCCGCGCTCGACGACGTCTCCGCCCCGGAGATCGGCTATCCGGAACGCTGGTGACCGTGCGCCCGCCCGGGCCTGAGCCCGCGCCGGGTCAGCGCTGCTGCGCAGGCTGCGGCTGGTCCTCCGACTCCTCGACCTCGCCCAGGTCGTCGTCGAAGTCGAGGTCCTCGAGGTCCTCCAGGTCCTCGTCCGACTCGTCGTCCTCGTCGTCGTCCTCGTCCACCTCGTCGGCCAGGTAGAACGGCGTCACCTCGCCGAACACCGTGGCCAGGGAGTCCTCGTACACCTCGTAGGCGTCGGCGAGCACGTCGTAGGCGTCGTCGACGGCGGGGTCGTCGTCACTCCGGCGAGTGGCGACCGCGTGGTGGTGGGCCTCGAGTGCGGCCACGAGGCGGTCGAGCGCGGCACGCGGTTCAACGGTCATGCCTTGAAGGTAGCGCCCCATGGGCCACAATGGGCAGACGAAATTCATTGCTGTCACCGGTCTGCAATCAAACCGGCATAAACTGACCTCACCCGCGACCCGAGGACGGTGCATCAGATGGCGAGAGACGGCTCCGTGTTCCGCAAGAACAGTCAGTACGAGTACCGTGTCGTGACCTTCGAGCCGGACACCACGGTGCCGGACGCCCGCAAGGCGCTCACCGACGAGGCCGAGTACGGCCGTTGGGAGCTGGCCCGGACCCTTCTCTACATCGGCGGCAGACGCAAGGTCTGGCTCCGCCGCAAGATCATCAAGGTCTCCTCGACCCTGTGACGGACGACGCCCCGGAGCCCGGCGCGTACCGCAAGGCCGACGCCGCCGCCCCGGACGGGTTCTTCGCCCGCGAGGCGGCCGGCCTGGACTGGCTCCGCGTGCCCGGTGGGCCGCGGATCGTCGGCGTGCGCGGCGTCGGGCCGGGGCACCTCGACCTGGACCTCCTGCGGTCCGGCACGCCCGGACCTCGGCAGGGACGCGCCTTCGGCCGCGCCCTCGCCGCGCTGCACGACGCCGGCGCGCCCGCCTTCGGCGCCGGACCGCCCCCGACCTGGGGCTGGTCCGGCGACCCCGGCGGGTGGTTCGGGCCGCTCCGCGACCCGCTGCCGATGGTGGGCGGGGCGTGGGACTCGTGGCCGGAGTTCTACGCCGACGCGCGGCTGCGGCCGCTGCTCGACCAGGGCCGCGAGCGCGGTGCGCTCGACCACGACGACGCGGCGCTGGTCGAAGCCGTCTGCGCGCGGCTGCCCCGCCTGGCGGGTGCGAGTGCCGACGACTCCCCCGCGCGACTGCACGGCGACCTGTGGTCCGGGAACGTGCTGTGGGTCGACGACGGGACGCCCGGCGGGGTCGAGGCCGTGCTCATCGACCCGGCCGCCCACGGCGGGCACCGCGAGACCGACCTGGCGATGCTCGCGTTCTTCGGTGCGCCGCACCTCGACGAGATCCTCGCCGGGTACCAGGCGGCGCACCCGCTCACGGCCGGCTGGCGGGACCGGGTGCGCCTGCACCAGCTCTACCCGCTCGCGGTGCACGCCGTGCTGTTCGGCGGCTCCTACGTGCCCAGGACACGCGCGCTGCTCGCCGAGCTCGCGGGCTGACGCTGGTCGGGCCCGCTCGCTGGTCGGGCCCGCTCGCTGGTCGAGCCCGCTCGCTGGTCGAGCCCACTCGCTGGTCGAGCTTGTCGAGACCGGTCTCGACAAGCTCGACCAGCGCACGTCAGCAGGTGGCGAGCAGGCGGTCCAGCACGCGCGTGCCGAACTTCAGGGCCTCCGTGGGCACGCGCTCGTCCACGCCGTGGAACATGCCGGCGAAGTCCAGGTCGTTCGTGAGCTGCAGGGGCGCGAAGCCGTAGCCGGTGATGCCCAGGCGGTGCAGCGACTTGTTGTCCGTGCCGCCCGACAGCGTGTACGGCAGCACCTTCGCGCCCGGGTCCTCGGCGTCGATCGCGGCGACCATCGCGTCGACCAGCGACCCGCCGAACGGCACCTCCAGGGCCGTGTCCAGGTGGATCGGCTCGATCCGGACGTTCGGACCCGCCAGCTCGCGCAGTGTCGCCATCCCGGCCTCCTCGTGGCCGGGCAGGAGTCGCACGTCCACGGTCGCCTCGGCGCGGCCCGGGATCACGTTCGCCTTGTAGCCGGAGGCGAGCTGGGTGGGGTTGGACGTGTTGCGCACCGTGGCGCCCACGAACTTCGCCACCGGGCCGAGCGCGGCCACCAGGGCGTCGATCGTGGCCGGGTCCTCGTAGTCCACCGGCAGGCCGGTCAGGTCGCCGACGCCGCGCAGCAGTGCGTCCACGGTCGGGGTGATCGTGGTGGGCCAGGCGTGCTGCCCGATCCGCGCGACGGCGGCGGCGAGCTCGGTGACCGCGTTCTCCTCGTTGACCTGCGAGCCGTGCCCGGCCCGGCCGTCGGCGATCAGCCGCAGCCAGGCGATGCCCTTCTCCGCCGTCTGCAGCAGGTAGGCCCGCTTGCCGCCCACCTCGACCGAGTAGCCGCCCACCTCGGAGATCGCCTCGGTGGCGCCCTCGAACAGGTCGGGACGGTGGTCCACGGCCCACCGGGCGCCGTACACGCCGCCCGCCTCCTCGTCGGCGAAGAACGCGACCACGACGTCGCGCGCGGGCCTGCGGCCCTCACGCACCATCTGCCGCACGACGGCCAGGATCATGGCGTCCATGTCCTTCATGTCGACGGCGCCGCGGCCCCACAGGAGACCTTCGGTGAGCTCGGCGCCGAAGGGATCCACGCTCCAGTCGTCCTTCGCCGCCGGCACGACGTCGAGGTGCCCGTGCAGCACCAGCGCGGGCCGGCTGCGGTCCTGCCCCTCCAGCCGGACGACGACCGACGCCCGCCCCGGGCTGGACTCGAACAGCTCGGGCTCCAGCCCCACCTCGTGCAGCAGCTCCATGACGTACTCGGCCGCGGCACGCTCGCCCGGGCCCTCGTTGTCGCCGTAGTTCGACGTGTCGAACCGGATCAGCTCCTGACAGATCCGGATGACCTCGTCGGCGGCGGTGGGTACGGGCGCGGCGGTGGGAACAGTCTCAGTCACAGGGCCACGGTACAGACGCCCGGACGAATCCGGACCAGCCCGCTGACTCGCGACACCAGGTCGGGCGAGTCAGCCGGCCGGTCCGACCAGCCGGCCGCGGTCAGACCAGGCCGCGGCGCTCCAGCAGCGGCGTGATCTCGGCGGCCCGTCCCCGCAGGTCCTCGAACGAGGCCAGCGGGTCCTGCGAGCCGCCGCGGGCGAGGAGCTTGCGCCGGAACGCCTCGCCGTTCTCGCGGGTCAGCCCGCCGTTCTCGGCGTACCACTGCACGGTGTCCGCGTCGAGCACCTCGGACCAGATGTACGAGTAGTACCCGGCCGAGTACCCGCCCCCGAAGATGTGGTTGAAGTAGGTGCTGCGGTACCGCGGCGGCACGGACGCGAGGTCGACGCCGGCCGCGGCGAGCGCCGCCGCCTCGAAGGGCAGCACGTCCTCGACCGACGTCGGCACCTGGTCCGGCGTGAGCTGGTGCCATGCCTGGTCGAGCAGCGCGGCGGCGAGGTACTCGGTGGTCGAGAAGCCCTCGCCCCAGACCCGGGAGGCGAGCATGGTGTCGACCCACTCGGCCGGCATCGGCTCACCGGTGGTGTGGTGCACCGCGAACGACTTCAGGATCCTCGGCTCCCACGACCACATCTCGTTGACCTGCGACGGGTACTCGACGAAGTCGCGCGGCACGGAGGTGCCGGACTGCGACGGGTAGCGGACGTCGCTGAGCAGGCCGTGCAGCGCGTGCCCGAACTCGTGGAACAGGGTGGTCACCTCGTCCCACACGAGCAGCGTCGGCTCGCCCGCCGGCGGCTTGACGATGTTCAGGTTGTTGACCACCACGGGCCGCTCGCCCAGCAGGTCGCTCTGCACGACGAGGCTGTCCATCCAGGCGCCGCCGCGCTTGGACTCGCGCGTGTAGAAGTCGGCGAGGAACAGCCCGAGGCCGGTGCCCGGCTCCCCCGGCTCGACCGAGTCGAACACCTCGAAGACGCGGACGTCCGGGTGGTAGCCCGGCAGGTCGGCGCGCTCGGCGAACGAGAGCCCGAACAGGAGGCCGGCCGCCTGGAACACGCCGTCGTGCACCACGCGCTCGAGCTCGAGGTAGGGGCGCAGGGCGGCGTCGTCCAGGTTGAAGCGCTCCTTGCGCACGGCCTCGTTGAGGTAGGACCAGTCGGCGGCGGCCACGCCGTCCGCGCCGGCGCTGCCCGATCCTTCGGCAGGCTCAGGACGGCGCGTCGCCCCGCTCACCTTCGCGAGCTCGGTCGCCTCGCGGCGCGCGTTGGCGACGGCGGCGGGCGCCAGGCGCCCGAGCATCTCGTTGACCGCCGCGGTGGTGCCCGCGGTCGCGTCCGCGGCGATGTAGGCCGCGTGGTGCTCGTAGCCGAGGAGCTGCGCGTGCTCGGCCCGCAACCGGGCGAGCTTCAGCAGCACCTCGCGGGTGTCGTTCTCGCCGCCCGTGGCGCCGCGCGCCATGGAGGCCGCCTGCACACGCTCGCGGGTGGTCGGGTTCTCCAGCGAGGCCAGCACGTTCTGGTGCGTGAAGAGCTGCATCTCCAGGAGCCAGCCGTCCTGGCCGCGGGCCTCGGCGGCGGCCCTGGCGCCCGCCCGGGCGTCGGCGGTCAGGCCGGCGAGCTCCGCCTCGTCCGTCACGAGCACGCTCGCCTCGTTGGCACCGGCCAGGAGCTTGCGCCCGAAGCTCGCCTCCAGCGACGTGATGCGCGCGTTGAGGTCGCGCAGCGTGTCCTGGTCCTGCGGCGACAGCTCGATGCCGGAGCGCTGGAACCGTGTCAGCAGCTTCTCGAGGAGGTAGGCGGTGTCGGGCTCCAGGTCGAGGTCGCCCGCCGCGGCGGCGTCGGCCAGGGTGCGCACGCGTGCATGGAGGCGCGCGTCCATGTTGATCGCGTCCTGGTGGGCGGCGAACAGCGGCGCGAGCCGCTCCTGGACGTCCTCCAGGCCGGGGGTGGAGTCGGACGGAAGCTGGTTGTAGTAGGCCCGCGCGGCGCGGCCGAGGAGCTGCCCGGCCCGCTCCAGCGCCTCCAGCGTGTTCTCGACCGTGGCGGGCTCCGGGTTGGTGGCGATCGCCTCGACCTCGGCGCGGTGGGCGGCCATCCCGGCCAGGATCGCCGGCTCGTAGTGCTCCTCACGGATCGCGGCGAAGTCGGGCAGGCCGTACGGCAGGGTGGACGGGGCGGCGAACGGGTTCGCCGGGTCCAGCTCCGCGGGCGCGGTGGTCTCATGGGTCGAGGTCATGGGGAACATCCTCGCCCATCGGCAGCCCTACGGACGCGCTCTTTCCGGGCCGGCGCAGCGGTTAGGGTCGTGGGCGTGGATCCTCTCCGGCTCGTCGGCACCTGGGACTTCCGGCGGGAGATCGAGCACGCCGACGGCGCCGCGTACACCGCGGACGGCGAGGCCCGGTTCTCGCCCCAGGACGACGGCCGCGTGCGCTGGGCGGAGCAGGGCACCCTGCGCTGGGCCGGGGGCAGCACCCCGGTGTCGCGCACGCTGTTCATCGTGCGGGAGCCGGTACCCGGGGGCGCGGCGGGAGCCGGACCGTCGTCCGAGGGCGGGGCGGGCGCCGGGGCCGACGCCGGGGCCGCCACCGGGTGGCGCGTGACCTTCGAGGACGGCCGGGACTTCCACCCCTGGACCGCCGGCGCCGTCGAGCACCTGTGCGGGCAGGACCTGTACCGGGGCGGCATGGCGGTCCCGGCGCGGCCGGCGTCGTCCTGGGAGCTGAGCTGGCGGGTGACGGGCCCGGAGAAGGACTACCTGATGCGTACCTGGTACACCGAGCGCTCCTGAGCCCCTGCCGACCGCGCGACGAGGTCGGCTGGGTCGGCAGTGCAAACTGCCGACCTGGGCCCTCGCAGCGGCCCAGGTCGGCAGTCGGCTCAGCCCGTCACGGCAGCACGTCCGGGTTGTTCGCGTGGGTCAGGGTCTCCCAGGCCACGAACAGGTTGTTGGTGCCCGCCGGGCGGGTGGACTCCGTGAGGGCCTGGGTGTTGCTCATCGCGAACCCCTGCCGGTTGTGCAGGGCGTTGAACCCGACCTCCGTGACCGGGCCGAGGCCCAGGTGCACCGACCCGCCGCAGAGCCAGGACGGCACCGCGGTGCCCCGCTGGTAGGTCGAGTGGAACCCGAGCGCGTGCCGCAGGCGCTCCCCCACCTGCGGGTACAGGTCGTCACCCTGGATCGCGGCGGTCTCGGCGACGTGCGAGATCGCCGAGATGCCGTAGCCGGTGTGCGTGAAGTCCCGGCAGGTCTCCTGCGACAGACCGTTGACCAGCGTGCGCTGGTTGTGCCAGTACGCGAAGATCTGGTCGGGCGTGTCCCGGCCGGAGCCGGGCACGGTGCGCGGCACCGACCCGTCGGAGGTCAGGTAGATGAAGGCGGGCACCCGCACCAGGAACCGCTGCCGGGCCGAGGCGTAGGCGGTGCGGTCGTCGAGGAAGATCGAGATGCCGACGGCCGCCTCCATCATCGACAGCTCCCAGTTGCCGTTGCTGTTGGACCCGTTGATCACCTCGGGCAGGTAGACGGTCCGCAGCATCGTCTCGAACCGGTCGACGTCCGCCGCGGCCCAGCCGGCGCCCGTGTACCGGATGATCTCCGCGGCGCGCGGCCACACCGACCCGGCCCACGCCGTCTGCAGCGGCGCGTTGGAGTTGGTGTGGTCCCGGATCACCGGCGACCACGCGTTCATGATCGAGATCGCCTTGTTCGCGTACCGCGTGTCCCGGGTGACCGACCAGGCCAGGGCGTGGGTGTACGCCGCGATCGCGTCCTCCCGCTCGTCGGTGCACCCGTAGTTCGGGTTGGAGTACGACCCGCACTCGACCACGGCCCGCGGGTGCGGCGTGTAGGACAGCGACGCGTACCGGCTGCCCATCATCGAGTCGTACGCGCTGCGCCAGGGCTGGGTACCGGCCTGCACCTGCTGCCGGATGAAGTCGAGCTGCGGCGCGCTGACGTGCACGCCCGGGTGCGTGAACGCCGCGGGCACGTCGGCCGTGGCGGCGTCGGCCCCGGCGTCCGGCACCGCGTCCGGGAGGGCAGGCGCCTGCTGCCCGACGGCGGCGCGCGGCCCGGGCGCGGCGCTCGCCGTGCCCGCGGCGGCCGCGGGCAGGGCGAGCCCCACGGCGACCGCGAGCACCACCAGGGTGCGGGTCCTGCCGGTGCGGATCCTCATCAGAAGCCTCCCGTGATGCGCGTGAACTCGAACCCGGGCTGGTCCCGGTTGACGGACCAGAACGCCAGCCGGGTCAGGCCGTTGTTCCGCGCGTAGTCGCGGATCTGCGTCCAGGCGGCGGTGGTGGTGATCTCGCCCTGGTCGGAGCTCCCGTTCATGCCGGAGATACCCATGTGGGCGTACGCCTGGGCGTCCGTCCAGCCGCGGGCCGACTTGAGCTGGTTCTTCAGCCCCTCGGACGCGTTGATCGTGTCCTGCGCGATGTTCGAGGAGCCGAAGTTGAACGGCATGATCGTGTAGTTGTCGATCGGGACGCCGAGCTGCGCCGCCCGGTTGATCAGCCGGGTGCCCGCACCCTCGGGGCCGCCGCGACCCGTGCCGATCGTGACGGCGATCTTCACGTTCGGGTTGTTCTGCTTGACGATGGTCAGGCCCTGCAGGATGCGGTCCTGGACGGTGTAGTTCTCGAACTCGTCGGAGTTCTCGATGTCGAAGTCCACGACGTTCGGCTGGTGCGCGTTGATGACCTGCTGCACGGCCCCGGCGTACGCGGCGGGCGTCGAGCAGTTGGGGCCGAGCTTGTTGCCGGACCAGCCGCCGAACGAGATCTGCACCTGGCCACCCGCGGCCTTGATCGCATTGATGGTCTGCTGGTCGACGCCGCCGGTCAGGGGGCGGCTGCCGTCCCACGCGGGGTTGCAGCCCCCGGACGACAGGATGAACGCCATGGTGAACGCCCGCACGCCCGTCTGGCTCATCACCGACGTGGCGCTCGGCGGGTTGCCCCAGCCCAGGTACAGGTAGGGCGCGCCCGGCATCTTCGCCGGGTTCGGCTCGGGGTTGCCGCCACCGGACGGCAGCGTCCAGCGCTGGTTGGCGCCTGCGAAGCAGTCCCAGAGCTGCAGCGGCGTGCCGTCGGCAGAGCTCGGGCCGGTCGCGTCCAGGCACTTGCCGAGCGCGCGCAGCGTGCCGTCCGCGCCGGCGGTCCAGGTCTGCGCGGCGCTGCCGTTGCAGTCCCAGAGCTGGATGCGGGTCCCGTTGGCGGTGCTCGCGTCCGCGACGTCGAGGCACTTGCCGAGCGCGCGGACCGTGCCGTCGGCGCGCACGTCCCAGCTCTGCGCGTTCGTGCCGTTGCAGCCGTAGAGCTGGATCTGGGTGCCGTTCGCGGAGCTCGCCGCCGCGACGTCGACGCACTTGCCGCCGTAGCCGGTGATCGCGCCGGTCGCCGCCTGCGCGGGCAGCGCGCCCCCGCCGAGCGCGAGCGCGGTGGCGAGGGCCAGGGACAGTGTCGCGAGGCCGCCGAGGACACGGCGCCGTAGACGTGCTTGCATGGTCGTCCTCCTCATGAACTTTCAAGCCTGTAAGTGAGGAGAACGTACGACTTCTTTGCCACCCGCAACATTGGGGCTAACCCGTACAGGCACCACACAGGTTCGGCCCGCGACGTCGTCGGGCACCGGCTCGCGCGGTGCGAACCGGTGCCCGACGACGGCGGGGCGGGGGCTCAGAACCCCGCGGTGATCCGCGTGAACTCGAGGTCCTGCTGCGCGATGCCGCTGCAGTTGGACGTCACGCCGCCGCCCTCGCAGCCCCGGTCCCGGTTGACCGCCCAGTACGCGAACCGGGACAGGCCCTGGGCGTTCGCCCAGTCCCGGATCTCGGTCCACTGCGCGGGCGTGGTGGTCTCGCCGACGTCGGACAGCCCGTTCATGCCGGAGATCCCGGAGTAGGAGTACGCCTCGGCGTCGGACCAGCCGTGCGCCGCCTTGAGCTGGTCCTTCAGGCCCTGGGCCGCGCTGATCGTGTCGGCCACCATGTCGGAGCCGCCGAAGTCGAACGTCATGATCGTGTAGTTGTCGATCGGCGTGCCCAGCTCGGCGGCGCGCGTGATGAGGCGCGAGCCCGCACCGCCCGGGCCGGTCGTGGTGGTCGGAATGGTCACCACGGCCTTGACGCCGGGGTTGTTCTGCTTGACGATCGCGATCCCCTGGAGGATCCGGTCCTGGACGGCGTAGTCCTCGTACTCGTCGGTGTTCTCGATGTCGAAGTCCACGACGTCGGGTCCGTGCGCGTCGATCACCTGCTGCACCGCCCCCGCGAACGCCTCCGGGCTGGAACAGTTCGGGCCCAGCTTGTTGCCCGAGTAGCCCCCGAAGGAGATCTGCACCTGGCCGCCCGCGGCCTGGATCGCGTCGATCGTCTGCTCGTCGACGCCGCCGGTCAGCGGCCGCTGCCCGTCCCACGCCGGTGTGCAGCCGCCCGACGACAGCATGAACGCCATGGTGAACGCCGAGACCCCGGTCTCGCTCATCACCGACGTGGCGCTCTGCGGGTCACCCCAGCCCAGGTACAGGTAGGGCGCGCCGGGCAGCTTCTCCGCCACGGCCTGCGGTTCGGCCTGCCCGGCGGCCCGGGCTCCGGCGACCTCCGTCGCGGCGGCGCCGACCATGCCGCCGGCAGCCAGGACCATCGCGGTCACGGAGGCGAGCAGGGCGAGGCGCCTCGGGTTGGTCTTCATCGTCATCTCCCGAAGATGTCGGTCGGATTCGTACGCAGACCGTACACAGCGGGTGAAAAATGGCGCATCGGGGTTAACCCGTACACGTCACCGACGCACCTGGGTCAGGTTTCCCTCCGCGTCGAGCCGGATCTCCGCGTCCAGGCCCAGCCGCTCCAGGAACGCGCTGTCGTGACTGACCACGAGCAGCGCGCCCCGGTAGGCCGACAGTGCGTCCACGAGCTGGTCCGTGCTCGCGATGTCCAGGTTGTTCGTCGGCTCGTCCAGCACCAGGAGCTGCGCCGGCGGGTCCGCGAGCAGCAGGCTCGCCAGCGCCACCCGGAACCGCTCGCCACCCGACAGCGTCGCCACCGGCCGGTCCACCGCCGCACCCCGCACCAGGAACCGCGCCAGCAGGTTGCGCAGCTCCCCCGGCGGCACGTGCGGCGCGCCCTCCCGCACGGCGTCCAGCACGGAGGACGCGTCGGGCAGCACGTCGACCCGCTGCGGCAGGTACGCCGCGCGCTCGGTCAGCAGCTCCCCGTCCGCGAACCCCGACCCGTCCCGCCCGTCTCGTTGAGTGCTGGACATCTGCGGCTCCGCGGGGGTCTGGCCCGACAGATACCCAGCACTCAGCGAGGCGGGGGCGGGGATCGCGAGCAGGCGCTCCAGGAGGGTCGTCTTGCCGACGCCGTTCGGGCCCGTCAGGGCGATCCGTTCCGGACCCTGGATCACCACCTCCCGGCCGTCCGCGCCCCGCAGCACCGCCAGCCGGCGCCCGGCCGGCACGTCCGGGTCGGGCAGGACCACCGAGATCCGGTCGTCGTCGCGCACGGCGCGCTCCGCCAGGTCGACGGCGGCGCGCGCGGCGTCCACCTTGTCGTCCAGCATCCCGCGCCGCGCACCGGCCGACTTCTCCGCGCTGTTGCGCCGGTCGTTGATCACGGCCTTGACGTACTTGCTGTTCGCGGCGTCCTTGCGGCCCTTGCGCTCGCTGTGCGCGATCCGCTCCTCCGCCTCGATCCGCTGCCGCTTCTCGCGGCGCAGCGTCTGCTCGGCCGCGCGCAGCGTCTGCGCCGCCGCCTCCTGCTGCACCTGGAGCCACGCCCGGTACTCCGAGTACGGGCCGCCGAACGTCGTCAGCGACCCGGCACGCAGCTCGGCCGTGTCGTCCATCAGCTCCAGCAGGGCCAGGTCGTGCGAGACGACGACGAGCGCGCCCCGCCAGCCGCGGACCAGCTCGTACAGGCGCTCGCGCGCCGCGCCGTCCAGGTTGTTGGTCGGCTCGTCGAGCAGCGCGACGGCGGCGGCCCCGCTGGACTGGCGCAGCCGGACGCCCGTGATCGCGGTCAACATCGTCTCGCCGCCGGACAGGGTGGCGACCGAGCGGTCGAGGCCCGTGGGCAGGCCCGTCGCCGACAGCAGCGCGACGGCCCGCTCCTCGACGTCCCAGTCGTCGCCGACGACGTCGAAGTGCGCCTCGTCGACGTCGCCCGACTCGATGGCGCGCAGCGCGCGCACGACGGGCGTGATGCCGAGCAGGTCGGCGACCGTGGCGTGCACGTCGAGCGTGATGCGCTGCGGCAGGTAGTCGGCGGTGCCGCTGAGGGCGACCCGCCCGGAGGTGGGCGTCAGCAGGCCGGCGACGACACGCAGCAGGGTGGACTTGCCGGCGCCGTTGAGGCCGGTCAGGCCGGTGCGGCCGCGGCCGAAGGCGCCGGAGACGTGATCGAGCGCGACGGCGCCGTCGGGCCAGGCAAAAGTGACGTCGTGCAGCACGACAGAAGGGTTGGACAACACAGCAGGGACTCCCGGGAGGTGGCGTGGTGCCGACGCCCGGTACCCTCGTGGAGGGCAGGCGTCAGCGCGAGGTGGTCTCGTACCGGGAGATGCCCGTCATCACAGTCCTTGTCCGTAGCTCCCTCACACGCGCGGCACACCCGCAGGAGCGCACATAGCCTGACATGGGACGACGTCGGGGCGCAACGTGAATCACGGCACGCCCCGACGCGGTCACCGTCCGGTGAGCACGGCCCGGCGGATGCGCTCGCTGCGCAGGAACAGCCCGGCCCAGAGGCCCACCGCGAACAGGACGGGCGTGAGCGTGTGCGCCAGGGAGTCCTCCAGGCGGACGTGCGCGGCCACGGCGCCGCCCAGGTAGGCGGTGAGGAGCAGGGCGCCGAGGAACGCCGTCCAGGGCACGACGTAGAGCAGCACCGCGATCCCCTGCAGCACGCCGATCACCAGGACCGCCGAGGCCGGGTAGCCGATGGCCTCGAACATGCCCACCGACCGCTCGGACTCGGTGAGCTGACCGTAGGCGCCCTGGGCGAGCTGTGCCGCGACAGCCAGGGTGACCACCCACCCGAGCACGGGCGCCGCCCGGCGGATGACGGGCGCCGCCCGTTCGACGAAGGGCCGGACGGTCCGGGCGGGGGTCCGGGCGGCGGTCCGGGCGGGAGTGCGCGTGGAGCCGGAAGTATCGAGGGACATGGCGTGGTCTCCGTTCTGCGACGTCGGCGGCGCGGTCCCGGAAACGTACGGCGCGGCCTGTCCGGAGAACACGGCGCTAACCGTTTAACAGCGACGGTTCGACCGCCGCGGGCAGGGTTCCCGCCGCTCAGGGCTCCGGCGCCGTGAGGTAGCGCTGCACGGTCGGTCCCAGCCACGCGACGACGTCCGCCCGGGTCAGGTCCGCAGCGGGGCCGAACCGCAGCACGTACCGCACCAGCGCCATGCCAAGCACCTGGGAGGCGACCAGCGCGGCGCGGCGCGCCGCGTCCTCGCGGGTCACGACGAACCGCTCGGCGAGCGGCAGGATCTGCCCGGCGAACACGTCGCGCATCCGCGCGGCCCCGGCCTCGTTCGTCACCCCCACGCGCAGCAGGGTCTGGAGCACGCTGTCGTGCTCCCAGAGGTCGAGGAAGTGCCCCACCAGCACCGCGCCCACGTCGTCCACGGGGATCGCGGCCAGGTCCGGGAGCACCAGCTCCACGTCGATGACGGCCGCGAACAGGCCCTCCTTGGAGCCGTAGTAGCGCATCACCATCGACGGGTCGATCCCGGCGTCCTGCGCGATGGCGCGCACCGTGGCGCGCTCGTAGCCGTCGGCCGCGAACCGCGCGCGGGCCGCGTCCAGGATCGCCGCGCGGGTCACGTCCGACCGGCGCCGCGGAGCATCCGTGTCTGTCATGCCAACAACTGTATGCCAACATCCGTTGACCTTTGGTGAGCCCGTCCGCTACGTTGGTCAACAAGCGTTGGCAAACGCTCGTTGACCCCGCACCCCAGGAGGACATCATGGACACGGACGTCGTAGTCGTCGGGGCCGGCCCGACCGGCCTGCTGCTCGCCGGGGACCTCGCCACGGCCGGGGCACACGTCACCGTCCTGGAGAAGCGGCCGGCCGGGCTGAGCAACCTGACCCGCGCGTTCGCCGTGCACGCGCGCAGCCTGGAGGTGCTCGACGCCCGCGGCCTGGCGGACGAGCTGCTCACCCGCGGGCAGCAGGTGACCAGCCTCCGGCTCTTCCAGCGGCTCACCGTCGACCTGGCGGACCTGCCGTCCCGCTTCCGGTACGTGCTCGTCGCGCCCCAGTACGAGGTCGAGCGCCTGCTGCGCCGCCGCGCCGAGGAGGCGGGCGCCGTCTTCCGGCACGACACCCGGGTCACGGCCCTGGCCCAGGACGACGACGGCGTCACGGTGACCACCGCCGACGGCCCGCACCTGCGCGCCCGGTACGTCGTCGGCACCGACGGCGCCCGGTCCACGGTGCGCGACGCGGTCGGCATCCCGTTCCCGGGCCGGGCCGTGATCCGGTCGATGGTCCTGGCCGACGTCCGGCTGGCGCGGCAGCCCGCCGACCTGCTCACGGTCGCCGCCGCGAACGACTCGCTCGGCTTCCTCGCGCCGTTCGGCGACGGCTGGTACCGGTTCATCGGCTGGCACGGCGACAACGACGTGAGCGAGGACGAGCCGGTCGACCTCGACGAGGTGCGCGCCATCGCCCGCGCCACCCTGCACGACGACTTCGGCATGGCCGAGGCGCGCTTCCTGTCCCGGTTCCACGCCGACGAGCGGCAGGCACCCGCCTACCGCGCGGGCCGCGTCCTCCTGGCCGGCGACGCCGCGCATGTGCACAGCCCCGCGGGCGGGCTCGGCATGAACACCGGCATGCAGGACGCCGCGAACCTCGGCTGGCGGCTCGCCGCCGCGCTGCGCCTGCCGGACGACGCGGCGGACGCCGTGCTCGACGGCTACGAGGCCGAACGGCACCCCGTGGGGAAGCAGGTGCTGCGCACCAGCGGCGGGATCCTGCGGGTCGCCACGCTGCCGGGGCCGCTGGTCGCGGCGGTGCGGCGCGGCGTCGTCGGCCTGGTGTCCCGGGTGGCCCCGGTCCGGCGGCGGGCGGCGCTGACCATCTCCGCCCTGGGCGTCGCCTACCCGCGCCCGCGCGGGGCGCACCCGCTGGTCGGCACCCGGGCGCGGGACCTCCCGCTGGAGGGCGGGTCGCGCCTCGCCGAGGCACTACGCACCGGGCGGTTCGTGCTGGTCGCCCCGGCGGGTTCCGTGGCCCCGGAGCTGCCGGCCGCGCCCGGCGAGGTCGACCCGGCCGAGCGCGTCGTCGTCCGCCGGTCCGACGGCGGTGCGACCGCCCTGCTGGTGCGCCCCGACGGCTACGTGGCCGACGCGGCCGCGGGTGCGTGACCCGCGGCCGGCGGCCGGCGGCCACGTGTCGATCGGCCAGGTGCGTGGCAGCTCAGCTACTCGTAGTCGCTGTACCGCGGAGGGCTGAAGAAGCCCTCCCGGAACTCCGGGATGCTGAACAGGATGATGATCCCGACGACCAGGAGCAGGGTCAGGCCGATCGTCACCCAGCCCGTGATGATGCCGACCAGGCCCATGCCGCCGTTGTCCGCCTGGCCCTCCCTCTGCGCCCTGCGGCTCAGGTGCCCCGTGATGACCGCCGGGACGCCGGCCAGGAAGCCGCCGACACCGCAGGCGAACAGCAGGATGATGCTGAGGATGCCCAGCACGAGGGACCAGACCCCGAGCGAGTTCTTCTCCAGCGGTGCGGCGTAGCCGTAATAGGGCGTGCCGTACGGGTAGGGCTGCTGTCCCGGGTAGGGCTGCTGTCCCGGGTACGGCTGGGCCGGGTAGGGCTGCCCCTGCTGGTCCCACAGCTGCTCGGGCTGCTGGTACGGCTGCTGGTAGGGGCTCGGCCGTCCGGCCTGACCGGGCGCGGAGCCCTGCGGGGTGTCCGCCTGCTTCGGCGGCTCGTAGGGCGACTTCCACTCGTCGGGCTGGGTCATGCCTCCGCCTTCCAGGGGGTACGGATGCCGCGTGCTGCCGCAGGCGGTCGGATCGCGGTCACACCTGGGTCACCGTGAACGCCGCCCCGAGGAGCCCGACCACCACGAAGACGATCCAGATCAGTATCCCGGCGCCGGTCAGCGCCACGTTGATCCAGCCAAGGACCAGGCCCGCCGTCGCCATGCCGGCGTTGTTCGCCAGGCCCTCGCGGATCGCCTTGCGGCTGGCGTTCCCGGTGACGATGGCGACGATGCCCAGGATCAGCGGGCAGAGGATCCAGCTCAGGATGCCGGTGATCAGCGACCAGACGCCCAGGTCGTTCTTCGGGGGCGCCACCGGGTAGGCGTACTGCGGCGGCGCACCGTACTGATACGGGGTGGGGGCCTGCGGCAGGTACGGCTGCACCTGGCCCGAGGGGTACTGGCCCGAGGGGTACTGGCCGGACGGGTACTGGCCCGACGGGTACTGGCCCGAGGCGTACTGGCCGGGCTGGCCCGGGTACTGGGCCGGCTGGCCCGTCGGAGGCTGCGCGGGGTACCCGTACGCGGGTCCGGCGGGCGGCGTCGGGGGCGCGGGCGCGACGGCGGGCAGGTCCGCCGTCGGCTGGTCCGCCGGAGGCTGCCCGGCCGACAGGTCCGGCGCCGTCGGCTCGTCACCCGGCGGCTGCGGGGCGGCCGGCTGGTCGTTCGGGTCCTGCGGGCCGGGCCCGTCGTCGGGCTGGGTCATCGTGCTGCCTTCCATGCTCGGGCGCGCCACGGGGCGCGGGCGGGAGACCACGAGTCAGCCCGCCGCACCACGGAGGGAGTGCTCACCTCGGGTGCGGCGGGCTGACCGACGGCTGGGGAGTGCTCAGCTGTTTTCGAGCTCGTCCATGAGCTCCTGGAGCTCAGGGTCCATGGTCGCGCCCGAGTCGCCGAGCTCCTGCTCGTAGCTGTCCTGGAGCTCCTGCTCAAAGCTGTCCTGGAACGCCGGGTCGTTGACCGCCGTGGCCGCGAAGATCGCGCCGACGACAAGGAAGCCGACTACCACCGTGGTCCACGCGATGCCGACCCAGCCAGTCACGATGCCCACGAGGCCCATGGCGCCGTTGTCGGCCTGGCCCTCCTGCTGGGCCTTGCGGCTCTTGTGACCGGTGATGATGGCCGCGATACCCGTGAGGATGCCGCAGCCCAGCACCGCCAGGATGCCCAGCACGAGCGACCACACGCCGAGGTTGTTCTTCGGCAGCGGCGCACCGTAGGCGGGCTGACCGCCCTGCGCGTAGACCGGCGGCTGCTGCTCGTACGGCTGCGCCCCGTACGGCTGCTGCCCGTACGGCGCCTGCTGGTACGGCGCGGGCTGGCCGGGGGCGGGCTGGCCGGGCACCGAGCCCGGCGCGGGCGTCGCCGGCTGTCCCTGCTCGGGCGGCTGCTGCGGCGGGTCGTAGGGCGACTGGCCGCCGTCAGGCTGGGTCATCGTGCTACCTCTCTGCTTTGCGGTGAGCCGGGGGACGGGTCCGGCCCGGAGGTGCCAAACCTACAGGTAGGACGCCCCGCGCGGCAGGAAAACCGCGCGGGGAGACCTACCCGTGTTCGCGCGTGCGCAGGGTCAGTAGTTCCAGTCGTTGGGGTCCATGTCTCCCCAGCCGTTCATGCCGCCGGAGATGAGCCCGACCGCCAGCGCGATGACGAAGAACACGATGGCGAGCACGACCAGCGCCACGTTGATCCAGCCCAGGATCAGACCCGCGGTGCCCATGCCGCGATTGTTCGCCAGGCCCTCGTCGGCGGCCCTGCGGCTCATGGTGCCCGTGATGATCGCCGCGATCCCGAGCAGGAGCGGGCAGAACACGTAGCTGAGGATGCCCGTGATCAGGGCCCACACGCCCAGGTCGTTCTTGGGCGGCGTCTGCCCGTACCCGTACTGGGGCGCGGCGGTCGGGCCGCCGGGCTGGCCGTACGGCGTCGGGACACCGTGCTGTCCGTACGGCGCGTTCGGGTCGGGTCCGGGGTGCGGGGCATGGCCCGGGCCCTGCGAACCGGGCTGCTGCGGTCCAGGCTGGTGCGGGGTCGGCTGGTGCGGAGCGGGCTGCTGTCCGCCGGGCTGCTGCGGGGGCTGCTGCTCCGCGCGGTACGGCTCGCCCGGAAGAGGCTGCGTGGGTGTCGGGTCCGAACCCTGCGCGGGGGTCGACCCGGGCAACGGCTGCGTAGGCGGCGTCTCCGGCTGGGGATCGCGGGGATCACGGGGATCGCGCGGCGTACCGCCCTCGTTCTCGGTCATGAGGCTGCCTTCCCTTCCAGTTCAGGGAGCGGGGAGCACCGGGACCGGTGCCCCACCTCCACCTAAGCAGGGATGACGTGGACCTGCGCGGGCGACAGGGCCTTCACCCGCGGCGCCAGGTCTCCACCTCGTGCGCCAGCACGAAGCCCAGGCGCTCGTAGACACGACGCGCGGGCGCATTGTCGTCGTAGAGGCCGAGCGTCACGAGCCCGCGCTCCGCGACGCCGTCCGCCGTCATCCGGGCCGTCAGGGCGCTGCCCAGCCCCTGCCCCCGGCACGCCGGGTCCGTCCCGATCGACCCGAGGTGGACGGAGCCGGTCGAGATCGGGGTCGCCGATCCGACGGCGACCAGCGCACCGGCGCGCGCCCCGAGGGACGTCGCCGGGGCACGCACCCCGTACCACCGGGCCTGTCGTGCCCGCGGTCCCGTCGCGCCGGACCGCGTGCGCGGGTTCGCCCGGGCGAGCAGGTCGACGATCTCGTCGGTGTGCCGGTCCAGGTCAAGCACCTCGACGGCCGGCGACCCGGCGCGCTCGGGCGGCGCCGTCTCGGTGACCATGCGGTCCCAGGTGGAGTCCCGCGCGAGGCCCCAGCCGGCGAGGGTCGCGCCGGCCAGGGCTCCGGTACCGCGGGTCACGGTGGCGGCCACGACGTCGCCGTCGGGCACCACCGTGGTCAGCAGGCGCGCCAGCCGGCCGGCCCGGCCGACGGCGTTGAGCCACCGGCCGGGCCGCTCCCCCGTCGGGTCGGCGAGCTCGACGACGGCGGCCGCGCCGGCGTCGTCCGGACCCGTCCCGTCCGTCCAGGTCCGCGTGACCTCGAAGAAGTCGGAGCGCGCCCGGTGGAAGACGTGGTCGAGCCCGTGGCCGCCGAGCCGCGTCACGCCGTGGGGGCCGCCACGGGTGCGACCTCGGGCGTGAAGTCCACGCCGGCCTCCTTGCGCTGCTCCGGCGTGATCGGCGCCGGCGCCGCCGTCAGCGGGTCGAACCCGCCGCCCGACTTCGGGAACGCGATGACGTCGCGGATCGAGGCCGACTTCGTCAGCAGCGACACGATGCGGTCCCAGCCGAACGCGATGCCGCCGTGCGGCGGGGCGCCGAACGCGAAGGCGTCGAGCAGGAAGCCGAACTTCTCCTGTGCCTCCTCGTGCCCGATGCCCATCACCTCGAAGACGCGCTCCTGCACGTCCCGGCGGTGGATACGGATCGAGCCGCCGCCGATCTCGTTGCCGTTGCAGACGATGTCGTAGGCGTAGGCCAGGGCCTCGCCCGGCTCCTTCTCGAACGAGTCGATCCACTCGGGCGTGGGTGACGTGAACGCGTGGTGCACGGCGGTCCACGCGGACGAGCCGAGGTCGACGTCGTCGTCCTCGCCGGCCGGCTTGAACAGGGGCGCGTCCACGACCCACACGAAGGACCAGGCGTTCTCGTCGATGGCGCCGGTCTTGTGCGCGATCTCCAGCCGGGCGGCGCCGAGCAGCGCCCGCGCCTCCGACGTCTTGCCCGCGGCGAAGAACACGGCGTCGCCGGGCTGCGCGCCGGTCGCGGCGGCAAGGCCCGCACGCTCGTCGTCGGACAGGTTCTTGGCGACCGGGCCGCCGAGCTCGCCGTCCTCGGTGAACGTCACGTACGCGAGGCCGCGGGCGCCGCGCTGCTTGGCCCACTCCTGCCAGGCGTCGAACTGGCGGCGCGGCTGGGCCGCCCCGCCGGCCATGACGACGGCACCCACGTACTCGGCCTGGAACACGCGGAACGGCGTGTCCGTGAAGTAGTCGGTGAGCTCGACGATCGGGTTCTCGAACCGCAGGTCGGGCTTGTCCGTGCCGTACAGGCGCATGGCCTCGTGGAACGTGATGCGCTGGATGGGCGTCGGGATCTCGACGTCGACCAGGGCCCACAGGGCCTGGAGGATCTTCTCGCCGAGGGCGATCACGTCCTCCTGGTCCACGAAGCTCATCTCGACGTCGAGCTGTGTGAACTCCGGCTGGCGGTCGGCGCGGAAGTCCTCGTCGCGGTAGCAGCGCGCGATCTGGTAGTAGCGCTCCATGCCGCCGACCATCAGGAGCTGCTTGAACAGCTGCGGCGACTGCGGCAGCGCGTACCAGGAGCCGGGCGCGAGGCGCGCGGGGACCAGGAAGTCGCGGGCGCCCTCCGGGGTGGACCGGGTCAGGGTCGGCGTCTCGATCTCGACGAAGTCCTGCTCGTCGAGCACGCGGCGCGCGGCCTGGTTCGCCTTGGCGCGCAGGCGCAGGGCGTGCGCGGGGGCCGGACGGCGCAGGTCGAGGTAGCGGTGCTTGAGGCGCGCCTCCTCGCCGATCACCTCGGTGTCCGCGAGCGCCGTGGACACCTGGAACGGCAGCGGCGCGGACTCGTTGAGGGTGACGACCTCGGTGGCGACGACCTCGATCTCGCCGGTGGCGAGGTTGGCGTTGGCGTTGCCCTCGGGACGGCGGCCGACCTCGCCGGTGACCTGCAGCACGAACTCGGCGCGCAGCGGGTGGGCGATCTCCTCGTCGCGGATGACGACCTGGGCGATGCCGGACGCGTCACGCAGGTCGATGAACGCCACTCCCCCGTGATCACGGCGGCGGTCGACCCAGCCCGTGAGGGTGACGGTCTGGCCGATGTGCTCGGCCCGCAGTGAGCCGGCCGTGTGGGTGCGGAGCACGAAGAAGTCCTTCCAGCGTGGGTTGAGGGTCCCGAGAATTCTAGTCACCGCCGGGGGTCCTTCGCGCCGCCGGCTGTGGACGACGCCGTGGCGCCGCAGCCTGGCGCGTAGCCTGACGCCCATGGCCAGGACTATCGCGACCACCACGACCGTGACCCGGGACGAGCTGCTGGACTTCCTGCGCTCGCGCCACGACGGGATCCTCGTGACCAGCAGGGCCGACGGCGCCCCGCAGCTGAGCCCCGTCACGTACGGGGTGGACCCGCAGGGCCGCGTCGTCGTCTCGACGTACCCCGAGCGGGCCAAGGCGCGGAACCTCAAGGCGCGGCCCGCGGCGTCGTTCCTGGCGCTCGGCGAGGACTTCGGTGGTGCCTGGGTTCAGGTGGACGGGACGGCCGAGGTGCTGGACGTCCCCGAGTCGGTGGAGCCGTTGGTGGACTACTTCCGCGCGGCGGCCGGCAAGGAGCACCCCGACTGGGACGAGTACCGCGCGGCGATGGTCGAGCAGGGCAAGTCGCTCGTGCGGATCACCATCGAGCGCTGGGGCCCGGTGGCGACGGGCGGGTTCCCGGCGCGTCTCGCGGAGGGGTGACCTGCTCGTCGCCACCGTGGCCTAGCTCTTGTCCTGGGCTTTCTCGGCCGCCTCGTCCGTCGTCTGGCCGCCCAGCCGGATGACGGCCTTGTAGGTGAGCCAGGTGATGCCGGCGCAGGCAAGGCCCGCGGGCAGGACCACGCCGAGCGTCGGCCAGTCCGGCTCCCCGTCCAGCAGGCTGCCGACGAAGCCCAGCAGGAGCGCGCCGGAGAAGAGCGTGCCGCCGACCGCGGCGAGCAGCACGAGGGCCAGGGCGAGGACGACCACGACCTTCCCGATCGCGAGGGCGAGCAGGCCGGTGGTGCGCGCAAGGCCGTCCTCGTCCACCTCCCGGGCCGCGCGGGCCTGGCTCGCCTGCTTGATGACCTCCTGGTCCGGGCGCCCGGGCGCCTCCGGACGGGGTACGGGCACGACGAGGCCGGCGTCCACGTGCTCGTCCACGAGCCGTCCGAGGTCCGCGACGCGGAGATCGTCGTGCAGCGTCGGTTCGAGCGGGACGCGTGCCCCGTCCAGGCCGACCAGGAGCCGCCCGCCGTCCGGGTAGGCGATCAGGGCCGCCGTCTCGTCGAACCGGACGGTGGTCGTGCGCCGCCCGTCGCGGAGCGTGACGCCGTGCTGCCCGACCCTGATGGTCGCGTCCACGTCGATGCGCTCGAAGGCCGTGCCGGGCAGCGGTTCGCCCGCGCCGCGCCGGAGCACCTCGGTCCCGGCCCAGCCGGACCCGACGGGCGTCACCAGCAGGCCGGAGTCCCAGGCCTGGCGGGCCAGGGCGACAACATCGGCCGCGGTTACCCGCGCCACGGCGGACCGGCGCTCGCCCGGTGCGGGGACCGGTCGGCCGAGCAGGGTCAGGACGGCGTCGTCGTAGAGCCACATGGCGTCCTGGTGCGGTTCCTCGTACGCCGCCAGCAGGTGTGCGCGCGCCGACTCCAGCTCGTCGTCGGCCACCACGAACCGCAGCCGCCCGAGCGTGTCCAGGAACTCGCCCGTCGCCTGAGCGGCGGTCTCGGGCCGGAGCCCAGCGGCGATCTGGAGGCTGGCCTGCCGCCCGTCGAGCGTCCCGATCACCGCGGACACGTCGTACGTCCAGCCGTGGTCCTGCCGCAGCCCCTGGAACAACGCCCGGCGGGCGATCTCGGCGAGAACCGTCAGCGCCGGGGTGTCGGGCACGACGGCGTCCCACAGGACCCGCGGGCCGCCGGCCAGCGCCTCGGCCGGGAGCGAGGCCGGCGGGCCGTCGACCTCGGGCGGCGGCAGCACCGTGCCGGTCGGACCGGCAGGCAGGGCGAGGTCCAGGTCGAGGGCGGTCTCCCCCGTGACCCACACGACGGCGTTGGCCGCGGTGAACCGGTCACGCGCCCAGGCCCGCAGCTCGTCGTCCGTCACCCGGTGCAGCCCCAGGAACTGGCTGGGCCCGAGGCCGTAGCCCCTCAGCCCGAACCGCCAGGGCGCCACGGCGCCGTCGTCGGTGCGTTCCTCCAGCGCCCGGCTCTCCGTCGCCCGGTGCCGGACCGGCAGGTCGGCCAGGGCCAGCGAGAGGTCACGGAGCGTGCTGCGCACGCGGTCGTCAGAGGCGCTCACCTGGACGTGGGTCAGGGTGGGGCCCACCGAGGCGGAGATGTCCAGCCCGGGGCGTTCGACCGCGCGCAGGGCGAGGGCGACTACCAGCGCGGTGGTCCCGCTGGCCGGCAGGGTCTCGTCGGCGTACCCGACGCGGAACACCAGGCCTCCCACGGTGCGGCCGGGCCGCTGTGCGTAGAGCTCCCGGGCGCGGGTCGGGGTCGTCGCGGTCATCGGTCCTCCTTCGGGTGTCGCCTCTTGATCAGCCCGAACGTCGCCCAGACGAGGGCGAGCACGGGCAGGAAACCCAGCGAGAGGTCGACGTCGAAGGCCTCTCGGAGGAGCACCTGGCCGCCCCCGAGGACGAGCAGCCCGGCGACCCACAGGCCCGCGACGAGAGCGACCGTCGCGGGGACGGAGCGTGGCCCGGCGTCCTTGGTCACCCGCTGCCGCTTCGACGGCTTCTCGGGCGAACTGGGTCGTGGCACCGGGATGTCGCCCGCGTCGCGCGCTGGCAGCTGCACGACGACGTCGGCGGGTACGTGCGTGTCCACGTGCTCCGCGACCGCCTCGGCGCTCAGGCCCTCGTACAGGGTTGGTTCGATCGCCACCCGGAACCCGTCGGCGCCAGTGAGCGCGCGTGCGCCGTCGGGCACGGTCTCCAGCAGGACGCAGCCGGCGAACCGGACCACGACGATGCCGGCGGCCGTGACCAGGCCGACGCCGTCCGCGGCGAGGACGAGCGAGACGTCCGGGTCGTCGATCCGCGGGAACGTGCGCCCGTGGATGGTCCCGGCGGACCATTCGGGGGCGGGGACGATCCCCGCCCAGTCGAGGGCACACGGCCCGTACCAGAGGGCGCTGTCCCACAGCTCGCGGGCGACGCCTCGGACGTCGTCCGCCGTGACCTGGTCGACCCGGGCGGCGATCCGCGCGGGCCCCTCGAGCGGGCGCCCGGTCACCGCCCGGTAGGCCAGCGACGGCAGCAGGTCGGCCGGAGGCGCCGCCGCGATCTCGGACAGCTCCTCGGCCACCGTGGCTCGCGCCGCGGCCAGGTCGTCCGGCGCGACGTGGGAGCGGAGCCCGTTCAGCGCGTCGGCGAGGCCGCCGACCGCCGCGTCCGGGCGGGCCTCGGCCTGGACCAGCACCGACAGCCGCGTCCGTCCCTCGTCCAGGACGTCGTGGGAGACGTCCGCCGTGGTCGCGATGTCGGCGTCCCGGCGCAGGTCACGGTGCAGGACCTCGCCGATCACGTGGGTCGCCACGTCCGCGGCGGCCCCGCGGGTCACCAGCGCGTCGAGCGCCACGCCGTCCCGCAGGCCGCTCAGGTAGGCCGGGGTTCTGTGGAGCACGTCGCTGACCGCGGGCGGAGGCATGCGCCGCCCTGAGGGCAGGGTCAGGTCGAGACCGTCCGGCACCGCGTCGGCGGTGATCCAGGCGACGGCGTTCTCCCGCGTGAACCACGTGGCCGCCCAGTCGCGCACCTCTTCGGCGGTGATCCGGTCGAGCCCGCGCTCGCCGTACCCCAGGAGCCCGTGGTCGCGGGCCCCGTGCCGGTTCAGCCGGAGGCGGCCGGCGACCCCCGGGTTCCGTCCGTCGCCCTCGGAGCGCAGGATGTCCTTCTCGGTCTCGATCCGGTCGAGCGGCAGGTCGCGCAGCGCCGCGCAGACGTCGTTCAGGTAGCTCACGACGTCCCCCGCGGTACCGGACACGTGGAAGAGCGTCACGTCGGAGCGGGTCTGTCCGTTCAGGTGCGCCTCGCTGAGCACCTGGGTGCCCAGGGCGAGGTGCTCGATCAGGTGCGTGATGCCCGAGAGTGCCAGCGTCTCGTCCGCCGAGCCGACCCGGAACACGATCCCCGCACCGACGTTCCCCTCACGTGGCGCGAGCAGGACCGGCACCCCGTCGACCTCGGTCGCGGTGACACCCGGGAAGTCCGCCAGGTCCGGGAGCGTCCGGGCGGTCATGCCCGCGCGCCCGAGCGTGCGGCCGCCTTCGCAGCCGCGTCGCGGTGCTTGCGGTACAGCCGCTCGGCCCCGGGCTCGTAGTAGGCCCAGCTGCCCTGGACCGGGGTGTCACCGAGCGCCTCGAAGTGCGGCCACGCCTCGGCGGGCAGCTCGGCGAGCGAGAAGAACAGCGCGAGGTTCGCGTGCACGGTAGCCGTCGCCGCGGTGCGGACATGGTCGGGGTGCAGCACCGTGCTCGCGGCCACGCCGCGAACCCGGTCGATCATCTCGGGCGGTGTGGTCTTCTCGCCGTCGACGTACCGCTCGATCGCGAGGTCGACGACGAGGGCGGGGCCAAGCGCCCCGGGCGCCGCGCCGTCGGCGCACTCGGCGACGAACCTCGACGCCTCCTCCCACGACCCGCTCCACTTGGGCAGGACCTGCTGGAGGTAGACGCGCTGGGCCCCGACCGCCCCCGGGGCGAGCGCCGCGAGGCGGTCGTACCGACGCCGTGCCTCGCCGTGTCCCAGCTCCAGGCCACGGGCCGTCGTGATCCGGGCCTCCCAGGCGGGCACGAAGCCGGGGTGCTCCGCGCACACGTCGAACAGCAACCGTTCTGCCCGCCGCAGCCAGTCGTGGAACTGCTCGAACTGGCTCGCCGAGACGTGCTCGGCGCGGGCGTGCGAGCGGATCGACCAGCCGACCACGACGTAGCGCAGCGCGCGCAGCGTCCGGGCGAGCGGCGTGCCGTCATCGGCCGCGTCGATCGCCGCGGTGAGCGGAAGGTGGTTCTCCTCGGAGGCGTCGCCACAGATCTCCCACAGCGCGGCGATCACGTCGTCGTGCGAGGTGAGACCGCGGACGACGGCGAGCGCCGCCGCCGGGTCGCGCGCGTCACGGGCCGCCCGCAGGGCAGCGCCGTCGGGCACGTGGGCCAGCGGGTCGAAGAAGGTCGCGGTCGGCGCCGCGTCGCGTGTGGTGGCCATCGGTTACCTGTCCGGGGAGGTCGTGATCTGGGGGGGCGTCGGTGCCCGACCGGAGATTACTGGCGCCGCGGGCGCCGGCCGGGCGAAATCGGGCCGCGACGCGGGTGAACTTCCCGAAAGCACCCGGAACGGTCATCTCGCCCCAGGGCGAGGGAGCGCGGGCACGGCACCGGACCTGCGACCATGAGCGGGTGCGAGAGATCAGGCAGAGCCGCAAGCTGAAGTCCGTCCGGTACGACGTCCGGGGTCCGATCCTGGAGGAGGCGTACCGCCTGGAAGCCGAGGGTCACAAGATCCTCAAGCTCAACATCGGCAACCCCGCGCCGTTCGGCTTCGAGGCGCCCGAGGCGATCCTGGCGGACATGATCCACCACCTGCCGCAGGCGCAGGGGTACAGCGACAGCCGCGGCATCTACTCGGCGCGCACGGCCGTGGCGCACTACTACCAGTCGCACGGCATCGACACGCACGTGGACGACGTCTACATCGGCAACGGCGTCTCCGAGATGATCAGCATGGTGCTGCAGGCCCTGATCGACGACGGCGACGAGGTGCTGGTCCCGGCGCCGGACTACCCGCTGTGGACCGGCGCGGTGAGCCTGCAGGGCGGCACCCCGGTGCACTACCGCTGCGACGAGGCCAACGGGTGGAACCCGGACCTGGAGGACATCGAGTCCCGCATCACGCCCGCCACGAAGGCGCTCGTGATCATCAACCCGAACAACCCGACCGGCGCGGTGTACAGCGAGGGCACGGTCAAGGGGCTGGCGGACCTGGCGCGCAAGCACGACCTGGTGCTCCTGAGCGACGAGATCTACGAGAAGATCCTGTTCGACGGCGCCACCCATCACCACACCGCGACGTTCGCCGCCGACGACGTCCTGTGCATCACGTTCAGCGGCCTGTCCAAGGCGTACCGCATCTGCGGCTACCGCTCGGGCTGGGCCATGATCTCCGGCCCCAAGCACCGCGCCGCCGACTTCATCGAGGGCCTCACGCTCGTCTCGAACATGCGCATGTGCGCCAACGTGCCGGCACAGCACGCCATCCAGACGGCGCTGGGCGGCTACCAGTCGATCGAGCACCTGATCGAGCCCGGCGGCCGGTTCTACGAGCAGGCCATGCTGGCGGACAAGCTGCTCAACGAGATCCCGGGCGTCACCTCGGTGCGACCGCGCGGCGCCCTGTACTGCTTCCCGCGCCTGGACCCCGAGATGTACCCGATCAAGGACGACGAGGCCTTCGTGATCGGCCTGCTGCGCGCCAAGAAGATCCTCGTGACGCACGGGAGCGGCTTCAACTGGCCCGAGCCCGACCACTTCCGCCTGGTGACGCTGCCCGACGTCGACGTGCTCACCGAGGCGATCGGCCGCATCGCGGAGTACCTGGAGGACGTGCGGGCCTGACCCCTCCGGTCGGCCTCCCCTCGCGGACGCTCTCCCCTTTGAGGCCTGAGTTTCTTCGCTTTGCTGCCGCGCAAAGCGAAGAAACTCAGGCCTCAAAGGGGAGAGCGTCCGCGGCGTCGGCCAGGCGGGCGTGGACGTGCATGTCGTGGTGGCCGTCCGCGTGCCGCGCGGCCCCGCGACGGGTCCCCTCCGCGGTGAACCCGGCCTTCTCCGCCACGCGGCAGGACGCCGGGTTGAGCGTCGAGTGCTCCAGCTCCAGCCGCCGGAACCCGACGCCGAACGCCCAGTCGCTCGCCGCCGTGACCGCCTGCGGCGCGACGCCCCGGCCCCGGGCGGCCGGGACGGTCCAGTAGGCGATCTCGGCGACGCCGTCGAACAGGACGAGGTCCTTCAGGGCGAGCCGCCCGAGCAGCGTCCCGTCCGCGGCGGCGACCGCCCACTCCAGACGCCGCTCCTGCGCCCACGCCCGCTGCCAGCCTGCGATCATCCCGCGTGCCTCGTCCGGGGAGTCGACCCGGCGCACGTGCCAGCGCTGGATGTCGGGGTCCGCGTACGCGGCCTGGAGGGCGACGGCATCCGCGTCGCTCCAGGGCCGTAGCCGTGCGCCGTCCCGGACCGGCAGCGTGGGTTGCGCCAGCTCCGCCAGGGTGCCCGGGGTGATCGTGTACGGGGCGAGCTCAGCCATGCCGACACGATAGGTCCCGCCCGCCGATGACGGTCTGCGATTCCAGCGACGAGGACCGGACCGCCGTGCCGGGACCGGCCCACCGGTCAGGGAGCGGCGTGGACGTCGCCCGTGCGGGTGATGGCGAGCAGGTGTGCCCGGGCCTGGCGCACCACCGGGTTGGCCACGGATCGGGCGGCGAGCTCGATCAGTGCGACCAGGTCGGCGGACCGGGCGAGGTCGACGGCCCGACGCCGGTCGGTGGCGCCGGCGCCCGCGCCGACGGCTTCGGACCAGCCGTCCAGGACACTCTCGGCGTAGGCCGGTTCCCGGTCGAAGCGCAGCAGGTTGCCCAGGTCGGTGGCCGGGTGCCCCGCGTGTGCGAACTCCCAGTCGAGCACACCCGTGACCTGGAGCGTGGCCGGGTCGACCAGCACGTTCTTGGGGTTCAGGTCGCTGTGCACCAGGCAGGGCGCGGCCCCCTCCAGGTCGACGACGGCCCGCTCGGCAACCTTCCGCAGACCGGCGACCTCGCCGTCGGACCAGCCGGCCTCGGCCAGGCCCGGCGCGTGCCTGTCGACCCAGTCGGGCAGCCAGAGGTCGAACGGTTCGATCCGCAGGTCCGCGCCGGCGAACAGGCCGGTCCGCGGCATCGGCGTCGCGGCGAGCGTTCCCGCGACCTGGCCGAGCGATCGGCCCAGCACCCCGAGATCGTCCTCGGTCAGGCGTCCCCTTTTCCGCGGTCCGCCCGCCGGCCGGCCACGCTCCCTGCGCTCCGCGACCAGGCGCGCCAGGACGAGGTCGCCCCGCTCCCCCGGCAACAGCTCGGTCACGAGCAGCCCGGGCAGCACCCCGTCGCCGTCGTGCACCTCGCGGACGGCCGGCACCGACAGGACGGCGCGGACCCGGTCGAGCAGTGCCGCCTGGATCCGCGCGGCATGAGGGGCGTGCCGCGCGTCGGCGAAGAACCGGGCCACGAGCCGGTCCCCTTCCCTCGCCCCGCGCGTCGGGGTCGCGAGGAACGTCTCCCCGGACCACCCGCCCGTCAGCGGCTCCAGGAGGTACCCGGGCAGGCGCGGGTCGACGCGCGGGGTCGGGGGCTGCATCAGAAGAGGGTCTCGTTCCCGACGTCCGCGCCGATGGACGCCGCGCCGACGCCGTCGGACCGCACGCCGGTGAACGCACCACGCGGGTAGTCGCCCTCGGCGTGCTGGTCGTCCGTCAGGTCCCCGGACGCGGCGCGTGTCCGGTGCATCGCGGCACCGCCCAGCCCGCGCTCGTGGATCAGCGGACGCACGCGCTCCCAGAGCCAGTCGCGGTAGCCCCTGTGCGCGTAGGCGCCCCGCGCATAGACACGGCCGTAGCCCTCCACGAGGTGCGGGTGGTCCCGTGCGAGCCAGCCCAGGTACCACTCGCGGGCGCCGGGCCGCAGGTGCAGCGGCAGCACGGTCACGCCGGTCGCGCCCGCCTCGACCAGGTTGTCGAGCAGCCGTTCGAGGTGCGCGAGCGAGTCGGTCAGCCAGGGCAGCACCGGCGCCACCATCACGCCGCACGGCAGGCCGGCCGCCCGGATCGCGCGGATCAGGTCGAGGCGGGCCTTCGGCGTCGGGGTGCCGGGCTCGACGGCCTGCTGCAGCTCCCTGCCCGACGGCGTGTCGGCGAACGCGAGCGAGACGCCCAGGCCGACGTCGACCTTGCGGGCGACCTCGGTGATCAGCGGCAGGTCGCGCCGCAGCAGCGTGCCCTTGGTCAGGATCGAGAACGGCGTACCCGAGTCCGCGAGCGCCGAGATGATGCCGGGCATGAGCCGGTAGCGCCCCTCGGCCCGCTGGTACGGGTCGGTGTTGGTGCCGAGCGCGACGGCCTCGTGGCTCCAGGTGCGCTTGGCCAGTTCGGCCCGCAGCACCTGGTCGGCGTTGACCTTGACGACGACCTGGGAATCGAAGTCGTGGCCGGCGTCGAGATCGAGATATTCATGAGTATTTCGGGCAAAACAGTAATGACAGGCATGACTGCATCCACGGTACGGATTCACCGTCCAGCGGAACGGCATCTGGGAGGCCGCCGGGACCTTGGACAGGGCGCTCTTGGCCAGCACCTCGTGGAAGGTCACGCCCGCGAACTCGGGCGACCGGACGGTGCGCAGCAGCCCGGCGCCGCGCAGCGCGGGTAGTTCGAGCCCGGGCAGCGCGCCGTCGTCGTCGTTCGAGATCGCCTGCCCTTGCCAACGCATGATCCGATTCGAACACTCGTTCGAGGATGCGTCAAGCTGTCCACAGGTTCGCGGGGACGGGTTCGCCGGGGACGAGCCCGTCAGGGCAGCGGCGCCTCGCACGTCGCCGCCGGGACCCCGTCGCCCGACACCACGACGTGCGCGCTCCACTGCGCACGCTCGGACGCGGACAGGGCGCGCGGTGGCTCGACGGCGAGCGTTCCGGCGCCGGGAACGGCGTCGCGGACGGTCGGGTAGGCGACGCCGGCGGCGTCGGTGAAGGTCACCGCGACCGCCGTGCCGACCGGCGCCGCGACCGCGAGGTGGTCGCGCGGGTCGGGCAGGCGCAGACCGAGGACGTCGCGGTACTGGTCCACCCAGCCGGCGGACACGCCGGCCGGGCAGGCGAGCGCGGCCTGCTCGGCCTCGACCGGGCTGAGCGCGAGCACCGCGGTGGATCCGGCGAGGCTCGCACCGAGCACGATAGCGGGCGCGGAGAACCGGCGCCGCGCCCGGCTCGGCGCCTGCAGCCGGTTGTCGTCAGGGGCGCCCGCGTGCTCGCGCACCGTGCGATGCGGGTTCCGCGCCCATCTCGTGCGGACCAGCCTCCCGGCAGCCCGGATGCGACGTCGTCTCATGGGCGCCGTGCTTGGCGCACCGGCCGCCCCCGTCACGCCGACGAGCGACTGTTCCCAGTGCTCACCGAGCACCCCGTCGTCGACGCGTCCCGAACCTGTCATCGGCTGTCCCCTCGGCCCGCCGCGGGCCGGGAGGCGGCCGGCGGCGTCATTCACATACGGGGTCTCATCGACCCGACGCGAGGCTATCCGAAGGCACGTTCAGGACTCCGGGCAAACCGGACAACGTGCTCCAGTTCACCCACGGGGTCACCCGCGCGGCACGACCCGCGGCCACCGATCCTCGGCCGGCGGGGCCCACGACGAGGCGTCGGCGTCGACCTGGTCGCCGGACCGGATGTCCTTGACCTGGTCGGCACGCACGACGCCGTCCTCCCCCGCGGAACCCGGGAACCAGACGAACGGGATGCCGCGCCGGTCGGCGTACTTGATCTGCTTGCCGAACCGCGCGGCGCTCGGCGCGACCTCCACCGGGATGTCCCGGGCGCGCAGCGCGGCCGCCACGGCGTCGGACGTCGCGCGCTCCTCCTCGGTCGACACCGCGACCAGCACGGCGGACGGCACCGAGCGCGTCGCCTCCACCAGGCCGGCGGACAGCAGCCGCGAGACGAGGCGCGAGACGCCGATCGACAGGCCGACGCCCGGGTAGGTGTTCTTGCCGTCGGACGCGAGCGTGTCGTACCGGCCGCCCGAGCAGACCGAACCGAGCTGCTCGTGCCCCACCAGCACCGTCTCGTACACCGAGCCCGTGTAGTAGTCGAGGCCGCGGGCGATCTTCAGGTCCGCCACGACCACGCCCGGCGCCCGCTGCGCCGCCGCGGCGATCAGCGCACCGAGCTCGGCCAGGCCGGTCTCCAGGAGCTCGGTCACGGCACCGTACGACTCCGCGAGCGCCCGCACCTCGTCGATCACGCCGACGTCGGAACCCGAGATCGACGCGAGCGCCAGGCACGCCTTGGCCTGGTCGTCGGTGGCTCCGCACTCGGTCACGAGCAGCTCGGAGACCTTCTCGGGGCCGATCTTGTCGAGCTTGTCGATCTGGCGCAGCACGCCCTCGACGTCGTCCAGACCGACGCCGCGGTAGAAGCCCTCGGCGACGCGGCGGTTGTTCACCAGGATGCGGACCGGCGGCAGGCCGATCTCACCCAGCGCGGCGAGCGCCTCGGCCATGACCAGCGGGGCCTCGACCTCGAAGTGGTACGGCAGCTCGCCCGCGCCGACGATGTCGATGTCGGCCTGGACGAACTCCCGGAAGCGGCCGTCCTGCGGGCGCTCGCCGCGCCACACCTTCTGGATCTGGTAGCGGCGGAACGGGAAGGCGATGCGCCCGGCGTTCTCCAGCACGTAGCGCGCGAACGGGACGGTCAGGTCGAAGTGCAGGCCGAGCTGCTTCTCCGCCCGCTGCTGGTCGAGCTTGTCGAGACCCTCCTCCTGGAGGCGGGACAGGACGTAGACCTCCTTGGAGGTCTCACCCTTGCGCAGCAGCTGGTCCAGCGGCTCGACGGCCCGCGTCTCGATCCCGGCGAACCCGTGCAGCTCGAAGGTGTGCCGCAGGGTGTCGAGGACGTGCTGCTCGACGATGCGACCGTCAGGGAGCCATTCGGGGAAACCGGAAAGAGGAGTGGGCTTTGCCATGCCTCAGATCTTCCCACGAGCGGCGAGGTGTCAGCCCGGGTTTTCCACAGCCTGGTCGACCAGCCCGGCGAGCACGTCCAGCTCGCCCCGCTCGTGCCACGCCAGCCGGCGCAGCACCTTCACGGTGGTCCAGCTCCCGTGCTCGGGCCAGGCGCGGGACAGGTCCGGCGCCATCATGGCGACCACACGCTGCACGTGCGCGCCGGACTCCTCGAGCTCGGTCACCACGTCGTCCGCCCGCGCCCGGGCGGGCAGCCCCAGCAGCGGCAGGTAGTAGCGTGACTCGGTGTCCGCGATGTGGAACGCGAGCTGTTCCACCGTGTGCCAGGAGGCGTAGGCCGGCAGCCGTCGTCCGGGGTCGCGGTAGCCCAGCACGCCCGGCGGGGCGGCCCGGACCAGGTCGAGCGTCCTGGCCCGGGTGCGGGCCAGGATCGCGAGCGTCGCCCCGCGCTCCGTGTCCGACGCCGGCGCCAGGTCCCGCTCGAACACCGTCTCGTCCCCGCTCTCGGCCCGGTCCACCCGTTCGACGACGTCGATCGAGCCCGCCCCCGAGCCGTCGGCGCCGGGCCCGCACCGCTCGGCGAGGTCGGCCAGCGCGGCGTCGTCGTCGGGCCCCTGGCCGCACACGCCCCAGTGGGCCAGGTCGAACGTCCACGCGGCGGACCAGCCGTCCTCGGCCATCCCCGCGCGCGTGTCGACGTACACCCTCACGCGCGGTCCGCGGCGAGGAACGGGTTGGTCGCCAGCTCACGGGCCACGGTGGAGGCGGGGCCGTGCCCCGGGACGACGGCGAGCGCAGGTTCGAGGCCGCGGACGACGTCACGCAGGGTCGCGCCCATCTCCTGGTCCGAACCGCCGTGCAGGTCGGTGCGGCCTATCGAACCCGCGAACAGGACGTCGCCCGTCAGGACCACCTCGTCGTCGAGGCGGTAGAGGGTGGACCCCTCGGTGTGGCCCGGCGCGTGCACGGCGTGCAGCGTGACGTCGCCGAACGCGAGCTCGGCGGACCCGTCGGGCGTGGCGAACGGCTCGACCAGGTCGGGGGCCCGGTAGTCGTCGCGGTGCAGCCCGAGCGCGGCCTCCAGGGCGGGGCTGAGCGTGCCGAACGGGTCGGCCAGGCGGTAGGCGTCCGCCTCGTGCAGGCGCATCGGTATGCCGTAGCGCGCGCACAGGGCCCCGGCGTCCCAGGTGTGGTCGGCGTGGCCGTGGGTGGCGAGGACGGCGCGCGGCTTCAGGCCGGCGTCGTCGAGCAGGCGCCCGACGGCGTCGGCGACCCCCGCTCCGGCGTCGACCACCACGCAGTCGGCGCCCGCGGACACGACACAGCAGTTGGTCCCGAAGACCGGTGCGACCACGACACGAAGCTCCACGCGACCCACGCTAACGGCTCGCGTCGGCCCTGGCAGAGGCTTCTTCACCCGTCGGCGGAGGCGCTCAGACAGTATGACCTGGCATCCGATGCCTACACTGTCCCCGCACGGGGTGATTCGCCCCGGATCCATCAGGTGAATCGGTCCAGCGTGACCGCGCCCCGGGTCGGGGTGAGCACGAGAGAGCACGGGGAAGGGAACGCGGTGGCTTCCACCAAGCAGCGGCAGCGCGCGCAGCAGGCCAGGCAGGCCGACAAGCGGGCGCAGCGGCAGGCGGCCAAGCGCGCGCAGAAGCAGCGCCTGTGGACCCTGGTCGCACTGTTCACGGTGCTGGCGCTCGTCGGCGCCTTCGTGGTCGCCGCGCTGGTCAACTCCGGTTCGCCCGAGGCGGGCGACGACACCGAGGCGGGGGCGGGCACCGAAACCTGCCCGGCCGGCGTCGAGGAGGCGCGGGACACCTACGAGCTCGCCGACCCGTCGGTCGCCGAGGACCGCACCTGGACCGTCACGCTGCAGGCCTGCTCGGGCGACACGACCGCCGACATCGTGCTCGAGCTCGACGGCGCGGCCGCGCCGCAGGCCGTCGCCAGCTTCGTCACGCTCGCCCAGGGCGGCTACTTCGACGGGACCGGCTGCCACCGCCTCACGACGCAGGGCATCTTCGTGCTCCAGTGCGGCGACCCGACCTTCACGGGCTCCGGCAGCCCGGGCTACTCCTTCGGGCCCATCGAGAACGCCCCGGAGGACGACCTCTACCCCGCCGGTACCGTCGCGATGGCGCGGCGCGGCGGCGACGCCGAGTCCATGGGCTCCCAGTTCTTCCTCGTCTACGAGGATTCGACCATCCCCTCCGACGCAGCCGGCGGGTACACGGTCTTCGGCACGATCACATCCGGCCTGGACTTTGTCCAAGCAGTCGCTGACACGGGCGCGGTAGACGGAGCACCAGACGGTGAGCCTGCCACCCCGGTCACCATCGAAGGAGTTGAGACCCAGTGAGCGAACCCACTTCTCGCTCGACCGAGCCCGTCCAGCAGGACGCGCCCGTCGAGCCCGTGGCCGAGACTCCGACCGCAGCCGAGGCACCCGCCGAGGCGGTCAGCGAGGCGACCGAGGCATCCGCCGGGGCGGACGCGACGGAGGACGCCGCCGAGGCGACCCCCGAGGCCCCCGCCGAGGAGCCGGCCGCCGCGGAAGCTCCCGAGGTTCCCGCGGAGGACGCTCCCGCCGAGGAGGCGCCGGCCGCGGAAGCCGAGGCTCCCGCTGAGGACGCCGCCGCGACCGAGGTCGCCGCCGAGGAGACTCCTGCCGTCGAGGCCGACGCCGCTGCCGAGGAAGCCGCTCCCGCCGCCGAGGAACCGGCCGAGGAGGCCGCTGCGGACGAGACTCCCGCCGTCGTGACCCAGGCACCTGCCGAAGAGGCTCAGGCCGCGGAGGCCGAGGCACCCGCCGAGGAGACCCCGGCAGCGGAGCCCGCGGCCGAGGAGACCCCGGCCCCCGAGGCCCCCGCCGAGGAGGCTCCGACCGCGGAGGCCCCCGCCGCGGCTGCCGCCCCGGCGCCGAAGCCCGCCGCCCCGAAGCCGTCGGCGATCCCCTCGCCGTCCGCGCTCGCCCGGCCGCGTGCGCCCAAGCCGGGAACGCCGTCCGCCCCCGTGGCGCAGGCCGCCCCGGCGGCGGCGCCCGCACCTGTGGTGCCCGCCGCCGCGGACGCCGTCGCGCACGCCGAGGCGGAGAAGTTCGGCCGTGTCGACGACGAGGGCAACGTCTACGTCAACGACGGTGACGGCGAGCGCGTCGTGGGCCAGTTCCCCGGTGTCACCACCGAGGAGGCGCTCGCCCTGTACGTGCGCCGCTACCTGGACCTGAGCGCGAAGGTCGGCCTGTTCGAGGCCCGGCTGGAGAGCGCGGACCTGTCCGTGCGCGAGATCGACCAGACGCTGCAGAAGCTCGGCGAGGAGACCGCCGAGCCCGCCGCCGTCGGCGACCTGGCGGGCCTGCGGACCCGGGTCGAGGCCCTGCGGGGTCGTGCCGCGGAGCGTCGTGCCGCCCTGGAGCAGGCACGCTCCGCCGCCAAGGCGGAGGCCGTCGCGTCGCGCACCTCGATCGTGGAGGCCGCCGAGAAGATCGCGGCGACCGACCCGAGCAAGATGCAGTGGCGCCCGGCGGGCGAGGAGCTGCGTGCGCTGCTGGACCGCTGGAAGGACGCCCAGCGCTCCGGGCCGCGCATCGACCGCCCCACGGAGGAGTCGCTCTGGAAGCGGTTCAGCCACGCCCGCACGGCCTTCGACCGCGAGCGCCGGCACTTCTTCGCTGACCTGGAGCAGCGCAACAGCGCCGCGAAGACGGAGAAGGAGAAGCTGGTCTCCGAGGCGGAGGCGCTGTCGAACAGCACCGACTGGGGCTACACCGCGGGTGCGTACCGCGACCTGATGACGCGCTGGAAGGCGGCGGGACGGGCGTCCCGCAAGGACGACGACGCGCTGTGGGCCCGGTTCCGGGCCGCGCAGGACCGGTTCTTCCAGGCCCGGGACGCCGAGAACGCGGTGATCGACGCGGAGTACGGCGAGAACCTGAAGGTCAAGGAGGTCCTGCTGGAGGAGGCGGAGGCGCTGCTCCCGGTCAAGGACCTGAACAAGGCCAAGGCCGCCCTGCGCAGCCTGCAGGAGCGCTGGGAGGAGGCCGGCAAGGTTCCGCGCGGCGACATCCAGCGCATCGAGGCCCGTCTGCGTGCGGTCGAGACCGCGGTCCGCGACGCCGACCAGGCGCAGTGGAAGCGCACCAACCCGGAGACGCGTGCGCGCGCCGAGGGTGCGGCGGCGCAGCTCGAGTCCGCGATCGCGGGTCTCGAGGCGGACCTGGCGGAGGCGCAGGCCAAGGGCGACAAGCGCAAGGTCGCCGAGCTGGAGGCCGCCGTGGCGGCCCGCCGCTCGTGGCTGGAGCAGGTCGTCAAGGCCGCGGAGGACTCCCGGGGCTGAGCTTGTCCACAGCGGGCCCGGTCGCGCTCTGCGCGACCGGGCCCGCTGCGCGTAGGTTCTGCGCATGCCGTTCCCGTCCCTCGCCGCGCTCCTCGATTCGGAGCCGACGGCGCCGCCGCTGGTCGTCACCCCGGCGCACGTGGGCGGGCCGGTGGCGTGGACGGAGCTGCGGCGGGCGGGCGCGCTCGTCGAGCTGCACGACGGCGCGGCGGTCGCCGCGGGTTCGGCGGTGGGTCCGGTGCACCGCGCCCTGGCGCTCGCGCGCGAGGTGCCCGCGCGCTGCGTCCTGGGCGCCGCCACGGCCGCGTGGGTCCACACGGGCCTGTACGACGGCGTCGGGGTGCCGTCCTGGCCGGAGGGCGCTCCGGTCGAGCTGGCCTACTCCCCCGACACCCACCGGCCCGTGCCGCGCCCCGGGCAGGTCGCGCGGCGCGCGCCCGGTCTCGGGCGGGACACCGAGCACCTTGCGGGGGTGCCCGTCACGAGCCGGGCCCGGACCGCCGTCGACGTCGCCTGTACCGCTACGCCGGAGGCCGCGGTGCCCGTCCTGGTGGCCCTCGCACGCGCCGGGGCGGACCTGGCACAGGCCGCCGCCCTGCTGGACCGGCGGGCCCGCGTGGTCGGCCGGCCGGCGGCGCACCGGGCCCTTTCTGCGGCGCGGGAGCTGCTGGCGGGCTAGGTTCGGTCCATGGCCGGATCCAAGACACCCGCTGTGGAGCTCGACGTCGCGGGCCGTACCGTGCGCGTGACGAGCCCGGACCGCGTCGTCTTCCCCCGTGGCATCACCAAGCTCCAGGTCGTCGAGTACTTCGTCGCCGTCGCCGACGGCATCACCGGCGCCCTGCTGCACCGCCCCACCACGCTGGAGCGGTGGCCCAAGGGGTGGCACGAGGGCGCGCACCTCGCCACGCGCATGCCCAAGCCGGACGACCCGAAGGGGGACGGCTTCTACCAGAAGCGCATCCCGCGGGGCGCGCCGGGCTACGTGGAGACCGCGACCATCGCGTTCCCGTCGGGCCGGACGGCGGACGAGGTCTGCCCCACGGAGCCCGCCGTGGTGGCGTGGGCGGCCAACATGGGCACGCTCACGTTCCACCCCTGGCCGGTGCGGCGGGACGACGTCGAGGCGGTCGACCAGCTCCGTATCGACCTGGACCCGCAGCCCGGCACCGACTTCTCCGACGCCGCCGCCGTGGCGCCGCACCTGCGCGAGCTGCTCGGCGAGCTGGACCTGCGGGGGTACCCGAAGACCTCCGGTGGCCGGGGGCTGCACGTGTTCGTGCCGCTGGAGCCACGGTGGACGTTCATCGAGGCGCGGCGGGCGACGATCGCGATCGGGCGCGAGCTGGAGCGCCGGCTCCCCGGCCAGGTCACCACACGCTGGTGGAAGGAGGAGCGCGGCGAGGCCATCTTCGTGGACTACAACCAGATGGCGCGCGACCGCACCATCGCCTCCGCGTGGTCGATCCGGGCGAACGGCCGCGCGACGGTCTCGATGCCCCTGGACTGGGACGAGGTGGCCGACGTGCACCCCGACGACTTCGACGTGCTCACCGCGCCCGGCCGGTTCGCCGAGCGCGGCGACCTGTTCGCCGCCCTGCGCGCCGACCGGGACCCGGCGCTGGACTGCTCGCTGGACGCCGCCCTCGACCTGGCGGCGCGCGACGAGTCGGACGGGCTGGAGGACCTGCCCTACCCGCCGGAGTACCCGAAGATGCCGGGCGAGCCGAAGCGGGTCCAGCCCAGCCGCGACAAGGACCGCGACCGGAGCAAGGACGCCGCCGCGGGCTGACCCGCCCCCGGCCGCGCCGCGGCCTGTACGGCCGCCGCGGCCCGTGCGGCCGTCAGTGCGACCGCAGCGCCTTGATCAGGTCGTCCTTGCGCATCGTGGACCGGCCCTCGATGCCGATCTCGGCGGCCCGCTTGCGCAGCTTGTCGACCGTCCAGTCGTCGTAGTCGCCGGACTTTCCGCCCTTGCGGCCGACACTCTTGCGCGACGTGTTCGCCGCCGCGTTCGCGATGCGGGCGGACTTCTCCTTGGAGCTGCCCTCGTCGCGGAGCTTCTCGTACAGCTCCTTGTCCTTGACGCTCGGTCCGGGGTCACGCTTCGGCATGGTTGCTCCTCCCGACGGTGCTGGACGTGCATCTCCCACCCTCGCCCGATCTCACCCCGCTCGCACGTGCGCGGACCGATGAGTCCGGCGCGGTTCCGGCGTCGAACGGGCATGGGAACGCTGCGCTACACCGCGAACATGTCCGCCGACGGGTACACGGTCGACGCCGAGGGAAGCTTCGCCTTCACGCAGCCGACCGACGAGATGCTCGCGTTCATCAACGAGAACGAGGCCGACTGCGCCGTCTACGTCCACGGCCGGCGCATGTACGAGACGATGGTCTACTGGGAGACGCACGACCCCGGGCCCGACCCCAACCCGCACACGGCCCGGTACGCGCAGATCTGGCAGGGCGTCGACAAGATCGTCGCGTCGTCGTCCCTGCCGCAGGACGCCGTGACGTCCGCCCGGACCCGGCTCGTGCGTGACCTGCAGCCCGGCGAGCTGCGGCGCATCGTGAACTGCGCGCCCGGCGTCGTCTCCATCGGCGGGCCCACCGTGGCCGCGGAGTTCATCCGGCAGGGTCTCGTGGACGACTTCCGCTTCGTGGTCTACCCCGAGGTCGTGGGCGGCGGGCTGCCGGCCCTGCCCCGGGACGCCCGGCTGCGGCTGCGCCTCGTGGACTCCCGGACCTTCGACAGCGGGTGCGTCTACCTGCGCTACGCGCCGCGCTGAGGCAGGCTCGTACCCGTGACCACACTCAACCTGCCCGTGCAGCCCCCGGTCCGGCCGATGCTCGCCAAGAGCGTGCCCTCGGTGCCTGCCCAGCCCGCCGGCGACGACGCCGGCCCCGCGTACGTCTACGAGCCCAAGTGGGACGGGTTCCGCGCCATCGTCTACCGCGACGGCGACGAGGTACGCATCGACTCCCGCAACGCCAAGCCGATGGAGCGCTACTTCCCGGACGTCGTCGCCGCCGTCCGCGAGGCCCTGCCCGAGCGGTGCGTGGTCGACGGCGAGATCGTCATCGCCCAGCGGCCCGGCCACGGCGCCGCGCACCTGAACTTCGAGCTGCTGTCCCAGCGCATCCATCCCGCGGAGTCCCGCGTGAACATGCTCGCCGAGACCACCCCGGCCGCGCTCGTGGTGTTCGACGTGCTGGCACTCGGCGACGACGACCTCATGGACCGGCCGCTGACCGAGCGGATCGCAGCCCTGGACGGCCTCGGCCTGACCGGTCCGCTGGTGTTCGCGACGCCCCGCACGCAGGACGCCGCAGAGGCCGCCGAGTGGTTCGGGTCGTTCGAGGGCGCGGGCCTGGACGGCGTCGTCGCCAAGCTCGCGGACGGGCCGTACGCGCCCAACAAGCGCACCATGCTCAAGATCAAGCACACCCGGACCGCGGACGTCGTGCTGGCGGGCTACCGGCTGCACAAGACATCGACGCCGCAGGAGCCGCTGCTCGGCTCGCTGCTGCTGGGCCTGTGGGACAAGACCGACGACGGCCCGCGCCTGCAGTTCGTGGGCGTGGCGGCGTCGTTCCCGGCCACCCGGCGCGCCGAGCTGATCGCCGAGCTCGCGCCGCTCGTCGTGGAGCCCGGGACGCCCGCGGCCGAGGAGCACCCGTGGCAGGGGTGGACCGACCCCACGAAGGCCGAGGCAGGCGACCGCCTGCCCGGCGCGCAGTCGCGCTGGAGCTCGGGCAAGGACCTGTCGTTCACCCCCCTGCGGCCCGAGCGCGTGCTCGAGGTGGGCTACGACCACATGGAGGGCTCCCGGTTCCGGCACACATCCCAGTTCAAGCGCTGGCGCCCGGACCGCGAGCCGGCGTCGTGCACGTACGAGCAGCTCGAAGAGCCGGTCAGCTTCGACCTGGGCGAGCTGCTGCCGGGGGCGCCGGGGACTGCCTGACACCGCCCGCGGACCGCTCGACCGCCACGGCCACGCCGTCCAGGACGGTCTCCAGCCCGAACCGGAAGTCGTGGTCCGGGTCCTCGGGCGCGACGTCGTCCGGCGGCTCCTGCTCGAACAGCCCCGACCCGAACAGCGCCGCCACCTCGGGGAACCGGTCCGGGCGCACCAGGCGCGCCATCGCGCGGCCGTACTCCTGCTCGGACTGCGCCTGGTCCAGGCCTGAGCCCGCCCGCGCCGCGGACAGGTCCGCCGCGAGCTGCGACGCCGTCCGCACGTACCCGCTCACCAGCGTCACGACCCCCACCTTGGCCGCCCAGTCGAGGTCGGTGCCGCGCAGGGCCGCCAGGCCCGCGTCCATCCGCGCCAGGCCGTGCGGGCCCGACGGCGGACCCTGGACCGGCAGGTGCACCAGCCACGGGTGCCGCAGATACATGGCGCGCACGTCGGCCGCCCAGCGGCGCAGCGCGGTGCGCCAGGCCGGGCCGTCGCCGGCGTCCCCCGCGGCGTCCGCCTCCTCAGCGCCCGACGCCGGGTCGGCGCCCGACGCCGCGTCGGCGGGCGCGCTCGCCTGGTCCGCCATGAGCACCAGCAGCTCGTCCTTGGACCCCACGTAGCGGTACAGCGACATGGGTGTGACGCCGAGCTCCTCGGCCACCTTGGGCAGCGTGACGCCGGCCAGGCCGTCGCGGTCCGCACGCCCGATCGCCGCGGCGACCACCTGGTCCACGTCCAGGACCGCGCGGCGGCCCAGCCGGGACGACGTCCGCAGGCGCCAGAGCCGCGCGAGACCGGCGGGAACGTCGTCCGCGGCGGGGAGCGTGCCGTCGTCGTCGGGCAGGCCGCCACCCGGCGGGGTCTCGGGATCCGTCACGTGGCTCATGATCACACGTCCTCGCTGCTGCCGGGTCCGGCGAAGCATCCGGCACTTATTACTGTACGTCTTATAGTTTCATGAGTATGTTAATGCCGCGCGCGTCACCACACCCACCCACGCACCCGAGGAGACACCCATGACGACAGCCGCGGACCCCGCCGGCGCCGCTCCGGCGTCCGGCACCCGAACCGAAGCCCACACCCGTGGCCCCGTGCGCCGCGCGGAGCGCGCGCTCGCCCCCGACCTCGCCCGGGGCGCGATGCTGCTGCTGATCGCGCTCGCGAACAGCATCGGCGTGTTCTTCGCGAACGCCCCGGGCCTGGACCCCACGCCGCACGGCGCCGAGCGCCCGTGGATCGTGCTGCTGTTCCTGTTCGTGCACTCCCGGGCGTTCCCGCTGTTCGCCTTCCTGTTCGGCTACGGTCTGGTCCAGCTCGCCGCCCGACAGGACGCCGCCGGCGCCACGCCCCGGGAGGTCCGCCGCATCCTCGTGCGCCGCAACGCCTGGCTGCTGGCCTTCGGCGCGGTGCACGGGCTCCTGCTCTACTCCGGGGACTTCCTCGGCGCGTACGGCCTGGTCGGCATCGCGTTCACGGTGCTGCTCCTGCGCCGCTCGGACCGGCTCTACCGGTTCGTCCCGGTGCTGATCGCGTTCGAGGTGCTCGCGTCGCTGACGCTGCTCGCGCTCGTGACGCTGCGCCTGGTCTCCCCCAGTCCGGCCGGTCCGGCCGACGCCGCGGCCGTGCCGACCAGCCCGATGCCGTCGGTGCTGGCGCCCACGTTCCTCGACGGCGTCGTGGCGCGCCTGGGCGAGTGGCCGGCCCACACCCTCACGGTGCTGCCCTTCATCCTGTTCGTCTGGATCGGCGCGTGGGCCGCGCGGCGGCGCATCCTCGAGCGGCCCGGCGACCACCTGACGCTGCTGCGCCGGGGCGCCGTCGGCGGGCTGACCGTCGGCGCCCTCGGCGGCCTGCCGATGGGCTTGCTCGCCGCAGGCTGGCTCACGGTCGACGGCGGTACGGCCGGCCTGGTCACCACGCTGTACAACGCGTCGGGCACGCTCGGCGCCATCGGCTGGACGTGCCTGTTCGGCCTGCTGGCGCACCGCATCACGGTCTCCCGTGCCGCCCTGCCCGCAGACGACCGGGCCGCGGCCGGCGGCCGGATGACCGCCCTGGTGGACGCCGTGGCCGCGCTCGGGCGCCGGAGCCTGTCCGGCTACCTGGTCCAGTCCGTGGCGTGGCTGGTGCTGGCGGCCCCGTTCCTGCTGGACCTGCCGCGGCACACGGCCAGTCCCACGTTCGCCGCGGCGGGTTGCGCGGTGGCGGTCTGGGCCCTGACCGTGGTCGGGGCCGCGGCGCTGGAACGGCGCGGCGACCGGGGCCCCGCCGAGAACCTGTTGCGCAGGCTCACCTACGGGCGACGCTGACGGCAGCCATCGCAGGTTGGCCGAGCCGTCGTTGGTCGAGCTTGTCGAGACCCGGGTCTCGACAAGCTCGACCAGCGACGGGCCGACCAGCGCGGGGCTCGATCAGCGGCGGACCAGACCTGCGGTCCGGTCACACCGGGAGCTGCGGCCGCTCGACCGGCTTGGTGCCGGTGATGCGGTGCACGTCGAACACGCCCTCGACCTTGCGGACCGCCGACAGGACGGTCGCGAGGTGCGCGGGCTCGGCCATCTCGAAGATGAACCGCGAGACCGCCAGCCGGTCGTCCGACGTCGAGACGAACGCCGACAGGATGTTCACGTGGTTCTCGGAGAGCACGCGGGTGACGTCGGACAGGAGCCGTGAGCGGTCGAGCGCCTCGACCTGGATCTGCACGAGGAACATCGTGTTCGCGCCCTGCGTCCACTCCACCTCGACCAGGCGCTCCGGCTGCTTGCGCAGCCCGTCCAGGTTCACGCAGTCCGTGCGGTGCACGCTGACGCCCTGGCCGCGGGTCACGAAGCCCACGATGTCGTCGCCCGGCACCGGGGTGCAGCACTTGGCGAGCTTGACCCACACGTCCGCGGACTCGGAACCCTTGAGCATGACGCCCGGGTCGCCCGACCGCACCCGCCGGGCGGTGAGGCCGCCGGGCCGGGCCGCCTCGGCGACGTCCTCCTCCGCGCCGTCCGCCCCGCCGAGCGCCTTGACCAGCTTCTCGACCACGTGTGCCGCGGAGATCTGGCCCTCGCCGACGGCCGCGTACAGGGCGGACACGTCCTGGTAGTTCATCTCGTCCGCGACCCCGACGAGGGTCTCGTGCGACATGAGGCGCTGGATGGGCAGGCCCTGCTTGCGCATGGCCTTGGCGATCGAGTCCTTGCCGGTCTCGACGGCCTCCTCGCGGCGCTCCTTGGTGAACCACTGCCGGATCTTGTTGCGTGCGCGCGGCGACTTCACGAACCCGAGCCAGTCGCGGCTCGGGCCCGCGGTCTCCGACTTGGAGGTGAGGATGTCGACGACGTCGCCGTTCTCCAGCGGGGAGTCCAGCGGCACCAGGCGGCCGTTCACGCGGGCGCCCATGGTGCGGTGGCCCACCTCGGTGTGCACGGCGTACGCGAAGTCGACGGGCGTGGCGCCGCCGGGCAGCGCCATGGCCGAGCCCTTCGGTGTGAAGACGTAGACCTCGTCGCCGCCGATCTCGAACCGCAGCGAGTCGAGGAACTCCGCCGGGTCGGCGGTCTCGCGCTGCCAGTCCACGAGCTGGCGCAGCCAGGCCATGTCCTGGTTCTTCGGGTCGTTGCCGCCCGCCGCCGGCGTCTTCTCCTTGTACTTCCAGTGCGCCGCCACGCCGTACTCGGCGCGGCGGTGCATGTCGTGCGTGCGGATCTGGATCTCCACGGGCTTGCCGCCCGGGCCGATCACCGTCGTGTGCAGCGACTGGTACATGTTGAACTTCGGCATCGCGATGTAGTCCTTGAACCGGCCGGGGACCGGGTTCCACCGCGCGTGCATGGCGCCGAGCGCCGCGTAGCAGTCGCGCACGGTGTCCACGAGGACGCGCGTGCCGACCAGGTCGTAGATCTCCGCGAAGTCGTGACCGCGCACGATCATCTTCTGGTAGATCGAGTAGTAGTGCTTCGGCCGGCCGGTCACGGTGGCCTTGATCTTCGCGCTGCGCAGGTCCGACTCGATCTGCCCGCGCACCACGCCGAGGTACTCCTCGCGGGCGGGGGCGCGCTCGGCCACGAGGTGCACGATCTCGTCGTACACCTTGGGGTACAGGGTCTGGAAGGAGAGGTCCTCCAGCTCCCACTTGATCGTGTTCATGCCCAGCCGGTGGGCCAGGGGCGCGTAGATCTCGACGGTCTCGCGCGCCTTGCGCTCCGCCGACTTGGACGGCACGTACTTCCAGGTGCGGGCGTTGTGCAGGCGGTCGGCCAGCTTGATGACCAGCACGCGGATGTCCTTGGCCATGGCCACGACCATCTTGCGCACGGTCTCGGCCTGCGCCGCGTCGCCGTACTTCACCTTGTCGAGCTTGGTCACGCCGTCCACGAGCAGCGCGACGTCGTCACCGAACTCCGTGCGCAGCGTGTCCAGCGAGTAGTCGGTGTCCTCCACCGTGTCGTGCAGCAGCGCGGCCGCGATCGTGGTGCCCTCGAAGCCGAGCTCCGCGAGGATCGTGGAGACCGCGACGGGGTGCGTGATGTACGGGTCGCCGCTCTTGCGCATCTGCCCGCGGTGGGCCTTCTCGGCCACCACGTAGGCGCGCTCGATCAGGGCGACGTCGGCCTTGGGGTGGTTGCTGCGGATCGCCTGCAGCAGCGGCTCGATCGCCGCCGGGGTGCCGCCGCCGATGCTGCGCACGCCCAGGCGCACCAGCCGGTTGCGCATCCGGTTGCCGCCCGGAGGGGTGGGCGGGTTCTTCTCGGGCACCGGAGCGCGTGACACCGTGTTCTCCGCCATGTACGCGCCTCCTTCCCCGGGATGAAACCCGGAGTCGCCAGTCTAGCCCTGGACCTCTATTCGCCGTCCGACCCGGTCATTGACCGGACGGGGTGTCCACCCGCAGGAGAGTATCGACGTTGTGGCCCTGGAGCCTGTCGCGCCCGTGAAGCGCCTCCAGCTCGATCAGGAAGGCGAGGCCGGAGACGACTCCACCGCACTGCTCCACCAGCTCTGCTGCGGCCGCCGCGGTACCGCCCGTGGCGAGAACGTCGTCGATGATGAGAACGCGCGCACCGGGGGTCAGTGTTCCCGAGCGCAGCTCGATGGCCGCGGAGCCGTACTCCAGGTCGTACGACACGCTGTGCGTGGGCGGCGGGAGCTTGCCCGCCTTGCGCAGGGGCAGGAAGCCCAGGCCGAGCGCGTGGGCCACGGGCGCGCCGAGCAGGAAGCCACGGGCCTCCATGCCGGCCACGACGTCCACGCCGTCGGCCAGCGCGAGCCGCGTGAACGCCTCCACGACGTCGGCCAGGCCCTCGGCGTCGGCCAGCAGGGGCGTGATGTCCTTGAACAGCACACCGGGTTCAGGGAAGTTCGGGACGTCCGCGATCAGGTCGCGAACGCGCGTCGCCCTCTCCGGCAGCAGGCCGGAGAGGGCGACGTCGGTCATGTCGTCTGCCACAAGGCGGAGCCTACCGGCGACGCCTCGGCTGAGCGGCCTGTCCCTGGTGGTGACCGGGGACAAGCTGGGCCGAACCGGACGCGGCGGCGGCCAGCATGCTCTCGTCCGCACCCTCGGCCACGAGACCCGCGCGCAGGTCCATGACCTTCTTGGTGTGGGCCGCGATCTTGGGCTCGCGCTCCCGCAGCGTCACGTCGAGCGGCGTCGCGAAGAAGAGCGACGACAGCGCGCCCGCGGCGATACCGACGAACAGCGACAGCGAGATGTCCTTCAGCGTGCCGGCGCCCAGCAGGAAGCCACCCACGAAGAGGATGCCCGCGACCGGCAGCAGCGCCACCACGGAGGTGTTGATGGACCGGACCAGGGTCTGGTTCACCGCGAGGTTGGCCCGCTCCGCGTACGTGCTGCGGGTCTGCTCGGTCACCGCGGCGGTGTTCTCGCGCACCTTGTCGAAGACGACCATCTTGTCGTACAGCGAGAAGCCAAGGATCGTCAGGAAGCCGATGATCGTGGACGGCGTGACCTCCCAGCCGATCACCGCGTACACGCCGGCCGAGACCAGCACGTCGGTGAGCATGGCCACGATGGCCGCGACCGACATGCGCCAGGCGCGGAAGTAGACCGCCATGAAGACCGCCGCCGCGAGCACGAACGCCACCGTGCCCCACAGGGCCCGCAGGCTCACGGACTGGCCCCAGGTCGGGCCGATGAAGTTCGAGGTCACCTCGTCGACACTGACGCCGTAGGGGTCGGCCAGCGCCTCGCCGACCCGGTCGGTCTGCTCGCTGTCGAGCTCCGAGACCTGCACGCGGACGGCGTTCGCGCCGACCTGGCTGACGTGCGGCTCCTCGCCGGGAGCGACGGTCGCGACCGCGTCGAGCGCGACGTCCTCGTCCGTGGTGGAGGTACCGGAGACGGTGAACTCGGAGCCACCGCGGAAGTCGATCCCCAGGTTCAGGCCCTGCAGGCCCAGCACCAGGATCGAGGCGACCGAGAACACCGCCACGATCGTGTACCAGAGCCTGCGCTTCTGGACGATCGGGTACGACCGACGACCGGTGTAGAGGTCGTTACCCCACTGAGCGAAGCCACCCCGCGCCATCAGCTGTTCTCCTCGTTCTGAGCCTGCTGGGTCGCCTCTGCGGACCCTGCGGCAGCCTTGCGCTCGGCGGCACGCCGCTCCGCGATCGTCATCCTGCGGCCGTCCTCGGCGGTGCGCGGCGCCGGGGTCACGGACTGCGCCGTGACGAGCTCCCGGTCGGGCTCGGCGCTGCCGAAGTCGGGGACGTCCGCCGTCGCGTCGGGCTTCCCGCCCGAGAGCCGGCCGGCGCCCCGGTACCGCGGCGTCACCTCGATGCGGTCGGCGGACAGGCCCGAGGCCCTGTGGCCGTCGCGGAAGAACGGCACCTTGGCCAGCAGCTCCATCATCGGGTGCGTGAACCAGATGACCACCATGACGTCGATGATCGTGGTCAGGCCCAGGGTGAACGCGAAGCCGCGCACACCGCCCACGGTCATGAAGTACAGGATGACGGCGGACAGCAGGTTCACGGCCTTGGCGGCGTAGATCGTGCGGCGTGCGCGGACCCAGCCGCGCTGGACCGCCAGACGCAGCGACCTGCCGTCACGTAGCTCGTCTCGGATACGTTCGAAGTACACGATGAACGAGTCCGCGGTGAAGCCGATGGCCACGATCAGACCGGCGACACCCGGCAGGGACAGGCGGTAGCCCATGCCCCAGCTCAGGAGCGCGATCACCACGTAGGTCATGGCGGCCGCGACGACCAGCGAGGCGACGGTCAGCAGGCCCAGCGCGCGGTACTGGAACAGCGAGTACACGACGACGAGCGCGAGGCCGATCAGACCCGCGATCAGGCCGCGCTGGAGCTGCTCGGAGCCGAGCGTGGCGGAGATCGTGTTCTGCCCGTCGACCTGGAAGGTCAGCGGCAGCGAGCCGAAGCTGAGCTGGTTGGCCAGCGTGGCGGCCGACTCCTGCGTGAAGGAGCCCGAGATCTGCGCCTGGCCGTTCGTGATCGCGACGTTCGTGCTCGGCGCCGAGACGACCAGGCCGTCCAGCACGATGGCGAACTGGTTGCGCGGCTGCTCCAGGTTCACCAGGCGCTCCGTGGTCTCACGGAACTCCTTGGTGCCCTGCGAGTTGAAGTCGAGGTTGACGCCCCACTCGTTGGTGACCGTCCCGTTCGCGCCCGGCATGAGGCCCGACGACGCGCTGGTCAGGTTGGTGCCGTCCACCTCGACGGGGCCCAGGATGTACTTGGCCGCGCCGGTCTGGTCGCACGTGACGAGCAGGCGGTCCGGGTTGTCCCCGCCGCCGCCCTCGAGGTTCTTGGGGTCGGTGCAGTCCAGCGCGTCGTACGCGGCCTGGACCGACGGCGTGATCTGCGCCAGGTCGGACGGGTCGGTGGCCGCCTTGATGGCCTCGTCCTGCTCGGCGAGCTCCTTCTTGGTCGGCTCGTCCGCCGCGGCGGCGTCGCCGTCGGCCGGGGCGTCCTCGCCCTTGCCGTCCGCGGACGCCGACGGGCTCGCCGAGGGCTGCGTCGTCGGGACCGGGTTGCCGATGGCCAGGACCGGGCGGAACTTCATCTGCGCGGCCTTGGAGATCAGCGCGACGGTCTCGTCGTCCACCTTGCCCGGGATCTCGACCACGATCTGGTTGTCGCCCTGGCTGGCGATCTCGGCCTCGGTCACGCCGTTGGCGTCCACCCGCTGCCGGATCACGCCGATGGCCTCTTCCATCGCCTCCGGGGTGATCTCGGAGCCGTCCGAGGTGACGGCCTTCAGGATGACCTGGGTGCCGCCCTGGAGGTCGAGGGCCAGACCGGGTGCGAGGCTCGCGCCGTCCGGATTGTCGCTCGACTTTCCGTCGAGCTGCCAACCTGCCAAGAGGGCGCCGAAGGGCAGCAGGATCGTCAGGATCGTCAGGAGCACGATCGTGCGAACCGGCCGCGAGCGCCGGGTGTCAGTCGCCAACGTCTGTCTCTTCTCGTGTGCGCGCCGGGGTACGTCCGGCGCGGGTTCGGCGCCGTCCGGGGTCACCGGACGGCGCGGCCGTCACTTGCCGTCTGCGTCGGCGTCCCGTCGCTGCTGCTCCCGGTACTCGCGCTGGGCGGTGTCGAGGCCAGACAGATCGTCGGGGACGTCGGTCGCGTCGGGGCTGATCGTACTTCCCGTTTCGCTCTTTGCTGTGACGTCGGCCTCATCTGCCGTGTTGTCGGTGTCCGCGTCGTCGGCGACGGGCTCCTCGACCTGCTTGGAGATGGCGGCACGGAGCCAGGTGGTCTGGCTGCCGGGGACGGACTCGATGGTCACCTGGTCGTTCGCGTCGTCCACGTCGACGACGGTCCCGATCATCCCGGAGGCGGTCATGACCTTGGCCCCGACCGTGAGGTTGTTCCGGAACTCCGCTGCCGCGCGCTGCTGCTTGCGGGTGCGGGAGGACATGAAGAACATCGCCACGAGGAGGATCGCGACGAGAATGAGCATTTCCACGGTGAGGTCCCTGTTCGATTGCTGTGTCGGATGTGCTGCGCACGTTCGTGGCGCACGACGAGGATCCCAACCAGTGTAGTGCTCGGGCGCGGATCCCCGGGCTGCCCGCAGTAGGGGCGCCACAAGGACAACGTCAGGGGTCGAGCAAAGTTCCCGGGCCGGTGGTTCCGGTCGTGGCGCCGGGTGTCTGCGGGGGCGGCGTGAGGCCCAGGTGCTCCCAGGCGGCGAGGGTCGCGACGCGGCCGCGCGGGGTGCGCCCGACCAGCCCCTCGCGCACAAGGTAGGGCTCGGCGACGGTCTCGACGGTCTCGGCCTCCTCGCCCACGGTCATCGCGAGCGTGGACAGGCCCACCGGCCCGCCGCCGAACCGGGTGCACAGGGCGGTGAGCACGGCGCGGTCGAGGCGGTCGAGGCCGATGAGGTCGACCTCGTAGACCTCCAGGGCCGCCCGCGCGGCGTTCAGGTCGAGCCGGCCGTCGCCGCGCACCTGGGCCCAGTCGCGCACGCGGCGCAGCAGCCGGTTCGCGATGCGGGGCGTGCCGCGCGAGCGGCCGGCGATCTCGTGCGCGGCGGCGTGGTCGAGGTGCACGCCGAGCAGGCCGGCGGAGCGCAGGATGACCCGCTCCAGCTCCTGGGGCGAGTAGTAGTCCATGTGCCCGGTGAACCCGAAGCGGTCGCGCAGCGGGGCGGGCAGCAGGCCGGAGCGCGTGGTGGCGCCGACCACGGTGAACCGCGGCAGCGCGAGCGGGATCGCGGACGCGCCGGCGCCCTTGCCGACCACGACGTCGACCCGGAAGTCCTCCATGGCGACGTAGAGCAGCTCTTCGGCGGGGCGCGCCAGGCGGTGGATCTCGTCGATGAACAGCACGTCGCCCTCCTCCAGGGAGGACAGGACGGCGGCGAGGTCGCCCGCGTGCTGGATGGCGGGTCCGCTGGTCAGGCGCAGGTGCGACTCGAGCTCGCCCGCGATGATCATGGCCAGGGTCGTCTTGCCGAGGCCGGGCGGACCGGACAGGAGCACGTGGTCGGGCGGGTTGCCGCGCGCCATCGCGGCCTGCAGTACCAGGGAGAGCTGGTCGCGCACCACGCGCTGGCCCACGAAGTCGTCGAGCCGCTTGGGGCGCAGCGCGGCCTCGGCGGCCCGCTCGATCTCGTCGGCGCTCGGGGCGACGATCCGCCCGCCGCCCTCCGTCTCGGTCGAGACGTCAGCCACGGTGGCCTCCCAGCACGCGCAGGGCCGCGCGCAGCGTCGAGGCGACCTCGTCGGCCGCCACGGCGTCGGCGCCCGCCTCGGCGAGCACCTTCGCCACGGCGTCGTCGGCCTGCTTGGCGGGCCAGCCCAGGCCCGCGAGGGCCTCCACGACCCGCTCGGAGTGGTCGGTGGCGCCCGCCGCGGCGCTGGGCGCGGGCTCCGCCACGCCGGTGCCGGACGGCGGCCCGAGGCGGTCGCCCAGCTCCAGCACGATGCGCTGGGCGCCCTTGCGGCCGATGCCGGGCACGCGGGTCAGCGCGGCGAGGTCCTCGCCGGCGACGGCGCGGCGCAGGGCGTCCGGGGTGTGCACCGCGAGCATCGCGAGCGCCAGGCGCGGCCCGACGCCGGAGACGGTCTGCACCACCTCGAACACGTCCCGCTCGTCGGGGTCGCCGAACCCGTACAGGGTCATCGAGTCCTCGCGGACCACCATGCTCGTGGCGACGCCGGCGGTCTCGCCGACGCGCAGCGCGGCCAGGGTGGCGGGCGTGGCGTGCACCAGGTAGCCGACGCCGCCGACGTCGACCACCGCGCGGTCCAGGCTCACATGTGCCACGGTCCCCGTCAGCGAGGCGATCACGGGCTCCCCCTCCAATCGAACGTTCGTGCGAGGAGCCTAACAAGCGCGGGGGGTCCTCCGGGGAGGCACGCCGTCAGCGGCGGGGGCGCTGCCTGGCGGCCTGCTCGGCCGCGGCCCACGCGCGCTGTGCGGGCGTGAGCTCGTGCCGGTCGCCGCCCTGCAGGGCCCCGGCGGGGCGCCAGAGGTGGCAGACGGCGAGCGCGAGGGCGTCGGCGGCGTCGGCGGGCCGCGGCGCCTCGTCGAGGTCGAGGATGCGGGTGATCATCGTCGTCACCTGCGCCTTGTCGGCGCGACCCGAACCGGTCACGGCCGCCTTGACCTCCGACGGGGTGTGCAGCGCGACGGGCACGCCGCGACGGGCCGCGGCCACCATGGCCAGGCCCGCCGCCTGGGCGGTCCCCATCACCGTGCCGACGTTGTGCTGCGCGAAGACCCGCTCGACCGCGACGACGTCCGGCACGTGCTCGTCGAGCCAGCGGTCCAGACCCTCGGCGATCTTCAGCAGGCGCAGGTCCGTGGACAGGTCCACGTCGGAGCGGATCACCCCGACCGCGACCATCCTGGCCCGCCGTCCGGGCAGCGAGTCGACGACGCCGACGCCACACCTGGTCAGACCGGGATCAACACCGAGAACGCGCACGAAGAAACCCTCTCACGTGCGGGTTCCTTCCCTGCGCGGACACGGCCGGGGGTGGGTGCTACTCCTCCTCGTCGAGCGCCGCCATGACCTCGTCGCTGGCGTCGAAGTTGGCGTAGACGTTCTGCACGTCGTCGCTGTCCTCGAGCGCGTCGATGAGGCGCATGATCTTGCGGGCACCCTCGACGTCCACCTCGACCTGCATGGAGGGGTGGAAGATCACGTCGGCCGAGTCGTACTCGATGCCGGCCTCCTGGATGGCCGTACGTACGGACACCAGGTCGGTCGCCTCGGTGAGAACCTCGATGACCTCGCCCTGGTCGGTGACGTCCTCGGCGCCGGCGTCGAGCGCGGCGAGCATGACCTCGTCCTCGCCCACCCCGTCGGCCTTCGGCACCACGATCAGGCCCTTGCGGGAGAACAGGTACGACACCGAGCCCGGGTCGGCGAGGTTGCCGCCGTTGCGGGAGAACGCCAGGCGCACCTCGGAGGCCGCGCGGTTCTTGTTGTCGGTGAGGCACTCGACCAGGACGGCGATGCCGTTCGTGCCGTAGCCCTCGTACATGATCGTCTGGTAGTCGACGGCGTCGGCGCCCTCGCCGGAACCGCGCTTCAGCGCGCGGTCGATGTTGTCGTTCGGGACCGACGACTTCTTCGCCTTCTGGACCGCGTCGAACAGCGTCGGGTTACCGGCGAGGTCGCCGCCGCCCGTCCGCGCCGCGACCTCGATGTTCTTGATCAGCTTCGCGAAGAGCTTGCCGCGCTTGGCGTCGATCGCGGCCTTCTTGTGCTTGGTCGTGGCCCACTTGGAGTGACCTGACATGCCTCTACCTGACTCCTTGCATTTCGATGGCTCTTATCAATGGCTGACGAACGGCGAGGGGATCCCGCTCAGCCGCCCGCGACCATGCTGACGAACAGCCCGTGCACACGCGCGTCCCCCGTGATCTCGGGGTGGAAGGCGGTGGCGAGCAGCGACCCCTGCCGTGCTGCGACAATCCTACCGGCGGCCGCCACAGGACGGCCTTGCGTATCCACAGCCGGGATGCGGGACAGCACCTCGACCTCGGGCCCGGCCTCCTCGATCCAGGGGGCGCGGATGAACGCGGTGCGCACCGGTCCGCCCGCGCCGACGTCGGAGATGCCCGCGAAGTCGAGGTCGGTCTCGAACGAGTCGACCTGCCGCCCGAACGCGTTGCGCCGCACGACGACGTCCATGCCGCCGACGGTCTGCTGGTCGGCGGTCCCGTCCAGGATCCGGTCGGCGAGCAGGATCATCCCCGCGCACGAGCCGTACACCGGCAGGCCCTCCTTGATCCGGGCCTGCAGCAGATCGCGCAGCTCGAAGATGCGCAGCAGCTTGTCGATCGTCGTCGACTCGCCGCCGGGCAGCACGAGCCCGTCGACCGCGGCCAGCTCCCCCGGACGGCGCACGGTCACGCCGTGCGCGCCGACGGACTCGAGGGCGGCCAGGTGCTCGCGGACGTCTCCCTGCAGGGCCAGGACGCCGATGGTCGGGTTGCTCACAACCGTCCATCTTACGGCGGCGACCAGCAGACCTGGGACGTCGCAGGTGCCGCCTACGCGGGAGACCGCGGCGGAAGCAAGTCCTGGGACCGGTCGGGCCGCCTCTCTACGGCATCAGGTCGGCCCAGTCGGCCGGGAACCCCATGTCGGCGAGCGTGACCACACCGTCCGACGGGAAGTCGGAGAGCAGGCTCACCAGCCCGGCCTTCCAGACGCCATCCATCGAGACCTTCTCCATCAGGAAGCACAGCACCATCAACGCCGGATAAAGACGAGCGCGATCGCGGTGCTCGAGCCCCGCGAGGTGGTTGAGCTCCTTGATCCCATGCAGCGCTGACACACGCACGGTGTCCGTGAAGTGACGGTTCCAGAGCCGCGCGTGGTGGGCACACGTGTTCCGGGCGATGTTCAACGTTCTGAGCCAGTTGGCAAGGACCGCCCCGTCACCGGCCCCCGCCCGGTCGACGACGTCGAGCCCGCGAGCGATCTCGTCGCGGTCAGGTCGCTTGAGCCCCTGGAAGAGCATCGAGAGGGCGCCGAAGTCCACGACTTCCAAGGCCGCCCAGATCGGCAGGTCGCCACCGTACTTGCGGCCGTAGTGCGCCACGTACTCCTCGGACGAACGGGCCTGGTGGGCGCGAAGCTTGGCCACCCAGCTCGTGTGCCGCGACGGCCGGCCCTGGGCGGACGAGGAGAAGCGCGCCTCGAGATGCCGGGGATCGAGGTGCGCGAACGGCCCGCGACGGCCCAGGGCATCGGTCACCCTCACCCGGATGGCGACCTCGACCCGCTCCACGGCGTCCATGGTCAGGAGCTTGAGCCGGCGATCGAACTCGTACACCCGCAGCACCTGGTTCAGGTTCGTGCCCGCGCCGACGCCAGCGGTGCGCACAGGACGGCCGTGGAGGGACGAGGCGGCCAGGTCGATGACGCGGTAGGGATACCAGTAGCCGCTGAGACGGTGATAGCCGATCTGGCCCAGGGCGACCACGCACGACGCATCGCCGAGCCGCATGCCGCGTCGTCTCAGCAAGGCTTCCTGCTGAACGATCGACAGGTGTGGCTTCAAGTACCGGGACATGGCGTTTCCTCGAGATTGCGGCCGTTGAGACCCTGAGCAGTCGCAGGACGCAGAAGGTCCCGCTCGCTGGCCTCTCGAGGATAAGAGCACCTCCGCGATTCCTCTAGGCGAGAGCGTGATGCCGAGAACGCGGAAAGAATGAAGACCGGCCCGTGATCGCTGGGCGATCAGAGGGGCCGGTCGTGTTAAGCCAACTCTACGGGCGGGTCGGACGCGACGCAACGCGCGTACCGCCGGCCCGACGGGCTCAGTCGTCGAACTGCTCGCCCAGGTGCCGCACCTGGCCGTCCCAGCCGGCCACGAGGTGGTCGACGACGTCCGGCAGCTCAGGCGGGAAGACTTCCAGCGGCTGCGCGCGCAGCTGTGCCGCCGTCAGCCAGCCCGTCTCGTCGAGCAGCTCGCGTTCGGCGTCGGTCCAGCCGTCGGCCGTCACCTCGACGGCGTCCGGGATGCGCGCGAGGTAGAACACCTCGTACTGCCGGCACGTCTCGGCGTAGAAGTCGAAGATGCCCGTCCGCGTGAGCACCGGCCCCACCAGGGCCCCGGAGGGCAGGTCGATGCCCACCTCCTCGCGGGTCTCCCGCAGCGCCGCCTGCTCCGCCGTCTCCCCCGCGTCGATGCCCCCGCCCACCGTGAACCACCAGGACCGTTCCGGCTGGTTGACGTCGTGCCCGCGCATCACGAGCACCCGGCCGGCGTCGTCCATCAGGATGACCCGCGCCGCCGAGCGCTCGCGAACGCCGTCCGGCCCCGGCACCCAGTCGTCCCCCAGGGAGGTGGTGCCGGGCCCGACCTCGGGCGGCGCGGCGGGCCGGTGCTGGTCGGCGGTCTCCGGCGGGAACCCGGTCATGCAGCCTCCTGGTGCTGGGCGTTCGGGACAGTCGGCCCGGTCCGCCGCGGCGGACGGGCCGGTGCCCACAAACTACCTCCCGCCTCCGTGCGGCGGATGGCACCCACACAGGGCCGGCTGAACCCCGCCCGGCGGATTCGCCGTCACCGGGAGCCCTTGGTACGGAGCCCGCGCCGCCGCGCCAGGAAGTCTGCCCGGAGATCGATCGCGACGCCGAGCGACTCCTCGAACGAGGCCGCCATCTCGGGGCTGGGCGCGACCGGCGGACTACCACCGAGGTGCACGATCGCCGGCCGAGACGTACTCCGCCGTCTCATGGTCGACACACCCGTCGGGCCCCGCGACGAACAGCCGCATGGCCGGAATCGCATCCGGTCCGATGACGAGGACGCTGACGGTCGTCAACGCGTCCACGGAATGTCGGTTGGCCGTGTTCCACGCCTCGAGAACCGGCTCGCGCACCTCATCGGCGGGTAGGGCGAGCGCGAACCACGCGCCCATCGTCATCTCCCGCCAGCCCCCACCTCGCAGCATCAGTCCCACCTGCTTGGACGTGACAGTGCTGCCAGCCCTGACCAGCTTGCGGCGGAACCGGCGCGCAGCACGAGGATCGACCTCGGTCGGCCCTTCGACCAGGTACATCTTGAGGTAGAACGGCCGGACCAGCCGCCTGAACAGGCGGAGCTGCTCGCTGCTGTAGCCCGGGGGTTCCGTCCCCGGGCCGGACTCGAAGGCATTCATGATCCGGGTCCGGCGAGCCGGGCACAGGCTCGGCGGCCCGGCATCACAACCCCAGCGCGACGTCGAGCGCCCGCTCCGCGGCACACGGATGGTCGGGGACGACCCCGACGCCCTCCCAGTTGGTGCCGGTGACGGCGTGCACCGATCGCGCGATCGGCACGTGGAGCTGCAGGTGGGCGGTGAGGTCGAACGCCTCGCGAGGATGAGCCCCGCCCACCGTCGTCTCGCCGACGACGACCGCCCGGCCGAGCGCCTGCAGGTCGTAGGCGAGCTCCTCGCCGCCGCTGAACGTCCGGCTGCTCGTGAGGATGACGACCGGCACGTCCGGCAGCCGCGGCGCGACCTCCGGCGTGGTGGACGACGGCTGGACGGTTCCGTCCCGGTGCACGAGGTCCAGGAGATGCACCGGCTCGTCGCCGAGCAGGTGGCTCACCAGCAGCGCCACGGACTCGGGCACGCCGCCCACGCAGCCGCGCAGGTCCACCACCAGACGACGCACGCCCTGCAGCAGCGTGAACGCCGCCGACGCGGCAGGACCGACGTATTCCGGCGGCAGGATCAGCGGGCCGATCGTCAGCAGGCCGACGTTGCCGTCGAGGCGGCGCACCTCGCTGATCGCCGGCCCGCTCTCCCGGGCCAGGGTGGCGAAGTACGCGCGCACCTCGTCCTCGTCCTGCTCGGGCGGTACGCCCTCCGGGTAGTGCCGGACCCGCAGGTGCCGGTCGCCGTTGACCGACTGCAGCGCGGTCGTGGCGGCCGCGGCGAACGCCGGCTCGTCGGCCGCGTCGGCGCTGAGCCCGTCCAGCGCGTCGGCGATGCCGGCCGCCACGTCGGGAAAGACATAGTGGGTGCGGACGAGGTCCTGGACCTGGGCGATCAGCATGCGCGCAGTCAACCGAAGCGTCTGACCGAGCGTCAACGGGGTTTCCGCAGGTCCCGTGGCCACCGGGACCTCGGCCGGTTCACCGCCGCGGGTTCGCCCGCTTGGTCGGGACCGCCGTCAGCGGGTCCTCCGGCCAGGGGTGCCGGGGGTACCGGGCCCGCAGGTCGGCCCGGACCTGGGGGTAGCCCTGCTTCCAGAACGAGGCGAGATCGCTCGTGATCGCGGCCGGACGGCCCGCGGGCGAGAGCAGGTGCAGCACGACCGGGACGCGCCCGTCCGCGACGGCCGGGGTGACGGTCCAGCCGAACACCTCCTGCAGCTTCACGGCCAAGACTGGCGGCTCGACGCCGTCGTACGCGAGGCGGACGTCGGAACCCGACGGGACCTTGAGCCGTTCCGGGGCGAGCTCGTCGAGCCGGGCCGCCGCGGGCCAGGGCAGCAGCCGCCTCAGGGCCGAGGCCACGTCGATGCGGGCGAGGTCGCGCGCACCGCGCACCGATGCGAGCTCGGTGCCGAGCCAGTCGTCGAGACCGGCCAGCAGCGCGTCGTCGTCGACCGCGGGCCACGGGGCGCCGAGGTGGGCATGACAGAACGCCATCCGCCCCCGCAGGGCGAGCGCGGCGTCCGACCACCGCAGCACCGAGAGGCCATCGCGCCGGAGGCCGTCGCGGACGGCCGCCTGGACGAGCAGCGGGTCGGGCTTCGTCAGCGGGACGTCGCCCAGCACGATCGCGCCGAGCGTCTCGACGCGCCGCGTCACGACCCGGCCGTCGTCCCAGCGGATCTGGTCGGTGGTCGTGACCAGCTCGCCCGCGACGTCCCGTGCCGTGGCCTCGTCGATCGGCACCGCCGACCGGATCCGGGCGTCGGCGCGGCCGGGCGCCCGGTCGGCGACCGCGATCGCCAGCCAGGTCGTGGACCGCAGGGGCGACTGCGGATCCAGCGCGGCACCCGTGCCGCCGGACATCTGGTAGGTCACCGAGCCGGCCCCTCGCGCCCGCGCGATCCGCTCGGGGTACGCCAGCCCCACCACGATCCCCATCGCGAGATCGTCCGGTACAGCGAGCGTCGCCCGGCCGGCCGCCCCGTCCGGCGCGCCGCCCGCCGTCGTGCCCCGGCCCAGGCGCCTCGCCTCCTCCCGCCAGCGGGCCGTGGCGCCGCGGTCGTCGCCGCCGCGCAGGGCCCGCCAGCGGGCCGGCAGGTCGTCGCCCGCACCGCGGCCGGAGTCGTCCGAGAGCAGCGCGACGATCTCACGTGCTCGGTCCGCGCCGACCCGAGGCGTGCCGTCGAGCAGCGCACGGGCCAGGCGGGGGTGCGCCCCGACGGCTGCCATCCGCCGGCCCCGCTCGGTGACCCGGCCGGCGTCGTCCACGGCGCCGACCCGGCCCAGCAGCTCGGTGGCCGCGGTCATCGCGACCGCCGGCGGCGCGTCGAGCAGGGTCAGGCCGGCGCCGGCGGGCGCGCCCCATGCCGCGAGGTCCAGGGCGAAGGAGGCCAGGTCGGCGATCGCGATCTCCGGCGCCGGATGGTCGTCGAGCCGGCCGTGGTCGGTGGCGGACCAGCACCGGTAGACCCGGCCCGGCGCCTCGCGCCCGGCGCGCCCCGCCCGCTGGTCGGCCGACGACCGCGAGACCCGGCAGGTGACCAGCGTCCCGAGGCCGCGGGACTGGTCGGTGCGCGGCTCCCGGGCCAGGCCGGAATCGACCACCACCCGGACGCCGGGCACGGTCAGCGAGCTCTCCGCGACCGACGTCGTGACCACGATCCGGCGGGTGGCGGACGGCGCCAGCGCCCGGTCCTGCTCGGCCCGGGACTGGCGGCCGAACAACGGCAGCACGTTCTGGTCGGCCAGCCGCCGGGTCACGCCGTTGATCTCACCCTCGCCGGGGACGAACACGAGCACGTCGCCCTCGTTCTCGGCCAGGGCCCGCCGGACGACGGCCACGACGTGGTCCAGCAGGCGCGGGTCCACCCGCCCGCCGGGGAGCAGCGGCGTGGCGACCGGCGGCGGGGCCCACTCGACCGCGACGTCGAACAGCGCCCCGGACGCGGTGACCACGGGCGCCGGGACGTCCGTGCCCAGGGCGCGACTCAGCCGGACGGTGTCCGCCGTGGCCGACGTCGCGACGATCGCCAGGTCGTCGCGGAGGTTGGCCCGGACGTCGATCGCGAGCGCCAGCAGCAGGTCGGCGTCGAGGTGCCGCTCATGGCACTCGTCGATCACGATCGCGGACACGCCCGGCAGCTCCGGGTCCTGCTGCAGGCGGCGCACGAGGAGCCCCGTCGTCACGACCTCGACGCGCAGCCCTGTGCCGCCGCTGCGCTCGCCGCGCATCGCGTAGCCGATGCGCTGCCCGAGGGGTTCGCCGACGAGCGTCGCCAGCCGGGCGGCGGCCGCGCGGGTCGCCATCCTGCGCGGCTCGGCGACGATCACGGTGCCCCCGAGCGCGTCGGCGAGCGCGAGCGGCAGCAGCGACGTCTTCCCCGACCCGGGCGGCGCGACCAGCACCGCGGTGCCGCTCGACCGCACGGCGTCGACCGTGGCGGGCAGGACCGCCCGGACGGGCAGGTCCGCCCCGGGCACCGACGATTCAGGCAGCAGCACGCCCCGACCGTAACCGACGGACGCCCTGCAACAATGCGTTCTCGTGAACCATCTGCTGGACCTCGGGTCCCGGAAGTTCTGGCGACTGGTCGGCAGGCCGGTCGACCTGGCCGGGGAGCACTCCTGGCTGCGTGCTCCGGTGAGCCGGTCCTCCACCGTCGCGGACGGCTGGCTCGCCGCCGAGGCCGCGCACCACGGGGGCACGGTCGACGCCGAGGTCGCGAGCACGGGTCCGGCGGCGGGCCCGGCGCCCGGCCTGCTCCCCGCGATGACGGTCCTCGACGGCCCCGGGTTCGACGCCTCCGGGCTGGACCCACGGATCCGCGACTTCTACGAGCACACCGCGGCCTGGCACATGGAGGTGTGGAGCGGGTGGTCGCCGCTGTACTGGCCGGCCGGCGAGCTGGTCTCGCGGCTGTTCGCCCGCCGGGTGGAACAGCTCTCCCTCCCGATGCGCCCGCTCGACGTCGCCCACGGGATGGACAGCCGGGTCCGCGTGATCCGCGACCGCGACGGCGAGCAGGTGGGCGCCGCCTGGCTGCGGACGCTCCGGCCGTCGGGTCGCTACGTCTTCAGCGGCTGCTACTCGGCGCGCCGGCTCCCGGGCGCGGCGGGGCCGAGCGTCCACGTGGCGTTCCCGCTCGAGTCCGGCAACGTGCAGGTGTTCCTGCGCCCGGCCGTCAGCGCCGAGGGCGGGCTCGTCCTGGAGTCGCCCCGGGGCCGGTTCGGGCAGGACGGCGCGTACGTCGTCGCGCGCGACGGCGGACGGGACTTCGCGGCGCGCGTCCCGCTCCACGAGACCTTCCGCCTGTACGTCGACCCGTACGGTGTGCTCCGGACCGACCACGAGCTGCGGATGTGGCGCACCTGGATGATGCGGCTGCACTACAAGATGGAGCGCGCCCGATGATGCACACCTTCCACCTCGCCGAGCTGCCGGCCGCCGTGACGGCCCGCGCGCTGCTGCGAGCGCCGTCGGGCAGCACGACGCCCGGGCTGGACCACGCCGAGTGCCTGGCCCTCATGCGCCTGGGGGCGCCCGTCGTCTCCCCGGACCGGCTGCAGCTGCGGCGGATCGCGGTCTTCGCGCAGTGGCGTGACGAGGACGCCGTCGACCGCTTCCTGTCCGACGACGTCCTGGGCCGCCACCTGGCGACCGGCTGGCACGTCCGCCTGGAGTACCTGCGCCGCTGGTCCCGGCTGGCGGCACTGCCCGGCCTGCCCGCCCGGGCCGGGACCTGGGACCGGGACGAACCCGCGGTCGCGGTGACCGTCGCGCGGATGCGCCTGCCCGAGGTGCCTCGGTTCCTGCACTGGGGCCGGCCCGTCGAGCGTCAGGTACGCGATCACCCCGGCACCACGCTCGCCCTGGCCGCGATCCGGCCGCCGCGCACCATCTCCACGTTCTCGGTGTGGCGCACGGTGCGCGAGATGGAGGAGATGGTGCACGGCCGCACCGAACCCGCGGACCGGCGGCACGCGGACGCCATGGTCGAGCGCCGGCGCCGCGACTTCCACCACGAGTTCGCGACGTTCCGGTTCCGCCCGCTGTCGGAGCACGGCGCCTGGGAGGGGCGGACCGGGATCGTCCCGGTGGGCTGATCCCGGCCCCAGGTCGCCCCGTTTCCGGTCAGGAGGCGACGCGCGGCAGCAGCGTCTCGGTGAACTGCCAGATCAAGGACGAGTCGTGCGTGTGGAAGGCCGCCCCCGAGTAGTAGGTGCGGTTGCGGCCCTGGAGCGTGCCGAGGCGGCGGTAGAAGCCGGCGCGGACGGCGGCGGCCGGCACCGTCAGCTCGAACGGGGTGTGGCTGGCGAAGGTGGCGAAGTCGGGGCTCGTGGTCGGTACGGTGCCGGCCTCACCCAGGCGCAGGACGCTCGCCCGGATCTCGTTCTGCACCGCCCGGTCCGACAGCGGGACGGGGCTGCCGAACTTGACGTTGTGCAGGCCGGGGAGGCCGGTCGGGGAGATGACGTAGACGCCCGGGAGCTGGGGCGTGTTGTACGGGGTGTCCAGGCCGACGTTGCGCACCGACAGGTTGTCGGGGAGCCCGGAGTTGCGCAGCACACCGGTGTAGTAGGCGCTGTGGCGGAACTGGCCGAAGAGGTGGCGCTCCAGGCCGTCGAGGTCGAACCCGTCCAGGTTGCCGAGCAGGGGCGGGATCGTCACCAGGACCTTCCGGGCGCGGATCGTCCGCGGTCCGGCGGGCGTGTCGACGCGGACGGCGGCGTCCTTCCCGCCGTCCCGGTCGGTGGAGACGACGCGGCTGTTCAGCAGCACGTCGTCGCCCAGCTCGGCGAGCGCCTTCTCGTAGAGCTCGCTGTTGTTCCGGCGCGAGGTGCTGAGGAACCCGGTCTGGAGGTTGCGCAGGATGTCCGAGCCGAAGTTCTTCATCACGTAGAGGGTCGGCTGGCGCAGCAGGTCGCCGAGGCCCTGGCCGAACTGGACGACCGTCGGCACCACCTCGTCGAGGCCGTACCGGCGCACGAAGTCGCCGAACGGCAGGAGCAGGTCCGCCGGCACCGGGTCGGGCAGCTCGAAGCCGTGCTCCAGGTACGGGAACCTGGCGAGCTGCTCGCCGTACAGGGCCAGCGCCGCGCCGGGGTTCGGCGGCGTGTAGCCCTGCACCTCGCGGCCCGTGCGGTAGTCGGCGTAGAGGGTCTGCCCGCCGCCGAACGACGCCTTCTGCAGCGGGATGTCGAAGCGCTCGAACCACTGCCGCACCAGCGGCTGGTCGTGCCAGACGACGACGCCGATGTCGAGCGTGCCGCCCGTGGCGGGGTCGGTGTAGGTCTGCGTGTGCCCGCCGAGCCGCCCGTTGCGTTCGACCACGACGACGCTCTGCCCCAGCTCCCGGAGCCGGATCGCCGCGTACGTCCCGGCCGCGCCGCCGCCGATCACGACGACGTCGCGCACGATGTCGCCTCCGCCGCGCGCTTCCGCGCCGGCGGCGGGGCTCGCCGCCGCGGACCCGAGCGCCATCGCCCCGGCGCCCGTCCCGATCAGTCTCAGCATCTCTTTGCGGCTCAGGTTCATGGCGAGTTCCTCTCGAAGGGCAGCGCAGTGTCGCGGCGGGTGGATCTTCGTCACATCGGGGGTGCCGATTTGTCGCAAACGTCCGGTGCACCCTAGCAACGGAGGGTCGCGCGGCACAGGCCGCCAGATATCCTTCGGCGGTGCCAACGAAAGCGGGGATCGACCCGGACGAGCTCGCGACCACCCTCCGGGTGCTGGGCCAGCTCCATGACCTCGAGCCCGACCATCCCGACGTCCAGACGGTCAAACGGGCGACCGGCTACATGTGGAAGCTGCTCAAGAAGTCCCGCAAGGCAGCGGTCCGCGAGGAGATCCAGGCGCACGACCGGAGCATCATCGAGCGCACGGCGACCGGGTCGGCGGCGCGGATCGACGACGAGACCGCGGGCATCCCGCTGGTCTCCTCCGCGCCGGGCGCGTTCGCCGGGGAGCTGCGCACCGCCCGCGGCTGCTACATCTGCAAGACGGACTACACCCTGGTCGACTCGTTCTACCACTGGCTGTGCCCGGACTGCGCCGCGAAGAGCCACGCGCGCCGCGACCAGCGCACGGACCTGACCGGCCGCCGCGCTCTGCTCACCGGCGGGCGCGCGAAGATCGGCATGTACATCGCGCTGCGCCTGCTGCGCGACGGCGCCCACCTCACCGTCACCACCCGCTTCCCGAAGGACGCGGTGCGCCGCTTCTCGGCGATGCCCGACGCCGCCGACTGGCTGCACCGGCTCAAGATCGTCGGGATCGACCTGCGCGATCCCACCCAGGTGATCGCGCTGGCCGACGACGTCGCCGCGGCGGGCCCGCTCGACATCCTGATCAACAACGCGTGCCAGACGGTCCGCCGCTCCCCGGGGGCCTACTCCCAGCTCGTCACGGGCGAGTCGGCGCCGGTCGCCCCGCTGCCCCACGGGCTCCAGCCGCCGGAGATGGTCACGTTCGACCGCGTCTCGGAGGCGCACCCCGCAGCCATCGCGGGGGCGCTGACCGCGTTGTCGGTCGCCCACCGCGAGGGTCAGTCGCAGGACGACGCCGTCGCGACGCACACCGCGGCGTCCCTGACGGCGCTGGCCCTGAGGGCGGGCTCGGCCTCCCTGGACGCTCACCTGGCGGGCACGGCGGTCGACGCCGGCGGGCTGCTCCCCGACGTGCAGCAGAACAACTCGTGGACCCAGGTCGTGGACGAGGTCGACCCGCTGGAGCTCCTGGAGGTCCAGCTCTGCAACGCAATCGCGCCGTTCCTGCTCATCTCCCGGCTGCGTCCCGCGATGCGGGCCGCGACGGCCACGGCCCGGCGCGGGTACGTCGTCAACGTCTCGGCGATGGAGGGACAGTTCTCCCGCCGGTACAAGGGCGCGGGGCACCCGCACACCAACATGGCCAAGGCCGCCCTCAACATGCTGACCCGGACCTCGGCCGGGGAGATGCTCGAGAAGGACCGCATCCTGATGACCGCGGTCGACACCGGGTGGATCACGGACGAGCGCCCGCACCAGGAGAAGCTCCGGATCGCCGCCGAGGGCTGGCACGCGCCCCTCGACCTGGTCGACGGCGCGGCCCGGGTCTACGACCCGATCGTGCAGGGCGAGGCCGGGACCGATCTGTACGGCTGCTTCCTCAAGGACTACGAGCCGTCGCCCTGGTAGGGACGTGACAAAGGCGAAGCGCCGGGGAGCCGTAGCTCCCCGGCGCTTCGCCGTTGGTCAGGCGGGTGTCACCAGCCGCGCTCGGCCAGGCGGTGCGGCTCCGGGATCTCGTCCACGTTGATGCCGACCATGGCCTCGCCCAGGCCGCGCGAGACCTTGGCGATCACGTCGGCGTCGTCGAAGAACGTGGTCGCCTTGACGATGGCCTCGGCGCGCTGCGCCGGGTTGCCCGACTTGAAGATGCCCGAGCCGACGAAGACGCCCTCGGCGCCGAGCTGCATCATCATCGCGGCGTCCGCCGGGGTGGCGATGCCGCCCGCGGTGAACAGCACGACCGGCAGCTTGCCCGTGGTCGCGATCTCCTTGACCAGCTCGTACGGCGCCTGGAGCTCCTTGGCGGCCACGTACAGCTCGTCCTCGGGCAGCGACGTGAGGTGGCGGATCTGCGCGCGGATCTGGCGCATGTGCGTGGTCGCGTTCGAGACGTCGCCGGTGCCGGCCTCGCCCTTGGAACGGATCATGGCGGCGCCCTCGGTGATGCGGCGCAGCGCCTCGCCCAGGTTGGTCGCACCGCACACGAACGGCACGGTGAAGTTCCACTTCTCGATGTGGTTCGTGTAGTCCGCGGGGGTCAGCACCTCGGACTCGTCGATGTAGTCGACGCCGAGCGACTGCAGCACCTGCGCCTCGACGAAGTGCCCGATGCGCGCCTTCGCCATCACGGGGATCGAGACGGCCTCGATGATGCCGTCGATCATGTCGGGGTCGCTCATGCGCGACACGCCGCCCTGCGCACGGATGTCCGCGGGCACCCGCTCGAGCGCCATGACGGCCACCGCGCCCGCGTCCTCGGCGATCTTCGCCTGGTCGGGCGTGACGACGTCCATGATGACGCCGCCCTTGAGCATCTCGGCCATGCCGCGCTTGACGCGCGCGGTGCCGACCGTGCCCACGGTGTTCTCGCCGGTCACGGATTCAGTCACGGTTACCTCGCATAGTTCTCGCCGGTGGGATCGACGCCGGTCGTTCCGGGCGCGGTCGGCGCCCTGCCTCGATCTTATCGCCCGGTCTGCGGCGTCCCCGCCGCCGCCCGCAGAACGGTCACCTGCCGGACGGCGCGGTCAGCCGGCGCGGTCAGCCGGCGGACGGCTCCAGCCCGTGCGGCAGGGCGTCGTCGAGCTCGACGGTGCGCGGCATCGGCGCGCGGCCCGCCAGGTGGAACAGGCGCACGTACCAGAGCCTGCGCACCCGCCGGGCCTGTGCCACGGCCTCGTTGTGGAAGCGGCGGGCCAGCGTCACCCGGTACCAGGCGGACGCCAGACCCGCCACGACCTCGCCGGCCGGCCCCGCCCGCAGCTCCCGCACCGCCTCGGGCGAGCCGAACGCCTCCCGGAGCGTCGCCGTGAGCCCGGACTCGGCGCGTTCCCGCGCCGAGTCCAGCCCGTCCATCTTCAGGGCCGCGGCGGGCGAGGTGACGGGTCCGGCGTCGGACGCCGTGTACGCGGCGTCGGCCACCAGCACCGAGCTGGCCGGGTCCAGGGTGCCCGACGCCGCCAGCTCCACCGCCGCCGAGGCCCGCCGCACGAGCTGCGCGTCCAGGGCGATGCGCGACGCCGCGACCTTGCGGTGCAGCCGGTCGAGCCGGGAGGCGCCCTGCCAGGCGAACACCAGGGCCACGACGGCGGCCCCGAGCGCGATGAGCGCGATCTCCGACCAGGTCACGCGTCACCCCCGACCCGGCGCGGGAACAGCCCCATGATGCGGCCCACGGCGTCGCCGGCGATGGCGTGGTCGGCGTCGAGCGTCATCTCGTAGACGGCGAGCACCTGCTCGGTCACGCCGGACCAGTCGAACCGCTGCACCCACTGCGCCGCGTGGGCGCGGTAGGCGTCCCGCCGCGCCGGGTCGGCGATCAGGTCCAGCACGGTCGCGGCGAGGTCGGCGGGGTCGCCGGTGCGGAACAGCGCGCCCGCGGCGCCGTCGTCCAGGACGCGCTGGAAGGCGCCCAGGTCGCTGGCCACCACGACCGAGCCGGCGCTCATCGCCTCCACGAGCACGATGCCGAAGCTCTCGCCGCCGGTCTGCGGGGCCACGTACAGGTCGGCGGACGCGAGCAGCGCCGCTTTGTCGGCGTCGGACACCGCGCCCAGGAACTCGACGGACGACGCCCGCTCCCCCAGCGCCTCCCGCGTCTCGGCGACGATGCCGTTGCCCCGCCCGGCCACGAGGAACCGCGCGCCGGGCACCCGGTCCAGGATCGCCGGGACCGCCTGCACCAGCACGCTCAGCCCCTTGCGCGGCTCGTCCAGCCGGCCGAGGAAGGCGACGGTCGGCGCGTCGGGCGTGCCCGTCCACTCCGGCCGCCGGCCGCTGCTCGCAAACACCTGCGTGTACACCCCGTTCGGGATCACGACGGCGTCGCCGCCCAGGTGGTCCACGAGGGTGCGGCGCGCGTCCTCGGACACGGCGATCCGGGCGGCGATCTTCTCCAGCGACTGCCGCACCAGCGGGTAGGCGACCTGCAGCGCCCGCGAGCGCACCTGGGAGGTGTGGAAGGTGGCGACCACCGGCTCGGTGGCCTGCCACAGGGCGAGCATCGACAGCGACGGGACCATCGGCTCGTGCAGGTGGACGATGTCGAACGGGCTGCCCTCGATGCCGCCCTCCAGCCAGCGGCGCACCCGCGTGGCGGTGAGCGGTCCGAAGGTCAGCCGGGCGACCGAGCCGTTGTACGGCACGGGCACGGCCCGCCCGGCGGCGGTGACGACGTCGGGCAGCTCGGACTCGTCGCTGGACGGTGCCAGCACCGACACGTGGTGCCCCGCGGCCTGCAGCGCCTCGGCCAGGTCGCGCACGTGGAACTGGACGCCGCCGGGGGCGTCGAACGAGTACGGGCAGACGATGCCGACGCGCAGCGACCGGTGGCCGCGCCGCCGCGTGCCTCTCATCCGTTCTCCCGCGCGGGGGCCGGGTCAGGCTCGGCTTCGTCCGGCGCGGGGGTCAGGTCGGGCGGGATCGCGGACCGCCGTGCGGCCCGCTGGCGGGCCGGGCCCAGGTCGGCGACGAACACGCGCTGGAGCATGTGCCAGTCGTGGGTGTGCTCCACGATCGTCCCGGTGAGCTGGTCGACCCAGCCCTGGGTGAGGACCCGCGCCTGCTCGGCGCGCGGCAGCCCGACGTCGGGCGCGGGCAGGGGCGGGTAGAAGTGGATGACGATGCCCCACGGCGTGCCGGCGGCCCGGCGGCGGTCGCCGCGCAGCCGCTCGTAGGTGATGCCGACGGCGTGCACGGGGACGCCCGCCTCCAGGCCCAGGAGGGCCGGGCCGGCGGCCACGCGGGCACGGTGCCCGGCGAGGTCGACCTCGATGCCGGTCGACGTGAGGTCGCGGTCGCTGAGCAGCGGGATGAGCCGGCCGCCCTGCTTGGCGCCGCGCACCAGGGCGCCCAGCACGTCGCCGTTGCCGAGGGCCAGCACATCGATGCCGAGGGAGCCGCGGAACCGCACGAACTCCTCGAACAGCTCGTCGGGCTTGAGCCGCTCGGCGACGGTGAGCACGCCCGCGAGGTTCTGGGAGGCGTAGGCCCCGGCCAGGTCCCAGTTGCCCAGGTGGCCGAGGGCGAGCGAGACCGCGCCGCCGTCGGCGATCACGGGCCGGACGTGCTCGTCGTAGCCCTCCAGGCGCACGCGCGCCCGGAGCTTCTCGGAGGTGACGCCCTGGAGGGTGAAGGCCTCGCGGAAGTAGCGCATGTAGCTGCGCATGCCGACGCGCGACAGCCGGCGGACCGCCTTCTCGTCCAGCTCGGGCCGCACGCGCGCGTAGTTGCTCTCCATGCGCCGCACGCTCTTGCCGCGGCGCAGCCAGGTGACGTCGGCGACCGCGGTGAACACGGCCCGCAGCACGGGCTCGGGGATCTTCGTGGCGTTGCGCCACGCGAACGTGTAGGCCGCCGCGACGTCCATCAGGCGCCCTGTCCGGCCAGCGGGCCGTCGTGCTGCTCCAGGCCACGGCGGGCGAGCTGCGCCCGCACGGTGGCGATGCGCTGGAACACGGTCACCAGGCTCGCGAGCGCCAGCAGCGTGAGCACCACCTCCAGCACCACGACGGGCAGCCACTGCATGAACGTGAACGGGACGAGCGCGACGAGCAGTCGGTCGGCGCGCTCGGCGATCCCGACCTGTGCCGTCGCCCCGACGCTCTCGGCGCGGGCCCGCGCGTACGGGACGACGCTGCCCAGCACGAGGCAGGCCAGCGCGGCGGACGTGCCCCACAGGCCGTGGTGCTCGTCGGGGTGCAGCACGAACCAGAGGGTGATGCCGGCGAACACCGCGCCGTCGGACACCCGGTCCAGCGTGGAGTCGAGGAACGCGCCCCACGGGCCCGAGCGCCCGGCCTGGCGCGCCATGACCCCGTCGAGCGAGTCGAAGAGGACGAAGAAGCCGATGAGGAGGCCGCCGACGAGCGTGTGCCCCGTGGGGAACAGCGTCAGGGCCACCGCGGTGACCACGACGGTGCCGGCGATCGTCACCGCGTCCGGCGAGACCCGCAGGGCCAGCAGCAGGCGCGCCAACGGGGTGAACAGCGTGGTCATGAAGGAGCGCAGGCCCCGTAACATCAGTTCTCCTCTCCGCCCCCCGCGGTCTCCCAGGCCTCCGCGAGCCGACGACGGGTGTCCGCCAGCAGCTCGGGCAACGCCTTGGTCTGGCCCACCACGGGCAGGAAGTTCGCGTCGCCCAGCCAGCGCGGCACCACGTGCTGGTGCAGGTGCGCCGCGATGCCCGCGCCCGCGACCTCGCCCTGGTTGATACCAAGATTGAAGCCTGCGGGCGCGTGGACGGCGCGCGACACGCGCATGGCCTGCTGAGTCATCTGCGCCAGCTCGACCGTCTCGGCCTCGGTGAGGTCCGTGTAGTCCGAGACGTGCCGGTACGGGAGCACCATCATGTGCCCCGAGTTGTACGGGTACAGGTTCAGCACCACGTAGCACCGCTCCCCGCGGGCGACGACGAGGCCCTGCTCGTCGTCGCCCGCCGGGATGCGGCAGAACGGGCACTGCTGGGTGGTCCCGTCGGCCGGCTTGTCCTGCCCGCCGATGTAGACCATGCGGTGCGGCGTCCAGAGCCGCTGCAGGCCGTCGTCGGAGGGACCGAACGCCGTCGGCGACTCGGGAAGGGGCTCGCTGTTCATCCGAGGACGACCTTCAGGCCGGTCAGACCTGCACGCGGTCGCTGACCGCCTTCACGATCCGCTCGATCGCCTCGGCGACCGGCACCCCGTTCTCCTGGGTGCCGTCGCGGAAGCGGAACGACACGGCGCCCGCCTCGACGTCCTCCCCGCCCGCGATGAGCACGAACGGGACCTTCTCCTTGGACGCGTTGCGGATCTTCTTGCCGAACCGGTCGTCGGAGAGGTCGAGCTCGGCGCGGATGCCCTGGGCCTTCAGCTGGGCGACGACGTCCTTGAGGTAGTCGTCGAAGGCGTCGGCCACGGGCACGGCGAGCACCTGGACGGGCGCAAGCCAGGCCGGGAACTGGCCGGCGTAGTGCTCGATGAGCACACCCATGAACCGCTCGATGGAGCCGAACTTGGCCGAGTGGATCATCACCGGCTGCTGGCGGGTGCCGTCCGCTGCGGTGTACTCCAGCCCGAAGCCCTTGGGCTGGTTGAAGTCGTACTGCACGGTGCCCATCTGCCAGGTGCGGCCGATGGCGTCCTTCGCCTGCACGGAGATCTTGGGGCCGTAGAACGCGGCGCCGCCCGGGTCGGCCACGAGCTCCAGGCCGGTCTCACGCCCGACGCGCTCCAGGATCTCGGTGGCGGTGGCCCAGTCCTCCTCGGAACCCACGAACTTGTCCGGCTTGGAGTCGTCGCGCGTGGACAGCTCCAGGTAGAAGTCGTCCAGGCCGAAGTCGCGCAGCACGCTGAGCATGAAGTCGAGCAGGTGCTTGACCTCGCCCGGCGCCTGCTCGGGCGTCACGTAGGAGTGCGAGTCGTCCTGGGTCAGGCCGCGCACGCGCGTCAGGCCCTGCACCACGCCGGACTTCTCGTACCGGTAGACCGACCCGAACTCGAACAGGCGCAGCGGCAGCTCACGGTAGGAGCGCCCGCGTGAGGCGAAGATCAGGTTGTGCATGGGGCAGTTCATGGCCTTGAGCCGGTACTTGGACCCCTCGAGGTCCATCTCCGGGAACATGGTGTCCGCGTAGTACGGCAGGTGGCCCGAGGTGTGGAACAGCCCGTCCTTGGTGATGTGCGGGGTGCCGACGTAGGAGAAGCCCTCCTCGATGTGGCGCTGGCGGACGTAGTCCTCCATGACCCGCTTGATCACACCGCCCTTGGGGTGGAACAGCGGCAGGCCCGAGCCCACCTCGTCGGAGAAGCTGAACAGGTCCATCTCGGCGCCGATGCGGCGGTGGTCGCGGCGCTCGGCCTCGGCCAGGCGCTCCAGGTACGCCTTCAGCTCGTCCTTGGACGGCCATGCCGTGCCGTAGACGCGCTGCAGCATCGGGTTCTTCTCGCTGCCACGCCAGTAGGCGGCGGCGTTGCGCATGAGCTGCACGCCGTTGCCGATGAGGCGGGTGTTCGGCAGGTGCGGGCCGCGGCACAGGTCCTTCCAGACCACGGTCTCGCTCTCGCGGCCGGCGCCCCGCACGTTGTCGTAGATGGTCAGCTCGGCGCCGCCGACCTCGACGGCCTCGCCGCTGTCGCCGTCGTCCGCGCCGCCCTTGAGGCCGATGAGCTCCAGCTTGTACGGCTCGTTCGCCAGCTCGGCCCGCGCCTCGTCCTCGGTGACGACGCGGCGGCGGAAGGTCTGGCCCTCCTTGATGATGCGCGCCATGGTCTTGTCGAGGGCCTTGAGGTCCTCGGGCGTGAACGGGGTCTCGACGTCGAAGTCGTAGTAGAAGCCGTCCGTGACGGGCGGGCCGATGCCCAGCTTCGCGTCCGGGTTGACCTGCTGCACGGCCTGGGCCAGCACGTGCGCGGCGCTGTGCCGCAGCACGGCGAGGCCGTCGGGCTCGCCGATGGTCACCGGCTCGACCTTGTGGCCGGCCGGGATCCCGCGGTCGAGGTCCCACAGTTCACCGTCCACACGCACGACGACCACGTCGCGGCGGTCGCCGTACAGCTCGACGCCGGTGGTCGTGGCCGTGGTCGTCGTCGCCTCCGTGGAGTTCTGCGCCGGCGTCTCGCCGGCGGCGAGGTCGGTGGGGCTGGGCGGCGATGCGACGTCGGACACAGGAGTGCTCCTTGGGGAACGGAAGACGAAATGGATCGAGGGGCACCGTCCGCGCGGACGGTGCCCCTCGATCGTACCGACACAGTGCCGGTCCCGTGCTCGCGGTCGCACCGCGGGCGGACCGACGGATCAGCTGTCGCGGAAGTCCTTGGCCTTCTCACCCAGCGAGTTGATCGCGCCGTCGGCCTGGTCGGGCGCGAACTCCTTGAGCTTGTCGGTGGCGGCGTCGACGTTCTCGTCGGTGAGCTGCTCCTTCGCCTTGGCGACGTTGTCCGGGTCGGTCACGAACTCCTTGGCCTTGTCAAAAAGCCCCATGGTTCGACTCCTCTTCGACACTGGCACACCAGGTGCGCCCCCTGCGCACGACGGGGTCCCGCCGGCACCCCGAACCTACGCGCAGGGGGCCTCGCGCGCGCGGCAACCCGGCCCGACCTGGTATCTCGCAGGGCTGAAAAAGTCGGCGTGGGACGCCGCCGTCTCGTAACGTCAGCCTGTGGAGTACCTGATCGTCGCAGTCGTCGCCGCCATCCTGATCATCGCCGTCACCTCGCTCGCGCCCAGGGCCGGCGTCGCGGCCCCGCTGGTCCTGGTGGTGCTCGGCGCGGGCGTCAGCCTGTTGCCGTGGGTACCGGCGGTCGAGATACCCCCCGAGGTCATCCTCGGCGGCGTGCTGCCCCCGCTGCTCTACTCCGCCGCGGTCGGGCTGCCGTCGATGGACTTCCGGCGGGACTTCACGGCCATCGGCGGCCTGTCCGTCACGCTCGTGGTGATCAGCTCGGTGCTGCTCGGGCTGCTCTTCCGCTGGTTGATCCCCGGGATCGACCTCGCCACGGCGATCGCGCTGGGCGCCATCGTCAGCCCGACGGACGCCGTCGCGACCTCGATCGTGAAACGGCTCGGGGCGTCCCCGCGCAGCGTCACGATGCTGGAGGGCGAGTCCCTGCTCAACGACGCCTCCGCCCTCGTGCTGCTGCGGTCCGCGATCGCGGCCACCGCGGCCTCCGTCAGCCTGTGGGAGGTCGTGGGCGACTTCGCCTACGCCGCCCTGGTGGCCGTGGCGATCGGCGTTCCCGTCGGCTGGCTGGGCCTGCGGGTGCGCCGCCGGCTCGGCCACGCCGCCCTGAGCACCGCCATGTCGTTCGTGGTCCCGTTCGTCGCCTACATCCCGGCCGAGGAGCTCGGCGCGTCCGGCCTGGTGGCCGTCGTCGCGGCGGGCCTCGTGACCGGCAACGGCTCGCCGCGCTACCTGCGCCCGCAGGACCGGATCGCGGAACGCTCCAACTGGCACACCGTCGAGCTGCTGCTCGAGGGCGCCGTGTTCCTCATCATGGGCATCGAGCTGTTCGCGCTGATCGAGGACGTCGAGGCCGGGAGCGGGTCCGTCTGGCAGGCCTTCGGAGTCGCCGCCATCGCCGCCGTGGCGATCCTCCTGGTGCGCGCCGCGTTCGTCACGCCGCTGATCGGCATCCAGGCGCGCCGGGCCCGGCGGGGCGAGGCCGTGCGCGAGACCCTCACCGCGTTCCAGGACCGGATCGACCAGCGCGCGGCCGCGGCCCCGCAAGCCTCCCCGGAACCGGACCAGGCCACGGGGCGGCGCACGGGCCGCCGCTCGACGGCCGAGCGCCTGGAGCGGATCCAGGGCACGCTGCGGCGCCGGACCGCCGACATCGACTACGACCTCGCCCGGCCGCTCGGCTGGCGCGAGGGCACGCTGCTGGTGTGGGCGGGCATGCGCGGCGTGGTCACCCTCGCGGCGGCACAGACGCTGCCGGGCGGACCCGACGGGACCCCGCACCGGTCGTTCCTCATCCTGGTCGCCTTCGGCGTCGCGTTCGGCACGCTCCTGGTCCAGGGCAGCACCCTGCCCTGGGTTGCGCGGCGGCTCGGGCTGGTCGGGCAGGACACGGCGGGCGACCTGCCCGCGCTGCGGCGCGAGACGGAGCAGGCGGCGCGCGACTTCCTGGCGGACCCGCACCGCCCGGACGGCACGCCGTACGACGCCGGCGTGGTCGCCCGGGTGCGCAAGGACACCTACCGGGAGCACGAGTCGCAGGACGAGGACGCGGTGCTCACCAAGGACCGCTTCATCCAGTACCGGGAGCTGCGGCTCGCGACGATCGCCGCCCAGCGCGAGGAGCTGCTCGCCGCGCGTTCCGCCGGCACCTACGACTCGGCGCAGCTCGGCACCGCCCTGGAGCTGCTGGACGCCGAGCAGATCGCCGTCGAGATGCGCAAGGGCCGGTTTTCCCTGCGCGAGGAGGACCCGGAGCGCTAGCCTCCGGGCGTGACGGACTACACACCGCTCCATCTGGACTGGCCGGGCTGCCTGAACGTCCGTGACCTGGGCGGGCTCCCGCTCACGGGCGGCGGCACGATCCGCGAGCGCGTGCTGGTGCGCTCCGAGTGCCCCAGCTACCTGACCGACGTCGGCGTCGCCGCCGCCACGGCCTACGGGCTGGCGCGGGTCATCGACCTGCGCCGGCCGGAGGAGCTCGAGCAGTGGCCGAGCCCGCTGGTCGGCGGGACCACCCTGCACCTGCCCGTGCAGGGCCCCGGCGACCCCGAGGAGGGGCCGTGGGTACACCTCTACCAGGGCATGCTGGACCGGCGCCCGGAGCTGTTCGCGCGCGCCGTGGCGGCGATCGCGGACGCGCCCGAGGGGCCCGTGCTGGTGCACTGCGCCGCCGGGAAGGACCGCACGGGCCTGGTCGTGGCGCTCGCGCTCACGCTCGCCGGGGCGGACGTCGATGCCCTCGCCGACGACTACGAGGTCACCAACGAGCGGCTCGCGCCCCGGTACGTCGAACGGGCGGCCGAGCCGGGCTACGACCGGCCCGCCGAGCGCCGGGTCCCGCCCGCCCGGCACGTCATCCTCGGGGCGCTGGAGCACCTGACCACCCGGCACGGCGGCGTCGAGGCGTACCTGGGCCGCGGCGGGCTCACGCCGGGGCATGTGCGGGCCCTGCGCTCCAGGCTGCGTCCCTAGCTCCCGGGGAAGGCCAGCTCCTGCCACCGGCCCGCCTCGTCCGCCGTCAGCGCGCGGCCGAAGATCGCCAGCCGGTCGGCGCCGCCGGACTGCCGCTCGCCGCCGTCCCGGTTCGCGCCGACGTGCAGGGTGCGCGACGTGCACGCGTTCGCCGCCTCGTACCCGCCGATCGTTGCGGTGGCCGCCTGCGCGCCGTCGACGTACACGGTGATCAGACCGGTGGTCGAGAGGGTCACGACCAGCTCGAACCAGCGGTCGGTCGGGACGACGGCGCTCGTCGTCGTCCCTGTGCCCGCGGTGATGACGCGGACGTTGTTCGACGGCGTCGTGTCGATCATGATGCCGTCGGAGTCGCTGCTCGCCGACCGGTGGTCGAACAGGCGCCGATGACCCGACTGACCGCTGTCGATCGTGAACTCGCCGGCGAACGTCGACTCCTCGAGGTACCCGAGCGGGAACGGCTCGGTGCTCGTGACGTACCCCGTGGTCGCGAGCCGCTGGGCCGCGCCGGTCGGGCCCTCGGCGAGCACGCCGAGGGTGCCCTCCACGCGCCAGTCGTGGTTGTTGCCGGACTGGTCGCCGTCGGCGTCGCCGCCGAGGTTCCACGCGACGAGCGTGCCGTCGGGGTCGGGCACCGGGCAGGGCGTCGGCGGTCTGACCCGCACCACCGCGGTGCGGGTGAGCGTCGCGTCGCCCGTGGCCAACGTCGCGGTGAGCGGCGACCGGCCCGAGGGGTCGCCCGCGCCGACGGTGACGGTCACGGTCCGCTCGACGCTCCTGCCGGGCCGGATCGTGCCGAGCACCACCTCCGCGGGCTCGACCGCCCAGCCCGGCGTGCCGGCGTCCGGGACGCCGACGCGCACGACCGCGCCCTCGACCCGCGTCGAACCGGTCGCCTCCGCGCGTACGGTGACCGGGATCGCGTCACCCGTGGTCGCCGTCGCGGGCGCCGTGACCGACAGCGCCACCGCGGCCTTGGCCACGTACCGCTGCCCGGCCCGCGCCTGGAAGACCACGACGCCGTCCTCGACCGTCGACCGGACGGCCCGGCCCCGGTCGTCCGTCAGCGCGAACAGGCCCGGCTGGAAGATCTGGTTGGCGACCCGCAGCTCGCCGTCGGCGGCCGGCCGGACACCGATCTGCCGCACCGATCCGCCCTCCCACCGGGCGTCGACCTCGACGTCGCCGCGGGCCTTCAGGCCCGAGTACGAGCCGTCCGGCCAGGCCGTCGGCAGCGCGGGCAGCACGTCGATCCGCCCGGCCTGGCTCTGCAGCAGCATCTCCGCAACGCCGGACGTCGCGCCGAAGTTGCCGTCGATCTGGAACGGCGGGTGGTCGTCCCACAGGTTGTCGAGCGTCGAGCCCTTGAGCTGCTCGGAGAGCAGCTTGTGCGCACGGTCGCCGTCGAGCAGGCGCGCCCAGAAGTTGATCTTCCACGCCTTCGACCACCCCGTGCCGCCGTCGCCGCGCCCCTCCAGCGTGGTGCGCGCGGCCGCGGCGAGCTCCGGTGTCGCGGCGGGCGAGACGGCCGTGCCGGGGAAGAGCGCGTAGAGGTGGGAGACGTGCCGGTGCTGGTTGGTGGGGTTGTCGAGCGCCTGCTCGACCTTCCACTCCTTGAGCTGGCCCCACGACCCGATCGCGAGGCCCGGGTAGATGCCCCGCAGCTTCTCGTCGAGGTCGGCGAGGTAGGCGGCGTCGTCCTCGCCGGTGAGCTCGGCGGCGGCCGCGGCCGAGGTCAGCAGCTCGGTGACGATCTGCTGCGAGATCGACGCCCCGACCGTGAAGTCGCCCTGCTCGGGCGAGTAGCTCGGCGTGACCACGTAGGTGCCGTCCGTGTCGCGCACGAGGAAGTCGATCCAGAACTCCGACACCGCCTTGAGCATCGGGTAGGCGCGCTCCCGCAGGAACCGCTCGTCCCCGGTGAAGAGGTAGTGCTGCCAGTAGTGCTGGGCGAGCCACGCCGCGGCGTCCGGCTGCCAGAACGACTGCGGGTACTGGTGGAACCCGGTGAACCCGTAGGGGTTCGTCTCGTTCCCCACGACCCAGCCGCGCGCGCCGTACATCTGGCTCGCCGTCACCGTTCCCGGGGCGACCATCGAGTCCACGTAGTCGAAGAACGGTTCGGTGGTCTCGGAGAGGTTCGTGGTCTCGGCCGGCCAGTAGTTCATCTGCAGGTTGATGTTCACGTGGTAGTCGGCGTCCCACGGCGGGTTGTTCACCCGGTTCCAGACGCCCTGCAGGTTGGCGGGGAGCGAGCCGCCGCGCGAGGACGAGACGAGCAGGTACCGGCCGTACTGGAAGTACAGCGCCTCCAGGGCCCGCGCGCTCTCGGGGTCGGTGGCCGACCTGTACTCCGCCAGCAGCTCGTCCGTGGGGACGTCGGGGAGCCGGGCGCCGAGGTCGAGCTCCACCCGGTCGAAGAGGCCCCGGCAGTCGCTCTGGTGGCGCGTCAGGAGCGCCTTGAACCCGCGGCCGGACGCCGCGTCCACCGCCCGGGTGACCTGCCCGTGGGGGTCGACGCCGGTGCGGTAGCCGGCCGCGTGGTCCATCGCGAAGTCGGTGGCGGCGCCGAGCACGAGCGTGACGGAGGTCGCGCCCCGGACGCCGACCGTCCCGTCGCCGTTCGTCACCGTGCCGCCCTGGTTGAGCACCTGGAGCTGTGACTCGAAGCGCAGCCCGTTGTTCGCGAGCCGCCCCGCCGTCGTGAGCCGCCCGCCCTCGGCCGTGCGGGTCACCTCCGTGCGCCCGCCCGGCAGGTTCAGTCGCGCGTCGAAGCCGATCGAGCCACGCTCGTCGGCCGTCAGACGCACGACGACGACGTCGTCGGCCGCGGAGGCGAAGTACTCGCGCGTGTAGCCGACGCCGTCGGCGGTGAACGACGTGGTCACCACCGAGTCGCCGATGTCGAGCTGCCTGCGGTAGTCGCCGGCCTCCCCGATGCCCGTCGTGGTGAGGTCGAGGTCGCCGAAGGTCTGGTAGGACCCGAAGTTGAGCTTCGGCTTGCCCAGGAGGTCCGCCATCGTCTCGGGTGCGACGCCGCCGGTCGGCGACTGCGCGATGAGCTGCCGGGCCTCGTCGATCGTCTGGGGCCCGCGGCCGTCGGTCCAGTTGCCGTGGTCGTAGCCGCCCTGCGCACCGGGTCCTCCGGTCCAGAGGCTCTTCTCGTTGAGCTGGAGCTTCTCGTCGGTGACGCCCCCGTAGACGACGGCGCCCAGCGCACCGTTGCCGATCGGCAGCGCGCGCTGCTCCCAGTTGCGCTGGTGGTCACCCTCGGTGGACAGCGGCTCGTCGAACCAGATCGTGTCGGGCGCGCCCTCGAGGCGTGGTCGGTCGTCCCGCACGGTGGTGTCCTCCGGTGCTGTCGTGTCCTGCGAGGCGGCCATGGCGGGAACCGCCGCGGCGGCCATCGGTGCGGCGAGCAGCAGCGCCAGTGCTGTCGCCAGCACGCGTCGAGCAGGTCGGCGCATCAGCAGTGGGTTCGAGCGGCAGGTCATCATCGGCCTCCGGACCATCGACGTCGTCGTCGTCCCCTGCGCCACCGTGGACGCCGGGCGGTGCTCGCGAGCATTCAAGCAACGCGCCCGGAGCGGTGTCAACCAAACACCTGATGTTTCCTTGGACGCACCGGCCTGAGACCCCTGCGGACGGGACGATTCAGGCGCCACTTGCGCCGAGAGATCCGATGTATGGGACCAGTCCACCGGCGCCGGGCATGCGAAAGGCCCCCTGGCCTGCGTCTCCGCAGGCCAGGGGGCCTTGCCGTGCTGGTGGGCGATACTGGGATCGAACCAGTGACCTCTTCCGTGTCAGGGAAGCGCGCTACCGCTGCGCCAATCGCCCGAGGTGGGTACGGGATTCGAACCCGTGTGTACGGCTTTGCAGGCCGCTGCCTCGCCTCTCGGCCAACCCACCGTGCTCCCCACCAAAGCGGGTATCGAGCGGATGACGGGACTTGAACCCGCGACCCTCACCTTGGCAAGGTGATGCTCTACCACTGAGCTACATCCGCGCTATGACCATCCTGGACCCTTCGGTCCCGGCGTGGTGACGCTCCGGAAGAGTAGTTCACAAACGGCGTGCCGGTCCAATCGAAATCGCCGCGCCACCTGCGGCGCCCCGTCCGGCCGCCGCAGGACGCGGACGACACCGCCGGGATCACCCGGCGACGCCGCCCGCGCAGGTCAGGTACGGGCGCCCGTCAGTAGATGGACACGCCGTACACGCTGAGCGCCTCGGTGACGGGCTGGTAGAACGTGGTGCCGCCTGTGGAGCAGTTGCCGCTGCCGCCGGAGGTGATGCCCAGGGCCGTCGACCCGCTGTACAGCGCGCCGCCGGAATCGCCGGGCTCGGCGCAGACGTTGGTCTGGATCATGCCCCGCACGGTGCCGCTGCCCTGGTAGTTGACGCTCACGTTGAGCGCGGTGACCCTGCCGGTGTGCACGCCGGTGGTGGAACCGTCCCGGGTGACGCTCTGCCCCACGGAGGCGTTGCCCGCCGTGAAGCCGCCGGGGTGGCTCAGCGACGTGTTGTCGTAGCGGACCAGGGCGTAGTCGTTGTTCGGGAAGCTGGAGCCCACCGTCGCGCCGACGAGCGTGGTCTGCGCCGAGTTCGTGTACCAGGTGGGCGCCACGTTGCCGCAGTGCCCGGCGGTCAGCAGGTAGTACGTGCTGCCGCTGCGGACGTTGAACCCGACCGAGCAGCGGTATCCCGAGCCGTAGATCGCGTCGCCCGAGGCCAGCAGGGGCTTGAAGACACCGGAGGTGCGCTTGACGGTCAGCGCGTCCTGGTCGGCGCCCGCGGCCGCGCGGACCTGGGCGAGCTCGGCCGCGGAGACGGTCGAGTCGGCGGTGACGACCACCTTGCCGGTGGCCGCGTCGGTGTACCAGGCGACGCCGTCGACGTCGGCCTTCCCGACGGCGGCGTGCACGGTGGCGAGCTCCGCCACGGTGGGCCGGTCGGGCGCGGCGACGGCCGCCGGACCGGCCAGCGTGGACGTCACGAGCCCGAACCCGGCCGCGAGCGCGATCAGCCGGACCTTCCTGGCCGAACCGGTGTGGAGCGTGGTGCGAGTGAACCTCATGGCGCATCCTCCTGGGTTGTGGGCACGCTGGCGGCGTGCCCTGCTCGGCAGGAACGGGGCACCGTCGCCTGCCGTCTCGCTGGCCGCGAGTATTGCCGCTGGATAATTCACCCCACAAGGGCTCAAACCAGTTGTAACAGGCTGGTAACGAAATCGGGGCCGACGAAGCCCTTTCACCCTGCAGATTCATGGATCGACAAGGTGAAACCAGGCTCGTCGGCTCTTTTTCACCCCATACCCCCGAACAACGTCAGGAAGGGTTATGTTCGGCGGCATGAGTGCTTCCGACGTCATCCCCGCTGACCTCATCCACCTGCTCGAGAAGCCGAACTACGCGTTCCTCGGCACCATCCGTCCCGACGACACCGTCCAGGTGAACCCGATGTGGTTCGACTTCGACGGCGAGACGCTGCGCTTCACGCACACCACGTACCGCGCCAAGTACCGCAACCTGCAGCACAACCCCTCGATGAGCCTCGCGATCATCAACGACGAGAACGTCTTCAACTACATCGAGGTGCGCGGCAAGCTCGTCGACGTGATCCCCGACCCGACCGGCGAGTTCTACGTCCACCTGGGCAAGCGGTACGGCAACACCGAGCAGCAGCCGCCCGCGGACAGCGCCGACCGCGTGATCCTGGTGATGAGCATCGAGCACTACACGACGCAGTAGCCGGGTCCCGGACGGCGGGCCGCTCGGCCGGCGGGCCGCCGTCAACCGATGAGTTTCCTCGGCGTGGCCGGTCACCAGGGGCACACACCGAGTCCGAGGAGTAACCGATGCAGAAGCTCATGGTGGACTTCATCATCTCGCTGGACGGCTACGCGGCCGCGGAGGGCTGGCCAGGGTTCTGGGGGCTGGAGGGCCCGGAGTACCTCGCCTTTCTCGGGGAGGACGGCGAGAACCAGCACACCACCCTGATGGGTGCGACGACGTACCGCGTGATGACCACGTTGATGGCCGACATCCCCGAGGACCCGCTCGCCGACATGCCCAAGGTGGTGTTCTCCTCGACGCTGGAGACGCCGCTGTCCTGGGCCAACACCGAGCTCGTCACCGGCGACGCCGTCGAGGCGGTGCGCAAGCTCAAGGAGACCTCCGACCGGCCGCTGCGCACGCTCGGCAGCCTCAGCCTGTGCCGGTCGCTGCTGCTCGCCGGGCTGGTGGACCGCTACCGGGTGGTCGTGTTCCCGGTCGTCACGGGCGCCAGCGGGAAGGAGCGGATCTTCGACGGGTACCCGGACGTGGCGATGGAGCTGGTCGAGCACCGCACGTTCGACGGCCGTCTGCAGCTGCTGGACTACGTACCGACCGTGATGGACGGCCCGCCCGGGGCCGGCAGCTGAGGCCGGACGCGGGCCGACGGGAGGACACGACATGCTGACCCAGGTGGCGGACGGCGTCCTGGTCCACCGGAGCGACCTGCTCCGGAACAACACCGTGGTCGTGCGCGGCCGGGACGGCGCCCTGGTCGTCGACGCCGGGATCACGGGCGCCGAGATGGCCGGCCTCGCGAACGACCTGAACGAGCTGGGCCTGCCCGTCGTCGCGGGCTTCTCGACGCACCCCGACTGGGACCACGTGCTGTGGCACCCCGGGCTCGGCGAGGCCCCGCGCTACGGCACCGCCCGCTGCGCCGCCGACCTGCACGCGCTGCGGTCGGCCCCGGACTGGCAGGCCCGCGTCACGGAGGGGCTCCCGCCGGAGATCGCGGACGACGTCCCGCTGGACCTCTTCGGCCTCGTCACCGGGTTGCCCGCCGGGACCGAACGGATCCCGTGGCACGGCCCCGGCGTGCGGATCATCGAGCACCCGGCGCACTCCCCCGGCCACGCGGCGCTGCTGGTCGAGGACTCCGGCGTGCTGGCCGCCGGCGACATGCTGTCCGACGTCTTCGTGCCCATGCTCGGCGACTTCACCGACACGAGCGACCCGGTCGAGGAGTACCTCGCCGGGCTGCGCGCGCTGGAGGACGTCGCGGACGACGTCGAGGTGGTCGTGCCGGGCCACGGGGCCACTGTCGCCGGGACCGACCAGGTGCGCGCGCGGATCGACCTGGACCGCGCATACCTGCACGCCCTGCGGGACGGACGGGCTCCCGACGACCCGCGCCTCACGTCGGCCGAACCCGGCTGGGAGTGGGTGAGCGCCATCCACGAGGGACAAGTCGCCGGACTGGCACGGTGGAACGAGCAGCGGGGAACCCCCGGCTGACATGCGAAAGGCCCCCGGGATCGGCGTCTCCGCCGGCCCGGGGGCCTCTCGACATGCGTGGGCGATACTGGGATCGAACCAGTGACCTCTTCCGTGTCAGGGAAGCGCGCTACCGCTGCGCCAATCGCCCGTCGTGCTGCGAGGTGGGTACGGGATTCGAACCCGTGTGTACGGCTTTGCAGGCCGCTGCCTCGCCTCTCGGCCAACCCACCGCTCGGCCAGACCGCAGCCGACGGCTGCTCTCTTCAGCCGAAGAATCACGAGAGCGACTTTCCGAGCGGATGACGGGACTTGAACCCGCGACCCTCACCTTGGCAAGGTGATGCTCTACCACTGAGCTACATCCGCGAAGCCGGGCATCCTGGGGTTTCCCCCGGTGTTCCGGCGTTCTGAACATTAATCGAACGGAGGGCGAACCGTCCAATCGCGCGCGCCACCCGTACGGTTGTCCCGTGTCACCCCGCCCGGCCCATTCCCCCGCAAACCGCACGATCCCAGTGGTTCCGTCCCGTCCGGGCGCTCCCCCGGCCCCGGCCGACGTGACCGGCGCCACCGGCTGGGCGAGCTTCGCCGGACGCGTCGCCACCGACGCCGTCGAGTGCGTCGACGTGCTGGAGCAGCCGGAACGCCTCGAGACCGGCACCTGGTTCGTCGTCGCCGACTTCGAGGGCCGGGCGCGCGCGTGGCGCTTCGCCCAGGTGCACGACGCGGGCACGGAGCCCGCCCGCACCTGGCACGGACCGGCGTCCGACACGTGGACCACCTCCATGGACCAGGCCACCTACGAGGCCGCCGTCGCCCGGGTGCGCGAGTACGTGCGCGAGGGCGAGGTCTACCAGGCCAACATCTGCCGGGTGCTGTCCGCGCCCCTGCCCGGCGGCGGGAGCACGGCGGGCGCCGAGCCCGACGCGCGGGCGCTCGCCGCCCGCCTCGCCGCGGGCAACCCGGCCCCGCACGCGGCCGCCGTCCACGTCCCCGCCGCGAGCGGGCTGGACCCGGTGTGGGTGGTGAGCGCGTCGCCCGAGCTGTACCTGTCGCTGGCCGACGGACCGGACGGGACGTACGTGGAGTCCGGGCCGATCAAGGGCACGGCGCGCACACCCGACGGCCTGAGCGACAAGGACCGCGCCGAGAACGTGATGATCACCGACCTGGTGCGCAACGACCTGCAGACCGTCTGCCGACCGGGCACGGTCGAGGTCACGTCGCTCCTCGCCGTCGAGGCGCACCCCGGCCTCGTGCACCTGGTCTCGCGGGTACGCGGCGTCCTGGCGGACGACGTCGTCCGCCCCGGCGAGCTGTGGCGCCGGCTGCTGGCCGGCACCTTCCCGCCCGGCTCGGTCTCGGGCGCCCCGAAGTCCAGCGCCCTGCGGATCATCCGCGAGCTGGAGACCGCCCCGCGCGGCCCGTACTGCGGGGCCGTGGGCTGGGTCGACGGCGGCCGGGCCTCGCTCGCCGTCGGCATCCGGACCTTCTGGTGGGCTGACGGCGTGCTCCGGTTCGGCACGGGCGCGGGGATCACCTGGGGCTCCGACCCGACGGGCGAGTGGCACGAGACCGAGCTCAAGGCGGAGCGGCTGGTCGCACTGGCGTCGTCCTGACGACGTGGGCGGCGTCCCGCCGGGCGCCGTCGTCCGGCCAGGTGTCGGAGGCCCGGTCTACCGTGGAGGCGTGGCGCACGTCCCGGGCTCCGGCGTCCCGGAGGTCCTCGCTCCCTACGTCTCCGCCGTCGTCCCGTACGACCTCGACCTGGGAGCCCCCGGCGTGCACCGGGGCATGCCCGGCACCGGGGTGACGTTCGAGCTGCCGCTCGGCGAGCCGCTCGACGTCTCGTGGGCCGGGTCCGACGGCTCCCGGCGGCAGGCCTGGTCGTGCGTGTCCGGCCTGCACACCCGGCCCGCCGCCATCCACCACGGCGGCCGCCAGCGCGGGCTGAGCATCTCCCTCACGCTGCGGGGAACGCGGGCGCTGCTCGGGGTGCCCGCGGGCGAGCTCGCTGGGGAGCTGACCAGCCTGCCCGAGGTCGCGCCGCACCTCGCGCACCTGCCGGAGCTGCTCGCCACGTCCTCCGACGGCACGGCCCCGGACGGCGCGGCCGTCGTGCGTGTCCTGGTCGAGCACCTCGCGCGGGCCGGGGAGCCCGGCCCGCGGGCCGACGTCGGGCGGGCGCTCGCCGGCATCGCGCACGGCGGTCAGGTCCGCGACGTCGCGGCCGAGCAGGGCTGGAGCCGTCGCCGCCTGCAGGACCTCGTCCGCGCCGAGTGCGGGCTCACACCCCGCGACCTGCGGCGCGTGGCCCGCCTCGCCCGGTCGCGCCGCGCGCTCGTGGTGGCCGCCCGGACGGGCCGCGTGAACCTCGCCGACGTCGCCGCACGGACCGGGTACGCCGACCACGCCCACCTGACCCGCGAGTGGGTGGCCCTGGGCGGCTGCACCCCGACCACCTGGCTGCGCGAGGAGTTCCCGTTCGTTCAAGACGTCGCCGACCCGCCCCGGGCATCGTGGGAGACACCCGAACGAGGAGGAGCACGATGAGCACCGGACTGTGGATCACCCTGTCCTACCGCGACGCCGACGCGGGTCTGACCTGGCTGAAGGCCGTCGGCTTCGAGGAGCGCGCCGTCTACCGCGACGACACCGACCCCGCCGTCGTCCAGCACGCCGAGCTGGCCTGGCCCGAGGGCGGCGGCGTCATGCTCGGCACGCACCGGCCACGCCCCCAGTGGCCCGACCAGACCGGGACCGGCTCGGCCTACGCCGTGACCGACGACGTCGACGGCACCTACGCGGCCGCCCTCGCCGCCGGCGGCTCCAGCCTGCGGGAGCCCGCCGACCAGGACTACGGCGGCCGGTCCTGCGTGGTGCGCGACCCGGAGGGCAACCTGTGGAGCTTCGGGAGCTACCGCGGCGAGGGCTGATCCACTGCCCGACGGTGAGGGTCACCGATGAGTTCCCGCGGCCGTCGTCGTCGGACAGGCATGGGAATCGTGAAAGCAGACCTGGCAGTCTCGCTCGACGGCTACTCCGCGGGCCACGACCAGAGCCTGGAGCACCCGTTCGGTGCGACGACGGGTGAACGCCTGAACACCTGGATGGCCGGGTGGATGTTCGACCACCCCGACGCACACCGAGCGGAGGTGGACGCCATCGTCGGCGCGGGCGCGTACGTGATGGGCCGCAACATGTTCTCCGCCGGCCGCGGGGACTGGGACCCGGACTGGAGGGGCTGGTGGGGCGAGAACCCGCCGTACCACGGGCCCGTCTTCGTCCTCACCCACCACGACCGCGAGCCGATCCCGATGGACGGCGGCACCACGTTCCACTTCGTCACCGACGGCATCGAGAGCGCGCTCGCCCAGGCCCGGGAAGCCGCAGGGGACGGCGACATCTCCATCACGGGCGGGGTCACCACCCTCAACGAGTACCTCGCCGCCGGGCACGTGGACGAGCTGCGCCTGCACGTGGCGCCGTTCACCCTGGGTGCGGGCACGCGCCTGTTCGACGGCGTGCCGCCCATCGAGTTCTCGTCCACGAGCGTGCGGCACACACCGGAGGTGACCCACGTGACCCTGCGCCGGTGACACACTGGGCGGCATGACGGTCATCTGGACAGAGGGGCGCATGGTCGCGCCCGGCGAGGCCGCGCTCAGCGCGGTGGACCACGGCATCACGGTCGGCGACGGCGTCTTCGAGACCTGCGCCGTCCTGAACGGGCAGGCGTTCGCGCTGACGCGCCACCTGGCGCGCCTGGAGCGGTCGGCGTCCGGCATGGGCATGGCGCCCCTGGACCTGCGCAAGGTGCGCGACGGCGTGGACGCGGTCCTGGCCGCCTCGCCGGACGCCGGCCGGCTGCGCATCACGGTGACCGACGGCATCGGGCCGCTCGGCTCCGGCCGGTCGGACACCCCGCAGACGGTGGTCGTGGCGGCGACCGAGGCCGTCGTCGTGCCCACCGGGCGGGCCGCCCGCTCCCCCTGGACCCGCAACGAGAACAGCGCGGTGGCGGGCCTGAAGACGACGTCGTACGCCGAGAACGTCGTGGCGCTGGCCGACGCCATCGGCAAGGGCGCCGACGAGTCGGTCTTCGCGAACACCGCGGGCGACCTGTGCGAGGGCACGGGCTCGAACGTGTTCCTGGAGCTCGACGGCGAGCTGGTCACTCCCCCGCTCAGCGTGGGCTGCCTGGCCGGCATCACGCGCGAGCTGCTGCTCGAGTGGGGCGCCGAGGCCGGGCTTCCCGTGCGCGAGGCCAAGGACGGCGAGCTGCCGTTCTCGGTGCTCGACCGGGTGTCCGCCGGCGAGGCCCGGATGCTGCTGACCGGGTCGGTGCGCAACGTCCAGCCGACGGTCTGGCTCGACGGCGTCGACCTGCAGATCGGCGAGCTGTCGGCCGCCGCACGCGACCTGTTCGAGCGGAACATGCGCGAGCGCACCGACCCCTGACACGGCCCGGCGATTCGGATTTCGCATCCGCGCTCGAACCAGGCTAATATCGTCCACGCACGCCCCGACGGGGCAGGCAGCACGGGCGATTGGCGCAGGGGTAGCGCGCTTCGTTCACACCGAAGAGGTCACTGGTTCGATCCCAGTATCGCCCACCGTGCAGAAAGGCCCTCCGGCCAGCGGAAACGCTGAGCGGGAGGGCCTTTCGCTTTGTACAGAGAACGACCAGCGTCCGGGCTGCGGCACCAACTGCTGTACTACGCTCCTCCGCGCTGTGGGGCGTCGGGGAAAGCGGGCTCACCGCCGGGGAGCCCGATCGCGGCGACGAACACGCCATCGTCCTGTTGGCCGACGACGAATCCTTGCGTCTTGAGGACCTTGATCGCATCTCGGACGACGGTGCTCGACACTCCGTGCTGGGCTTGCAGTTGGGCCGATGAAGGGAGTTGGTCGCCCTCGGACAGCTCGTCAACGATGCGGCGGCGTAGGGCTTTGGCCAGCTGCTGACCTGCGGACTCGCCAGTGGTCTTCGTGGGCATGTGGACATCCCCTCCCCTGCTGCACTTAGTACAGCACACGGCTGGACCCGCGAACTTAACGGAACGGCCCTCCAGCCAGCGGAAACGCTGAGCGAGCGGAAGGACCTTTCGCTTGCTCCCGCCACTATTGACCGGTGTTCACCAGGCCCGATCGGGCCGCATCGCCCCCGGATGCAGTCACACAGTGCCTGTTCGCACACCGAACACCCACATCCCCTGGTCACGGGGCCCATCCAGGCTGGACGATGTGCCGCATGACTGATGCGACCGAGAACGTGCGCAACTCCCCCGCGGCCAACCGGTCCGCCGGCCCGGTCACCCTGGGGCTGGCCGGGCTGATCATCGGGCCGACCCTCCTGACCGTCGGCGCCGGCGCCGTGGGAACCGTCGCCGTGGTCCTCGGCGTCATCGCCCTCCTGATCGGCCTCGCCGCCCTGCTCGACGGCGTCCACAAGCTCGTCGAGAATCTCGACAACGCCACCCAGGCGATCCTGGACCGCCGCCCCTGATCCGCGGCGTCACAACCCCCCGATGCCTTGGCGCGCTCTGACGTCCCGGACGAACGACCGCATCACCGCCACGCACTCCGGCCAGTGCGTCTCGAGCAGCATGTGGCCGGCGTCGTAGATATGGACCTCCAGCCGGTCGAGCGTGCGCGCGTACCCCATGATCTCGGCCAGGTCGAAGTACGTGTCGTGGCGCCCCCAGAGCACCAGGCACGGCGGCTGATGGGCGCGGTGGTACTCCGCCAGCTCGTCGAAGCGGGCCACGTGGGTGGCGTAGTCGGTGAACAGCCGGAACTGGGCGTCGAGGTTGCCCGGCCGCGAGATCCGGCTCCAGTCCAGGTGCCACGACTCGGGCGGCGCCAGCTCCCGCACCCGTTCCGGGAGCCCGCTCACGTACTCGTCCCGGACGCCCTCGAAGGTGAGCCACTCGGGCAGCCGGGCGCGGTTGGCCTCCGAGGGGTCCGCCCAGAACGCCCGCGCGGTGTCCCACTGGCCGCCCAGCCCTTCCTCGTGCGCGTTGCCGTTCTGCACCACGAGACCGAGCACCCGTCCGGGATGCCGGGTGGCGAGGTGGTACCCGACAGGGGCGCCGAAGTCGTGCAGGTAGACGAAAAACCTGTCGACGCCGATCTGCTCCAGGAACGCCTCGACCGTGTCGGCCAGGACGGCGAACCGGTAGTCGTACTCGTCCGCGGTGGGCGCGTCGGAGAACCCGAAGCCCGGCAGGTCCGGGGCGACCACGCGGCTCACCTCGGCCAGGGGTGCCATGACGTGCCGGAAGAGGTGTGACGAGCTCGGGAAGCCGTGCAGCAGCAGCACGCACGGCCGGTCCGGAGCCCCCGCCTCCCGGTAGAAGATCTCCAGCCCGTCGACGTCGACGCTGCGGTGCCGGGGCTTGTCGGTCGCATTCACGCGCGCTCTCCTCCGCTCGTCGGCGCCGGACGGAGCGAGCCGGACGGCGCCGGAATCAGGGGTGGTGCACTCCCGACCGACACTAGCCGCACGGCCGTCGGCACATCCGATCGTGCCGGACTAGTGACATTGGCAGGGTTCCTCACTAATATCCGATTCCCTGACAGTCCAGTAGGTACAACGGCGTGCTACCCGGATACACGAGGAGATCTCCCCATGTCACGAACGCTGTCACGAACCCCGTCACGTGCACGAAGGTCCAGACTCCACCCGCTCCGCAGCGTGCTCGCCGCGGTCGGCGCGCTCGCGGTCACGGCGGCCACGCTCGTCGTCGCACAGCCCACCCCGGCGGCGGCCGTCCCCGCCACGATCCCCCTGACCATCACCAACGACTCGGGGCGCGGCGACCAGGTGTTCGTCTACGTCCTGGGCGACCCCGGCACCGGTCAGCTCGGCTGGGCCGACGCGTCCGGCGCGTTCCACGCCTGGCCCACCGTGGGCGGCACGCCCGTGGACGCGCCCGACGCCTCGATCGCCGGCCCCGCGGACGGGCAGTCGAAGACGATCCAGCTGCCCAAGATGTCGGGCCGGGTCTACTTCTCGTACGGCAGCAAGCTCAGCTTCAAGGTCGTCAACGACGGCCGACTGGTCCAGCCCGCGGTGCAGAACCCCAGCGACCCCAACCGCAACAAGCTCTTCAGCTGGACCGAGTTCACGCTCAACGACTCAGGCCTGTGGATCAACAGCACCCAGGTCGACTTCCTCTCGGCCCCGTACCAGACCGGCCTGCGCAAGGCCGACGGCTCGGTGATCAGCACCGGGATGCTCAAGCCCGACGGCTACCAGAACGTCGTCAACGCCCTGGCCGCCACGCCCGGCTGGGGCAACCTCGCCCAGCGCGCCCCGGACGGGTCGCTGCTGCGCATCCTCGCGCCCGGGCACGCGATCGGGACCGGGCAGATCGACGCGAACATCCTCTCGTCGTACGTGGACCAGGTGTGGGCCAAGTACACGAACGAGAACCTCACCGTGGCGCCCTACTCCTACGACCCCGCAACGGTGTTCACCGGCCGGGTCCAGAACGGCGTCATGCGCTTCACCAACGCCTCGGGCGCGTACGTGACCGAGTTCCGCAAGCCGTCGAGCGACTCGGTCTTCGGCTGCTACAACGACCTCGCTGCGCCCAACAACGACATCGGCGCCATCGCCCGCACCCTGTGCGCCGGCTTCCACCGCTCCACCCTGCTGACCCGCACCACCCAGCCGGGTACCAGCACCACAGGGTTCTACGAGGCCTCCGTGACCGACTACTACTCCAAGTTCATCCACCAGCAGATGGCCAACGGCAAGGCGTACGGCTTCGCGTTCGACGACGTGCTGGCACAGGAGTCCCTGGTGCACGACGGCAACCCGTCGGCCGCCTACATCCAGCTCGACCCGTTCTCCGGCGCCGCGACCCCGATCGCCGGGTCGGACGGCGGCGGGGGCGACGGCGGCAGCGGGCCGCTCCCGTCCGGCACGGGCGCCGTGCACGCGTCGAACGGCATGTGCGTGGACGTCCCCTGGGCCGACTCGTTCAACGGCAACCCGCTGCAGATCGTGAACTGCACCGGCAACACCGCCCAGACCTGGACCCGGTCGGGCTCCACCCTCAGCGCACTCGGCCGGTGCATGGACGTGGCGTCCGGGAGCTCCGCTGACGGCGCCGTCGTGCAGCTCTGGGAGTGCAACGGCACGGGCGCGCAGAGCTGGACCTACCAGTCCGGCAACCAGGCACTCGTGAACCCGCAGTCGGGCAAGTGCCTGACGGCGGTCGGGGGCACGCCCCTGCACGACGGCCAACGCCTGGAGATCCGCACCTGCTCCGGCGCCGCCGGGCAGCGCTGGACCTTCTGACCAGGCCGTAGCTCACCTGGCGCTGATTTCGGTCGGATGCCTTGAGACCGGTCGGTCGACCGACCGCTCTCAAGGCAACCGACCGAGGTCAGCGGCGCACCGCGTACCGCAGGTGCAGGGCGCGCTTGCCCTGGACGACCTCCGGGTCCTCGAGGAGCAGGTGCTTGCCCAGGTCGGCGAAGTACGGGATGCCCGCGCCGAGCAGCACCGGGGCAAGGCTGACGCACACGTCGTCCACCAGCCCGAGCGCGAGCGCCTGCTGGGCCACGTTCGCGCTCGCGATCGTGACGTCCTTGTCGCCGGCAATCTCGCGGGCGCGGGCGACGGCTTCGGCGACGTCGCCGACGAACGTGGTGCGCGGCCACCGGTCCGCGTCCTGCGGTACGTGGTGCGTGACGACGACGACGGGGGCGCCCACGGGGTGGCTGTCGCCCCAGCCGTCGGTGATGTCGAACAGGCGCCGGCCGGACACGAGGGCGCCCGTGCCCTCGGTCAGGTCGCGCAGCATCACCGCGCTGGCCTCGTCGACCCGGAGCGAGACGCCCTCGTTGGCGCTCGGCACCTCGACCGGGCCGACGGCGTACCAGTCGAAGATGTCGTCGATGCGGTCGTCCGGGTCGGCGATGAAGCCGTCCAGGGACATCGTCATGTGCGTGATCACCTTGCTCATCGCGGACTCCTTCCGGTTTCCCTCACCGTCCGACTGCGGAAAGCCCCGTTACTCATCGGCGTCCGGCTCCCTAGGCTGGAGCGATGGATCACTGGAACCTGGCCGACGGCGGCGTCGTCGAGCTCCCCGACGGGCGGCGGGTGCGCGGCACGGGGCTGCGTCGCCCGCGCGGCACGGTGCCGTTGCCCGACTTCGCGGTCTACCTGCGGGGCCGGGATCCGGCGGTGCCCGGCCGGGAGTACCGGTGGGTCCGCTGGCGTGACTTCCGGCTGCCTGACTCGACGCAGGAGGCGCTGGCTGCGCTGCGGGAGGCTCATGTGCGCGCCGCGACCGAGCGGGTCGAGATCGCGTGCGGCGGCGGAGTGGGCCGCACGGGCACAGCGCTCTCGGTGCTCGCGATCATGAGCGGGGTGGCGCCCGACGACGCCGTCGCGTGGGTCCGCGCGCACTACCACCGACGTGCGGTGGAGACCCGGGCGCAGCGCCGGTGGATCGCGGAGGTGGCGGCGCCGCTGGACGGCGGGGGCGTTCAGCCGGGGTGATCGGCAGGGGCAGGGGGCGCGCGGTCGGCAGGGAGCGCGTGATCGGCAGGAGCGCGTGATCGGCGGGGGCGCATGGTCCGCGGGGGCGCATGGTCGGCAATTCGAGCAGTCGGTAGAAAGTCAGGTGGTCGGCAGTTCGAGCTGCCGACCATCTGACTTTGTACCGATCACCCGGATCCGGGCGTCAGCCCGGTCCGGCGCCAACGCGCTCCTCGCCTCAGCCCTGGGCGAGCAGCTCCAGCGTGTCGATCACGCGGTTGGAGAAGCCCCACTCGTTGTCGTACCAGGCCACGACCTTGACGTGCTTGCCGTCCACCCGGACCAGCGCCGAGTCGAAGATCGCCGAGGCCGCCTCGCCGGTGATGTCGCTGGAGACCAGCGGCTCGTCGGAGTAGTCGAGGATGCCCTTGAGGGCGCCGTCGGCCGCGGTGCGGTACGCCGCCAGCACCTCCTCGCGGGTGACCTCGCGCGCCACCGTGGTGTTCAGCTCCACGATGGAGCCGACCGGCACCGGCACGCGGATCGAGTCGCCCGACAGCTTGCCGTTCAGGTTGGGCAGCACCAGGCCGATCGCCTTGGCGGCGCCCGTCGTGGTCGGCACGATGTTGACGCCGGCGGCGCGGGCCCGGCGCGGGTCGCGGTGCGGCCCGTCCTGCAGGTTCTGCTCCTGGGTGTAGGCGTGCACGGTGGTCATGAACCCGTGCTCGATGCCGGCCAGGTCGTCCAGCACGGAGGCCAGCGGGGCCAGCGCGTTCGTGGTGCACGACGCGTTCGAGACGATCACGTGCTCCGCGGGGTCGTAGGCGTCGGTGTTCACGCCGTAGGCGAGCGTCACGTCCGCGCCGGCCGAGGGAGCGCTGACCAGAACCTTCCGGGCGCCGGCGTCGAGGTGCGCGCGGGCGGCGTCGGCGGAGGTGAAGCGGCCGGTGGACTCCAGCACGAGGTCCACGCCGAGCTCCGCCCACGGCAGCTTGCCGGGCTCGCGCTCGGCGAGCACCTTGATGCGGCGGCCGTCCACGACGAGCTCGTCGCCGTCGACCTCGACCGGACGTCCCAGTCGGCCGAGCGCGCTGTCGAACTTGAGCAGCTGGGCGAGGGCGTCCGGCGCGGTGAGGTCGTTGATCGCGACCACCTCGAGCTTGGTGTCGCGCTCGAGCAGCGCGCGCAGGGTGTTGCGTCCGATCCGGCCGAAGCCGTTGATGGCGATGCGGGTCATCGGTTTCCTTTCGTCAGCGACCATGCTGCGCTCGCGCGGCGTCGTCCGAAAGCGGCTGGAACGCCACCGCACGCAAGGATTCCGCCAGACACTTCGCCAGCGATCGCAAGGATCTCGCCAGCCCTCTGCGCGGACGCCGGAACGACCCCGGCTACTCCCCGAGGGCGCCGTCGAAGCCAGCCTCGACACCGGGCTCGAAGCCGCTCTCGGCCCCGGCCGAGAACGTGCTGCGGTACTCGGTCGGCGACGTCCCGAGGATCCGGTGGAAGTGCAGGCGGAGGTTGGCCGCGGTGCCGAGCCCGACCCGGTGCGCGACCTGCTCGACGCTGAGATCGCTGCGCTCCAGCAGCTCGCGCGCCAGGTCCACCCGGGCACGGAGCACCCACTGCATGGGCGTGTAGCCGGTGTCCTGGACGAACCGGCGCGAGAAGGTGCGCGCCGAGACCCGTGCGTTGCGCGCGAGCGCCTCCAGGGTGAGCTGTTCGGCGAGGTGCTCCAGGGCCCACTCGCGCGTGTCGGCGAACAGGTCGCCGAGCGGCTCGGGCACGCTCCGTGGCACGTACTGCGCCTGCCCCCCGCTGCGGTACGGCGCGGCGACCAGCCGCCTGGCCACGTGGTTGGACAGGCCGACGCCGTGGTCGCGCCGCACCAGGTGCAGGCACAGGTCGATGCCGGACGCCGCACCCGCCGAGGTGAGCACGCCGCCCTCGTCCACGAACAGCACGTTCTCGTCGACCTGCACCAGGGGGTGCCGCTCGCGCAGCGCCCGCGTGTAGTGCCAGTGCGTCGTGGCGCGCCTGCCGTCGAGCAGGCCGGTCGCCGCCAGCGCGAACGCGCCGGTCGAGATGGCCGCGAGCCGCGCCCCGCGGGCGTGCGCCGCCTTCAGCGCGTCGACGACGACGGCCGGCGGGTCGGCGGCGGCCGGCGTCCGGTACCCGGGGACGAAGACCGTGTCGGCGCGCTCCAGCGCGTCCAGACCCTCGGCCACGTGGTACGAGAGGCCGTCGCCGCCGGTCACCAGGCCGGGCGCCGCGCCGCACACCCGCACCTCGTACGGCATGCTCGGCCGGTTCGAGAACACCTGCGCCGGGATGCCGACGTCGAGCGGCTTGGCGCCCTCCAGCACGAGGACGGCGACCTGGTGGTTCTTCCGGCGAGCGGCGTTCACGCCAGGAATCCTAGGCGGCGCGGGTCGCCGGGGCCGGTCTCCCGCGGCTACCACGCCGCCGCGAGGTCCGTGCCAGCATGGGCCGGTGCCGTCAGACCTCGTGATCAGACAAGCGACCCTCGCCGACGTCCCCGCCCTGTCCGCGCTGCGGTGGCGCTGGGCCCAGCCGGACCGCACGCCCGGCGCGGACGAGGCCCGGGAGTTCGCCGCCGCACTGGGCCGATGGATGGCAGCGCAGGGCGAGCGGTCGGTGTGCCAGGTCGCCGAGCTGGACGGCGACCTGGTCGGCATGGCGTGGCTGGCGATCTTCGAGCGCGTGCCCAACCCCGGCGACCTCATCCGCAGGAACGGAGACGTGCAGAGCGTCTTCGTGGTCCCCGAGCACCAGGGGCGCGGCATCGGCCGGCGGCTGGTCGAGTCCCTCTACGCCGCGGCCGACGACCTGGGCGTGCGCAAGCTGACCCTCGACTCCCGCGACTCCGTGATGCCGTTCTACGAGCGCCTGGGCTTCTCGGCGTCGGACACACTGATGCAACGTTGACTCACCCACGCCTCGGTCACTACGGTGACGGCGGTCGCCCGCCACGCGGCGGACCGGCCCCCCGGTGTGTTCGAGATCAGAGTCGATCGAAGAGGAGCCCCACCATGGTCCTGCGACGCTTGTTCACGGTGCTCGCGCTCGCCACGCTCACCCTGTCCGCCGCCGTCGCCCCGGCGACGGCGACCGGGGCGGGCGGGGCGGAACCGCCGCCGGGCGGGGCGGAGAACGGCACCCGGCTGATGGAGGGCACCTCGCTCTACCCGCGCGCCATCCGGCTGGAGCACTCCGGCCGGGCGAACGGCACGATCGTGGTCAGCACGGTCACGTTCGACGGCGACACGGGTCACGGCGCGATCTTCACCAGCACGGACGACGGCCGCAGCTTCGAGCGGGTCGGCACGGTCTCGGACCCGGGGGCCACGCGGGGGCTGTGCTGCTCGACGTTGTTCGAGCTGCCGCGCAAGGTGGGCGACCTGCGCAAGGGCACCCTGCTGTGGTCGGCCTCGGTGGGCCAGCAGGAGGACGAGGCCACGCGCCGGATGACGCTGCCGGTGTGGGCCAGCACGGACCAGGGCCGTACGTGGGAGCACGTCTCGACAGCGGCGACGGCGGCGGGCGGCAAGGGGCTGTGGGAGCCGGAGTTCGCCGTCTCCCCCGACGGCGACCTGGTGCTGTACGTCTCGGACGAGAACCAGCAGCCGGCGCACAGCCAGGTGATCGTGCAGGCCACGTCGCCCGACGGCGTGACCTGGTCGCCGCTGCAGGACGTCATCGCACTACCGGACTCCGGGCTGCGCCCGGGCATGCCGGTGGTGCGGCGGCTGCCGGACGGTGACTACCTCATGAGCTACGAGGTGTGCGGCCCGGTGCAGGACTGCCGGCACTACACGCGCCGCTCGGCCGACGGGATCGCCTGGCAGCCGGTCACCGAGATCGGCAGCCCGGTCGCGACGGCGGACGGCACGCACTTCCGGCACACCCCGAACATCTCCTGGTACGACGACGGCACGCGCGACGGGCGGCTGCTCGGCGTCGGGCAGATGCTCTACGGGCCCGACGGCGCCGTCCTGCCCGGCAGCGGGTCCACGCTCATGACCAACGAGGGCGTGCCGGAGGCCGCCTGGAGCACGGCCGCCGCGCCCGTGAGCATCCGCGACCCGTGGAACAACTACTGCCCCAACTACAGCCCCACGCTGCTGGCCCTGCCCGAGCGGGACGAGCTGCTGGAGCTGTCCACCGGGTACGAGTCCGAGGGCGGCGCCTGCACCACGTACTTCGCCGTGGCGGGCCTGCCGGACTGAGCGGGCCGGCGCGAGCCGGCCGCACCGCACCGCACCGCTCGCACGAGGGTGGCCGCCGTGAGCCTCAGGCGCTCACGGCGGCCACCATCAGCACCACGGGCGCGACCACCAGCAGGTACATCAGCCCGAAGAACAGGGTGTGCACCACGACGAAGCCCGTGAGCGTCCGCCAGTGCGCGCCCACCCGGAGGTGCGCGGCGAGCTTGCGCACGAACGAGGACGGGTGCAGCAGGTCCCAGGAGTTGAACCGGACGTAGCGCCCCAGGTAGATGCCCACGCTGACCAGCACGAGGGTGAGCGCCACCAGCACCCAGGAGTCGGGCTGCCGGTACGGGTCGTCGTCGTTGGGCCGCACGATGAGCACGTACGCGAACTGCACGAGCAGCACGTTCATCAGCATGTTGAGCACGCCGGACAGCGCCAGGGACAGCACCATCACGATGTCGTACCAGAGCGGCGCGGGGTCGTCCGTGGGCCGCCGGTGGGAGAAGTTCAGCTCCGTGACCAGGTAGGCCGAGTTGGGCAGCAGCAGCACCCACACCACGAGCACCACCGCGATCACGGTGAGCATGAGCGCCCGGTTCGGCACGAACGTGATGACGCCCAGCACCAGCAGCAGCCCGATCCCGAGCACCACGGCGGGCGCGACGGACAGCCCGATGTTCAGCACCATCGGCCAGTACACCGGCAGCCGGAACAACGGGGCCCGCAGCAGCACCAGGGCCAGGGCGAAGACGTTGAGCAGGACGATGCCGGCCGGCAGCAGGAGGATCGCGTTCATCACCGCACATCATCACCGTGGCCCCGCCGTCGCGCCCGGTGACGGGTCGGCGGGGGGCCACGGCGGGGCAGGTGTGCGTCAGCGCACCGGTGCGCCGGGCCCGAGCGGGATGCCGAGCGCCCACCAGGCGAAGAACAGCGCGGTCCACGCCAGCGTCATGCACACGGCGAGCGGCAGCGTGTACGAGGCCAGCGTGCCGATGCCGGCGTCCTTGCGGTACCGCTGCAGGAACCCGAGCGCCATGATGAAGTACGGGCTCATCGGCGTGATCGCCGTGGACCCGGAGTCGGCGATGCGGAACAGCGCCTGCGTGGTCTCGGCGGGCACGTCCAGCAGCATCAGCATGGGCACGACGACGGGCGCCGCGATGGCCCACATGGCCGAGCCGCTGGTCACGAGCACGTTGACCACGGACAGCAGCGCGAGGATCGCCAGGAACACCACCCAGATCGGCACGCCGCTGGTCTCCAGCGCCTCGGCCGAGTTCACGGCGATGACGTCGCCGATGTGCGTCCAGTCGAAGTACGCCAGGAACTGCGCGATGGCGAAGAACAGCACCAGCACGGGCGCCATCTGGCGCACGCCCTCGGCCATGAGCCGCGGCACGTCCCCCGCCCTGGTGATCTCCCCGGACCGCCACCCGTACACGATGCCGACCAGCGCGAACAGCACGGCGACGATCGCGGCGATCCCGTCCAGGAACGGCGACTCGGTCAGGCTCCCGCCCTCGCCCCGCAGCGGGGACGACGGCAGCAGCACCACCACGGCGATCAGCACGATCGCGGCGAGGCCGGACAGAAGTGCGGCGCGCAGGGCCCCGCGGTCCCGCGGCGAGAGCTCCAGGCCCGCGACGTCGTCCAGATCGGCATCCGGGTCCGCGCCGAGATCCGGCCGCTTGGCCAGCACCAGGTTCGTGACCAGGGTGATCACGATCGCCAGCAGCAGCGACGAGCCGATGTTGAAGAACCAGTTGCTCACCGGTGAGACGTACGCGTTCGGGTCGATGATCCGCGCCGCCTCCGTGGTGATGCCCGCGAAGATCGCGTCGTTCGGCGTCGGCACCGGGCTCGCGTCGTACCCCGAGGCGATCGACGTGTACGCCACGACGACGCCGAGGATCGGCGACTTGCCCACCGCCCGGAACGCCAGCCCGCCCAGCGGCACGAGGATGATGTACGCGGCGGCGCTCGCGACGTGCGAGACGGTGCCCGCGAACGCGACGGCGAACACCACCCAGGAGACGGGCACCCGGGAGACGGAGACCTTCATCGCCGCCGACAGGAAGCCGGTGCGCTCCGCGATGGCGACGCCCATGATGACCACGACGATGGTGCCCATCGGGCCGAACGTCGCGAAGTTGTCGACGGCCGTGGAGACGGCCATGGCGAGGCCCGCGCCGCTGAGCAGGTTCTGCACCACCACGGTCTCGCCGTCGGCGGGCGAGACGACGGACACGCCCGCCGCCGCCAGCCCGGCGCTCGTCACGCCGAGGATCGCCGCCAGGATCCAGAACAGCCAGAACGGGTGCGGCAGGGCGTTGCCGAGGCGCTCGACGACGGCCAGCGCGCGCAGCACGCGCGGCAGCCGGTCCGGTTCGGTCCCGGGTGCGGCCTGCTTGGACGTCGCGGTCATGACGCCGCCCCGTCCGTGCCGTGCGAGCCGTCCGTGCCGTGGCTCACGAGGAACCGCACCGGCAGCCGCTCGTCGCGCAGGAACTCCCACAGCACCTCGTGGGCCTCGATGCTGTGCGTCGCGTACCCGCCGCCGGAGTAGCTGTCCTCCCCCGGCCAGGTGTGGCCACCCCCGAGCACCGCCACGTGCGTCACCTCGGCGCCCCGGTCGCAGCCCGTCCACCGGGACGTGGTCACGTCGAACGCCGTCTGCTCGACGGCGGGCCCCCGGGTGCACCCGTTGCGCTGCACCCAGCCGCCCACCCAGTCCGGGATCGCGGGCAGGCCGCGGTCGGCGTCACCCGCGTACGGGATGGTCACGTCGTCCGTGCCGTGGAAGTCGATCACCGGCACCGGCCGCGCCGGGTCGCAGTCCGGGTGGCCCGTGCCGTAGAACGCGGCCGCCACGGGTGCGACCGCCGCGATCCGGTCCGACAGCTCGCACGCCAGGATCCCCGTGAAGCCCGCGCCGTTGGACTTGCCGGTCGCGTACACGCGCCGCGGGTCCACGCACAGGCCCCGCTCCAGCGTGTCCAGCAGGTCGTTCGTGTACGCCACGTCGTCGACGCCGGGGGCCGCGTACGGCGCGCCCTCCCAGGCCTGCCGGTCGCCGTCGCCGGTACCGACCACGCCGTTGCCGTACGCGACGATCGCGGGCAGCGCGTCCAGGCCGGAGAACGCCTCCGTGCCCGCCCCCGTGTTGCCTCGGCCGTGGAACACCAGGACCACGGGCCACGCCCGGTCGCTGCGGTAGCCGTCCGGCAGGTGGAGCTGCACGGTGCGCTCGCGCCCGGCGCTGGTCAGGGTGCGCAGCACGCTGCTGCCCGGCTCCTGCCCGGGATCGGTGCCGCAGCCCGCGGAGCGCAGGCCGGGGCTGGCGGACGCCGCCGTGGCGCCGACCGGCCCGGCCAGGCCGGAGACCGCGAGCGCCAGGGCGGCGAGGAGCGCCGCGCGGCGGCCCGGCCGTCGTCGGCCCTGTGGTGCGGGGCGAGGTGATGCTGTCGTCGTTGACATGCGAGTCCTTTCTGGGCGCCGCGCCCGCGTGCGGGCACGGCGGAGCGGACACCTGGCGGGCCAGGTGCGTATCGAGGGGTGCTGTCCGGAGGGGTGGCCGGCGCTAGGCGGGCGGCCACTCCTCCACGAAGGTCGTGATCCGGGCGACGATCGCCTTCACGATCGCGGCGCCGTCCTCGGCGGTGGCCCGGCGCGGGTCGCCGAGCACGCCGTTGGGGCTGAGCCGGTCGTACGGCAGGGTCAGGGTGGGCTGCGCGTGACGGCGGGCCGTGCGGGAGACGTCGTCGAGCTGGTCCGGGGTGGTGGTGCCAGGCTCCAGCCGGTCGGTGTGCACCAGGTGCGGCGCGAGGTGCAGCATCTGCGCGGTCTCGGCCTCGCCGGAGTGCCCGTGCACGGCACTGGGCTCCATCGCGGCCACGGCGTCGCCCGCGAGCGCCGTCAGGGGTGACCAGGCAAGCTGGACCCCCGGGTGGGACACCAGGAGATCCTGCGCCACCGTGGTCAGCGTCGCGTTGTTGCCGCCGTGCCCGGTGACCACCAGGAACCGCGTCCAGCCGTGCCGGTGCAGGCTGGTGACGTACTCCCGCACGACGGCGGCGAACGTCGTCGTCGTCAGCGTCACCGTGCCCGCGAACGCCATGTGGTGCGGCGAGACCCCCACGGGGATCGACGGCCCCACCACCACCCGGCCGGCCAGGTTCGCGGCGACCTGCGCCACCACGCCCTCGGCCCGCACCAGGTCCGTGCCGAGCGCCATGCCCGGCCCGTGCTGCTCCAGCGCCCCCGCCGGGATCAGCACCACGGTGCCGCGCGCGACGGCGTCCGCCGCCTCCGCCGTCGTCATCTCCGCGAGGCGGTACGGCGCGGTCACGGTGCCACCTCCCCGAAGTCCGCCGCCTCCAGCGACTCCCGGATCGTGGTCAGGTGCGCCCGCGTCAGCCGCTCCGCGGCCGCGCCGTCCCCGTCGCGGACCGCGCCCAGGATCTCCAGGTGCTCCGCGTGGTCCCGCTGCCGGTCGTCGTACCGGAACCGGATCTCCGTCTGCTCCGACGCCCGCACGTGCAGCAACGCCTCCACCGTCTCGCGCAGCAGCCCGTTGCCCGACGCCGCCGCCAGCTCCACGTGGAAGTTCAGCGCCGGCCGGAACCCGTGCACCGGCGGCTGCAGCGCCGTCGCCGCGGCGGCCTCCAGCCGCTGCAGGGCGGCGGCGTCCCGGGCGCTCGCGGCGAGCGCCGCGATGCCCGGCTCGATGACGAGGCGGGCCTGGACCAGCTCGATCACCGAGGAGCGCGTGATGTGCGGCCGGTGCGGGTTGGCCAGCACCGACCGCTCGATGCCCGGTCCGATGTACGTGCCGGAGCCGTGCCGCAGCTCGACCACGCCGGTGGCCTCCAGCCGCCGCAGCGCCTCCCGGACGGTGGGGGTGGTGACGGCGAACCGCTTGGCCAGGTCGCGGGAGGACTCCAGCACGTCGCCGGGTCCGAGGCTCTCGGAGCGGATCAGGTCGACGATGTCGTCCGCGAGCTGCTCCGAGAACGAGGCTCTACCTTGAGTCATAAAGTGACTAAATCACTTGAGCACCCGTCCGTCAAGGTAGTCCGGCAGGGCGATCTGGTCGACCGCCTTGTCGATGCCGCCCATCATCCTGCCCGCCAGCGGCGTCTTCAGCAGGGCGCCCATCACCGCTGTGCGCGCCTTGATCTCGAACCGCGAGGGCGGCAGGAACCCGCGCGCGCCGCCAGGGAGCTGCTTCATGTTGACCGCGGCGTAGGGCCGCACGATCGCCTCGTACGCGGGGAACGCGACGGCGGGGTCGCCGCCCGCCCGGGCGAGCTCGCCCGCCAGCACGTAGGCCCCCACCAGCGCCAGCGAGGTGCCCATCCCGACGGACCCGGCGGTGCAGGCGTCGCCCAGGAGCGCGACGCGCCCGCGGTGCCACGACGGCATCTCGATCTTCACGTGCCGGTCGAAGTAGAAGTCGTCGGCGCGCTCCATCGCCTCCAGGAGGCGCGGCACCTCCCAGCCCTCCCCCGCCAGCACGCCGGCGACCAGGCGCTTCTGCCCGGCGATGTCGCGCCGGTCGTACTCGACGGGGTCCCCGGCGAAGTGGACCATCCCCCGCGCCCCGCCGTGCGCCGGGTAGAGCAGCACGTTGCGCCCGCCCACGCCGTTGCCGGCCGGCATCGAGTACAGCAGCTCCCAGCCGTCGAGGCCCCACGTGTCGCCGGCGCCCGCCGGCTCGGCCGTGAAGACGGCGCGGTGATAACCGGAGTCGACCGCCTGCCAGGCGCCGTCGAAGGCCAGGCGCCGCGTGGTGGAGAAGACGCCGTCCGCGCCCACCACGAGGTCGAACCGGCGCGGGGTGGAGCGCTCGAAGGTGACGTCGACGCCGTCGGCGCGCTGGTCGAGCGCCGTGATGCTGTCGTCGTAGAGGTACTCGACGCCGTCGGCGGCGTCCATGATGATCCGCATGAGGTCGCCGCGCAGGATCTCGATGTCGGCGATGACGCCGCCCGAGTGGCCGAACATCTCGGCCGGCAGCTCGACGGTGCGGCGCCCCGCGGCGTCGAGGTAGGCGATGCCACGCACGCCCGTGTGGGCGGCCCGGACCTGCTCGGTGAGACCCATCCGGTCCAGCACGGTCCGCGCGGCTCCGCGCACGTCGATGCCCTGGCCACCCGGCCGGGGCCCGGCCGACCGCTCGACCACCGTGACGTCGAAGCCGTACCGGCGGAGCCAGAAGGCGAGGGCCGGCCCGGCGACGCTGGCACCGGAGACGAGTACGTGAGTCATGGCTGCTCCCTGGTTCGAAGGTTCCTCGCCGAGGTGTTTCGGCGAGGCGCTTCGTACACCGTACGAAGCGCCCTATGCTGGGTAAAGGGCGGGGTAGTGCACCAGGTAGTGCACCTCCCGAACGCCCAGGCCACGGGGCCGCAGCGCGCGCGACAGGCCCGCGACCGCACTAGTACAGGGAGCCGAGATGACCACACCGTCCGAGCGCATCGCCGACGGGATCCGGAACCGCATCCGGTCGGGCGAGCTCGCCCCGGGGGCGCCGGTCCCGTCCACCCGCCGCATCGTCGCCGAGCACGGCGTGGCCATGGCCACCGCCAGCCGGGTGCTCGACGCGCTGCGCCGCGACGGGCTCGTCGAGGTGCGGCGCGGCGTGGGCACCGTGGTGGCCGCGGGCGCGGCCACCGGCACGGCCCGCCCGGGTACGGCGGCGTCCGCCGCGAGCGCCCCCACGGTGGACGACGTCGTGCGCCTGGCCATGGCGACGGCCGACGCCGAGGGGCTGGGCGGGCTGTCCATGCGGCGGATCGCGACCGACCTGGGCATCCCCACGATGTCGCTCTACCGCTACGTGCGCGGCCGTGAGGAGCTGCTGGCCCGGATGCTCGACACCGTGTACGCCACCTCGCCGCTCCCGGACCCGCTGCCGGACGGCTGGCGGGCCCGGGCCGAGGTGTGCGCCCGCACCATGTGGGCCGCGTTCCAGCGCCACCCGTGGGCCCCGCACGTCATGTCGATGACGCGGCCGCAGGTGCTGCCGCACGGCGTCGCGCACACCGAGGCCCTGCTGAGCGCGTTCGGCGAGCTGCCCGGCCGCGGGCTGGACCTCGACACGCGGATGCACCTGACCGTGTCGGTCTTCCAGCTCGTGCGCGGGCTGGGGGTGGGCATCGAGCCGGCGGCGCAGGCCCGCAAGGACGACGGGCTGACCGACGAGGAGTGGATGGACCGCACCTTGCCCGACCTCCAGGCCGCCGTCGACCCGCGCCGCCACCCGCACCTGGTGGCGGCGACGTCGGCCGAGGTGGACCTGACCCTCGACACGCTCTTCGAGTTCGGCCTGGCCCGCCTCCTGGACGGGTACGCGGTGTTCCTCGGGCAGGAGCGCTGATGTCCCCGCACGAGCGCGACAACCGGCTGCTGCTGCGCGCCCGGGACGCCATCGACCGCGACTACGCCCGGCCGCTCGACGTGCCGACCCTGGCCCGCATCGCGCACGTCTCGCCGTCCCACTTCAGCCGCAGCTTCCGGGCGACCTTCGGCGAGACGCCGCACCGTTACCTGCAGCGGCGCCGGCTGGAGCGCGCGATGGCGCTGCTGCGCAACACCGCGACGCCGGTGACGGAGGTTGCGCTGCAGGTGGGCTCCAACAGCCTGGGCACGTTCAGCCGCACGTTCCGCGACGTCGTCGGCGTCTCGCCGACCGAGTACCGGCGCCGGACGCGACCCGTGGCCGCGCCCGTCTGCTTCGTCAAGAGCTGGATGCGCCCCGCGGGCTGAGCGGTTCCTCGACCGAGCAGATTCGGAGAAGCGCACCGGCCCGGTGCGGTCCTAGCGTGGTGGGCATGTTCAAGAACATCTCCATCACCGCCGTGACCGTGCTCGACCAGGACGAGGCCCTCGACTTCTACGTCGGCAAGCTCGGGTTCGAGGTCAGCAACGACGTCGACATGGGCTTCATGCGCTGGCTGACCGTCTCCCTGCCCGCCGACCCCGACCGCCACCTCCTGCTGGAGGTGCCGGGCCCGCCGTCCCTCAGCGAGGAGGTCGCGGCCCAGGTCCGGGACCTGGTGACCAAGGGCGCGCTCGGGGTCGCGTGCATCCTGACCACCGACGACTGCCGCCGCACCTACGCCGAGCTCAGCGCGAAGGGCGTCGAGTTCACCGAGGAGCCGGTCGAGCAGCCCTACGGGATCGACTGCGCCCTGCGCGACCCGTTCGGCAACCACATCCGCATCACGCAGCCGGCCACCGGGCCGGTCGAGGTGACCGACGAGGACATCGCCCGGTGGAGCGCGGAGCAGCCGGGCTGACCGCTCGTGCCGGGGGCCGGGCGGGGCCGCACCTCAGAGCCGCGGCGGCCCCGCCTCGACCCGCCGCAGCACCGCGGGCAGGGAGTACAGGTCGGGCGACTCGTACAGCCCGCGCTCGTCCCACCAGGTCGCCCCGGCTTCGGCCAGCGGCCCGACGACGTCGGCCGCCGCCTCCGGCGTTGTCAGCCCGCCCACGACGACGTCGAACGGGCCGGGCGCGTCACGGTGCTCCGTGACGTACCCGGTGACCTCCCGGACCTCCTCCGGCGTGGGCGGCACCCCGTGCCCGGACGCGAACAGCGGCACGACGCCGTCCCACCGCGCCGCGCGCCGGAACGGCCGGCGCGCGGGCCAGAAGCCGCCGACCCAGACGGGTGGCCGGGGCTGCTGCACCGTGGCGGGGAGGATCTCGACGTCGCGCACCCGGTAGTGCGGGCCGTCGTGGTCGACGCGCTCCCCCGACCAGTACCGCGCCAGCAGGTCCAGGCCCTCGTCGAGCTTCTGGGCGAGCACCACGGGGTCGGTCTCGTCGCCGAAGCTGCCGAACTCGTCCTCGACGGGCCCGCCCAGCCCGGCGCCGAACACGACGCGGCCGCCGCTGACGGCGTCCAGCGTGGCGACCTGGCGCGCGAGCTGCTCGGGGCGGCGCCGGGCGACGGGCGTGACCAGGGTGCCGAGCCGGATCGTCGAGGTCGCGAGCGCCGCCGCGGTGAGCAGCATCCACGGGTCGCCGAACGGCTGGCCGCGGCGCGCCTCCTTGCGGTGCACCACGTGGTCCCAGACGAACAGGCCGTCCCAGCCCGCGTCCTCGGCCGCGCGGGCCACGGTGGCGACGGCGCGGGCGTCGGCGAGGTCGCCGAAGTTGGGGACGTTGACGGAGAAGCGCATCAGGCCTCCCGCAGGTCGCCGAGGTCGCGCCACATGATCCGCAGGCCGACGTCGCCCCGCTCGGGGTGCCGGAACGCGCCCGGCGCGACGCCGAGGGTGACGAAGCCGAGGCTCTCGTACAGGTGGACGGCGGCGGTGTTGGTGTCGACCACCGCGTTGAACTGGATCGCGGCGAAGCCCTCGCGGGCCGCCCAGGCGATCATGTCCTCGACCAGGGCTCGCCCGGCGCCGGTGCCGCGCACGGCGCGGTCGACCATGATGCTGCCGGACGCGATGTGGCTGCCCGGCCCCGGCCGGTTGGGGTACATGTTCGCGGTGCCGACCACGACGCCGTCGCGCACGGCGACGACGACGCGCCGCGGGGCCTCCAGCCACCCGGCGCGGGCGTCGGCCTCGCCCATCGTGGGCTCGTAGGCGAACGTGTCGGCGGCGCGGACCACCTCGCGCACGATCGGCCAGATGGCGGGCCAGTCGTCGGCGCCGGCCTCGCGCACGGCGGTCACGGGCCGGGGGTCGACGTCGGTCGTGGCGTCAGGGCGGACGGCGGCTGCGGCGTCGGCCGCGGCGTCGGAGGGTGCGCTCATCCCCCCACCCTGCCGCACGCCCACACGCTCCCGCCACGACGATTCCCGGTATCGCACATCAGCCAGGGGGTCACGGGCGGGGCCAGTGGCGCTTCGAGCGGTCCTCGATGACGCGGTTGTAACGGCCCAGCAGCTCGCCGAACCGGGCCCGGTCCGCCTCCGACCAGTCGTGCAGCAGCTCGGCCAGCAGCGCCCGGCTGGCCGCGCGCTCCTCGCCGAGCAGCCGGGCGCCCTCCGCGGAGAGGCGGAGCTTGCGCGCCTGACCGCCGTCGGGGTCCTCGAAGCGCTCGGCGAGGCCCGAGCGCCGCAGCGCGGCCGTCTGGCGGTTCAGGGTCGAGACGTCGAGCCCGGTGGCGGCCGCGAGCTCGGCGAGGCTGGCGGGACCGCCGGCGTCGAGCAGGCTGAGCAGCGTGTACGCGCTCTGGTCGAGCAGCCCGCCCTTGCGGCGCGTGCGCCCCGCGGGGAGCGCGGCCAGGTGCCGGCCGAACAGCATGCCCTCGTACTCGATCTCGTCGATCGCGGACGTCATCGTCGTCTTCCTCCGATCCCGCACGGACTATCGTCTATGCATCATGCACAAGATATGGCATCCTGAGGCCGAACCCCAATGTGCATGATGCACAGCAATCTTTCGAGGAGACTCGTGACGACCACCGCGTCCCGCCCCGCACCACCGCCCGAAGCCGGGACCACCGCCCCGGCGATCCACCCGAACCGCATCGTCGCCATCCTGGCGATCGGCGGCATCGTGGTCGCGATGACCCAGACCCTCGTGGTCCCGATCGTCGCGACGCTGCCCACCATCTTCGACGCCCCGGCGTCGGACACGTCCTGGATCATCACGGTCACGCTGCTCGTCGGCGCCATCTGCACGCCGGTCTCCGGGCGGCTGGGCGACCTGTACGGCAAGAAGAAGATGATCCTGGTCTCGCTGATCCCGCTGGCCCTCGGGTCCGCGATCTGCGCCGTGGCCACCACGGTGCCGGTCATGGTCACCGGCCGCGGCCTGCAGGGCCTGGCCACCGGGTTCATCCCGCTCGGCATCAGCATGCTGCACGACCTGCTGCCCAAGGAGCGCACCGCCGGCGCCATCTCCCTGATGAGCTCGTCGCTCGGCATCGGCGGCGCGCTCGGCCTGCCGTTCGCCGCCGCCGTCGCCGAGTTCGCGAGCTGGCGCATCCTGTTCTGGCTCATCGCCGTCTGCGCCGTCGTGGTCGGCGTCGTCGTCTGGCGGGCGATCCCCGCCCCGGCGACCGAGGCGAAGGTGCGCGCCCCGTTCGACTACGTGGGCGTGCTGGGCCTGGCCGCGGGCCTGGTGGCCCTGCTGCTGGCCGTCTCCAAGGGCGCCGAGTGGGGCTGGGCGAGCCCGCTGGTGCTCGGTCTGTTCGCCGGCTCCGTGGTGGTGCTCCTGGCCTGGGGCTGGTGGGAGCTGCGCACGCGCGACGCCCTGGTCGACCTGCGCACCACCGCACGCCCCGCCGTGCTGCTCACCAACGTGGCCTCGATCATGATCGGGTTCGCGATGTACGCGCAGTCCCTGATCCTGCCGCAGCTCATGCAGGCGCCGGCCGCGACCGGCTTCGGGCTGGGCCAGTCGATGCTGCAGATGGGCCTGTGGATGGCGCCGTCGGGCATCGCGATGACCCTCATGTCGCCGGTGGGCGCCAGCATCACCCGGGCCCGCGGGCCCAAGACGACGCTCGTCCTGGGGGCCCTGGTCATGGCGCTCGGCTACGGCCTGTCCACGCTGTTCATGGACACGCTCGTGGGCCTGTCGGTCACGGCGTTCGTCGCGGCGGCGGGCGTCGGCTTCGCCTACGGCGCGCTGCCCGCGATCATCCTCGGCTCCGTGCCCGCCTCCGAGAAGGCGGCGGCGAACGGCTTCAACGCCCTGATGCGCTCGATCGGCACCTCGGTGTCGGCCGCCGTGATCGGCGTGGTGCTGGCCCGGATGAGCACCACGTTCGGCGAGCACACGCTGCCCACCGAGGGCGGCTTCCGCGTAGCCCTGCTGCTCGGCTGCGGCATGGCGGTGGTGGCCGCGGCCATCGCCGCCACGGTCCCGGCCAAGGGGCTGCGCGAGACCTCCGGCGGGCACTGACCCGCAGGTCCTCGCCTCGGCCGTTCCGGTCGCGGGCCGGACGGCGCCCCCTCCCCCGGGGGCGCCGTCCGGCGTACGGTCTAAGCATGTGCCGAAACATCACCACGCTGCGCGGCCTCGAACCGGCCGCCACCGACGAGGAGATCACCGCCGCCGCGCTGCAGTTCGTGCGCAAGGTCACGGGCGTGACCAAGGTGAGCGACGCCACCCGCGACCCGGTGGAGCGCGCCACGGCGGAGATCGCGGACATCGTCACGCGCCTGCTCGACGAGCTGCCCGAACGTCGTCAGCCACCCAAGACCGTGCCGCCGCTGCGCCGCGCGGAGGTCCAGGCGCGCATCGCGCAGCGCATCAAGGACCGTGAGGAGCATGAGCGGATGCACGAGCTGGGCATCGCGCACTCGCACTGAGCGGCCCGCCCCGCTACAGTTGCGACGTGCTCGCACACCTCTCCTGTTGCTGTCACTGACACCCCACCCCGGTCCGTCAGTCCCCCGCGCGCGCCGTCGCACGCGCAGAACAGGAAGAGAAACAGGTGCAGTACGTCAATTCTGTCGTTGACCTTGTCGGCAACACCCCCCTGGTCCGGCTCAGCCACGTGACCGAGGGCGTGACCAGCGCGACCGTGCTCGTCAAGCTCGAGTACCTCAACCCCGGCGGCTCCTCGAAGGACCGCATCGCGGGCCGGATCATCGACGCCGCCGAGCGCGAGGGCAAGCTGCTGCCGGGCGGCACCATCGTGGAGCCCACGTCGGGCAACACGGGTGTGGGCCTGGCCCTGGTGGCGCAGCAGCGCGGCTACCGCTGCGTCTTCGTGCTGCCCGACAAGGTGGGCGAGGACAAGCGCAACGTGCTGACCGCCTACGGCGCCGAGGTCGTCGTCACGCCGACGGCGGTGGCGCCCGACAGCCCCGAGTCGTACTACTCGGTGAGCGACCGGCTGGTCCGCGAGATCCCCGGCGCCTTCAAGCCCGACCAGTACTCCAACCCGAACGGCCCCCGGTCGCACTACGAGACCACCGGCCCGGAGATCTGGCGGGACACCGACGGCCGCGTCACGCACTTCGTCGCCGGCGTCGGCACGGGCGGCACCATCACCGGCACCGGCCGCTACCTCCGCGAGGTCTCGGGCGACACGGTGCGCATCGTCGGCGCCGACCCCGAGGGGTCGGTCTACTCGGGCGGCACCGGCCGGCCCTACCTGGTCGAGGGCGTGGGCGAGGACTTCTGGCCCACCGCCTACGACCCGAGCGTGCCGCACGAGATCATCGCGGTGAGCGACGCCGAGTCGTTCGCGATGACCCGGCGCCTCGCCCGCGAGGAGGGCATCCTCGTGGGCGGCTCCAGCGGCATGGCCGTGGTCGCCGCCCTCAAGGCCGCGCGCGACCTGAGCGCCGACGACGTCGTGGTGGTCCTGCTGCCCGACGGCGGCCGCGGCTACCTCGGCAAGATCTTCAACGACACCTGGATGCGGTCCTACGGCTTCGCGCCCGCCATCGAGGACCACACCGTCGCGGACGTGCTGGCCGCCAAGGCCGACCGCACCCCGCCCCTGCTCTACGTGCACCAGACCGACACGGTGCGGGAGGCGATCGACCGGATGACCCGGTCCGGCGTCTCCCAGCTGCTCGTGCTGACCGCGGAACCGCCCGTGGTGCTCGGCGAGATCGCCGGCGCCGTGCACGAGGACGAGCTGCTCGACGGGGTGTTCGCCGGCAAGGCGAACCTGTCGGACGAGGTGGGTGGCCTGATCGGCCGGCCCCTGCAGCTCATCGGCGTCAACGAGCCGGTCGGGACGCTGCGCGCGGCCCTGGCCGACGAGACCGCACTGCTCGTGACCGACGGCGGCAAGGCCCTCGGCGTGGTCTCCCGCTCCGACCTGCTCGACTACCTCGCGGTCTGACCCGCACACACCCTTCGAAGAGAGACCTGACCTGCCATGACCGACGCCCGACCGAGCCGTTTCGACACGCTCGCCATCCACGCGGGACAGCACACCGACCCGACCACCGGCGACGCGATCCCCGCGATCCACGTCACCTCCACCTACGCCCAGGACGGCATCGGCGGGCTGCGCGGCGGGTACGAGTACTCGCGCGGCGGCAACCCCACCCGCACGGCCCTTCAGGAGCAGCTCGCCGCGATCGAGGGCGGCGCGCACGGCATCTCGTTCGCCTCCGGCCTGGCCGCCGAGGACGCCCTCCTGCGCGCCGTGGTCGCCCCCGGGGACCACGTGCTCGTGCCGAACGACGTGTACGGCGGCACGCACCGCCTGATCCGCACCGTGCACGGCAAGGCGGGCGTCGCGCACACGACCGTGGACACTGCCGACCTCGACGCCGTGCGCGCCGCCGTGCGGCCGGAGTCCAAGGTGCTGTGGGTGGAGACGCCGTCGAACCCGCTGATGAAGATCAGCGACATCCCCGCGCTGGCCGAGCTCGCGCACGAGCACGGCCTGCTGCTGGTGGTCGACAACACGTTCGCCTCCCCCGCCCTGCAGCGGCCCCTCGACCTGGGCGCCGACGTCGTGGTGCACTCCACGACCAAGTACCTCGGCGGGCACTCCGACGTCGTGGGCGGCGCCGTCGTCGTGGGGGCGGGGGCCGACGAGCTCGCGGAGCAGGTGCGCTACGTGCAGTTCGCCGCGGGCGCCGTCTCCAGCCCGTTCGACGCGTTCCTCACCACGCGCGGCATCAAGACGCTGTCGGTGCGCATGCAGCGGCACTCCGAGACGGCGCAGACGCTCGCCGAGCGCCTGGTGCACCACCCCGCCGTCGCCCGCGTGCTGTACCCGGGGCTGCCGGACCACCCGGGCCACAAGATCGCCGCCCACCAGATGACGCGGTTCGGCGGCATGATCTCGCTGGACCTCGCGGGCGGGGAGCAGGCCGCGCGCACGTTCGCCGAGTCGACCGAGGTGTTCCTGCTGGCCGAGTCGCTCGGCGGCGTGGAGTCGCTGGTCAACTACCCGAGCGAGATGACCCACGCGTCGGTGCGCGGCACGGAGGCCGAGGTCTCGCCGTCGATCGTCCGTCTGTCGGTCGGCCTGGAGGACGTGACGGACCTCCTGGACGACGTCCTGCAGGCCCTGGACCGCATCTGACCCACCCCCTTCGCTGAGTGCTGGGTATGTGCGGTCCCCAGGCCTTCCGGACCGCAGATACCCAGCACTCAGCGGCGCTTAGGGTGGGGGCGTGACCGAACATGCTCCCGTGAGCGCTGCGATGCACCGCGCCAAGGCGGACGCCCGCGCCTCCCACACCACCGTGGGACAGGTGCGGCACCTGCCGGGCGACCGCGAGGAGATCGACTGCGCCTGCGGCATGACGCTGACCAACGGGCCGCAGTGGTCGCTCGACGAGCACATCCGGCTGCACCGCGCGGAGGCGCGCTACCTGGCGCTGAGCGAGGTGGCGCCCGCGGGCATGCCGCGGCTCATCCCGGTGGACCCGGCGCGGCTGCCCCGCTGACGCCGCGCCCCCTCACGAGGGCCGTCAGAGCTCGTCGGGGTCGTCCCAGGACACGCCGCTGGACGAGCCCGAGATCGGGTCGAGCTCGCAGCCGGCGAGGTTGCGCGGGGCCTTGGAGACGTCACCGCCGCCGAGCAGGCCACGACGGGTGGCGACGCGGCGGGCGACCGGCGGCGCGATGTGGGCGTAAGAGGCGTTCGACTCGTCGATGAGGTCGGTCGGGACCGAATCGGCCGAGTCACTGGTGGGCTGGGGTTCCCCCGTGATCATGGTCCCATTCTCGCAGGAACTGGGGGTTCGCCGCATCCGCTTGGCACAGTATTTCGAATCCACGCCAAGCCTCCACGACCACGGCACGCCCACCACGAGATCTCCCCCCACGTCCCCCCGCGGGGTGTGATGATCGTCCGATGCAGACGTGGCCGGGCCGCCCCTACCCCCTCGGGGCGACGTTCGACGGTACGGGGACGAACTTCGCGCTCTACTCCTCCGTCGCACAACGGGTGGAGCTGTGCCTCCTGGCGGACGACGACACCGAGACGCGCGTCGAGGTCACCGAGACGGACGCGCACGTGTGGCACGTGTACCTGCCCGGCGTCGGGCCCGGGACGCGCTACGGGTACCGGGTGCACGGGCCGTACGACCCGGCGTCGGGCCACCGCTGCAACCCGGCCAAGCTCCTGCTGGACCCGTACGCCAAGGCCGTGGACGGCGACCTGGACGGCGACCCGTCCCTGTTCTCGTACCCCTTCGCGGACGTGGAGCAGGCCACCACGGGCACGACGCCGGACGCCGCCGACTCCCTGGGCCACACGATGGTCTCCGTGGTGGTCAACCCGTTCTTCGACTGGGGCCACGACCGCCCGCCGGCCACGCCGTACCACGAGACGGTGATCTACGAGGCGCACGTCAAGGGCCTGACGATGCGCCACCCCGACGTGCCCGACGAGCTGCGCGGCACCTACGCCGGGCTGGCCCACCCCGCGGTGATCGAGCACCTGCGCGACCTGGGCGTCACCGCGATCGAGCTCATGCCCGTGCACCAGTTCGTCACCGACCCGTCGCTGGCCGCCAAGGGCCTGACGAACTACTGGGGCTACAACACGATCGGGTTCTTCGCCCCGCACAACGGGTACGCCGGCTACGGCAGCCGCGGCCAGCAGGTCATGGAGTTCAAGGCCATGGTCAAGGCGATGCACGAGGCGGGCATCGAGGTGCTGCTCGACGTCGTCTACAACCACACCGCCGAGGGCAACCACCTGGGCCCCACCCTGGGCTTCCGCGGCATCGACAACGCCGCCTACTACCGCCTGGTCGACGGCGACGACGCGCACTACTTCGACACGACGGGCACCGGCAACTCGCTGCTCATGCGCTCCCCCGCCGTGCTGCAGCTCATCATGGACTCGCTGCGGTACTGGGTGGAGGAGATGCACGTCGACGGGTTCCGCTTCGACCTGGCGGCCACGCTCGCCCGCCAGTTCCACGAGGTCGACCGGCTGAGCGCCTTCTTCGACATCGTGCACCAGGACCCGGTGATCTCCCAGGTCAAGCTGATCGCCGAGCCGTGGGACCTGGGCGACGGCGGCTACCAGGTGGGCGGGTTCCCGCCGCTGTGGACCGAGTGGAACGGTCGGTACCGCGACACGGTGCGCGACTTCTGGCGCGGCGAGCCGGCCACCCTGCCGGAGTTCGCCTCCCGCCTGACCGGGTCCAGCGACCTGTACGAGCACAGCGGCCGGCTGCCGAGCGCGTCCATCAACTTCGTCACCGCGCACGACGGCTTCACGCTCGCCGACCTCACGGCGTACAACGAGAAGCACAACGAGGCCAACCGCGAGGACAACCAGGACGGCGAGAACCACAACCGGTCCTGGAACTGCGGCGCCGAGGGGCCCACGGACGACCCCGAGATCAAGGAGCTGCGCGCCCGGCAGCGCCGCAACCTGCTCGTGACGCTGATGCTGAGCCAGGGTGTGCCGATGATCGCGCACGGCGACGAGCTCGGCCGCACCCAGCAGGGCAACAACAACGCCTACTGCCAGGACAACGAGCTCACGTGGGTGGACTGGGGCGGCCCCGACGGCCTGGACGCCGAGCACGCGGCCCTCCTGGACTTCGCCCGGCAGGCCGTCCGGCTGCGCCGCGACCACCCGATCCTGCACCGCCGCCGGTTCTTCGACGGGAAGGTCTCGCCGAACGCCGCCGGCGGGCCGGCGGACGTCGAGTGGCTCGACCTGACGGGCGCCCGGATGGACGACACGGACTGGCAGCAGGCCTACGCCCGGACCGTCGCCGTCTTCCTCAACGGCGACGCGATCACGGAGACGGGGCGCCGCGGCGAGGCGGTGGTCGACGACTCCTTCCTGCTGCTGCTCAACGCCCATTTCGAGGCGCTGGACTTCACGTTGCCGCCCGCCGGCTACGGCGCGTCGTGGACCGTGGTCCTGGACACCGACGGCAGCGCCGAGCCGGGGACGACGCTCCAGGCGGGCACCGGTCTGTCCGTGACGGGTCGCAGCGTGGTCGTACTGACTCGCCCATCCGGAACACCGGGCTAGGCTGTCGGCCGTGACCGGACCGAGGAGTGGAACCGGAGGCAGCACACCACCGCCCCGCCCGGGCCCTGACATGCCCGTTCCCGGGCCCAGACCCGTGGTGTGGGCCCCGCGCGCCCGCATCATCGAGGTGCTCGTGCCGTACGACCCGTACGAGGAGCCCGAGCACATGCCGCTGCGCCTCGTGGGCGCCGGCGAGCCCGGGTACTGGGGCGCCGACAGCGTGCTCGGGCACGGCACCGACTACGGCTACTCCGTGGACGGCGGCCCCCTGCTGCCCGACCCGCGCAGCGTGTGGCTGCCGCAGGGCATCCACGGGCCCACCCGCGTCTTCGACCCGGCCTTCGAGTGGACCGACGGCACGTGGTCCCCGCCGGACCTCTCCACGAGCGTGCTCATGCACGTCGACATCGAGACCTTCACCCCCGCGGGTACCCTGGACGCCGCAGCCGAGCTGCTGCCCACGATCGCCGGCCTCGGCGTGCACGGCGTCGAGCTCGCGCCGGTCGCGGCCTTCGACCCGGCCCTCGGCCCCGCCCGCGGCGTGCGCCTGTACTCGGTGCACGAGCCGTACGGCGGCCCGCGGGCGCTGCAGCGCTTCGTCGACGCCGCCCACTCCGCCGGGCTCGCCGTCGTGCTCGACATCCCGTACCGCTGGGCCGTGGCCGACGAGCTCGGTCTGGAGGCCTACGGCCCCTACCTGACGGGCGGCGGCGGCCGCCCGCGCGTGGCCCGGACCGAGCTCGGCGACGCGGGCGAGTACGCCCTGCAGGCCATGCGCCCCCGGACCGGCCAGGTACCCCTGGACCGGCCGCGGACCGGCCCCATCCAGCTCCGCACCGGCCAGGTGCCCACGATCGGCACGCGGGCGGGCAAGGTGCCGTCGTCGCCGACCGTGCGGACCGACTACGTGGGCGACCGCATCAACCTCGACGGCAGCGGCAGCCGCGGCCCCCGGGACTTCCTCGTGGACGACGCGCGGCACTGGCTGCGCGAGTACCACGTGGACGGCCTGGTGCTCGACGTGGACGCGCTCGTGGACCGCTCCCCCACGCCCTTCCTCGGCGAGCTGGCCGACTACGTCGTCGGCCTGGGCGAGCAGCTCGAGCGCCGGTTCAGCCTGCTCGTGGACGGTCCGGGCCGGAGCGACCGGCTCACCACGATCCTGCTGCGCATCCTGTCCGGGCCGGGCAAGACCGAGGACATCCAGGCGCTGCAGATGCTCGCCGACCTGGTGCACCCGTCGGTGCGCCGCGCCACCCGCCAGAACGGCGGACGGCGCAGCCGGGTCCGGTCCGGTGCCAGCGTGGTGGAGGACATCACCCGGCTGCCCGCGGCGCAGCTCACGGTGCCGTGGGCCGGCGAGGAGAGCCCCGCGACGGCGCTGCTCGGGGTGGACGACGTCGACATCCGGGCCAGCGTGCTGGCCACCGTGATCCTCGCGGGCAACCCGCTGGTGCTCGACACGGTGCACGTGCCCGTGGTGCCGCGCAACGCCAACGAGCAGCGGCTCATGAGCTGGGCGCACGACCTCATCGCGATCCGCCTCGCGATCACCGACGAGCTGGACCTCCCCCTGGAGATCCGGACCACCGCCGACCGCTCGGTCGTCGCGGTGCTGCGCGGCAGCCTGGCGTTCGTGCTCAACACGGGACACGGCCTGGCCGCGCTGCGGCTCGGGAGCCTCCTGCGGCCCGCCGAGGGCGCCAGCCGGGCCCCGCTGCCCGGCGCGTTCCGGCTGGCCGCCGCGTGGGAACCGGGGGCGACCCGCCTGGTGGGCGACACCCTCACCGTCCCGCCCCGGATGACGGCCGTGCTGCGCGCGGACACCTGACCTGGGAACCTGGGTTCGGGGACCGGCACCGACCGGTCGCGCGAAGGAGGCGTCCGATGGCGAAGAAGCCGGGCAGGTCGACCGGAAAGCACGCGGGGAAGAGCGCGGGCAAGGCCCCGGGCAAGAGCGCGGGCAAGGGCGGCGGCAAGGGCGGCGGCAAGGCCGCCGGGAAGGACGCTGGGGAGTCCGCGCCGCCCCGGGAGCCGGGCGACCGGTGGGAGACGCCGGCGGCCGACGTCCTGCGCTGGGTGCGCGGCACCGACCTGAGCGCCCTGGACCAGGCCGGCACGCCCGGCTGGGCGGGCGACCGGGCCGACGGCGAGAAGCTCATGGCCACCCGCGGCGAGGAGCTCGCCGACCTGCAGGAGCGCCTCTTCGCGCACGGCCGCACCGGCGGTGACCGGTCCGTGCTGCTCGTGCTGCAGGGCCTGGACACCTCGGGCAAGGGCGGCATCGTGCGGCACGTGGTGGGCATGGTGGACCCGCAGGGCGTGATGCACCGCGGGTTCGGCGTGCCGACGCCGGAGGAGCAGCAGCACGACTACCTGTGGCGCATCCGCAACGCCCTGCCCCGCCCCGGCTACCTCGGGGTCTTCGACCGGTCGCACCACGAGCAGGTCCTGGTGGTCCGGGTGGACCGGCTGGAGCCGGTCCGGGTCTGGCGCAAGCACTTCGCCGAGCTGAACGCGTTCGAGGCCGAGGTCGCGGCGTCGGGCACCGCGATCGTGAAGGTGACGCTCGTCGTGTCGCCCGACGAGCAGAAGAAGCGTCTGGCCAAGCGGCTGGACCGGCCGGACAAGCACTGGAAGTACAACCCGAGCGACATCGACGTGCGGCTCAAGCTCCCGCAGTACCTGGCGGCCTACCAGGAGATGCTGGACCGCACCTCCACGAAGGAGGCGCCCTGGTACGTGGTGCCGGCCGACCGGAAGTGGTACGCCCGCCTGGCCGTCACCGAGCTGCTGACCGACGCCCTGCGGTCGCTGGACCTGGGCTGGCCGCCCGCCGACTTCGACGTGACGGCGGAGAAGGCGCGGCTCGCGGCGACGTGACGCCACTGGTCGTGCCCGTCCCCGCTGGTCGAGCCCACCCCCGCTGGTCGAGCTTGTCGAGACCCGGCTCAGTTCGGGCTCGGGACGAGCCTGCGCCCCTCCTCGGCCAGCGCGCCCAGCCGGGACAGCGCCCGGTAGTACTTCTTGCGGTACCCGCCGGCGAGCATCTCGTCGGTGAACAGGCCGCGGGTGTCCCCCGCGCCGGCCAGCAGCACGGGCACGTCACGGTCGTAGAGCCGGTCCACGAGCACCACGAGGCGCAGGGCGACGGCCTGCGCCGTCACCGGGTGCACGCCCGTGAGGGCGACCACCGAGACGCCGTCGAGCAGCGCGCCGTAGCGGCTGGGGTGCACGGTCGCGAGGTGCTCCAGCAGGTCGTCGAACGCGTCGAGCGTGGCGCCCGGGCGGTCGGCGGCCGCCGTCACCTCCTCGACGGTCAGCGGCTCGGGGTCGGTGACGACGTCGCGGTGGCGGTAGTCCTCGCCGTCGACCCGCAGCGTCTCGAAGCGGTCGGACAGCGCCTTGATCTCCCGCGCGAAGTCCTGGGCGGCGAACCGGCCCTCGCCGAGCGCGCCGGGCAGCGTGTTGGACGTCGCGGCCAGCGCCACGCCGCGGTCGGCCAGCTCGCGCATGAGGCGCGACATGAGGGTCGTGTCGCCCGCGTCGTCCAGCTCGAACTCGTCGATGCAGACCAGCTTCTTCGCGGCCAGCGCCTCGACGGTCGGGAGGAACCCGAGGGCCCCCACGAGGTTGGTGTACTCGACGAACGTGCCGTACGCGGCAGCACCCGACCCGAGGGCCTCGCCCACGGCGTGGGCCAGCGAGGTGAGCAGGTGCGTCTTGCCGACGCCGAAGCCGCCGTCGAGGTACACCGCCGGGGCCGGGCGGCGGCGCGCGAACAGGCCGCGCCGCGGGGCCGTGATCTCCTGCGCGATCTCCGTCAGGCGGGCCAGGGCGCGTCCCTGGCTGGGGTGCGCCGGGTTGGCGCGGTAGGTCGCGAACCGCGCGGCGGCGAAGTGCCGGGGCGGTACGAGGTCGGTGACGAGCCGGTCGACGGGGACCTGCGGCCGGACGGCGCTGAGGGCCTGGGTGGCCCGGGCGGTCTGGGTCTCGGTGGCGGGGGCTGTCACGAAGCAGAAGATTACCGGCGGCTCAGGTCACCGGGCGTGCCACGAGAGCAACGTCACACGCGGTCACACGTGCACGACGGCGGGCGCGCCGGGCTGGTCGAGCACCTCGCCGAGGGCGTGGACCACCTGGGCCGGGGTCCGCGTCTGGGCCGGGTCCTCGTTGCGGTCGTCGCCCGCGACGGCGTGGTCGATGACGAGCTCATGGAAGCGCACGGCAGCGGACGGCCGCTGCTCCGCCTCCAGCCGCAGCACCTGGACCAGCATCGCGAGCCCGGCCCCGGTCACGCTGATCACGCCGGACCCGGCCATGGCCTCGCGGGAGGCGGAGCCGTTGAGCACGACGTACGGGTCGCCGGGTTGCAGCAGCGGGACGAGCGCGCGGGCCGCGTCGAGGTGGGCGGTGAGGTGGGAGGCCAGCGTCGCGGTCCACCGCCCCGGGTCGTCGTCCAGCAGGGCGGCGCCCTTGTGCCAGCCGCCGATCGACGCCACGACCGCCCCCGGCAGCGGGACGCCGGCCCGGCCGCAGGCGGCGCGGACGGCGTCGGGCAGGTCGGCGAGGGTGTCGTACCGGACGGGGAGGACGCCGTCGGCGTCGGGCAGCGGGCTGCGGGCCGCGGCGAGCACCGCGCGCCCGTCGGCAGCCAGGCCTTGGGCGACCCGGCTGCCGACGTAGCCGCTGGCCCCGACCACGAGGACGGGGCGGGGACCGGTCATACGGCTCAGACTAGGTCAGAGCGCGACCGGCTGCGGCACGGCCCTCGGGTCCGGCCCGAACCGGTTGGGTCCGGGCTCACCCGGCAGGGCGAGCAGCACGACGACGATGATCCCGCCGACGAGCGGGACCAGGCACAGCAGGTAGAACCAGCCGGACTTCCCGGTGTCGTGCAGGCGCCGCACGCCCGCGGCGAGGAGCGGCACGAACGCACCGAGCGCGACGATCCCGACGAGGGCCGAGCCGATCGACCCGAGCACCCCCGGCTCCTGCGTGACCGGGTCCATCATGACCAGGGCCGGGATCAGGAGCGCCACGAAGATCACGGCGTTCACGATCGCGAGCGCGAGGTAGAAGAACCAGTACTCGGAGGCCCGGGCGCGGCCGGTGAAGTCGGCGTACCTGCGCAGGCAGGTCCGGACGGAGTCGACGATCGACACGTGGGTCAGACCGCGGCGGCCTGGTCGACGGCCTTGGGGTCGGGGCCGAACTGGTTCGGGCCCGGGGTGCCGGCGGAGGCGCCCCAGACGATCAGCAGGATGAAGTTGACGAACGGGATCAGCAGGAGGAACGCCAGGGCGCCCGACTTGCCGGTGTCGTGCAGGCGGCGGACGATCACGGCGAGCGTGGGCAGCAGCACCGCCAGGCCGACGAGCGCGACGACGACGTAGCCGACCGTCAGGGAGCCGGGCATGGCCGGCACGGTGGTGCTGCCGGCGTTGGCGGCCTCGATGACGGCCGTCCCGTACGCGGTGAGGCCCGGCACGATCAGGACCAGGTAGAGCACCGTCACGACGATCACGACGGCCAGGTAGAACCACCAGAACTCGGAGCGCCGGGCACGGCCGCTGAACGTGGCGTACTTCGACAGCACGGTCCGGATGGACTCGATGAACGACATCAGGAAAAAGCCTCTCTCACGGTTCTTACCGGAAATCTCCAGCAAGTGCGCACACAGTGTCCCGATCAGTCAATAAGTGCGCAAGGTTTAAATCCGGGCAGAAGTACCCATGGGTGAGAAAAGACCCCCGAACGTGTCAGACGCTCAGGTCCTCGGAGGGGCCTGAGCGTCTGACACGCCGGACGGAACCGCCGGGATCAGTAGCCCGTCGCGGTGGGCTCCGGGTAGTACTGCGCGTACTTGCGGCGGTAGTTCTGCGTGATCGCCTCGACGATGAGCCGGCGCTTGAGGCCGGAGTCGCCGTCGTACTTCAGCGGGTTGACCACGTCGCCGCTCGCCTTGAGCGCCTTGAGCCGGTGCTTCAGCTCGGGGTCGAGCACGTACTTGGACAGCAGGCCGAAGGGCACCACCGTGTACAGCACCTCGCGGACCGCCCGCACGGGGCGGATCGGCCGGTGCAGCACCCAGTCCTCGACCAGCACCCGGGCGACGTTGGCCCCGCCCGCCGTCACGTAGTAGTTGTTCCGGCCGATGCGGGGGTTCACCTCGAAGTACACGTGCTTGCCCGTGCGCGGGTCGAGCTTGTAGTCGAAGTTGGCGAATCCCACGTAGCCGGTCAGGTCGAGGAACCTGGTGGCCGCGTCCATGGCGTCGTCGTACGCCTCGACCAGGATCGCGGCCGGGATGCCGAGCGTGCCCGGCGTGTGCTCCTCCAGCAGCACCCGGCCCGTGGCCAGGAGCGTCACCTCGCCCGACGTGTCGCGGTACGCGGTCAGGGACCGCATCTGCGTCTCGTCGCCCGGGATGAACTCCTGCACCAGGAACGTGCCCGGGTAGTTGGCGTCGGCCAGGTGGCCCAGGATCACGTCGAGCTCCTCGCGGGAGTCGATGTGGTGGATCTTCGCCTTGCCGGGGAAGTCCACGTAGTACCACTCGGCGCTGTTGGACGGCTTGCCGACCACGGGGTACTGCAGGTCCACCGCGAGCGCCGGCACCGCGGCGCGGCCGCCCTCGGCCACCAGCTTGGCGACGTCGACCGGCACGGTGCGCGGCGTCGGGATGCCGAGCTGGTCGCAGACCTGTGCGAAGCCCTCCTTGCTGCTGACCTGCTCCAGGACCGGCAGCGACGGGTACGGCAGCACGTAGCCCGCCGCCTCCAGCCGCTCCCGGTTCAGGATGACGGTGCGCACGTGCCAGTCGGCGTTCGTCAGCAGCACCAGGGTCTTGTCCCGGTGCTGCTGGGCGATGCCCTCCAGGGTGGAGAGGAACACGTCGACGTCGTCCAGGCCGGGCACCACCACGTTCTCGGCGATCGCCGAGTCCTGCATGGCGCGCGTGGCCACCTTGGACAGCACGACGGCGTGCGTGCGGTACTGCTCGTGGAACGCACGCACCAGGGCGTACATCCCGACGTCGCCGCCGATCCCCACCACCAGCATCTCGGGAGCCGTCTGCTCCCCGCCGCCTACCGGTCCCTGCTCAGCGGGGAAACCCCTCACGCCTCGGCCTCCGTGCGGTCGCCGGACCACTCCGTGTGGAAGGTGCCCTCGCGGTCGACCCGCTTGTAGGTGTGGGCACCGAAGAAGTCGCGCTGCGCCTGCACCAGGGCGGCGGGGAGCCGCTCGGCGCGGACGCCGTCGTAGTACGCCAGGGACGAGGAGAACGCGGGCGTGGGCACGCCGTTCTGGGCCGCACCGGCGACGACGCGCCGCCAGGCGGGCAGGCCGCTCGCGACGGCGTCGGTGAAGTACGGGTCGGCGAGCAGCAGCGGCAGGTCCGCCTGGCGCTCGTAGGCCTCGGTGATGCGGTTCAGGAACCGGGCGCGGATGATGCAGCCGCCGCGCCAGATGCGGGCCATGGCGCCCCGGTCGATGTCCCAGCCGAACTCGGCGGCGGCCGCCGCGATCTGGTCGAAGCCCTGCGAGTAGGCGACGACCTTGGAGGCGTACAGGGCCTGGCGGACGTCCTCGATGAACGCGTCCCGGTCCTTGACCTCCCAGGCCTGCGCGTGGGCGGGCAGCGCGGCAAGACCGGCCGCACGCTGCGGCACGGAGCCGGACAGTGCGCGGGCGAACGTGGCCTCGGCGATGCCGGTGATGGGCACACCCAGGTCCAGGCCGTTCTGCACCGTCCAGCGGCCGGTGCCCTTCTGCTCGGCCTGGTCCAGCACGATGTCGACGAACGCCTTGCCCGTGTCCGCGTCCACGTGCTGCAGCACGTCGGCGGTGATCTCGATGAGGAACGACTCCAGGTCGCCCGTGTTCCACTGCGCGAAGATCTGCCCGATCTCCGCGGCCGAGGCACCCAGTCCCTGACGCAGCAGGTCGTAGGCCTCCGCGATGAGCTGCATGTCGGCGTACTCGATGCCGTTGTGCACCATCTTGACGAAGTGCCCGGCGCCGTCGGAGCCCACGTAGGTGCAGCACGGGGTGCCGTCCACCTTCGCGGAGATGTCCTCCAGGATGGGCCCGAGCGACTTGTACGACTCGCGCGTGCCGCCCGGCATGATGGACGGGCCGTTCAGCGCGCCCTCCTCGCCGCCGGAGACGCCGGTGCCGACGAAGTGCAGGCCGTGCTCCTTGAGGGCGGCCTCGCGCCGGATCGTGTCCGGGAAGTGGGCGTTGCCGGCGTCGACCACGATGTCGCCCTCCTCGAGGAGGGGCACCAGCTCGTCGATGACGGCGTCCGTGGGACCGCCGGCCTTGACCATGATGACCACCTTGCGCGGCCGCTCGAGCGACGCGACGAAGTCCGCCATGGACTCGCTCGGGACGAACTTGCCGTCGTCACCGTGCTCCGCGACCAGCGACTCGGTCTTCGCGTACGAACGGTTGTGGACCGCCACCGTGTATCCGTGACGTGCGAAGTTCCGCGCGAGGTTGCGACCCATCACCGCCAGCCCGGTGACGCCGATCTGTGCTGTGCCTGACACGTTCTTGCTCCTTCTGCAGTGGAAGACGGGCCGGCGCCCGCGATGCGCGCGCCGCGACCCGCTTGCCAGCCTAGTGCCCTGGCCCGCTTCGCCACCGCGCAGATCACGATCCGGCGTCAGCCGCGCGCCTCCCCGTGGCGGCGCCGCCACGGACGTACGGTGAAGTGGTGACCAGCGGCCCGCCCACCGGTGTTCCCGTCGACTTCGCAGCAGCCCTCGCTGACCTGCGCGGCGCGGCCCTGCGCGCCGAGGTACGCCTCACCGAGATCCCCGCCCCGCGCCGCGTGGCGCCGTTCAGCGTGGCGCTCTCGGGCGACGTCCTGCCGGGCGCGCCGCCGGGCCGGCGCGAGCCGGACCGGCCCGACGAGCACGACCACGACACCGACCCGCTCGCGACCGGCCGTTTCGTCGTGCTGCACGACCCCGCGGGCCAGGAGGCCTGGCACGGTACGTTCCGCGTGGTGACCCTGGTGCGGGCCACGCTGGAGCCCGAGATGGCGGCCGACCCGATGCTGGCCGACGTCGCCTGGTCCTGGGTGGGCGAGTGCCTGGAGTCCGCGGGACTGGTCCCGGGCACCGACACGCTGGCCGCCGGCGGCACGGTCACCCGCGTGCTGTCGCACAGCTACGGCGCCCTGGACGGCACGCCCGACGCCGTCGACCTGGAGATCCGTGCGTCGTGGACACCCGTCGACACCCGGCTGGGAACGCACCTGCGCGCCTGGGCCGCACTGCTCACCATGGCCGCGGGAGTGCCGCCGCTGCCCGAGGGCGTCGCGGCTCTCACCAGGCGTTTTACCGACCGATCCAGGCAACGCCATACGGTAGGCCCATGACCACCACGGAGCGAGGAGTCCCTGCGGAGACATCGACGCCCGTGCCGCCACCCGTCACCCCCCTGACCGAGCCCGCCGACGGGCTGCCCGATGTCGTGGCGACGCCGGGCGCGTTCGCACGCGTCGTCGAGGCGTTCGCCGCTGGCTCGGGTCCCGTGGCAGCCGACGCCGAGCGTGCCTCCGGGTACCGCTACGGGCAGGCGACGTACCTGGTCCAGGTACGGCGTGCCGGTGCGGGCACGGCACTGATCGATCCCGTCGGCGTGCCCGACCTGGGCGCGCTGGGCGAGGCAGTGGGCGACGCCGAGTTCGTGCTGCACGCCGCCTCCCAGGACCTGCCGGGACTCGCCGCGCACGGCCTGCACCCGGCCCGCGTCTTCGACACCGAGCTCGCGGCGCGGCTGCTCGGCATGGAGCGCGTGGGCCTGGCCGCCGTCGTGGCCGAGGTGCTCGGCCTGGGGCTGGCGAAGGAGCACTCCGCCGTCGACTGGTCCACCCGCCCGCTGCCGGAGGACTGGCTGCGCTACGCCGCCCTGGACGTCGAGGTGCTGGTCGAGCTGCGCGACCGGCTCGCCGAGCGCCTGGCGGCGGCCGGCAAGACGCAGTGGGCCGCGCAGGAGTTCGAGGCGGTGCGCACCGCCGCCCCGCCGACGCCGCGCGTCGACCCGTGGCGCCGCACCTCCGGCATGCACGTGCTGCGCAACCCACGCCAGGTCGCCGCCGTGCGGGCGATGTGGGCCGCCCGGGACGCCAGCGCCCAGGCGCGCGACATCTCGCCGGGCCGGGTGCTGCCCGACCGCGCGATCGTCGCGGCGGCCAAGGCCATGCCGAGGACGGCCGGCCAGCTCGTGCTGCTGCCCGAGTTCGCGGGCAAGGGCACCAAGCGCCGGGCCGCCTACTGGCAGAAGGCGATCGACGACGCCCGCGCCCTGCCCGACGCCGAGCTGCCGTCCGTGCGGGGCCCGCGCTCCGACGGCCCGCCGCCACCGCGCACCTGGGGCGACCGCGACGCCGTCGCCGCACGCCGCCTCACCCTCGCCCGGGAGCTCGTTGCCGCGCTGTCCGAGGAGCTGAGCATCCCGGTGGAGAACCTGCTGCAGCCCGACGCGCTGCGCCGGCTGTGCTGGACGCCGCCGACGCCCGCGGACGCCGCCGGGATCGCCGAGTTCCTGCGCGGACGCGGCGCCCGCGAGTGGCAGGTCGGGCTCCTGGCCGAGGGTCTGGAGCGGGCGTTCACGCAGGCCGCGCAGGAACCGGTGTGAAAGCCCCGCGCCGACCCCAGTAGAGTCGTCCCCATGCCAGCCCTGTCGGAGCCCATCACGCTCGCCGTCGACGTCGTCACCGATCCTTCGACCTGGGACCGCGAGGTGCTCGCCCTGGGCGGGCACCCGCTCCAGCTGTGGGGCTGGGGCGAGGTCAAGGCGGCCGGGAGCTGGCGCGCGCACCGGCTGCGCGTCACCGAGGACGGCTCGACCGTCGGCCTCGCGCAGCTCCTCGTGCGGCCGCTGCCGGCCCAGTTCAGGGCGCTGTCCTACGTGCCGCGCGGCCCCGTCGTCGCGCACCACGACGGCGAGACCGCCCAGGCGGTCTTCGGCGTGGGCGACACCGCGACCCGCAACGCCGTGACCAACACGGTGGTGGAGTGGGCGCGCGAGAACGTGGGCGGCGTCGGTATCACCATCGAGCCGGACTGGCCCGCGGGCACCCAGCTCGACCTGGCCGGACGGCGGTACGCGCCCAACCAGATCCTCATCCCGAGCACGCTGATCCTGGACCTGACCCGCCCGGCCGACGAGCTGCTGGCGGACATGCGCAAGTCCACGCGGTACGAGATCCGCAAGGGCTCGCGCGCCGGGCTGGACATCCGCCGGGTCACCGAGGACGCCGAGGTGCTGCGGGTGCTCGACGTGTACAAGGAGACCGCGCAGCGCGCCGGGTTCGCCATCCACGCCGACGAGTACTACCTGGACATCAACCGGCAGCTCGGCGACAAGTCGGTGCTGGTGGCCACCTACATCGACGACGTGCCGGTGTGCTTCGCGTGGTGCGTCAACTCCGCGAGCACCTCGTTCCTGCTGTACGGCGGCGGCAACGACGCCGGCCGCAAGGCGACGGCCACCGCGCCGACCTATTGGCGCACCGTTGAGATCGCCCGCGAGCAGGGCCTGGTGCGGTACGACATGAACGGCCTGCTCAACGACGGCATCAGCGACTTCAAGAAGAGCTTCGCCAAGCACACGGACGAGCTCGTGGGCTCGATCGACGTGTCGTTCTCGCGCTGGTACACCACCTGGAACAGCGCGCTGCCGACGGCCAAGAAGGTGGTCCGCAAGCTCCGCGGCAACTGAGGCGGGACGCGCGGCGGGCGGCGGGCGGCGCGTGCCGCCGCCAGGTCGGATGATCGGTAGAAGGTCAGGTGGTCGGCAGCTCGGGCTGCCGACCACCTGACCTTTTGCCGACCGCTCGGCCTTGCCCTGTCGCGCCCTGCCACACTCCGCCGCGCGCCCCGCCGCGCCGCGCGAGACCGCGTTTCAGAAACGCCCGGACCCGGTCTCAGATCGTGCGTGCTTTTTACCGGTACTCGCGGTAGCGTGTATCTCGATCCAGCGGCGTCGCTCATGGACGCCGCCGTCCCGAAAACCCCCAGGAGTTCTGCTGATGACCGCAGCCCCGGAAACACCGCGTGCCCGCCGCGCCGTACGCGACGTCGTCTTCGTCGACGGCGCCCGGACGCCGTTCGGCAAGGCCAAGCCCGACGGCATGTACGCGCAGACGCGTGCCGACGACCTGATCGTCAAGGTGGTGCGCGAGCTGCTGCGGCGGCACCCCGAGCTCCCCCCGGAGCGCATCGACGAGGTGGCGATCGCCGCCACCACGCAGCAGGGCGACCAGGGGCTCACCCTCGGCCGCACCGTGGGCATGCTGGCCGGCCTCCCCCAGTCCGTGCCGGGCTACGCCATCGACCGCATGTGCGCCGGCGCCATGACGGCCACCACGACCACGGCCGCGGGCATCGCGATGGGCGCCGCCGACGTCGTGATCGCGGGCGGCGTGGAGCACATGGGCCGCCACCCGATGGGCTTCGACGCCGACGTCAACCCCCGGTTCGTGGCCGAGAAGCTCGTGGACCCGCAGTCCCTGAACATGGGCGTCACCGCGGAGAACCTGCACGACAAGTTCCCGCAGCTCACCAAGGAGCGCACCGACCGGTTCGCCGTCGAGTCGCAGGCCAAGTACGCCAAGGCGCTGGCCAACGGGAACATCGACCCGGACCTGGTCCCCGTCGCCGTCCGCTCCGCGGAGCTGGGCTGGGGCCTGGCCACCGCCGACGAGCTGCCCCGCCCGGAGACCTCCTTCGAGTCCATCCAGGGCCTCAAGACGCCGTTCCGCCCGGGCGGCCGCGTCACCCCCGCGACGTCGTCCCCGCTGACCGACGGCGCCACGGCCGCGATCCTCGCCTCGGGCGACGTCGCCGCCGAGCTGGGCCTGCCCGCGAAGATGCGCCTGGTGTCGTACGGGTACGCCGGCGTGCCGCCGGAGATCATGGGCTACGGCCCCGTGCCGTCGACCGAGAAGGCGCTCAAGACCGCCGGCCTGACCATCGACGACATCGGCCTGTTCGAGCTGAACGAGGCGTTCGCCGTGCAGGTGCTGTCCTTCCTGGACCACTACGGCATCGCCGACGACGACCCGCGCGTGAACCCCTACGGCGGCGCGATCGCCATGGGCCACCCGCTGGCCAGCTCCGGCGTGCGCCTCATGACGCAGCTCGCCCGCCAGTTCGAGCAGCACCCCGAGGTCCGCTACGGCCTGACCGCCATGTGCGTGGGCCTGGGCCAGGGCGGCAGCGTCATCTGGGAGAACCCGCACCACGCCGACTACTCCGGCCACACGGACGAGGAGAACTGACCCGTGCCTGAGACCACCACCCCCAACGCTCCGGCGGAGCGCGTCACCCACTCGCTCGTCCGTGACGTGACCCTGCCCGGCGGCGCCGGCGTCCTCGCGCTGGTCACGCTCGACAACGGCCTGGACCACACCAAGCCGAACACGCTCGGGCCGGCCGGCATGGCCGAGCTCAAGGCGGCCCTGGAGGTCGTCCGCACCCGCGCCGAGGCTGGCGAGCTCGCCGCCGTCGGCGTGACCGGCAAGCCGTACTTCCTCGCAGCGGGCGCCGACCTCAAGGGCGTCACGTCCCTGAACGGCCACGCCGAGGCCGTCGAGCTGGGCCGCATGGGCCACGCCGCGTACACGATCCTGGGTGACCTGCGCGCCACCACGGGCGTGCCGACGTTCGCGTTCGTGAACGGCCTGGCGCTGGGCGGCGGCCTCGAGGTCGCCCTGAACTGCGACTACCGCACCGTGGCGTCCGACGCCGCCGCGCTCGGCCTGCCCGAGACCGGCATCGGCCTGGTGCCCGGCTGGGGCGGCGCCTACCTGGTGCCGCGCCTGGTCGGCGTGGAGAAGGCGATCGAGGTCATCCTCACCCGCCCGGCCGCGAACAAGCCGTTCAAGCCCGCCGAGGCGCTGCAGATCGGCCTGGTCGACGCGCAGTTCGACGCCGCCGACTTCCTGGAGCAGTCCATCATCTGGGCCGCCAAGGTGGTCACGGGCGAGATCGAGGTACCCCGTCGGGAGCTCGACCCGCAGCCCGTGTGGGATGCCGTCGTCGGGGCCGCGAAGGCCCAGCTCGACGCCGTGGTCGGCACCTCCCGCCCCGCCCCGGGCCGCGCGCTGGAGCTGATCGCCGCCGCACGGAACTCCTCGCGGACGGACGCGTTCGCGGCCGAGGACGAGGCCCTCGCGGACCTGATCATGTCCGACGAGATGCGCGCCAGCATCTACGCGTTCAACCTGGTGGGCGCCGGCAAGAAGCCCGTGGGCGCGCCGGACCCGCAGCTCGCGCGGCCGATCACCCGGGTCGGCGTCGTGGGCGCCGGCCTGATGGCCGCCCAGATGGCGTTCCTCTTCGCCCAGCGCCTCGGCGTGCCCGTCGTCATGCGCGACCTCGACCAGGAGCGCGTGGACAAGGGTCTGGCCTTCGTCCGCGAGACGGCCGAGAAGCTGGCCGGCCGCGGGCGCCTGACCCCGGAGGCCGCCACCCGCATCGTCTCCTCGGTGTCCGGCACCACGGACATCGGCGAGTTCGCCTCGTGCGACTTCGTCATCGAGGCCGTCACGGAGGTGATGGGGCTCAAGAAGAAGGTGTTCGCCGAGCTGGAGGGCGTCATCGCCCCCGAGACCATCCTGGCGACCAACACCTCGGCGCTGTCCGTCACCGAGATGGCGGCCGACCTGGCCCACCCGGAGCGCGTGGTCGGCATCCACTTCTTCAACCCCGTGGCCCAGATGCCGCTGGTCGAGGTGATCAACGCCGACAAGACGTCGCAGGAGGCCCTGGCCACGGCGTTCGCCGTCACCAAGAAGCTGCGCAAGACCGCGGTGCTGGCGGGCGACCGCCCGGGCTTCGTCGTCAACCGCCTGCTGCTGCTGGTGATGGGCAAGGTCATGGACGCCATCGAGAACGGCACGCCCGTCGACGTCGCGGACCGCGCGCTCGCGCCGCTCGGCTTCCCCATGCCGACGTTCGAGCTGCTGGACCTGGTCGGCCCCGCCGTGGGCCTGCACGTGCTCACCTCGCTGCGCGAGGACCTGGGCGACCGCATCCCGGCCTCCCCCGGGCTGCAGAAGCTCGTGGCCGACGGCACCCGCGTGGTGCTCGACGCGCCGGCCAAGGGCCTGCCCAAGCCCGTCGACCCGGCGATCCAGGCCGTGTTCGGCGAGGCCCTCGTCGCGGGCGAGACCGGCCACCACGGCCAGGTCGTGCTCGACGGCGACGGCGTGCTCGACGCGGTGCTCACCACCCTGACCACCGAGATCGGCCTCATGCTCGAGGAGGGCGTGGTGCCCGGGCCGCAGCAGATCGACCTCGCCATGATCCTCGGCGCCGGCTGGGGCTTCCACACGGGCGGCATCACGCCGTACCTGGACCGCACCGGCTACAGCGAGAAGGTCCTGGGCCGGCGGTTCCTGCCGGACGGCGTGGCGAACGTCCCCGCCAGCTAGCCGTACCGACCCGGGACCCTCCGACGGCGGGCACGCATCGTGCGTGCTCGGTGTCGGAGGGTCCCGCTACGCTCGCGCCCATGACGGATGCCACGTCGGGCACGAGAGCGCACTACGTCGTCGTCGGCGACGGTCCCCTCGCCTTCCGCCTCACCCGGGCGCTGAGCACGCGCTTCCGGGGCACGGTCACCGTGCTGGTGCCCGACCGCGCGTCGCGGTACGCCCAGGAGATGGCCGTGCTGGAGAGCGTGGACGTCCTCGGGGCCGAGCGCGTCGACGAGAAGGCCCTCCGGGCGGCGGGCGCCGACCGGGCCACCGCGGCCGCCCTCGTGGACCAGGACGACGGCGGCAACGTGGCCCTCGCGCTCCTGCTGCGCGAGACCTGGCCCGCGCTGCACGTCGTGGTCCGCATCTTCGACGAGTCGCTGGGCCGGCACCTGGAGCACGACCGCTGCACGGTCCTGTCGTCGTCGGCGTTCGCCGCCCCCGAGATCGTCGGCGCTGCGCTGCGGCGCCAGGTCCGGCTGCCGGTGCGGCACCGCCGCCTCGTCACCGTCTCGGACGAGGAACCGTCCCTGCCCACCCGCATGGTCCTGTTCGCGACCGACGGGGCCGACACGGTGGTGGCCCTGCCGAGCGAGCGCGAGCTGGCGGCGCTGACGCCCAAGGTGCTCCTGGCGGACGCCGGCGAGGGCGACGTGCTGCCCGAGGTCCGGGCGGAGCTGGAGCCCGACGAGGACGAGGTGGACCCGCACCGGCGCCGCCGGTTCGGCGAGTACCTGCGGACCCTGTCGCTCACGTCCGGCCGGAACCTCCTGCTCGCCGCCGGGGTGCTCCTGGTGGTGGTGCTCGTCGGGGCGGTGACGATCAAGCTCGCCACCGGAGCGTCGCTGCTCGGGGCGCTGTACGAGGCGGTGCTGCCCTCCCTGGCGGGCAGCGACCCCGACCACGACGCGCACCCGGTCGTGAAGGTCACGCAGGTGGCGCTGACGGTCGTGAGCGTCGCCGTCATCCCCTGGGTCACGGGTGTGGTGGTCGACGGCGTGGTGCGCACCCAGCGGCTGCTCGACACCGGCTCCCCGCTGCACGCGATGTCCGACCACGTGGTCGTCGTCGGCATGGGTGACCTCGGTACCCGCATCGTGCGCTCCCTGGACCGGCGCGGCGTGCCGGTGATCGCCGTCGACGTCGACGAGTCCGCCCGCGGCATCGCGGTGGCGCGCGCCCGGGACGTGCCGGTGGTGATCGGTGACGCCCGGCGGGCCACGACCCTGCGCGGCGCGTACGTCGGGGCCGCCCAGGCGATCGTCGTGGTCACGAGCGGCGGCGCCACGACCATCGGGATCAGCTTCGCGGCCCGCTCGATCCCCCGGGCCAAGGACGCGCCGCCGAGCCTGCGCACCGTCCTGCGGGTGTTCGACCGGGACCTGGCCCGGCGGATCCGGCGCGAGATCCCCGACTCGGTGGGGCTCAGCTCGTCGTTCCTGGCCGCGCCGTCCTTCGCGGCCGCGATGATCGGCCAGGAGGTCAAGGCCACCATCCCGTACCGGGACCGGGTGCTCGTCCTCGCCGAGATCCTGGTCGAGCGGGGCAGCGTCCTGGACGGCGCGCACAGCAGCGACGTCGGCCTCGACGAGGGCGGCGCCGCGAGCGGTGACGCGCCCGCGGCCGGGAGCCCGGACGCGGATCCGGACGGCGACGGGCCGCCCGCGCGCAGCCGCCTGCTCGCGGTCGACTCGGTGACCCACTCGAGCGGCGGGGGCGGGCGCATGTTCGAGCCGTCGCAGGGCCGCACGCTCAACCCGGGCGACCGGGTGTTCGTCATCGCGACCACCGCGGGCCTGCTCCACCTGCGCGACCTGGCGCGCGCCCCGGCGAGCCTGTCCACGGCGGCGAGCGGCCTGAACGACTGACCCGATATCGGACCGTTCGCCGGTCCACCGCGCGCCTAGGGTCAGGACCATGCAGAACGGTCTCAGCGTCCCCCAGGGCGCGGCGCTCACCCTCGGCGCCATGCTCGGCACCGGCGTCATCTCGCTCCCGGCCCTCGCGGCCGGCGTGGCCGGCCCGGCCTCGCTCGTGGCGTGGGCGGGTCTCGTGCTCCTGTCCGTCCCGCTCGCCACGACGTTCGCCGCCCTCGGCGCCCGCCACCCCGACGGCGGCGGCGTGGCCACCTACGCCCGGCTCGCGTTCGGCGAGCGGGCGTCCACCATGGTCGGCTGGGCGTTCTACGCGACCATCCCGGTGGGCGCGCCCGCCGCGGCGGGCTTCGCGGGCGCCTACGTCGCGGACGCGACCGGCGGCGGGGCCGGCACCGCCCTGGTCACGACGGTGGCCATCATCGCGGTGTGCGCCGTCATGAACTGGTTCGACCTGCGCGTCTCCGGCACGGCACAGCTCGTCATCGCGGGCTCGGTGGCGCTGCTGCTGGCCGTGGCCGTGGTGGTGGCCCTGCCGCACGCCCAGCCGGGCAACCTCACGCCGTTCGCCCCGCACGGGTGGGGCGCGGTCGGCTCGGCGGCGGCGCTGCTGGTCTGGGCGTTCGCCGGCTGGGAGATCCTGGGCTCGCTGTCCGCCGAGTACCGCCACCCGTCCCGGGACATCCCGCGGGCCACGGCCATCGCCGTGGCCGTGGTCGGCGTGCTGTACCTCGGCGTCGCGTTCGCCACGGTCGCGGTGCTCGGCCCCACCCCGGGCCCGGCGCCGCTGTCCGACCTGCTGGTGCTCGGGTTCGGCGAGCACGCCCGGCCGGTCACCACGGTGGTGGCGGTGCTGCTGACCGTGGGCGCCATCAACGTCTACTTCGCGGGCGGCAGCCGGATGGGCGCGGCCCTCGCGCGGGACGGCGCCCTGCCGGGCTGGCTCGCGAGCGCGCCGGGCCGCACGCCGCGCCGCTCCCTGGCCCTCATCACGGTCGTCGCGCTCGGCACGACAGCGGTGCTCGCCGCGACGCACCAGTCCACCGACGCGATCCTGCTCATGGCGACCGCGACCTTCTCCCTGCTCTACGTGGTGGGGACCGCGGCGGCGCTGCGGCTGCTGCCCCGCTGGGGCATCGCCTGGTGGTGCGCGGCCGTGTCGCTGGTGGCCGCGCTCGGCCTGCTCGTGATGACCGGGGCGCACATGACCGGGCCCGTGGTCGCCGCCCTCGGCGGGCTCGCCTGGACGGCCTGGCGCCGGCGCCGGGCGCGGGTCACGGCAGCCGCCGCGGCGTCTGCCATCCCGCGCGACGGGACACCGGTCGCGGCACCCGTCACGGCTCCAGCAGGCGACCCAGAGCCTGGATGCCTGGCCGGATCGAGCTCGTGACCGCGGCACCGATGCCGAGCACGAGGCCGTCCCGGTGCGGACCGGTCGCGAAGGAGGCCAGCGAGTCCAGCGCGACGGACTTCCGCAGGGCCCGGGCCACCAGCGCGGTCGAGGTCAGCGGGGCGGCGTCGGCGAGGTAGGCCGCGGCGTGCAGGCCCGCCGCCGCCGGGACCGGCTCGACCGGCAGCCCGGCCAGCGCGTCCAGGAGGATCTCGGTCCGCTCCGCGTAGACCGCCGACGCCTTGCGGACGTGCCGGGCCAGCAGGCCGTCGTCGATGAGGCGCGCGAGCGCGCCCTGCACGTGCACGGCCCCGTGCCCGTCGGTGAGCTGGCGCGCGGCGAGCAGCGCCTCGCGCAGCGACGGCGGCGCCACCAGGTAGCCCACCCGCAGGCCCGGCAGCAGCGACTTCGAGAACGTGCCCACGTAGACCACACGGCCGTCCCGGTCCAGGGCCTGCAGGGACTCGAGCGGCCGGCGGGCGCGGCGGAACTCGCTGTCGTAGTCGTCCTCGATCACCGCGGCGTCGTGCCGCGCGGCGTGCGCCAGGAGGGCGCGACGCCGGGCGAGCGACAGCGGCATGCCGAGCGGGAACTGGTGCGACGGCGTGGTGTAGACCAGCCGGGCACGCGGCGGGATCTCGTCGACGACCAGGCCCTCGGCGTCGACCGGCACGGGCACCACCCGCGCCCCGTGCAGCGCGAACAGCTCCCGGGCCTCGGGATACCCCGGGTCCTCGACGGCGACGACGTCCCCCGGTTCGAGCAGCACGCGCGCCACCAGGTCGAGGGCCTGCTGGGCGCCGGTGGTCGCGAGGACGTCGTCGGGCCCGGCGCTGACCCCGCGGGCCCCCGACACGTAGCGGGCCACGGCCGCGCGGAACCGAGGCAGGCCCGCCGGGCCGGCGTAGGAGCCTGCCGCGGCCCCGCCCGCGCGCGACTCGGCCGCCAGCAGTCGCCGCCAGGTGTCGAACGGGAAGAGGCTCGCGTCCGGGATGCCCACCCGGAAGTCGTGGGCGGGGGGCGGCACGTCGCCGCTGGCGGGCTGCACGGTCCACCGCCAGCCCGCGCGCGGCCGCAGCACGCCGGGGCTGCGCCGCCGGGCGGGCACCGCGTCGCGCGCGGCCGCGGTCGCGAACGTCCCGGCGCCGGTCCGCGTCTCCAGGAAGCCCTCCGCGACGAGGCGCTCGTACGCCGTGGCGACGCTGGCGCGCGAGACGCCGAGGTCCCGCGCGAGGTCGCGCGTCGACGGCAGCCGCTCCCCCGCCGGCACGCGGCCCGTGGTGAGCGCGGCGTGCAGGGCGCGATAGATCGCGTCGGTACGTCCGGTCCGGTTGCTGAGATCGACGGCGAGGTCCACCTGCCGATCATGGCTCATCGGGCGGTCCGGCTCGTCACAGTTCGGACTCAGCGAACAAATCACCCGGCCAACCAGTCGTTTTCGGGCTTTTCGCCCGGCGGTCGGCCCTAGCATCCCGGCGTATGAGCACCGATACCGCACCGGAGAGGGCCTCGGACGAGGACCCGTCCGGCGCGACGTCCGAAGAGCCCGACACGACCGACGAGACCGTCTCCGAGCTGCTGACCGAGGCGGCGGCGCGGGCCGCGGTCCCGGGGGCGGCGGTCCCGGGGGCGGCACCGGCCGCGGCTTCGTCCGCTCCGTCGTCCGAGACGTCCTCCGGCGCGACGCCCGAGGGGACGCCCGGGGCGGACGAGCCCGGCGGCCCGACCGGTGCGCCCGACGAGCCCGCGGACCCGGGCGACCTGCCGCCGTCGGCCCGCCCGCTGACCGCCGCGCTGCTCAACCTCAGCGGCCTCGGGCTGGGTTACCTGCACCTGCGGGCGTGGGTCCGCCTGGCCGTCGCGCTGGCGGCGACCGCGGGGCTCGCCTGGGTCGCACTGCCGATCGGGCGCGACCCGATCGCCGTCTGGTGGGCGGTGGGTCACGTGGGCGCGCTCGCCCTGTTCGCGCTGGACGCCGCGCTCCTCGCCCGACGGCGGGCACGACGCGCGACCCGGCGCCGGACGGTCTGGACGCCCCGCACCGCCGGCCGGGTCGCCTGGGCGACGCTCGCCGTCGTGCCGCTGCTCTTCGCCGGCTACGTGGTGACGCAGCACGAGGTGCTGGAGGAGTACCTCGCCTACGACCTCGACCAGGCTCAGGAGAGCCTGCAGGGCGCCGGCTCGGTGTTCGGGCCGTTCCGGGAGGAGTACGACGGCGCGTACGCGACGTACGTGCGGACGGTGGAGGAGCACCCCGGCACGCGCGCCGCCGACCGGGTCCCCGGGCTCGTCGACGACCTGTACGCGCAGGCCAAGGGCAAGGACGCGTGCAACGCGCTGACCGTGGTACGGCACTTCGCCGAGCCGGGCACCCCCGGACCGCTCCAGGGTGTCGCCGAGGCCGACGTGCCGGGCGCCCTGCACGACTGCGGCATGCGCTCCGCCGACCTCGGCCAGTTCCCCACCGCGAAGAAGTACCTCACCGAGCTCCTGGCGGACCACCCGGTGAGCGACCCGGCCGCCGCGCTGCCCGGCGACCTGGAGAAGTGGCGGGACGGGCTGCTCAAGGACCTGGCCGGCAAGGACGGCTGCGACGACACCGTGCACGTGACGGGGTCGACGGGCTTTCTCGCGGGTTTCGACTCGGGCAAGGTCAGCGCCCTGGCGGACAAGGCGCGCAAGCAGGTGCCGGCCGGGCTGCTGAGGTGCGGTGTGCAGCAGCTCGAGCGCAGGCAGTACGCGGCGTCGGCCCAGAACCTGGCCGGCCTGCTCGAGTCCTACCCGAGGGCCAAGGAGGCCGAGTACGCCGAGCGGGTCCAGATCGCCGCGGGCATCGCCCTGGTGGACCCCAAGGCGGGCGTCAAGGTGCCGGCCCGCGACGAGCCCGAGGGCACGATCACGCTGACCGTCTACAACTACAGCCCCGACGAGTTCGAGATGGTCTACACCGGGCCCGCGACCGGCGTCGTCGCCATCGAGGCGTGCGACGACTGCGAGTACATCCCGGAGGGTGACGACCCCGAGTGCAGCGCCTACTCGCTGACGCACCCGAGCACGACGGTCACCCTCCCGAAGGGCGACTACATCACGGCCACCCGCGCGGACGGCATCGTGCAGGGCTGGCTCGGCAACGAGGTCGACAAGGTGAGCTACACCGCCAGCGGCGGGCTCTGCACCTGGACCTATGAACACTGACCGCTGACGGCCGCGCCGGCCGGTCCCGTGCCGTCGAATTGGAGTTCCCTCGGCGGCACGGGACCGGTTGAATACGTTCCGACATGACTACGTACTACACGTCCGACCTGCACTTCGGGCATCTCAACATCATCCGGTTCTGCGACCGCCCGTTTCCCGGCGTGGGCGCCATGGACGCCCGGCTCGTGCAGCTCTGGAACGAGACCGTCACCGAGGACGACACGGTGTGGGTGCTGGGGGACGTCGCGCTCGGTGCCCTCGACGAGTCCCTCGCCAACATCGGGCGACTGGCGGGGCACAAGGTCCTCGTGCCCGGCAACCACGACCGCTGCTGGGAGGGCGAGCGCGCGCTGCGCAAGGGCGAGCCCGAGGCGCGTGAGCGGCGTCGGACGAAGGAGCGTGAGCGCTACCTGGCGGCGGGCTTCGCCGAGATCCACGACCGGCCGGAGCCGGTCACGTCGGACGGCCACACCTTCGAGCTGTCCCACTTCCCCTTCGAGGGCGACTCGCACGGCGAGGACCGGTTCGTCGAGTACCGGCCGGCGGACCGGGGCGGCTGGGTGGTGCACGGCCACGTGCACGACACCTGGCGGCAGCGGGGCCGGCAGATCAACGTCGGCGTCGACGCGTGGGGCGGCCGACCGGTCGCGGCCGCCACGATCGCGGACCTGATCGCCGAGGGGCCCCGCGACCTGGAGCCGCTGGCCTGGACATGACAAGAGCGCACGTTCGCAGGTGATGAACGTGCGCTCAGGCGTCAGGTGCGCGGCATCGCAGGTTCGCGGCCCACGCACTGCGTCAGCGGATACGCCAGGGCGTCGTCCGCGACGCGGGGGTCATGCGGATACGAGAGACTCCGCGTCGCGGTGTTCCCGGTTGAACTTGTACGACTCGATCTCCGCCGCGCTGAACATCAGGTCTGCACCCACCATGTGGTAGTCGATCTCACCGGCCTCGAGCAGGTCGATGACGTGCAGCTTCGAGACTCCCAGCAACCGCGCGGCTTCGAGCGTGGTGAGGTCCTCGTGCGGGCTGTCGGCTTCTGCTTCCAATGTGATTTCGTTCACACAGCCAGTCTTGCGCGTTCGGGTGCCCGGAGTCCAGTCGAATCGGTGCGAGTTTCGATATCGGCCGGTGATTCTTTTCTCCACGAACAGCCGAAGGGTGGAGATCGCTCACCTGCGTGAAAGCGGGCGTCGCCAAGTTGTGACACCATAAGCGCCATTCGGCCGAGCAGAATTTCCGATTCGGCGTTTTCCAGTCAACTGTCGGATCGAAACGATCCATCGCGCACGAGGGGGATGGATGGCGACGCCGTCCGCAGTGCCCGTACTGATTCCGTCTGCCAATGGCGCACCTCCCGACCTGTGGCACATTCTTGATATCAATCGTGCCGCGTACGACATGCTCGCAGGGACATATCAGGGGACGACCCGGAGCCGTCAAGAGAACGCCAAGAAATGGCTGGTCCAGCGGCTGCCAGGAACCACTGCAACCAGTCGACCGACAGCCTTGGACATCGGCTGCGCGGACGGTACCCACTCACGTGTGCTCTCCTCGCTCGGATATGACGTCACCGGCATCGACTTCTCGGAGCGGATGATCTCCGCCGCCCGCAGGCTCGCTGCCGACCCGACCCTCCCGAACAAGCCGCACTTCCTGCACGGGGAGTTTCTGGCAGGCCAGTACGTCGACACCGCGGGGCGGGACGTGCACCTCGACGGCACTCAGTTCGACCTCGTTCTCGCCACGGCCTTCGTCCATCTCTTCCCGGAGGAGTACGACGAGGACGCCGTGCACAAGGTGCTTGCCCACGTGGCACCGCGGGGCTCCGCGCTGATATCGACGACTGCCTCGGAGTCGCCTTGGCGGGGCCTGGAGACAAAGACGGGAGCCGATGGGCTCACCACCCAGCGCTGGAGGAACCGCTACACGCTCGAGCACTTCGTGTGGCTCGTCCGCAGAGCCGCCCGTGACATCTATGGCGCCAGGGTGTCAGTGCGGCCTTGGGTGATCTTCGACCCGGACTCTGACGAGAAGCAGTGGGTTGACATCTCTGTCACCCGTCTCGCCTGATCACACCTGTTGCACGCCGCGGTAGACAGCGGTGCGAAGCTCCACGGCGTACGGTTCGAGCGCCGGCATCTCCAGCCGTGTCGCAGCAGCGATCTCGGCCTCGACGTCGTACGGCACTCGTACGAACTGCAGGCCGAACGGCGCCTGGCCGAGCTCGTCCATGACCCCCTCGAGGATCGCGTAGCTCGGGACTGGTTCGTCCAGGGGGTTTCCGACGCTCCCGACGTTGAAAAGGGTCCGTCCCCGATCGATCTCGACGAAGGCGTCATGAATGTCGCCGTAACCGACTATCGAGGGCTTGTCCCCGCTTCCCGTCATGGGGGTGTTGCTGAACATGCCAAGAAACTCCTCCGCGGTGTGACGTGCGTGAACGCGCACATGCGGACTTGTCGCGGAAGCGTGGAACAACCTGATGCGGCGCCCGCTGATCAACAGGTCGTGGCTCAGCGGTAGCGCGCGCAACCAGTCACGCTGGTCCTGGCGCAGCTCGTCGCGCCACCAGATCATCTCGGGTGACGACTCGTCCTCCCACACCGGCAGGTGATCGTCCCAGTTGCCGCGGATGTTGACGTCGCAGGCCTTGTCGCACCGGTCGACGACCTCGCTCCCCCGCGGCCCCTTACCCACGAGATCGCCGAGGTTGATGATCCGCTCAATTCCGCGTGACGCGATGTCGTCGAGCACCGCGTCGAGGGCAGTCACGTTGCCATGGACGTCGCTGATCAGGGCAATTCGCTCCAAAGACACGCTCTGGATCGTCCCACACCTGGGCCGGACGTCACGTCTCGAGCCGATATCCGAGCAGGCGGTCAACCTCACGCAGAACGTGTGACACATAGGGGCGATTGCCTCGCGGGCTGTCGAACCCCGAGGCAACCAGGCGAACCCAGGCCGGTCGACGACGAAATACGTGGAACTCGATATAGCCCTTCGGCTGCTCGGACCAGGGGTCGGCTATGGTCGCACTGTGCTGCACCCAGGCCTTGTAGGTGTGCACCCTGACAGCCCCGGGCAGATCATCGGCGTCGAGCAGGTCGACCAGGGCCAACAGCTTGGCGTGGGCTCTCTTTGCGCGCACGACGAAGGCGAGCTCGTCGTAGAAGTCGTTCATCAGCTCATGGAGCCGTCTCTGCCTGGACAACCACTCGGGATCGACCATGACGAAGTCGACGCGCACACCGCGACCGACAGCCTCCACGATGTGGTCCACCTCCATGGTGACCCCCGTCAGGCCGACGCCGAAGCAGAGCACCCGCTCATTCGCCGCACCCCACACCTCCCGCAGATCGGTCTCCCGGCTGTAGTCACCGCCGACCGCCTCGATGCCTCGCATCCTGCGCCGCTCCTCGTCCCGGCGACGCGAGGACTCGATCAGCTCGCGGTACACCCAGAGCGGCGCCACCACCACGACCACCGCCGTCATGCAGTAGACGATGACGCGCGCCGCCTGCTCGGGTACGACGTCCGGCACGAACGTCAGAGCAAGGTTCGACGCTATCCCGAGCGCCACGACAACCAGGCCGCCCCGAGCCCACACTCCGCGTTCCGTCACAGGACCGTCTCCGGACGCCCGCCCTCCTCGCCGAGCACGACGCCCTCGTCGCCCGGCCCCAGGGCGGGCGGCCGCCGCTGACCGGGCACTGGATGCCCCACCGCGAGCGCGAGCGAGTGCAGCACGTGCTGCAGGATCGGCGGGTTCAGGTCGTCGTCGCCGTCGTACTGCTTCAGCCCGATGCCGAGGCGCTCGATCGACTTGCGGTAGAGGTGGAACTCCACGTAGCCGGAGGCCTCGGGCGTGCCGGGGTCCCGGATCGAGCCGCTGTACTGGACGGTGGTCCGGTAGGTGTGGATGTTCAGCTGGCCCCTTCCGGCCTCGTTGATCTGCCGGGCGAGTCCCTCCAGCCGGTCGTGCGCCTGGAGCACCTGGCCGATGAACGCCTCGTCCCGGTCGTAGTACCCGTCGATGGTCGCGGCGATGGCCGGGTGGTCCACGAGCCACTCCGGGTCCACCTTGATGACGTCGACGTCCACCCCACGGTTGACCATCGCCCAGATCAGGTTGGGGTCGCGTGCGACGCTCGTCATGCCGAAGCCGAACACGACGACCTGGCGGCGTGCCGACCGCCAGATGTCGAGCGACGCGTTCCGGTGCTCGCGGTCCGCGCTGACCCATTCGATACCGCGGTACTGGCGCAGCTCGTCGACGAGCCGGGCCCGCTCCAGCTCGGCCTCGCGCTGCACGCGCTGGCGTGCGGCGAAGGTCTGCTCGAACAGGTAGACGACGGCTATGACTCCCGTCGCCACGGCCGTGGTCCAGACGATGGCGACCGTCACGCGGTGCGGCATCACGTCGGGAACGAACGTGAGTGCGAGGTTCGACATCGCGCCGAGCGCGACGACCAGCAGACTTCCCCGTGCCCAGTTCTGCATGTGGACCACCCCCAGGGCTCGCGCACAACGACCTGGTCCTTTTCCTTCGATGCTAAGGCAACGGATTGGTCAAGTCTACATATTTACGAAACATCAGTTTCGTATGGCGCGTCCCCGGTACGGTCTTGCCACACCCCTAGGCCGCGACCAGTCCCCCGAGCTCCAGCGCCTCGGCCCGCGCCCGCCGCGCCTCGTCGAACCGCTCCTGGTCGTGGAGCGCGAGCGCCAGGGTCCGCAGCGCCTCCACGAGACGCGGGCGGTACTTTGCGGCGTTCTCGGCCAGGAGCTCCCGCAGCAGGGCGACGGCCTCGCGCACCAGCTCGACCGCCTCGTCGCCGAGCCGGAGGACGGCGAGGAGCGCGCCCAGGTTGCTCAGCGACTGGGCGAGCCGGGCCCGGTACCGGTGCGGGTCGGCGTCGGCCAGGCCGCGCCACGTCCTGGTCGCCTCGTGCTCGGCGTCGAGCGCCTCCTGCGACCGGTGCAGCCGGGAGTGGGTGACGCCGAGGGCCGACAGCGCCTCGGCCAGCTCGGGGACGTACCGCCCCGGGTCCTCCGCGGCGAGTCGCCGCAGCACCTCGACGGCCTCCTGCTGGAGCTCGCGCCCCTCCTCCCACCGGCCCGCGTCGGAAAGCCGGACGCTCAGCGCCTGGAGGGAGCGGGCGAGGTCCGCCAGGTAGCGACCCGGGTTCTCCTGGGCGGTCCGCCGGCGGACGGCGACGGCGTCCATGAGGTGCGCCGTCGCGTCGCCGGTCCGGCCCAGCGCGGTGAGCACACTCCCCAGCGCCTCCAGCGCGTCGCCGAGGCCGGGCAGGTGCGCGTCGGGGGCGACCGCGACCAGGCGGCGCCGGAGCTCCAGCGCCTCCTCGGCGGGGGCCTGCGCCTCCGCGCCCCGGTCCAGCTCCAGCAGCCGGCGCGCCACCTCGGTGAGCGAGCGGGCCAGGGGCGCGGCGCACCGCTCGGGGCCGCGGCGGGCGAGCTCGCGCCACAGCGCGACCGCCTCGCGGCTCGGCCCGAGCGCGACCAGCGGCTGCCCCAGCTCGGCACGCGTCGCCGCCGCGGCCGTCTCCGCGGCGGCCAGGTCGAACGCGACCGCGTCCGGGTGGTCCGCCGCGACCAGGCGGAGCAGGCACCCGGCCTCCTCCTGGCAGGGCAGCGCGTCGGCCGGGCGGCCCTGGGCGGCGCAGGTGGCGCCGAGGTGCGCCAGCACGGCCGCCAGCCGGGGCCGGTACCGCCGCGGGTCGGACTGGGCCGCCTCGCGGAGCAGGCCGGCCGCCTCCCGCTCGTACGGTTCGGCGTCGGCGGCCCGGCCCACGTCGCCCAGCGCGAGACCGGCGTCGGCCAGGGCGTCGGCGCGGCGCGCGACGTCGTCGCGGCCGGTGGCGGCGAGCGTGCGCAGCGCGACCTCGGCGCGCAGCTCGCCGAGCGTGAGCGACGGGCGCGGGAGGACCCCCGTGACGGTGCGCAGCGTGTCGGCGTCCGCGGGGAGCGCGGCGACCGCCGCACCGAGCAGGTCGAGGGCGGCGTCGAGGTCGCCGGTGCGTCCGTCGAGGCGGTCCACGACGATCCCGGCCGTGCGCAGCGCCGCCCGGCGGACCGCGGGCGTGCCGGCCCCGGACAGGCACGCGCCGAGCAGCTCGGGCACGTCGGTGAGCTCCGCGAGCAGGTGGGGGTCCACCAGGCGGGCCGGCAGCGCCCGCTGCGGGTCCAGGTCGAGCAGCCACCGGCCGACGTCGTGCTCCGCGCCCGGCCGCAAGCCCGGCAGGACGGCGGCGACGCGACGCACGAGGCGCTCCGCCGTGTCCGCCGTCCGCACGCCGGTCAGGGTGGCCGTGGCGACGAGACCGTCCAGTGCCTCCGGCAGGAGGCCCGCCTCGCCGAGCAGCCCGGCCTCCTCGGCGGAGCGGTACCAGGTCCAGCGCTCGTGCTCCAGCAGCTCGTCGAGGGCGTCGGAGACGTCGACGGGCACCGGGCCGCCCTGACCCCGCGCCTGCGCGCGCAGGACGGCGCACAGCGCGGCCGCCTGCAGGTCGAGCATCCGGGCGCCACCCGGGACCGAGGCCACCGAGACCTGCGGCGCGCGCAGCCCCAGGGCGTCCGCGTACGGCTCGACTAAGGCCGCCACGACCCGCGCGTCGACCTGCCCGGGCAGCACCGCGGCGGGGAGGTCCTCCCGCGCCCGGCCGGCCTCCAGCAGCACGCGGACGGCCAGGTCGGTCGCCGCGAGCCGGTCGAACCACGGGCCCGCGCCCCGCGCGACCAGCACGATGCGCAGGGCGCCGTTGCGGCCCCGGGCGGCGTCGGCCAGCAGGGCGGCCAGCGCCGGCCCGCGCGTGTCGGCGTCGTCGACCAGCAGGAGGGCCGGTGCGCCGTCGGGGACGGCGGCCAGGGCGCGCGGCTCGGCGCCGTCGGGCACGTTCAGGCAGGTCCAGCCGGCGCGGGCCATGTGCTGGGCGAGCTCGCGGGCGAGCCGGGTCTTGCCCACCCCGCCCGGGCCGGTGACCAGCCGGACCCCCACCGGTTCGGGGCTGGTGCACCACACGACGAGCGAGGCGTGCTCGGCGCGCCGGCCGACGAACGGCACGACGTGTCGTTCCGGCACGAGCAGCCGTCCGGGCGACATCGTGTGCGCGAGCGCCGTACGGCGGCGTGGCGACAACGTGGACACACCGTCAGTGAACCCCAATCCCACCCGAAGCGGTTATCACACCGAAATGGGCGGGCACGGGGCATCTCGTGGTGCGGCGTCAGGGTGCGTCGCGCAGCCGCTCCTGCTCCTCGGCGAGGATGGTGCGCGACAGCGTGGCCTCGGACGACGCGGCCTCCGCCGGCGCGGCCACGTCGACCGCGGACGGCGAGGCGTCGGTGATCTCGGACTGCCGCGCGAACTCCTCGAACAGCGCCGACTTGGACCCGAGGATCTCCATCATCCGCTGGTCCACGGACTGCTCGACCAGGAGCCGGTGCACCTGGACGGTGCGGGTCTGGCCCATGCGGTGGGCGCGCGCCACGGCCTGCGCCTCGATGGTGGGCTTGACCTGCGGCTCGCAGAAGATGACGACGCTCGCGGCCTGCACGTTGAGCCCCACTCCCCCGGCGGTGATCTGGCTGACCAGCACCGACGGTCCACCCGGAGTCGACAGCGCGTCCACCATCGTCTGCCGCTCCGGCACGGGCACCGACCCGGTCAGCGGCCCGACGGCGAGGTCGCCGAGCAGGTCCATGACCTGCTGAAGGACCGACAGGAAGTAGGAGAAGACGATGACGCGGCGGCCGGCGTCGACCGCCTCGGTGACGAGCTCGCGCAGGCGGACCAGCTTGGCCGAGTCGTCGGCCGCGGAGACGGCGAACGCGGCGCGGCGCATCTTCATGAAGTTCCCGGCGAGCACGGCGTCGCGGTAGGCGGCGCCGTCGACCGGGCCGAACTGCTCCCACTCCTCGACCTGCACCATCTCGGGCAGCTCGGTGAGCACGTCCTCCTGGTTGCGGCGCAGGTAGGCGGGCGCGACGATCCGGCGGAACGCCTTGGCTCCCGAGAGCCCGGCGTTGGGGTCGAGCTGGCCCGCCACCTCCGGCTGCAGGTAGCCCACCATGTTCTTGAACTCGGCGACCTTGTTCTCCATCGGGGTGCCGGACAGGAACAGGACGCGGTCGGACCGGTCGGCCCACCGCCGTACCTCGCGGCCGCGCAGCGTCTCGGGGTTCTTCACGTAGTGGGCCTCGTCCACGACCAGGAGCGCGGGCCGCAGGTCGTAGGGCAGGTCGAGCCGGCCGAGGACCTCGAAGGTCGTGACGGCCACGCCGCCGTCGGTCACCCAGCGCGCCGCGGCCTGCTCCCGGTCGGTGCCGTGCAGCACCACGGCCCGCAGGTCGGAGTGCTGCTCCACCTCGCGCTTCCAGTTGGTGACGACGCTCGCGGGGCACACCACCAGCACGTGCGTGCCGCCCGTCGCCACCAGGTGCGCGGCCACCGCGATGGACTGCATGGTCTTGCCCAGCCCCATCTCGTCGCCGAGGATGGTGCGCCGCTGCACCAGCGCGTACTTCGCGCCGAACTGCTGGTAGCCGCGCAGGTTGGCCCGCAGCAGGGTCCGGTCCAGGGGTTGCGCCTCGACGCGCCGCACGACGTCGGCGGGCAGGCCGCCCTCCGCGGCCTCGTGGTCGTCGCCCAGGTCCGCGACCTGCGAGAGCAGCCCGTAGTACTCGGCGGACCGCGCCTCGAAGTCGGCCCACACCTCGCCACCCTCCGGCGGCTGCCCGACGGCGGCGCGCACCGCCCGCGCGTCGTCGGTCAGGCGCGCGGCCTCCACCTGCTCCGCGAGCGCCGAGACCGCCGCGAGGGCGGCGGCCTTCCGGTCGGCGGGCGCGACGAGCCGGCGCCAGACGCTGGTGGCGAGGCGGGCGGGCTCGAGGTGCGCGGGCACGACGTCGGCCACGCGGCGGGCCTCGTCGAGGTGCCGGTGCCGGGCGTCGGTGGCCAGGCCGAACGCGTACAGGGACTGGACGAGCACGGTGGCGTACGGGTCGTCGGGGTCGACGTCGATGCGGAAGCGCAGGTCGGCGTCGACCTCGTCGGCGAGCTCGCGGGCGGCGGAGGTGGCGAGCTTTGCGGTGCCCGCGCCGATGCCGGCCTCCACCAGCCGGTCGGTCCCCGCGACGAGCACCTGGGTGACGTGCTGGTAGCCGGCCTTCTCCAGGACGGCGACGCGCAGCTTCTTGCGCCGCTCCTCCAGCGCCGTGACGGGGACTGTGCGCAGGTCGGCGTGGACGCGGACCTCACGGGTCGCCGTGTACGCGTCGCGCACGCGCTCGCGCAGGCCGAGGTCGGCGGTGGTGAGCAGCCGGGCGTCGTCGAGCAGGGACTCGGCCTGCTCCAGGACGCGGCGGGCCGCGCGTGCCTTCCACGGCCGCGGCGGGCCGGCGGCGGGGGCTGGTGCAGGGCTGGGGAGGGTCGTCTGCTCGGTCATGGCGCTGCGAGCGTACCCGGATGGTCTGACATGCCCCATTTACGACGGGTCTAGGTTGGGGGCATGACCAACGAGCAGAGCAAGTTCGGCGGGACGCCCGTCACGACGGTCGAGGAGCTCCGCGAGATCATCCCGCCGCCGCTGGGCGCCGCGGCGGGCAAGGTCCGCCCGGCCCTGCACGAGCTGGACCGGCAGTGGCTCCAGGACGCGCCCCTGTGCCTGGTCGCGACGTCGGACGCCGCGGGCAACCTCGACGTCTCACCGAAGGGCGACCCGGCCGGGTCGCTGGTGCGGGTGCTGGACGACCGCACGATCGCGATCCCCGAGCGTCCCGGGAACCGGCGCACCGACGGCTTCCTGAACGTGCTGGCCAACCCGCACGTCGGCCTGATCTTCGTGATCCCCGGCCGCGGGGACACGCTGCGCGTGAACGGCCGGGCCCGTCTCGTGCGCGACGCGCCCTACCTCGCCGACCTCCAGGTGCACCGCAACGTGCCGGTGCTCGCGCTGGAGGTGGACGTCGACGAGGTGTTCCACCACTGCTCCAAGGCGTTCCTGCGCTCGAAGACCTGGGACCCCGTGACATGGGGGCAGGAGTCGGTACCCCGCCGCGCGGTCATCTCGCGGACCCTGGAACGCAAGGACGCCAGCCTCGCGGAGCTCGACGCGTACTACGGCCCGGGGTACGCCGAGACCATCTACGGCTGAGCGCCCGGGCCGGGGTGAACTTCGCGGCTCTGGTTGGCAGTCCCCGGGCACGGAGGGACGATGCGAACATGTCCGCGCCTCCTCCGGAACAGCCCGCACCCGGCCCTACCCCGCCGCAGCCCGCGCCGGGCGGGGGCCGGCCCTACCCCGCCCCACGACCGCGGCGGACCGGCCCCAAGGTGCTCACGTTCACTGCGATCGGCGTCCTGCTGGTGGGTGTGATCGTGGCCGTGGTGGGCTTCGCGGGGGCCGCCCGGGGCATCGTCGAGCTGGTGCCGACGGACCTCGTCACCAGCGAGGGGACGGCCGGCAGCGACGCGCTCGCCCTGGGACCGTCCACCACGCCCGTGGCCTTCGACGTCCAGGAGCGGGGCGCCTACCTCGTCCTCGAGGTCTCGCAGGACTCGTCGACCAGCCTGCCCACCTCGTCGGTGGGCGCCCAGGGACCGAGCGGCCCGGTGCGCATCAGCCGGCCGGACCAGTCCGGCTCCCTGGAGGTCAACGGCTGGACGGTGCACCCCGTCGGGGTGCTGGTCCCCGACGAGGAGGGTACACACGCGATCGTCGTCGACCCGCGGGTCGCGACCGACGACGTGAGCATCGCCGTGAGCGGCCCGTACAACGCGGAGAGCGTGGCCGGGATCGGCGGCAGCGGACTCGTCCTCCTGCTCGGCCTCCTCATCGGGGGGCTGGGCTTCCTGCTGCTGATCGGCGGCATCATCTGGTGGGCGCTCGCCAAGAAGTAGGTCACGCCGGCGTGGCCGGCCCCTGCTCCGCCATCCCGAGCATCGCCCGGACCGGGGCCACACCCGCGAGCGTGACGTCGGGCCGGTGCAGGTCCGGGCGCGCCACCCACAGGTCGCGGGTCATCCGGTAGCGGTTCTCCGTGGCCGCCGTGCCCTGCCGGTCCACGCGCGCGACGCCGTTCGGCGCGTAGCCGAGCGACCGCGTCACGCCGTTGGACTCCGGGTTGTCGTCGAACGCCTCGGTCGTGGCGACGGCGGCGTCGAACCCCTCGAACAGCAGGTGCAGCGCCATCAGCCGCATGCGCTTGCCGAGGCCCTGGCCGTGGTGGGCCAGGCCGAGCCACGAACCGGTCCCGGCGGAGCGGGTCGCGGTGAACGCCGTGGCCGCCACGCTCTGGACGCCCACGGGCTCGCCGTCGCGGAACACGGCGAGCTCGAGCGCCCAGGCCTGGGGTGACGCCTTGCCGCGTGACGCCCAGTGGTACTGCAGGAAGCCGCGACGCACCTCGTCCGGCTCGCCGAGGTTCCACGGGACGAGGAACGGGCTCCGCCCCGGCGGATGGACACCCGCCACGGCGACGTCGGCCAGGCGGACGAGCTCGGCGTCGTCGGGCAGGCGCAGCTCGAGGTCGCCGCTGGTGACCCGGAGCCCGAACGGCGGGAAGGCTGTGGCGAGATCCATCGCCCGACCGTTCCAGGTCACGCCGCGCGCGGGCAACCTGAAAACCGGGACGCGGGCCCGGCCCCGGGAGGCCGGGGCAGCACCATCTCGGGCGTGTCGCGGAGCCGACGGCGTGTCGCGGGGGGGGCAAGCTGCACCCGGACGAGGGGTGTCGGTTTCGGTGAACTTCGGCCGTCGGGGGCCCGCGGAATCCACCTCAGCCGAACAGTCCACCCGAGCCGAACTTGCCGGGGCTGGGATGTACGGGGTTCAGCCGGCCCGACACCCCTCACCCGGGTGTGCATCACCACCGGGCGCGGTCACTCGCGGCCTCCGATCCCGGCACCGGCCGTCCCAGGCGACGCCCGTTCCGCACCACAGCCGGTCGACCCTGTGGACAGGCTTCACGCACGCACGTCGCCGGGCAGGCTGGTCGCATGGCACGCACCAACTACGACCCGCTCGACCGCGACCCGCTCTTCGACGGCACCCTCGACCCCGATCTCGACGACGACGTCGACGCTCCCGTCGTCACCCCGCGACGCGCTCCGACCCTCTACCTCGACGGCCTGGCGCTGGTGTGCGCGGCCGCCGTCCGGTTCGAGGCCGCACGACGGGGCCTCAGCCAGCGGCAGATCGCCGCAGAGGTCGGGCTGTCGCGGGCCGCCGTCTCCGAGCGGTTCCGCGGTCGGACCGCCTGGACGCTGGACCAGGTCGGCATGCTCGCCCAGCTCTTCGGCTGCGACGTCGCCGTGCTGGTCACCGAACCGCGCAAGCCGGCGCGGGAGCTGGCCGGGAACTACGGCTGAGCCCCGCTCACTCCACCCCGCTCACTCCACCCCCGGTCACTGCACCCCGCTCACTCCACCCCCGGTCACTGCACCCCGCTCACTCCAGGGTGGCGTCCGCCGCGTGCAACGCCACCGCGCCGAGGTCGCCGTCGGCCTGGGCCGCCCAGGCGTGCTGGCGCGACGCGCCGTTGCCCCGGGCCCAGAGCCCGCCGAGCAGCTCGGTCACGGTGTCGAGGTCGCCGAGGTCCACGAGGACGTCGCGGACGTGCTCCACGAGCGCGCCCACGACGTCGTGCGCCGGTGCCGGCCGCCAGGTCCGCGGGTCCACGAGGTCGCCGGAGAGCCCCGAGCGGCCCGCCCGCCAGAGCGCCGTGCGCAGGATCTCGACGGGCGGTTCGGGCGGCGGCTCGCCGGACGCCGCGGCGCGCGCCGCCGTCTCCACGAGGCCCCGCGTTAGCGCGGCCAGCAGCGTCGCCGTGTCGGCCGAGAGGCACACGTCGGCGACCCGGATCTCGACGGTCGGGTAACGCGCCGATAGGCGGGCGTCGAAGTAGACCATCCCCTGGTCGAGGATGGTGCCCGTCGCGACGAGACCCGCGACGGCGGCGTGGTACGCCTCCGGCGTCCCGAATGTCCGGGTCGGACCCGCCGTGGGCCAGCGCGACCAGACCTGCGAGCGGAAGCTCGCGTAGCCGGAGTCGTCGCCCATCCAGTACGGCGAGTTCGCCGACAGCGCCAGGAGCGGCGCGAGCCACGGCCCGATGCGGTCGAGCACGGCGACGCCCTCGGCGTCGTCGGCCACGGAGACGTGCACGTGGCAGCCGCTGGTGAGCTGCTCACGGGCCGTCAGGCCGAACTCGGCGCGCGCCTGGAGGTAGCGGAGCTTGCCGACCGTCGTCCCGGCGAACGCGAGCGGCGACGTGCCGAGGGCCGCGATCCGCGCGTCGTGCCGCTCGGCGGCGGCCTGGGCCCCGGCCCGGCCCTCACGGATCGCAGCGGCGACGTCCTCCAGCGTCGAGCGCGGCGGCGTGGCCGTCTCGATCTGCTCCTCCATGAACTCGTGCTCCAGCGGGCCGTCATCCGGCTCCGCCGTCCCCAGCACGTCCTGGGCGCGCGCGATCGGCCGGCCGTCGTGCCCCACGAGCATGAGCTCTTCCTCGACGCCGACGGTGCGCCTGCTCGCCGTCACCGCACCTGTCGCAGCGCCCGTCACAGTGCTCGTCACAGCAGGGCGAGCGCCGCGAGGGCGTCCCGGGTGGCGTCCGCCGCCGTCATGCGCTGCGCCCGGACGATGTGGTCACGGCTCGCGTGGTCCAGGAACTGGACCGGGAGGCCCATGTGCACCTGGGGCGTGCCGATGCCCTGCTCCCCCGCGCGTTGCGCCAGCATGTCGCCGACGCCGCCGTCGACCACGCCGTCCTCGACCGTGACCACCAGGTCGTGCTCGCCGCAGAGCTTGACCAGGTTCTCCGGCACGGGCAGCACCCACGTCGGGGAGGCCACGGTGGCCTCGACGCCGTGGGCCGCGAGCGCCGCGCCGGTCTCCATGGCGCAGGCCGCCATGGAGCCCACGCCGACGACGAGCACCTTGCGGGTCACCGTGGCCTGGGCGCGGTTCGCGTCCGGGGAGAACCGGCCCACGACGTCCACGCCGTCGAGCTCCTCGACCGCGGGGATGTCGTCGCCGACCGCGCCCTTCGGGTAGCGAACCACGGTGGGCGCGTCGTCGACGTCGACGGCGGCGCGCAGGGCGGCGCGCAGGGTCGTCTCGTCGCGGGGTGCGGCCAGGCGCAGGCCGGGCACGATGCGCAGCATCGCCATGTCCCACATGCCGTTGTGGCTGGCGCCGTCGTCGCCGGTGATGCCGGCGCGGTCCAGGACGAAGGTGACGCCGGCCTTGTGCAGGGCGACGTCCATGAGGACCTGGTCGAACGCGCGGTTCAGGAACGTGGCGTAGACGGCGACGACGGGGTGCAGCCCGGCGTAGGCCATGCCGGCGGCCGACGTCGCGGCGTGCTGCTCGGCGATGCCGACGTCGAAGGTGCGCTCGGGGAACTGCTCCTGGAAGGGCGCGAGGCCCACGGGGTGCAGCATGGCGGCGGTGATGGCGACGACGTCGGACCGGCGGCGGCCGATCTTGACGATCTCGTCGGCGAAGACCTTGGTCCAGCCGAACCGGCTGGCGGCGACGGGCAGCCCGGTCTCGGGGTGGATGACGCCGACGGCGTGGAACCGGTCGGCGATGTCGTCCTCGGCGGGCTTGTAGCCGCGGCCCTTCTCGGTGATGGCGTGCACGATCACGGGGCGGCCGTACGCCTTGGCGCGGCCGAGCGCGCGCTCGAGCGCCTCGGTGTCGTGGCCGTCGACGGGCCCGATGTACTTGATGCCCAGGTCCTCGAACAGGCCCTGCGGGGCGACGACGTCCTTGAGGCCCTTCTTCAGGCCGTGCAGCCAGCGCCACGCGAAGCGGCCGGGCGCACCGGAGCGGTGCAGGGCGCGCGTGCCCCAGCTCAGGAAGGCCTCGTACCCGCGCGTGGTGCGCAGGGTGTCGAGGTGGTTGGCGAGCCCGCCGATGGTCGGTGAGTAGGACCGGCCGTTGTCGTTGACGACCACGACGAGCTTGCGGTCCCGGCTCTCGGCGATGTTGTTCAGCGCCTCCCAGGCCATGCCGCCCGTGAGGGCGCCGTCGCCGATGACGGCCACGACGTGGTCGTCCTTGCCGCGCACCTGGTTGGCCTTGGCGATGCCGTCGGCCCAGGACAGGGCGGTGGAGGCGTGGGAGTTCTCCACGACGTCGTGCTCGGACTCCGCGCGGCTCGGGTAGCCGGACATGCCGCCGCGCTTGCGCAGGTCGGAGAAGTCGTGGCGGCCGGTCAGGAGCTTGTGCACGTAGGACTGGTGGCCGGTGTCGAACACGAGGGTGTCGCGCGGCGAGTCGAAGACCCGGTGCAGGGCGATGGTCAGCTCGACGACACCGAGGTTGGGGCCGAGGTGCCCGCCGGTGCGCGAGACGCTGTCCACCAGGAAGCGGCGGATCTCCTCGGCCAGCTCCGGCATCTGCCCGGGCGTCAGCGCCCGGACGTCCTCGGGCGAACGGATGTCGCTCAGCAAGCCCATGCGCGTCCTTTCGTCGTGCCCGGTGAGGGGCGAATCGGGGCCCCACTCTAAGGGGAACCGACCACTCCACTGTGCCACGACAGGGGTGCCTCCCGTGCCTGTCTCCGATACCTCCACAACGATGTGGCCGGACTCATAGGCACAGGCAGGCAAACTCTTTACTCTTGGTGAACGTGCGATTCCTCGACGAGCAGGCTCCGGCAACCGACCTCACCTATGGCGACGTGTTCCTCGTCCCGTCACGCTCGGACGTCACGTCGCGGTTCGACGTCGACCTCGCGTCCGACGACGGCACCGGCACCACCATCCCCGTCGTCGTCGCGAACATGACCGCGGTGGCCGGCCGGCGCATGGCCGAGACGGTCGCGCGGCGCGGCGGTATCGCGATCATCCCGCAGGACGTCCCGGCCGACGTCGTGGCCGGCGTGGTCGCGGACGTCAAGGCCAAGGACCCCGTCATCGAGACGCCGGTGGTGGTCGCCCCGCAGGACACCGTGCACAGCGTGCTGACCCTGCTGGGCAAGCGTTCGCACGGCGCCGCCGTCGTGGTGCAGGACGACCGGCCCGTGGGCGTCGTGACCGAGTCCGACTGCGCCGACGTGGACCGGTTCACCCGGGTGTCCGAGGTGATGTCCGCCGAGCCACTGCTGCTTCAGGCCGCCCTGCTGGACGGCCCGGGCGGGCTGGAGGCGGCGTTCGACGTGCTGCACTCCGCACGGCTCGACCTCGCGCCCGTGGTCCGCGACGGCCTCCTGGCCGGGGTGCTGACCCGCAAGGGCGCGCTGCGGTCCTCGATCTACTCCCCCGCGCTGGACGCGGCGGGCAGCCTGCGCGTCGGCGCGGCGGTGGGCATCAACGGCGACGTCGCCGCCAAGGCCAAGGACCTGCTCGCCGCGGGTGTGGACGTGCTCGTGGTCGACACCGCGCACGGCCACCAGACCAAGATGCTCGCCGCCCTGGAGGCCGTGCGGTCCGTCGACCCGGACGTGCCCGTCGTGGCCGGCAACGTGGTCACGGCCGACGGCGTGCGCGACCTCGTGGCGGCCGGCGCCGACATCCTCAAGGTCGGCGTGGGCCCGGGCGCCATGTGCACCACCCGCATGCAGACCGGCGTGGGGCGGCCGCAGTTCTCCGCCGTCCTGGAGTGCGCGGCCGCCGCACGCGAGCTCGGCAAGCACGTCTGGGCCGACGGCGGGGTGCGCCACCCCCGCGACGTCGCCCTCGCGCTGGCCGCCGGCGCGTCGCAGGTGATGGTCGGCTCCTGGTTCGCCGGCACGTACGAGTCGCCGGGCGACCTGAAGGACGACGGCACGGGCCGGCTCTACAAGGACTCGTTCGGCATGGCCTCGGCCCGGGCCGTCGCCGCGCGCACCGCCGGGAGCGGATCGGCGTTCGCCCGGGCGCGCAAGGCCCTGTACGAGGAGGGCATCTCGACCGGCAAGATGTACCTCGACCCGGCCCGGCCCGGCGTCGAGGACCTGCTGGACGAGATCACCTCCGGCCTGCGCTCCTCGTGCACCTATGCCGGGGCCCGGTCGCTCGCCGAGTTCTCCGAGCGCGCCGTCGTCGGCATCCAGTCGGCCGCCGGCTACCAGGAGGGCATGCCGGTCGCGACGAGCTGGTGAGCGGCCCGGCTGCGCCTCCGGCTCAGACGACGCCGACGACGACGAGGTTGCGCGTCGGGCGCGTCAGCGCCACGTAGAGGTCGCGCTCCCCGCCCGGCCGCGCGGCGGTGATCCCGTCGGGGTCGGCGACCACCACGGCGTCGAACTCCAGGCCGCGGACCTGGGAGACGGGCACCACGCGCACCCCGGTGCCGTCCAGCGCACCGGCGACCTCGGACACCCGCGCGTCCGCGGCGACGACGGCCACCAGGTCGTCCGGCGCTGCGACGGTGAGCGCCTCCGCCTCCCGCACGACGGCGGCGACCAGCTCGCCGGGCGCTGCCGTGACGCGCCGGGGCTCGTCGCCGTGCCGCACCGCCCGGGTGGGCGCCTGGTCGGGGGCGATCCGGGCGAGCAGCGGCGCCGCGACGTCCAGCACCTCGGCGGTGGTGCGGTAGCAGACGGTCAGGGTGCGCACGTCGGCGCGCCGGGCCAGGTCGGCGCCCAGGGCGTCGGCCCACGAGGCCGCCCCGGTCGCCGGCCCGGCCTGCGCCAGGTCGCCGACCACGGTCATCGAGCGGCCCGGGCACCGGCGCAGCACCGAGCGCCACTGCATCGCCGTCAGCTCCTGCGCCTCGTCCACCACCACGTGCCCGTAGATCCGGGCGGGCGGGCCGTCGAGCAGGTGCTCGGCCTCGTCCAGCAGGGGCAGGTGCGCCGCGGTCCAGGCCGGGGTACCGCCGTCGGACGGCGTGCGCCCGGGGTCGGCCAGCCGGGAGTCCGACAGCCCGGGGTCCGTCAGCTCGGGGTGCGCGTCCAACAGGTCCAGCACCACGTCCTGGGCCACCAGGTGCGGCCAGGCGTCCTCGACCGCCCGCTCCAGGGCCACGTCCTCGGCGAGCTCGGCCTGCAGCGCGCCCGGGTCCAGCTCGGCCACGGCGGCGGCGTGCCCGAACCTGCCGCCGTCGTCGGGGGCGAAGCCGAGGCGCGCCAGGTCGCCGGCCGCCGCCTTGTCGACGTCCACGCCACCGGTGAGCACCTCGATGTCCTCGTCCAGCTTGGCGAGGAACACGCGGGCGCGCGCCTGCACCTCGTCGGCCACCCACTCCACGACGAGGTCCTTGAACAGCGCCCGGGCCTGGTTGTGCGGCAGGCCGGTGCCGCCGGCGGTCTCGCGCGCCTCGGCGAGCGCGTGCTCGTCCAGCGTGACCGGGTCGCCGTCGACCAGCACGGTCAGGGTGCCGGACGGCGCCTGGTGGTCCCGCACGATCTGGGCCAGCTCGTCGGCCAGCCGGGCGTCGCCGGCGGCCCGGCGCAGCTCGTGACCCGCGGCCGCGGGCTCGGCCAGGCCGAGGGCGTCCGCCACCAGGCGGTCGGCGGTGCTCATCGCCACGTCGTTCTCGCCGAGGGAGGGCAGCACCTCCGCGATGTAGTCGAGGAACCTGGTGCCCGGGCCGAGCACGAGGACGCCGTCGGTCCGCGCCTCGTCGAAACCCGCCAGGACGTACGCGGCGCGGTGCAGCGCGACCACGGTCTTGCCCGTGCCCGGGCCGCCCTCGACGACGGTGACGCCGCGGTGCGGGGAGCGGATGATCGCGTCCTGCTCGGCCTGGAGCGTGGCCACGACGTCGCGCATGCGGCCGGTGCGGCGGGCGCTGATGGCCTCCAGCAGCGGCCCGTCCCCGACGACGTCGTGCGGCCCCGGCTCGGTGCCGTCCAGGATCTCGTCGCTCACGCGGGACACCCGGCGGCCGTCCAGGGCCAGGTGCCGGCGGCGGCGCAGGCCCATCGGGTGGGCGGCGGTGGCGGCGTAGAACGGGCGCGCGGCCTCGGCCCGCCAGTCGACGAGGAGCTGGTCGTCGCCGTCGCTCAGCCCGGTGCGGCCGATGTGCAGCGTGCGCCCGTCCTGGCCGTCGATCCGGCCGAAGCAGAGGTGGTGCTCGGCGGCGCCCAGGGTGCGGGCGCGCCGGCCCAGCATGGCCACCCGCACCTCGCGCGTGTAGGCCTCGGCCGGGTCCGTCGACGAGGCGCGGACGGCGTCGTCGAGGTCGACGCGCACGCGCTCGGTCTCGCGGTCGAGCCGGGCGTACAGGGCGTCGACGTACTGCTGCTCGGCGGACTGCTCGGTCTGGCGTGGCTGCACCGGGTCTCCTCGTTGTCGGAACCTGGTGTCAACGCGATCGTGCCGCAGAACGTTCCCGGGGGTGCACCGCGCTCGGGCGTGCCGCGCGGCTCAGGGCTCCCGGTTCAGGATTCCCGCGCCCGCTGCCCGAACGTCCCGGCGGTGACCGTCGCCCACGACCGGCGCAGGATGTCCTCCAGCACCGCGAGGTCGACCTGCCCGAGGTCCTTCAGGTACAGGCAGCCGACGCCGGTGGTGTGCGGGCCGAGCCGGGCCAGCAGCTCCGCGTACGCGCCGACGCCGTCCGGCAGGTAGATGGTGCTGGCGGCCTTGCGCGGCGCGAAGCTCGCGGCGGGTGCGTCCCCGGAGTGCCCGGTGGGGTACTCGTAGTGGTACTCGCCGAAGCCGACGACCGACGTGCCGAACATCCGCGGCGCCTGCCCCGTGACCCGTTCCATGAGGTCGCGCAGCGTCTGCGCGTCGCGACGCCGGACGGCGGGCGTCACGGCGTCGAGGTACGCGGCGGGGTCGGCGTCGGTCCACGTGGTCGGCATCGCCCCAGTATCCCGTTCGCCACGGCGCACCGCACCGCACCGATAGGGTGAACGGTTCCGCCGTCCCACCAGCGAAGGAGTCCCCCGTGGTCGCCGCCGACCTCGACGTCACCGTCGACCTCGCCCGGTCCCTCCTGGCCGAGCAGCACCCCGACCTCGCCGACCGGTCCCTGGAGCTGGTCGCGAACGGCTGGGACAACGTGATGCTCCGGCTGGGCGACGACCTCGCCGTGCGCCTGCCCCGACGCGAGCTCGGGGCGCAGCTCCTGTGCAACGAGCACCGGGTGCTCCCCCTGCTCGCGCCCCGGCTGCCCGTCGCCGTCCCGGACCCGGTCCGCGTCGGTACGCCCAGCGCGGCGCTCGGCTACCCGTGGCCGTGGGGCGTCGTGCGGTGGGCCGACGGCGTCGCGGCCGCGACCGTCCCCGCGGCGCGGCGCACCCCCTGGGCCGAGCACCTGGCCCGCGTGTTCGTGGCACTGCACCGGCCGGCTCCGGCCGACGCCCCCGAGAACTCCTTCCGCGGGGTCCCGGTCGCGGCGCGGGACGCGGCGTTCGAGAAGCGCGTCGCGCTCCTGCCGGAACGGGTGCGGCCGCGCGCCCGCGAGATCTGGGCCGACGCCCTGGCGGCGCCCGTCTTCGACGGCACCCCCGTGTGGCTGCACGGCGACCCGCACCCGGCCAACCTCGTGGCCGACGGCGACCGCCTCTCGGCCGTCATCGACTTCGGGGACGTGACCAGCGGCGACCCGGCCTCCGACCTCGGCACCGTGTGGCTCACCTTCGACGCGGAGGGCCGCGAGCGCTTCCGGGCCGTGGTGGACGCCGAGGCGCGCGACGGCCGCGGCTGGGACGCCGGGATGTGGCGCCGCGCGCAGGGCTGGGCCGTGCTCTACGCCGCGATCTGCTTCGCGTACCCCGACACCCACCCGGTCATGGTGGGCGTCGGGGAGCACGCGGTGGAGCAGCTCCTCGGCTGACCCCGCCGGGCCCTCAGAACTGCACGGCCGTGGTGTTCGCCCCGCAGACCAGCACCGCGACCCGCTCCCCCGGCTCGGGCACGTAGGTCCCGGACAGCAGCGCGGCGAGCGCCGTCGCGCCGCCCGGCTCGGCCACGACACGGGCCGCCTCCCACAGGGAGAGCTGGGCGGAGGCGATGGCCTCGTCGCTGACCAGCACGGACTGCGCCACGAACTGCTGGGCCAGCGGGAACATGAGCCCGCCCACCTGCTTCGGCGCGAGCGAGTCGGCGGCGATCCCCTCGGTGGGCGCGTCCACCGGCTCGCCCGCCGCGAGCGCCCGGTGCAGCGTGGGCGCGCCCTCGGGCTCCACGGCCACGACCTTGACGTCGCCGCGGAACCAGGCGGCGATGCCGCCGATCAGCCCGCCGCCGCCCACGGCGACCAGGAGGGTGTCGAGGTCGGGCAGGTCCTGGGCGATCTCCAGGCCGAGCGTGCCCTGTCCGATCAGCGTGGCCGGCTGGTCGTAGGCGTGCACGGTCATGGCCCCGGTTCCGGCGACGAACTCCTCGCTCGCGGCCAGCGCGTCGGCGTACCGGTCGCCGCCCACGACGAGCTTGGCGCCGTAGCCGCGGATGCGCTCGGCCTTGGCCGGGGAGGTCACGCTCGGCACGAAGATGGTCGCGGGGATGCCGAGCCGGGCCGCGGCGTAGGCGACGGCGGCGCCGTGGTTGCCGCCCGAGGCGGCGACCACGCCGGCGTCGGGCACCTGGCGGGTCAGCAGGCTGGTGAACGCGCCACGTGCCTTGAACGAGCCCGAGTGCTGGAGGCACTCGAGCTTGAGCGCGACGGGCTGCGCCGGCCGGCCGAAGTCGGCCAGGTCGACCTCCAGCACGGGGGTGCGGCGCACGTGCGGGCGGATCAGGGCCTCCGCGGCGCGGATCGCGTCCCGGGTCACCTCGGTCATCGGTCTCTCTCCTCGGGCATCGGACTCGGACTCGGACTCGGACTCGGACGTCATGAGATTCCCAGTTCCCGGTCGCGGTCCCAGGCCTCGGTCCACCCGAGCTGGTCGAACATGGCGTCCAGGATCCCGGCGGTGAACCCCCACACGAGGTGCGTCAGGTCGCCGTCGTGCACGTGGAAGCCGGGGCCGCGCCAGGTCTGGTTGCCGCGGCGCAGCACGGTGGTGAACCGGTTGGCGGGGTCGAGCAGGTCGGCCACGGGGGCGCGGAAGACGTGCGCGGACTCGGCGACGTCGACCACGCGCACCGGCGTGGGCCGGGCCCACCAGCCGAGCACGGGCGTGACCACGTGGTTGCTGACGGGCATGGGCAGCTCGCCGAACGCGCCGAGCACCTCGACGCCGGAGGCGTCCAGGCCGGTCTCCTCGACGGCCTCGCGCAGGGCCGCCGCGACGGCGTCCTCGCCGTCGTCGGCGCGGCCGCCCGGGAAGGCGACCTGCCCGGCGTGGCTGCGCAGCGTCGCGGCGCGCGCCAGCAGCAGGACGTCGAGGTCGGCGGGCACCGCGAGGTCGTGGTCGTCGCGCTCGGTCGCGAGGTCGTCGAGCACGCCGAACAGCACGAGGACGGAGGCCGGGCGCGCGCCGCCGGTGAAGTCGCCGCGCGCGTGCCGCCACGGGCCCTCGAAGCCCCGCTCGGCGAGGGCGACCAGCTGCTTGCGCGCGGATGCGGAGGAGCTCACCGACCGACCTTAACCCCGGCCGCGGACCCTCCCGGACGCGCGCCGGGGGAACGGGTCACCAGAGGAACGACCGCACGGCCGTCGCCACGGCCGACGGCCGCTCCCGGTGCACGGCGTGCCCGGCGCCCACCACGACGCGCGCCCGCACGCTCGGGTTGCGGATCATCAGCTCGACGCCGGTGCGGGGCTGGAACAGCGCGCCGCGGGCGGGGTCGGCGCCCAGCACGAGCGTCGGGACGGTCAGGCGGGTGACGACGGCGGTGTGCCGCCAGGGTGCGTTGTCGCGCAGGGTGTGCGCCACGGCCGCGGCGTCGGCGGCCTTCGCGGCGGCGGCCACGGCCGCCGCGTCCCTCCGGTCCCAGGCCGCGTGCGCGCCCTGCACCGACCGGGTCGACGGCGGGTTCGTGGCGTCCCGGATCTCCGCCTCGGCGACGGCCTCGAACCGGTCCTCCTCGACGTCGAGCGCGGGGTCGAGCAGCACGAGCCGGCGGGTGAACCGCCGGTCGGCGTCGGCGGCCAGCGCGCCGAGCAGGCCGCCCAGGCTGTGCCCCACCACGAGGTCCCAGCCGGAGCCCAGCGCGCGGACGTCGGCGACGTGGTCGGCGAGCAGGTAGGAGTCGGCCCGGGGGCTGGCCCCGTGCCCGCGCAGGTCCGGGGCCACGACCTCGTAGCCGTCGTCGGCGAGGGTCTCGGCGAGCCGCCACCAGGTGGCCCCGGCGGACACGATACCGTGCAGGAGCAGCGCCCGGCCCGGGCCGGCGCCCCATCTGGTCGTGACGAGCTCGACGGCCGCGGGTGGTTGGGAGGTGCCGCCGGGAACTTCCTGCCACATCGCCATGAACAGAGGGTAACGACGGTATGTATACGGGTTTGAAACAATTGAACGTTTCTACCGTAATGCGGCGAGATCAGCGCCGCGCGCCGCCAGCACGCCGCGCACCCCTTCGATCGTCCGGGCGTAGACGCCGTCGTCGCCGAACAGCAGCGACCTGTCGTTCGCGGCGTAGAGCAGCGCGTCGATCTCGAACACGACCTGAGGCGCGTCGGTCTCCGGGGCCAGCTCGCCGGCGGCGACCGCGAGCCGCACCTGGTGCTCCAGGTAGGACTCCCAGGACCGCTGCGCGGCGACGACGGCGTCCCGCACTGCGCCGTCGCGCATGTCGAACTCGATCTCGACCGTGCGGAAGAAGCACCCGCCGCGGAACACCCGCGCCCGCGAGTACTCGGTCCAGGCCCGTACCAGCGCCCAGACCCGGTCCAGGCCGCGGGCGGCGGACCGCGCCGGGACCACGACGTGCTCCGTGTAGATCTCGGCCGCCCGCTCCACGGCGGCGAGCTGCAGCTGCTCCTTGGACCCGAACAGCCCGGCGATCGCGCTCTTGTTGACGGGGGCCGACGCCGCCAGCGCGCCGAAGGACAGCGCGTCCAGCCCGCGCACGGACGCCTCCTGGACGGCGTCGTCCAGCACGGCGCGGCGCGTACGGTCGCCGCGCAGGCGGCGCAGATCGGTCGGCGAGCTCACGAAAGAGAGTGTACGACCGTTCGCTCATTGGATAGTGTGCGAACGTCCGTACAGATACTTCTCGCCTCCCGGAGGTCCCCGTGCCCCAGACCCAGCACGCAGCCCGCGCCCTGTTCCGCACCCTCGGCCGCGTCGCGCCGCCGGCCGCCCTGGCGCTCGGCGCGGCCACCTACTGGCGGGTCGGCGCACCGGCCCCGGTCCGGCCCGCCGACCAGGCCGTCCACGACTCGGCGCGGCGCACCGCGATCGAGCACCGCCCGACGTTCCGCCACGGCCGGGACGGCCGCCTCGGCGCGGGCGGGACCGCCACGGTCGCCACCTACTCCTGGGGCGACCCGGGCGCGCCCGCGGTCCTGCTGGTCCACGGCTGGCGCTCCCGCGCGTCGGCATTCGGGCGCGTCATCGAGGACCTCACCGCAGCGGGCCTCCGGGTCGTCGCGTACGACGCGCCGGGCCACGGGGCCTCCGGCGGGCAGCGGCGCACCGGGCTCGACGACCTGGCCGTCATCCGCCGGCTGTCCGACGCCGAGGACGCGCCGTGGGCCGGCGTCGTCGGCCACTCGCTCGGGGTGCTCGGCGCGGGCATCGCGTTGCACGAGGGCGTCCGGGCCGAGCGGTTCGTCGCGATCTCCGGCCTCACCTCGGTCCGGGTCACGACCGACTGCTTCGTCCGGCAGGCCGGGCTCCCCTGGGCGCTGCGCGACGCCTTCGCGAGCGCCGTCCAGCGGCACGGGCTGCCCGACCACCCGGGCGTCATCGAGCGCTTCGACCTGGTGCGGCACACCGTCCCCGCCTCCGTACCGACCCTCTGGCTGCACGACGACGGCGACCGGGTGAACCCGCACCACCTGTCGGTCCAGCTCCACGAGGCACATGCGGGCTCGAGCGAGCTGTTCACCACCACCGGGCTCGGGCACAACAAGATCCTCGGCGACCGGGCGGTCCGGTCCAGGGTCCTCGACCACCTCGCGGCGCCGGCCCGCACCGATCGCGTGCCGGCCCACCGGCCGCCCGCGCGGTGAACGCCGCGTGAACTCCTGCCGACATCACCAGACGGATACCGGAAACCTTCTCTGACCTGCAAAGACGTCGTACCCTGCTGTCCGGTTTATACCCATTTCAAACCGGAGGTACGACGATGGAGCACACGAGCGACGGCGCCCTCGCAGCGACGGTGGTCAGCGTCCTGGCGGCCCTCTGGTTCGCCTGGACCGTGCGACACTCCGGGCCGTGGTCCCGACTCCTGCCCGTGGCGGGCGTGGTGCTCGCCGTCGTCGTCGCGGCGCTCGGCGCCCTGGTCGCGGCCCGCGCCTGGCCCGACGGCAGCGTGGTGACCGGCCGGGTCGTGAGCATCTACGTGGCGGCGCTCCTCGTGCACGGCGGCCTGACCCGGCTGTGCACCGGCATGATCGCGAGCAGGTACCGCAGGGCGCGGGCCGCCGCCAAGGACGCGGACAAGGCCGGCGTGACCACCGGCAAGTCCCGGCTGCACGTGATCCCGACGGTCGTGGCGGTGTCCACGGCGATCCAGGTGGGCGTCGTCGCGAACACGCTTGCCGTGCCGAACCTGTACCTCGGCGCCGCGGCCGGGCTCGCGGCCGCGCTCCTCGCCTGGCCGCTCGGCTGGATCCTCCGCCTGGTCACCCGGCCGCGCGGCCACCGCTCCACCGCCGCGCTCGCGCACCCGCTGACGGGCCTGCTGACGGGGACCACCCTGGTCGCGACCGCGGCGTGGCTGCTGCTCGCGCTCGCCTGAGGCGGCTCGACCCGCCACGACCCGCCCCACTCCGACCCACCGAAATCTTTGCTTGGTCGCATAGACGAATCCTGTCGCCGTTTGTCCACCTTTTGCTTGACAGTCGGCATAAGTCCTCCTATGTTCGGGAAGTCACCCGGTGGAGTACGTCCTGCCACGGGGGCGTGGCCGCCGTCGCCGACGACCACGTGACGCACCCCTGGAGGGAACGACGATGAGGTCCACCTTCGTGACAACGCTGTCACTCACCGCGTCGACGCCACCGGCCTCGCGCGCCTGAGCCCGTCCCCTCCCGCACTTCTGTCTCGCCGGGACGGCACTCCCGCCTGCCCGACGGTGTCGAACGGAGACCCATGCCCGAGAACAGCACTGACGCCCCAACCCAGTCCGGCGGCGTGTCCCGCCGCTCGATCCTGACCGGTACCCTCGCCGGGCTCATGGCGCCGACGGCGGCGCTGGCGCTCGGCTCCGACTCGGCCGCCGCCGTGTCCACGGCGGCCCTGGGCACGACCCGGCACATCACCGTGTACGCCGAGGCGCTGCCCGGCGGCCAGTACGGCTACGGGCTCACGCCCGGGAAGGCCACCATCCCCGGCCCGGTGCTGGAGATGTGGGAGGGCGACACCCTCCAGGTCGAGCTCGTGAACACCACCGACAAGCGCCTGTCGATCCACCCGCACGGCGTGGACTACGCGACCGACTCGGACGGCAGCCCCTTCAACGACTCGTTCAACGAGCCCGGCGAGACCCGCACCTACGTCTGGAAGAGCCACAAGCCGAAGCAGCGCACCGACGGCACCTGGATGGCAGGCTCCGCGGGCTACTGGCACTACCACGACCACGCGATGGGCGGGGAGCACGGCACCCCCGGGCTCCGCGCGGGCCTGTACGGCGCCCTCGTGGTGCGGCGCGCGGGCGACACGCTGCCCGACCGCCAGCACACCGTCGTGTTCAACGACATGACGATCAACAACAAGGTCGCGCCCGACACCCCGATGCTGGAGGCGAACAAGGGCGAGAAGGTCGAGTTCATCGCGATCGGCCACGGGGACCAGCTCCACACGTTCCACGTGCACGCGCACCGCTGGGCGGACAACCGCACCGGCTACCTGACCGGCCCCGACGATCCCACCCGGGTGATCGACACCCGCGACCTCAACCCCGGCTCCTCGTTCGGGTTCCAGGTCGTGGCGGGCGAGGGCGTGGGCGCGGGCGCGTGGATGTACCACTGCCACGTCCAGTTCCACTCGGACGGCGGCATGGCCGGGATCTTCCTGGTGCGCAACGCCGACGGCAGCATGCCCGCCGGCGCCCAGGCGGCGATCGACCGGTTCCACGAGCACGGCGGCCACACGATGAGCGACATGTCCGCCACCGAGACCGAGACCGGAGCGGCGGCCCATGCCGGCCACTGACCCCTACTCCCCGTTCACGCGCAAAGGAGCAGTGATGGAACGAACCCGAAGAGGCATCATCGCCGCGGTGGCCGGCGCCGCCCTCGTCGCCACGATGTCGACGACGCCGGCCGCGGCCCAGCGGAGCGCCACGGCGGTCGACACCGCCGTCGGGACCGCCCCGGCGGCCGCCGTACCCGTGGCCACCGCCACGACGGCCGCGGCCGAGCCCACCGTGCTCGTGTTCCACGGCGCGGCCGCCGACCAGGCCGACCCGGTCGCCGTCGCGACCCGGACCATCCGGGAGCTCGGCGCCGAGAACGGCTTCACGGTGCACACGGCCAGCGACCCGAAGGTGTTCACGGCCAAGAACCTCGCGGAGTACCGCGGGGTCGTCTTCCTGTCCGCCGAGGGCGTCGAGCTGAGCACCGCGCAGGAGGACGCGCTCAAGGCCTACGTGCAGGGCGGCGGCGGGTTCCTCGGCGTCCGCGACGCCGCGCGGGCCCAGGCCCGCTCGCAGTGGTTCACGGGCCTGATCGGCACGCGGCCCGCGGGCAACCTGCCCGACCCGCTGCCGGTGGCGAGCGCCACCGCGAGCGCCGAGAACCCGCCGAACGAGGTGGCCGCCAACCTGATCGACGGCGACTCCCGCACCAAGTGGCTGGCGTTCGAGCCGACGGCGTGGATCGAGCTCGAGCTGGCGGAGCCGCTCGCGGCCGCCCGGTACGCGCTCACCTCGGCCAACGACTCCGAGGGCCGCGACCCGCAGGACTGGACGCTGCAGGGCTCCACGGACGGTGAGACCTGGACCGACCTGGACACGCGGGAGGGCGAGGACTTCCCGGACCGGTTCGTCACGAACGACTACGAGCTCGACAACGACGTGGCCTACCAGCACTACCGGCTGGACATCACGGCGAACGCGGGCGAGGACCTCACCCAGCTCGCCGAGATCCAGCTCTTCGACACCTCGGGCGAGGAGGAGCCGGACCCCGAGGTGCCGGTGCAGGAGGCGACGGTGAACGTCGTCGACCGCGCGCACCCCGCCAACGACGGGCTGCCCCTGAACTGGACCCGTGCGGACCGGTGGCTCAACTGGTCGCCGAACCCGATCGGCGAGGTGCACACGGTGGCGCAGGTGCAGGAGTGGGACTACGACCCGGGCGAGGCCGCGAACGGCGCCTTCCACCCGATCTCGTGGTGCCGCGACTACGACGGCGGCCGCTCGTTCTACACCGGCATGGGCGGCACCGCGGAGAGCTACGCGGAGGAGGGCTTCCGTGACCACCTGCTCGGCGGCCTGCTCTGGGCGGCGGGCATGGTGCGCGGCGACTGCCAGGCGACCATCGCGGCGAACTACGAGACCGAGCGGCTGACCGCGCAGAACACCGCGGGCACGCTCGACCAGATCGGTGAGCCGCACGGGCTCACGGTCGCGCCCGACGGCGGCGTCTTCTACGTCGGCAAGGGCGCGTGCCCGTCCGGCCCGATCGTCTCGTGGGACGACCCGAACGTGGGGCTGGGCTGCGGCACGATCCACCGCTGGGACCCCGAGGCGGGCGAGACCAAGCTGCTGACCACGCTCGACGTGATGGGCAACCGCGGCAGTGGCAGCGAGCTGGTCAAGAACGAGGAGGGTCTGCTCGGCATCACGCTGGACCCGGACTTCGAGGACAACCACTGGATCTACGCCTACTGGATGCCGCACGAGTCGATCGACGTCGAGCGGCGCGTGGGCCAGCGCACGGTCTCGCGCTTCACCTATGACGCGGCGGCCGACACGATCGACCAGTCCACCCGCAAGGACCTGCTGCACTGGGAGACGCAGATCCACAGCTGCTGCCACGCGGGCGGCGGCATGGACTTCGACAACGACGGCAACCTGTACATCGGGTCCGGCGACAGCAACTCCTCGGGCGGGTCGAACGGCTACTCCGGCAACAACTGGACGCAGGAGTTCGCGGGCCTCTCGTTCCAGGACGCGCGCCGCACGGCCGGCAACACGAACGACCTGAACGGCAAGATCCTGCGGATCCACCCGGAGGACGACGGCACGTTCACGATCCCCGAGGGCAACCTGTTCCCCGAGGCGGACGACCCGGGTGACAAGACGCGCCCGGAGATCTACGTGATGGGCGTGCGGAACATCTCGCGCCTGGCCTACGACAAGAAGAACGACTGGCTGACGGCGGCCTGGGTGGGACCGGACGCGGGTGCGCCGGACCCGGAGCTCGGGCCGGCGAAGTACGAGACCGCGACCATCATCACCTCGGCGGGCAACCAGGGCTGGCCCTACTGCATGGGTAACCGGCAGCCCTACCGCGACCGCAGCAACGAGGACGCCACGGTGCTGACCGGCTGGTACGACTGCGACCACCCGAAGAACACCTCGCCGCGCAACACCGGCCTGGTGGACCTGCCGCCCGTGCGCGACAACATGATCTGGTACTCCCCGAGCGGCGGCGGCCCGGTCTTCCCGAAGGGTGAGAACGGCATCCCGTCGTACGTCGACGAGGAGGCCACCTACACGATGCCGTACCTGCGGGGTGGCGGTCAGGCCGTGATGGACGGTCCCACGTACCACCGGTCCGAGGTGGACACCGACAGCGGCGTCGCCTGGCCCGCGTACTGGGACAACAAGTGGTTCATCGGCGACCAGTCGAACGCGAGCAACCGGATCGCCGTCACGGTGAACCCGGACACGGTGGAGGAGGCCGGTCCCCCGGTCTTCGCCGAGGACCTGCGCAAGATCATCCAGGGCGGCGCGGGCAACGAGCAGGTGCAGAGCTGGATGGACGCCAAGTTCGGTCCGGACGGCGCCCTGTACCTGCTGGACTACGCGGGCGGCTTCTTCTCGCTGCACCCCAACCAGAAGCTCGTCCGGATCAGCTACACGGGCGGTGCTCCGACCCCGGTGCCGGCCGCGTCCGGCGCCAGCGTGCAGAGCTCCCCGCTGACCGTCGCCTTCACGGGTGACCGCTCGGGCGGCGTCTCCTACGCCTGGGACTTCGGGGACGGGAGCACCTCGACCGAGGCCAACCCGCGGCACACCTACGCCCGCGTGGGCAGCTACGACGCCACGCTGACGGTGACCTACGCCGACGGCGAGACGTCCACGGTCGAGGTCGCCGCCGAGACCACCTGCACCATCCCGGACGACCGGGGCACCGTGTTCCTGGGTGACAAGGACAGCGGCGTCACCAACGACGACCTGGGCGGCTGCACGATCAACGACCTGATCGAGGACGAGCGGGAGTGGGACACGAACGGCCGGTTCGTCAACCACGTCACGGCCGTGGCCGACCAGCTCCGGGCCGACAAGGTCATCACGGTCGCCGAGCGCAAGAAGCTGATCAGCACGGCGAAGTCGTCCGGTGTGGGCGCCGAGGGCAGCACCGGGTACCGGTGGCTGTTCGACGGCACGGCCGAGCAGCTCGCCAACTGGCGGCAGGCCCCGGGCGGCAAGTTCGACCTGAAGGACGACGGGTCGATCCTGGCCACCGGCGGGCTCGGCATGCTCTGGCACCCGGGTGAGGAGCTCGGCGACTTCTCGCTGAAGCTGGAGTTCAAGGACGTCGCGCCGGAGGGACGGTTCGCCAACAGCGGCGTCTTCACGCGGTTCCCCGACCCGCGGGTGGCACGTGACGACCGGCCCGAGTGCGGGCAGGGCACCGACGCCGAGGCCTGGGTGGCGATCTACTGCGGCCACGAGATCCAGCTCTACGACGGCCCCACGGGCGAGGTCCAGAAGACGGGTTCGGTGTACAACTTCGACCCCAACACCCTGGAGCAGGCCCGGACCACCCCGAAGGGCGAGTGGAACACCTACGAGATCCAGGTGGTCGGCCAGCAGTACACGATCATCCGCAACGGCGAGGTGATCAACGAGTTCGAGAACTCGCCGGGCAAGCAGTCCTCGCGCGCCGGCGACCCGCCGACCGACCTGCGGCAGTTCCTGCGCGGCTTCATCGGTCTGCAGAACCACAGCGACGCGGACGCCATGGAGTTCCGCAACATCCGGGTGCGTGACCTGTGACCAGGCCCGCGAAGACGAGAGGAACACCCATGCGACACAGGCTGTCCCGCCTGCTGGCGGTGGCGGCGGTCGGCGCCCTCGTGGCGCTGCCGCTGGCACCCGCCACGGCCGACGAGATCACCACGGTCAAGCCCGTCGCCGACGTCGCGCCGGACCGGGCCGCCGGCCAGGCGAGCGCGGCCGAGGCCCAGGCCGACCAGGTGCTGACCTTCACCGCGAGCGCGAGCGTCTCGGCGTACGCGTCCGCACCCACGACGGCGGCCGCCGGGCCGACCACCATCGTGTTCGAGAACAGCACCGCGACCGGCAACAACATCGGGATGTCCCACACCCTGACGTTCGACACCGGCACCCCGGGCTACAACCAGGACGTCACCCTCGACATCCTGGCCAACCCCCTGGACGCCAACGGCGGCCGCTACGAGGCCGAGGTCAACCTGACCCCGGGCACGTACCGGTACTTCTGCGCGATCCCGGGGCACGGCACCATGGTGGGCGAGCTCGTGGTCACCGAGGGCGGCGGCGGTGACGACACCACCGCTCCCACGGTGACGGCGGACGTCGCCGGGGACCAGGACGACGAGGGCGCCTACATCGGTTCCGCGAGCGTGAGCCTCGCGGCCGACGACGGCGACGGCTCGGGCGTCGAGTCCGTCGAGTACGACCTGGACGGGGCCGGGTACACCCCGTACACCGCCCCCGTCGTCCTCGACGAGCCCGGCACCTACATGCTGGAGTACCGGGCCACCGACGTGGCGGGCAACGTCTCCGAGCCGGAGATGCTGCACGTCACGGTCGTCGCCCCCGACGGCGAGGACACCACGCCGCCGGTGGTCACCGCCGAGGTGACCGGGGACCTCGACGCGGACGGCGCCTACATCGGGTCCGGGACCCTGAACCTCACGGCCAGGGACCCCGGATCGGGTGTGGCGGGCATCGAGTACGACCTCGACGGGGCCGGCTGGGCGGCGTACACCACGCCCGTCGTCGTCGACACCCCGGGCGAGCACACCGTGGCCTACCGGGCCACGGACCGGTCCGGCAACGTCTCGGAGCCGGGTTCGGCCACGTTCACCGTGGTCGAGGCACCCCCGGTGGACGAGACCGCGCCGACCGTCACGACCCAGGTGACGGGCGAGCAGGACGACGACGGCGCGTACGTCGCGTCGGCGACGGTCGCGATCCTGGCCGAGGACGCCGGGTCGGGCGTCGAGTCCGTCGAGTACGACCTGGACGGCGACGGCTGGACGGCCTACACGGAGCCCGTGGTCGTGGACGTGACCGGCGCGCACACCCTGCGCTACCGGGCCACCGACGCGGCCGGCAACACGTCCGAGCCCGGGAGCGTGGACCTGGTCGTGGTGGACGGGCAGGACCCGCCGGACACCACGCAGCCCATCGCGTCCGCCCAGGTGGACGGCGACCAGGACGACGAGGGTGCCTACCTCGGGTCCGCGACGGTCACCATCACCGCCCGGGACGACGAGTCGGGGGTGGCGTTCATCGAGTACGCGCTCGACGACACCGCCTTCCGGGAGTACACCGGCGCCGTGGAGGTCACGGAGCCCGGGTCGCACGCGTTCGCGTACCGGGCCACCGACAACGCGGGCAACGTGACCCGGACCGGCACCCTGCGGTTCGACGTCGCACGCGGCGCGATCGATGCCTGCCCCGTCTCCGACGAGCGCCCCACGGTGATCGTCGGGAACAAGGACAGCAAGGTGACCAACTACGACACCGGCAACGGGTGCACGGTCGCCGACCTGGTCGACGCGGACGGCGGGTGGGTCAGCCACAGCGCGTTCGTGAGCCACGTGACCCAGGTCGCCGACCAGCTCGACGACGCCGACGTGCTGACCGCGCAGGAGGTGACGAAGCTGGTCCGGGCTGCCCGCCAGTCCGACGTCGGGCGGTAGCACCCGCCCGGCAGGACAGGCACGACCCTGAGACGGAGCGGACCGTCTGCCCCCGGGCAGGCGGTCCGCTCCGCCGTTCTCCCTGGTGTGCCGCACCTGCCCCGGGCACACTGGTCGCATGGCGTCCACGGCCGGTTGGGCAGTTGTCGGTGTACCGTCCAGCGCCGCGGCGCACTCCCGCGGGCTGGAGAAGGCCCCGGCCGCCCTGCGCGCAGCCGGGCTGCTCGACGCCCTGGCGGCCGCCGGCGTCGACGTCCGGGACGACGGCGACCTGCCGACCGCGACGTGGCGCGCGCACCGCGCGCCGGGCGAACCCAACGACGTCGGCCGCGTGATCGACGGCCTGCGCGGTGTGCGGCGGCGCGTCGACGCGGTCCTGGCCCGGGGCGAGCGGGCCCTCGTGCTCGGCGGGGAGTGCACGGTCGCCCTCGGGGTGGTCGACGCCGTCGCGGAGCGGCACCCCGACGTGGCCCTCGTGTACGTGGACGGCGGCCAGGACCTCCAGCTCCCGCCCGACCATCCCGACGAGCCGATCCTCGACTCGATGGGCGTGGCCCACCTTCTCGACCTGCCCGGCGCCTGGCCACCGCTCGCCGCGGCCGGTCACCGGCGCCCCCTGCTGACCGCCGACCGGCTCGTCTACCTCGGGTACTCCGACGACGAGGAGGACGTCCACGGACTCGTCCCCGCGGTGCGCATCCCCGCCGCGCAAGTGCTCGCCGACCCGGAGGACGCCGCCCGGCGCGCCCTCGCCGCCGTGGGCGGCACCCCGTTCGTGCTGCACCTCGACGTCGACGTGCTCGACTTCCTGACCCTCCCCGTGGCCGACGTCCCGACGTACGGCCGCGGCCTGGTCCCGGCCACGCTGGACCGCGCGCTGCGCACCCTCGCCGCCGACCCGGGCCTGCGGGCCATGACGTGCGTCGAGGTCAACCCCGACCACGCGGACGAGGCGGGCCTGCGCGGCGTCGTCCGGCTGCTGGCGGGGGCGCTCGCCGTCTCCTGAGCCCGGGAACGACGGCGCCCCGCCCCTCCGCGAGGAGGGACGGGGCGCCGTCGGTCGGTCAGCTCAGGAGGCCAAGCTCTGCCTTCTGTCGCCTGAGCCTGCGGTTCCACTCCGGGCGGGTGCCTCGTACCTCGGCCCCCACCCTGCGCTGCACCTCGAACTCAGGCTCTCCTTGTTGGTCGCCTGAGCCTGCGGTTCCGCTCCGGGCGCGTGCCTCGTACCTCGGCCCCCACCCTGCGCTGCACCTCCGGCTCAGGCGACGAGCGACCGGAGCACGTACTGCAGGATGCCGCCGTTGCGGTAGTAGTCGGCCTCGCCCGGGGTGTCGATGCGGACCACGGCGTCGAACTCGACCTGCGAGCCGTCGCCCTTGGTCGCCGTGACCTTGACCGTCTCGGGCGTGACGCCCTCGTTCAGCGCGGTCACGCCGGTGACGTCGAACGTCTCCGTGCCGTCCAGGCCCAGCGATTCGGCGTTCTGGCCGGCCGGGAACTGCAGCGGCAGCACGCCCATGCCGATGAGGTTGGAGCGGTGGATCCGCTCGAAGCTCTCGGTGATGACGGCCTTGACGCCCAGCAGCGCGGTGCCCTTGGCGGCCCAGTCGCGCGAGGAACCGGAGCCGTACTCCTTGCCGCCGAGCACCACGAGCGGGGTGCCGGCCGCGGCGTAGTCCTGCGCGGCGTCGTAGATCGTGTCCTGCGCGTTCTTCACGAAGTTGAAGGTGAAGCCACCCTCGACGTCGTTCAGGAGCTGGTTGCGCAGGCGGATGTTCGCGAACGTGCCGCGGATCATGACCTCGTGGTTACCGCGGCGCGAGCCGTAGGAGTTGAAGTCGCGACGGCCCACGCCGTGGTCGGCGAGGTACTTGCCCGCCGGGCTGTCCGGCTTGATGGAGCCGGCCGGGCTGATGTGGTCGGTCGTGACCGAGTCGCCGAGCTTGGCCAGCACGCGGGCGCCGGAGAAGTCGGTGACGGGCTCCGGCGTCATGCCCATGCCGTCGAAGTACGGGGGCTTGCGCACGTAGGTGGACTCGCTGTCCCAGGCGAAGGTGTCGCCCTCGGGCGTCTCCAGCGCGGCCCAGCGCTCGTCGCCCTTGAAGACGTCGGCGTAGTCCGACTCGAACATCTTGCGGTCGATCGAGGACTCGATGGTCGCCTGGACCTCGTCCGGCGACGGCCAGATGTCGCGCAGGAACACGGGGTTGCCGGCCTCGTCGCGGCCCAGCGGGTCGTGCTCGAAGTCGAACTCCATGGTGCCGGCCAGGGCGTACGCGATGACCAGCGGCGGGGACGCCAGGTAGTTCATCTTGACGTCCGGGTTGATGCGGCCCTCGAAGTTGCGGTTGCCCGACAGCACCGAGACGACCGACAGGTCGTGCTCGTTGACGGCCTCGGAGACCTTCTCGTCCAGCGGGCCGGAGTTGCCGATGCAGGTGGCGCAGCCGTAGCCCACCAGGTGGAAGCCCAGCTTCTCGAGGTACGGCCAGAGGCCGGCCTTCTCGTAGTAGTTGGTCACGACCTGCGAGCCCGGCGCCATGGAGGTCTTGACCCACGGCTTGGACACGAGGCCCTTCTCGACGGCGTTCTTGGCGAGCAGCGCCGCGGCGAGCATGACCGACGGGTTCGACGTGTTGGTGCAGGACGTGATCGAGGCGATCGCGACCGCGCCGTGGAACAGCTCGAACTCCTTGCCGTCGCTGTTCGTGACGTGCACGTGCTTGCGGCCGTTGGGCGTGATGGCCGGCGAGTCGGACGCGGGGAACGACTCCTTCTCGGCCTCGTCGACCTGGTCCAGGACGTCGGGCGCGTAGGTGGGCAGGTCACGCGTGAACGCGGCCTTGGCGTTCGTCAGCTCGATGCGGTCCTGCGGGCGCTTCGGCCCGGCGATCGAGGGCACGACCGTGGACAGGTCGAGCTCGAGGTACTCGGAGAAGACCGGCTCCGCCGAGTCGGCGTCGAGCCAGAGGCCCTGCTCCTTGGCGTACGCCTCGACCAGGGCGAGCTGCTCCTCGGAGCGGCCCGTCAGGCGCAGGTAGTCGACCGTGACCGAGTCGATCGGGAAGATCGCGGCCGTCGAGCCGAACTCCGGCGACATGTTGCCGATGGTGGCGCGGTTCGCGAGCGGCACCTGGGCCACGCCCTCGCCGTAGAACTCGACGAACTTGCCGACCACACCGTGCTGGCGCAGCATCTGCGTGATCGTGAGCACGACGTCGGTGGCCGTCACGGCCGCCGGGATCGAGCCGCTCAGCTTGAAGCCGACGACGCGCGGGATGAGCATCGAGACGGGCTGGCCGAGCATCGCGGCCTCGGCCTCGATGCCGCCGACGCCCCAGCCCAGCACGCCCAGGCCGTTGACCATCGTGGTGTGGGAGTCGGTGCCGACGCAGGTGTCGGGGTAGGCGCGCAGCGCACCGTTCACCTCGCGGGTCATGACCGTGCGGGCCAGGTACTCGATGTTGACCTGGTGCACGATGCCGGTACCCGGCGGGACGACCTTGAAGTCGTCGAACGCCGTCTGGCCCCAGCGCAGGAACTGGTAGCGCTCGTGGTTGCGCTGGTACTCGAACTCGACGTTGCGCTGGAAGGCGTCGGCGCGGCCGGCGACGTCGATCTGCACGGAGTGGTCGATGACCATCTCGGCGGGGGCCAGCGGGTTGATCTTCGTGGCGTCGCCGCCGAGCGCGGCGACGGCCTCACGCATCGTGGCGAGGTCCACGACGCAGGGCACGCCGGTGAAGTCCTGCATGATCACGCGCGCCGGCGTGAACTGGATCTCGGTGTCGGGCTGCGCGTCCGGGTCCCAGGACGCGAGGGCACGCACGTGGTCGGCGGTGATGTTCGCGCCGTCCTCGGTGCGCAGGAGGTTCTCGGCGAGGATCTTCAGCGAGTACGGGAGGCGCTCCACGCCCTCGACCGCGCTGAGCCGGAAGATCTCGTAGGACTTGCCGGAGACCTCCAGCGTTCCCTTTGATCCGAACGTGTCCACGGTGCTCACTCGGGCTCCTTCTGCGGGGCTGACGGTGCGTCGGCTCTCACAGGCGCGGTCATCGCGCGAAGGAGCCGCCGCATGGGTTCCAGGGGGCTTCACCCAGCCTAGGCCGGGCTGCTGGAGCCAGCATAACGCATTTATCTTGACGTCAAGATATCTGCCGGGTGGGCGCCCGTCTCCTCCTGCTCGGCCGCGGGCGCCTGGAGCGTCCGGACGACCCGCCGGGCGATCGCGGCGTTGCCCGCGTCGGTCGTGTGGATCCCGTCCTCGTGCACCAGGCGGCCCTGGACGATGTTGGGGTCCAGCAGCGACACGTACGTGGCCTCCGCCGCGGCCGCCGCGGCCCGCACGGCGCTGTCCAGGGCGCGCGCCTCCAGGCCGACCGCCCAGGGGGTGGAGGGCCCGACCGACACGATCTCGGCGTCCGGGAAGCGCCGCTCGGCCAGAGCGTACGTGTCCGCCACGGCCGCGAAGACCGGCCCGGGCTCGGCCTGCAGGTCCTTGAAGTCGTTCTGCCCGCCGGCGATCACCACGATGTCCACGCTCCCGCGCGGCACGGACCGGAGCTGGGCGGGGTAGTTGAGCTTGTCCAGCTCGGGGTTGCCCTTGACGAACCCGGTGCCGCCGTCGGCCACGTTGAGCTCGCGCCAGCCCATCTTCTCGGACACGAGCGTGCTCCACCGCAGCTCGGGCGACGTCGCGCCCTGACCCACCGTGTAGGAGTCGCCGACGAAGAGGGCCACCGGCTCCTTCTCGGCCACCGGGGACGGCGACACGGACGGGGACGGGGACGGCGACCCGGCGTCGGCCCAGACCTTCGGCGCGCCCCGCGGCGCGGGCACCGAGGCCCCGCCCGGACCGCCCACGGCGATGCCGCCGGCCCCCAGGACCATGCCCACCAGCACGGCGACGGCGAACGCCGCCACCACCGACACGGCGATCCCGCCGCTCACCAGCCACCGCTTCACGGTGCGCATCCTATGCGCACTGACCTGGGGCTTCGTCCATCGTCCGGTCAGCCCTGCCGGTCCAGCACCGCGACGGCCTCCACATGGTGGGTGTGCGGGAACAGGTCGAACGCGCGCACGCCCGTCAGCGCGTACCCGTGCGCCGCGAGGTAGCCGACGTCGCGCGCGAGCGCCGCCGGGTCGCAGGCGACGTAGACCACGCGGCGGGGCTCGCGGGCCGCGATCGCGTCCACCACGGCTCGTCCGGCGCCCGAGCGGGGCGGGTCCAGCACCACGACGTCCGCGGCGGGCACGTCGGCCTCGCCCGGCCCGCCCGCGAGCACCCGGTCCACGGCGCCCAGCTGCAGCTCCACCTGGGCGTACGCGTGCGCGTTGCGGCGGGCGTCCTTCACGGCGCGCTCGTCGCCCTCGACGGCGACCACCCGGCCCTCGGGCCCGACGGCGTCCGCCAGCGGGAGCGTGAACAGACCGGCGCCGGAGTACAGGTCCAGCACGGTCGCCCCGGCCAGCTCCCCCGCGCTCGCGCCGGCGGCGTCCAGCACGGCGCCCGTCAGCACGGCCGGAGCCTCGCGGTGCACCTGCCAGAACCCGTCGGCGGCCACGCGGTAGCGATGGGTGCCCCACGGGCCGGTCACGACCTCCGTCACGGCGCGGCGGGCGTTGGGCCGGGAGTCCGGCCGGCCGCGGCGCCACGGCTCGCCGTCCACCAGCAGCACCGGGTCACCCTCGGACGGCGCGACGAGCTCCAGCCGGGTGCCCGGCGTCCAGGTGCGGGTGAACACGTCCTCGGCCACCGCGAACGCGGCCAGCTCGGCGGAGGCCAGCGGCATCTTCTTCAGCGCGACGACGTCGTGCGAGCGGTGCTTGCGCATGCCCGCGTGGCCCCCGGCGTCAGCCACCAGGTCGATCCGGGTGCGGTGGTGCAGGCCGCGGCGCTCGTCGTCGCCGGGCGCCGCCTCGACCGTGACGTGCTCGGCGAGCCAGTCGGCGTCGATGCGCGCCAGGCGCTGGAGCTGCTCGACGAGCACGGCCGTCTTCCAGCGGCGCTGCGCGGGCAGGGCGACGTGGGACAACTCGCCGCCGCCCACGCCGTCGGCCCCGGCGGCGGGCCACAGGGGCTCGACGCGGTCGGGAGACGCCTGGAGCACCTCGACGGCGTCGGCGCGCCAGAAGGTCGGGCCGCCCTCGGTGACGCGGGCGCGGACCCGCTCCCCCGGCAGGGTGTGGCGCACGAACACGACGCGGCCGTCCAGGCGGGCCACGCAGTGGCCGCCGTGGGCCACGGGGCCGACCTCCAGCTCGAACTCCTGCCCCACCTCCGGCCCCGGGGCGGCGTCGCTCACGCGCCGCGCGCGGCCGGGCCGCGGGGAACGCTGGGGACGACGGCGCGGGCGGCCGCCCTGCTCGGGGTCTGCGGGCGCGGTGCGACGGTCGGGGTTGCGGGGCATGTGCTCAAGTATCGCCCACGGCCCGCCCGGACCCGGCCTGTCACCGGCGCGGCTGCGTCACATCCTGCGGCGTCACATCCGGCGGCCGCGCAGGAAGGCGTCACCCTCCAGGCCGGTCTGCCCGCGGGTCGAGGCGAGCTGCCACGGCACGGACGCCACCACGACGCCGGGCGTGAACAGCAGGCTGCCCTTGAGCCGGAGCGCCGACTGGTTGTGCAGGAGCTGCTCCCACCAGTGCCCGACCACGTACTCCGGGATGTAGACGATCACGAGGTCGCGCGGCGACTCGCGGTGCACGGACCGCACGTACTTGACCACCGGGCGGGTGATCTCGCGGAACGGCGAGTCCAGGATGCGCAGCGGGACGGGCAGGTCGAGGGCCTCCCACTCGGCGGTGAGCTTCTCGACGTCCTCGCGGTCCACGCCCACGCTGACGGCCTCCAGCACGCTGGGCCGCGCGGCCCGCGCGTAGGCCAGGGCGCGCATGGTCGGCTTGTGCACCTTGGAGACCAGCACGACGGCGTGCACGCGGCTCGGCAGCGCCCGCGCCGCGGACACGTCGTCGAGCTCCAGCTCGTCGCGCACGCGGTCGTAGTGCTTGCGGATGGCGCGCATGAGCACGTACAGCACGGTCATCGCCAGGATGGCGATCCAGGCGCCGTGCGTGAACTTGGTGAGCAGCACGATGATCAGCACGATGCCGGTCAGTCCGAACCCGACGCCGTTGACCAGCCGCGAGCGCTTCATCTGGCTGCGCGCCGCGGGGTCGGGCTCGGTGCGCAGCCCGCGCGTCCAGTGCCGCAGCATGCCGAGCTGGGACAGCGTGAAGGAGACGAACACGCCCACGATGTAGAGCTGGATGAGCCGGGTGACCTCGGCGTCGAACACCACGATCAGCACGATCGCCGCGACGGCGAGGGTGATGATGCCGTTGGAGAACGCGAGCCGGTCGCCGCGGGTGTGGAGCTGGCGCGGCAGGTAGCCGTCGCGGCCGAGGATCGAGCCGAGCACGGGGAACCCGTTGAACGCCGTGTTCGCGGCCAGCACCAGGATGAGGCCCGTCACGGCGGAGACCGCGTAGAAGGCCGGCGGGAAGCCCGAGAAGACCGCCTCGGCGAGCTGGCCGATCACCGGGATCTGCACGTAGTGGTCCGAGACGGGCTGGCCGTTCAGCGTGAGCTGCTCGTGCGGGTCCTCCGCGAACTGGACGCCCGTGGCCTGGGCCAGGAAGAGGATCGACATGATCATCGTCGCGGAGATGGTGCCGAGCAGCAGCAGCGTGGTGGCGGCGTTGCGCGACTTGGGCTTGCGGAACGCCGGCACGCCGTTGCTGATGGCCTCGACGCCGGTCAGGGCGGCGCAGCCGGACGCGAACGCCCGGGCCAGCAGGAACGCGCCCGCGATGCCCACCAGGCCCTGGTCGAAGGCGGCCTCGGCGGACAGCTCGAACTCCGCGCTCTGGGCCTGGGGCAGCGTGCCGGAGAAGAAGCGGAACGCGCCCGTGACGATGAGGGCCCCGATGATCGCCATGTAGCAGTAGGTCGGGATGGCGAACGCCGTGCCCGACTCCTTGACCCCGCGCAGGTTGACCAGGGTGAGCAGCACCACCGCGATGACGGCGGCGAGCGCCTCGTGCCCGCGCAGCCCGGGGATGGCGGCCGAGGCGTACTGGGCCGCCGACGAGATCGACACGGCCACGGTGAGCACGTAGTCCACCAGCAGCGCGGAGGCGACGCCGATGCCCGCCGACGGGCCGAGGTTGGTCGTGGCGACCTCGTAGTCGCCGCCGCCCGAGGGGTAGGCGTGCACGTTCTGCCGGTAGGACGCCACCACGATGAGCAGCACCACGACCACGGCAAGACCGACCCAGGGCGACAACGTCAGGGCCGCGATACCCGCTAGGGACAGGGTCAGCAGGATCTCGTCCGGGGCGTACGCCACCGACGAGAGCGCGTCCGATGCGAACACCGGCAGCGCGATGCGTTTGGGCAGCAGCGTGTGCCCCAAGCTCTCGCTGCGCATGGGGCGGCCGACCAGAAGTCGTTTGGCCGCATCGACGATGTCCGACACGTTGGAAGACTCTATGCCCGTCGATGGCCTCCGGCGCACCCGGCGCACCATCGTCACCCCCGGCGCGGTAGCGTTCCGTCCGTGCACTTTGTCATCATGGGCTGCGGCCGCGTCGGCTCCAGCCTCGCCCAGGAGATCGAGGGCCGCGGGCACTCCGTCGCCGTCATCGACCAGAACCCGGACGCGTTCCGGCGTCTGCCCGCGGACTTCTCCGGCAAGAAGGTGACCGGGGTGGGCTTCGACCGCGACACGCTCGTGCAGGCGGGGATCGAGGACACGTACGCGTTCGCGGCGGTGTCCGACGGCGACAACTCCAACATCCTGTCCGCGCGCGTGGTCCGGGAGACGTACGGGGTCGACAACGTCGTGGCCCGGATCTACGACCCGCACCGCGCCGAGATCTACCAGCGGCTCGGCATCCCAACCGTCGCGACCGTGCGCTGGACGGCGGACCAGGTGCTGCGCCGCATGCTGCCGCTGGGCTTCGTCGACGAGTACCGCGACCCGTCCGGCACGGTCCGGCTCGCGCAGATCGACTACCACCGGCGGTGGGTCGGCCGCCCCGTGCTCAACATCGAGGCCGCCACGGGGGCGCGGGTCGCCTTCGTGACCCGCTACTCGTCGGCGATCCTGCCGACGCCCGACATCGTGCTCCAGGAGAACGACGTGCTCCACCTGCTCATGGCGGCCGACCGGTCCGCCGAGATCGAGCGGATCCTCACCGCCGCGCCGACCGCCGAGGAGGACTGATGCGCGTCGTCATCGCCGGGGCCGGTTCCGTGGGCCGCTCGATCGCCCGCGAGCTGCTGAGCCACGAGCACGAGGTCACCCTCATCGACAAGAACCCGGCGGCCATGCGGGTCTCGCAGGTCCCCGAGGCGGAGTGGGTTCTGGCGGACGCGTGCGAGCTGCCCGCGCTGGAGGCGTCCGAGCTGGAGCAGGCCGACGTCGTCGTGGGCGCCACCGGCGACGACAAGGTGAACCTGGTGTTCTCCCTGCTGGGCAAGACGGAGTTCGGGGTGCCGCGCACCGTCGCGCGCGTGAACAACCCGAAGAACGAGTGGATGTTCGACCAGTCCTGGGGCGTGGACGTCGCCGTCTCGACCCCGCGCATCATGACCGCGATGGTCGAGGAGGCCGTGGCCGTCGGCGACCTCGTGAAGATCTTCAGCTTCAGCCAGTCGCGTGCCGACATCCTGGAGCTGACGCTGCCCGCCGACTCGCGGGTCGCGGGGACGCGCGTGGGCCAGGTCGTGTGGCCGGCGGACGTCACGCTCTCGACGATCGTGCGTGACGGCCGCCCGCTGGTGCCGAGCCCGGACGACACCCTGGAGGCCGGCGACGAGCTGCTGCTGGTCGCCGGCTCGGACGCCGACACGGACGCGCTGCAGAAGCTGCTGGTCCCGAAGGGCTAGCTCAGGCCGTGGCCTTCGGCCGGCGCACGACGTACCAGGTCAGGTACAGCACGAGCGCCCAGAGCGGCACGCCGAGCAGCAGGTGGAACGTGCCCAGCCAGGCCACGTCGCCCGCGAAGTAGAGGGGCGTCTTGACCGCCAGGCGCAGGGCGAACAGCCCCACCCAGAGCCAGGTGGCGATCGAGTACATGCGCATCTTGGCCGGGTCGGACCGCCAGGCGGTCAGCGCGGCGAAGGCCGAGGGCTGGTCGTCCGGGCGGTCCGCGTCGGCCTTCACGGCCTCCGGCGTCAGGCCGGCGCGCAGCGCCTCCACCACGTAGCCGACGGCGGGGCGGCGCGCGAGGATCGTGCCGAGCAGCACCACGAGGTAGCCGGCGTTGAGCAGCAGGCCGCCCGCGTAGTAGTCCTCCGCGTCGCCGGACGTCCAGGCCCACACCACGCCGACGGCGATGCCGAGCAGGCCGCCGAGCGCCTGCGTGACCGGCGTGCGCTGCACCAGGCGCGCCACGACGAGCACCAGGGCGGCGACCACCGACGCGATCAACGGGACGGTCAGGTCGTTCGTGATCACGAACGCGACCACGAACACCAGGCCGGGCAGCACCGCCTCGACCAGGCCGCGCACCCCGCCCACGGCCTGCGCGGCCGAGAACTCGTCGCCGGCCAGGGCGCGCATGCCGCGCGCGGGGGTCTCTGCGGAAGGCTGCGGGGGCACGTCAGGACGTGCGGGATCGCTCATGGGGGCTATTGTGCCTCGCCCGGGCGGGGCCTCAGCTCGTACCGCGGGTTGAACATGGTGCGCCGCCCGTCGACGTCGCAGACCATGCCCTCGACCCGGATCCGGCGGCCCGGCTCGATGCCCTCGATGGTGCGACGGCCGAGCCACACGAGGTCGAGCGCGCCGGAGCCGTCGAACAGCTCCGCCTCCAGGGTGGGCACGCCCTCGCGCGGGCGCAGCACGACCGAGCGCAGCACGCCCGCGACCTTGCCCCGGGAACGGGTCGGCACGGACGTGACCGCCGCGCAGCCGATGTTCTTGGAGGCGTCCGCGCGTTCCGCGGTGTCGCTGACCTCCTCGTTCGAGGCCAGCGTCGCCGCGATGCGGGAGGCGAGTGCCGAACGGAGTCCCATCAGTGGTTCACCTCGTCAGCCGATCTGGGTGATCTCGGGGCCGCGACGCAACGGGTTGAAGTCCGACATCTGCGGCGTGGCGCCCTGGGGACCGGCCGGCTCCTGCGCCGGCTGTGCACCATCCTTGCGCGCCGACTTCGGCAGCGCCAGGGGCAGCAGGTCGCGCGGCGGGCGCGGGCTCTGGTCCCGCACCACGACGATGTTCGCGAACACGGACTCCAGCGGCTTGGCCGCCTCGGCGTCCAGCGCCGCGCGCCCCGCGAGCACGCCGCGGATGAACCAGCGGGGCCCGTCCACGCCCACGAACCGCGCCGGCCGCTGGCCGGGCTGCCCGTCGGGGCCCGTCACGGGCATGCGCACCAGCAGCTCACGGCCGAACACGCCGGGCACGTCGTCCACGATGCCGCCCTGCCCGCTGACGGACTGCGCGATCTCGTGCCGGATCTCGTCCCAGATGCCCTCGGTGCGCGGCGCGGCGAACGCCTGGATCTGGAGGTTGGACCCCTCCAGCGCGGCCGTCACCCCGGTGACCTTCTGCGTCTTCTTGTCGATCTCCATGCGGAGCTCGAGACCGGGCATCACCGGCAGCCAGATGGCGCCGAGGTCGACCCGGGGGCCCATCTCGTCCACCTGGGACCGGTCGAAGGGTCCGTGGGGCCGCTTCTGCTGCTCGGCCTCCACCGACGCCCACTCGACCGAGGCGGGCTCATCCGCCGTACCTCGTCGGCTGAACAGACCCACAGCCACACTCCTTCGTCGTTCGTCGATTGCTCGCCTCACCCGGGCGCGCGCATTACCGCGCCGGGCGGCGTTATCCGCTCGTTACTTACAGCCTAGACCTGTCCGGCGCCGAACTGGACACGCGTTCAGCGCCCGGCGAAACCGCCGCTGGAGCCGAAGCCGCCGTCGCCCCGGTGCGAACCGGGCAGGGTCTGCGCGGGCACGAACCGCGCGCGCTCGACCTTCTGGATCACGAGCTGCGCCACCCGGTCGCCCCGGACCAGCTTCACGGCCTGCGTCGTGTCGGTGTTCAGCAGCGTGACCTTGATCTCGCCGCGGTAGCCCGCGTCCACGGTGCCCGGCGCGTTCACGATGGTCACGCCGTGCTTCGTCGCGAGACCCGAGCGGGGGTGCACGAACGCCGCGTAGCCGTCCGGCAGCGCGATCGAGACCCCGGTGGGCACCAGCACCCGCCCCTGCGGCGGGATCTCGACGTCGACCGTGGTCACCAGGTCGGCGCCGGCGTCACCGGGATGCGCGTAGGCGGGGACGGGAACGTCGTCCAGGAGGCGGATGAGCACGTCGACCGTGCTGCCGTCGTGAGCTGGCTCAGGGGTGGGCACGCCGGAAGAGTACGCCACCTGGGCCCGCGCCGCCGCAAGAGTGCCGGGGCACAGCCGGGGGCTGGGATGATGTGTCCATGACGGCGACCACCCTCACCTTCCACGAGCGTCTCCTGCCCGGTCCCGGTGGCTGGCTCGGCACGGTCGGTCTGGGCGCCATCGCGGCGATCGCGCTGTGGCCCGTGCACGCGGCCGCGGCGGTCACGGTCGGGCTCCTGGTGTGCATCGGGTCGGCGGTCGCCCTGGCCGTGACGTCGCCCGTCGTGGAGGTGTCCGACGGCGTCCTGCGCGCCGGGAGCGCCCGGATCCCGGTCGCGCTGCTCGGCGCGGCACAGGCCCTGGACGTGGCCGCGATGCGGCACGAGCTGGGCCCCGGCCTGGACGCGCGCGCCTACGTCTGCCTGCGCGCGTGGGCACGCACCGGGGTGCGGGTCGCGGTCGACGACCCGGCAGACCCCACCCCCTACTGGCTCGTCTCCACGCGGCGCCCGGAGCTGCTGGTCAAGGCGCTGACGAACTAGCGGCGTCCCGGGCCCCGCCCCGGGCCCGGGTACGACGAAGGCTGCCATGCGCCGCATGACAGCCCGGTCGTGTCGTCAGTGCCGAAGGCCTGGTGGATCAGGCGGCGCACTCCGTGCAGATCATCTGGCCGGCCTTCTCGTAGGCCAGCTGGCTGCGGTGGTGCACCAGGAAGCAGCTCGAACACGTGAACTCGTCCGCCTGACGCGGCAGCACCCGTACTGCGAGCTCCTCGCCCGACAGGTCGGCGCCCGGGAGCTCGAAGCCCTCGGCCGCTTCTGTCTCGTCCTCGTCCACAACGCCCGAGGACTTGTCAGAACGACGTGCCTGCAGCTCCTGGATCGAGTCCTGCTCGACATCCTCGTCGTTCTTACGTGGGGCGTCGTAGTCAGTTGCCATGTGGTGTTCTCCGTCGGTAGGTGGTCGCGCCGGAAGGGTTCGGGACATCCGGGGTTCGACGCCGCCCCGGCCGGGACACCGCAAGCACCGTCGAACAGCGACCGCAAGCGGGTGTACGCGCAGATAATGCACACGGCCCCGGTTTTGTTCCCGAGTCGGCCCACGGATTGTGCACCATTTCTGTCAGGCGCGCTACATCTACCGGTGTAACCCCGGTCACGTACGCTCTGACCTGCAACAACGGCCCGTTTTCGGCCTTTTGACCCTGGTCAACGGTGACCGCTCTTGCACGGGTGTGTCATAAAAAAGATCACCCGCGGACGGCGCTCCCGGCACCGTCCGCGTCCGCCGCCTCGAGGATCTCGGCGAGCTGCGCCACGAGCTCCCGCGGGCCCGCGACGGTCATCGCGTTCCCGGCGGGCCGGCCGCGCAGACCGGTCACGACGGCGCCCGCCTCGGTGGCCACGATGACGCCCGCCGCCATGTCCCACGGGTTCAGGCCGCGCTCGTAGTACAGGTCGAGCGAGCCGTCCGCGAGGAGGCACAGGTCGATCGCGGCGGAGCCGAGCCGCCGGATGTCCCGGATCCGGGGCAGCACCTGCGCCAGGACCTGGGCCTGCTCGGTCCGGCGCGCGGCGTCGTACCCGAAGCCCGTACCCACCAGGGACGTGCTCAGGGAGGCCGGGGCGCCCGACCGGATCGGCACGCCGTCGCGCGTGGCGCCCTCGCCCAGCCCGGCCGACCAGGTGCGCCCGTCGGCGACGCTGTGCACGCACCCGGCCAGCACGGTCCACGACGCGGGCTCCGGCGGACCCGCCACGACCGCCACCGACACGGCCCAGGACGCCACCCCGTACAGGTAGTTCACGGTGCCGTCGATCGGGTCGAGCACCCAGGTCAGCCCGCTGGTGCCGGGCACGTCGTCGCCCTCCTCGCCCAGGATCGCGTCGTCCGGGCGCTCCGCGGCGATCATCTCGCGCAGCAGCTCCTCCGAGGCGCGGTCCATGACCGTGACGGGGTCCACGTCGCTCGACTTGGTCGCGGCCACCTCGACCCGCTCGGGTCTGCCCTCCCGCACGAGGGTCCCGGCGGCCGTCGCGAGGCGGACGGCGAGGTCGCGGAGGGCGGTGACGGTGACGCCGTCGGGCAGCGCGTGCGGTGCGGGTGAGATCACGCGCCCATCCTGCCGCACCCGCCGGCGGGCTACGATCCGGCGGCACACCGACGCGCCTGCGCCGCGCCGCCCCCGCTCGGTGGCAGGCTCGGCACACAGGACTACCCCGGGAGGACTGGCATGGACGAGCTGGAGCTGGTGAGGCTGCACGAGGACGGTGAACGCCTCGTCCTCGCCGCACGCGACGGCACCCAGAGCACCCTGCCGATCACCGACGCCCTGCGCGCCGCCCTCCGTGGCGACCGTCCGCGCATGGAGTCGATCCGCGCCCAGGAGGAGTCCACCCTGCGTCCGCGCGAGATCCAGGCGCGCCTGCGCGCGGGCGAGACCTGCGAGGCCCTCGCCGAGGCCTCGGGCCTGCCCGTCGAGCACGTGCGGCGCTTCGAGTACCCCGTCATCTCCGAGCGCGAGCACGCGATCTCCCGCGTGCGCGCCAAGGCCGTGCTGAACGACGACGACACCGCCACCACGCTCGGCGAGGTCGCCGACGAGCGCCTGCGCTCGCGCGGCGTGCGGCCCGACGACGCGCGGTGGACCGCCACCCGGGAGGGCACCCACCCCTGGATCGTCCGGGTCGAGTTCACTGCGGGCGAGCGGCCGCGGGAGGGCCGCTGGTCTCTCGAGCCGCGCGGCGGCTTCGTCACGGCGCTCGACGACGAGGCGCGCTGGCTCGGCCTCCCCGAGGACGACGAGGGCCCGGCCCTCGCCGGCGTCGCCACCCTGCCGCCGCAGCGGCTCGGCGCACGCGGCTCCCGGCCGGCCCCGCCCGAGCCCGACGACACGGACCTGCTGCTGGACAACCTCTCCGAGCGGCGCGGCCAGCGGCCCTCTCGGCGTTCCGCGCCCGACGTCGGGCCGCCCGACCTGCTGGAGCTCGACCACCTGGACGGCGGGCCGGCTGGTCCGGGCTCGGCGGCGAGCCCGGACGAGCCCGACGAGTCCTCCGCGCCGGAGCCGGCGGCTGCCGTCGTCGACATCGGCGCGCGCCGGGGCGGGTCCCGCCCACGGATGCCGTCCGTCAAGGTGCCGGACTCCCCCGCCGACCTCGAGTGGGAGGGGCCGAGCCAGTGGGAGATCCCGGGGCCGGTGCCGGCTCCTGGTCCGGCGTCGTCCCCGCCGTCGGACCAGGAGGAGCGGCCCGCGCCGGAACCCGAGCCCGCCGCGGTCCCGGAGCCGGCGAACGTGCCGGACAAGGAGCCGGCGGCCGCCAAGCGGCCCGCGCCCAAGCGCGGCCGCAAGTCCCGCGCGCAGGTGCCGAGCTGGGACGAGATCGTGTTCGGGTCGCGCCCGGAGGTCTAGCGCCTGCGGACCGGCCGGCCTAGCCCCAGAGGGACTCGTCCGCCGACCGGCGGCGCGCGGTGAGCGCCGTCATGCGGCGCATGTGGTGGCGGCGGCACAGCACCTCGTACGCGACCTCGGCGAGGCCGACGTCGCCGATCACCACCTGCTCGCCCTCGGTGACCATGATGCCGTCCACGGTGCGCGCGTTGTGCGTGGCCCGCGCGCCGCACCAGCACAGCGACTGCACCTGGAGCAGCTCGACGCGGTCGGCGAGCTCGATGAGGCGGGCCGAGCCGGGGAAGAGCCGGGTGCGGAAGTCGGTGGTGATGCCGAAGGCGAAGATGTCGATCTCCGTCTCGTCCACGAGCCGGGCGAGCTGCTCCACCTGCGCGGGCGAGTAGAACTGCGCCTCGTCGCACACCAGGTAGTCGACGGCCTCGCCGCCCGCGCGGCGGCCGCTGATCTCGACCCAGAAGTCGGTGTCGTCGGTCACCTCGACGGCCGCGACCTCCAGGCCCAGCCTGCTGGAGACCCGGTCCGCGCCCGCCCGGTCGCCCCGGCTGAAGATGAGCCCCTCGCGCCCGCGGGCGCGGAAGTTGTGGTCGGTCTGCAGGGCGAGGGTGGACTTGCCGGAGTCCATGGTCCCGGAGAAGAAGACGAGCTGGGCCACGAGAGCCTCCTTGCGTTACGGCTCAGGCGAGGGCGGTCAGGAACGGCACGAGCATCTCGTGCGGCGTGAGGGAGCCGTGCACGCCCGGCAGCGCCCGCGCGTTCGCGGAGTGCACCCGGGAGTCGACGACGGTGGCGGCGCCGGTCATCGCCACCACGACGTCCCCGATCGCGGGCAGCACGTGCTCGGCGACCGGCCCGAACCAGCCGCCGGCCACCGCCTGCTCCCGCAGCACGACCAGCGCGTGGTCGCCCAGCCGCTCGGCCCACCGGGCCGCGACGTCGGCCGGGTCGGTGCCCACCTCGGTGTAGACGTGCAGGGCGCGCGGCTCGCCGCCCACCAAGGCCACGCCGGGGTGCAGGGCCGGGTCGGTCGCGACGTCCCACTGCGTGGTCAGGTCGGCCGTGATCTGGCCGTGGTCGGCCGTGACCAGCACGAGCGTGCCGCGCGGCACGCTGCGCAGCAGGCGGCGCAGCTCCTGGTCGGTGGCCTCGAGCACGTCGCCCCACTGCCAGGAGTCCCAGCCGAAGCCGTGGCCGGTCTTGTCGACGTCGCCCTGGTACAGGTACACGAGGCTCTGCCCGGTGCCCGCCGGGTCGACAGGTCGGCGCAGCGCCGCGACGGTGGCGTCCACGCGCTGCTCGAACGTCTCCGCGGCCACGTGCACGGGGCCGCGCAGCGCGGCCTGGCTCATGCCGGAACCCGCGAACTTCCGCGGGCCGGGGGCCACCACCCGCGTACCGGCGGCGGCGAGCGTCTCCAGGACCGTGGGCTCGCGCTGCACGTCGGCGGGGTCGCCGAGGTCACGCCACTGCACCACCGCGGCCAGCTTCCCCGTCTCGGGGTTGCGCTGCGTGTAGCCGAGCATGCCCGTCCGGCCCGGGGCGGTGCCGGTCCCCAGGATGCTCAGGCCCGCCGCCGTGGTCGACGGGAAGCTGGAGGTGAGCGTGGCGGCGGCCTCGTCCCGCTCGCGCAGGAGGCCACGCAGGAACGGCGCGTGGCCCCCGCGCTCGGCGAGGTTGCGGAGGCCGAGCCCGTCCACCAGCACGACGACGACGCGGTCGGCGTCGGGCAGGCCGAGGGCCGCGCGGCAGCCGGCCGCCGTCAGGCCCGTGGCCGTGGTGAGGTCGTGGCCCAGGGCGCCCGCGGCGGCGGGCAGCACGGCAGCGAGGCTGGTCGTGTCGTAGGACGGCGCGACCAGGCCCTCGGGGAGGTGCGGTGCGCTCACGCAGACGTGGCCCGGGACAGCGCCCGGGCGAAGTCGACGGCCGCCCGGACGGCGGCGTCGCCCTCGGCCTCGCCGGAGACGCGGACCACCACGTCGTCCGGCGTCACCTGGCCGGTCAGGCCGTGGTCGGCCGTGCAGTTCGGGTCCACGCAGGAGGCCGGCTCCAGGTCGACGCGCGAGACCGCACCCCAGCCCACGGCCAGCGTCACCTCACGCGTGGCCCCGCGCTGCGGGTACTGCGCCGGGTCCGCGATCACGTGGGTGAGCGCCACCGAGCGGATCTCGCGCACCGGCACCACCTCGGTGGTGGCGGACGCCGAGCCGGACCGCGCCGGGTCCTCCCCCGTGTGGTCGTCGACGTGCGCGGTGACCAGGCGGGTCGGGGTCAGCACGAGGACCGTGAGGTGGCGGCGCACCTCCGAGTCGAAGGTGGTCTCGGCCTGCACGAGGTGGGCCACCACCTCCTCGCCGGCCAGGGCCACGTCGAGCACGTCCGCGACGAGCTCCGGGTAGTAGCCGGCCCGGTGCAGGTGGGCGGTCAGGTCGTCACGGGCATCGGTAGGGGCATGGGGCACGAGAGGAATCATCCCATCCACGCGGAGGTCAGGTCCACATGATGCGAATGCCCAGGTAGACGAGACGGAAGCGCCGGTCGCCACTACAGTCTTCCCCAAACCACGCGGCGGAGGCATTTCGGACATGTCCAGTCAGATCCAGGTCATCGAGATGCCGTTGGACGACGGCGACTCGTTCCTCGTCGAGGTCGCCCGGCCCGTCACCGAGGAGCTCGTCCCCGCGGCCCGGCCCGGGGCGGTCGTCGGCCGCGCCGGCGCGACCCTCGACGCCGCGCTGGACGAGCTGCGCCCGGTGCTCGGGACGCTCGCCGGCTGGGCACGGTCGGCCGGTCCGGACACGGCGGAGGTCGAGTTCGGCCTCAAGCTCACCGCCGGCTCGTCGGTGGTCGTCTCGAGCGGATCGGCCGAGGTGAACTTCACCGTCCGGCTCACGTGGTCGGGCGGGGACCGATGACTGACCGCAACGCCGCGTTGGTCGACATCGGCGGCACGGACGGCCGGGTCGGCATCGGGTTCGCCGTCGGACCACGCACGGTGGTCACGTGCCACCACGTCCTGCGTGCGCTGCCCGGCGTGGTCGCGGAGGGCTCCGAGATCGCCGTGACGTTCCATGCGGACCGCCGCACTCGCGTGGCCCGCGTCGTCGTGGACGACGCCCACGAGGACGTGGCAGTGCTGCGGGTCCCCCGCAGCGCACGCATGCCGGGCGGCCTGACCGTGCTGCGCCTGGTCGACTGGCGGGACCGCGCTCAGGTGGACGTCTACGGCTATCCCGAGCACCGCGCCGACGGGGCGTGGAACCACTCCCTGGTCGCCGGGCGCGTCGGCCGCGACCGCCTGCAGCTCGACTCGACCAGCGGCGTCCCTCTCCAGCAGGGCTTCAGCGGCGGCCCCGTCATCGTGCCCCAGACCCTGGACGTCATGGGCATGCTCGTGGAGACGGTCGCCACGGGCGCGCACGGCGACGCCCTGGCGGTCCCCTCCGACGTCATCCGCGGGCTGCTCCCGGCCGCCACGATGCTCGACCGGGTCGGGCCGTGGCTGCTGCGGCTCGGCACCGGCCTCGCCCGGCTCGTGCGCCGGCTCTGGAAGCCGGCGGCCGTCGTCGCCGCGGTGGCGGTGGTCGGAGCGGTCGTCGCGCTGGTGCTCCCGGGTCGCGGCCTGCCGTGGGTCTCCGGAGACTGCGTGGTGGTGAACACCACGGTGTCCACGGAGAAGGACGAGCTGGTCGCGGAGCTCGCCCAGGACTTCGAGGACAGCCACGGCGTGGGACAGCGGTGCGTCGACGTGCGGGTCACCGGGCTGACCTCCGGGGTGGCCGCCGCCGCGCTCGCCGACGACTGGGAGTCCGTCGACGCCGCGGTCACCGCCGGGAACCGGCCCGACGTCTGGCTGCCGACGTCGAGCATGTCGGTGGACCAGGTGGCCGCCGAGCGGCCGGAAGCGGTGGCCGACGGCGACCGGCTCGGCTCCGTGACCAGCAGCGTCCTCGCGATCGCCGTGCCGGCGGCGGACCGGGACGAGCTGTTCCCCGAGGGCGAGGAGGACTGGGCCCGGCTGAGCGAGCTGTCGGGGGACACGGCGTTCGTCCTCGGCCGCGACAACCCGCACAACTCGTCGTCCGGGCTCGCCGCCACGGTCGCCACCTACTACGCGGGGATGTCGGCCGCGGGGCACGCCGAGGTGCTCACCCCGGAGCCGGACTGGGCGCAGGTCGCCGGTCTCGTCGACGACACCGAGGTGGGCAGCTTCGTGCACGACGTGGAGCAGTCGGTCCAGCGCTACGGGCTCGAGGCGACCGGGTTCATGCGGGAGATCTACGACGAGGGGCAGGCGAACGGCGTCGACGGCGAGCGCCCGCTGAACGCCGTCGTCGTCCAGGAGCAGCTCATCCACCTGTACAACTGCAACGTGCCCGAGGGGGCGCAGATCGAGGAGCTGCGCTGCGACGACCCGCCCGATCTCCGCCTGACCGCGGTGTACCCGACGGAGGGGTCCCTCGCGCTGGACCACCCGTTCGTCCTCCTCGAGCAGGGGGACCCGGACGTGCGGGCGGCCGCCAAGGCCTTCTACGCGTACCTGACCGGGACGGACGCCCAGGCGAAGTTCGTCGAGCTCGGCTTCCGCGACGCGGACGAGCCCGCTCGGCCCACCGCACTCCTCGAGGAGACGCTCGGGATCCGGGCCGGCCAGGAGCAGAAGCTGCTCCCCGCGCCCCCGGCCGACGTGCTGGACACGATGCTGGACACCTGGGTGGGGATCCAGCGGCGGGCGAACGTGACGCTCGTGGTCGACGTCTCCGGCTCGATGGGCGACTCCGCGGGCGCGGGCGGCCCGAGCAAGCTGGAGCTCGCGCAGGACGCGGCGAACCTCGGGATCGGCATGCTGACCCCCGCGGACCGGCTGGGGATCACGGTGTTCTCCGACGATGTACGGAGCGCCCTGCCGGCCACCGACCAGGCGGCGGCCGGCGCGCTGCCCGGGTGCGCGGCGGACCGGACCGGCGGCTGCGTCGACGCGGACTGCGCGGAGGCGCCCGCCCCCGAGCTGCGCACGTGCGTGGTCGACGCGCTGCGGGCGGACGGCAACACCGCGCTGTACGGCGCCGTGACCACGGCCTTCGACCAGGCGCACGACCTGCACGAGGCCGACCGGATCAACGCCGTGGTGGTGCTGAGCGACGGCGAGGAGACCAAGGACCCCGGCGGCCTCGGCGACCTGCTGACGCACCTGCGGGATCCCGCCCTGAACAACGACGACCACCGCGTGCAGGTGTACACGGTGGCCTACGGCGCCGACGCGGCCAGTGCCACGGGGGCGCTCCAGGAGATCGCCACGGCCTCCGGCGGCGCGTTCTACGACGCGACGAGTGCGCAGGACATCGGGGAGGTCATGACGGACGTGTTCGCCAACTTCGGGGGCGACCCGGCGCAGCAGGAGTAGGGGCTCAGCCCGGCAGCGCCCGGCGCAGGGCGTCTGTGCGGCGCTCGGCGGGGCGCAGCCGGATCGTCGCGTGCAGCACGGAGGCGCCGCGCTCCGCGACGGCCACCGGGTACAGCTCGACGGACGCGAGCTCGGGCAGGTCCTCGGCCATGACCGAGACGCGGGCGAGCACGTCCTCCAGCGCGGCGACGTCGGCGGCCGGGGCGCCCTGGTACCCGAACAGGCGCGGGGCCGCGCGCACGCCGCGCACCATCCGGGCCACGTCCACGTCGGTCAGCGGCGGCACGCCGTGGGTCACGTCGTCGAGCAGGTCGACGGCGTCGCCCGCCACGCCGAACGAGACCACGGGCCCGAACAGCTCGTCCTCCACCGACCGCACCACGCAGGCCACGCCCGTGGGCGCCATGGCCTGCACCTCCAGCACCGGGTCGGGGGCGGGCAGCAGGGCGGACGCCGCGGCGAGCATGCGCTCGGCGTCCTCGGTCAGGTCCTCGGCGTCGGCGATGTCGAGGCGCACCCCGCCCAGGTCGGCGCGGTGCCGCAGCGCGGGCGAGGCGATCTTGAGCGCCACGGGCCAGCCCAGCTCCTGCGCGGCAGCCACCGCCTCCTGCGGCGTCCGCACGCTGCGGGAACCCCACAGGGTCAGGCCGTAGCAGGCGAGCAGCTCGGTCGCGGCCCCCTGGTCGAGGACCGTGCCGTCGGGATGCTGGCTCAACAGGGACTCGACGAGCGTGCGCGCCTGGGTGCGGGCCACGCCGTCGGACACGCCCTCCCGCAGGGCCGGGCGCACCGGGGCGCCGTGGTCCTGGGTGCGCCACCGCGCGTAGCGCACCACCTCCCCGAGGGCCCAGACGGCGTCCTCGGGGGTGGAGAAGGCGGGCAGGCGCACCTCGCGCCCGTCGTGGCTCGCCGCGAGCTCGTCGGGCATGCCGTGCAGGCCCAGCGCGCTGACGACGGTGGTGCGGCCCGTGCGGGCCGCGGCCTCGGCCACGGCGCGGGCCATCGCCTCGGTGCGCGGCAGCACCACGGGCACGGACACCATGACGACGGCGTCGCACGCGTCCGGCGCGTAGAGTGCGTCGACGGCGGCGGCGATCTCGTCGTCGGGTGCCCCCGCCGACAGCGACTCCGGCGGCCCGACGACGGTCAGGCCCGCGGCCGCGACGGCGTCCGCCACGAGCGCCGCGAGCGACGGCGAGCTGGCGAGGATGCCCACCCGGCCGCCCGCCGGGAGCGGCTGGTGCGCCAGCACCTGCGCGACGTCCATGAGCTGGTGCGTGTTCTCCGCGCGGATCACGCCGGACTGCCGCAGCACCTCGTCGAGCATCCGGCGCGGGGCGCGCGTGGCGCGCACGGTGTGCCCGGGCGGCACCACGCTGCCGTGCCGCCCGGCCACGACCACGACCACGGGCTTGACCTGCGCGAGGCGGCGGGCGATGCGCGAGAACTTGCGCGGGTTGCCGAGCGTCTCCAGGTACAGGCACACGACGTCGGTGTGCGGGTCGTCCTGCCAGTACTGCATGACGTCGTTGCCCGACACGTCCGCCCGGTGCCCCGCGGAGACCAGCGTGGACAGGCCCAGACCGCGCCGCTTGACGGTCTCGGCGGCGGTGACGGCGGTCGGCGCGCTCTGGCTGAACAGGCCCACGCGCCCCGGGTGCGGGGCGGTCAGGGCGAGGCTCGCGCGCAGGCGTGCGCCCGGCACGTTGGTGAGCAGGCCGTAGCTCGCCGGGCCCACCACGCGCATGCCCTCGCCGTGCGCGGTGCGCAGCAGCTCGCGGCGGCGGGCCACGCCGGCGGGCCCGGCCTCGGCCCAGCCCGCCGAGAGCACGACGACGCCGTGGGCGCCCGTGCCGCGCAGGCGGCGGACGGCGTCGATCACCTCGTCGGGCGGGGCGGCGACGACGGCGAGGTCGACGGTGCTCAGGCCGTCGGCGCTGCCATCGCTGCTGCTCGCCGGGGCGAGGTCCGCCCAGGTCACGTCGTCGCCGAGCACCAGGAGCTCGGTGTCGCCGGGGTCGGCGGCGTGGGCCTCGCGGACGCGGACGACGAGCAGCTCGTCGATCGTGGTGTCGTCGGCGGACTGGCCGGTGCCCGCGGGGCCGACCAGGAGGACCCGCCGGGCCGAGAGCAGGCCCTGCATGGAGCGGGCCTCGGTGCGGTGCTCGCGGTCGGCCATCACCTCGCGGGACCGGTCCGTGGGGTCGAGGTCGACCGAGACGGTCACCACGCCGTCGTCCAGGTGCTGCTCGACGTCGTAGCCCGCCTCGCGGAACACACCCAGCATGGCGCGGTTCTGCGGCAGCACCTCGGCGATGAAGCGGTGCACGCCCCGCTCGCGCGCCGCCGCGGCGATGTGCTCCAGGAGGACCGAGCCGAGGCCCTGGCCCTGGAGCGCGTCCGCGATGTTGAACGCGACCTCGGCGGTGCGGCGCCCCGGCTGGTCGTCGGTCACGTCGTAGCGCGTGACACCGACGATGTCCTCGCGGCTCGCGCCGTCGTCGTCCGTACCCGGCCGGACCGCGACGAGCGCGGCCCGGCGCACGTGGTCCACCGTGACGAGCTGGGTGAGCAGCCGCTCCGGGATCCGCTGCAGCGCGGCGAAGAACCGCAGGTACGTGGAGCGCTCGGACTGGGCCATCTGGAAGCGCTGGAGCGCGTCGGCGTCCTCCGGCCGGATGGGGCGCACGTGCGCGGTCGAGCCGTCGCGCAGCACCACGTCGGCCTCCCACTCGACCGGGTAGCCGGTCGCGTAGGGCGAGCGCACCGTGCCCACCTTCCGGTCGGCCCGTTCTGGCTGGTCCACGGGACAAGGCTAACGACCCGGCGGAAGCGCGGCCGCACGCGGCCCCGTGGGCGTCGGCAGACCGGTCAGCCCACGAGGACCATGCCCACGAGCAGCATCACGGCGAAGCCCACGAGCACGAGGCGCTGGCGCCGGTTGGGGCCCGACGCCGTCAGGATCGCCGCGACCGCGGGACCCGCCGCGAGCAGCAGCCACGCGCCGACCGACGGCGCCACGTTCGCGGCGACGGCGGCGACCGCGACGACCACCAGGCCGTGCACCACGCCGAGCCCGACCCGCATGGCGACCACGATGTGCAGCACCGCCGCGAGGATCGCCAGGCCCGCCCACATGGTGATGCCCTGCTCCAGGCAGCCCCACTCCTGCTGGGCGCAGCGCCACGACTGCATCCACCACGTGACCAGGGCGCCGAGCACCAGGACGGGCACCACGCTGAGCCCGACCACGCCGTAGGCGAGGCCGATCCTGGCGAGCCAGCCCGGAACGGTCGTTGACCTGCTGACCAGCGGCAATTCGGGCATACCTGAATACTGCCAGGTACGACGAGGTCTGTGCACACGGCTCGGCGATGACCTGGTGAGACGTCCGTGAAGAGCCTCGTGCGCGGAGGGCGTGTGCGCGGCCTGGAGTGTGGGTGGCGCGAGGTACGGTTTGCCTGTCCCCGTCCAGCCCCAGAGCCCAGGAGCCCCACGAACCATGGCGCGCAAGCCGTCGCAGCCGCTCGACGAGAGCGAGATCCACGAGAAGGTCGTGGACATCGACGTCGCCTCGGAGATGGAGGCCTCGTTCCTCGAGTACGCCTACTCCGTCATCTACTCGCGGGCGCTTCCCGACGCACGTGACGGCCTCAAGCCGGTGCAGCGACGCATCCTGTACATGATGTCGGACATGGGGCTGCGGCCCGACCGCGCGCACGTGAAGTCGTCGCGCGTGGTGGGCGAGGTGATGGGAAAGCTGCACCCCCACGGTGACGCCCCGATCTACGACGCGCTCGTGCGCCTGGCGCAGGACTTCTCGCTGCGGCTCCCGCTCGTGGACGGGCACGGCAACTTCGGCTCGCTCGACGACGGCCCCGCCGCCCCGCGGTACACCGAGGCGCGGCTCGCCGCACCGTCGATGGCGATGACCACGGGACTCGACGAGAACGTCGTGGACTTCGTGCCGAACTACGACAACAAGCTCACCCAGCCCGAGGTGCTGCCCGCCGCGATCCCGAACCTGCTGGTCAACGGCGCGTCCGGCATCGCCGTCGGCATGGCCACGAACATGGCGCCGCACAACCTCGTCGAGGTCGTCTCGGCGGCGCAGCACCTGATCAAGAACCCCGAGGCCACGCTGGAGGACCTGCAGCGGTTCGTGCCCGGGCCCGACCTGCCCACGGGCGGCAAGATCGTCGGGCTGGAGGGCGTGCGCGACGGTTACCGCACCGGCCGCGGCAGCTTCCGCACCCGCGCCACCGCGCGGATCGAGAACGTGACGCCGCGCCGCAAGGGCATCGTCGTCACCGAGCTGCCGTACCTGGTGGGCCCGGAGAAGGTGATCGAGAAGATCGCCGACGGCGTCAAGGCCAAGCGCATCCAGGGCGTGACCAACGTCCAGGACCTCACCGACCGCACGCACGGGCTGCGCCTCGTGATCGAGGTCAAGACCGGGTTCGACCCGGACGCCGTGCTGGAGCAGCTCTACCGCGTCACGCCGCTCGAGGACTCGTTCGGCATCAACAACGTGGCCCTCGTCGACGGCCAGCCGCGCACGCTCGGCCTGCTCGAGATGCTGCGGGTCTGGGTGGACCACCGCATCTCCGTGGTCCGGCGCCGCTCGCAGTACCGCCTCGACAAGCGACTGGAGCGGCTGCACCTGGTGGACGGCCTGCTCATCGCGATCGTCGACATCGACGAGGTCATCCAGGTCATCCGCTCGTCCGACGACGCCGCCATCGCGCGCGACCGGCTGCGCGAGATCTTCGACCTGTCCGAGCCGCAGGCCTCCTACATCCTCGACCTGCAGCTGCGCCGCCTGACCAAATTCTCCCGCATCGAGCTGGAGAAGGAGGCCGAGGAGCTGCGCCGCGAGATCGCGGAGCTGGAGCAGATCCTCGGCGACGAGAAGCTGCTGCGCCGCCTCGTGAGCACCGAGATGGGCGAGGTGGCCAAGACCTACGGCACGCCGCGCCGCACCGTGCTGCTCGACGCCGCGGGCGGGTCCGTCGGCTCCGTGGCCGTGGCCCCCGCGAACGGGCGCAAGAAGAACGTCGAACCGATCGACCTGCAGATCAAGGACCAGCCCACCCGCGTGGTGCTGTCGGCCACGGGCCTGCTGGCGCGGCTCCCCGACGACGTCCCCGTGCCGCGCGACGGCAACCGCGCCGCGCACGACGCCCTGCGGGGCGACGCCGCAGCGTCCACCCGCGGGCACGTGGGCCTGGTGACGTCCGCCGGCCGCATGCTGCGCATCTCCGTGCTCGACCTGCCCTCGCTCCCGCCGACGGACGGCGCGCCGTCGCTGTCGGGCGGCATCCCGGTCAGCGAGCTCGTGGAGCTGGAGCGCGGCGAGAGCGTGCTGGCCGTGACGGGGCTCGGCGCCGACGCGCCGACCGTCGCCGTCGGGACCGCACAGGGCACCGTCAAGCGGGTCGCGCCGTCCGACGCCCCGGCCAAGGGCGACGAGTGGCCCGTCATCGCGCTCAAGGACGGCGACACCGTGGTGGGCGCCGCCGTCGTCGCCGACGACGACGAGCTGGTCTTCGTGGCCGACGACACCTCGCTGCTGCACTTCCCCGCCTCGTCCGTGCGCCCGCAGGGTCGCGCGGCCGGCGGCATGGCGGGCATCAAGCTCGCCGAGGGCGGGCGGGCCGTGTTCTTCGGCGCGGTCCCGGCCGGGGTCGACGCGACCGTCGTGACGATCGCCGGCGCGGGTGACGCGCTGCCGGGCATCGAGCCGGGCGCGGGCAAGGTGACGCCGTTCGCGCTGTACCCGGGCAAGGGCCGGGCGACCGGCGGCGTCCGGTCGCAGCGGCTCCTGAAGGGTGAGGACGGCCTCATCCTGGCCTGGGTCGGTGCCACTCCCCCGCGCGCGCTCGGCGCCGGCGGCCAGCCCGTCGACCTGCCCGAGGTGGACCAGCGCCGGGACGGCTCCGGGACGCCGATCGCGGTGCCGGTCGCGGTCATCGGGTGATCTCGGGAAAGTAGTTCAGTGGGGGTGTCGATTCCGGCGCGGCTCGCCCGTCCAAGGCGTGTCAACATCCCACGAACGAGGAGCACGTCATGACCGACACCTGGGTCTTCCTGATCCGCGAGAACGACTGGGACTCGGACGCGTACCTCCCGGAGAACCTGCGCGGGCAGAACCGCCAGGACCTCTCCGAGGACATGGCCGCCCACGAGCGCTTCAGCGAGGCCGTGGCCGCCCTGGGCGTGAAGATCACCGGCGGCGACGCCCTGCAGAACGCGAAGTACGGCGGGTTCGTCGCCGTCGGCAAGGACGGCGGCGAACCCGTGTACACGGACGCGCCGTTCACCGACACCAACGAGGTGATCACCGGCTTCTACCGGGTCGAGTGCGACGAGGCCACGGCTCGCAAGATCGCGGCGCTCGTCCCGAGCGGCAACGTGGTCGAGTGGCGCAAGGTCATGAGCTTCGGTTCCTGACCGACGGACTCCGACCTGTGATCGACCCCGCGGCGTTCCGCACCGCCTGGCCCCAGGTGGTGCGGTCGCTCGCGGTGACCACACGCAGCCTGGACCACGGCGAGGAATACGCCGCCGAGGCGTTCGCGCGCGCCGCGGCGCAGCCTGACGGTGCGATCGACGACCTGGTGGGCTGGTGCGTGCAGGTCGGCCGGCGCACCTGGCTCGACACGTTGCGCCACCAGGGGGTGTTCGACCGGATCCAGCCCCAGCTCGCCCGCCCGGAGGTGGCCGACGTGAACCCGCCGCACGCCCCGGGCGACGAGCTGGACGACCGCCTCGCGCTGCTGTTCGTCGCCTGCGACGACGCGCTCGCGCCCGGCGCCCAGCTCGTGCTGGCGATGCGCGTGGTCTGCGGGCTCACGATCCGGCAGATCGCGGGACACCTCGGCATCGCCGAGGCGACCGCGGCCGCCCGGCTCACCCGCGCCAAGTCGGCGCTGGCCCGGGCGCGCGGCGAGTTCGCCGTGCCCGACCTGCCCGCGCGCGCGGTGCGGCTGCCCGTCGTGCTCGCCTGCGTGGCCGGATTGTTCACCGTGGGCCAGCGGGAAGAGCTGCAGCCCGCGGACGCGACGCAGGACCCTGCTCGTGACGCTCTGACGCTCGCCGAGGCTCTGGTCGCGGAGTACCCGGACGACCCCGAGGTGCTCGGCCTGCGCGCGGTCTGCCGGCTCGGCCTGGCCCGGCGCCCCGGCCGGGTGCGCGACGGGGTGGCGCTCCCCCTCGACGAGGTGGACCGGTCGGCGTGGGACCGGCGGCTGCTGCGCGCCGGGCTCGACGACGCCGCGGTCGCGCTCACGTGGTCGACGTCCCCCGAAACCTCAGACTCGCCCGGCCGCTTCGTGCTGGAAGCCGCGATCTCCGGCGTGCACGCCACGGCACCGGACACCGCCGGCACGGACTGGCCACGACTGGCCCAGCTCTACGACGCACTGGCGGACACCTGGCCGTCCCCGGCAACGCGTGTCGCCCGATTGGTGGTGCTCGGCCGGCTCGCGTTGCACGACGGCGGTGACCTCGCCCCGGTCGAGCGCGAGCTCGAGGCGTTGGTCGCGGACGGCCCGCCGTACGCCGCCCGCGACGCGAGCCTCACGCTCGCCGACCTGGCCCGCCGGACCGGCCGCACCGACGAGGCCGCCGGCCGGTACCGCGAGCTGCTCGACGTGGTGCCCGAAGGCCCGCTGCGCGAGTTCTGCCGCCGGTACGCGGGGTGACTCTGTCTGCTCAGAACGGCGGGTGGTCAGGGCTGTGCGGGCTCGTCGGACCGGCGGATCCGGCCGGCGTCGCACCGGTCATGGCCGTGGTGTTCCGGCGTGGCGGGCGTCGGCCGGTCACGGACTCCAGCGTGAGGTCGTAGCTCGAGTCAGGGTCGACGTCGTCGAGCTCCACGTGGGTGTCCAGCACCGTAGGCGGGCGCCTGTGCACGCGGCCTGAGGGCGAGGTCCAGGTCGTCATCCCGCTGCCGGCGTCCCGGACGACACCCCATCCTCCGTGCGTCTTCAACAGATGGTGTCGTCGGCACAGAGGCTGCAGGTTGTCGGCGCGGGTCTGCCCAGGCGTGCCGAGCGGCAGCATCGCGGGGTCGAGATCATGGTCGAAGGACACGATGTGGTCCAGGTCGTCCCGGTCTGCAGGATGCTCACAGTGCGGAAACGCGCAGGTTCCGTCGCGCGCGACCACCGCCTGTCGCAGCACCTTCCCCGGTCTGTACGACGCGGTGGAGTAGTCGGTCAGCACCCCGGTCAACGGGTCGGTGACCAGGCGCTCCCAGGTCGCGTCAGCTGCGATCCGACCGGCCAGGTCCGCGGGAACGGGCCCGAAGCCCTCCAGCTCTCCGGGTGCGTCGTCCGGGCCCAGCAGCGCGGTGGCCGGGACCGTGACCCGCACGACCGGCCGGGTCGGGGTGACCCGCACGACCTGGACGGGCGCACGTCCGCCGCACACGCAGTCGTGCGCGCCGGCTGCCGAGCCGTTGGAACCATCCGCACCCGCCTCGGCACCGGCCATCTCACCGACCTCCGTGAACCGGTCGGCGGGCACCAGGCGACCGGTCACGATGCCGGTCAGGCAGTCGGCGCGGAGCTGACCCAGGTCACGGTCCTCGCCTGCGACCCGCTGGAACTGGTGCGCCATGTCGTCGATCACGTTCCACACCGCTGCGGCGTCGGCGGCCGGCAGGTAGGCGGACAGCCAGCCCATGTCGTTCTCCGCCCGGTCGAGCTGGACGTTGCGGCGCTGCGCGGCGATCCGAGCCGTCTCGGCGGATCCGTGCCGCGACTTCGCGAACGCGAGCAGCTTCGACCGCAGCCACCGCCACGTGCGGAACGGTGCCTGTGGCAGGTACCGCGTGATCGCCTCGGCGCGTTCCTCCGTGGTGAGCTGCACGGCGGACCGCAGCAGCGTGTGCGCCTTCTTCACGTCGATCTGCCCGGCGGTCAGGGCCGTGATCACGGTGGGATGGTCGATACCCGACTCGCCGCGCACCACGACCTCCGACGCCTCCGTCCCTGTGACCACCAGCTCGCCCGTCACCTGCGCGACCAGGGAGCTGTGCGCCAGCGGGCTGGTCTCCCTGCGCGCCCGCTCGCCCACCGTCAAGGCCTGGAGGCCGGCGGCCCAGGACTGCAGCCGCCCGCACGCGACCACCAGGTCGCCCAGCGCGTCGTCAGGCAGGTCGAGCAGCAGACCTGCCTCCGGGTCCGTGATCCTCCCCACCACCCGGGCCAGCTCCGCACCCACCGCGCCGGTCAGCGCGGCCCGCACCCGATCGACCGGCCAGGCCGGCAGTCCTTCCCCCACGACCGGTCCCGGGGGGGCCTCGTCCTCCAAGAGCGCAGAGCCCATAACCCTGTACTTCCGTCCGTCGTCCATGCCAGCACCTCCCTGAGCCACACACGCTACCGCGACACTCCAACACTGAGGACGCTTGTTCGAAGTTAGCCTGTCCGAACGCTTGCCTGCCCCGTCTTCTGCCGGCCGCGTAAGATCCGGCACGCAGCACGCCCACCGCGTATCGCCTGCGCGCCGGCCGATCGGACACGTTCGGAGCCCAGGAAATCCCCTCAGCCGATGTCGGTGTCCAGTGGTTGACTCCAGCGCATGACCGACGACCCGCCCTACGAGTTCTCCGCCGACCCCACCCGCATCGACGCGCACCGCGTGCACGAGCTCGTCTCGCGCCACACCTACTGGGCGAAGGACCGCCCGCGCGACGTGATGGACGCCGCCATCGCCGGCTCCCGGCCCTACGGCGTCTACCGGCGGGACACGGGCGAGCAGGTCGGGTTCGCCCGCGTGGTGACCGACGGCGCGACGTTCGCGTGGCTCGCGGACGTCATCGTCGACCCGGACCTGCGCGGGCAGGGCATCGGCAAGCTGCTGGTCGCGGGCGTCGTCGCCGAGCTCGACGAGATCGGCGGACTGCGCCGCACGATCCTCGCGACGGCCGACGCCCACGGGCTGTACGAGCAGTTCGGGTGGACACCGGTCACCGAGGAGTACAAATGGATGGAACGCCCCGGCAGCGCCGCGGGGGCGCCGGCACGTCAACCGGGAGCAGCCACATGAGCCTGTCCGTCGAGATCGGTGACCTCACGCGCGTCGAGGCCGACGCCGTCGTCAACGCCGCCAACTCCCTGCTCCTGGGCGGCGGCGGGGTCGACGGCGCGATCCACGCCGCCGCCGGACCCCGCCTCCTGGAGGCCTGCAGGCGGCTCCGGAACACGACGCACCGCGACGGCCTGGCCGTCGGCGACGCCGTCGCCACCCCCGCGTTCGACCTGCCCGCGTCCTGGGTGATCCACACGGTCGGGCCGAACCTCCACCGCGGTCAGGACGACCCGGCCCTGCTCGCATCGTGCTTCGCGCGGTCGCTCGACGTCGCCGCCGAGCTCGACCTGCGGTCGGTCGCCTTCCCCGCGGTGAGCGCGGGCGCGTACGGCTGGCCGGTGTCCGACGTCGCGCGCATCGCCGTGGTGACCACCCGGAACTGGCTCGCCGAGCACTCCGAGGCGGACCTGCAGGACGTGCGGTTCGTCGTGATCGACGAACGTGTCCAGCGGGCGTTCGACGACGTGCTCAGCTCGTGAGCAGCTTGCGCAGCTCCTCCGGCGTGGTCGCGATCGCCGCGGCGCCCGCTGCCTCCAGCTCCCCGGGCGCGGCGTAACCCCAGGTCACACCCACGGTCGCGACGCCGTGGTGGGCGGCCGCGTGCACGTCGTGCTCGCGGTCACCCACCATGACGACCTGAGCGGCGTCGGCCCCGAGCGCCAACGCGTGCGCCACGGCCCGCTCCACCACGACCTCCTTGCCCTGCACCAGGCCGGCCGTCTCGGCGGCCGCGCCGTGCACGCCGTCCAGCCCGCCCTCGAGGTAACCGTCCAGCCCGAAGTGCTCCACGATCTGCCGGGCGTAGTGCTCGGGCTTGGCCGTCGCGACCAGGAGGGTCAGCCCGGACGCCCGGAGCTCCGCGAGCGCCTCCGGCATGCCGGGGATCACCGAGTTGTCGAACATGCCGTGCACCTCGTAGTCGCTCCGGTAGGCGGTGATCACGGCGTCGGCGTCGGCGTCGGACAGGCCGACCCGGGTCATGCTCGCCCCCAGGGGCGGGCCCACGAAGGTGCGCAGCACCGCGTCGGAGGGGACGTCGAAGCCGGCGTTCGTGAAGCCGGTGCGCAGCGAGGCGATGATGCCGGGCGCCGAGTCGGTGAGGGTGCCGTCGAGGTCGAGCAGGACGTGCGTGGTGCGGGAGGGGAGCGAGAGAGTCACGGCACGAGCGTCGCACAGGTTCAGTGGTGCCCCGCGTGCGCGTCCGCGCCCGGCACGTACCGGGGCCCTGTTCCGGAGGCGGGGGCAGGCCCGCCCCCGCCGTCCTGCCCGCCCCCGCCGTCGTGCCCGCTCCCGCCGTCGTGCCCGCTCCCGTGGTGCTCCGGCACGGTCCCCGGCTCCTGCCCCGGTCCGACGACGACGAACTGCCCCATCATTCCCGCGTCCTCGTGCAGCAGCATGTGGCAGTGGAACATGTAGGGCACGTCCGGGTCGGTGTAGTCGTCGAACCGCATGAGCAGCCGGTAGGTGCGCTGCGGCTCCAGGTACACGGTGTCCTTGGGCCCGGCGAGCTCCGGGGGCGGCGGGTCGCCGTCGACCGACAGGATGCGGAACTGGACGTCGTGCACGTGGAAGCTGTGCGGCATCGGCACGATGCTGCGCACCTCCCACACCTCGGTGTCGCCGACGGTGGCGGCCTCGTCGATGCGGCCCATGTCCATGGTCCGCCCGTTGATGCGCCGGTCGTCGAGCTCGAACTCGCGCGTGACGGCGACGTCGGACTCCCGCAGTGCATCGGCGGTGGCGTGGGCGGACGGCGTCCAGGCGGGCTCGGGCGCCGGCGTGAGCCGGTCGGCGGCGCGTAGCTCCAGCACGTCGAACGCGTCGTTGCCGCCCATCGCGAACGGGACGACGACGCCGCCCAGGTCGGCCTCGAACGAGTGCAGGCGGGTGGTCTCCCCCGGCGCCATGCGCACGACGACCTCGGCGCGCTCGCCGGGCGCGAGCCGCACCTGCTCGAGCCGGACCGGCGCGTCGAGCAGCCCGCCGTCGGTCGCGACCAGGTCCATCTGCCGGTCCGGGAAGCCGAGCTGGTAGGTGCGCGCGGTCGACCCGTTGAGCAGGCGCAGGCGCACCCGCTCGGTGGTCACCTCGTGGTACGCGCCCCGCGTGCCGTTGGCCAGGACGATCCCGCCGAGTGTGCCGGGTTCGCTGCCGTTGTCCTCCAGCTCGAGCTGGCCGTCGTCGTCGAGGATCTTGTCCTGCACGATCACCGGCACGTCGTCGACGCCGTACTCCTGCGGCAGGTCGGCGCCGCGGGACGCGTCGTCGTCGAGGAGGAAAAGGCCCGCCAGGCCGCGGTAGACGTGCTTCTCCGTGGCGCCGTGCGGGTGCGGGTGGTACCAGAGGGTGGCGGCGGGCTGATCGATCCGCCAGGTCGGGCGCCAGGTGGCGCCCGGCTCGACCTTCTGGTGCGGCCCGCCGTCCATGGCGGCGGGCAGGTGCATGCCGTGCCAGTGCACGCTGGTCAGCTCGGTCAGGTCGTTGGTGACCTCGACGGCGACACGTTCGCCGCGTTCGGCGCGCAGGGTCGGCCCCAGGTAGGAGCCGTCGAAGCCCCAGGTGCGGGTCTCGACGCCGGGTACCAGCTCGGTGGTGCCCTCCTGCGCGGTGAGCGAGAAGACGCGCGTGCCGTCCACGACCCGCGACGGCGCCAGGGGCGGGATCGCGAGCTCGTTCGTGAACTCGACCTCGTCCACCGGGGTGACCGAGCCGGGGACCAGGGCGCAGCCGGCGAGCGCGAGCAGCGGGACCGCGAGCGCCGCGAGGCGCGCGGCCGGGCGGCGGGCGCCGGCGCGCCTCATCGGGCACCCCCGCGCAGGCGCTGCACGCCCGCGGCGACGAGGCCGGCGAGTGCGCCCCACAGGGTGTCGAAGGCCAGGGCCGGGACGAGGGTCCATGCCGGCCCACCGCCGGGGCCGAAGCCGGAGAGCACCGGGACGAGCGTGCCGATCACGGTGGCGACCAGCCCGTAGGCCAGGCCGGTCAGGGTCAGGGTGAGCACGGGGCGGGGTACGCGGCCCAGCCCGACGACGCCGATCCAGACGGCGGCGGTGAGGCCGATGATCGTCAGTGCCCGGGGTGCGCCGGTGCCGAGCGCGCCCGTCAGGCCGGTGAGCGGCCAGAGCAGGGCCAGCGCGGAGAGGCCCGCGACGAGCGTCCAGGAGACCGTGCCGGGGCGGGGCGCCGACGCCGGGCGTGCGAGGGGTGGCTGGGCCGGCGTGGGTTCGGACGGCGGCTGCCCGGGATGGTGTGGTGAGGTCATGCCCCGACGGTGCCCGCCGGGCCCGCCCCGCCACATCGGCCCGGGAGCGTCTCTGGGTGTCGCCCGGAGGCGACACGACCCTGAGACCGTGGTCTGATGCCTCAGGGGCGGGCCGTCCGTAGGGTGTCGGTGTGCCCGAGCAGAGCGACGTCCCGCGGTCCGTCGACCCACGCCTGGCCGTCGACCCACGCGTGACGGTCGACCCACGGATCACCGTGGACCCACGCGTCGTCGACGTCGCCCTGGCGATCGCCATGGCGCTGGTGGTCGCGGTCGTGATCGCCGCGGATCCGGACGCGGCGCGGCACGCGGGGCCGGGGGCGTACCTGTTCGCGGTGGGTTTCGGGGCGCTGGTGCTGCTGCGGCGTCGGATGCCGCGCACGATGGTGGTGCTCACCGTGCTGGGCGTCTTCGCCTACTACACGTTCCAGTTCGCGCCGATCGGCATGGCGCTGCCCGCGGTCGCGGCGCTGTACTCGGCGGCGGAGATGCGCCGGACCGGCTGGGCGGTCGGCGGGGGCGCCGTGCTGGTCGCCGTCGCGACCTACTACCGGGTGACGGGCACCGAGGAGGAGTACCTGACGCCGTACGACCTGGTCACGAACCTCGCGCTGGTCGCGGCGGCGATCGCGCTGGGCGTCGCGGTGCGGCTCTCGCGGGAGGCGCGCGTGCACGAGGCGCACGAGGCCGAGCAGCGGCTGCAGGCGGAGCGGCTGCGCATCGCGCGGGACCTGCACGACGTGGTGGGGCACAACCTGTCCGTGATCGCCCTGCACTCGGGCGTCGCCGCGGAGGCGGTGGGGCGGGACGACGACGCCGCCCGGGGCGCGCTGCACCACGTCCGGGAGGCGACGTCGGGCACGCTGCGCGAGCTGCGCTCGACGGTGCGGGTGCTGCGCGCGCCGGTGGGTGCCTCCGCGGGTCCGCCAAGACCGGGAGCCGCACCGCCCGGGGCTGCGGCGCCGGAGGTCACGCCGACCGGCCTGGGCGGTGTCGACGCGCTGGCGGCGTCGGCCCGGGCGGCGGGCCTCGCGGTCGACGTCACGCTCGACGTGCCGCCCGGCACGCTCGACGGCGCGATCGGCGCCGCCGCCTACCGGATCGTCCAGGAGTCGCTGACCAACGTGCTGCGGCACGCGGGCGCCGCGCGCGTGGCGGTGTCCGCGCGGGTCGACGGCGACCGCCTCGCCCTGCGGGTCTCCGACGACGGCCGGGGTGCCGGGCGCGACGTCGTCGCCGGGTCCGGCATCTCGGGGATGCGCGAGCGGGCGACCCTGCTCGGTGGCACCCTGACCACGGGTGACGCCCCGGACGGCGGTTTCCTCGTCGTCGCCGACCTGCCCCTGCGACTGGAAGGTTGAGACCGGCCATGATCCGGATCGTGCTGGTGGACGACCAGGAGCTCGTGCGCGCGGGCCTGCGGGCCCTCGCGGAGAGCGACGGCGACATCACGGTGGTCGGTGAGGCCGCCGACGGGCTCGCGGGGGTCTCGCGGGTGCGGGAGCTGCGCCCCGACGTGGTGCTGATGGACATCCGGATGCCCCGCCTGGACGGTCTGGCCGCGACCCGGGAGATCGTCGCGGACCCCGCGCTGGCGGGCACCCGGGTGCTGGTCCTGACCACGTTCGACGAGGACGAGCACGTGTTCGAGGCCGTCCGGTCGGGCGCGGCCGGCTACCTGCTCAAGGACGTGGCCCCGGCCGAGCTGCGGCGCGCCGTTCGTGTGGTCGCGGCGGGCGACGCGCTGCTCGACCCGGCCGTGACCGCCACGGTGCTGCGCGCCGTCGCCGCCGGACCGGCGCCCCGGACCGGCGCCGACGACCGCCTGGCCGCGCTGACCGAGCGCGAGCGCGAGGTGCTGCAGCAGCTCGGCCGCGGGCTGACGAACGACGAGATCGCCGCCGAGCTCTACCTCAGCCCGGCCACCGCCCGCACCTACGTGAGCCGGCTGCTCGCCAAGCTCGGCGCGCGCGACCGGGCCGCCCTGGTGATCCTGGCGTACGAGACGGGCCTGGTCCGGACGCCCTGAGAGACGACAACCCCGAGGGACAGGGCGTCCGGACCGGGGAGGTGTCAGAGCGCCCGGAGCCGCGGCAGCACGTCCTCGCCGAACTGCGTGAGGAACCGCTCCTGGTCGTGGCCGGGGCCGTGCACCACGAGGTGGTTGAGCCCGGCGTCGACGTACGGCTTGATCATCGCGACGGCCTCGTCCGGGTCGGACGCGACGATCCAGCGCTTGGCGACCTGGTCGATCGGCAGCTCGTCGGCGAGCTGCTCCATCTCGGTGGCCGAGGTGACGCTGTGCTTCTGCTCCGGCGTGAGCGACAGGGGTGCCCAGAACCGGGTGTTCTCCAGCGCGGCGGCGGGGTCGCGGTCGTAGGAGATCTTGATCTCGATCATCTTGTCGACGTCGGCCACGTCGCGCTCCGCCTTGGCCGCGCCCTCGGCGACCGCGGGCAGCAGCTTCTCCGTGTACAGGTCCATGCCCTTGCCGGACGTGCAGATGAAGCCGTCACCCGCGCGTCCCGCGTACTTCGCCACGAGGGGTCCGCCGGCCGCGATGTACACGGGTACGGGGCTGACGGGCCGGTCGTAGATGTTGGCGCCGACCAGCTCGTAGTAGTCGCCCTTGAAGTCGACCGAGTCCTCGGTCCACAGGGCGCGCATGAGCTGCACGGCCTCGCGCAGGCGGGCGAACCGCTCCTTGAACTCGGGCCACTCCATGCCGGAGACGGCGGTCTCGTTGAGGGCCTCGCCCGTGCCGACGCCGAGGATGATCCGGTTCTCGGTGAGCAGCGCGAGCGTGGCGAACTGCTGCGCGATCACCGCGGGGTTGTACCGGAACGTGGGGGTCAGCACGCTCGTGCCGAGCTGGATGCGGGAGGTGCGCTCCCCCGCGGCGGCGAGCCAGGCGAGGGCCGACGGCGCGTGACCCCCCTCGTGCCGCCACGGCAGGAAATGGTCGGAGACCATCGCGCTGTCCAGTCCCACCTCCTCGGCGCGTACTGCGAGCTCAACCAGCTCGCGCGGCCCGAACTGCTCGGCGGACGCCTTGTACCCGATCTTCAGAGTCACGGTTGCGACCCTACGCTCGTTCGCCCGGGGAGGTGGGCGGGCGTCGCGCAGATCACAGAGCCGCTGGTCAGGAACGACGCATCGCGGTCGCGGCCCACCCGCCGGCGAGCGCGACGAGCACGACGAAGACGCCGAGGACCAGCGGGGCCGGCAGGTAGACCAGGCCGACGCCGACCGCGAGCACGGGGACCACCAGCCCGGCGTAGCCCACGAGGAACACGAGCGCGAGCGCCTCGGCTCGTTCCGCCGGCGGGACGAGCGCCGCCGTCCGGCCCAGGGCCGCCTTGAAGAGCAGGCCCGCGCCGCCGCCGGCGAGCAGGCCGCCGGTCAGGAAGAGCGCCGTCGACGGCAGCACGACGCCGCCGAAGAGCGCCGCCGGGCCCACGATCATCAAGACCGTCGCCGCGCGCAGCTGGCGGGCCGGGGAGACGGCGGCGACGAGGGACTGGCCGAGCGCCCCGGCCAGGAAGGGCGTGGCCGCGACGACGCCGGTGACCACCAGCGACGTCTGCCCCAGCTCGTCGTGCACGAACGACGCCGCGACGGAGCTGAACAGGCCGAACACGGCGAATGCCGTGAACGCGCCGACGGCGTTGGCCACGAACGGGCGCCGGGCCTCGGGGCCGATCGCGACCCGCTGCGGGCGGTAGGGCCGCAGGCCCGGGCGGTGCAGCACCGTCTCGGGCACCAGCAGCGTGCCCACCAGGAGCAGCACCAGCACCCCGGCGAACACCGCGTACGGCAGCACCAGCGGCTCCGCGGACGGCTCGGCGATCAGCCCCGACAGGAGCGGGCCGAGCCCCAGCCCGCCGAGGTTCGCGACGGTCGCGACCACCGCGGCCCGGCCGGGCGCGGGGCGGGACCGGCCGGCGTCGAGCTCGGCGAGGTAGGCGGTCGCCGTGGCCGTCAGCGCGCCGATCCCGATGCCGGAGACGAGCCGGGCCACGACGAGTCCGGCCAGGTCGTCCCGGGCCAGGAAGATCACCGCGGCCAGGAGCTCCAGGCCCGCGGCGAGCAGGACCAGCGGGCGCCGTCCGACCCGGTCGCTCAGGTGACCCACGAAGAAGAGGCTCGCCACGACGCCCACCGCGTACGCGGCGAAGATGACGGTGACCGTGAACGGCCCGTACCCGTCGCGGGCCACGTACAGCGGGTACAGCGGGGTCGGCACGGTGGAGAACGCCATGAGCAGCAGGAAGGTCAGTCCGATGACCCAGAACCCGGCGCCGTGGCGGCCGGGTCCCGGCCTGACGGGCGCGGCGGGCGCGGGGAGGGTCTGCGTGTTCGTCACCCCAGCAGTCTGCGCCGCCCCCATTGATCAGGACAAGCGAATCATTCCGATGCGGTCGATCGCCGATCGCGATAGATCTGCGAGGATCGGACCATGGACACCCGGCACCTGGAGTACTTCATCGCCGTCGCGGAGGAGGGCAGCTTCACGCGCGCCGCGCACCGGCTGCAGACCGTCCAGTCGGCCGTCTCGGCGGGCGTGCGCACGCTGGAGCGCGAGGTGCACGCGACGCTGTTCGTCCGCTCCACCCGCCGGGTCGAGCTGTCGGACGCCGGCCGCGCCCTGCTGCCCGAGGCCCGGGCCGCCGTCGAGTCCCTGGACCGCGTCTACGACGTCGTGGCCGCCGCCGAGAGCGGCCTGCGGGGACGCCTACGCCTCGGGGTGTTCGCCAACACCGACATGCTCGACATCCCGGCGCTCGCCGGGCGGTTCCACCAGCTCTACCCGGGCGTCGCGCTCAGCGTCGTGGCCTCCCCCACCGGTTCGACGGGCCTGGTGGACGACGTCCGGGCGGGCCGCCTCGACGTCGCGATCACCGGCCTGCCCCCGGGGGACCTCGTGGGCCTGCGCTCGCACGAGCTGCTGGCCGACGAGTTCGTCGCGGTGGTGCCCCAGGCCCACGAGCTCGCCTCCCGCGCCGTCCTCTCCCTCGACGAGCTCGTCGGGGAGCCGTTCGTCGACGGCCCACCCGGATTCGGCAACCGGGTGATCATCGAGCGCGAGCTCGCCACGCGCGGCCTGCGCCGCACGGTCGTGGTCGAGAGCCCCGACATGAGCCTGGTGGCCGCGTTCGTCGCGGCGGGGCTCGGGGTGGCCGCCGTGCCCCGCATGGTGCTGCGTCCCGCGCCGGGCGCCGTGCTCCGGCCGCTCGACACGTCGCTCGCGTTCTCGATGCGGTCCGTCAGCCGGCCCCGCACGACACGGCCCGTCGAGGCGGCGCTGGCCCTGCTGCACGGCGTCGCCGTCCGCAGCCCGACGGTGTGAGGGGACGGGAGGGCCTCAGGGCAGTTCTCCCCATGGCGGCCCCGGCCGGGTACCGCTAGGTTCGCCTCGGCCGACCGAGAGCGGGGAGAACCGATGGGTGAGGTCTGGGGCTCCGACGTCGCCCAGCTGCGCATTCTCGCGACCACGATGCGGGACCGGACGCAGGCGCTGGAGACCATGCGGGCCCTGGTGGACTCCCTGATCGACGACCTCGACTGGTTCGGCCCCAGCGGTCAGCAGTTCCGCGCGGAGTGGTCGGACACGCACCGCGGCGGCCTGACCGCGGCCATCGACTCCCTGGTGCAGGCGGGCAACGCCCTGGACCGGAACGCCGACGACCAGGAGCGCACCAGCGCCGACGCCGGGCTCGCGGGCGGCGCGGCGGGACCGAGCGGGACGACGGGAACGAGCGGTGCCGGGGCCGGCACCACCGGGGCCGTCGCCCAGGCACCCGCCGCTCCCCCGGTGCCCACGCTCAGCCCCGACGAGTACACGGAGCTCTCGGCGGCGGAACGGAAGGACTGGCTGGCCACGGCGAGCGACGAGCAGATCGCCGCCCTCCTGGCCGCCATGGAGGCGCAGGGCCTGTACCCCGGGCCGGACGCCGGCCCGGTGGCCAACGCGCACTGGACCCGGCAGGCCGCCCAGGACGCCGGCATCGACTACCGCTCGTGGGACCCGCGCCTCGGGGCCGAGGCGAACCGCGGGAACATCGAGGCCGTCTACGAGTACTACGCCGACCTCTACCTGGACAACCCCGACCTGCAGTGGGCCGGGATGGCCGCGATGATCGGGCCGTCCTTCGCGGCCGGGTTCCTCGACCTGGCCCTGATGCGCGACGTCGCGCAGGGCGTCGAGGTCGGCGGCGAGGTGCTCCAGCACCTGCCGGGCGGGCTCGCCCAGGGTGCCCTGATCGAGCAGGTCGCGGGGATGACGGACGACGAGCTGCGGTTCTACGAGACGACGTTCCTGTCGATGCAGCAGGAGATCTTCCGGGACCAGGCGTCCATGCACGCCGCCTACGAGCACGGCGGCATGGCGGAGATCCAGCGGATGTACGAGTCCGGTGCGATCAACGAGCGGACGTACGACGCCTGGGAGGACGTCGCGTCGGGCGATCCGGAGCGCGTCACCGAGGGCAACGTCGAGATGCTGCGCCGGGAGCAGCAGGAGATCATCGCGGACGACTACGACGCCATGCGGAACCACCCGGTCACGGGCGAGGCGATGACCTACATGATGACGGTGGTCGGCGAGGCGTCCATCCCGGGCGCTGTCACGTTCGCCGAGTACGACCCGCTGCAGGTCACCGTGGAGACACCCGGGCCGGAGCGGATCGGCATCCCGTTCACGCCCCTCTCCACCGACAACCCGCTGCAGGGCTCGGTCACCGTCACGACCCCGCTCCCGGACGGCAACATCGCCGACGTCGGGCAGCGCTGGGACTACATCACGGCCGACACGCTCCCCGCGTACCAGGAGCTGCTGCGGGACGACCCGGGCCGCGCCCAGGAGATCCTGCGGACCGACGTGTCGGACCGCATCGAGGAGTACCGGCTGACCAACCCCGACCGGCTGGGCCGCATCGTGGACCGGCTGGCGACGAACTGGGGCGTCGATGTCGACCAGTGACGTCCGGCGGCGTGACAGGGTGGGGGCCATGTCCGTACGACACGTGGTCCTCGCGGTGGGCGCGGCCCTCGCCCTCACGGTGACGGCCGGCTGCACCGTGACCGTCGGCGGGGCGGACGACGACGGCGTGGAGCTCTTCGGAGAGGGGAACAGCATGCAGTGGGACCTGACACGACCGCTCGACGCGGAGACGCTTGGGCTGCCGGCGGACCAGATGGTGATCGTCACCGTGCCCGAGGACGCCACCGTGAGCCTGACGCTCCCCACCGGCACCTGGTCCGGGAGCACCGAGGAGATGACGGTGACCACGCGGCACGGCTACGTGGACTCCGTCGACCTGTTCTGGACCGAGGCCGACGGGCAAGCTGCTGCCGACCGGATGGTGGCCGACGCCGGGCTCCTCGGCGTCGACGCCGCACAGGTCGCGCAGTGGGCCGGGACCGCGCAGTGGGCCGAGACCGCCGACACCAACGAGACGCGCGCGAAGGACAACTACAACGGGTCGAACGGCGAGGTCTCCACCTCGATCCGGCCCAGCATGGCTGTCGGCGAGGGTGTGGGCACCCCCGTCCGGCTCTGGTACACGTTCTACGTCCGGGACGTCGTCGAGACCGCCGGTTAGTCCCCGCCGCCGGCCAGCGCCCGGTACGTCCGGCTCGTCAGCTCGTGGTCGAGGTTCGGCTCCAGCCACGCGCTGGTCTCCACCACCCGCGACAGCGACACCCCCGTGGTGATCCCGAGCCCGTCCAGCATCCACAGCAGGTCCTCCGTGGCGAGGTTGCCCGTGGCCGACTCCGCGTACGGGCACCCGCCCAGGCCCCCGGCCGACGTGTCGAACGTGGTGACCCCGTGCCGCAGCGCGGCCGCGACGTTGCCGAGCGCCTGCCCGTAGGTGTCGTGGGCGTGCAGGGCCAGCACGTCGTCGGGCAGGCCGGCGGCGTTCAGCGCGTCCAGCAGCGCGACGACGTGCCCCGGCGTCCCGACGCCGATCGTGTCCCCCAGGGAGAGCTGCTCCGCGCCCAGGTCCATCAGCCGCCTGCCCGCGGTGACCACCTGCTCCAGCGGGACGTCGCCCTCCCACGGGTCGCCGAAGCACATGGAGACGTACGCCCGCACCCGCATCCCCGCGGCGCGCGCCCGCGTCATGACCGGCTCGAACATCGCGTACTGCTCGTCCAGGGACCGGTTCAGGTTCCGGCGCGCGAAGGTGTCGGTGGCGCTGGCGAAGACCGCGATGTGCCGCAGCCCCAGGTCGTACGCGCGCTCCAGGCCGCGCTCGTTCGGCACGAGCACCGGCAGGTCGCGGGCGCGGTCACCGAGCCGGTCCACCAGCAGGCCCAGCACCTCGGCGGCGTCGGCGAGCTGCGGCACCCAGCGGGGGTGCACCAGGCTCGTGGCCTCGACGTACGGCAGGCCGGCGTCGAGCAGCCGCTCGACCAGGTCCACCTTGACCGCGGTCGGGACCACCGCCTTCTCGTTCTGCAGGCCGTCGCGCGGCCCCACCTCGTAGACGGTCACGCGCTCCGGCAGGGCCGGGTCGCGCACCACCTGCGGACGGCGGTACTCGCGGGGCGCAGACCCAGGCACCGGCTCAGGCTCAGGCATCGGCCACCTCCATGACGAACAGCACCTGCCGCGCCGCGACCTGCTCCCCGGCGGCGGCACGGACCCGCACCACGCCGTCGGACGGCGCCACGAGCGCCACCTCCATCTTCATCGCCTCCAGCACACCGAGCGCCTGCCCGGCGGTCACCACGTCGCCGTCGCGCACCTCCACGCGGGCCAGGGCGCCGGGCATGGCGGCCACCACGACGCCGTCGGACAGGTCGGACTCGGCCGCTCGGGAGCCGCCCGGCCGGGCGAACCGGAAGGTGTGCCCGCGCGTGCTCACCTCCACGGACCTCGGCCCGACGTCGACCACGAACCGGGCGGTCACACCGTCCAGCTCCAGCAGGTGCGGACCGTCGGCGCCGTCCGAGCTGCCCCCGGCACCGCCCACCGCCCGGCACGACGTCGGCGGCTCGCCGTCGCGCCGCACCTCGCCCCGGGCGACGCTCACGCGGAGCACCGCGTCGTCCAGCTCGACCCACGTGTCGGCGGGCGGGCCGCCGAGGCGCCAGCCGTCGCCGCCGTCGCGCACCGCGGCGGAGGCCACCGCCCAGGCGGCCGCGACCAGGGCCGGCCCCGGGTCCGGCGCGGACAGCGGGTGGGTGTCCAGCCAGGCGGTGTGGACCTCGCCGTCGCGGAACGCGCCGGAGTCAGCGAGCGCCCGCACGAACCCGGTGTTGGTCACCAGGCCGCCGATCGCGGTGTCGTCGAGGGCGTCGACCAGCGCGCGCCGGGCGGCCTCGCGGTCGGGGCCGCGCGCGATGATCTTGCCGACCATGGGGTCGTAGGCGGCGGGGACGACGGTGCCGTCCTCCAGCCCGGCCTCGACCCGGATGGTGGTGGGGCCGGTCGTGGCGGGCCAGCGGACGCGGGTGGCGGTGCCGGCCTGCGGCAGGAATCCGCCGAAGGCGTCCTCGGCGTAGATGCGGGCCTCGATGGCGTGCCCGGTGACGGTGACGTCGTCCTGGGTGTAGCCGAGGGGTTCGCCGGCGGCGACGCGGAGCTGCTGCTCGACGAGGTCGATGCGCTCGCCGTGGACGCGCACGACCTCCTCGGTGACGGGGTGCTCGACCTGGAGGCGGGTGTTCATCTCGAGGAACCAGGCGCCGCTGCCGGGCGTAGCCCCCTCCTCCACGAGGAACTCGGCGGTGCCGACCCCGGTGTAGCCGACCTCGCGGGCGAGGTTCACGGCCCAGGTGTGCAGCCATTCGCGCAGCAGGGGGTCCAGCCCCGGTGCCGGCGCTTCCTCCAGCACCTTCTGGTGGCGGCGCTGCGCGGAGCAGTCGCGCTCGTGCAGGTGCAGCACGGTGCCGTGCTCGTCGGCGATGACCTGCACCTCGACGTGCCGACCGCGTTCGACGTAGCGCTCCAGGAGCAGGGTGTCGTCGCCGAACGCGGCGGCGGCCTCGCGCCCGGCGGCCGCGATGGCGGCGGCGAGCTCGTCCTCGCCGCGCACGATCCGCATGCCCTTGCCGCCGCCGCCGGCGGCGGCCTTGACCAGGACCGGGTAGGTGCGGTTGCCCTGCATGGCGAACCATCCGCCACCCCTGACGTTGCCGAGCACATGCAGCACCGGCACGCCCGCCTTCCGGGCGACCTGGTGTGCCGTGTCCTTGCGGGCCATGGCGTCCATCGCCGCGGGCGGCGGGCCCACCCAGGTGAGCCCGGCGCCGAGGACGGCGCGGGCGAACTCGGCCTGCTCGGACAGGAACCCGTAGCCGGGGTGGACGGCGTCGGCGCCGGTCTCCTTGGCGGCGGCGAGCAGCGCGGGGATCGACAAGTAGGACTCGGTGGCGGGCGTGGGGCCGATGCGGACGGCGACGTCGGCGGCGCGGGTGTGCGGGGCGCCGGTGTCGGCGTCGGAGTGGACGGCGACGGTGCGCAGCCCGAGGCGGCGGGCGGTGCGGATGATCCGCAGGGCGATCTCGCCGCGGTTGGCGATCAGGAGGGTGTGCATCGTCATCACATCCGGAAGATGCCGTAGGAGGGTTCGGGGATCGGGGCGCCGGCCGTGGCAGCCAGGCCGAGGGCCAGGACGCGGCGGGTGTCGGCGGGGTCGATCACGCCGTCGTCCCACAGGCGGGCCGTGGCGTAGTAGGGGTTGCCCTGGGTCTCGTACTGGGCGCGGATCGGGGCCTTGAAGGCCTCGACGTCTTCCGTGGGGGCGTCGGCGAGGTCCTTGCGCACGGTGGCCAGGACGGACGCGGCCTGCTCGCCGCCCATGACGGAGATGCGGGCGCCGGGCCACATCCACAGGAACCGGGGGTCGTAGGCGCGGCCGCTCATGCCGTAGTTGCCGGCGCCGAACGAGCCGCCGAGCACCACGGTGAACCGGGGCACGGAGGTGCAGGCCACGGCGGTGACGAGCTTGGCGCCGTCCTTGGCGATGCCGCGGTGCTCGTACTCCTTGCCGACCATGAACCCGGCGATGTTCTGCAGGAACACGAGCGGGATGCGCCGCTGGTCGCAGAGCTGCACGAAGTGCGCGCCCTTGAGCGCGGACTCGGAGAACAGGATGCCGTTGTTGGCGACGATCCCGACCTGGTAGCCGTCGATCCGCGCGAACCCGCACACGAGCGTCTCGCCGTAGCGGGCCTTGAACTCGGCGAGCTGGGAGCCGTCGACGATCCGGCGGATCACGTCGCGCACGTCGTACGGGGTGCGTGGGTCGGCGGGGACGTCGTACAGCCCGTCGGGGTCCAGCTCGGGCTCCTCGGACGGTACGCGGTCGAGCACCTGCCCGGGCGCCGGAGTGGTGCCGATGATCTCGCGCACGATGCGCAGGGCGTGGGCGTCGTCGTCGGCCAGGTGGTCCGCGACGCCGGACGTGGTGGTGTGCAAGATGCCGCCGCCCAGCTCCTCGGCCGTGACGACCTCGCCCGTGGCGGCCTGCACGAGGGGCGGGCCGCCGAGGAAGATCGTGCCCTGGTCGCGCACGATGACGGCCTCGTCGCTCATCGCGGGCACGTACGCGCCGCCCGCGGTGCACGACCCCATGACGGCGGCGACCTGCGGGATGCCCCGGGCCGAGAGGTTGGCCTGGTTGTAGAAGATGCGCCCGAAGTGCTCGCGGTCGGGGAACACCTCGTCCTGCATGGGCAGGTACGCGCCGCCGGAGTCCACGAGGTAGACGCACGGCAGGTGGTTCTCCGCCGCGATCTGCTGGGCGCGCAGGTGCTTCTTGACGGTGACCGGGTAGTACGTGCCGCCCTTGACGGTGGCGTCGTTGGCGACGACCACGCACTGGCGGCCGGCGATGCGGCCGATCCCGGTGACGATGCCCGCGCTGGGCACCGCCCACTGCCCGCCGTACATGTCGTAGGCCGCCAGGGCCCCGATCTCGAGGAACGGGCTGCCCGGGTCGAGCAGCCGGTCCACCCGGTCGCGGGCGAGCAGCTTGCCGCGCCCGGTGTGGCGGGCGCGCGCCTCGGGCGAGCCGCCCTGGCGCACGCGCGCCAGCCGCTCGCGCAGCTGCGCGGTCAGGGTGCGCAGATCCGGTCCAACGCCGACGTCGGTGGTCATGTGCCGCAGCATAGTCCGCTGGTTAATGATCGTTAACCCCTCGTTCCGGCAGGTCGCTCCTAGACTGCTCCGGTGACCCCGCGCAGGCAGCAGATCCTGAGCACGGCGGCCGACCTGTTCGCCGCCCGTGGCTTCCACGGCGTCTCCATGGGAGACATCGGCGCGGCCGTCGGTGTCTCCGGCCCCGCCCTCTACAAACACTTCGCGGGCAAGGAGGACATCCTCGGGCAGTGCCTCCTGCACGCCTCCGACCAGCTCCTGGCCGGGGCGCGGGAGCTGCTGTCCGAGGACGGCGTGCCCGCCGGGCGGCCCGACGGCGCCCTCGCCGCCCTGATCGCCCGGCACGCCGACTTCGCGCTCGACAACCCCGCCCTCATCGTGATCCAGGAACGCGAGTGGGGCGCGCTGGGCGCCGACGCCCGCGCGCAGGTGCGGGAGCACCAGCTCGCGTACATCGACGTCTGGACCGATGCGCTGCGCCCCCTGCGCCCCGACCTCGGCGGCACGGAGGCCCGGGCCGCCGTGCAGGCCGCGTTCGGCCTGCTCAACTCGACGCCGCACAGCGCACGCATCGGACGCGCGGCCATGCGGGCCCTCCTGACCCGCATGGCGCGCGCCGCCCTGCTCACTCCACCGGCAGGCCCAGACCCCGCGCGATGAGCATGCGCTGCAGCTCGGACGTCCCCTCGCCGATCTCCAGCACCTTCGCGTCCCGGTAGAAGCGGGCGATCGGCCCGTCCTCCATGACGCCGTAGCCGCCGAAGACCTGCGCCGCAATGCGCGTGGCCGTCACGGCGGACTCCGTGGCGTAGAGCTTGGCGACCGAGGAGGCCCGCCGGAACTCGTCCAGCGGCGCGCCCGAGTCCTTCAGCGCCGCGGCCCGGTAGGTGAGCGCGCGGCTGGCCTGGAGCATGACCTCGACGTCGGCGATCTGGAACGCGACGCCCTGCTTGCGGCCGATCGGCCCGCCGAACGTGGGGCGCACGCCGGCGTGCTCCACCGCTAGCTCCAGCATGGCCTGGATGCAGCCGGTCGCGAGCGCCGCGACGGCCACCCGCCCCGTGTTCAGGCAGATCATGAGCTGCTTGAACCCGTTGCCGCGCTCCCCCAGGAGGTTGGCCTCGGGCACGCGCACGTCCTCGAACCGCAGGGCGTGGGTGTCGCAGGAGCGCCAGCTCATCTTGTCGTGCAGGGGTTCGACGACGTACCCCGGGGTGTCGGTGGGCACGATGATCGCGCTGAGCTCCGGGCTGCCGTCCGGCCGGGTGCCGGTGCGCGCCGCGACGGTGCAGACGCTGGTGATGGGCGTGCCGGAGTTGGTGATGAACTGCTTGGCGCCGTTGATCACCCACTCGCCGTCGACGAGCTCCGCGGTGGTGGTCATGGCGTTGGCGTCGCTGCCCGCGCCGGGTTCCGTCAGGCCGAACGCGCCCAGGCGCCGTCCGGCGACCAGGTCGGGCAGCCAGGTCTTCTTCTGCTCCTCGGTGCCGTAGGCCAGCAGCGTGCCGACGCCGAGGCCGACGCCGGCCCCGAGCGTGATGCCGACGGACTGGTCCACGCGGCCGATCTCCTCGACGGCGATGCAGAGGCCGGTGAGCCCGAGCCCGGACCCTCCGCACTCCTCCGGGGTGGTCAGGCCGAACAGGCCCAGGTCACCCATCTGGTGCACCACCTCGACGGGCAGGCGACTCTCCCTGTCCCATCGGGCGATGTGGGGCGCGATCTCGCGGTCGGCATAGTCACGTACCGCGTCCCGGAGCTTGGTGTGCTCCGGGTTCTCTGGTGTATGCATGTTGCGCATGTCACAGAGGTTAACCACCATTAACCTCACAGCGCCAGGCCCCACCCGGAGGACTTCTCGATGACCACCCTCAGTCAGGTCGCCTACGACGTCGTAGCGCTCGACCGACCCGACGCCGCACCCGACGCGCCGCCCGTCCCGTACGCCCGGATCACGCTCGACGCGCCCCGACGGCGCAACGCCCTGTCGCTCGCCCTCCTGGACGAGCTGCGGGCCGCCCTGGACCGCGCCGCGCACGACGAGGTGCACGCGGTGGTGCTGGCCGCCAGCGGCCCGGCGTTCTGCTCCGGGGCCGACCTCACCGAGGCCCTGGCCGAGGGCATGACCGTCTCCGCGCGCCGGCTGGCCGACGTGCTGCGCGACCTGCTCGCGCTGCCCCAGCCCGTCGTGGCGCGCGTGCACGGGCCGGTGCGGGCCGGGGGCATCGGGCTGGTCGCCGCGTGCGACGTCGTGGTCAGCGCCGACCAGATCACCTACGCCTTCACCGAGGCCCGCCTCGCGCTCGCGCCCGCCGTCATCTCGCTCGCGGTGCTGCCGCGGATGACGCCGCGCGCCGCGCAGCGCACGTTCCTGACCGGCGCGCCGTTCACCGCGGCCGAGGCGGCGCAGTGGGGGCTGGTGACCAGCGCGGTGCCGGCCGACGGTCTCGACGCGGAGGTGGACGCCGTCCTCGAAGGTCTGGCCGCCGCCGACCCGCAGGGCCTGGCCGCGACGAAGGAGCTGCTCAACGCGGACGTGCTGGCTCGCTTCGACGCGCACGTGGACGACGTGGTGGCCTCGTCGGCGGACCTGTTCGCCTCGCCGCGGGCGCGGGCGGCGATGGAGAAGCTGCTGGCGCGGTGAGCCGCGGGGCGACTCCACGAATCCGGGGTGTGTTGCGCTGCGTGGACAATGTCTACGCAGAGCAACCGACCTCGATCGCGTACACGTTCCCCGGCACCCTTCCGGCACGGCTGCTCGGCCCGGGCGGGGCCCCGCGGCGGTGTCGGCTGCGACGACGTCGGCCGTGACGGTGTTGGATGGGGGCGTGGCTACCCGGATCTCCCAGCGCAACGCACGCTTCCAGCAGCTGACGACCCTCGTGACGAACCGCAACAAGCGGCACCGCGCGGGCGAGTTCCTGGTGCAGGGCGTGCGGCCGATCACGATGGCCGTCGAGCACGGCTGGGAGGTGCGCGCCCTGCTGTACGACGGCGAGCGCCACCTCTCGCGCTGGGCGCGGGACCTGCTCGCGGCGCACCCGGACGTGGAGCACGTGCGGATGGCGCCCGACCTGCTGGCGGAGCTCGCCGAGAAGGAGGACGCCGAGCTGCTCGCCGTGCTGGCGATGCGGCCCGACGACCTGGACCGCATCGAGGCCGGGTCCGACTTCCTCGGGGTCGTGTTCGACCGGCCCACGCAGCCGGGCAACATCGGCGCCGTCGTGCGGTCGGCCGACGCGTTCGGCGCGCACGGCGTGATCACCACGGGGCACGCCGCCGACGCCTACGACCCCAAGTCCGTGCGCGCGAGCACGGGGTCGTTCTTCGCGATGCCGGTGGTGCGCTCCCCCTCCACGGCGGAGGTCATGGACTGGGTGACGGCGCGCCGGGCCGCCGGGCTGCCCGTGGTCGTCGTGGCCACGGACGAGCACGGCGACGCCGACGTCTCCGCCTACGACCTGACCCAGCCCGTCCTGCTGCTGGTGGGCAACGAGACCACGGGCCTGACCCAGTCGTGGCGGGACGCCGCGGACGTGACGCTCAGCATCCCGATGACGGGCTCCGCGAGCTCGCTCAACGCCGCGAACGCGGCGACGGTGGTGCTCTACGAGGCCCGCCGCCAGCGCCTGGCGCGCTAGAGCTCGATCGACAGCATGCGCGAGCCCGTCGTCTTGGTGTAGCCCAGGCTCGCGTACAGGCCGTGCGCCCCGCTCGGGTTCGCGGTGTCGACGTCGAGCGCGGCGTACTCCATGCCGTCGGCGGCGAAGGCCCGCATGCCCGCCGCGAGCGCCGCCAGCGCCGCCTTGCGGCCCCGGTAGGCGCGGCGCGCGCCGAGGATGTCGGTGTAGCCGAACGAGTACCCGCGCACGGCGAAGTCCTCGGGGTAGCGCCCGGCCAGCTCGTAGCCCACCACGAGGGGTTCGCCGGCCCGCAGCGCGGCGGCGGTCTCGGGGTCGGTGTCGGGCGAGGCCAGGAGCGCGTCGACGTCGGGGGCGTCGTCGACCACGAGGAAGGACCACTGCGGCGCGAAGCCGGCGCGCTCGGCCCACTGCTCGCGGGTCTGCGGCTGGCTGCCCCAGTGGTCGCGGAACGCGTCGTTGTGCGCGAGGCGTGAGGCCTCGTCGTACGCCTCGGACCAGGGCACGAGCCGCAGGGAGCCGGACAGCGCGACCTCGGGCACGGGCGCGGCGTCGGGCCCGGTCAGGGGCCGCGCCAGGTCGGAGTAGTAGCGGCGCACCTCCATGCCGGCCCGCTCGTAGAGGTGGATCTTGCTGACCGGCCCGTTGTCCTCGGCGAAGATCGCGATGCGGGCGGGCACGTCCTTGCCCGACTCGGCGAGCAGCTGCCGGGCGCGGCCGATCGACCAGGCCAGCACCTCGCGGCCGATGCCCTCGCCGCGGCGGTCGGGGTGCACGCCGCCCCAGGTGAAGGCCCGCACCGTGGTGACGTCGCCGGGCGGGCTGACGACGTAACCCCAGGCCACGAGGGCGCCGTCGGCGTCGAAGCCGAGCAGGGAGTCGCGGGTCATGTCGCGCCAGGTGCCGTCGAAGATCTCCTCGATCTCCTCGGCGGTCTCGACGTACGGTTCGGCGTCGGCGCGGGCGATGTGGTTGCGCAGGGCGAGCCACACGGGCACGTCCGCGCGGGTGGCGGGCCGCCAGGTCAGGCCGCCCGCGGTGGGCACGGTCACGGTCTCCGGCGCGGCGGCGCGTTCGGCGATCGGCGCGAGGGCGGTCGGGGCAGGGTCGTCGGTCTCGGTGGTCATGGTGCGTCCTTCAGGTTCGGGGTGGTTCAGAGCTCGATGGAGTACAGGGTGGAGCCGTCGCTCTTGGTGTAGCCCAGCCGGGCGTACAGGGCGGGCGCGCCGGTCGGGTTGTCGGTGTCGACGTCGAGCTCGGCGTGCTGCATGCCGTCGTCGGCGTAGACGCGCAGGGCGTGGGTGAGCAGCGCGACGGCGATGCGGCGGCCGCGGTAGGCGCGGCGCACGCCCAGGAGCTCGGTGTACCCGGCGGTGTAGCCCTGCGTGGCCCAGTCGTGCTCGAAGCGCTCGGCCCGGTGCAGCCCGACGACGTACGGCGTGCCGGGCGCGACCGTGGTGTCCCCGGGCTGCTCGTGCTCGGAGCCCGGGTAGCGGACCGACTCGTCGACCACCAGGAACGACCACTGCGGCGCGAACGCGCTGCGGTACGCGCGCCAGGACTCGGGGGTGCGCGGCTGGCTGCCCCAGTGGTCCCGGAACGCGTCGTTGCGGGCCAGGCGGGCGGCGTCGTCCAGGGCGTCGGTCCAGGGCACCAGGCGCAGCGGGGGTTCGAGACCCATCGTGGGCACCGGCGTGCTGAGGTCGCGCAGCAGGTTGGCGTAGTAGCGCACGGGCTCGAACCCGCCGGCGCGCAGCAGGTCGCGCTTCTCGTCGGGGTCGGTGTCGACGACGTGCGCGGAGATCCGCGCGGGCAGCCCGGCCAGCCGGGGGTCGCCGTCGTGGGCCGCGAGCGCCTGCCGGGCGCGGCCGGTCGCCCAGGCGAGCAGCTGCGTGCCGATGCCCTCGCCGCGGCGGGTGGGGTGGACGCCGCCGGACAGCGAGACGCGCAGGGTGGTGGCGCCGTCGGTGGGGAACCGTTCGGCGTGGGCCCAGGCGAGCGGCGTGCCGTCGGCGTCGCGGCCCAGGAGGGTGTCCGCGGCGTCGAAGGCCGGGGCGCCGAAGGTCTCGGTGACCTCGTCGGCGGACGTGAACCAGTCCCGTCCGTCAGCCTCGTGGACCGTGTGCATGAGCGCGGTCAGCGCGGGCACGTCCGCCGGCGTCCAGGGGCGCCAGGTGAGGCCGCCCGCGGTCGGGGGCGTCAGGACGGACGGTGCGGCGGCGCGGTCGCCGATGGTGGCGCGCACGGGTGACATGCCGCCACGCTAGGCGACCCGGGTGCGGTCTTCCACGGGATTTACGCTCGCCGCCGCCGGAAGCGCGCTCGCGGACGCGAGGAGGGCCAGCTTGTCGGCGTCGTCGGACCCGGTGTCCGGGTGGTAGACGACGAGCATCAGGTGCTCGGCGCCGCCGATGCCGAGCCGCTCCCGGTTCACGGTCAGCTCCCCGACCTGCGGGTGGTCGATCCGCAGCGGCGTGCCGCGCTGCCCCCGCACCTCGTGCCGCGCCCAGAGCTCGCGGAACCGCGCGCTGGCGGAGAGCTGCCCGACGAGCTCGACGAACCGCGGGTCGTCCACGTCGGTGCCCGCGGACTGCCGCAGGCTGGCCACGAAGCACTCCGTGACGTTCGCCCACTCCGGGTACAGCGCCTGGACGGACGGGTCGAGGAACAGGTCGCGGAGCTGGTTGCCGCCGACGTCCAGGCGCGGGTCGACCGCGCGGGCCAGGGCGTTCGACGCCACGACGTCGAAGTACCGCCCCTCGATGAACGCGGGCTGCACCAGCGAGTCCAGGAGCTTGCGCGCGCCGTCCGGCACGGGCTCCTCGCCCGGGTGGTGCCCCCGCTGCCGGACGCGCTGCCCGGGGGCGTCGGCGACGAGCGTGCGCAGGTGGGCGACGTGATCGGCGTCGAGGTGGAGCACCCGCGCCAGGGACTCCAGCACCTGCCCGGACGGGTTGCGGTCGCGCCCGCGCTCCAGCCGCAGGTAGTAGTCGGCGCTGATGCCCGCCAGCAGCGCGACCTCCTCGCGGCGCAGCCCGGGCACGCGCCGGGTGCCCGTCTCCGGGAGGCCCGCCTGCCGGGGCGTGACCAGCTCGCGCCGCGCCCGCAGGTACGCGCCCAGCGGGTTCGCCGACTCGCGGAGAGGGGGTCCTGCCACACCCTGGTCTCCGGAGGGTCCTGGCTGCTCGCTGTCGCCGCTCATAGCGTTCCCAACGGCCCGACCGGGCCGCATATTTCGGGAGGAACGCATGACCGTCACGCTGATCACCGGGGCCAACAAGGGCATCGGCTACGAGACCGCCCGGCAGCTGCTGGAGAAGGGCCACGACGTCTGGGTCGGCGCCCGCGACGCCGAGCGCGGCGCCAAGGCCGCCGCGACGCTCGGCGCCCGGTTCGTCCAGCTCGACGTGACCGACGACGCGTCGGTCGCCGCCGCGCTGGCGACGATCGACGCTGCCGAGGGCCGGCTCGACGTCCTGGTGCACAACGCGGGCGTCCTGGACACCACCCTGGACGGCCCCACCGCGCTGCGGTCGTTCGACACCAACGCGGTCGGGATCGTGCGCGTCACCGAGGCGGCGCTCCCCCTGCTCCGCCGGTCCGCGAGCCCGAACGTCGTGACCGTCTCCAGCAGCGCCGGCTCGTTCTGGGCCGTGACCACCCCCGAGCGGCCGGAGTACTCCCTGCCGATCGCCGTGTACGCGGCGTCCAAGGCGGCGGCCACGATGCTGACCGTGCAGTACGCCAAGGCGCACCCCGGCATCCGGTTCAACGCCCTGGAGCCCGGCACCGCCGCGACCGACATGACCGCGTCGTTCGGCATCGGCCGGACGCCCGCGGAGTCGGCCGCCGTGGTCGTGGCGCTGGCGACCCTCGGGCCGGAGGGGCCGACCGGGACCCTCCGCGACGAGCACGGGCCGCTGCCGTTCTGACCCGGGTTCCGGCCGGCCGGCCCGGTCCGAGCGGCGCGCTCAGGCCAGGTCCGCGAGCTCCTTCTCGAACCGGGTGCGCAGCGCCGCCTTCTCGGCGGGCGGCAGCCACGCGGCCTCGACGCCGGCCAGCGCCATGGCGCGCAGCCGGTCGTCGGGCACCGCGAGGTCGTCGGCCAGGATGCGGTACTCGCCCGCGAGCGTGGTGGGGAACATCCCCGGGTCGTCGGACGCCGGGATCACGTTGAGCCCCGCGTCCAGCATCGCGGCGATGGAGGCCCGCCGCCACGGTCGCCACGAGCGGCGCGACGTCGTGGAGATGACCGTGAACGGCACCTGCTCGTCGCGCACGCGCGCCACGACGTCGTCGTCCTGCAGGACGAAGTAGCCGTGGTCGATGCGGTCGCAGCCGAGGACGTCCAGGCAGGTGATCGTGTTGACCGCGACCGGGGCGTGCTCGGACGAGTGCGCCGTGCGGCCCAGGCCCGCCTCGCCGGCGAGCCGGTAGGCCGCCGCGAAGCGCTCGGGCGGGCCCGCCGTCTCCAGGTTGTCCAGGCCGATGCCCGCCACGTACTCGTGCGGGTGGTCGACGACGGTGCGGACGCGCTCCAGCGCGTCCTCGCCCGAGCCGGACCGGTCGATCGCGGCGATGAGCCGGCCCGACATGCCGAAGTCGCGCTCTGCCATCCGGATGCCCTCGGCGTACGCCTCGACGGAGCCGAGGTACCCCAGGGCGGCCAGGTGCTCGGGCACGGCGTCGAAGGACACCTCGAGGTGGCGCGTCGCGCTCGTGCGGTGCGCCGCCTCGAAGGCCTCGTACGTGATGCGGGTCAGGTCGTCGGCGTCGCGCAGCACCTGCGTGACCCAGCGGGAGGCCTGGAACAGCGAGTACGAGACCTCGGGCTCGTCCGCGCCGCGGCCCTGCGGCACCGGGACGCGGGTGTCGCGGTACAGGTCGGGGTCCGGCGGCAGGGAGTTGATGTCCGCGAAGATCCGCTCGGGCTCGGCCGGCAGGTCGAGGCCCTCGCGGCGGACCAGCTCCGCGAACGTGCCGGCCCGGACGGTGCCGATGAGGTGACAGTGCAGGTCGACCTTGGGCATGCGGTCCAGCGCGGTGCCGGTCGTCCCGGTGCTTGTCGTGCCAGAGTTCGCGTCAGTGCTCGTCATGTCGGTGCTCGTCATGGTGTCGGGCCCGGTCAGCCGGCCGTCACCTCACGGGCGAACCGGTCCACCCACTCGCCGCGCGTGGGCACCAGCTCCGCCGGGTCGAGGGTCGAGTAGCCGGCCGCGACCGGGTCGGCCGCGATGTCGCCCACGACCGCCGCGATGGAGTCGGGAACCGTCGCCTCGGGGTTCACGGGCAGGTCGCCCACGAGCTCGGCGGACTTCGTCTGCGCCTCGGCGGAGAGCAGGTAGTCGATGAACTGGTGCGCGCCGTCCACGTTCGGGGCGCCGGCCGGGATCATCGCGCGGTTGGTCGCCATATACCGGCCCGTGGCGGGCGGCGTCCACGCGTAGGGCTCGCCCGAGGCGACCAGGTCGGTCGCGAAGCCGCTCAGGGAGTCGGCGGCGACGATCTCGCCCTGCGTCAGCAGGTTCGTCACCTCGGTGGACGACGAGTAGAACTGCAGGATCCCCGGGGCCCAGCCGCCGAGGGTGTCCAGCGCGGTGTCGATGTCGTACGGCCCGTCGCCGTAGGTCTCACCGACGCCCGAGACCATGAGCTGCCCGGCCGTCACCGAGATGTCGGGCAGCGCGAGGCTCCCGGCGTGCGCGGCGTCGCCGTACAGGTCCCAGTCGGCGGCCTCGTCGGCCGTCAGGGCCTCGGTCGAGTAGATCGTCCCGTTGAGCTGGTAGCTGTAGGCGGGGCCGGCGTACCCGTCCTCGAGCGCGAAGTCGGCCACCTCGTCCAGGGACGGCACCTTCGCGGCGTCGACCTCCTGGAACAGGTCGCTCTCCTGGCCCAGCGCGGCGTAGTAGTCGGAGATCAGCATGACGTCGATGCCGGAGTCGTCGCCCGCCACCTGGAGCTGCGAGAGCCGGTCGGCGTTCGAGCCGGTCTCCACCTCGACCTTGATCCCGGTCTTCGCGGTGAACGGGTCGATCACCGCCTCCTGGAACTCCTCCACGCCGAACGGGAACGTGGAGACGACGATCGTGTCCTCGGCCGCGGCGTCGTCCCCGGCGGAGCAGCCGGAGACCAGCAGGGCGGCGGCCGCGAGGCCGGAGGCGAGCGCCGTGGCGCGGCGGGCGGCAGCGGCCCGGCGGACGGGCAGGTGGTGCGTCATGAGATTCCTTCGGTTGCGGGTTCGGCAGTCAGCAGGGCCAGGCGCGCGCGGGGCGCGAGCAGGCGGACGCGGTCGCCGGCCGACGGCGCCGGCCCGGTCGCGGCATCGGCCCGGTGGTCGGCCAGCAGGCGCACGGGCGCGCCCGCCGGGTCGGTGGCGTCGAGGGTCACGAGCAGGTCGACGCCGCGGTAGGCGACGTCGACCACGACGGCGTCGAGCGCGACGGCGTCGTCGGCGGGCGTGCTCTCGGGCACGATCCGCAGGTGCTCGGGGCGGACGGCGGCCTCGCGGCCGTCGGCCAGGGTCAGGAAGTTCTCGTAGCCGAGGAACTCGGCGACGAACCGGTCGGCCGGCGCAGGGAACACGTCGCGCGGCGCGCCGGTCTGCACGACCTTGCCGGCGCGCATGAGCACCATCTCGTCGGACATCTCCAGGGCCTCGTCCTGGTCGTGCGTCACGAGCACGACCGTCAGCCCGGTCTCTGACTGGATGCGGCGGATCTCGGCGCGCATCTGCACGCGCAGCCGCGCGTCCAGGTTGGACAGCGGCTCGTCGAGCAGCAGCAGCCGGGGCCGGATCGCGATGGCGCGGGCCAGCGCGACCCGCTGCTGCTGGCCGCCCGAGAGCTGCTTGGGCTTGCGGTCGCCCAGGTGGCCCAGGCCCACGAGCTCCAGGGCGTCGGCGGCCCGGCGCCGCCGCTCGGGCGCGGGCACCTTGCGCATCGTCAGGCCGTAGGCCACGTTGTCGGCGACCGTCAGGTGCGGGAACAGCGCGTAGGACTGGAAGACCATGCCCAGGTCGCGCTTCTCCGGCGGGGTGCGGGTCGCGTCCTGGCCGTCGATCAGGATGCGGCCCGACGTCGGCGAGGCGTACCCGGCGAGCATCCGCAGCGTCGTCGTCTTGCCGCAACCGCTGGGGCCCAGCAGCGTGGTCAGGCGGCCGCGCGGGATGCGCAGGTCGATCGAGTCGACGGCGGTGAAGCTGCCGAACCGCTGGGAGACGCCGACGAGCTCGGCGGCGGGGGTGGTCATCGGTTGATTCCTCCGAAGATCTTGGCGAAGCCGACCGTGCGCTCGGCGACGACGGCGACCACGACGGTCGCGGCCAGCACGAGCGTGGACGCGGCGGCGACCATCGGGTCGTAGCTCTGCTGGACGTAGTCGAGCATCGTGACGGGCAGCGTCCGGAAGTCGCGGGTCTGCAGCAGCAGCGACAGCGGCACGTTGTTGAACGAGGTGACGAAGCCCAGCAGGCCCGCCGAGATGAGGCCCGGACGGAGCATCGGCAGCGTCACGGTGACGAACGCCCGCAGCGGCGAGGCGCCGAGGCCGCGCGCCGCCTCCTCCAGCGCCGGGTCGGCCAGCGCGAGCGACGCCCCGGTGACGCGGACGGCGTACGGGAGCAGCAGGGCGGTGTGGCCGAGCAGCAGGGTGGTGAAGTTGTCCAGGTGCAGGCCGATCATGAGCTGCTGGTACAGCGCGAGGCCCACCACCAGCTCCGGCACCACGAGCGGCGAGAGGAACAGGCCCTCCAGCAGCCCCTTGCCCGGGATGCGGCCGCGGTGGATCGCGAGCGTGACCGGCACGCCCAGCACGAGGGCCAGCGCGGTGGCCAGCACCGCGAGCTCCAGGCTGGAGACCACGGCCTCCGTGAACGGCGTGTACGCCACCGCCTCGCCGAACCACTTCAGCGACAGCCCCTCGGGCGGGAAGCGCAGCGTGCTGCCGGCGGTGAACGCCGTCGCCACGACGAACAGGATGGGCACGATCATGATCACGTAGCCCGCCACGGCGAGCGTGCCGGCCACGGGGTGGCGCAGGCCGCGCGTCGCCTGACCGGTCCGGCCGCTCATGAGGTGGCTCCCTTCCGGCCCACCAGCGCCGAGATCCCGGAGACAAGGAAGACCAGCACCGTCATCACGACCGCCGTGGCCGACGCCGCCGCCCAGTCGACCGTGACGCTCGCGTAGGAGAAGAGCTGGGTCGAGAGCATGCGCTGGCTCGAACCGCCGAGCAGGTACGGGGTGGTGTACGCGGTGACGGAGCCGGCGAAGACGAGCGTGGCCGCGACCACGATGCCGGGCAGCGAGAGCGGCACCAGGATCGTCCAGAAGGAACGGGTGCGGCTGGCGCCCAGCCCGCGTGCCGCCTCGTCGAGCCCGGGATCGACCTGCGCGACGGCGGAGTAGCAGGTGATGACCGCGAGCGGCAGGAAGAGCTGGACCAGGCCCAGCACGATCGCCAGCTCCGTGTACAGGAGCTGGGGCGCCTTCTCGACGATGCCCAGGCCGGTCAGGAGCTGCCCGATGACGCCGTTGGAGCCGAGCACGACCAGCCAGCCGAAGGTGCGCACCACGTTGCTCAGGAGCAGCGGGAAGATCGCCAGCGCGAGCAGCACGCCCGCCCACCGGGACTGCGACCGGGCCAGCAGCGAGGCGATCGGGAACCCGAGCACGACGCACAGGGCGGTGACGATCAGGCCGATGCGCACGGTGCGCCAGATGATCCCGAGGTCGTAGGGGTCGGTGAGCATCGCGCCCATGCGCTCGATCACCTGGGCGAACGTCACGCCGGGCGGGGCGAACAGCATCGCGACCGCCGGCAGCAGGAAGCCGACGAGCAGGAACGCCAGCCCCGGCAGGAGCAGCAGAAGTGTGGAACGTGCTCGCACGAGCCGTCTTTCGTTGATGGAACCGGTTCCATCGGACCCTAAGGCATGTGCGGCCGTGCTCCTGCAATCCCGCGTTAACTTCCTGTTACACGCACGGGCTGAGCGGGCGGAAACGGTTGCATCGGCCGTCTAGAGTGTGCGCAACGACCAAGGAGGTACGGTGCCTGATCTGTCCGACGTCGCCGCGGTGGCCGGCGTCTCCAAGGCGACCGCGTCGCGCGCGCTGAACGGGAGCGGCCTGGTGGCCCCCGAGACCGCGGTGCGCGTGGTGGCCGCGGCCGCCCGGCTCGGCTACGTGCCCAACCGCGCGGCGCGCGAGCTCGCGCGCGGGCGTACCGGCATCATCGCCATCGTCGTCCCCACCCTGGACAACACGTTCTTCACTCCGATCATCGCGGGCGCCCAGGCACGCGCCGAGGAAGCGGGCCTCCAGCTCACCGTGGCCGTGCACGCCCTGGACTCCGCGGACGCCGTCGAGCGGCTGTCCCGGCAGGTCGACGGGTTCCTCGTCGTCGCGCCGCGCGGCACCGACACGCTCGTGGCCGGGATCGGCGCGGCCAAGCCCGCCGTCCTCGTGGACCGCGAGATCGACGGGATGACGTCGGTCGTGGCCGACACCGCCACGGCGTTCGGCGCCCTGACCACCCGGCTCGCCGCCGAGGGACACCGGCGCATCGTCTACGTGGGCGGCCCCGAGGGGTCCTGGCAGGACCGGCAGCGCACCGCCGCCGTGCGCGACGCCGCCCGGCGGGCCGGCGCCGAGCTCACCGTGCTCGGCCCACGCCCGGCGACGTTCGTCGCGGGGGTCGAGGTGACGCCGGCCGTGGTCGGGACGGGAGCGACCGCCGTCGTGCCGTACGCGACGTCCATCGGGCTGGGCCTGCTGCTGGCGCTGGGCACGCGGGGTGTGGAGGTGCCGCGCGACCTGGTGGTGAGCACGGAGCCCACGGTCATCGAGGCGCTCGGTCTGGAGCACACGCCGGCCATCGACGTGGACGGCGAGGAGCTGGGCCGCACCGCGATGGACCTGCTGGCGCGGCAGCTCGACGGGCAGGACGAGACGGGCCGTCAGGTGCGGCTGCCGGTGCCCGTGCGGGGCTGACGCCGGCCGCCCGGTGCTCGGGCCCGGGCGCGCGCTCAGCGCAGCACGATCACGAGCTGCGTGAGCAGGGGCGCCACGACGAGGGCGGGCAGCAGGTCGCCGACCGGGATCTGCTTGAGGTGCAGCAGCCGCAGGCCGATGCCCACCAGCATGAGGCCGCCCGTGGCCGTGAGCGCGGCGATGTGCGCGTCCGGCAGCACGGACCCGAGCAGCACCCCGGCCAGCGTGACCAGACCCTGGACCACGCCCACCGACACCGCGGAGAGCAGCACCCCGACGCCGAACGACGACGCGAACGCCAGCGCCGCGAAGCCGTCGAGCACGGACTTGAGCAGGAGCTGGTCGATGCCGCGGCCGAGCCCGTCGGACAGCGACCCCAGGATCGCGAGCGGACCGACGCAGAACAGCAGCGACGCGGTGAGCCAGCCCTCGATGAAGCGCTCGCGCGCGGCGGGGTCCTGACCGGTCTCGGTCGCGTCGATCAGCACCGGGCGGTGCGGGGTGCGTCGGCCGCCCGAGCGGCGAGCGTCGGAGCGCCGGGCCAGCCAGCCCTGGATCCTGCCGGCCAGTCCTTCGAGGCGGTCCTCGATCCGCAGCAGCGAGCCCGCGATCCCGCCGATCAGCAGCGAGCCGAGCACGATCAGCACGGGCGCGCCCGAGCCCGTGGCGGAGACGAACGCCGCGTCGGTGACCGCGACGGCCGACAGCGCGGCGACCAGCAGGGTCACGAGGCCGAGGATGTCGGTCACGACCGCGTGGGTGCGCTGGGGCAGCCGGTGCCCCACCGCCATGCCGAGCAGCGACCCGACGACGATCGTCCCGACGTTGACCAGAGTGCCCAGGCCCGGGAAGTCGACGTTCACCGAGCGAGCCTACTGCGGCGCCGGCGGCCTGCCGCTCGGTCGCCCAGCCGCTGAGGCGTTCGAAGAGCCCGGAGGTGAGGTCGGTGCCACCGGGTGCACCGAGGTAGACCGACCGCCGGGGAGTGCTTACGCAGCGGGGACGGTAACGAGGGCGTAGCGGTGCTACCTCTCCGTTACCTCTCCGGCTGCGTAAGCCTTACCCCGGACCGGCGACGCCGTCGGACATCGTGCGCACGGGAGGCCCGTTGCCCTGCTGCGGCCCGGGCTCAGTGGACCGAGAAGCCGCCGTCCACGAACAGCGAGTGGCCCGTGACGTAGCCCGAGGCGGAGCTGGCGAGGAAGACGGCGGCGCCCGCGAAGTCCTCGGGCACGCCGTTGCGGCCCACGGTGGTGCGGGCGGCGAGCGCCGTGACCTTCTCGGCGTCGTCCTGCAGGTGCTGGTTCAGGGGCGTGAGGACGAACCCGGGCACGAGGGTGTTGGCGGTGACGCCGCGCACGGACCAGGCCTCGGACTGGGAGCGGGCGAGCGACTCGAGGGCGCCCTTGGAGACGCCGTAGACGCCGCTGTCGACGAACGACCGGTGGGCCTGCTGCGAGGAGATGTGGATGAGCCGGCCGAAGCCGCGGGCCGCCATGCCGGGTGCGAACCGCTGCCCGAGCATGAACGGCGCCTCCAGGTTGACGGTCATGGTGACCTCCCAGGTCTCCTGGTCGACCTGGCCGAGGTGGGGGCGCAGGTTGATGCCCGCGCTGTTGACGAGGATGTCGGGCTCGCCGGCGGCCGCGACGATCCCGTCGGCGGCGGCGCGGATGCCGTCGCGGCTGGAGAGGTCGGCGACGACGGTCTCCACGGCGCAGCCCTGTTCGCGCAGGCCGGCAGCGACCTCGTCGAGCCGGTCGGCGCCGCGTGCCAGGAGAACTGTGCGTGCCCCGGCCTGCGCGAGCGCCTCGGCGATGGCCCGGCCGATGCCGGAGCTGCCGCCGGTCACCACGGCGGTGCGACCCTCCAGGGAGAACAGGGCGGCCAGGTAGTCGTGCGTCGTCATGTCGCGGACGATACCCGCGGGAGACCGCCTGCCGGGCACGCACGGCGTCGTCGTCCGGCCAAGGCTTACGCTGCCCGGGTGACCGCACTGCCCGCTGCCCTGCCCGCGCTCGCCGAGCGTTCCGCCGCACTGCTGGAGGCGATGCGCACGCGCGTGGTCGTGGCCGACGGCGCGATGGGCACGATGATCCAGGAGGCGAACCCGACCCTGGACGACTACCAGGGCCTGGAGGGCTGCAACGAGATCCTGACGGTCTCGCGGCCCGACCTCATCGCCGGGGTGCACGACGCGTTCCTCGCGGTGGGCGTGGACGCGATCGAGTCGAACACGTTCGGGGCCAACTGGTCGAACCTGTCGGACTACGGCATCGACGACCGCATCCGCGAGCTGGCCCGCGCGGGCGCCCGGATCGCGCGCGAGCGGGCCGACGCCCACGCGACGCCGGACAAGCCCCGCTGGGTGCTGGGCTCGATGGGCCCGGGCACCAAGCTGCCGTCGCTGGGGCACACCACCTACGAGCACCTGCGCGACACGTTCGCGGAGCAGGCGGCGGGTCTGGTCGAGGGCGGCGCGGACGCGCTGCTGATCGAGACCAGCCAGGACCTGCTGCAGGCCAAGGCCGCGGTGACGGGCTGCCGGCAGGCGATGGCGGAGACCGGGCAGCGGGTCGCGATCATCGTGTCGGTGACGGTGGAGACCACCGGGACCATGCTGATGGGCTCGGAGATCGGCGCGGCGCTGGTGGCGCTGCAGGCGCTGGACATCGACGCGATCGGCATGAACTGTGCCACGGGTCCGGAGCAGATGAGCGAGCACCTGCGGCACCTGTCGCAGCACGCGCAGATGCCGGTGGCGTGCATGCCGAACGCGGGCCTGCCGGTGCTGGGGCCGCACGGTGCCTCCTACCCGCTGACGCCGCAGGAGCTCGCGGCGGCGCACACGCAGTTCGCGCGCGAGTTCGGCCTGGGCCTGGTGGGCGGCTGCTGCGGCACCACGCCGGAGCACATGCGCCTGGTGGTCGAGGCCGTCGGCGGGCAGCCCGTGGCGCCGCGTCAGCCGGTGCGCGAGAACGCCGTCGCCTCCCTGTACTCCGCGACGGACCTGCGGCAGGAGACGAGCTTCCTGGCGATCGGCGAGCGCACCAACGCCAACGGGTCCAAGGCGTTCCGGGAGGCGATGCTGGAGGCCCGCTGGGACGACGTCGTGGACATCGCCCGCGCCCAGACGCGCGACGGCGCGCACCTGCTGGACGTGTGCGTGGACTACGTGGGGCGGGACGGCGTCGCGGACGTGCGGGACGTCGTCTCCCGCCTGGCCTCCGCGTCGACGCTGCCGCTGGTGATCGACTCCACGGAGCCCGCCGTGATCCGCGCGGGCCTGGAGCTGCTGGGCGGCCGCGGCGTGGTCAACTCGGTCAACTTCGAGGACGGCGACGGGCCGACGTCGCGGTTCGGGCGGATCATGCCGGCGGTGGTCGAGCACGGCGCCGCCGTCGTCGCCCTGACGATCGACGAGGAGGGGCAGGCCCGGACCGCCGACGGCAAGGTGGCCATCGCGTCGCGGCTGATCGACACGCTGGTGGGCGACTGGGGCATGCGGGTGGACGACATCATCGTCGACGCCCTGACGTTCCCGATCGCGACGGGCCAGGAGGAGACGCGGCGCGACGCGATCGAGACCATCGAGGCGATCCGGCGCATCACGCGCAAGTACCCCGGGGTGCACACCACGCTCGGCGTCTCGAACGTGTCGTTCGGCTTGAACCCGGCGGCGCGTGCGGTGCTGAACTCGGTGTTCCTGCACGAGGCGACCGAGGCGGGGCTCGACTCGGCGATCGTGCACGCGGCGAAGATCCTGCCGCTGTCCTCCATCCCGGACGAGCAGCGGCAGACGGCGCTCGACCTCGTGTGGGACAAGCGCGAGTGGGACGCCGACGGGAACCTGACGTACGACCCGCTGTCCAGGCTGCTGGACCTCTTCGAGGGCGTGGACGCCGGCGCGATCCGGGACCAGCGCGCGGCGGAGCTCCTGGCCCTGCCCGTGGGCGAGCGGCTGGCGCGGCGCATCATCGACGGCGCCCGCAAGGGCCTGGAGCCGGACGTCGAGGAGGCGCTCGGCGCCGGGATGAAGGCGCTGGACATCGTCAACGACCACCTGCTGGAGGGCATGAAGGTGGTGGGCGAGCTGTTCGGCAAGGGCGAGATGCAGCTCCCGTTCGTGCTGCAGTCGGCGGAGGTGATGAAGGCCGCCGTCGCGCTGCTGGAGCCGCACATGGAACGGGTCGAGGGCGACAACGGGTCCAAGGGCACGATCGTGCTGGCGACCGTGCGCGGCGACGTGCACGACATCGGCAAGAACCTCGTGGACATCATCCTGACGAACAACGGCTACACGGTGGTCAACATCGGCATCAAGCAGCCGGTGAGCGCCATGATCGACGCCGCGATCGAGCACGACGCCGACGTGATCGGCATGTCGGGGCTGCTCGTGAAGTCGACGGTGGTGATGAAGGAGAACCTGGAGGAGCTGGCCTCGCGGGGGTTCGAGAAGCGCTGGCCGGTTCTGCTCGGCGGCGCCGCGCTGACGCGCACGTACGTCGAGGACGACCTCGCCGGCGCCTTCCCCGGCACCGTCCGGTACGCGAAGGACGCCTTCGAGGGGCTGCGGCTCATGGAGCCCCTGGTGCGGGTCGCGCGCGGCGCCTCGCCGGACGACGTCGGCCTGCCCGCCCTGCGCAAGCGCCGGCACAACGTGGTGACGGTGACGCAGACGGCGCCCGAGGACCTGCCCGCCCGCTCCGACGTGGCCGCCGACAACCCCGTGCCGGAGCCGCCGTTCTGGGGCACGCGGATCGTCAAGGGCGTACAGCTGACGGAGTACGCGGCGTTCCTGGACGAGCGGGCGACGTTCATGGGCCAGTGGGGCCTCAAGCCCGGCCGCGCCTCGGGGTCCGGGCCGGCCGGCGCGTCCTATGAGGAGCTCGTCGAGACCGAGGGCCGCCCGCGGCTCGCGGAGTGGCTGGACCGCATCCGCACCGACCAGATCATGGACCCGACCGTGGTGTACGGGTACTTCCCGGTGTGGTCCGAGGGGGACGACGTCGTCGTCGCGCACCACGGGGACCTCGACGGGACCAGGGCGCCCGACGGCGGCTCCGGGGGCGAGCTCGGCACCGAGCGGCTGCGGTTCCACTTCCCGCGGCAGCGGCGCGACCGGCACCTGTGTCTCGCCGACTTCGTTCGCCCACGCGCGTGGGTCGAGGAGACCGGGCGGTTCGACGTGCTGCCGGTGCAGCTCGTGACCGTGGGCGACACGGTCTCGGCGCACACCGCGAAGCTGTTCGAGGCGAACAAGTACCGCGAGTACATGGAGCTGCACGGGCTGTCGGTGCAGCTCACGGAGGCGCTGGCGGAGTTCTGGCACGCGCGGGTGCGGGCCGAGCTCGGGTTCGCGTCCGAGGAACCGAGCACGGTCGAGGGCATGTTCAAGCTGGAGTACCGCGGCGCGCGGATGTCGCTCGGGTACCCGGCGTGCCCGGACATGGAGGACCGGCACAAGGTCGTGGAGCTGCTTCGGCCGGAGCGGGTGGGCGTCACGCTGTCGGACGAGCTGCAGCTGCACCCGGAGCAGTCCACCGATGCCTTCGTGTTCCACCACCCGGAGGCGAAGTACTTCTCTGTGTGACGTCCGGGATGACCGCCGAGCCGCACCCTCCGACGTGCGGCACCGGTCGCCGCTCACCCCTTGACCGGCGCGGTGAACGTCCGGCGGTAGGAACCGGGCGCTACGCCGATGGTGGCGTGGAAGTGCTTGCGGAGCAGTGTTCCGCTGCCGAACCCGGCGGCGGTCGCGACGTGGTCGACGGTCAGGTCCGAGGTCTCGAGGAGGCGTCGTGCCCTGTCCACCCGACGCTGGATCAGCCACTGCGCCGGGCTCTCGCCGACCTCGGCGCGGAAGCGGCGGGAGAAGGTTCGCACACTCATGTTCGCGTGCCGGGCCAGATCGAGCAGGCCGATCGGCTCGTCGAGGTGGGCCAGTGCCCAGGCACGGGCCCCCGCGGTCGACGAGTCCGGGTCGACCGGCAGCGGGTGCTCGATGAACTGGGCCTGGCCGCCGTCCCGCCAGGGGGCGACGACGCACCGCCGTGCCGCGCCGTTGGCGACCTCGGCGCCATGGTCGCGCCGGACCAGGTGCAGGCAGAGGTCGATCCCGGCGGCGCCGCCGGCCGAGGTCAGCACCCGGCCGTTGTCCACGAACAGCACGTCGGGGTCGACCGACACCTGCGGGAAGAGGTCGGTCAGCGCCTGGCACAGCGTCCAGTGGGTCGTCGCCGTGCGGCCGTCGAGCAGACCGGCCGCCGCGAGCACGAACGCCGAGGTGCAGAGGCTCACGATGCGGCTGGTGGGCGGGACGAGCCGGAGCGCGGCCAGGATCTCGTCGGGCAGGGTGCCGGTGGCCAGCAGCTCGGGCGTCGGCTCCTGCGTGGCGATCACCACCGTGTCCGCCCGGGCGAGCAGCCGCTCGTCGTGCTCCACGGCGATGACGAAGTCCTGGCTGGTGCGCACCGGTCGCCCGCCGAGCGAGCACGTGGACACGCTGTAGAGATTCGTGCCGTCGGCGTCGCGAGCCTCCCGGAACACCCGGGCCGGGATCCCCAGGTCGAACGGGATCACGCCGTCGAGAGCGAGAACGGCCACCTGATGAGTCATGGCCGGAATGTTACGCATGATGACCTTCTGGCTACTACCTCGCGCTCCTGAGCCAGACGATGCTGAACCCATGTCCACACAGATCAGCACCATGCGCGCAGTCGTCCAGCATCGTCTCGGTGGCAGCGAGGTCCTCGCGGTCGAGTCGGTCCCGCGGCCCGTGCCGCTGCCCACCGAAGTTCTCGTCCGCGTCCACGCGGCAGGGGTGAACCCCGTCGACTGGAAGACCCGGGAGGGCCACGGGATGGCCCACGTGCTCGGCGACCCGCCCTTCGTCGTCGGCTGGGACGTGGCCGGGGTCGTCGAGGAGGTCGGGTTCGGGGTCACCACCCTGGCCGTCGGGGACCGGGTCTACGGCATGCCGTGGTTCCCGCGCGCGGCGGGCGCGTACGCCGAGTACGTCGCCGCCCCGGCGCGACAGTTCACCCGCGCACCGGCCTCGGTGAGCGACGCGCAGGCCGCGGCCGTGCCGCTGGCGGCCCTCACGGCGTGGCAGGTGCTGGTCGACACCCTGCACGTGCAGCCGGGACAGCGGGTCCTGGTCACGGCCGGCGCCGGCGGGGTCGGGCACTTCGCGGTCCAGTTCGCCCGCCACCTCGGCGCGCACGTGGTGACGACCGCGAGCGCGGCGAACCACGACTGGCTGCGTGAGCTCGGCGCCGACGAGGTCGTGGACTACCACGACGCCGGGTACGAGACCCGGATCAAGGACATCGACGCGATCGTCGAGCTGGTGGGCGGCGGCGACGCCCCTCGGCTGGTCGGCAGCCTCCGCCCGGGCGGCATCATCGTCGCCGTGCCGGGCGGGGTCTCCGAGGAGCTCGCCGCCGCGGCCGCGGACGCCGGCGCTCGCACGTCTGCGTTCCTCGTCGAGCCGGACGCCGCGGCGCTCGCCCGCGTCGCCGAGCTGATCGACGCCGGTGAGGTGCACGTCGAGGTGGCCCGCACCTTCCCCCTCGAGGAGGCCGGCCGCGCGCACGAGCTCGGCGAGACGAACCGCACCCGCGGGAAGATCGTCCTGACCGTCGACGCCTGAGGGGGCCGCCGGCCCGTCCTCAGGTCCCCAGGTAGCGCAGCACGGCGAGCACCCGGCGGTTGTCCGCAGCGTCGTACGGCAGGTCGAGCTTCTGGAAGATCGCCGCGACGTTCTTCTCCACAGCGCCCTGGGAGAGGAACAGCTGCTCCGCGATGCCGCCGTTCGACCGGCCCTGCGCGATGAGGTCGAGCACCTCGCGCTCCCTGCCGGACAGTCGCGCCCGGCCGACGTCCCGGTCGGAGGCTCCCATGAGCTGGGAGACCACCTCCGGGTCGAGCACCGTCTCGCCCCGGGCGACGCGCGCCAGCGCCTGGGTGAACTCCCCCACGTCGACCACCCGGTCCTTCAGGAGGTACCCCACGGCGCGCGCGTCGCCCTGGAGCAGGGTGCCGGCGTACTGCGTCTCCACGTACTGCGAGAAGAGCAGCACGGGCAGCCCGGGAAACCGCTCCCGCAACGCGACCACGGTGCGCAGGCCCTCGTCGGTGAACGTGGGTGGCATACGGATGTCCGCGACCACGACATCAGGGAGCGTCGACTCGTGCGCGAGGTGCCGGACCTCGCGCTCCAGGCTCGCGCCGTCCGGCACGGCCGTCACCTCGTGCCCCCGCCGCGTCAGCAGGGCGACGAGCCCGTCGCGCAGGATCCCGGAGTCCTCGGCGAGCACCACCCGCAGGCCTTCCGACGGCGTGGCGTCCGGCCCGGTCATGCGCGGCTCCCGGTGCCCGTGCGGTGTGCACCCGCCGTGCCGGCGCGCACCGCGGGGAGCGTCATGGTCACGACGGTCGGCCCGCCGACGGGGCTGGACAGGTCGAACGTGCCGTCGACCGAGCCGACGCGCTCGGCGAGCCCCGCGAGGCCCGACCGCAGCCCGGACCCGTCGGGGGCGACGACGGTCGCGCCCCCGCCGCCGTCGTCGCGCACCTGGATGTGCAGGACGCCGCTCCCGCCGTCGGCGGCGACCTCGACCCGCACGTGGACCCGCGAGGCTCGCGCATGCTTGGCCGCGTTGGTGACCAGCTCGGCGATCGAGAAGTAGACGATCGACTCGATCGCCGGTGCCAGGCGGCCACCCGCCTCGACCGCCGGGTCGATGTCCGCCGTGACCGGCAGCGGCGCGCGTGCGGCGAGCGTCTCGAGGGCGACCGCGAGGCCGCTGTCCAGGGCCGGCGGGTGAATGCCCCGGGCCAGCTCCCGGAGCTCGGCCAGGGCGTCCTTCGTCGACGCGTGCGCAACTTCGAGCAGCTCGCCCAGGGTGTCTGTGTCTCCGGCGACCAGCTGCTCGCGGGCCTCTCCGAGCTGCATGCCGACGGCGACCAGGCGCGCCTGGGTACCGTCGTGCAGATCTCGCTCGATGCGGCGCAGGCGGGCGTCGGCGTCCTGCACCGTGCCCGCGCGGGAGCGCTCCAGCTCGGCGACCCGCAGGCTGGCGGCTGTGGGGCCGAGCAGCACCCTGGTCAGCAGCTTCAGCAGGGCGACGAAACCCGACTGGGCCAGCGGCCACAGGACCAGCATCACCAGACCGCCCAGAGCGACGAGGGCGAGGCCGCCCGGAGTGTGCCACGAGCTGTCCATGGCGAGCTCAGGGGGTAGCGACCAGAACCAGGACCAGTAGGTGACGCTGCCGAGCCCGAGCGCAAGGCACGCGGTGCTCACGATGACACCGGCGAGCGTCACCGGCAGGGCCGCGAGCATGAACAGCAGTGCTCGCCAGCCCACCGGGTCGCCGAGCGCCCCGCCGAGCCGCGGCCGGAAGCCCTGGCGCGGCCGGCGGGGTGCGGGCGCGGCGACGTGCGTGTCCAGCAGGTGGCCCGCCAGGCGGCGGTAGGTGGCGCCCCACCATCGCGCGCCCACCACGAGCCCACCGGCGACGAACAGCCCGACGACGGTCACGGCGGCCCCGGCCGTGACCGCCACGGTGACCAGCAGGTAGGCGAGGGCGAACGGTCCCAGGAGCAGCATGGACCACAGGTAGCCGTACGAACGCCAGGTGACGGAGGACGACGGCGCGCCGAGCAGGTGCGTCCAGCCGGGTCTCCGCCCGGACCGCCGCTCTCGCGGGTCGAGGGTCAAGGTCTTCATGGTGCCAGCCTGCCGTGGGGCCGCCCTGCCGGGACAGGGTGGGTTCCCCCGAGGGTGGTAGGGATTTCCTCCGTGTCGGAGCCCGGACCGGGCTCACGCCGTCGGCGCAGGCTCCGGGAGCACGAGGGCCGAGTGGGCGGGCTGCGGCGTCGTGGCCGGCATGGCGACCAGGTCACGGAGCATGGCGTTGCGTCGGTCCAGCGCGTCGGCGGTGGTGGGGAACAGCCTGGCGCCGCCCTTGTCGACCAGTGCCTGGTTCATCGTGACGAACTCGCGGGTGTCACGCTCGTAGGCGGCGAAGGCGGCGACGTGGTCCTCGTGCGTGGCCAAGGACCGGGCGAGCATGTAGGCACCGACCAGCGCGAGGCTGGAGCCCTGCCCGGTCAGGAACGACGGCGCAGAGGCGGCGTCGCCGACGACCGCCACGCGGCCGCTCGACCAGCGGGGCATGCGGATCTGGCCCGCCGTGTCGAAGAACAGGTCGTCCGCCTGATGCATGGCGTCGACGATGCTCGGTATCTCCCAGCCCGCACCGGCGTAGGTGCTGGCGACCAGCTCCCGCTGGGCGTCCGGGTCCCGCAGGACGTGGAGGGGCCGTTGCGGCTGGTGGAAGTTCAGGAAGGCGTGCAGGTCGTCGTCGGTGTCCCCGGTGGCGTAGAGCGCGGCGGCCCGGCCCGGGGTGTTCCACATGAGCAGCTCGCGCGACAGCCCGAGGGTGTTGGGCATGGTGAACACGGCGAAGCCGTAGCCGAGGTACCGGTGGAACTGTTCTTCCGGCCCGAACAGGACCTTCCGGGTGCCCGAGTGCATGCCGTCGGCACCGACCACCACGTCGAACGTGCGTTGTCTGCCGCTGCGGAAGGTGACGTCGACCCCGTGCCTCTGCTGGTCGAGGCGGTCGACGGAGTCGTCGAACACGAACTCCACGTCGTCACGGACCGTCTCGTACAGCGCGGTGGTCAGGTCCCCGCGCCCCACCTCGAGGTCCTGCCCCGCGACGCTCCCGGCGACCGCGTAGGGATGGAGGACAGCCACCTCGCCGCCGTCGGCGTCGAGGAAGGTGAACCGTCCGGTGTCGATGTGCGCGACCCGCAGCCGCGGCAGGATCCCCATCCGCCGGACCACCTCGATCGCGGTGCCGCGGACGTCGATCGGGTAGCCGCCCCCACGAGGTGCGTGCGCCTTCTCGACGACCGTGACGGCGAACCCGTATCGGTGCAGCCAGTACGCGAGGGTGGGGCCGGCCAGGCTTGCTCCGGCGATCAGGACCGTGCGCCGGGCGGTGCAGGGCTGAGATGTCATGACCGGGCTTCCTTCTTCAGGTGACGAACGACGAGCAGGGACAGTGCGGCCACGAGGGCGGCCACGAGAAAGCCGGTGACGAAGGCCGACTCGGCGGGCGCCCCGGTCACCGGATCGTTCCCGGCGTCGAGGATCGATCCGGCGGCCTGGCCGCCCGCGACCGCGCCGATCAGGCGGATCACGACGAGGAGGCTCGTGGCGATCCCCGTGTCCTTCGCGGCGACGGAGGTCGCGGTGCTGGCGAGCAGTGCCGTGGTGATCAGGCCACCGACGAAGGCGGCGAGCGCCCGCGCCACGACGAGCTGCCACACCGTGTCGTGCAGCGCGGCGACGGCCACGAGGACGCCGGCGGTGGCGACCGCGCCCGTGGTCGCCACGGCACGCGCGCCGTAGCGCTGCACGGCGAACCCGCCCACGGAGCCCGCCAGCACGCCGGCGATCGAGGCGGGCATCATGAACAGGCCGATGTCGGTGGTGTCGAGCCCCAGGCCGTAGCCCTCCCCCGACACCTGGAACAGCTTGGGGACGAAGGTCTGCAGCATCGCGGAGATCGCCGCGATGGCGACGGTGAGCACGGCCGCGCTCCACATGGCGGGCGCTGCCAGCATGCGCAGCTCGACCATCGGGGAGATCGCCCGGCGCTCGACGGCCACCCAGGCCGCGGCGAGCAGGGCGACGACCAGCACGATGCCACCGACGGCCAGCGGCGGCACGCCGCCACCGGCCACCAACAGCAGACCCAGCATGAGCGCGACCAGCGTGGCGCTCAGCAGGGCCACGCCGGGCCAGTCGATCCTGGTGCCCCCTTCGCTCGGTGGGTCGTCCGGCATCAGCCGGAGCACGACCAGCGTCGCCGCGACGATCACGATCGTCGGCGCCGCGAAGATCCAGTGCCAGGACAGACCCTCCGCGAGCGGCCCTGCGACCAGCGTGCCCACGATGCCACCGGCGGTGAACAGGGCGCTCACCACGCCGATGGCCACCTGCGTCCGGCCGGTGGGGAAGTTCTTGCGGACCAGGATGAACGACAGGGGCAGCGCGCCCACCATGGCGCCCTGCAGCGTCTGACCGATCAGCAGCACCGGCAGGTTCGGCGCAAGGCTCGACAGCATGCCGCCCGCCGAGACCAGCGCCATCAGCACGAGCAGCACCCGCTTTCCGCCGTAGCGGTCGCCGAGCTTGCCCGCGATGGGCGCGACGATCGCGCCGGTGATCAGCAGGGTGCTGGCGATCAGGGCCGCCGCGGCCGAGTCGACGCCCAGCTCGCGCTCGAGCAGGGGACGGGCCGGGTCCACCACGGTCTGCAGGGTGCCGAGTGCGAGGGCGAGGGTGCCCAGGGCGCCGATCGCCGGCCGGCCGATACGGGCCGGGGCCGGGTGTCCGGACGGGGCTGGTGGCTCGAGGACGATGGTCATCTCAGTCCCTTCCTGGGGCGGTCAGCTGCGCGAGCACGGATGTGATCGGTCTGTTCTCCATGCCTCGAACGTAGGTTTCGAGGCATGCGCCCTGGAATGGTGGGATCCGCCGTGGGTACGGAGGATTTCCTCCGAGCCCGCGGCGGGCAGTACGGCCCCGGACCACGTCGGCCCAGCCCGAACTCATCGGGCTGGTCGGAGGATGAAACCCGGAAGGTCTTCCCTGTTCGGAAAGTACGATACGGGCGTAGCTCACGGTGGTGGTCTGCAGCAGGACCAGACGACTCCTAGCGGGAGGAGGCCGTTGACGTGGACGCCCTTCATCGCGACCGGGTGTGGGACCCCCGGGGTGACGTCCGTGCACTGCCGGTCGACGTCGAGCGCCGGGGAGCCCTTGTCGTGCTGCGCGCAGCCATGCGCGACCTGACAGACGCAGACCGCACGATCCTGGTCGGCCGTCACGTGCACGGCGCGACCATGACGAGCATCGGCGAGCTGCTCGGCCTCCACCCGCACGCCGTGCCCGGCCGGCTCCGCCGTGCCGAGGAGAACCTCGCCGCCGCCCTGGCCGCCGCGCACGCCCGGCACGTGGCCGAACCCGAGTGCCGCGCCGGCCGCGCGGTCATGCACGACTACCTCGCCGGACGCCTCCTGCCCCACCGCCAGCGGCGGCTGGAGGTCCACATGAACGACTGCGCCCGGTGCACCCGCGCGTTCGTCGACGTGTGCGACGTCTCCTGGGCGCTCCGCGAAGCCGGGAACGACGCCGTGGTCGAGAGTGCGCCGGCCGACGTCACCGCCCGTCCCGCGCCCCTCGCCGCCCGGGCGAACCGGAGGGAGACCGCCGTGGCCGCTGCCGCGCTCGTCGCGGTCACGGTCGTCGGGGCGGCGACGTACGTCGCCGATCAGACCGGTGAGACCGCGGGCCGGGTGCTGGAGGCCGCCGGTGTCGACGAGGGCGGCCCGGAGACCGGCGCCCCGGGGAACCGGGAAGCGCCGCCGCCGCCGTCGATCCGTCCCACGGACCGACAGCCCCGCCCGTCGACCACGCCGAAGGACGACGCCGCCGCAGCCGTGCAGACCGTCGCGGAGGCCGCCCGGACGACCCCGGCGGCAGCAACGGGAGCCGACACGGGGCTCACCGCCGACGTCCAGGAGACCACCGCATCCTCCGGCTCGGAGTCCGCTGTCGGGTCCGCTGCCGGCGCAGGTTCGAACGCATCGGCGTCGGCGTTGGCCCGGGGTGTCGAGCACGCCAACGCGGCTGCGGCGGACGGGCTGGCCGTCGCGGTCGCGGCCGCCCGGCGAGCCACCGCGGCCGCCGGCCCGCCGGCCTCCGCCGCCACGCCGGCCTCCGCCGGCACGCCAGCCTCCGCCGACCGCTGACGCACGCCGATCGTCCCCTCAGCTCTTCGGCAGGGCGTCAGCTCTTCGGCAGGGCGCCGTACACCTCGTCGGTGACCGGTTCGAGCCACTCGTTGCGGAGGTCGTCGGCCGGGGTGATGAAGGCGACGTGGGAGAACCACGAGCCGGACTTCGCGCCGTGCCAGTGCTTGGTGCCGGCCGGCACACGGACCACGGATCCCGGCTCCAGGCTGACCGGGTTCTCCCCCTCGGCCTGGTACCAGCCGCTGCCGGCCGTGCACAGCAGGATCTGGTCGCCGCCGCCGGTGCCGTGATGGATGTGCCAGTTGTTGCGGCAGCCCGGCTCGAAGGTGACGTTGCTGACCGGAACGCTCCCCGACGCGAGGGGCGCGAGGTAGCTCTGGCCGGTGAAGTACTGCGCGTAGGCGTCGTTCTTCTCCCCCAGGGGGAAGATCTGGTCGAGCTCGGCGTGGTTCATGTCGTCCTCTGGTGTCTCGGTGCGTACGACATCGAGTCAAGGCGCTTCCGGGGCTTCTTGCCAGTCCCTGCTGGTACACCCCACACCCGGGCCGCCCACACCGGGGAGATCATCACCGACGAGGAGCGGCAGGAGGCCCTCCTACACCTGGCGTTCCACACCGGCCGGCCCCACGGCATGGGCGCGACGACCGTGCTCAGGAACGCCGTCTGGGGTTGGGACCGAACGCGGCGGACGCGGCCGCGCCGAGGACGGCGGATCGGCGCGCTCGTCCTCGAGGCGGGCCGCGACGGTGCGCACGAACAGGAAGAGCCAGGTCAGGAGCAGAGCGAACCCGAGGAACTCGACGGCGGTGAGGTTGAAGTAGCCCACCGGCCACATCAGGAGGACCACGAGCGCGAAGGCGCTGACGAAGAGGGACGACGTGACGAGAAAGGTGCGCGGCAGCCGCGGGACGAGGTGCGGGGTCGCGACGACGAGGCCCGCGAACAGCACCGTCATGGCCGACGCGATCGCCGTGTGCAGCACCTTCGCGACCTCGACGGTCACCCAGCCCAGCGCGACGAGCAGGACGGCCACCCCGATCAGCCAGGTCCGGAGCACCGCGAGGCGCCGCAGCTCCCGCTCCGACGCCCCGCTGCGCAGGTCGCCGATCACGTGGTGGGTCAGTGTCGTCATCGCGAGACCCGCGAAGACCAGCGTGATGTTGAACGCGTACGCGGAGAAACCGCCGCCGACGCCGAGCGCACTGAAGTTGAGCTGCCACCAGTGCGGGTCGTTGGCCGAGAGCATGCTGGCCAGCGCACCGCTGACGAGGAACAGCGCGAGCAGGTTCGCGATCGCGACCGACGTCACCGCCACGGAGACGAGGGTGAGCGCGTAGGCGGCGACGGCGGCCGACAGCCCGACGAGGACCGCCGCCATCAGCGCGTCCAGGCGCAGCTCACGGAAGGCGAGGTCGAACACCGCGAAGACCGATCCCGTCAGCAGCACGACGATGCCGGCCGCCGTGACGGTGAGGACGACGGCGTCGAAGGAGCGCCGCCACCCGCCGTCGGGCCACCTGCCGGCGGGCCGCCCGCCGTGCGGCGCGCGGGACGACCGCAGGTATCCGGTGCAGAACGCCGCCGCCCCGGACACCCCGGAGGCGACGGCCGCCACCACACCCGCCGACGCCGCGCCGAAGAGCGGGACCCGCTCTCCCCCGAACGCCACGATGCCCGCCACCAGGCTCCCCGCCAGCGCGACGAGCCCGGAGAGCAGAGCACGGTTCTCCGTCGCGACCGACCCGGGCGTGGCACGCAGCAGCCCCTCACGTAACGACATGTGCCTTCCTCCCACGAACCGGACCGTACGCAGGATCAACTGGGCTGGGGCCGGAAAGTTCCCGAGGGCTCCCCGGCCCCCTGCCCGTCAGCCCTGCGGCGCGTCCCCGAAGTCGCGGATGTCCAGGCGGACGCCGCCCTTGAGCGCCGACTCGTGCGCGACGATGCCGGGCATCGTGTACCGCGCGGCGACCCAGGCGTTGACCGGCGGGAGGGCGCCGGTGTTGACGGCGGTGACGAAGTCGTCGGCCAGGAAGTGGTGGCTGCCCTCGTGCCCGTTGGACACGTTCGCGAACTCCTTCGGCAGCCGCGAGCGGTCGTGCACGGGCGCGGAGCCCGACGTGAAGGCATCCCGCAGGGCGGGCGAGACGTGCTCCAGCGACGGGTCGTCGGGCGACAGCGTGGGCTTGGGCGCCAGGTGCTCCGTGAGGTCGACGACCTCCTGCTTGTCCTGCCAGAGGCTGACGTTGACGAGCTGCTCCATGCTGGCCTCGGTGCCGAAGAACCGGAACCGCGACTCACGGACGTGCGAGGGGAACCCGACCCGGCGGAACTCGTTGATGCGGAACGCGCCCCCGCCCGCGGCCTCGAACAGCGCGGTGGCGTTGGAGAAGTCGTTGGCGAACTGGCTCACCTCCCTGTCGAACACCCCGTCGCCGCGGTCGTCGAGCACGCCGATCGCCGAGACGCTGGTCGCGTGCGTCTGCCAGGCACCGAGGATCCCGCCCAGGGAGTGCGTCGGGTACATCAGGGGCGGGTAGCTCGCCGTGGACTTCCAGTTCTCCCCGCCGCTGTACTTGTACGCGTCGTAGAAGCCCAGGTCCATGTCGTGCAGGTAGTCGCCCTCGGCGTAGAAGAGCCGGCCGAACGCGCCCTTCGCGGCCTGGTCGCGGGCATGGACCGTCGCCGGGTTGTAGTAGCTCGTCTCGCCCATCATGTAGGTCAGCCCGGTCTCGCGGACCGCCTCGACGATCGCCTCGATCTCCTCCTCGGAGATCGCCATCGGCACCGAGGAGTAGACGTGCTTGCCGGCGCGCAGCGCCTGGACCACCAGCGGCCCGTGCGTCCAGCGCTGCGTGAAGATCGCGACGGCGTCGACGTCGGAGGCGAGCAGGTCCTCGAAGGACGGGACGGCTCCGGCGAGGTCGTACTCGCCGACCAGCTTCTCGGCGCGCTCGGGCAGCAGGTCGGTGACGTAGATGTCCCCGACGCCGGGGTGCAGGTTCCAGAGCTTGACGAACTGCCCGGCGAACTGCCCGGCTCCGACGATGCCAAGTGTGAACACAGCTGCTCCTTGTCTCGGGCCGCGGCGATGCGGCCGGGGGGGTGACGACGGCCGGCGGCCGCGTTGACGGCCTCGACCCTACGTACCTACGATCAGCGAACTCTTCACGGATCCAAGCCGGTTCTTCCTGGATCATCAGATGCCCGGGGGGGCCAGATGACGTCGCAGATCGAGATCGAGCCGCCCGCTCTCGTGAGCTGGTCCGGCCGCCCCACCCTGATGGGCACCGCCCACCAGCACGACGACCTGGAGATCAACCTGGTCACCGAGGGCGGCACGATGCTGTACCTGTTCGGTGGCGCGCCGGTCGAGATCGGCCCCGGGTCGGTGGCCGCGTTCTGGGCTGCGGTGCCCCACCAGCTCATCGCCAGCACGGCGACCCGGGCACACTGGGTGCACGTGCCGTTCTCGACCTTCCTCGGCTGGGGGTTGCCCACCGCGCTGGTCGGCCGCCTGCTCTCCGGCATGCCGCTGATCTCACCGCCGGAGGCGGCGCGGACGACCGACGACGCGAACTTCACGCAGTGGGCCGCCGACCTGTCGGGCGACCAGCCCGAGCTGCGCCGCATCGCGATGCTGGAGATCGAGGCCCGGGTGCGCCGGCTCGGACTGGCCACACCGGGGCAGCCGGTGCGGCAGTTCGCAGCCGGCGACCCGGCGCTGCGGCAGGTGCTGGCGATGGTGCGGCACATCGCCGAGCACTTCCGCGAACCGCTCACCGTGGCGGACGTCGCACGGACCGTGCGGCTGCACCCCAACTACGCCATGGCCCAGTTCCGCAAGGTCGTGCACACCACGATGGTCGACTACCTGACCCGGTGCCGGCTGGCCGAGGCGCGGCGGCTGCTGGTGACCACCGGACTGCCGGTCGCCGACGTCGCGGCCGAGTCCGGCTTCAGCTCCGTGAGCCGGTTCTACACCGCGTTCGGCGACGTGTGCGGCATGCCGCCGGCGGCGTACCGGCGCGAGAACCAGCACGACCAGCCGCGCCTCCCGGTCAGTCGAACAGGGCGTTGACCTGCTCGTTGGCCTCGGTCAACGAGCTGACGTCGGCCTTGCCGCCCAGCACCTCGTCCATCGCGGGGGTCATGATCGCGTGCACGTCCGAGGCGTGGTCGGTCACCGGGAACAGGAACGTGGTGCCGTCCTCGACGTGGGTGGTGAACGGCGAGACGTCGATCCCCTTCTCGGCGAACGCCTCGGTGGCGATCTCGGCAGAGCTCGTGATGGCCGGGAAGACGACGCCGGCCGCGCCCACGAGGTCCTGGCAGTCGGTCGAGCCCAGGAAGGCGACCCACTTCGCCGCGCCCTCGGGGTTGTCCGTGCCCGCCCACACGGAGTCCGCCAGGCCGTTGAACATGCTCGCGCGCTGCCCGTTCGGGCCGGTGGGCGTGGGCGCCAGACCGACGTCGACGCCGTCGTACCCGAAGTAGGTCGAGAGCATCCAGTCGCCGCTGATGTTGATGGCGGACTTGCCCGCGCCGAAGTTGTCGTTCACCGACGCGCCGATCGTGGTCTCCAGCGGCGGCGCGTAGCCCTTCTCGATCAGGGAGTACCACCAGGCGATGGTGTCCTGGAAGCGCGGGTCGTCGTAGTTGTAGTGCGTGCCCCACGGGTTCTCGTCGGTGTGCGTCCAGCCCGTGGTGGCGGTGTACATGCTCCACTCGGTCTGCCCGTTCTCGTACCCGGCGCCGGGGATGCCCAGGCCGTAGACCGCGACGTTCTCCTTGTCGAAGCCCGGCTCGTCGCCGCGCACGCCGTTCGCGTCGACGGTCAGGCGCGCGATGGCCTCCTCGTAGCTGCCGCCGTCGTCCGGGTTCCAGTCGAGGTCCTGCATGTCCTTCTCGGTGAGCCCGGCGTCCTCGACCATCTTCTGGTTGTAGAAGATCGCGACGGTGTCCCAGTCCTTCGGCAGGCCGTACCGCTTGCCGTCCTGGGCGACCCACAGGTCCGCGAGCCCGGCCGAGTACTGGTCGAGGTCGACGTCGGCGATGTGGTCGTCCAGCGCCAGGAGCTGGCCGTTGGCCACGAACTCGGGGTACTTGGACACGTGGTCGGTGAACACGTCCGGGCCGGTGCCCGACGAGAACGCGGTGGTCAGCGCGGACCAGTAGTCGTCCCAGCCGCGCTGCGTGATCTTGACCGTCAGGTCGGGGTTGGCCTCGTGGAAGGCGTCGGCGCACTGCTGGTAGACGGGCTGCTGGTTCGAGTCCCACAGCCAGTAGTCGATCTGGCCCTCCGCCTCGGCGCCGGACGAGCCGCCCGCGCAGGCGGTCAGGGACAGGGACGCGAGGGCGACGGCGCCCGCGAGCATCTTTCGCTTCATGGTGTTCCTTTCTGGCCCGGCTACTTGATGCCGGAGAAACCGATGGAGTTGATGACCCGGCGCCCGAAGACGGCGTAGAGGATCACGATGGGCAGGGCCGCGACGAGGGACGCGGCCATGAGCCCGGCCCAGTCCGGCGCGCCCTGCGGCGTCTGCGAGCGGAAGACGCCCAGGGCCACGGTGAGCACCTTGGACTCCTCCGTCTGGCCCACCAGGAGCGGCCAGAAGTAGTCGTTCCAGGTGTTGATGAACGTGAGGATGCCGAGCGTGGTGACCGGCGCCGCCGAGATCGGCAGGATGATCCGGAAGAAGATGCGCCAGGGCTTGGCGCCGTCGATCATCGCCGCCTCGTCGATCTCCTTCGGGATGCCGAGGAAGAACTGCCGCATGAAGAAGATCGCGAACGGCGTCATGAACAGGCTCGGCAGCATGATCCCGGGCAGCGTGTTCAGCAGGCCCAGCGACTTGATCGTCAGGAAGTTCGGCAGCGAGGTGAAGATCGGCGGCACCAGGAGCGCCCCGAGGAAGACGGCGAACCAGGCGTCCCTCCCGGGCCAGCTCAGCCGGGCGAAGGCGTAGGCCGCCATCGAGGAGAACAGCACCTGGCCCACCGTCACGGCCGTGGCGACCACGAGCGAGTTGCGCAGGTAGAGCCAGAAGCTCAGGGACGCGCCCGAACCGCCCTCCGCCATGGCCTCCTCCGGGGTGGCCAGGCCGAACACCCGCTCGAACGGGCCGAGCGTGAAGTCGGCGGGCAGCAGCGAGAAGGACTGGGCGGCGAGCGCCTGGTTGTCCGAGAACGCGGTGCGCAGCATCCAGTAGAACGGCAGCACGGTGGCCAGCACGAAGAACCACAGCACGACCCAGGCGAGCAGCCGGCCCCAGGTGATCCGTGTACGCATGTGCGCTCCCATCAGGAGAGGTCGGACTCGCCGGCGCGCAGCAGTCGCATCTGCGCGAAGGCGGCCCCGGCGAGGACGAGGAACAGGACCACGGACATGGCGGACGCGTAGCCGAAGTGCCCGCGGGCGAACGCCTGCTCGTAGATGTAGAGCTGGAGCACGCGGGAGGCGTTGCCGGGCCCGCCGGCGGTGGTCACTGCCACCGTGTCGAAGACCTGGAAGGCCCCGGTGACGGTGATGACCAGCACGAGCACGAGCACGGGCCGCAGCAGCGGCAAGGTGATGCGCCAGAAGGTGCGCCACTCCCCCGCGCCGTCGACGGCGGCGGCCTCGTAGACGCTGGCCGGGATCATCTGCAGGCCGGCGAACACCAGGAGGGCGGTGTAGCCGAGGTGCCGCCAGGTGTTGACGCCGGCGATGGTCGCGACGGTCCACGCCTCGTCGCCGAAGAAGGCGACCTTGGGCAGCCCGATCGCGTCGATGACGGCGTTGACGATGCCGATGTTGTAGTCGAGCATCCAGAACCACAGCAGGGCCACGACGACGTTGGCGATGAGGTAGGGCAGCAGCAGGCTGCCGCGGATCAGCACCGACTTCGTCAGCCGGTGCATGAGCACCGCCAGCCCGACGGCGAGGACGGTCTGGAACCCGATGTTCAGCACCACGTACAGGAACGTGACGCGGACGGCGTTCCAGAACACGTCGTCCTTCGCCATGTCGACGTAGTTGCGCAGGCCCACGAAGACGGGGCTGCCCAGCACGTTGTACTCGGTGAGCGACAGGTAGGCGCCGCGCAGGGTCGGGTAGAGGTAGAAGACCAGGAACCCGAGGGCCGCGGGGGCGATCATCCCGAGCGCGGGCCAGAGCTGGGTGCGCGGACGCCGGCGGGCCGGCCCGGCCGACGCCCCGCCACCACCGGTCCGGCCGGCGCGACGGTCGAGGGTGGTGGTGCTCATCAGTGCCGACCCTTCGTGATGGCCCAGACCCGCACGTCCTCGCCGGGGACGGACGCCCGGAGCCGTCCGGCGGCCTGGCTCTCCTGCCCGGTCCACAGCTCGGTGACGTCGTACCGGCCGCCGTCCAGGCCCAGGTCGCGCAGCGCGAGGTCGGCCCGGCGTGGCGAGGACCCGTAGTTGAACGCGGCCACGTAGGTGGTCCCGCCGTCGTGCAGCACGAACGTGTCGGCGGCGGTGAAGGCGTCGGGTCCGGCCTGCACGGGGGCGAAGGACCGGCCGAGCTCGGCGAGGTGGTTGATGCCGGGGTTCTGCAGCAGGTCGCGGGCCCGCTGCTTGATGACGGGGTGTCCGGTGGCGGTGAGGTCTTCGCTGACCTGGTAGACGCCGGTGATGGCGGCGGAGGTGACGCGCGCCCGGTTCTGGCCCTCGGGCCAGATGCTCGGGTAGGGGTCGTCCAGCAGGTAGGCGTTGGCGTTGCCGTCGTACTCGTAGTTGCCGAACTGGACGTGGTCGCCGTCGTTGAAGGCGTAGACCTCGTCGAGCCACCAGCCGTAGGTCAGGGAGTTGAGGAGGTACTCGGTGCTCTTCTGGTAGCGGTCGGGCTGCGTCGGGTGCCAGTTGTTCAGGGCGCCGTGCACGTCGCACGAGATGCGCCGGGCGTGGGCGAACTCGGAGGCGAACAGGGGCGAGATGGCGAGGTCGACGAACATGTCCTCGCCGACGACGTCGACCACCTGCCCCATGCCCTGCCGGAACGCCTGCTGGCCGGTGTGCACCGCCGGGTCGTACCAGTCGTCGGCCTCGACGTAGCCGTGGGTCAGGAAGTCGAGCTTGACGTAGCGCACCCCGAGCTCGCGGAACTTGCCGAGCGCGATCCGGGCACGGTTCTGCACGCCGGGGTTGGTCGGGTCGAGCGCCCAGGCGCCGTCGATGTTCACCGGCACGCCGTTCACTGTGAGCGCCATCTGGCGGTAGGTCTGGTTCTCGCAGGTGTCGCAGAGCGCGGTGCCGCCGATCTTCTCGTCCAGGCCCTCGCGCCAGAAGTTGGCGAACGGCTGGAAGTACAGCGCCGGCTCCTGGCCGCGCGCCTTGACGTCGGCGACGTACCGCTCGAGCTCGGCCCAGGAGGTGTCCGGGTCCTCGAACGCGTACTCGGGGGCGAGCATCTTGTCCCAGTACGAGTCGACGCCCACGTAGGGGCCCTTGGCCGACTCCGTGTTCCGGAACCCGGGGGTCTCCTCGGCGAGGAACTGCGAGACCTCGTCCATCACGTCGGCGTCGCCGCCGCGGGCGCCGAGCCCGCCCCAGCTGTTGAAGCCGAAGGGCGTGCCCTCGTCCCAGGTGCGGGAGCGCGCGGCCTGCGCGGCGGCCTTGCCGAAGGTCTCCATGCCCGCGCGCCAGTCCGGGTACAGGCCCACGAACATGCGCGGGGAGCGCACGGTGGTGCCGCTGACCTCGGCGTGCGGCTTGAGCTCGCGGTTGAACTGGTACTTGTTCATCCCGTCGCCGTAGTCGTAGCTCCAGTCGGTCAGGCCGGCCGCGGCCTGCAGCCGGTCCAGGCCGCCGCGGTCGTTGCCGTCCGCCACCACACCGGACTTCCAGGTGTCCCGGTCCAGGGAGCCGACGACGAGGCCGCGGCGCGAGGCGTCGTCGATGAACGCGGTGACCTCGAAGCTGCGCCGGGCCGGCGTGACGTCCTTGATCGCCGGGGTCTCGTAGCGGACCCAGTGGTCGTTGTCGAAGGGCACGAGCACCATGCGGTTGTCGCCGTTGCGGCCGAGGTCCACCGAGCCGCGCCGGTCGGTCATGACCGGCACCATCATCGAGGTGGTGACCGGGCCGTCGGTGCCCGTCACGTCGAGCCGCACCGAGAACGAGCGGTCGCCGTCGAACGCGAACTCTTGGCGCAGGGTCGGCAGGCCGGGCCGGGCGCAGGTGACGGTGGCGCGGCCGGTGAGCCGGCACGCGCCGTCGTACTGCTTGGTGGTGACGAACTCGTCGCCCAGGCGCACGCCGCTGTAGAAGCCGGTCACGGCCTCGCGGCCGCCCCAGCGGGCGTCGGCGGTTCCGCTCCGGAGCGAGTAGTCGATGACGACGTCGCCGGCGCGCAGCACCGCGTGCTTGCCGCCGGACCGCGCCGGGGTCGGGTCCACGGGCACGGGGTCGGCCGCGTCGGGGTCGGTGAGCGCGTAGTCCTTGGCGGTCGCGCCGGCGACGTCGACCCGGTCCAGGTCGGGGCCGAGCGCGCCGGCCGGCGCGCCGAACGTCAGGCTGTTCTCGCCCGCGTGCAGGGGCAGGTCCACCGTGGTGGTGCCGACGCGGTCCCAGCCTCCGGTGGAGGCGACCGGCACGGTGACCGCCGCGCCGCCGTCGGGCGTGACCGTCAGGGCCCGCGAGTCGTCGCCGCTCAGGTAGTGCAGGGTCACCTCGTAGGTGCCGTCCTCCGGCGCGATGACGCCGGGGACCGTGACCGCGGCGGACGGGTCGATGTTGCCGACCTTGCCCTCGCCCGAGCAGGCGGAGCAGCCGCTGCGGCTCGCGCCGTCGAGGACCACCTGGGTGGCCTCGGCCTCGATGGTGGCCCCGCTCGGACCGGCGGCCGTAGCCGCGGGGACGGGCGCCGCCCCGATGGTGACCACGACGCCGAGCGCCAGGCCGGCGGCGAGCCAGGCACGGTCGGCTCGCCGGACCTGGTCGGATGCGGATCTGACTGACATGAGTGCCCCTCCGGCGTCGTTGCTGGTGCGGACACTCAACCGTCTTTTTTTGTCACTGTCAATTAACTGCTGCCGGCCGCCGCCCTGGCGCTCGGTGTCTCGGCTCCCCCGGCGGCGCTCACCGCCCCGTCAGGACGAGCTTCGTGATCGCCAGGGACTCCCGTACGTAGTCGACAGGGATCTGGTACCACGGCGTGTCCGCGTGCGCGTGAGCGCTGCCGAGCCCCGCTGCCTCGGCGAGCTCGCCCGCCCGGAAGACGTGGTAGTCGCTCGTGACGAAGGCCGTCGTGTAGTCCGCGTCGAAGTGCGCGTCCAGGAGCCGCTTCGTGAGGACGAAGTTCTCGTAGGTGCTGGTCGACCGGTCCTCCCGGACGACCCGGCCTTCCGGGACCCCGCGCGAGACCAGGTAGCGCTCCATCGCGAGCGCCTCGGTGACGGTCTCCCCGGGCCCTTGCCCGCCGGAGACGGCGATGACGGCGTCCGGGTTCGCGGCCGAGTACTCGACGGCCGCGTCCAGCCGGGAGCGGAGCGCCGGCGTCACCTCGTCGCCCTTCAGCGCGCCCCCGAGGACGATGACGGCATCCTCCCGGTGCGACACGGTGTCCGTCCGGCCGAGCACCGCGAGGGATGCGAGGAGGACGAGCAGCAGTGCCGTGGCGACCGGGACGAACACCCCTGCCCACCGGAACGGGCCGCTTTCTGTTCCGGCCCGGGCCCGGGTCCGGGTTCGGTGGAGCCCGTGGAGCAGGTAGAGGACGCCGAGCCCGAACGTCGCGATGACGCCGGAGTTGAGGCTGGTCGTGATCCACACGATCAGGGCGTCGACCACCAGGACCGCTCCGACGACGATCCAGAGGAGGGGCACGGCGGAACGATAGCGGAGGAGGTCTCGGGTCGTCCGTTCGCCGCCGCGCAGGTACGGGCGGGGTACGGAAAGCCGGTTGTCGAGTCGGGTTCGTACCTTCGTCGGTGTCGGAGGGGCAGCGAGGAACCCCCTCGAGAACCGGGACGGAACAACGATGCGCAGACTGGTCAGCGGAGTCGTGGCCTTCGTGACCGCTTTCTGGGGCCTGGCCGCCGTGGCGCCGGCGGCGGAGGCGGCCGAGTCGGCGCCGTTCTCGGTCCCCGGCCAGGAGGTCGTGGTCGACTGCGGGAACGCCGAGGCGGCGATCCAGGTCACCTGGGGTGCGGACGCCGTGTCGCTCCGGTACCGGTTGCGCGACACCGCCGCGGACGGCCGGAGCCCGGTCCTGACGATCTCCGCGGTGACCGGGAACGGCGGGACCGCCGGCTACGTCTTCGACGACGGCGCGGTCGCCCACGTCCGCACGGACGGCGAGGGCTTCGGCCCCTGGGACGGCGAGGACGACTGGGACCCGGGGACCATCGGCGCCGTCGACCACCTGAGGATCCAGGTCTCCGACGGCACGACGGCCGAGGGCGCCCGGTGCACGCAGCAGGCGAACCTGTACAGCTGGTCCCGCCTCGCGCTCCGGCAGGCGTTCGAGAAGGAGGGTGCGCCGTACTCCGGGACCGGCGGGGACGGCCCGGCCTACGACTGCTCGGGACTGGTGCACGCGTCCTACGACGAGGTGGCCGGGTTCCCGGGGTGGCCGGTGCGTTCGTCGGAGGCGATGTACGACTGGGCCCGGACGCACACGAGCCAGGACGGGGTCTACGCCCAGAAGGTGCCGTACTCCGAGCTCCAGGCGGGTGACCTCGTCTTCTACGACGCCGACGGCGAGTACACCGGCAACGTCACGCACGTCGCGTTCTACGCCGGCGACGGGAACGTCTTCGACGTCCACCGCACGGGCGTACCCGTCGGCCTGCACGCCGACTGGGTGAGCTCTCGCGTGGGCGCGTACCGCATCCTCGGCGCCGTGGAGCGGACCGTCTGAGCCGCCGCAGGGCCCGTTGCCGAGGCGGTCGCCGACCACCGTCGGTCAGCCGTCGCCTATGATCGCGGCGTGCCGTCGTCCGAGGTCGAGAGGGTCCGGGATTCCGCGGGTGAGCTGCTCCGCCGGCATCGTGAGGACGGCGGACTGACCCAGCGCGAGCTCGCCGAGGCCTCCGGGGTGAGCCTCGCCTCGGTCCGGGACATCGAGCAGGGGCGCAGCCGCCGTCCCCGACGGGAGTCCGTCGCCGCCCTGGTCGCCGCACTCGGGCTCACCGGCCCGGAGGCCGACCGGCTGCGCGAGCGGTTCGACCAGGCGCTCGTACGCTCCCCGTCAGACGGCGCGACGGCGGGTCCCGGAGCCGTGCACATCAGTGTCCTCGGGCCGCTGCTGCTGCACCGGGGTGAGGCGCGGATCCCCCTGCGGTCCCGGATGCAGCAGGTGCTGCTCGCCGAGCTCGCGGTCGCCGCCGGGTCGCCTGTGCCCCGCGAGGTGCTCGTGGCCGCGCTCTGGCCGGGCGAGACCTCGGCCACGACAGCGGCCCTGAACATCCACCTCACCCGCCTGCGTCGCCTGCTGGAGGCCTCCGACGACCGGCAGCCCGTCGTGGAGCAGGACCGCGCCGGCATCCGGCTCGTCCTGCCGGCCGACCAGCTCGACCTGCTCAGGTTCCGCGACCTCGCCGCGCACGCGCACCGCTCCGGGGCGACCCGCGGCGCGAAGGAGGCCCTCGCCGCCGCCGTCGCGCTGTGGCGCGGTGGTCCGGACCCGGACCTCGTGACGTCACCCGACCGCATCGCGGCGGTGGAGGAGGAGTACGTCGCGGCGCTGCTGTCGTACGCGCGGATCACCCGTGAGCTCGGCGTGCCGGAGGACGCCGTCGTGCCGCTGACGACCACGGCGGTCCGCCGCCCGCTCGACGAGGTGGTCCAGGCGTCGCTGATCCAGACGCTCGCCGCGGCGGGACGCCAGGCCGAGGCGTTCAGCCGGTACGAGTCCACCCGGCGTTCCCTCGCCACCGAGCTCGGCGTGGACCCGGGGGAACGGCTGCGCACCGCGCACCTGGACGCGCTGCGGCAGCGCTGGACGGACGAGTCCGCCGCCGCTGCCTCGGTCCCCTGGCAGGTACCTGCGGCGCCACCCCGCCTGGTGGGGCGCACGGCGGAGCGCTCCGGCATCACGGCGGCGCTCGACCGCGGCCCGGACGGCGGAAACGTGCCCGTCGTGGTCAGCGGCGCCGCGGGTGTCGGGAAGACCGCCCTGTGCCTGTCCGTGGCGCACGAGACGCACGACCGGTATCCCGACGGTCAGCTGTTCGCCGACCTGCAGGACGCCGCGGGCGCTCCCGTCCCGCCGTTGGAGATCCTGCAGCGCTTCCTGCGCGCCACGGGCCCCGGGACGCCGCCCGCGGACCTGACCGAGGCGGCGTCGCTGTTCCGGAGCCGGCTCGCGGACCGGACGATGCTGATCGTGCTCGACAACGCCCGGGACGCGGCCCAGGTCCGCCCGCTCATCCCGGGTCTCGGCGACAGTGACGTGCTCGTGACCAGCAGGAGCCTGCTGCCCGAGCTCGACAGCGCCGTCCTGGTCCGCCTGGACGTGCTCGACCGCGCCGACTCGATCCGTCTGCTGGCGGCCGCGACGACGACGTCGGACGGGGACGACGCGGCGGTCCTCGACGAGCTGGCGCGCCTGTGCAGCGACCTCCCGCTCGCCCTGCAGATCACGGCCGCGCAGCTGCGGAGCCGGCGACAACTCGTGCCGGCGGACCTGGTCCACCGGCTCCAGGACGGGCAGGACCGGCTGGACCACCTCGCCGTGGGGACGTCGAGCCTCTGGAACAGCTTCGAGCTCAGCTACACGGAGCTCTCCCCCACCGCGCAGCGCGTGTTCCGGCTGTCGTCCCTCCACCCCGGCATCGACTTCGGCACGGAGGCGACGGAGGTGCTGGTGGGCGACGGCACCGCGGCCCGGGCACTGGACGAGCTGCTCGACGCGAACATGCTGACCGAGCACGCCGCCGACCGGTTCCGCAGCCACGACCTGCTGCGGCTGTTCGCCCGGCGCAAGCTCGGCACGGAGGACGGTGTCCCCGACGCCGAGAGCCGCCTGCGGGCGTGGTACCTCGACCGGGCCACCGCGGCCGTCGACTGGATCCACCCGCACCTGCTCCGGTTGGCCCGCCACCCGGACCGCACCGCGGTGTTCGGCGACGAGGACGCCGCCATGCGGTGGATGGACCTGGAGTACCCGTCGATGCTGGCCCTGGCGACCTCGTCGGCCGACGACCCCGACCGTGGTCCCGACGTCTGGCGGCTCGTCGACCAGCTCCGCGGATACCTTCTGCTCCGCCGGTTCGACAGCTGGGAGCACCTGGCCGAGGCCGGCCTGGGGGCGGCCGTCCGTACCGGCGACGACCAGGCGCGTGCGGCGATGTACATCTCCCGCAGCTACGCCCACTGGGCGCACGGACGGATCGACGACTCGCACGCGGACACGGTCCACGCGACCCGCCTCGCCGAGCTCTGCGGCTGGACCGACGCCGTCGCCTACCTCGCGCACAACGTGGGCTGGGAGCACTACGAGGCCGGCCGGCTCGTCGAGGCCGCGGCCTGCTTCGAGCAGATGTTGTCCCGGACCGGGCCGGCGAGCCAGGCCCGGGCCCTCGCCCTGAACGGGCTCGGCATGACCTGCCTTGAACAGGGCGAGCTCGTCCGCTCCGCGGACTCGTTCCGTGCCGCGATCCGCATCAGCGAGGGCAACAAGCGCGAGGTGGCCGACCTGACGATCCGTGGCAACCTCGCCAGCGCCCTCCGGCTCCTCGGGGACACGGAGACCGCGGAGACCCAGCTCCACGACGTCCTCGACGGGTTCCGCCGGCGCGGCCACACCCGCGGGGAGCTGTCCACGCTGGACGAGCTCGGCCGGCTCCTCGCCCAGACCGGCCGGCCCACCGAGGCGGTGGAGACCGCCCGCGAGGCGCACGCCGCCGCGTTCCGGCTGAACGACCCCCGGGCCGAGGTCATCACCGGCGACGGCCTGGGTGTGAGCCTCCTGGCGAGCGGGCACACCGCCGAGGCCGCAGCCGCCCTGGCCGACGCCGCAGCGCTCGCGACCACGCACGGCTACCGGTCGTGGGAGGCCCGGGCCCGGGCCCACCTGGCGAGTGCGCACCTCCAGCTCGGCAACGCCCAGGAAGCCCTGGACGAGGCGGCGCGCGCCGCCGTCCTCGCGGAGACGTGCGACGCCACACCCGTCGTCGTCGAGGCCCGGTGGGTGCACGGACTGGCCGCCCAGAAGCGCGCCTGAAGCGGCGTCGTCCCCCGGTTGCGTCAGGGACAATGGACGACAGCAACGTCTGCCACTGCAAGGAGCGCAAGGTGCCCCAGGGAACTGTCCGATGGTTCGACGCCGACCGAGGGTTCGGCTTCATCGACCTCGGGAACGAGGCGGAGGACCTGTACGTGCACGCGTCCGAGATCGTCGGCGACGACGGACCGCGGCTCCTGCGTGAGGGGCAGGTCGTCGAGTTCGAGGTGGGCGAGGGGAACCGTGGCCCGCAGGCGCGCCGCGTCCGGGTCACGGGCGACCGGGCCGCCGGCGCGCCCCTGGGTGTGCTCGGCACCGTCAGCTGGTACGAACCGGCCAAGGGGTACGGGTTCGTCACGCCCGACGGCGATCGCGCCGAGGTCTTCGTCCACAGCTCGGCCATCGTCGGGGGCGGCGTGATCTCGGAGGGGCAGCGGGTGGCGTTCCTCGTCGTCGACGGGGTGAAGGGGCCGCAGGCGGACCACCTGATACCGCTCGGGGCAGACGCCGCGGTGCGCGGCACCGGGAGTGCGCGTGCGGTCACGGACCGCGGACGGTCGAGCCGCCCCGCGGCGTCCGGCAGGCCGGTGCGCGGAGGTGAGGGCACCGTCGCGCGCTACGACGCGGAGCGCGGTTTCGGCTTCATCACCCCCGACGCCGGGGGCGCGGACCTGTTCGTGCACGTCTCGGTCGTGCGGGGCGACGAGGACCTGGAGGAGGGTGACCGGGTCCGGTTCAAGGTGCGGCAGAGCGACCGGGGGCCGCAGGCCGACGGCGTCGAGCTGATCTGAGCCGGCTCGGTCTCGACGCCTCAAGCGAATTACTCGTCGTCGCCCGGCGCGGCGCTGCTCCCGGTGCTGCCCGGAGCGGCGTCGTCCGACGGCGTGGTGCCCCGCATCATCGCGAACACCGGGAAGAACGCCACACCGAGCGCGATGCCGATCGCGAGGTTGTCCAGCGCGATGCCGAGCGCCACCCCGATGCACAGGCCGACGGCGACGCCGGCGCCCCAGCTCCAGCCGGTGGTCGATGTGGTGTCGTCCCCGCCCTGGTCGTCCGGTCCGGTGTGTGCCATGCCCCCACGCTCGCAGGTCGGGGCACGCACGTCCTCCCCCCGAGGTCTGATCTTGCGCCGGGCCCTCCCCCTGGGGGCCTACGCCGTCGGCGGTCCGCCCCGCAGCCGCACGGCCAGTCCGCTCGCCCGCTGCGCCCGCCGGACCACCGCCGCGCGCACCGCCTCCGGCGTGCCGACCACCCGCACCCGGCGCCGCGCCCGCGTCACGGCGGTGTAGAACAGCTCGCGCGTGAGCAGGGGCGACGTCTCGTCCGGCAGCAGCACCGTCACGGTCTCGGCCTGGCTGCCCTGGCTCTTGTGCACGGTCATGGCGTGCAGCGTCTCGACGTCGCCCAACCGGGAGACCCCGAACGACGCACCGCCGCCGATGTGGGCGCGCAGGTTCTCGCCGTCGGCGACGACCACCCCGGTGTCGCCGTTGAACAGGCCCAGCCCGTAGTCGTTCGCGGTGATCAGCACCGGCCGTCCCGCGTACCACTCGGCGCCCACCGCGGCGCCGAGGTAGGCACCGGAGGCCTCGCCGAGCCGGCGCTCGACCAGCCGGTTCCAGTGCGCCGCGCCCCACGGTCCCTCCCGGTGCGCGCACAGCAGACGGTGCCGCTCGGCCAGCTCGACCGCCCCGGCGGCGTCCCCGGCCAGCGCCAGGTCGCGCACGGCGAGCGCGTGCCGGGTCAGCTCGTCCTGGAGGCCGGCCAGCGCCGCGCCGTCGTCCGGGCGCACGAGCTCCACGACGCCGTCACCCGCCGTCAGTGCCGCGAGCGCCGCCTCCGGGTCACCGGCCTGGATCGCGGTGGCCAGCCCGGTGATCGCCGCGCTCTCCGACCGGTGGTCGGTGAGCAGCGCCGTGACGACGCCGTCGGCGCGCTGCCCGAGGCCGGCCACCAGGTCGGCGAGCACGGCGCCGGCCTCGACGGACGCGAGCTGGTCCGGGTCGCCCACGAGCACGAGCCGGGCGTCGGGACGCACGGCCTCCAGCAGCCGGGCCATGAGCGTGAGCGAGACCATGGACGTCTCGTCGACCACCACGACGTCGTGCGGGAGGCGGTTGGAGCGGTCGTGCCGGAACCGGGTGCTCGACCCGGGCCGCCATCCCAGCAGCCGGTGCAGGGTGCCGGCCTGGAGGCCGTCGAGCCGGCGCCGGTCGTCGGCGGTGAACTCCGGCCGCCCGGGCTCCGGGCGCGCGCCGGCCTGGGCCGGGGCGCCGAGCGACTCGGCCACCGCCTCTTGCATCCGGGCGGCCGCCTTGCCGGTCGGCGCGGCGAGCGCGACGCGCAGGCGGCGTCCGCCGGCGTGCTCGGCCTGTTCGGCCAGCAGGGCGAGCAGGCCGGCGACCGTCGTCGTCTTGCCGCGGCCCGGACCGCCGGTGAGCACGGTGGTCAGGCGACGCGCGGTCGTCAGCGCCGCCACGCGCTGCTCGGCGTACGCGGCGCCGGGGAACAGCCGCCCCGCGCTGTCCTCCAGGAGGGCGTCGTCGACGGCGGGGGCGGGGGCCGCCAGGCGGGCGACGAGGTCGTCGCACACCTGACGCTCCTCGCGCCAGTAGCGGTCGAGGTAGAGCAGGCCGAGGTCGGCCCGCACCACCGACCGCTCGGCGAGCGGGCCGGCGGCGACCCGGTCGAGCCAGTCGTCGGCGGCGGGCCAGGGCAGCGCGGCGTCGTCGGGCTCCGCGCCCGAGGCCTGATCGGCGCCGAACCCGCCCAGGTCCACGCACACCGACCCCTGCCGCACCGCGCGGACCGCGAGCGCGACCGCGAGCCGCACGGCCTCGTCGTCCTCGCCGGCGAGGTCGGCCGTGCGGCGCGCGACGTGCACGTCGGCGGCGGTGAGCACGCCGGCGTCGTTGAAGGTGCGCAGCAGCCCGGTCGCGCCGAGCGCCCGGCGGGCGTCGTGGGGGTCGTCGCTGGTCCAGCGCTCGATCGATGGCGTCATGCGGCCTGCTCTCCCGCGTCGCCGGCGAGCAGGTCGGACAGCGCGACCAGCAGCGCAGGCGGCGGCTGCCACGAGAACACGCCCGCGGGGCTGCCGTCGGAGTCCGGGGCGGCGCCCGCGTCCGGGGTGTCCGGCCCGGCCATGCCGCGCACGAAGAGGTAGAGCACCCCGCCCAGGTGGGTGCCGGGGTCGTAGCCGGGCAGCCGCCAGCGCAGGTAGCGGTGCAGCACCGCGCCGTACAGCAGGGCCTGCAGCGGGTAGTGCGAGTGCAGCATGGCCTCGGCCATCCGGTCGCGCGTGTAGTCGGTGACGGCGGGTCCGAGGAAGTTCGTCTTGTAGTCGACGACGACGAACCGCCCGGTCGGCAGCCGCAGGACGACGTCGATCGAGCCGGTGAGGTAGCCGCGCAGCGTCTGGTCCCCGAGGGCGGGCTGGTCGAGCCGGTCGGCGTAGGCGGCGAGCGGGTCGGCGGCGGGCAGGTGTGCGCGCAGCAGCGGGGCGAGGTCGCCCAGCCGCGCCTCGGCACGGCCAGGGGTGCCGCGTCCCGCGCCGAGGTCGCCGCCCGCCAGCGGCAGCTCGAACGTCAGCTCGCGGAGCCGGTCCGCCCGGCCGATCTCGCCCAGCGTCAGGCCGCCGGCCAGAGGGCCGAGCGGCGTGCGGTGCAGCGGCAGGAGCCCGTCGGCGAGCGCCGCCGGGTCGGCCGGCACGGGCCACCAGCGCAGCTGTTCGGTGACGTGGTCCAGCAGCTCGGCGCGCAGGTCGGGGGCGAACGGGTCGGCGTGCTCCAGCACCGCGTGCACCAGGGACCCGAACGCGGCGCCCGTGGGCAGGTCGGCCATCGGGGAGGCTGCTTCGGCGCCGGCCTCGGTCTGCTCGGCGGTGTCGGTCGGGAGCGGGTCGGTCGGGAGCGTGTCGGTCTCGGGGGCGTCCGGCTCGTCGTCCGTGCCGGCGGCCTCGGGTTCGCTGCCCACCCCCGCGCCGGCACCAGCACCGGTGCCGGCACCCGCGGCGTCGTCCCCGGCCGCGACGAGCCCGCTGTAGGAGGTGCGCCGCCACCCGGTGTCGACGGCGCGGTCGAAGGACCGCGCCGCGTAGGGCGCGTGCCGGTCCGGAGGTGCGGGGGCGGACGCCGCGGCGGGCACGGCGACCTCGGCCGCGGGCCCGCCGAGCTCCTGGAGCAGCCCCAGCACCCGCGTGACGTAGTCGTCGTCCTTGACCGGCTGCGTGCCCGGCACCTGCCGCGTGCCGGGGGTGCGGCCGAACAGGAGGCGGTGCAGCCCGCTGGTCGGGGTGCTCGACGTCGGCGCCCACCACGCCACCACCTGCGACTGCGCGCGGGTCAGGGCCACGTAGAGCTTGCGGAGCTCCTCGCCGTCCTCCTCCGTGCGGTGCGCGGCACAGCGGGCGTCCCACTGCGCGCCGGAGCCGGAGACGTCGACCGTCCGGGCGCCGCGCTCGTCGTGGTAGAGCGCGATCTCGACCGGGCGCGCGTAGTTGTCGTAGCCGAACGGCAGGTAGACCACCGGGTACTGCAGGCCCTTGCTGCCGTGCACGGTGACGATCTGCACGGCCGCGGCGTCGGAGTCGAGGCGGCGTGGCCGCTCCGCCGTGCCCGTCCGGCGCCGCTCGTCGCGGAACCAGGCCAGCAGCGCGGTCAGGCCGAGGGACTCGGTGACGCTCACCTCGTGCAGCAGCTGCCCCAGGTGGCGGACGTCGGTCAGCAGCCGCTCGCCCTCGGCCCGGGCGAGCACCCGGCTGCTCAGCCCGCGCTCCTCGGCGGCCTCCAGCAGGGCGGCCACGCCCCGGCGGCGGAGCAGGAGCGCCCAGCCGCGCAGGGTGTCGGCGTCGCGGGCGGTCAGGGCCTCACGACCCTCGTCGCCGCCCGCGTCGAGGTCGGCGGCGGTGCGGCCGAGGAACGGCGTGAGGGCGGCGGCCCGCACCAGGCCCGAGCGGTGCGGCGACTCCAGCGCCTCCAGCAGGGTCAGCCACTCGTCGGCGGCCGGTGTCTCGAACACGTCGCCGCCGGGCATGACGGCCGCGACGCCGCGCGTGGCGAGCGCGTCCTGCACGAGCCGGCCGTGCGTCCGCGCCGAGACCAGGACGGCGACGTCGCCGGGCACCAGCGGACGCCCGTCCCACGTCGCGCCCGAGGCGAGCAGGCCGGCGACGTCGGCGGCGAGGTCCGTCGCGACGTGCTCGCGGGCCGGGGCGGCCTTGACGAGGCCCTTGTACTGCGGCAGCCCGTCGCGCAGCACCTGCCGCAGCCGGAACGGCGCCGGGTGCGGCGCGCCGGCCAGGCGGCTGCCCCCGCCCGCGGCCCCGCCCTCCGCGGTGACCGGGTGCACCACGATCTCGTCGTGGCCGAGCGCGGCGTTGCCCAGCAGCACCCCCAGGGTCTCGACCAGCGGTGCGTCCGAGCGCCAGTTGCTGCCCAGCGTCGCGCGCGTGGCCGCGCCCCGGCCGGCGTCGAGGTAGGCGACGACGTCGCCGCCGCGGAAGGCGTAGATGGCCTGCTTCGGGTCGCCGACCAGCACCATGGCCTGCGTCCGCGCACCCTGCTGCCCGCCGCCGAACGCCCGCTCCAGCACCTGCCACTGCACGGGGTCGGTGTCCTGGAACTCGTCGACCAGCACCACCTTCCAGCGTTCGCGCATGCGCGCGCCGACGGCGGCGCCGCCGTCGGCCGACGCCGGGTCCAGGGCGTCGGCGAGCCGGCCGAGCAGGTCGTCGTAGGACAGGATGCCGAGGCGCCGCTTGCGCCGCTCCATCTCGGCGCGCACCTCGTGGGCGAAGGAGACGCGGGCCGAGCCGACGGCGTCGTCCGGGTCCGCGGCGGCGAGCGCGGCGCGCGGGTCCTCGACGGCCGCCGTGGCGACCCGGAGGGCGCAGGCCCGGTCGAACGGCGGCGGCTCGGAGGCGTCGCCATACCGGTGCAGGTAGAGGTCGTCGACCACCTCGACCGTGAGCTCGGTCAGGGACTCGACGAGCTCGGCGCCGGGCTCGGTGTCGCCGGCGACGCCGAGGGAGCGCAGCACGAGCTGGCAGAACTGGTGGATCGTCGCGATGGTGGCGTGGTCGAACGAGGCCAGGGCGTCGGCCAGCCGCCGGTGCCGGAGGGCCCGCTCGGCGTCGTCGACGTCGAGCAGCGCCTGAAGGACGGCGTCCGCCGGGCCGGGGTCGCGGCCCGCCAGGGCCGCGGCGAAGGTGCGCTCGGCGCGGAGCAGTGCGCCGCGCACCCGGTCGCGCAGCTCCTGGGTCGCGGCGCGGCCGAAGGTCACCACGAGCATCTGGTCGAGCGGCACGACGCCCTCGGCGACATACCGGGTCACGAGCGCGCCGATCGCGAAGGTCTTGCCGGTGCCCGCGCTGGCCTCCAGCAGCGCCGTGCCGCGCGGCAGCGGCCCGGCCAGGTCGAAGACACCGTCGAAGCCGTCCGTCACTCGCTGAAGGTCCGTCACTCGCTGAACCTCTCGCTCTCCAGCAGGGGGCTCCAGACGCGCATCGCCAGCGCGCCGAAGCGGGTGGTCTCCCCGGGGTGCTCCTCGCCCGGGCACGGCTCCTCGTCGGTCCCGGGCAGCGGGGCGCCCGGGCCGTGGATCCGGACGTGCTCGGGTTCGGCGCCCTCGCCGTCGAGGCGGCCGCCCGGCCCCCGCTGCCCGGTCCAGGTCTGCCCGGCCCGGAACCGCGCCTCTGCGGGGTCGGCGCGGCTGCGGCGTGCCTCGGCGTAGAGCGCCGACGCCTTGACCGGCAGGGGCAGCGGCTCGGTGAGCCCGCGGTCACGCAGCGCGACGAGGTCACGCAGCAGGTCGACGGCGGTGTGGTCCAGCGGCCCCAGCCGCGCGCCCTGCCACGTGCTGCGCGAGCGCGGGTTGGCCGGCCGGCCGAGCGCGTAGGCGACCCAGGGGCGGTCGTCGTCGGACGCCGCGAGCGCCAGCAGCCGGACCCAGGCCTGCAGGCGCTGCCGGCCGCCGAGCCGGGCGTACGACACCGCGACCGCGCGGTCGCCGTGCACGCCGGGCACGGAGCCGCGCAGGCTGCGCCCGTCGCCCAGGTCGACGTCGACGTCGACGACGCGGGCGGGGCTCGCGCGCAGCCCGCGTGCGGCGTCGGCGAGCGGTCCCACGTCGTCGGCGACGCGGACCAGGGGGCGCCAGCCCAGGCGGCCGGGCGGGAGGTGTCCGCGGCGCCACTCCTTCTGCACGGCGTCCTCCAGCGTCGTGCCGTGCAGCACGTCCCGCAGCACGCGCTCCCCCACGGCCCAGCGGCCGAGGCCGTCGAGCTCGACGGGCAGGCCGTCGTCGAGCGGCTCCTCGTGGAAGGGGCGGCCGACGTCGAGGCGCTGGACGAGGAACCCGCGCGCGGGCGAGCGGTAGAACGCGAGCAGGTCGTCGAGCGCGACGACCCCGTCGTCGGCCATCCCGGGCGTGGGCGGCGGCAGCGGGTCCAGGGGCGCGGCGAGGAACGGCCCGGCGGGGGTGCGCGGGCCGGCCGCGGCGCGGGCGCCGGCGAGGGCCGCGCGGTCGAACGTGAAGGCGGTGCCGGGCACGAGGGCCCCGGGCTCGACGGTGCGCCGGTCGAACGGCTGCAGCGGGTGACGCACGGTCACGGCCCGGGACACCGGGCGCCCGTCGGGCGTCCGTGCGGTCTCGTCGAGGGCGTCGAGCAGCTCGCCCAGCGGCACCGCGGGCGGGCGTTCCTGGCCGGAGTACTCGTCGGCGCCGCTGTAGGTCACCACGAGGGTCTCGGTGGCGGCGAGGACCGCGTCGAGGAAGAGCTGCCGGTCCTCGCTGCGCGGGTCGCGCTCGCCCGTCCTCGGCTCGCGGGCCAGCACGTCGTCGCCGTCGGTGACGCCGACGCGCGGGAACACGCCGTCGTCGAGCCCCAGCAGGGCGATGACGCGGTGCGGCACCGACCGCATCGGGACGAGCGTGGCCACGGTGAGCGTGCCGGTGCGGAAGTTGGCGCGCGTCGGGCGGCCGGCCACGCGGTCGGCGAGCAGGGCGCGCACGTCCGGGAGCCGCAGGGGCACCGCGGGGTCGGGCGCGTCGGCGCGCACGCGGGCCAGCTCGCGCCGCACCTGGGCGAGCTGCCACGCGTCGGCGGCCGGCACGGCGGTGAGCGCGGCGACGCCGTCCTCCAGCGCGGTCAGCCAGTGCTCCAGGGGGTGCCCGCCGACGAGCGCGTCGGTGACGTCCCGGAGCCGCTCCACGAGCTCGGTCAGGCGGCCGACGAGCTCGACCTGCCCGCTGTCGACGTCGTCCAGGGGCAGGACGCGCTCCAGCCACGTGCCGGTGTCGTCCGACATCGTCACCCCCGCGAGGAGCCGGTCCAGGCCCTCCTGCCAGGTGCCGGACCCGTAGCCGGCCAGGCCGAAGTCGGCCCGGTGCCCGGCGTCGAACCCCCACCGCACACCCGTCTCGCGCGCCCACCGGGCGAGCTGCTCCAGGTCGTCGTCGCGGAACCCGAAGCGGCGGCGCACGGGTTCGGCGTGGGCCAGGTCCACGACGTCGCCCACCCCCGCCCGGCCGCCGGCGAGGTCCAGGAGGCGGACCCCGATCGCGAGCAGCGGGTTGGTCCGGTCCAGCGCCCGGTCGGCGAGCCGCACCCGCAGGCCGTGCGCGGGGTGGCCGTGCGGCCCCACGACGTCGGCCAGGCCGAAGGCGGCGGTGACCAGGGGCGCGTAGGTCTCGATGTCGGGGCACATGACGAGCACGTCGCGCGGCTCCAGCGTCGGGTCGTCGGCGAGCAGGCCGAGCAGCACGTCGCGCAGCACCTCGACCTGCCGGGCCGGGCCGTGGCAGGCATGTACCTGGACCGAGCGGTCGGCGGGGTCCAGGAGGCGGTCGCCGGCGTCGCCCACGGCGTCGGCCCGCAGGTCGTGCTGCAGCAGGTGCAGCAGGATCGACGGCGGTTGCTCCTGGCCGGCGGTGGCGCTGGTGCCGGCGGTGGCGCCGGTGCCGCCGTCGTCCGCCGTGGCGACGGGCTCGTCGCGCAGCTCGATCGCGGACAGCGTGCGCTGCAGCTCGCGCGTGTCACGGCCGAGCGTGGCCAGGAGCCGGTGCCCGACGCGCTCGTGGGACCGGTCCTGCGCCCGGTCGACGGGGCCGCCGAGGTCCTTGAGCGCAGACCACAGCGGCGCGGAGGGGTGCGGCAGCCACAGGTGCACGTCGCGGTGCGCGCCGAGCGCGCCGACCAGGTCCACCTCGCTCGCGGCCAGGCGGGTGTGGCCGAACAGGGACAGGCGCGGGGGCAGGTCGAAGCCGCCGGGTTCGGCGCGCAGCCGTTCGACGACGGCGGCGTGCCGCACGTGCGGCGGCTCGGCGTCGACCCGCTCGGCCAGGGCGCGCCACAGCGGCGGCTGCCACGCGAGGTCGGCCGGGACCGCGCGGCCGCACCCGTCGGTGTCGCGGCCCGCGGCCCAGTCCGCGACCAGGGCCGGTCGCTGCGCGGCGTAGCCCGCCAGGAGCCGCGCGAGCCGGCGGGCGACGGACAGCCGGCGGCCGCGCCGCAGGTCGCCCTCCTCGCCCGGCATCCCGTGCCCGAGGTGCTGGGCGAGCAGCGCCGCCCAGGGCTCGTCGAGGCCGGCGTCGATCGCCGCGAGCAGCGGCCAGGTCAGGGCGTCCGGCGCCCACGGGTCGTCGTCACGGGTGCCCGTGACCTCGGCGAACAGCGAACCCGGCGAGCGCAGGTCCACGCCGGCGCACACGCCGTCGTCCTGCCCGGCAGCGGCGCCGAGCCGGTGGCTGAGGCGCTGCGCGAGCCACCGCTCGACGCCGCGGGCGGGGACCACCACGACCTCGGTCGCGAACGGGTCCGCCAGGGGCGTGGCGAGCAGGTCCCCCAGCGCCTCCGCGAGCAGGTCGGTGCGCGGAGCACGATGCAGGACGACCGCCATCCCGCCAACGTATCGCGCGGCCGGGCACGACGTGGCGAGCGCGCGCGGCGGGGCGCTAGCGGAGACCGGGGACGACCCGCTCCACGCGGTCGAAGCCGGCGGTCTCCCGGGGGTCACCGACGGTGCCCGAGGGGTCGGTGTCCAGCGGGACGACCTCGCCGTCGCGCCGCAGCCCCCAGGCCACCAGCGGTGCGCGCACCTCGGCCTCCTCGTCCTTGTAGACGGCCACCCAGCCGTCGGCGGGGACGAGCTGCACGATCTGCTCGTCGTCGAGGTACTCCAGCTGCTCGGTCATGGACGGCACGCTATCGGATCGGCCGGCCCGAGTCCCAGGTCACGCGCCCTTTCGCTACCTGCCGTCCAGCCGCTCGACCACCGTGTCGAGCGTCGGCCACGGCGCACCCGCGCGCAGCACCCGCAGCAGTTCCACCCCGAACAGCCTCCCGCGCGGGAACTGGTCGTCGACGTCCCACCGCCAGGCGGCCACCATCGCGAGCACGAGCTGCCGGCACTCGTCCAGGAGCTCCCGGTCCACGCCGGGGTAGTGCGCGCAGACCGCCTCGGGAACGTGGGCGAGATCGAACTCGACGGGTCCGCGGCAGCACGTCTCGAGGTCGATGAACAACGGTCCGCGCGCCGTGCTGAGCACGTTGCCCGGATGCGGCTCGCCGTGGAGCAGCTGCTCGACGGCGCCGCGGTCCTCGATCGCTCGCCGCAGGTCTGCCAGCCTGCCGCCGAGGAACGCGCGGTCGGCGTCGGCGAGCTCCGGCGAGCGGTCCGGGTCGGCGACGATCTCCTCCGCCTCCGTGACCCGGTCCGTGAACCGCGGGCTCGGCAGGTCGACCGCGCGCAGGCCGGCGTGCAGCTCCTCCAGCGCCTTGGCGACGTCGGCCGGTGCGGCGCCGGGTGTCACGGGCTCGTAGTACGTCCACAGCGTCACCGCGAAACCGTCGCGCGTGTACACCTGCGGGTCGACCCGGGGCTCCAGCGGGGCCAGCGGTGCACCGACCTCGACGAGCCGCTGCCCAAGGTCGACCTCGAACTGCGCGACCTCCTGTCCCACCGGCGCGACCCGGGCGAAGACGTCGCAGGGCGTCAGCCGCAGCGCCAGCTTGTTCGAGTCGTGCAGGACGACGGCGTCGTCGGCCGGCAGGTCGAGCGATGCGGCGAGCGAGGTCGCAGCCGCGATGGCACGGGTGACGTCGGTGGGCTCCACCGTCGCATCCTGGCACGGGCGGGCAAGGGTTATTCGGACCGCCCACGCTCTCGGTTACCCCGTGACCGAACGTGGAGATGCGAACGCTCGAGCGTCGGCTACGCCAGCTTGCTGACGGCCGCGCAGGCCCTCAGCCACCCAGCAAGGCCGGGAGAATCGCAATCAAGACACTGAGCGCAGCCGCGACCAGTGCCATCAGACTGTTGGCAAGTTCAAACCGCAGGCCCTGACGTAAGAGCCCACGTTTTTCCTGATATACGGACGGATTGATACGAGCACTAATCGTCTCCACCAACGACGACCTCGTCAGGGTACATATCTCTGCGGCCGTGAACGAGTCGAGTGGGTACTGTGCCAACAGATCAAAGACTCGGCGACTCCTCCACGATTGATCTGCACCGTTGTTCTGCCCGAGCCTTCTCCAAGCGTGGGCAGCACGGACAGCGGCCTCCATCTGCCTCAGGTCGATCTGACCACCCCGAAGAACCTCAGAATCCTGGAGCGCGTAGATGAGCCGAAAGCCATTCTGACCATACTCACGATAGTTGTCGAACCTGCGGAAGACCGCCTCCAGGAGCGCCGTGGCTCCGAACCGGAACACGGGATACAGCACAATTCCAATCACCCCGCTCCACATGACAAACCTCGGCCAGTCATACACCTCCAGCAGTATTGCGATGATCGGGCCATATGCCAGCGCCGCGACCAGGACTGCCAGATTCTGCCCCCGGCCCACCCTGATATCCGACCATTTAGCGAGAATTCGAGCACCACCATCTGGAAATGCTTGCGCCATCTCCGGTGTGACACCGACGCCGGCCAGCCGTGCTGCTGCCGAGCGGCTCAAACCGATCGCCCGCCGAGCGCCCGTGGGCCACCGAGCCTGCACCTCCTCCTCAGCCGCGAACTGCCGTCGCGCTGCCACCCACCCTGCCAGCACCCTCAACCTCGTCATGCATGCAAAAGGTACGGGTCGTCACTGACAGGCCTCCGTGAAGCGGCCCCGAAAGCGTCTTGGCGTACGTGACCGTCGGTGACGCACTGAGCGTGCGACCCCATCGGCCAGTGAAGACGCAGGTCCTGAACCACATGGTTCGGCTAGCCTGGGCGCGACGTCGGGGTCGGCCAGGACCAGGTGGGTGGCGAAGTGGTGGACGAGCGCTGGGGACCGTCGATCCGACTACGGATCACGGCGGTACGGACCCGTCAGCTCCTTCGAGGCGGCCATGGCGATCGCGGCATGGCCACCGATCCGCCGGCTTGGCTTCTCCGCCAGAGGGTCTTGCGCGGGTGGCCCTGACCCTGTCCAGCGCGTTGACCGTGCGCCGTCCTGACCGTCGTCCGCCCCGCCCCGGAGGCCTTGGTGTCACAGCAGACCGAACTCCTCACCGGTGAGCTCCTGACTCTCGTGGCCACCGGTGATCCCTTGGGGACACTGAGCACGATCGACGCCTGGAAGGCGAGCGAATGGCGCAAGGCGCTGCTAAGCCTCCCGCTCGACGAGCGAAGTCATTACGACCGGTTCCAGGTGGACCACCACGCCGAGATCGAACGGCTGTGGCTCTGGTGGGTCGAGGCCCGGGACGGCGACCCGCGGTTGACGCCGGAGACCGTGGGCTACCTCGGTTTCTACCTGCTCACGGTCGTCGCGATCCACTGCTCCGAGCGAACCCGTTTCCATGGCGAGCCGGACGTGGTCCTCGACATCGACGGCCGGCCGCTCGCTGCGGCCGCCGTCTCGGCCGAGCTCCTTGAGAACGGAGGAGTGCGGAACGCGATCAAGGAGCTCTACAGCCCGCGGTTCGGCCCGCAGGACGGCGGCGATCGGAGGCAAGCCCGCAACGGGTGGCAGAAGATCGACTTCGACTCGCTCCGGTTCCACCGGCACGGGACCACGTCGATCATCCTGCGCGGCAGGAGCGCACGGCCCGAGGACAGCCCGAGCATCGAACTGGCGCTCAAGTGCCTGATCTACCCGTACCAGGAACAGGCGCCGGTCGCCGCGGCCACCAGGTCCTATGCGAGCCACTACAGCGCGTTCGCGTCCGACGACGCGCCGATGGCCGGAGTGTGGGCCAGCCACGAGAGCTGGATCCTGATGACGTTCCTGCACGGGCAGACGCTGGCCGAGCGTCTGCGGTCCCGCCCGAAGGTTCCCCCGTCGTCCCGCAAGGTCACCATCCGGCAGATCGACATCGACGAGCTCGACCGCCTCGGCAGCGCGCTCCTGTACGCCCTGTCCGAGCTGGAACGGCAGGGGTGCCGCCACGAGGACCTGGCGCCGTCGAACATCATCGTCCAGGACCGCGGCGACCGGTGCCAGATCCGCTTCGTCGACCTGGGAGTCAACCACCTGCACACCCGGGCGCTGCCCGGGGAGCCGCTCGGCGAGGCGAGGTACGTCGCGCCGGAGGTGCGCCGGCTCGGCGTCGGCGACGGGCAGGCGGACCTCTACTCGCTGGGCAGGCTTCTGCTGGCGATCAGCGGCACAGAGCTCCAGCCCGACGGGAGCCTGCCGAACCACACCTACGTGCTGTCCACGGGCATGGCTCGGCTCATCGAAGACCTGGTGGACACCGATCCGGCTCACCGCCTGCTGGTCACCCCGATCGATCCCGACCGCAGCCGCCTCGATCAGGTCCTCGACGTCTTCCGCCAGGAGGTCGAGCTTGTCCACGAGTCCGCCCGTCTCGCCCCGGAGGGCGCGCTGGAGCGGCTCCAGAGCCACGCACCCGGGGCTGGGACGGTGTCCCGCCAGGGCCGGATCATGCGGGTACGCAGGCGCCAGTCCGGGAGCTCGCCCCACCTCCGCCAGGCTCAGCGGCTCCAACGCTGGGCGTGGGCCGCCGCGATCCTGGTGTGGGCGACCGCCGCTCTGGTCGTGACCTGGTGGGCCGAGGACCTCGGCATCGGCTGGCAGGCGAAATGGATCGAGGTGGCCAACAACGTCCTCGCCAGGACGGGCTCGGACGTCGACCCCTTCGCCGCGATACGTCTCGACGGCTACGACATGCCCGACCTGATGGGGAACCTTCCGGCGCGGATCGTCGGGATCTCGTTCGCGCTGGTCAACGCCCGGTTGTACCTGAACCTCTTCGCTGACCTCTCTCCGCTCTCACCGCTGCCACGGACGGGTAGGCAGCGATACCTCACCCTGGCCACCGAGGTCGGGCTTCGGTCGATGGCGGTGCTCCCGTCACTGAGCGTCATGGTCCCGACGCTCTTCTACGGCGGCTGGTGGACCATCTCGACCCAGCTCTCGCTCATGTGGTCGGCCATCGTGTTCAGCGTCTTCATCGCGTTCGAACGGGACACGCACCGTCGAGCCAGGGCAGAACGGCTGTCGACCGTGCCCGAGCTCGAGTTCCCGCCCGGACGCCTGGTCCGCTGGCGACCGACCCTTGTCCTCTACTGCGTCGCGGCCCTCGTCATGGGCACGCTCATCATGCTCGGGCTGGTGCAGGACGTGCTCGTCTATGCGTGTTTCGTGGCGACGATCAACCTCTCGATCTACTACTTCAAGAGCGCGGGGTCGGACGCCCCTCGTGTACGCACCGAGCTGTCGCGCGCGTTCCTGGCGGCCGAACGGCTGGACCACCTGGACGCGCGACGTCGCGCCGGGGCGACACCGGCGGGTCCCGGAACCCGAGCCACCGGGCGGTCGAAGCACCTTGTTCGACGTTGAGCACGATGCTCGGCTCTCGTCCGCTGAGGCATGCTGTACCCATGCCGAAGACCCTGCCCACCGGACCCACCGTGATCACCGACGACAGCGAGGTGCGCTTCGTCGCCGGGGCCGACCAGTTCGCGCTCAAGCTCAAGGACGGGCACCTGCACGTGCGCGCGATCGACACCGACGGTGGCGAGGCCCAGATCATCGTGATCCCGACGTCCCGCAGCACCCTCAACCTGGAGATCAAGCACCCGGGTGCCCACGGCCCCGTGGCCGTGGAAGGGCCGACGCTGCGCTGAGCGCCCGGGCCCACGGCCCGCCGGACAGCGCCCTCCCCGGACCGTCCGGCCACGTCGAAATCGTTACGACACACGCCTGACACAACAACGGCTCCCAGGCCTGCCAGCGTCTGCAGCGACTGCTTTACCCTCCGTCATCGCTGCGGAATCACTGGGAGATCGTTGTGAGAGCAAGAAGACTGGTCGTCGCGGCCACTGCCGCCGCGCTCGTCGTGGGCGCGCTGCCCACGGCGGCAGCCGTGGGCTCCGCGCCGCCGGCCATGGCCGCGACACCTGAGGCGCCACCCACGGTCCCGGACGTCCCGGACACCGACGTCGTCCTCGTCACCGGTGACCGGGTCACCACCAGCACCGCCGACGACGGCACGCCGACCGTCGGGTTCGAGGCCGCGCCCCGGCCCGACGGTCGCCCGGTCAGCTACGCCGCCTTCGGCGACGCGGCGGGCCACTACTTCGTCGTCCCGTCGGACGTCGCCGACCTGGTGCCGGCGAGGCTGGACCTCCGGCTGTTCGACGTCACCGCCCTGGCCGCGGCGCAGGACACGGCACAGAACGCAGGCGCGGACGCCGCCCTGCCCGTGATCGTGCAGACCACCACCGCCCGTGCGGCCCGGTCGGCGGAACCGACCTGGCGCGCGCTCGACCTCGACGTCGACCGGACCCTGGAGTCGATCGACGCGGTCGCGGGCGACGTCCCGGCGGACGGCGCCCGCCCGCTCGTGGACGCCGTCGAGGACGGCCGGACCGTGAGCAAGGTGTGGCTGGACGCCCCGCTGGAGGTGTCGGACGCCGACTCCACGCCCCAGATCGGCGCGACCGACGCCTGGGACCTCGGCATCGACGGCACCGGCGTGACCGTCGCGGTCCTGGACTCCGGCATCGACACCACCCACCCCGACCTGGACCAGGGCATCGTGGCCCTCGAACGGGACTTCACCGGCTCGGGCAGCACGCACGACGCCCTCGGCCACGGCACGCACGTCGCCTCGATCATCGCGGGCAGCGGTGAGGCGTCCGACGGCGAGAACCGCGGCGTCGCGCCCGGCGCCCGGCTGCTGAACGGCCGCGTCCTGAACGACGAGGGCGAGGGCGACGAGTCCTGGGCCATCGACGCCATGGAGTGGGCGGCCTCGAACGACGCGGACGTCATCAACATGAGCCTGGGCGTGCGCGGCGCGTACACCGACGGCACCGACCCCGCGGCCCTCGCCGTCGACTCGATCTCGGAGCGCTACGACACCCTCGTCACCATCGCGGCCGGCAACGAGGGCAACTGGGGCACCCCGTTCACGGTCACCACGCCCGGTACCGCGGACAGCGCCCTGACGGTCGGCGCGGTGACGGACTCCGACGACATCGCGTACTTCTCCTCGATGGGTCCCCGGTTCGGGGACTACGCGATCAAGCCCGACATCGCGGCACCCGGCGACGGGATCGTCGCCGCCCGCGCCGCCGGGACCACCCCCGACGTGCCGGTCGGCGACCACTACGCCGCCATGTCCGGCACGTCGATGGCGACCCCGCACGTGGCCGGGGCGGCGGCGCTGCTCAAGCAGGCCCGCCCGGAGCTGGACGGCGAGGCCCTGAAGTCGGTGCTCATGGGCTCGGCCCAGCCGGCGGGGAACTCGGTGTTCGCCGAGGGCGCGGGCCGCGCGTGGGTGCCCGGGGCGATCGGGGAGGCGGTCTACGCGACGCCGGCCTCGCTCTCGTTCGGGCTGTTCGACTCGCCCCGTGCCGAGCAGACGCCGCGGACGCAGACCGTCACGTACACGAACGACTCCGGCACGGCCGTCGACGTGGACCTGGCCCTCTCGGTCAACGCGGGCGACGGCGTGCCCGTCCCCGCGGGCGTGGCGTCCCTGTCCACGGACACCCTGACGATCCCCGCCCACGGCTCCGCGGCCGTGGACGTGACCATCGACCCGCGCTCCGACGAGCCCGACGTCTTCGCCGGCGTGCTCCGCGCGACCGGCGCCGGGTTCCCCGCCGTCCGGACCGTGCTGGCGTTCCAGAGCGACCCGGACATGTACACGCTGCGCATCGAGGCGAGCCGCCTCGGCGGCGAGCCGGCCGACAACCCGGACGCGGGCTGGGTCCACGGCATCGACGACCCGGACGTGAACCAGTGGTTCCAGTTCACCGACGGCGTCGCCGAGGTGCGTCTGCCCGCCGGCCGCTACGCGGTCCAGGGGCAGCTCTTCGACGCGGTGTCGCCGTCGGCCGCCTACTTCGACGGCGTCGTCAGCTTCACGCGCGACGCCGACCTGACGGCCGGTGACGCCACGCTCACGCTGGACGGCGGCACGGCGGTGCCGGTGCGCATGGAGACGCCCAAGAAGGTCGCGCCCCGCGCCCTGGCGTCGGACCTGGTCCGCGACCTGCCGGGCCGGAGCGGCCCGGTGACCACGGGCACCTCGTTCAGCACCGGCGACTACACCGGCGGCATGGAGCTGAACGCGTACGTGCTGCGGGACGACAGCCCGCTCGCGGGCGAGACCACGGTGACGTCGCGCTACCTGCTGGACCAGCCGCTGCTCGACGTCGCCGCCGTGGGCAGGGGCAGGACGCTCGACGTGTCGCGCGAGCTGGGCAACGCGGTCCGGTCCCCGCGGTACGAGGGCCGGATGGCGGCACGGCTCGTGGACGCCGGGACGGGTACCCCCGAGGAGCTGGCCGCCGTGCGCGCGGACGGCGCCGTCGTGCTGGTCGAGGACACCGGCGACCTCACGCTGAACCCGCAGTCGCAGGCCGCGGCGGACGCGGGCGCCGTGGCGGTGATCGTGTACGGGTCCACCCCGGGCCCGTTCTACCACCAGGTGGACAACCGGACGATCAACACCATGAGCGACCAGGCCGTGCCGACGCTGACGCTGAAGCGCGACCTCGGGCTGAAGCTCGTCGAGGCCGCCCACCGCGGTGCGACGCTGCGGGGCACTGGCCGCGCGACGCCGTCGTACCAGTACGCGCTGGGCTACAGCGAAGAGGGGCGGACGCTCCCGCGTTCGCTCACCTACCGGCCCGCGGCCAAGGACCTCGCGGCAGTCGAGACCGAGCTGCGGTCGTTCAAGCCGTTCGCAGCGGGGCTCCGGAACGCCGAGCGGCTCACGATCACCAGCGGCAGCACGATGAGCGGCTGGCAGCAGTCCTGGACCACGGGCGCGGTGAGCGGGCGGACGGTCTACTACTCGACCGAGCCCGGCGTGCGGTTCCAGCGCAGCTCCACCGCCGCGCAGGGCCTGAACGCCTGGCCGGCGTGGGTCGACGGTGAGGCGGTGACCTACGAGCCCGGGAAGCAGCCAAAGGAGACCTACAACGCCCAGGTGCACCACGGTGGGCTCTGGGCGTCCCCGGCCACCCCGCAGGACGCCGCGGTCTACCGCGACGGCAGCACCCTCGGGATCGACCTGCCCTACCGCGTCGACAGTGAGGGCCACACCCAGGAGTGGGGTCCGGACGAGGCCTCCACGGGCCGGCTCCGGGTCTGGCAGGGCGACGACCTGCTGACCGACGACGCGAACGGCACGTACGCGACGCAGGACGTCGGCACCGGTAAAGAGCGGTTCCGCGTCCGGCTGGAGACGCACCGCGACACCCCCTGGTGGCCGCTGTCGACGGGTGTGACGACCGAGTGGGGCTTCGTCTCGGGCGGCAGCCGGGCGCTGGAGGTGCTGCCGCTGCTCCAGCTCGACTACGGCGTGCAGGGCCTGGACGCGTACAACACGGCGAGCCGGCGCTCCACGGAGCTGGACCTCCGGGTCTCGCACCAGGACGGCGCCGCCGGGGCCGCACCCGTGACGAGCCTGAAGCTGTGGTCGTCCACGGACGGCGGCGAGCACTGGACGCCGGTGCGCGTGCACCGGGCGTCCGGGCACGGGCCGGGCGATGACAGGGCCGGCGCGTACTCCGCCACGGTCAAGGCCCCGCCGGGATCGACGACTGTCTCGCTGCGCTCCGAGGCACGGGACGCGGCCGGAGCCACCTTCTCCGAGACGGTGATCGACGCGTTCGCGGTGAACGCCCGCCACTGAGCGGTCGGGCCTGGCAGGACACGGCCCGGCAAGGACACGAAGGCCCTCGCCCTGCGGCGGGGGCCTTCGTGCTTCCCGGACGGGGGCCGACCGGCCCCGCTAGGCGCCCGCCGCGGCGTCCGAGCGCCGGCCGGCGAGGTACCGCGCCTTCTTCTCGCGGTTGCCGCACGTGCCCATGTCACACCACCGGCGCGAGCGGCTCTGGCTGGTGTCGAAGAAGGCGGCCCGGCACGTCGGCGAGGCGCACAGCGCCAGCCTGCCGTCCCGCTCCCCCGCGAGCACGCTGATCGCGTCGGCGGCGATGACCCCGAGCGCGTCCTCGACCGCGGACGCCGAACCCAGCCGCCACCGCCGGTCGTTCTCGGGTGTCAGCACGGCCGCCGCTCCGCCCTGAGTGCTGACGTCGTTGATGACCTGGACGGCCGCGGCCGGCAGCGGATCCTGGCGCGCCGCCGCCGTCGCGGCCGCGTGGATCGCTTCCCGCAGCTCCCGTGCGCGGTCGAGCTGAGCAGTGGTGCACGACGCCACGGCCAGGCCGCTCACCGTCAGCCAGTCGGCGAGCCGGCCCGGCGTCGGGATGCGCTCCACCGGTTCGCCGTACCGCTCCGACAGGGTCCCCGTGAAGCTCGTCGCGAGCACCTTGCCGAGGCGGAAGTCCGGGAACCGAGGGCTCATGGAACCACCTTAGCCGGTTGCCTTCCGTCGTCGGCCCCTGATAGAACCGTCTTAGCCGGTTCTTGTGCCGCCGAGCCGGCCCCACCGACGAGGAGGTCTCATGAACCAGCCCACCGACGTGCAGCCGTTCGAGACGCGTGCGACCGACGCCGACCTCGACGACCTGCGTGCCCGGCTGGCCGCGGCCCGGCTGCCGGAGGCCGAGACGGTCCGCACCGCGCCGGCGTCCCGGCGATGGGACCAAGGTGTTCCCCTCGCCGACCTCGTGGACGTCGTCGACCACTGGCGCACCGGGTACGACTGGCGGCGCTTCGAGGCGCGTCTCGACCGGATCGGCCAGTACCGCACCACGATCGACGGCCTGGGCATCCACTTCCTGCACCGGCGTTCCCCGCGGGCCGACGCCACGCCGCTGGTCCTGACCCACGGCTGGCCGGGCAGCATCGCCGAGTTCACCGACGTCGTCGACGAGCTGGCCGACCCGGGAAGCGCGGAGGCACCGGCGTTCCACGTCGTCGCCCCGTCACTGCCGGGCTTCGGCTACAGCGAGCGGCCGGCCACCACGGGGTGGGGCATCGAGAAGATCGCGGCCGCCTGGGTGGAGCTGATGCGACGGCTCGGCTACGACCGGTTCCTGGCCCACGGCGGCGACTGGGGCGGCGTCATCACCACGATCCTCGGCGGCAGGTTCCCGGAGCACGTGATCGGCATCCACACCACGGTCGCGCAGCCGCCGCCCGGTCTGTCGACGGACGGGCTGACGGCGGCCGAGCGCACCTGGGTTCAGGAGTCCCGCGGCTTCTGGGGCCGTCGCGCGGCGTACGCCAAGCAGCAGGCGAGCCGGCCGCAGACCATCGGCTACTCGCTCGTCGACTCACCCGTCGGTCTGCTCGCCTGGATCCTGGACAAGTTCGCCGAGTGGACGGACACGCAGGACAGCCCGTTCGAGACGATCCCGGTCGACAGCGTGCTGGACGACGTCACCCTCTACTGGCTGACGGCGACCGGCGCGTCGTCGGCGCGCATCTACGCCGAGAGCCACGCCTCGCTCGACCCCGACCTCCGGGTCGACGTCCCCTCGGCGATCACCACCTACCCGCGCGACATCGAGCGGTGGCCGCGCCCCTGGGCGCAGGAGCGCTTCCGTCAGATCGTGCGGTGGAGGACGCCGGAGGCCGGAGGGCACTTCCCGTCGCTGGAGGTTCCGGGGTACTTCGTCCAGGACCTGCGGGACAGCCTCGCGGCGGTATCGGCCGCCCGCGGGTGAACCCGACCGCGCTCTTTCCGGCTGCGATCCGGTCGCATCTCCGTCAATGTCGTTCGGCCAGAACCGAATGACGCGTTCTGCCTTCGGGCATGACCGAACAAGATGGAAACCATCTCTCCCGGGTGAAACCCTCCCGTTGTGCTCGCCGAGCACGACAACAAAGGAGGATTGACATGAGATGGTTGCATTCTCGTGCCGCCGCATTCACGGCAGCTGCAGCGGTCCTGCTGGGCCTCTTCGTCGCGGGTCCGGCCTCGGCCCTGACACCCGAGAGCGCGAGCGCGGTGACAGAGCTTTCCGACACGCCGGGTGACGGCCGGCTCTACCAGGCTCCGCCCGCTCCGCGCGGCGCTGATGCCGTCGGCACGGGCAGCGGAATCCAGGCCGTCTCGCCGACCGTCACGCCGTCGGTGTCGTTCCAGCTCGTCCGAGCTGGCGGTACCTACAGCTGCGCCAACGGCACCCTCTGCACTGCCGTCTGGGACCCGGTGAACAGCGCGTGGAAGATCTTCAAGCTGTATGCGTGCAACGTCTATCAGGTGCACAACTGGCTCGACAACGGCTGGTACGTCGACAAGCAGACCTACGGTCAGACGTCCTATTTCAAGGGCCAGAGCTATTACAACAATCTCTGGTCCCACACGTCGACCTACAACCCGTTCACCGGGTCGGGCGCCCCGGATATCAGCGCAGGCTGGGACCCGGTCTGGATGATTCACAACTGCGGTCCCGGTTGGGACTGACGGAATCAGCCCAGGCTCGCCGGCCGCACCTCCGCCCCGGTCGCCGCGGCCTGCTGGATCGCGCACAGCAGCCGCACCGTCTCCAGCGCGTCGTCGACGCCGACGGGCACCGGCGCGAACGTCTCCAGCGCGTCGATGATCCGGGTCCACTGGGCCAGGTGTCCCGCGTGCCCGATCGCGAGCGGTGCGGCCGCGCCGCTCGCGGTCGGGCCCGGCCGCGGCTCGGGCACCCCCGGCACGTCCCAGCGGCGCACCTCCCCCGGCCCGAGCTCGACCGAGCCCCGGGAGCCGAACAGGGCGATCGTCGCGGGGAACCCGGGCGGCGTCGCCGTCGTCGTGGTCACCACGCCCAGAGCGCCGGAGGCGAACCGGAGGGTCGCCACGGTGGTGTCCTCGGCCTCGATCGCATGCGCGAGGGTGCCCGACTGCGCCGTCACCGACTCGACCGGGCCGCACAGCCAGCGCAGCAGGTCGACGTTGTGCACGCCCTGGTTCATCAGCGACCCGCCGCCCTGCGCCGTCGTGGACCGCCAGCCCGCCGCGCGGTAGTAGGCGTCGTCGCGGTGCCAGTGCACGTGCGTCGTCGCGAGCCGCAGCTCGCCCAGCGCGCCGTCGTCGAGCACCTGCTTGAGCGCAAGGTGCTCGGCCTCCAGGCGGCGCTGGGAGATCATCGAGACCGTCAGCCCGCGCTCGCGCGCGGCGCGGGCGATCCGCACCGCGTCTCCGGCGTCGAGCGCGAGCGGCTTCTCGACGACGACGTGCCGCCCGGCCTCCAGCGCCGCCAGCGCGAGCGCCGCGTGCGTGCCGCTCGGCGTGCAGATCGCCACGACGTCGACGTCGGGGTGGGCGATCACGTCGGCAGGTTCGAGACGCAGCGCCGACGGGAGGCCCACGTCCGCGGACCCCGGCGGGCGCACCCGGCCGCTGTACGCGACCAGACGCACCCGGCCACCCAGCTCACCGAGCGCCCGGGCGTGCATCGCGCCGATGCCGCCCAGTCCGACGATGCCTACCCCGAGGGGAGCACTCCCCGCCGTGTCAGGCGTACGGGTCACCATGGTGACCCGTACGCCTGACACGGCGGGCGGAGGTGCGGCGTCGTCACTCGGTCGCATGGCTCGCGCCGAGCAGCTCGCGCAGGCGCTCGGCCGCCGCGGTGAACCGCGGGTCGGCGAGCGTCGGCCCGTACTCGCGGCGCTCCGGCAGCCCGGGTTCGAGGGTCTCCACGATCCGGCCCGGCCGCGGGCTCATGACGACGATCCGGCTGCCCAGGTACACGGCCTCCGGCACGGAGTGGGTCACCAGCACCACGGTGGTGCCGGTCTCGCGCCAGATCCGGTTCATCTCGATGTTCATCTGCTCGCGCGTCAGCGCGTCGAGCGCGCCGAACGGCTCGTCCATGAGCAGCACCCGGGGTTCGTGCAGCAGGGCGCGACACAGCGCGACGCGCTGCTGCATGCCGCCGGACAGCTCGTGCGGCAAGGCCCGCTCGAACCCGGTCAGGCCGGTGAGCTCGATGAGGTGGTCCGCGCGTTCCTCCGCCCGACGCCGGTCCATGCCCCGCATCTCGGCCTGGAGCAGGATGTTCCTGCGCACGCCCCGCCACTCCAGCAGGGCCGAGCGCTGGAAGGCGAAGCCGATCTCGCGCTGCGGCCCGGTGACCGGCTGCCCGTACAGGCGCACGTCGCCCTCGGTCGCCAGGGTGAGCCCCGCGATGATCTTGAGCAGCGTCGACTTGCCGCAGCCCGACGGCCCCGCGATCGTGACGAACTCCCCGGGCCGCACGGCGAGCGACACGTCGTCGAGCGCGACGGTCTCCGACCGCTTGGACGTGAAGCGGCGCGTGAGGTGCGCGACCTGGATGATCGGCTCGACGTCGGCGGGCCGCGCGGTCGCGCTCTGCTGGGTCGCGGGCCCGGTCGTCGCGGTCACATGCCCTCCCCGAAGGACGGGTCCCAGTACGCGTCCGGCGTCGGCTCGCCCTCGAACTCGGTGTTCTCGGTGAGGAACGTGAGCGTGTCCGTCCACTGCTCCTCGGTGTTCACGCCGGGCGCCGGGGCCTCCTCCAGGTTGAGCAGGCCGATCGTCGCCTCGAGCTGCGCCGCCAGCACCTCCTCGTCCGGCGCCTGCTCGGCGTCGGCGGCCATCGCGGCGACGGCGGCGTCCGGGTCCTCGGACGCCGCGAGGAACGACTTCGACGTCGCCCGCACCATCGCCTGGACCAGCTCGGGGTCGCTCTCGATCGTCGCCTCGTTCGCGAGGAGGCCGGTGCCGAGCATGTTCATGCCGAACTCCGAGAACGGCAGGGCGGAGACCTCCTTGCCGGTCTGGTTCTCGATGGTCGGCGCCTGGTCGTGGTAGAAGCCCTGGATGGCGTCGACCTTGCCCTCGATCAGCGCGGCGATCTTGCCCGCGGCGTCGACGTTGACCACCGTGACGTCGTCCGGGTTCACGCCGTTGATCTCCAGCCACGCCGGGAAGGTGCCGTACATGGCGTCGCCGGGCGTACCGCCGACCGTCTTGCCCACGAGGTCCGCGGGCTCGGTGATGCCCTGGTCGTCGAAGAACTCGACGGAGCTGGGGCCGGTCTGCAGGAAGACGCCGACGCTGCGTACCGGCATGCCGGAGCTGATCCCGTTCGCCAGCGGCGGGGTGTCCGCCCACCCGAAGTCGGTGTTGCGCTGCGCGACCTGCTGCACCGTGTTGCCGGACCCGTTGCCCGGCTGGATCGTCAGCTCGATCCCCTCGTCCTCGAAGATCCCCTCCGCCACGCCGTAGTAGAACGGCGCGTGCTCGCCGTACGGCACCCAGTTGAGCGTCACCGTGACCTCGCTCAGGCCCTCGGCGTTCTGCTCGCCCGGCCCGCCGCCCGCGGTCTGCCCGCAGGCCGCGACCGTCGCCAGGGCCACGCCGCCCACGGCCAGCGACAGCACGGTCTTGCGGCCACGGGTCCTGCCGTCACGCTTGTTGCCACCACGCATGGGAGAGCCTTTCTGGTCGTGCCGTCACGGGACGGCGGGAACGCGGAAGAGTGCGGTCGGGGATCAGACGGTCGCGAGCGCGAGGTTGCCGCGCCGCGAGGCGTGCCACGGGATGAGGAGGCGTTCGAGCACCTCGACCAGCACGAAGAGGACCACGCCGATGAGGGACATGAGGATCAGGTCGGCGAACAGCAGCGGCGCGTCGAGGTTGCCGCTGGCGAGCAGCAGCACGTACCCGAGACCACGGTCGGCGCCCACGAACTCGCCGACGACGGCGCCCACGACCGCCAGCGTGACCGCGACCTTGAGGCCGGACATGAGCTGCGGGAGGGCGCCGGGAAAGCGGATCTTGCGGAAGGTCTTCCACCGGGACGCGCCCATCGTCGCGGACATCTCCAGCAGCTCCGGGTCGACCGACCGCAGGCCGGCCACGGCCGAGACGACGACGGGGAAGAAGGCGATGAGCACGGCCAGGACGATCTTCGGCGTCATCCCGAACCCGAACCAGACCACGAGGATCGGGGCGATGGCGATCTTGGGGATGACCTGGGCGAAGAGGATGAGCGGGTAGAGCGACTTCTCCGCGGTCTTCGAGTAGACCAGGAGCACGGCCGCCGCCACGCCGATCACGGCCGCGAGCACGAACCCGACGATCGTCTCCAGCGTGGTCACCCACGTGTGCTCCAGCAGCATCGCCCACTCGGCGACCATGGTCTCCGCGACGGCGCCGGGCGAGGGCACCAGGTAGGCCGGGACCAGCTCGCGCCAGGCCACGAACCACCAGAGCGCGAAGAGCGCAAGCAGCACCGCGACCGGCCGCCACGACTCCGCGAGCAGGCTGAGCGCCCGGGTCCCGAGCGGCGTCCCGCCGGCAGGCGGCGGCGTCGGCCGGGACCTGGGCCCGCGCGAGGACGGGGTCGTGGGGCGGGCGTCCTGGGTGGTCACCATGGCGTGATCCTCCATAGTTCGCTCTTTCCGTTTCGTCGCACGGGGTCGACGTCGACACCCGTGGGGCAGCGGGTCGGGGCACGCCGGACGTCGTCGTCCGGGTGGTGCCGGTCGGTAGAGCAGGTCAGCGGCTCCGGCCTGTGGAGCCGCATTTCACGGGGGACACTATGAGCCGCGCCCGGGCCGGACAACGAGTTGCCACTTGTTGCCCCGCCGCCGGGCGGCTCCGGCGGCCGGCGGTTGCCACCGGGCTCGGGCCGGCCGCCGGTCAGCCGTCGCCCGGGACGGGGACGACGCCCGTGCCCCCTGCGCCGACCTCCGTGACGGCCTCCAGGTCAACGGCCACCGACCGGAAGCCCGCGGACCGCACGGCCCGCAGGACCTCCCCGCGCAGGGGCTCCGCCGCCAGGCTCGCGAGGTCGGCGTGCGGCGCCTCGAGCCGCGCCAGGTCGCCGTGGTGCCGCACGCGGATCTCCTCCAGGCCGAGCCGCCGGAGCTCGCTCTCGGCGGCCTCGACCTGGACCGCCTCGTCCCCCACCGCCTCGTGCACCACCGCCTCGTCCGCCACGGGGCCGGCGAGCGCTTCGGGCGGCACGTCGAGCGGGCCGGTAGGCAGGGTCATGCCGTCATTCGAGGGTGCCGCACCCGGGCCGGTCAAGGTGTTGCCACCTCTTGCCGGGCAGGCAAGGACGTGCCGCGCCCGGGCCGTCGACGGCAAATGGTTGCCGTCGCCGTCTGCTCGCCGTACGCTCCCCGCGCATGGGCGAAACTGGCGAAACAGGGAGCTCTCGGAACAGACCGACCATCTACGACGTCGCCAGGGCCGCCGGCGTCGCGCCCTCGACCGTCTCGCGGGCGTTCTCCCGGCCGGGCCGCGTCAACGCGGATACGGCGGACCGCATCCGGCGCGTGGCGCACGAGCTCGGTTACCGGACCAGCCCCATCGGGCGCGGCCTGCCGGAGGGCAGGACGGCGCTGCTCGCGATCGTCGTGGCCGACCTGACCAACCCGTTCTTCTTCGAGATCATCCGCAGCGCCGAGAAGACCGCCATCGACTCCGGGTACACGCTGCTGGTGGTGGACGCGCACGAGTCGAGCGGGGCGGAGCGCCGCGCCCTGGAGCGGACGCTGCCCCTGGTCGAGGGGGTCGTGCTCGCCACGTCACGGCTCTCGGACGCCGCGATCCGGGCCGTCGCCAAGCAGCGGCCGACCGTCGTCATGAACCGCGTCGTCACGGACGTCCCGAGCGTCGTGACCGACAACGCCCAGGGGATGCGGCGCGCCGTCGAGCACCTGGCGGGCCTCGGGCACGCCCGGCTGACGTACCTGGCCGGCCCCGAGGCGTCCTGGGCCGACGGCATGCGCTGGCGCGCCTTCCGCGAGGCGACCCAGGAGCTCGGCCTGCGGGCGTGGCGCCTCGGACCGTTCGCGCCGACGCTCGCCGGCGGGCTCTCGGCCGCGCAGGCGCTGACCACCCACTCCGCGACCGCGACCGTCGCGTACAACGACCTCGTCGCGATCGGCACGATGCGCGGCCTGACCCGGCTCGGGGTCGAGATCCCCCGCGACCTGAGCGTCGTCGGGTTCGACAACATCTTCGGGTCCGACTTCTGCACCCCGCCGCTGACCACGGTCGCCTCCCCCCTGCGCCACTTCGGGACGTTCGCCGTCCAGCGCCTGCTGAACCAGCTCCGCGCGCCGTCGTCCGGCCTGTCGGCCACGGCGTCCGCCGGGTTGTCGGCCCCGGCTCTGCTCCCGGCCAAGCTCGTCGAACGCGGCTCGACGGCCCGCCGCGCCTGACCTCGGGGCAGGGGCAACAAGTGGCAACTCGTTGTCCGGGGTGAGCGCTCACCGCATAGTGACGTGGCGTAGGCACGGTCCCAGCCAGGCAAGGTCCTCGATGGAGAGGCAAGGCCCATGGAACGTAGATCGACCCACCGCACGCTCGCCGCGATGCTCGGCGTGCTCGTGCTCCCGTTCACGGTGCTCCCGGCGGCCGCCCAGCCGGCCGGGCAGCCAGCGGCGCCGGCCCTGACCCAGGCGGCCACCGACCCCACCCGACCCCAGGAGCCCGGCGTCACCCTGCGGGTGTTCGACGTCCAGGTCCCGCTGGACGACTACTGCACGCTCAAGCCGGGTCAGACGCCGAACATCGACAAGCTGATGCCGACGATCGACTGGACCACGGCGGCCGACTTCGGCCTCGCCGACCGGTTCGTCACCGAGGTGAGCGGCTACCTGGACGTCCCCGCCGCCGGCACGTACGACTTCCGGGTCACCAGCGACGACGGCGCACGGCTGCTCCTCGACGAGACGCTGGTGGTGGACCACCCCGGCAAGCACGGGGCGACGCCGAAGGACGGGTCCGCCGCCCTGGAGGCCGGCTACCACGCCCTGCGCATCGACCACTTCGACGGCGACTTCGACCAGCGCCTCAAGCTGGAGTGGCGCCCGCCGGGCGCCTCCGGGTTCGTGCTGGTGCCGAACACGGCGCTCAGCACCGACGCCGAGGTCACGCGTGTCACCTCGCCGGGCCGCAAGGTCTGCGAGGGGGTCGACGAGGCGCCGGGCGACGGCCTGCCGCTGACCGAGGTGCATCCCGACTACACGCTGACGAACCTGCGCCCGGACGGCTTCGAGCCGCAGGTCACGGGCATGGACTGGCTGCCCGACGGGCGCATGGCCATCGCCACGTGGGGCGGCGACCGCGAGACGGTGCTCGGCGAGGTGTACCTGGTCGAGAACGTGACGGGCGACGGCGGCGCGGACGAGGTGACGTACACGAAGATCGCCGAGGAGCTCCAGGAGCCGATGGGCCTGAAGGTCGTGGACGGCCGCATCTACGTCTCCGAGAAGCACGGCCTGACGGAGCTCGTGGACACCGACGGCGACGAGGTCACCGACGAGTACCGCGAGGTCGCGACCTGGCCGTTCGGCGGCAACTACCACGAGTTCGCGTTCGGCCTGCTGTACGAGGACGGCTACTTCTACGTCTCCACAGGCATCGCGATGGTGCCCGGCGGCGCGACCCGCGACCCGCAGCTCGTCGAGAACCGCGGCTCCGTGCTGAAGATCGACGAGGACACCGGCGAGGTCGAGTACCTCGCGGGCGGCCTGCGCACCCCCAACGGCCTCGGCTTCGGGGCCGACGGCGGCATGTACGTCACCGACAACCAGGGCATGCACGTGCCGACGTCGAAGCTGGTGCGCGTGCAGGAGGGGGCGTTCTACAACCACTACACGAACCCGGACGGCCCGTACGACGACCAGCCGGTGACCGAGCCAGTGGTGTGGATGCCGCACGGCGAGATCTCGAACTCCCCGAGCAACCCCGTGATCCTGACCGAGGGCGTGTTCGAGGGCCAGATGGCGATCGGCGACGTGACCTACGGCGGCCTGCAGCGCGTCTACCTGGAGGACGTCGCCGGCCAGGAGCAGGGCGCCGTGTTCCGCATGACGCAGGGGCTGGAGTCCGGCGTCAGCAGGACCAGCGTCGGCCCGGACGGCTCGATCTACGTGGGTGGCATCGGCTGGTCGGGCAACTGGGGCCAGGCGGGCAAGCTCGGCTACGGCCTGCAGAAGCTCACCTTCGACGAGAGCCGGGCGTTCGACATGCTCGAGATGCGCGCGATCGAGGGCGGCTTCGAGATCGAGTACACGCAGCCGCTCTCGGCCGAGACCGCCGAGGACCTGGCCGGCAAGTACGAGGCGGCGCAGTGGCGCTACGTCTCCACGCCGCAGTACGGCGGCCCCAAGGTCGACGAGGAGGACCTGGAGGTCACCTCGGCCACGCTGTCCGCCGACCGCCGGACGGTGACCCTGATGATCGAGGGGCTCCAGGCCGGCCGGGTCGTCAACGTGCACTCGCCGCGGCCCTTCGCGGCCGAGGGCGGCGAGGAGCTGTGGAGCACCGAGGCCTGGTACACGATGAACCGCCTGCCGGACGGCACCACCCCGCCGCCCGTCTACGAGGCCGAGGCCGCCGACATCTCCGGCGGCGCCGGCTGGAACACGAACCACGCCGGGTACTCGGGCGCCGGGTTCGTGGACCGCAACTGGGAGCCCGGCGCGCGCACCACGTTCGCCGTCGAGACCGACGAGGCGGGCCCGCACGACCTGGCCCTGCGCTACGCGAACGGCCAGAACTCGGACCCCAGCCCCCTGCCGCGGTCGATGAGCCTGTACGTCAACGGCGTCAAGCAGAAGCAGGTCTGGCTCGACAGCACCGTGAGCTGGTCCACCTGGCAGACGCAGACCGAGACGATCCAGCTCCGGAAGGGCGCGAACACCATCGCCTACGCGTACGACGCCGACGACGTGGGGCACGTGAACCTCGACAGCCTCACCGTCACCCCCACCGAGCGCATCACCCTGTTCGACGGCGGCGACCTCGACGCCTTCGAGAACGCGAGTGGCGGCCCCGCGACCTGGCCCGTCGCGGACGGCTCGGTGGAGTCCTTCGGCGGCGACATCCGGACCAAGGAGAAGTTCGGCGACTTCCGGATGCACGCCGAGTGGTTCCAGCCCCAGCACGCCGACGACGTCACGGGCCAGGCCCGCGGCAACAGCGGCGTCTACATCCAGGAACGCTACGAGGTCCAGGTCCTGGAGTCCTTCGGCATCGACCCGCCGGCCACGAACGACGCCGGCTCGATCTACCTGAAGAAGGCCCCGGACGTGAACGCCGCGACCGCGATGGGCACGTGGCAGACGTACGACATCGTCTTCCGCGCCGCCCGGTTCGACGCCGCCGGGACCAAGACCGAGGACGCGCGCCTCTCGCTCTGGTGGAACGGCCAGCTCGTGCACGACGACGTGGCGATCGACGGCAAGACCGGCAACGGCAAGGCCGAAGGGCCGACGCCCGGCCACATCAAGCTCCAGGACCACGGCGACGCCGGCCTGAACCCGCGGTTCCGCAACGTCTGGATCGAACGCCTGGCCGAGCAGGAGACGACCAGGCAGGGCCTGGCGTCGGGTGTCTCGGCGCGGCTCACGCCGCCGAGGGTCACGGCGGGCAGCGAGGTGGTGTCCGTGGTGGAGGTGTCGGGCAGGAAGGGCCGCCCGGCGCCGACGGGGACCGTCCGGGTCACCGTCGGCGACACGACGGTCAGGACCACGCTCGGCCGCGGCCCCGCCCGGCTCCGGCTCCCCACCTCGGGCCTGGAGCCCGGCGTGCACCCGGTGTCCGTGCAGTACCTCGGCGACACCGTCTACCGGCGGAGCACGACGACGGTCCACCTGACCGTCCGCTGATCTGGTCCCCCGCAGAGCTGTCCCTCGAAGGAGAGGTTCATCTGATGGAACGCACTGCCCGCAACACGACCCGCACCCGCACCGCCAGGCCGTGGCTCGCCGCCGCCGTGGTCGCCGCCCTGGCCCTGCCGGCCCTGGCCCCGTCCGCGACGGCCGGGACCGGCCCGGCCGGAGCCAGCACCTGCGCCTACGGCTACACCAGCCAGGCCACCGTCTGGTTCGGTGCCGACGCCGACTCGGGCGTACCCAACCGGGACACCCGAACCGGCTGCACCGTCATGGACGAGATCATGGCCGACGCGCCGTTCGCGACGCACGGCGCATTCGTCCGCACGGTCTCGTCCGTGACCAAGGGCCTCGTCCGCGAACGGGTCCTCACCGCCCGCGAGCGCCGGGACGTCGTCCGCGCCGCCGCCGTCTCGGAGGTGGGCAGGCCGCACCCGGTCACGGGGAGCCGGTCGGTCGACCTGTCCGCGATCGGCCTGGTGGGGTACACGGTCCGCGCGACCATGCCCACGGACGCCGCGGGGACGCTGGGCGCGCTCGCGGAGTGCGGCTTCCGGAACATCGAGCCGTCGGGCAGCGCCGGCAACTTCTACGGCTACTCGGCCGCGGGGCTGGCGCCGCTCACGGACGCGGCGGGTCTGGAGGTGCCGTCGCTCGGCGTGAGCCTGTCGAACCTGCAGAACGACGTCGACCTGGTGGTCGCCGAGGCGCACGGGATCGGCGCGACGTACGTGCGCGTCTCGGGCTCCGGCTCGTGGACGCTCGCGGACTACTCCCGGACGGCCGCGATCCTCAACGAGGCGGGCGAGCGGCTGGGCGCCGAGGGCATCCGAGTCGCGTACCACAACCACGGGTTCGAGTTCGAGACCGCGGAGGACGGGGTCACGGGCTACGACGTGCTGGTCCGGGAGACCGACCCGGCGTTCGTCACGATGGAGCTCGACGTGTACTGGGCCGCCAGCACGGACACCGCCGCCACGGACCTGTTCGCGCGCTACCCGGGCCGGTTCGAGCTGCTGCACCTCAAGGACATCGCCGAGGACGGCTCTTTCGCCGACGTCGGCTCGGGCACCATCGACTTCGCCGAGATCTTCGCGGCCGCGCCGCTCGCCGGGGTCCGGTACGGCTTCACCGAGAACGACCAGCCGTCGCCCGACGGCGTGACGTCCGCGTGCACGAGCCTCGGCTACCTCGCCGGGCTCCGCTACTGAGCCCCAGCCCGCACCATCCGACCCAGCACGAGGGAGTGTTGATGTCCGCACCGCACCGCCGGGCTCACCGCCGGGCACTGGCCGCGACGACCGGTCTGGTCGTCGCGCTCGGTGCCCTGGTCCCCGCGACCACCGCCGCCACCGCCCACGACGTCCCGCCCGGCTCGGAGCACGCCGGCTCCGACCACGCCGAGGCCACCGCGTTCGACAAGGTCCCGCTCGTCACGGAGGGCCTCGCCGACCCGTTCGAGCTCGACGTGGCCGACGACGGCCGCGTCGTCTACATCCAGCGCACCGGCCAGGTGGTGGTGCTGGACCAGGAGACCCTGCGCCAGACCACGGCCCTGGACCTGGACTACTCGCTCGACCTGCTCACGCAGTCCGACGGCCTGCTGGGCCTGACCCTGGACCCCGACTTCACCGAGAACGGGTGGCTGTACCTGCTCTGGAGCGACCCCGACGTCGCGAAGATGAACCTCTCGCGGTTCACGATGGGGCCGGACGACGTGATCGACCCGGCGTCGGAGGAGCGGCTGCTCGACTACACCATCTGGCGTGGTGAAGGCCGTGCCAACTCGCACATGGCCGGCTCGCTCGCCATGGGGCCGGACGGCGACCTGTTCGTCGCCACGGGTGACAACTCCGACCCGTTCGACCAGGCGGGCTACACCCCGATCGACGAGCGGCCGGGCCGCCGCGGCTGGGACGCGCAGGGCACGTCCGCCAACACGAACGACCTGCGCGGCAAGGTGCTGCGCATCACCCCGCAGGACGACGGAACCTACTCGGTCCCGGACGGCAACCTGTTCGCGCCGGGCACCGAGGGCACCCGCCCGGAGATCTACGGGATGGGCTTCCGCAACCCGTTCCGCATCACGGTCGACCCCGGCACCGGCGCGGTGCTCATCGGTGACTACGGGCCCGACGCCCGGGTGGCCGACCCGCTGCGCGGCCCCGACGGCCAGGTCGAGTTCATCCGGATGACCGAGCCGGGCAACCACGGCTGGCCGTACTGCCACGCCGACAACCAGGCGTACATCGACTACGACTTCGCCACCGGCGTCTCGGGCGAGGCGTTCGACTGCGCGAACCCGGTCAACGACTCCCCCAACAACACGGGCCTGCGCGAGCTCCCGCCGTCGCAGCTGCCGCTCGTCTGGTACGGCTACGGGCCGTCCGAGGAGTTCCCCGAGCTCGGCTCCGGCGGGGCGGCCCCCATGGGCGGCCCGGTGTACCGCTACGACCCGGACCTCGACGTCAAGACGAAGTTCCCTGCAGAGTTCGACGGGCACTGGTTCGTCTCCGAGTACGCCCGCAACTACTACAAGGTGCTGTCGCTCGACGAGGCCACCGGCGAGCTCGCCTCGATCGACCCGTTCCTGGAGGGCGAGACGTTCGTCGCCCCGTTCGAGGCCGAGTTCGGCCCGGACGGCTCGCTCTACATCATCGACTTCGGCCGCGGGTCGGGCGCGGGCCGCGGGAGCAGCAACACCGACGCCGGCATCTATCGCGTCGACTACGCGGCCGACGGCCGACGGCCCCTCTCCCGGTTCACGGCCGACGTCGACTCCGGGCACGAACCGCTGACCGTCGCCTTCGACGGCGCCACCAGCGAGAGCCCCGACGGGCTGGAGATCACCTACGCGTGGGACTTCGAGAACGACGGCGTGGTCGACTCCACCGAGGCCGACCCGGCCCACACCTACACCGAGCGCGGCCAGTTCAGCGCCCGCCTGACGGTCACGGACAGCGAGGGCTTCACCGGCGTCTCCGTGCAGAAGATCACGGTGGGCAACACCCGGCCGGACGTCGCCTTCGGCGCGCCGTACCACGGCGGGTTCGCCGAGCTGGGCGACACCGTCGACTACTCCGTCGACGTGGCCGACGTCGAGGACGGCTCGACCGAGGCGGGCACCATCGACTGCGAACAGGTCACGGTGAACACCCAGCTCGGCCACGACTCCCACGCGCACCCCCTGGACAACTACACCGGGTGCTCCGGGTCGGTGTTCCTCGACCCCGCGGATCACGGCGTCGGGCAGAACGTCTACCCGGTGCTCGGGGCGGGCTACGAGGACCTGGGCGCCGACGGCGTCCCGGCCCTGGCCGGCCAGGACACGGCCCGGCTGCAGGTGCGCGACAAGGAGGCCGAGTTCTCCGTCGACAGCTCCGGCGTCACGGTGGCGGACGGCGCCGACGCCCGCGGCGGGCGGCTCGTGACCGACGTCGACCACGGCGACTGGATCGCGTTCGGCCCCGTCGACCTGCGCGGCATAGACGCCCTGACGGTGGGCGCCGTCCGCGGCGCCGCCGAGGCGACCGTCGAGGTGCGCGCCGGCAGCCCGACCGGGCGCAAGCTCGGCCAGGTCACGGTCGCCCGGGCCACCGGCGCGGGGCAGCTCGTCTCGCCCACGATCGACCTCCCGGACCAGCAGGGCGCCACCACGCTCTACCTCGTCGCGAAGAGCAGGCGCGAGCCGGCCGACGGCGCGAACCTCGGTCTCGACTGGCTCGTCTTCCACGGGCGCGGCGTCGCCGACGACACCGCCCCGGTCGTGACGGCCGAGGCCAGCCGGCAGGGTGGGCGGGCGGCCCTCTCGGTGGACCTGTCCGGGTCCGCCGTGGCGCCGGAGGGGCGCGAGATCGTCTCCTACCGGTGGGACCTGGGCGACGGGACCACCGCGGACGGGCAGAGCGTCACGCACGTCTACGAGAACCCGGGCCGGTACACGGCACGGCTGATCGCGACCGACAGCGAGGGCACCCGCGACTGGACGACGGTCGAGCTGACGGTCCGGGGCTGAGCCCGCCCGAGACGGACGCCGGCCCGGACCACCTCGCGGTGGTCCGGGCCGGTCTCGTTCCCCGCGCAGGACCTACTCCGCGAGGATCTCCCGGCTCAGCTCGTCCATCTCCGCGAAGACCTCGTCCTCGCGCTGCCCGGTGAAGTACCCCTCCATCAGCGGGCTGATCGCCGAGCCCATCTTCTGGCCGCCGGCGAACACCGGCGTCTCGAACAGCGTCCCGTCCACGAACTGCTGCGTGTAGGGCGTCACGTCGATCCCCTGGTCGAGCAGGGCGGCCTGGGTCTTCTCCATCGACGAGTCGATCGACGGGAAGAACGTGCCGTCGGCACCCGCGACGTCCTGGCACTCGGGCGAGTTCATGTAGGCGACCCACTTGAACGCCGCCTCCGGGTGCTTGCTGCCCGCCCAGACGGAGTCCGCGTTCGAGTTGGAGAGCCCCGCGCGCTGCCCGTCCTCGCCCTGCACCGAGGGCGCGATCCCGACGTCGACGCCGTCGAGCGCGAAGAACGTCGTCGCGTACCAGGACCCGCCCGAGACCATCGCGACGCTGCCCGTGCCGAGCTGCTCGGCCGGGCCGAGTGTGAACTGCCCCTCGACCGGCGACAGCCCGCGCTCCCCCAGGCCGCGCAGGTACTTCGCGGTCTTCACGAACCGCTCGTCCTCGTACCGGAACGTGGTGGGGAAGCTGTCCTTGTCGCCCAGCTCCCAACCGGTGGTCGAGGCGAAGTTGGCCCAGGTGTCCTGCCCGTTGATCCCGTTGGACCCGAGGCTGTTGATCCCGTACGTCGCCACGTCGTCCTTGTCGAAGCCCGGCTCGTCGCCGCGCACCCCGTTCTCGTCGACCGTGAGGCGGGCGACGACCTTCTCGAAGGTGCCGCCGTCGTCGGGGTTCCAGGTCATGTTCTGCACGTCGTCCTCGGTGAGGCCGGCGTCGGCGAGCTTCGCCTTGTCGTAGAAGAACCCGACGGTCGCCCAGTCCTTCGGCAGGCCGTAGGTGGCGCCGTCGCCGTACGTCCAGGTGTCGACGCCGACGCCGAGCTGCCCGACGTCGTACCCCGACTCCTCGATCAGGTCGTCCAGCGGGAGGAGCTGGCCCTGGTCCACGAACTCGGGGTAGTTGGAGGTGTGGTTCATGAACGTGTCGGGGGCGTTGCCCGCCACGAAGCCCGCGGTGAGCTTGGTCCAGTAGTCGTCCCAGGCGTACTGCTGGACCTTGACCTCGATGCCGGGGTTGGCCTGCTCGAACGGCTCGACGCACTTGCCCCAGGACACGGCCTGCTTGTCGTCCCAGGTCCACCACTGGATGGTGCCGGTGGCGGCGTCGCCGTCCCCCGCCCCTCCCGCGCCGCACGCCGAGAGGGCGAGCAGCGTCGCCGCGCCCCCGAGCGCGAGGAGGGTACGTGCCGGTGTGTTCCTGCGGTGCGGCCGGGGCCCCGCGGTGGCGGTGGTCCGGTGCCGATCGACGGTGATCATGGTGCCGACCGTAGGGCCGGCCGCCGTCCTCCGGAATGGGGAGTTCTGCGGCCGGGCCTGGACGATCCGACGGTCGCACCGTCCAGCGAGAACACGCGCCCGGGCCACCTCGATCGCATCAGCCGGTCGTGACCCGCGACGACGATCGCACCGGGTGCCTGCGCGAACGCGTCCTCCAGCTCGTCGACGAGCGTCGGGGACAGGTGGTTGGCGGGCTCGTCCAGGAGCAGCAGGTGCGGCGGCCGGGCGAAGGTGAGCGCGAGCGCCAGCCGGCGGCGCTGCCCGACGGACAGCTCCCCGACGGGCGCGCCGGTCTCGCGGGGCGTCAGCAGCCCGAGCGCCGCCAGCGGCAGCCGCTCGGCGGCGTCGTCCCCGATCACGTCGAGGTAGGTCTGCTCGGCCGACCGGTCGGGGCGCTCGAACACCGTGTCCTGCGGGAGGTACGAGATCGCCACGTCCGGGCCCCGGCGGAGGCGTCCGGCGAACTCCACCTCGCCGGCGATGACGCCGAGCAGGGTGGACTTCCCGGCGCCGTTGGGACCGATGACCAGCAGCTTCTCCCCCGCCTCCACGACGAGTCGCGGGACGCGGAGCCGACCCGGCACCTCGATGTCGGACAGCTCGACGAGCGGCCCGTCGGACGCCGACAGGGACACGTCCGACGCGGTCAGGCGCAGGGGCGGCGGCGGGGCCGCGACCTGGCGGAGCACGGCGTCCTCGAGCCGCCGCCGCGCGTCCCGCACCCGCCGCGCGACCTGGTTCTGCACCCGGCCCGCCCGGTGCCCGTAACCCATCTTCTCCGAGTCGCGGCGGACCCGGTCCGACGCGAGGGCGGGATCGGTGTCGACGACGACGCGGGCCAGCCGGTAGATCTCCTCCTGCTCCTCGCGGTGGCGCTGCTCCCAGCGTTGCCGGGCCGCCCGCTTGTGCTCGACGTACGCCGAGTACCCGCCGCCGAACACGACCGGACCCGACGCGGACGGGTCGAGATCGATCAGGTCCGTGCACACGGCGTCGAGCAGGGCGCGGTCGTGGCTCGCCAGCACGAGGACGCCCGGGAACACGCGCAGCTGCTCCTCGAGGAACGAGACGGCGGCCTCGTCGAGGTGGTTGGTCGGCTCGTCGAGCACGAGCGCGGCGGGCTGCCGCAGGAGCAGCGCGGCGAGCGCCAGCCGGCCGCGCTGGCCCCCGGAGAGCGCGCGCAGCGGCCGGTCGGCGGGGATCGCGTCGAGCGTGAGCGCGCGCAGCACCCGCGCCGCGCGGCGATCCGCCGCCCAGGCATCGATCCGCTGTGCCTCGGCGAGCCGCTCGGCGTAGGCCTCGGACGCGGCCGCGTAGCCGGCCTCGTCGGCCGGGACACCGGCCAGGTGCTCGGCGGCGGCGTCGAGGAGCGCGACCGCCTCGCGCACCTGGCGCAGCGCGTCCGCGACCACCTCGCCGAGGGTCGCCTCCGGCGCGAAGGGCAGCTCCTGTGCCAGGTACCCGACGTCGGCCGGCCGCTCCACCCGCCCGGAGTGCGGGTCGATCACCCCCGCCAGCAGCTTCAGCGCGGTGGACTTGCCGGTCCCGTTCTCCCCGATGATCCCCGTGCGCCGGCCGGGGCCGACCCGCAGGGAGACACCGTCCAGGATGCGTCGCCCGCCGGCGAGGTAGGTGACCGCGTCCATCAGCAGGTGATCATGCACAACCGGACCCTACTGTCCATGACCTGGCGGCACGTCCCTGTGGACACCTCGCCCCGACCCGGCTAACGTTCCGGCCATGACGTCGCCCCGCATCTGCCTGGACTGGTGGCCCGCCGACTAGGCGGGCTCGCGACGCATCCACTCACACGTCCACGACCGCCTCGCCCGAGGCGGTCGTTTCGTGTTTCCCCACGAGACTCCCGGTCCCGGGCGAGCACCCCGAACCGAGAGGCTCCACATGTCCCTCCACCCTGGCTCGACCGGCCGGCACCCGCTCCTGGACCGGGTCCTGGCCTCCGACGGCTCGCTCCCCTTCGCGCTCCTGCGCCGCCACGGCGGCACCGAGGTCGAGGTGCTGACCGGCGACGTCGTCGACGCCGACCTCCTGCGCGACATCCCGCTCGACGGCGCGCCGGTGCTCGCCGTCGTCCCCTACCGCCAGGCCCGCGAGCGCGGCTTCACCGTGCAGGACGACGGCGTCCCGCTGCGCTGCCTGGTCGTGCGCGCGTCCGAGCGCGTCGCCCTGTCCGACGCCGTCGCCGCGCTGCCGCCCGAGCCCGTGGCTACCGAGCCGCTCGGCTTCGACATCCCCGACGACGAGTACGCGGGCATCGTGCGGCGCGTGATCGACGACGAGATCGGGCAGGGCGCGGGTGCCAACTTCGTGGTGATGCGGAGCTTCGAGGCCCGCACCGACGCCGCCCCTGTGCCCACCCTGGCGTCGTGGTTCCGGGCGCTGCTGACGCACGAGGTCGGCTCGTACTGGACGTTCGCGATCCACGCCCCGGCACCCGCGGGCGCGCCCGCCGTCGGCCCGGCCGCGGAGGCCGTGTCCCTGGCGGGCGCCACCCCGGAACGGCACCTGACCCTGGACGACGGCGTGGCCCGGATGAACCCGATCAGCGGCACCTACCGGCACCCGGCGTCGGGCCCCACGCGCGAGGGCGTGCTGGACTTCCTGGCCGACACCAAGGAGAACGAGGAGCTCTTCATGGTGGTCGACGAGGAGATGAAGATGATGAGCGCGCTCTGCCCGGACGGCGGCCGCATCGTGGGCCCGTACCTCAAGCAGATGGCCCGGCTCAGCCACACCGAGTACCTGCTGGAGGGCCGCACCACCGTGGACCCGCGCGACGCGCTGCGGCTGACGATGTTCGCGCCGACCGTGACGGGGTCGCCCATGGAGAACGCCTGCACCGTCATCGCCCGGCACGAGACGCGACCGCGCGGGTACTACTCGGGGTTCCTGGCCCTGTTCGAGCCGGAGGCCGCGAGCGCGCCCGAACCCGGGGCCGCGGGGTACTCCCTCGACGCCCCCATCCTCATCCGCACGGCCTACCTGAATGCGGGCGGCCGCGTGTCCGTCCCCGCCGGTGCCACGCTCGTGCGGCACTCCGTGCCCGAGCACGAGGTGGCCGAGACCCGCGCCAAGGCGGCGGGGGTGCTCGCCTCGCTCGGCCTGGTACCGCGGGGCGCGGGGCCCGACGCCGTCGTCGACCTGAACGCGCAGCCCGGCGTCGCGGAGGCGCTCGCCGTCCGCAACGGGCAGCTCGCCGAGTTCTGGGTGCGGCCGCAGGACGCCGCCCCCGCCGCGGCCCCCGAGCCCTCGCCGCCGGCCGGCCGGGACGTGCTGGTGATCGACCACGAGGACCAGTTCACGACGATGCTCGCCCACCAGCTCACCCACCTGGGTATGAACGCGCGCGTGGTGCGGTGGGACGCCGTCACGGACGTGCTCGCGGACGACCTGGTGGTGTTCGGCCCGGGCCCGGGCGACCCGCGCGACCAGGACGACCCCCGCATCGCCGCCCTCACGCACCGGATCCTGGAGCGCGTCGCCGCGGGCCGTCCGCTGCTCGCCGTCTGCCTGAGCCACCAGGTGCTCGCGGGCCTGGCCGGCTTCCCGCTGCGCGCGCTGCCCGCGCCGCGGCAGGGTGTGCGGCTGGCCGCCGACGTGTTCGGCACCACGGCCGCCGTCGGCTACTACAACACCTTCGGCGCGCACCTGACCACGGTCTCCGCCGCAGCCGCCAACAACCCCGTGGCGCACCTGGCGCTGGAGCCGTCCGCCGACGCGGACGGCGTGCTGACGGCGCTGCGCGGGCCGGGCGTGGCCTCGGTGCAGGGGCACCTGGAGTCGGTGCTGTCGGCCGACGGACTCACCGTGCTCGACACCCTGACGCGCCACGCCCTGGGCGTGGCGGTCCGGACGGTCAGCGGCGGGCCGGCGCGGTGAGCACGACGTCGCCCGCGTGAGCGGCCGGCGGGAGTCCGGTCACGCGGGCGGCGTCGCCCCCAGCTTCGTCAGGGTGGTCACGGCCAGCTCCGCGAGCGCGGCCGCCTGCTCGCCGAGCACGGCGTCGTCGAACCGCACCTTCGCGGAGTGGTTGGACGGCGCGGCGTCCGCGGGGACGTCGGCGGGCCGGGCGCCGAGCTGGATGAAGCAGCCGGGCACGCGCTGCAGCACGTAGGAGAAGTCCTCCGCGCCCATGATCGGCTCGGGCCGCTCGACGACCCGGCCGGGCCCGTACAGGCCGGTCAGGACGGTGCGGGCGTGGTCCCACATGCCGGCGTCGTTCACCGTCACGGGGTACTCCGGTTCGAGGACGACGTCGGCGGTGCAGCCGTGGGCGGCGGCGATGCCCTGGACCAGCCGCGGGAGCTCGGCCGTGAGCTGGGTCAGGGACGCGTCCGACAGGGTGCGCACGGAGGCCGTGAGCTCGGCCCGGTCGGGGATGACGTTGGAGGCGGTGCCCGCGTGGAGCTGGCCCACGGTGATCACCACGGGGTCGAACACGCTGACGCGCCGGGTCACGTAGGACTGCAGGGCCAGCACGATCTCGGCGGCGACCGGCACGGGGTCCACGGACATCCAGGGCGACGAGCCGTGGCCGCCCCGGCCGTGCACGGTGATGTCCAGGATGTTGACGCCGGCCCAGGCGGGCCCGGGCCGGGAGACGAACAGCCCCTTGTCGTACAGGCCGGTGACGTGGATCCCGAACGCGGCGTCCACGGGGGTGCCGGCAGCGTCCAGGACGCCCTCGGTGATCATCGGGAGCGCGCCGCCGGGGCCCTCCTCGCCGGGCTGGAACATGAACACCACGTTGCCCGCGAGCTCGTGCTTCCGGGCGCTGAGCAGGCGGGCCGCGCCGACCAGCCCGGCCACGTGCAGGTCGTGGCCGCAGGCGTGCATGGCGCCGTTCGTCGAGGCGAACGGCTCGCCCGAGTCCTCGGCGACCGGCAGGGCGTCCATGTCGCCACGCAGCAGCACCGTGGGCCCCTGCCCCGCCGTCCGGCGGCCCCCGCGCAGGACGGCGACCACGGAGCTGAGGCTCGTGCCGGTGGTGATCTCCAGGGGCAGCCCGTCCAGGGCCTCCAGGATCGTGGCCTGCGTTCGCGGCAGGTGCAGGCCGATCTCGGGGTGCTGGTGGATGCGCCGCCGCAGGGCGACCAGGTCGGGCTGGATCAGTACCGCGTCGTCGAGGAGAGTCACGGGGCCTGAGCCTACGTCGCGTTCCGCCGAGGGTGATTTCTGCCCCGTGCCCGACCGTCACGTGGCGTCCGTGCGCCGTGCGCAGTAGGCCTGGTAGTAGCCGATCTGGCACAGGGAGGTAGCCATGAAGGAGAAGAAGAACCAGACGCGGCTCAGGCACTGGGTCGCAGCCCTTGCCGGCGCGTTCTCACTCGTCGGGGCGTCGATGACCACCGCGCCCGCGAGCGCCGCGGCGTGGGAGAACGACCTCGTCGTCACCGACACCTATTACATACCGGCGCAGGACCGCTACGTGCAGGCACGCTGCCGTGTGGACGTCCGTCCCGTCGGGGCCAAGAACCTGCCGGGCTACGTGACCGTGAAGGGCAAGGTGCGGTGCAACCACAAGCTGCTGGCGGGCGGGCACGTCGGGTTCAGCCTGGGAAGCCACGACGGGACGGCTGGTTCCTTCCACGCCGACCTGCGACGCATCCGCACGGGCAGCAAGCCGGACCGGAACGCCACGTTCTCCGAGCGCGTCTACATCTTCCCGTCCGACTACTCGCGCGCCGGAGGACCGGGGACCTGGGCCGTCCGTGACCTGGAGCTCGACGTCGACATCCGGACGATCGACCGCAACCGGTGGTGGCTGTCGGGCAGCGGGTCGAGGACCGTGGAGACCTTCCGGGCCTACTGAGGCAGGCCACGCTCAGCAGGCCGGGCCTGCCCGCCGCGAGCCTCATGTGCGGGTGGCCGGGAGGAACTCGGCGCACTTGAAGGAGGGACCGCGCCCCGACGTCGGCACAGGGTTCCGTCCCGATAACTTCGGGCGGGACATGGACCGTCCAGCGAAGGGGATCCGATGAAGGCCGACCACTACGACGAGTTCGCCGCCAGCTACGACACCGAGAACGCCGGGAGCCTGCTCAACGCCTGGTACGAACGACCGGCCATGGTCCGCCTCGCGGGCGACGTGCGCGGGCGCAAGATCCTCGACGCGGGCTGCGGCTCCGGACCGCTGTCCGCCGAGCTGCGGGACCGCGGCGCCGAGATGACCGGGTTCGACGGCAGCCCCGCGATGATCGAGCTCGCCCGTCGTCGGCTCGGCGACGACGTCCCGCTGACCGTCGCCGACCTCGCCGAGCCGCTGCCCTACGCGGACGACACCTTCGACGACGCCGTCTCCTCGCTCGTCCTGCACTACCTCGAGGACTGGCAGCCGCCGCTGACCGAGCTACGCCGGGTCCTCAAGCCCGGCGGCCGGCTCATCCTCTCGGTCAACCACCCGCTCGTGCGCCCCTTCTTCGTTCCGGAGGAGGACTACTTCGCCGTCCGGCAGTACTCGGAGGAGTACGACTTCGCGGGCCAGCCGGGGACGCTGACGTACTGGCACCGACCCCTGCACGCGATGATCGACGCCATCTCCGCCGCGGGATTCGGCATCGCGTCCATCGCGGAGCCGCCGCCGTCCCCGGACACGCCGACCGCGCTCCTCCCGCCACGCATCGCGAGCGGCGAACGGACCGCTTTCGTGTCCTTCCTCTTCTTCGTCCTCGAGGCCCGTTAGACGCCGCGGGTCCCGACCGGCTGCGGCAGCGCCTGCTGCTGGCTCTCGGAGACGGCCAGATTGGCGGCGAGCCAGCCGCTCGTGCTCCCGCAGTCGAAGTATCGGCCGCGCACCGGGTGGACCAGGGTGTCGTGTTCCTTCGCGTACTCACCGATGGCGTCCGTGGCCTGGTACTCGCCGTTCCTCGCGGGCTGCAGAGCGCGGAAGTACGGCAGGACACCGGCGGGGAGGAGGGACCGGCTGATGTTGGCGTACGCCTCAGGGACCGTGAAGCGCGCGGGCTTCTCGACGATCGCGTCGAGCAGTGGGGCGCCTGCCGCGGCGTCGCGGGTCGTGAGCACCCCGTAACGGCCAGCCTCCGCGCCGGGGACGACGGCTGCGCCCAGGGCTGCGGCGACCCCCGCACGGCCGCGCGCCTCGCCGAGGTCCGCGAGATCGGAGCCGCCATCGGCTCGGAACAGCAGGTCGTCACCCGCTAGCAGGAAGAAGTCGTCGTCCTCGACGAAATCTTCGGCGAGCATGGCAGGCAGCGCCGTGCCGTAGCGGCCGTCGCGCGGCTGCTCGATGAAGGTGAACTCCGCCCGCCGGTGCAGGTCCGCGATCTGCTCGTACTTCTGCTCCCAGCCGCGCTCCGTGAACCAGGACTCGAGCTCGGGGTCGCGGCTGAAGTAGTGCCGGACCTGGCGCCCGGCCTCGCCCGGGGCCACGACGAACGCGATGCGCTCCACCCCCGCCGCAAGGCAGTCCGCGACCGCGAAGTCGACCACGGGACGGTTCAGCACCGGAAGCATGCACTTGTTGATCGACTTCGCGACCGGGAAGAACCTGCTGCCGAACCCCGCCACGGCGATCACGGCCTTCCCGACCACTGCCGCTGCCCTGTTCTCGTCACGCGTCGTCATGGTCCGCCATCATGCCCGCTGGTTCTCCGGCTGCCGACCGCTCGCCCTGCCGCGCGAGCGGGTCAGTGCATGACGGCGAGCAGCACGCCGACGCCCACGAACAGGCTGCCGAACACGCGGTTGACCACCCGCGCCCCTGACTCGCCCGCGGTCAGCCGGCCGAGCCCGCGGGCAGTCGTCGCGAAGAAGAACCACATGACCACGACGTCGATGACGACCACGGTCGCGGCGAGCACCGCGTACTGACCCAGCAGGGGGCGGTCCGGCTGCACGAACTGCGGGACGAACGCGAGGAAGAACACGACTGCCTTCGGGTTCATCAGGTTCACCAGGAGCCCGCGCCGGAACATCGACCCGGCGGGCTCGGGCAGCCGCGCACCGCCGACGGCGTCGGCCCCCGGGCCGGTCCGGGCCAGAAACTGGCGCACGCCGAGGTAGACCAGGTACGCGGCGCCGGCGTAGCGGATGGTGTCGAAGAGCCACGGCGTGCTCGCCACCAGCACACCCACGCCCGCGGCCACGATCACGAGGTGCACCAGCAGCGCCGCCTGCTGGCCGAGGATCCCCCAGATCGAGCGCGCCCAGCCGGACCGCATGGCGTTCGACATGGTGTTGATCGCGCCCGCGCCGGGCGTGAGGGAGATCAGGACGCCCGCCCCGACCAGGGCGAGCCAGAGGGAGAGCGGCACGGCGGTCAGCGTACGGGGCACACCAGGCGCCGTCGGACGGCGTCCCACGGTCCGCACGGCCCGGGTCGGCTTGTTAGCACAACGCTAATAATCTCGCGCTTTAAACACTAATATCCCATTCACGTTGCACTGTCCGTGTCGCCTACTTAACGTATGGAACGCGAACACTGTTCCGCTCACCGGTGTCTACCGGTGATTTCCCGTACCCCTTGAAAGGAAGCTCTCATGAGCCTCGTTGACATCATCTCGACCCTGCTCGACAACCTGGGCCTGACCGTCGAGCAGATCCTGTGCCTGCTGGGCCTCTGATCTAGTAGGACACCGCTGACCTGCAGTCCCGTCCGGGGGCCGCCGGTAGCGGAGCTGGAATCACTCCCCCGGCAGACGAGCTCCCCTCGCGGAATTCCGCGAGGGGAGCTCGTTCCTTTGCGCTGTACGCAGCATGCATTGCGTCAACGCATTCTTCGCCGCTCGGCTGGACAATTCACGGAGCCACATATAAAGGCCGGTAAATCGGTGGCTCAGTCGATCCATTAGTCAGGCTGCGTCAGCTGCCGAACGTCTCCAGCAGCGTCGACCGCTCCGCCTCGGTGAGGTTGGTCGCGATCAGCTTGCCCCGCATGCCGTGGAACCGTTCGCCCACGCGGTCGATGTCGCCGTCCTGCGTCACGGCGAACAGCGCCGACGTGCCAACCGTGACCTGTTCCCGGATGGTCTCGAGCTGGGTGCGGTCGATGCCCACCGCCTCCGTATGTTTCGCCAGGGCGCCGATCGCCGCGCCGGCGGCGGCGCCGATGAGCGGCATGAAGAACAGGGTGCCCAGGAGCAGCCCCCAGAACGCACCCCAGCCGGTGCCGCGCCACTCGTTCTCGTGCGCCTGCTTGGTGGTCGGGGTCGCCTGCCCGACGGGCCAGGACACCACGGCGTGGTCGACCACGGTGATCAGGCCCTCGGACGCGGCCTGCTTGAGGTTCCCGGCCGCGGCCTGCGCGCCCTCGGGGTCGTCGAACTTCCAGACGGTGAACGTGGTCATCGGTGATCCTCATCCTCCTGGACGGTCTGTTCCCCCGCCTTGTGATCGTCGCACCCGGCGGCACGATCCGCGCGTCACACGGCCGGCGGCGGGACCCGTCGCTCGACGTCCGCGGGCGGGGGCGCGTCCACCGCCCATGCGGCGGCGCGAGGGCGGAGCGCGGTGCCGAGCGCGGCAACGATCGCCGACGACACAGCGGATCCCTCGGTCGGGCCGTGCCAGAACCGCAGCCGGAGCGTCGTGCGGACCGGGTCGGCGGACACGTACAGCACGTCCGGCGGCGGGGCGGGCAGCACGCCGGGCACGGCCGACACGGCCCGCAGCACGCCGTCGGTCTCGTCGTCGCGCAGGTCCGCGAGCCGCACCTCGACCTCGCTGCGGCGCACACCGGGCGTGGACCCGTTCACGAGCGGCTCGGAGATCACCAGCGAGTTGGGCACGTGGACCCGCACGCCGTCGTACGTCTCCAGGATCACGGTGCGGTTGTTGAGCTCCTTGACGGTGCCCACCCACGAGCCGAACGCCATCTCGTCGCCCACCACGACCGGCATCCTGGTCTGCAGCACGATCCCGGCGCCGAAGTTGTCGGCCAGGCCGCGCACCGTCAGGACCAGCACGATGCCGACCACGACCACCACGGTGAGGATCGGCTGCGTCTGCGCGCCCAGGAACCCGAGCGCGACGCCGATGCCCGCGAGCAGCACGAGGTAGTGCACGGACCGCACCAGGACGTCCCGGACCTGCGGGTGCAGCCCCTTGATCCGCGCCGTCGCCGCGAGCGCCGCGCGGCGCGCGTACCGGGTCGCCAGCCAGGTGGCCAGCAGGGTCAGGACGGCCAGGACGACGTCCCAGCCGTCGAGGTCGTCCGCGGAGAAGAACTGCGCGATCGCGTCGCCCACGGCGCTCATCGGCGCGTTCCCGAACCGCTGTGCTTCGCCACCGCGCACTCCCGTCGTCGGGGTCGGCCGAACGTGCTCAGAGGTTACGTTCGGCGGGTGGTCGCCGCGCGCGGAACCCGCGTGGCCCGCCGGCCGGCCGCGCGGCCGTCAGCCCGATGGTCAGCCGCCGTTCGGCCGCGCGTCACCCCTGCGCCAGACGGCGCCGCCACGATCTGACCCGTGGAAAACAAGCTCTCTCGCCGCTCCCTGCTCCAGGCGGCAGCGGCCGTCCCCGTTCTCTCGGCGGCCTCCGCGGCCGCCGGCACGACGTCGGCGGCCGCGGCGCCGTCGTCGGTCTCCTCGAACGGCGGTCGCCCGGACGCGGCGGCCGCGCGGTTCACCGTCGCCGTCCTGCCCGACACGCAGTACCTGCTGGACGACGGCGGCTCCGACGCCGAGCCCGTCCGCGCGACGCTGCGGCACCTCGTGCGCGAGCGCGCGGAGGACAACATCGTGTTCATGACGCAGCTCGGCGACGTGACCGAGCACGGCACCGAGACGGAGATGCTCGCGGCGCGCCGCGCGTTCGAGGCCGCCGGCTCCCTGTCGTACAGCGTGCTGGCCGGCAACCACGACGTCTCGGGCGACGACCAGCGGGGTGACACCCCGTACCTGCGTACCTTCGGGCCGCGGCGCTTCGCCCGGATGGAGACCTACGGCGGCTCCTCCCCCGACGGCTACAACAGCTACCACGTGGTCCGCGGCGGCGGGCGGGAGTGGCTGGTCCTGGCGCTGGACTGGCGCCTGTCCGACGCCGGCCTCGCCTGGACCCAGGGCGTGCTGGACGAGCACGCCGAGCTGCCCGCGATCCTCACCACCCACGACCTGGTCTGGGCCGAGGACGACGGCCGGGCCCACCTGTCCGACAACGGCCAGCGCCTGTGGGACCGCCTGATCAAGGGCAACGACCAGATCTTCCTCGCACTCGGCGGGCACTACTGGCCGTCCGGCCGCACCACCATGACCAACGACGCGGGCAACCCGGTGCACCTGCACATCACCAACTACCAGGACCGCTACTACGGCGGCGCCGGCATGCTGCGGTACTACACCTTCGACCTGGTGCGCGGCGTGATCGACGTCGAGACCTTCTCGCCGTGGCTGGGTGCGAAGAAGGACCCGACGCCGCTGGAGGCGGAGCACGTCGAGCTGAGCGGCGACGTCGACCGGTTCACCGTGGAGATCGACTTCGACGAGCGCTTCGCCGCGTTCGCCCCGCCCGTGCTGCCCGCCCCGCTGCCGCCGTCGGCCGTGATGCCGCGCGGCACGGTCGCGTACTGGCGGTTCGACGCCGCCGGCCTCGCCGGCGCGGGGTCGGGCGGCGCGCCCGTCGCGCCCGGCACCGTGGCCCGCGACCTCACCGGCAACGGCAACGACCTCACCTCGACGCTCCTGCACGCCAGCGCCCCCGAGGCGCTGACCTGGTCGGCCGAGCACCACGACGCCCAGCCGGCCCGGGCGAGCCTGCGGTTCGACGGCGGCAAGGGGCCCGACCGGGGCGCCGTGCTGCACACCGGGCCGGACGCGCCGGTCAACACCATGACGTTCGAGTCGGGCTACACGATCGAGACCTTCGTCAAGCTGCCCGAGCCCTTCGAGGGCGACCACTCCTGGATGGGCATCCTGAGCTGGGAGGGACGCGCGGGCGACGCCGGCAAGCAGGGCGGCTGGTCCGAGGACGACGCACCGTGCAGCCTGAACGTGACCGGCGAGCGGTTCCTGCAGTTCGTCGTCTACCCGGTGCCGGTCGACGACGACCCGACCTCCTGGAGCCACGCCCTCCCGGTCGGCCGTTGGACGCACATCGCGATCGTCAACGACGGCCGGCACACCACGATGTACGTGGACGGCTCGAAGATCGCGCGCAACGCCTCCCTGGAGTCGCGCGGGATCTCCACGGTCGGCAAGCCGTTCGCGCTCGGTGGCACCCAGGGCGGCGGGAAGTTCGGGCAGGGTTTCTACGGCTCGATCGGCGACACCCGGATCGTGTCGCGTGCCCTGCGGCCGGAGCAGTTCCTCACCGCCCGGCGCGGCTGACACGGCGGGGCGGCGTCGGTCAGGCCGAGCCTGTCCGACGTCGTCCCGGGGCCGCCCCGCCCGCCCGAAGGTGGGCCTGGACCGAGGCCAGCAGCAGGTCGCACCGGGCGACCGTGGGCGGGCTGTCGCCGAGGTCGTGCCGGTCCAGGACCCGCTGCTCCGTCACGACGGAGCCCGGCGGGAACTGCTGCCACGTGAGGTCGATCGCGACGGTCCCGGCCGGCGTCGGCAGCTCGGTCCAGAAGTGCGCCTCGTCCCGGAACCGGGTCCGGACGACGCCCTTGACGATCTCGGCGGCCGGGAAGAAGTGCTGCACCACGCGCGCCGTCGGGTAGCACTGGCCGAGGGCGGGGTTCCCGTCCTCCCAGACCGCGCCGTACGACGTCCGCCGGCTCCAGGACGCCTCCAGCGCCTCGCGCAGCGCGATCAGGTCGACCGGGTCCGGGGGTGTGTCGACGGTGGTCACCCCGGCAGCGTAGTGAACGGGCCCGAATGCCCGAAAACGCCGTCCGACCTGCGTGAACAGCTCCCGACTTCTTGTCGCGCGGACCCAACCTTTCACCCGGGTGCTGCGTCCTAGAAGTCATGAGACACACACACGAGAAGGCACGTTCCATCGTCCTGACGGCCGGCCTCGTCGTCGGCCTCACCGCGGGAGCGACGACGGCGGCCGTCGCCGCCCCCGCCCAGGTGGCGTGCTCCGCGACCGCCGCGCACGTGCCGAGCCACGTCGCGGACCTGCCCGGCTGCGAACCGGTCGGTACCCCGATCAAGCTGGGCGAGCCGACCGACGGCGCGACCGACACCTGGCAGTCCACGGACACCAACGGCGTGGGCTACAAGCTCCCGGCCGACTGGACCGGGCGCGCGGTCGTGGGCGACGGCGGCCCCGGCCACGAGTGGGAGTCCCCGGAGATCATCTCCTCCGACGAGTTCGGCGACCTGCACTGGCGGGTGCTGATGCAGTCGCCCTTCTACGACCAGGAGATGCCCGACCCCGAGGTGCTGAACGAGCTCGGGTGGTACGCGTCGTACATCGAGATCGACGGTGCCTCGGAGGCCGTGCTCACGGCGGCGCAGACCGAGCACTGGGGCGCCCCGGGCGTCGAGACGATCGACTTCCAGGTCTTCGTCGAGTCGGAGAGCACCGGCGTCGTCAGCCGGTTCATGGGCGAGCTGCCCCCGGGCGAGGAGGGCCAGTTCCTCCTGGACAACTTCGTGCCCACGATCGAGCCGTGATCCTGGGCTGCGCTGAACCGAGCTGAACGGAGGCGGGTCCCGGCGTGGTGCCGGGGCCCGCCTCACCCCGTGAGCGCCGCGACCAGCCGGTCGACGAACGCCGCCTGCGCGCTGACGACGACGCGCCGCGCGTCGTCGGGCGCGAACCAGGCGACGCGGTCGATCTCGGGGATCTCGAGGCGCCTGCCGGACCGCGGCGGCCACTCGATCTCGACCGTGTTGCTGCTGATCGCCGCCAGGTCGGGCCCGGGGTCGGGCCACTCGCGCGCCCAGGCGTGGACCACCTTGCCGGCACGCTGCCGTACCTCGCCGAGCTCCAGGTCCGGGCCTAACGTCGGCGGCAGCTCCAGCCCGAGCTCCTCGGCCGCCTCGCGCAGGGCCGCGGCGTGGGGCTCCTCGCCGGGTTCGAGCTCGCCCTTGAGCACGGTCCACGATCCCGCGTCCTTGCGGGCCCAGAACGGCCCGCCCATGTGGCCGAGGAGCACCTCGAACCCGCCGTCGGGCAGCCGCCGGAAGGGCAGGAGTCCCGCGCTCGTCGTCGCCATGGGTCCAGTCTGGACGGAGGCGCCGTCCAGGGCGTCTTCTGGGCGGCGAACCTAGACGGCGAAGCGGGCGATCGCGCGCGTCAGCTCGGCCACGGAGTCCTGCCCGCCGTGGCCGTCACCGAGCACGAAGAGCTCGCTCCCCGGCCAGGCGCGGTGCACGTTCCACGCGGTCACGGCGGGTCCGGAGATGTCGTGCCGGCCGTGGATGAGCACGCCCGGCACCTGCGCCAGCCGGTCCATGCGGCCAACGATCTCGTCGCCGCCGAATCCGGAGTGCGACCAGTAGTGGGTCACGAGCGTGGCCAGCACGTCTCGCACCGGCGGGTCCTGCCAGCGCGGGTCGGGGCTCCACCCGGGTCCGAGGGAGACGTGCGTGTCCTCCCACCGGCCCCACGCGGCGGCGGCGTTCGCCCGCACGTCGGGCGACGGATCGCGCATCGCGCGCGCATACGTGTCGACAAGGCGCTCGCCCGGAGCAGGGTCGACGGCGCCGGCGAACAGCTCCCACTCCTCCGGGAAGACGCGGCCCATGGCCTCGGTGATCCACTCGACCTCCTCGGTCGACGTGGTGGTCACGGCGAACAGGGCGATCCCCACCACCCGCTCGGGGTGGGCCTGCGCATACGCGAGCGCCAACGTGCTGCCCCACGACGCGCCCGTCACGGTCCAGCGCTCGATGCCGAGGTGGCGGCGCAGGGCTTCGATGTCCTGGATCTGCGCCGGCGTCGTGTTCTGGTCCAGCAGGTCCAGGCGCTCCGTCACGAGCGGGCGGCTGCGCCCGCACCCGCGCTGGTCGAACGTGACGGCCTGCTGCCGGCTCGGGTCGATGCGGCGACGGTGGCCCGCCATCGACCCGCTGCCCGGGCCGCCGTGCAGCCAGAGCACGGCCGGGCCCTCCGGGTTCCCGAACGCCTCGTAGTACAGCTCGTTGCCGTCGGCGACTCGCAGGTGTCCGGTACGCAGCGGGGTCGTGGAGGTCATCCCCCGAACCTAGACGATCCCGCAGGTGGGAGCGCACACGCGGGCGCCTCGCGGGATGCGGCCCATGAACACTTCGCCCCGCACCCGGGCCGGCGTCGCTACGGTTCCAGGATGACGACGATCACCGACCCCGCGGACCGCTTCGACATCCCCTTCACCGCCGACGAGAAGCAGACCCTCCTCGGGATCCTCGCCTTCCAGCGCGACACGCTGCGCTGGAAGGTCTCGGGACTGAGCAGCACGCTGCTCGCCTACCGGCACGCGCCGAGCACACTGTCGCTCGGCGGCCTGCTCAAGCACCTCGCCGTCATCGAGGCGGCGTGGGTCAACGTGACGTTCGCGGGGACCGTCGAGACACCGACCTGGTACGCCCAGCACAAGGAGCAGCAGGGACGGCAGGACTGGACCTTCGCCACCGCGGCGGACGACTCGCCCGAGCAGCTGCTGGCCTGGCTCGACGAGGCCCAGCGCAGCACGGAGCGGATCGTGGCCGAGACGGCGGACCTCGACACGATCGCCCAGGAGAAGTTCTGGGACGGCCAGGAGGCCTCGCTGCGGTGGATCCTGCTCCACCTCATCCAGGAGTACGCCCGGCACCTGGGCCACGCGGACCTGCTCCGCGAGGCGATCGACGGGTCGGTCGGGATCTAGTCGCGGACGGCGCGGGGCGGACGATGACCGGTCGGCACCTAGGCCGGTGCTGGCAGGATGCGGTCCCGTGAGCACCCCGCCCCCGCCGTCGGACATCACCACCGTCTTTCCCGAGCTGCACGGGTACGCGCGCACCGCGACGATGCTGCATCCGCGCCCGGGCACGCCCGGGGTACGCGAGTCGTCGGTCGGTGGGCCCCTGCTGTGGCCGGCCGACGAGGAGTGGCCGACAGAGCAGGGGCCTGGCAACCGAGGAAACGTCCCCCTGGTCGCGGTGCTCCAGCTCTGGGTGCGCGACTTCCCGGGGCTGGCGCATCCCGAGGACATGGACGTCCTGCAGATCCTGTGGTGCCCCGACGACAACGTGGACGCCTTCGAGATGGACCACTTCCGCACTGCGCCGCCCGATGACGGGTTCGTGGTCGTGTGGCGCCGTTCCGACGACGTCGCCGACGTCCTGGCGGACGTACCACGACCGACGGAAGACCAGATCATCATGGACGGCTATGTGCCCGTCCCCTGTGTGCTCTCCCCGGAGCAGGTCACGGAGTACCCGCCGGCGTGGGTGCTCGGCCAGGCCTTCTTCGACCGGGTGAGCCACCGCGACGACGAGCTCGGCACCGAGTACGACGCGGTGCGGTCCTTCGCCCACGGGTCCAAGGTCGGCGGGTGGCCGGCCGACTGCGGCATCGGAGGACCCTACGTCGGCGCCTTCGTCTGCGACTGCGGCACCCCGCTCAGCCCGCTGCTCAGCCTGGCCAGTACCGAGGTCGCGCACACCGACCGGACGAGCACGACGGCCTACCTCGCGCCTCCGGTTGCCGAGCCGCGCGGCCCGGAATGCAGCAAGCCCACCGGACTCGTGCTCGGCAACTGGACCAACCTGCAACTCTTCTACTGCACCGTGTCCTGGGACCATCCGGTCCAGCGGTACGTCATGTAGTGCGCCCGCGCGAGTGCGAGACCATGGGCACATGCCCTCCCCCGTCCGCCCTGGTCTCGCCGTCAGTCCCGCGCTGACCATCCCCCGAGCCGAGCTCACCGAGCGGTTCTCGCGCTCCTCCGGTCCGGGCGGTCAGGGCGTGAACACGACCGACTCGCGCGTGGAGCTCTCCTGGGACGTCGCACGGTCCGCCGTCCTGAGTGACTCGCAGCGCCGGCGGCTCCTGGAGCGGCTCGCGGGTCGGCTGGTCGACGGCGTCCTCACCGTCGTCGCCTCGGAGCACCGGGAGCAGCGACGCAACCGCGACGCCGCCGCGCAGCGCCTGGCCGCGCTGGTGGTCGGCGGCCTCGCTCCGGGCCCACGGTCCAGGAAAGCCACACGCGCCACCCGAGGTTCGCAGGAGCGGCGGCTGACCGCCAAGAAGCAGCGGTCGGCGACCAAGAAGCTGCGCTCCGCCAAACCCCGGCGCGAGGACTGAGGCTCTGCGAGAACTGACGGGAGGCAGGTCCCGGAGTCGCTCCGGGGCCCGCCGCCCTACGTCCTCAACGATGTGACCGTCAGGACGTCAGCAGACGATGGCGCGCACGTGGACCCAGCCGGTCTCCACCGCACCACCGGACTTGGGCTTCCACTGGAGCTTCGCGCTGCCGGTCACATCCGTGCCGCAGGACATGTCGAACGCGGGCGTCGCCAGGGCGTCCGAGACGTCCTCGTAGGGGAAGTTCTGCTTCACCGGGAAGTAGGTGATGCTGGGCGGCTTCGTCCAGTCCCTGGTGATCGTGATCTCGGTCTGCACGATCCGCACGACGTAGTCGCCGGGACGCCCGGCGTCGTCCGACACCGATCCGCGCACGTAGACGGTCCCGTTGGAGTTCTGCCGGATCGACACGCAGCGGTCGACCCGGTCCCCCACGCAGTGCCCGGCCACGCGCGTCCACGCGCTGGCCGGTGCCGCCGTCAGCACCGTCGCCAGCATCGTCAGCCCTGCCACCGCCGCAAGCGTTCTCCTGATCCGGTTCATGCGAGTCCCCCTGTCCGCAGGACGCTCGATCAGCGCCCCGTCGCCGTCAAGCGTGCCCTCCCCGGAGACCTTCCGCACGCACAGTGCCGGCGCACCACGACGGCGACGTCCGCCCGCCCACCGGCGTACCGAGCGTCTCACCCGGGTGATTCCACGAGGCACGCCGAGGATTCACCATGCACGCGGATCGCCACGTGGACAGCCGGTTGCCAACGATGCAGATCCGGCCATCATGACCTCAGGTCGAACACCCTGAGGGAGGCTGGATGACCGGCTCGTTCGGACCGCTCCTGCGGAGCCTGCGGCAGTCCGCCCGCCTGACGATCGAGGAGCTCTCGCACACCTCAGGCGTGAGCGTGCGCGCCATCGGCGACATGGAGCGCGGCGTCAGCCGAGGGCCGCAACGCCGGACGGTCCAGGCGCTTGCCGACGCACTGGGGCTCGACGACGAGCAGCGCGCGGTGCTGGCGGAGGCGGCCAGGAAGGGCCGGCCGCGACCAGCGGGCCCAGCCGCCGAGCAGCCAGGGGTGAACGGGCTGCAGCGCGGTCTCAGCGACTTCGTGGGCCGGACGGCGGAGCTGAAGCTGCTGACCGAGAGGGCATGGTCGGCCTCCGCGGACGGCCCCACCCCGGTCGTCGTCGTCCACGGCGCGGCGGGACTGGGCAAGACGGCGTGCGCGGTGCGGGCGGCCGAGCTGTTGCACGAGAGGTTTCCCGACGGCCGGCTCCACGTAGACCTGCGGGGCGTCGACGCCGAGCCGATGGCGCCGACGGAGGCGTTGCGCCGGCTGCTGCTCGCCGTCGGCCTGGACCCGCGAGCCATCGCCGAGGACGACCACGAACGGGCAGGTCAGCTCCGGGCCGTCCTGGCGGACCGGAGCTGTCTGGTGGTGCTGGACAACGCCGCCGACGAGGCCCAGGTGCGACCCCTGCTCCCGGGCGCCGGGCCGGGCATGGTGATCGTGACCAGCCGCCGCACGCTGGCCGGGCTGGAGGGAGTGACCCGGGTCCCGCTGGCGCCGTTCTCGCCGCAGGAGTCCGCGGAGCTGTTGGAGGCCCTCTCGAACCGGACGGCCGACGGGAGCGCGGCGGGGACCGAGGGGGCGGCGGAGACGGCACGGGTGTCCGAGCTCTGCGGACGCCTGCCCCTGGCCCTGCGGATCGCCGGTACCCGCCTGGCGTCCCAGCCTGGGTGGACCATGCGGCACCTGGCCGAGCGGCTGTCGGACGAGGACCGCCGGCTCGCGAACCTGGCGGTGGGCGAGGTCGGCGTGGAGGCGGCGTTCGCGCTGTCGTACGTGGCACTGCCGGAGCAGGCCAAGGAGTGCTTCCGGCGGCTGGCGCTCGTCCCCGCGGTGGACTTCGGGGTACCGGTCACCGCGGTGCTGACCGAGGTCGACCAGTACGACGCCGAGGACCGGCTCGACGAGCTGGTCGAGCTCGGTCTGCTCCAGCACGAGGGCGCCGACCGCTACCGGTTCCACGACCTGATCCGCCTGTACGCGATGACCCGGCTGCAGGACGAGGATCCCGTCGAGGCCCGGACGGCGGCCGAGCGCCGGATGACGGACTGGCTGCTGGAGACCGCGACGTCGGCCGGCCGGTGGTTCGACGGCGACACCCCACCGCCGGGCGACGAGGGTCAGGTCCGGTTCACCTCCCCGGAGGAGGCCCGGGCCTGGCTGCTGGTCGAGAAGGAGTCCTGGCTGGCCGCGCTGCGGCTAGCTGCCGCCGCAGGACGGGACGAGCAGGTGGCCCGGTTCGGCGAGGCGATGAACTGGATCGCCAACGAGACCCAGGTATGGGCGACCGACTGGCTGGAGGTGTTCGGGCTCACGACCACCGCCGCCGCACGGCTGCCCGACCGTGGCAGGGAGGTCTGGCACCGGGTCCGCCACGTCTGGGCGTCCCTCGCCGTCGCCGCACCGAGGCGGGACACCGCGGCCTTGCGGGACGCCGCGGAGCAGGCCATGGATGCCTACCGGATCGCCGGCGACCTCGGAGCGGTCAAGGAGCAGGCGGAGGCGGTCTGCAACGCAGCCGAGGCCTGGCGGCTCGCGCACGACGACGACCGGTCGCTCTGGGCGTACCGCCAGGGACGAGAGCTGGCCCAGGCCGCCGCCGACCAGAGCACCTACTTCTGGGCGAGCGGCGGTCTCGTGGTGGGGCTCGCCGCGGTCGGCAGGCACGACGACGCCATCGAGGCCTACCGCTCCATGCTGCGGACCGTCGACGGGCTCGACACGCCGACGGCCGCCGCGGAGAACACACGCAGGTTCGCCCTCGCCCGCCTGTCCACGGCGCTCGCCCACGCGGCGCGGTATCAGGAGGTTGTCGAGATCGCCGAGGCAGCCTCCGCCGACCTCGCCCACAAGGCGAACAGCTGGGCACCGCTGACGCACCGAGCGGTCGGTCAGGCGTACGCCGGGCTCGGCGCGAACGACAGGGCCCGCGAGCACCTCACCCTCGCGATCGGACAGGGCGAGGCGCGAGGGCGGTGGCAGCCCGGGCCCGCGTTCGTCGACGAGGTGAAAGCCCTGATCGCAGTCCTCGACGCTGCGGCCGGAGACCCTGAGGAGATCGGATGACCGCCACGTTCGGCCCCCTCCTGCGCAGCCTGCGACAGGCCGGTCAGCTCACGATCGAGGAGCTCTCCCACACCGCCGGTGTGAGCGTGCGCGCGATCGGGGACATGGAGCGCGGCGTCAGCCGCGGCCCGCAGCGGCGGACGGTCCAGGCGCTCGCCGAGGCGCTCGGGCTCGACGACGAGCAGCGCGCGGTGCTGGCCGCGGCGGCCAGGGTGGGCCGCCCGCGGACCGCGGGACAGGCGCCGGAGCCTCCGCAGGGGTACGGGCTGCCGCGCGGGCTCGCCGACTTCGTGGGCCGGGCGACGGAGCTGGCACTGCTGTCCAAGCTCGGCCGCTCGGCGTCCGGTGCCGACCGGACGCCGGTCGTGGTGGTGCACGGGCCGGCTGGGGTGGGCAAGACGGCGTGCGCGGTGCGGGCTGCGGAGGTGCTGGGTGAGGCGTTCCCCGACGGGCAGGTCTATGTGGACCTCCGCGGCGTCGGCCCCGAGCCGATGGCGACCACGGAGGCACTGCGCCGTCTGCTGCTCGCCGTCGGCCTGGACCCGCGTGCGGTCCCCGAGGACAAGGAGGAACGGGCCGCCCGGCTGCGAGCCATCCTGGCGGGACGGCGGAACCTGCTGGTGCTGGACAACGTCGCCCACGAGGCCCAGGTGCGGTCCCTGCTCCCGGGCGCCGGGCCGGGCATGGTGGTCGTGACCAGCCGCCGCGCCCTGGGCGGGCTGGACGGCGTCACGAGGATCCCGCTCGCGCCACTCTCGTCGAAGGAGTCGGCGCAGCTGCTGCGGGCCGTGTCGGGAGACGCCCACGGGGCCGCCGCCGACGCCGAGGACGCGGACGCCGCGCACGTGGCACGCCTGTGCGGTCACCTGCCGCTGGCGTTGCGGATCGCCGGCACCCGCCTGGCCTCCCGGCCCGGCTGGACGATGCGGCACCTCGCGGAGCGGCTCTCGGACGAGAACCGCCGGCTGGCCAACCTTGCCGTCGGCGACGTCGGGGTGGAGGCGTCCTTCTCGTTGTCCTACCTCGCCCTGCCCGCGAGTGCGCAGGCGTGCTTCCGGCGACTGGCGCTCGTGCCCGCCGTCGACTTCGGGGTGCCGGTCGCCGCCGTGCTCACCGAGGCCGACCTGGACGACGCCGAAGACCAGCTCGACGACCTGGTCGAGCTCGGCCTGCTCCAGCACGAGGGCGCCCACCGCTACCGGTTCCACGACCTCGTCCGGCTGTACGCGAGCCGGCGGCTGCACGAGGACGAGCCCGCCGGGGCCCGCGAGGCGGCCGAGCGGCTGATGACCGACTGGCTGCTGGAGACCGCGACCCGCGCGGGCCGCTGGTTCGACGACGGCGATGACGACGGCGACGAACCAGTGCCGGGCGACGAGGGCCACGTCCGGCTGACCTCACCCGAGGACGCCCGTGCGTGGCTGCAGGCCGAGAAGGAGTCCTGGCTGGCCGCGCTACGGATGGCAGCCGCGGCGGAGCGGGACGAGCAGGTGGCCCGGCTGGGCGAGGCGATGCGCTGGTTCGCCGCCACCACGCAGTACTGGTCGGACTGGCTGGAGGTGTTCGGGCTGACCCGCGACGCCGCGGCGCGGCTGGCCGACCGACGCCGCGAGCTCTGGCACAGGAACCGCCACGTCTGGGCGTATCTCGCCGTCCAGCGGACCCGCGGGGAGGCAGCAGTGCGCAGCGGCGTGGAGCGGGCGATGGAGGTCTACCACCTCGCCGAGGAGCTCGGCGCCGTCCGGGAGCAGGCCGACGCAGTGTGCAACGCGGCTGAGGGCTGGCGCGTCATGGAGAACGTCGAGCAGACACTGTGGTCCTACACCCGCGGGCGCGAGCTGGCGGAGGCCGCCGGCTATCGCTCCACCTACTACTGGGCCAGCAGCGGGGCCGCGGTCGGGCTCGCCCGCGTCGGCAGGCACGACGAGGCCGTCGAGGCCTACCGAGCCCTGCTGAGGACCATCGACGAGCTACCGGTCCCCTCAGCCGCAGCACAGCACTCGCGGTTGTTCGCCCTCTCCGGTCTGTCCGGGACGCTCATCACCGCAGAACGCTTCCAGGAGGCCGCCGAGGTGGCCGAGTCGGCGCTGGCCCGAACCATCGAGCAGGGCAGCGACTGGACGTCGATCATGCACTGGAACCTGGGCCGTGCCTATGCCGGGCTCGGCGTGAAGGACGGGGCCCGCGACCACCTTGCTCGGGCGATCCAGCTCGCCGAGGAGAACGGGACGTGGCGCGCCGCGACCCTCGGCCGGGTGCGGGCGCTGCTGGAGTCCCTCGACGCCGAGCAGGACGCGTGACCGCCGCGTTCGGACCGCACCTGCGCGACCTGCGCCAGTCCGCCCGGCTCACGATCGAGGAGCTCTCGCACGCCTCAGGCGTGAGCGTGCGTGCCATCGGCGACATGGAGCGCGGCGTCAGCCGCGGCCCGCAGCGGCGGACGGTGCAGGCACTCGCCGAGGCTCTGGGTCTGGACGACGAGCAGCACGCGGTGCTGGCCGACGCCGCCCGGGCGGGCCGGCCGCGGGATCCCGCACTGCGACGGCCGGCGGCGTACGGGCTGCCCCGCGGGCTGGGCGACTTCGTGGGCAGAGCGGCCGAGCTGGCAGCCTTGTGCGGGCTGGCGCGGACGGCGTCCGCGGACGGCCCGGTTCCGGTCGCCGTGGTGCACGGGGCGGCGGGCCTGGGCAAGACGGCGTGCGCGGTGCGAGCCGCCGAGCTGCTGGGCGGGGAGTTTCCTGACGGGCAGGTCTACGTGGACCTGCGCGGCGTCGACCCTGAGCCGATGCCGACGGCGGAGGCGCTGCGTCGGCTGCTGCTCGCCGTCGGCCTCGACCCGCGGGCGATCGCCGAGGACCACCAGGAACGAGCAGAACAGCTGCGGACCGCGCTGACGGAGCGGCGCTGCCTGCTCGTGCTCGACAACGCCGCCGACGAGGCCCAGCTGGGACCGTTGCTGCCCGGTCCTGGGCTCGGTATGGCGATCGTGACGAGCCGCCGGGCCCTGGGCGGTCTGGACGACGTCACGCGGATCGCCCTGGCGCCGCTGGCACCGGAGGAGTCCGCGGAGCTGTTGGCGGCCGTGGTCGGATCGACCCGCTCGGGGGCAGGCCGGACGGCCGAGGAGATGCTGCGTGTGGCACGACTGTGCGGGCACCTGCCGCTGGCGCTGCGGATCGCCGGCACCCGGCTCGCCTCCCGGCCCGGCTGGACGATGCGGCACCTCGCGGAGCGCCTGGCGGACGAGGACCGCCGGCTCGCGAACCTGTCGGTCGGCGACGTCGGGGTGGAGGCGGCGTTCGCCCTCTCCTACCTTGCGCTGCCGGAGCGCGCGAAGGAGTGCTTCCGGCGTCTGGCCCTGGTCCCCGCCGTGGACTTCGGGGCGCCGATCGCCGCGGTGCTGACCGAGGCGCACCTGCACGACGCGGAGGCCGAGCTCGATCACCTGGTCGAGCTGGGCCTGCTGCAGCACCAAGGTCTCGACCGCTACCGGTTCCACGACCTCATCCGGCTGTACGCGGGTCAACGCCTGCGCGACGAGGAGACCGCCGATGCCCGGGCGGCGGCCGAGCGGCGCATGACCGACCGGGTGCTGGAGACCGCGACCGTGGCCGGGCGGGTGTTCGAGGCCGGCGGCGATGTACCACCGACAACCCGCAAGGGCCTGGTCCCGCTGTCGACGCCCAAGGAGGCCCGGGCGTGGCTGGAGGTGGAGCAGCAGACGTGGCTGGCCGGGCTGCGGCTGGCGGCCGCCGCGGAACGGGACGAGCAGGTGGCCGAGCTCGGTGAGGCCATGCGCTGGTATGCGGCGGACAACCAGCAGTGGTCCGGCGAGTGGTTAGAGGTGTTCGGGCTGACGCGCGCCGCCGCCGCCCGGCTGCCGGACCGTCGCCGCCAGCTCTGGCACATGAACCGCTACGCCTGGGCCTTCACCACCAACGACGCCGCCCAGGGCGGCACACGGGCCCGGGAGGCCGCGGAACAGGCGATGACGGTCTACCCGCTGGCCGCGAGCGCCGGTGCCGTCCGGGAGCAGGCGGACGCGGTGTGCAACGCCGCCGAGGCCTGGCGGAGCCATCTGGACCACGACGAGGCGCTGTGGGCGTACTCCCGGGGCCGCGAGCTGGCCGAGGCGGACGACTACCACGAGACCTACTACTGGGCCGGCAACGGGGTCGCCGCGACGCTCGTCGACCTCGACCGGCGGGACGAGGCGATCGAGGCGTACCGCGAGGTGCTGAGGAGCATCGACGAGCTGGGTTCGGCCTCGGCCGCCGTGCGGCACGCGCGGATGTTCGCCCAGGCGAGCCTGGCGGGCGCCCTGTGCTTCGCACGACGCTACGAGGAGGCCGTCGAGGTGGCGAAGCCGGCCCTGGCCGAGAGCGTCGAGCAGGGCAGCTTCTGGTGGACGTCGTTGATGCACTGGGTGCTGGGCACCGCCTATGCCGGGTACGGCGCGAACGACGCGGCCCGCGACCACCTGACCCAGGGCATCGAGCGTGCGGAGGAGCGCGGGACGTGGATTCCCGCGCTCCTCGGGCGGATGAAGGAGAAGTTGGCGTCCCTCGACGTCAGGCACTGATCGCCGTGCCCCGCCGGCTCGGCCGCGCCGCTCCGAGCTGTTCCGCCCAGCCGGCCTCGACCACGCCGTCGACCGGCCCGGCGACGGCGTGGCGCGCGAGCGCCGCGGCGATGTCCCCGGAGCCGATCGGCTGGAGGTGGCCGAGCAGCACCCGCACCGGCGTGTCCGCGGCCGTGGGCTCCCGGACCACCTTCGCGTAGTCGAGCAGGTGGGTGGCGCGGACGATCGAGTAGCGGAGTCCGGAGGTGGCGACGAGCCGCTCCTGGGTGGCCCGCGCGCGCAGATAGTCGCTGCCGGGCAGCCGGTCGCCGCCGACCACCGAGAGCGCCACGTAGTGGCCCACACCCGCGCGCCGGCCGGCGGCGAGCAGGTTGCCCGTCGACGTCACGAAGTGGGCGGCGAGGTCCGTGCCGTCCGACCAGGGTGCGCTGGACATGTCCAACAGCACGTCGGCGCCGGCCACCGCCTCGGTCAACCCCTCACCTGCCAGCGCGTCGCAGCCCGTGCCCGGAGTGGCCAGGACAGCGTCGAACCCGCTTGCGCGGAGCAGGGTGACGACCTTGGAACAGATCAGGCGGGTCCGGCCCACGACGACGATCCGCACGGCACGGACCGCGTCTCAGGCCGCGGCCGCGGTCGGCGCGGCCGGGCTGCCGTCGTGGGCCACCAGCAGCCGTTCGAGACGGCCGAGGTCGCCCGTGCGGGCCGCCTCCAGGAACGCAGCGACGAGCCGACGGCGCACCGACGGCGAGACCGGGCGCGTGCGGTCACCCACGAGGCGCGCCTGCGCGCGGCTGACGAGCTGCCGGGAGTTCGCGGCGCTGGTCCGGAGCAGCCGCGCCAGGTCGGCGTACGGATAGTCGAAGCCACGCCGCAGCACGTAGGCCGCCAGCTCCCCCGGGGTCAGCCTCGTCAGGAGCAGCGCGAACGCCTCCTCGGCGGCCCCCGCCTGCTCCGCCTGGAGGCCCGGGTCGTGGTCGGAGCCCGAACGGGCGGCGTCAGGCACCGGCACCGTGGACAGCAGCGACTCGCGGCGGTACCGGGCGGACTGGATGACGTTGAGCGCCAGGTTGGTCGTGGTGGAGGTGAGGAAGGCGGCAGGGTTGCGCACCTTCGTGCGGTCGGTGCGCTGCCAGCGGACCCATGCCTCCTGGACCACGTCGTCGGCCTCCGTAGGGTTGCCGGTGACCCGGCGCGCGATGCGGACCAGCTGGCTCCGCTGGGCGAGGAAAACCGAGAGCGCGGCGTCGGGCTCGGCGGGGACGGTGGGGATCTCGGGTGTCGTCATGCCGATCACCCTCGGCGCGGCGCTCGACGCGCCGCGCCCCGGTGAGTCCGTGGTCGGACCCGTGGTGGCTCCCGGGGGCGCCCTGGGCAACGGACCACGGGCGGAAACCGCCCGCTACTTCTGCCTGCGGTTCTGCCTCGTCAAACATTCAACTGCCGACTTGGATCGTGGCATGAGCACCTCACCGATCTCCGCCATCCCGACGACGATGCTCGCGCACGGGGACCGGCGGCTGCCGTTGTACGGCCGGCAGGCGGAGTGCGAGGCCCTGGACCAGCTCGTCGCGACGGTCCAGGCCGGACGCAGCGCGGTCCTGGTACTGCGCGGGGCGGCCGGGATCGGCAAGACGGTGCTGCTGGAGTACGCCCAGTCCAGCGCGTCGGGCTGCCGGACCGCCCGCACGGCGGGGGTGGAGGCCGAGTCGGAGCTGGCCTTCGGCGGCCTGCACCGGTTGTGCGCCCCGTTCCTGGACCACCTGCTCCGGCTGCCCGGCCCGCAGCGCGACGCCCTGTCCACGGCCTTCGGCCTGACCTCCGGCGACACGCCGGACCGGTTCCTGGTCGGCCTCGCGGTGCTCAACCTGCTGTCCGCCGCCGCGGAGAAGGGACCGCTCGTCTGCCTGGTCGACGACGCGCAGTGGCTGGACGAGGTCTCGGCACGCACCCTCGCCTTCGTCGCCCGGCGGCTGCCCGTCGCGGCGATCGGGCTGGTGCTCGCGGTGCGCGACCCCCACCTCCGGGCCGAGCTCACGGAGCTCCCCGAGCGCGAGGTGGGGCGGCTGGGCGACAGCGAGGCCCGTGCCCTCCTGGAGTCGGTGACCCCCGGGCGGCTGGACGAGCGGGTCCGGGACCGCATGGTCGCCGAGACGCAGGGCAACCCGCGGGCCCTGCTCCTGCTCCCGCACGGGCTCACGCCCGCCGAGCTGGCCGGCGGGTTCGGGCGGCCCGACGTCCGGCCGGCCTCCGGCGACGTCGAGCAGAGCCTGCTGCGGCGGGTGCGGGCGCTGCCCGACCCGGCCCGGCGGCTGCTGCTGACCGCCGCCGCGGAGCCGATGGGTGACGTCACCCTGCTCGACCGTGCGGCGGGGCTGCTGGGGCTCGACCTGGCCGAGGCGGCCTCCGCCGTCGGCGCAGGCCTGATCACGCTGGGTGCGCGCGTCCTGTTCAACCATCCCCTGGTGCGCTCGGCCACCTACCAGGGCGCGACGCCGCAGGACCGGCAGGACGCCCACCGGGCGCTGGCCGACTCGACCGACCCCGTGGCCGACCCGGAGCGCCGGGTCTGGCACCTGGCCAACTCGCTGGCCGGTCACGACGAGTCCGTGGCCGCGGAGCTGGAGCGGTGTGCCGACCGGGTGCGCGCCCGCGCCGGGGCGGCGGCGGCCGCCGCGCTGCTGGAGCGGGCCACCGAGCTCACCCCCGGCCCCGGCCGCCGCGGCACGCGGGCGCTGGCCGCCGCCCGGGCCAAGCTCCAGGCCGGCGGGTACGACGCCGCGCTGGAGCTGCTGGGCGCCGCCGAGCTCGGTCCCCTCGACGCGCACGATCGGGCCCGGGCCCGCTTGCTGCGCGGTCAGGTCGCCCTCGCGTCCACGAGCCCAGGCGTCGCACTGTCGCTCCTGGTCGAGGTGGCCCACGACCTGGAGCCGCTGGACCCTGCTCTCGCCCGGGCGGCCTACCGCGACGCGTTCGAGGCCGCCGTCACGGCCGGGGACCTGCCGGGTGGCGACCGGCTCACGGAGGTCGCGCGGTCGGTGCTCGCGGTCCCAGCAGGGTCTCCGCCCGGCCGCGGGGACCTGCTGCTCGACGGCGCGGCGGTGCTGGCCACCGAGGGCGCCGCGGCGGGCGTGCCGATGGTGCGGCCGGCTCTCGACGCCTTCCGCGACGGGGCCGGCTCCGCCGAGGAGAACCTGGACTGGCTCCCCCTCGCGTGCCGTGTGGCCCACAACGCGTGGGAGTTCGACGCCTGGACCACTCTGTCGCGGCGGCTGGTCGAGGCGGCGCGCGACACGGGGACGCTGTCGGTGCTGCCGACCGCGCTGCACCTGCTCGTCTCGAACCGGGCGCTGGCCGGCGAGCTCGCCGTGGCCGACACACTGCTTGCCGAGGCGGTGACGGTCGGCGAGGTGACCGGCAGCCGCTTCCCCGCCCAGTACGCGGCGCTGGTGCTCGAACCCTGGCGGGGCCGGGAGGCCGCCACCCGGCGGGCCGTCGAGGCCGTCGCCGGCAACCCCGCCCTGCGCGGCGAGGGGAAGGCGGCCGCCGCCACCGGGTGGGCGAGCGCCGTGCTCTACAACGGGCTGGGCCGTTACGAGGAGGCGTACGCCGCGGCCGAGCACGGCTGCGAGCACCCGGCGCCGCTGGGCGGTCCGTTCCACCGTTCGCTGACCGAGCTCGTGGAGGCGGCAGCCCGCAGCGGACGGCCGGCCCGGGCCGCCGAGGCGGCGCGGCAGCTCGACGTGCTGGCGCAGGCGAGCGGCACCGACTGGGCGCTCGGGGTCGCTGCGAGCGCCCGCGCTCAGGTGAGCGAAGGGGCCGACGCCGAGGAGGCGTACCGGGAGTCAATCGAGCGGCTCGGCCGCACGGAGGTCCGGGTGATGCTGGCGCGAGCCCACCTGCTGTACGGCGAGTGGCTGCGCCTGGGCAACCGTCGCGTGGACGCCCGTGAGCAGCTCGGGGTCGCGTACGAGATGCTCGGCGAGATGGGCGTGGAGGCGTTCGCCGAGCGTGCCCGGCGCGGTCTGCAGGCCGCCGGGGAGACGGTCCGCCGGCGCGTGCCCCAGCCGCACACGGTGCTCACCCCGCAGGAGTCCCACATCGCCCGGCTCGCCGGGGAGGGGCTGACCAACCCGCAGATCGGCACGCAGCTCTTCATCAGCCCGCACACCGTCGAGTGGCACCTGCGCAAGGTCTTCCAGAAGCTCGGCATCGCCTCGCGCAAGCAGCTGCGGGGGCAGCTCCTGGACCGGGCGGTGGCCATGGCGTGAACGCCCCCGCGCCCCCGTCACCAGGGCGTCAGCGTGCGGCGTTGTCCGCGTCCACGGACGCCTGGATGGCCTCGAGCTCGTCCCACGCGACGACCGGACGCTCCAGGCCACGCCGGTCGAGGTAGGCCTGGGCGCGGGCGCGCAGGCCGCGGACGAACCGGAACGGCGTCAGCAGGCCCGCGGTGCGCACGCCGTCCACGACGCGGTCCGGGCGGAACACCGGTCCGCCGGTGCCCTCGACGAGCTCGCCGAGCACGACGAGGCTCCGGTTCCCGGCCAGCTGCTCGTCGTGCCGGTGGAACAGCAAGCTCGCGGGACCGGGCTTCGGCTCGACACCGGGCACCAGCAGGCCGCCGTCGGTGGGCTCGGGCACCACGCGGTCGAGGGTCGGCAGGCCGTCGTCGTCGAGCCGGGCCAGCACCCCGCTGGTGAAGTCGCCCAGCTCCCGGGCGTACGCCGCCGGCAGGCCGGGCATCGCGGGCACCGCGAGCGGCCGTCCGGCGCCGGTCACCGGCGGTCGCGTCGTGACGGCGGCGGGCGTCACGCTGATGATCAGCCGCATGTAGTACACGTCCAGCAGGCGGCGCGTGAGCCCGCTGCCCGACAGGGCGCGCGACGACGGCTGCGCCGAGTCGATCTTGCGCCACAGGTCGGTGTTGCGCGCGAAGCTGGTCACGATCTCGTCCGGGCACGCGCCGTCGCCCTGGATCAGGACCTGGCCCGCCTCGCTCACCCCGCTGCCCGTGGGGTCCGAGAACAGCAGGGCGACGCGCGGGTCCCGGCGGACGTTGAGGGCCTTCTGCGCGAACCCGATCGACGTCGACAGGACGAAGGTCTGGTCGGCGGGGCGCCACACGCCCGAGACCGGCCACGCGACCGGCGTGCCCGACCGCGAGACGGTGGCGACCTCGCACGTGAGGTAGGACGACATGACGCGGGCGACGCCCGGTGCGACCAGCTGGTCGTGTTCCATGAGCTCTCTCCGGTGGACGGGTGCCCGAGCAGGGCGCGGACAGTATGGCAGCGTTTCGTTGCCGGCCCGGGGCATCCACGCAGGTCACGTGCGGTCCCCAGGTGGCGCGGCTACGATCCGGGACCGATGATCACCGACGAGTCCTCCGCGCCCGCCGCGGCCCTGCGCACCGCCCTGAGGTCCGCCCTGCCCGACGACGCCGTGCTCACCGCCCCGCAGGCGGTCGAGCGCTACGCCCACGACGACGCCGAGTGGGCCGAGTACGCCGCGCCAGCCGCCGTCGTGCTCGCCACGAGCCTGGACGACGTGGTCGCCACGGTACGGATCGCGGGCGAGCACGGCGCGCCCGTGGTGCCGCGGGGCGCCGGGACCGGACTGTCCGGCGGGGCGAACGCCATGGCCGGCGCCGTGGCGCTGTCGCTGGAACGCATGACGCGGATCGTCGAGGTGAACACGGCCGAGCGGTACGCCGTGGCCGAGGCCGGGGTGCTCAACGACGACCTGCGCCGGCACGTCGCGCAGCACGGGCTCTGGTACCCGCCGGACCCGGCGAGCCAGGCGATCTCCACGATCGGGGGCAACGTCGCCACCAACGCGGGTGGCCTGTGCTGCGTCAAGTACGGCGTCACGCGCGACTACGTGCTCGGGATGACGGTGGTGCTCGCCGACGGCTCGGTCGCCCGGCTCGGCCGCACCACCGCGAAGGGTGTGACGGGTTACGACCTGACGGGGCTGCTCGTGGGCTCCGAGGGCACGCTGGGCATCATCGTCGACGTCACCCTGAAGCTGCGCCCGCTCGGCGGCCGGGAGGACCGGGCGATCGTGGGCTGGTTCCCCTCGCTGGCCGACGCCGGCAACGCCGTGGCCGCCGTCTCCGCCGCGGGCATCGTCCCTGCCGCCCTGGAGCTCATCGACAGCACGTGCCTGCGCGCCGTCGCCGACTGGCAGGACTGGACGCTCCCCGAGGGCGCCGCAGCCCTGCTCCTGGCGAAGGTCGACGAGCCCGGCGCCGCGGGCGAGGCCCTGGCCGACCGGGTCGCCGCGTTCTTCGAGCACGCGGGCGGTACCCACGTGGAGCGCGCCTTCGCGCCGGACGACGTCGACCGGCTGTTCCTGGCCCGCCGCCTCGCCTACCCCGCGCTCGAACGGCTCGGCCCCGTGCTCACCGAGGACGTCTGCGTGCCGCGCGGCGCCGTGCCCACGATGCTCGGCCGCATCGAGACCATCGCCCGCGAGGCCGACGTCGTCATCGCCAACATCGCGCACGCCGGCGACGGCAACCTGCACCCGCTGATCATCGCGCCCGAGGGCGACGACGCCGCCAAGGCCCGCGCCAAGACGGCGTTCGACCGGATCGTCGACGAGTGCCGGGCGCTGGGCGGCACGGTGACCGGCGAGCACGGCGTCGGGCTGCTCAAGCTCCCGGGCGCGGCGGCGGAGCTGAGCCCCGTGGTGCTCGCGATGCACCGGGCGGTCAAGGACGCGCTGGACCCCCGCGGCCTGCTCAACCCGGGCAAGGCGTTCCCAGCGGGGATCTGACGCGCGGGGGCCGGTGTGCGGCGTCGGCCGGCCGGCGCGCCTGCAGACCATGCATCTGCTGCCAGGACAGCGCTCTCCCTGGCAGCAGATGCATGGTGTGCCAGCGCGCCCGGTCTCCGGCGGCCAGCGCTCCCCCGCCCGCCGGTCCCGGGCGCCAGGCGAACCGCCGGCCCCGACGGCTGGATTCGCCCTCTGGTCCCGGGCGACACATCACCCCTACACTGGCGCACGCGTGTTTGAAACGTTGCAACGGAGCTCGTTCTCTCGACACCGCACATGCCTGGAGGCGTCATGGCCCTCGACCGCAGAACCTTCCTCACGTCCGCCGGCGTCGCGTCCACCGCCGCCGCGCTTCCCCTCGGCGCCGCGAGCACCGCCGCTGCCCTGCCGGACGACACCGCCGCGCACGGGCCACGGCCCGACGGCCCCGGCAGCATCCGACTGACCGATCCGCTGGTCGAGAAGAAGTCGAGTCCCCTCGGGATCGACGTGGACCGCCCCCGGTTCTCGTGGACCATCGTGACCGACCGGCGCGGCGTCGAGCAGGAGTCCTACCGGCTGCGGGTCAGCACGCGCGGGCCGGGCTCGCGCACGGTGTGGGACAGCGGCGTGGTGCCGTCCCACGAGTCGGCGAACGTCGAGTACGACGGGCCTGCGCTGCGCGCCGCGACGGAGTACACCTGGCGGGTCGACGTCGCGACCACGCACGGCGCCGGTTCGACGACGGCGGCCTTCCGCACCGGGCTGTACGCCGAGAGCGACTGGGCGGGCGCCGCGTGGATCGGCAACGCACGCGTCCCGGACGAGGTGACCGACCTGAGGTTCGACGGCGCCGCGTGGATGTGGGCCGCCGAGGGCGAGCTGCCCGGTCAGGACCGCGCGTTCCGGATCACGCGGACGGCGCCCGAGGGCTCGCACGCCACCCGGGCCGAGGTGCTGATCACGGCGGACGACTCGTTCACGCTCTGGGTCGACGGCGTCGAGGCGGGCAGGACCGAGCCCGCGGAGAACGGCTGGCAGGCGGCCCGCTTCTACGCCGTCGACCTGCCGGCCGGGACGCCCGGGGACCCCGGCGCCGCCACGGTGCTCGCCGTGCGCGGCACCAACGACGCGGTCAGCGCGGGCGCGGTGCTCGCCGTCGTCCGCCTGACGTACTCGGACGGGACCACGGCGACCCTCACGAGCGGGAGCGGCTGGAAGGCCGCCACCGCGTTCGAGGACGACTTCGCGCGGCCCGACCTGGACGAGTCCGGCTGGGACCCGGCCGCCGAGATCGCGACCTACGGCTCCGGGCCGTGGGGCCGCGGCGTGCGCCTGCCGTCGCCGGAACCCCTGCCGGCCCCGTTGCTGCGAAAGGAGCTCGACGTCGGCGCCGGCCTGCGGAACGCCACGCTCTACCTGGCCGCGGGCGGGTACGCCGACGTGTCGCTGAACGGCGCGCCCGCCGACGACCAGGTCCTCGCTCCGGGGTTCACCGACTACGACGACACCGTCCAGTACACCGCGACCGATCTGACCCGGGGGCTGCGCCGGGGCCGCAACGCGCTGGGCATCGAGCTGGGCCGCGGCTTCTACGGGATGACGGGCGGCAACGTGTGGCGCTGGGAGGCGCCGCCGTGGCACGACGAGCCCGTGGTGCGCGCGGTGCTGCGCCTGGAGTACGCCGGGGGCGCCGTCGAGCACGTGGTCACGGACGCGGCCTGGCGCGTCCACGCCGGACCGACGGTGTCCGACGACCTCTACGGCGGCGAGGCCTACGACGCCCGCCGCACGCTGCCCGGCTGGGACACGGCCGGGTTCGACGACGCCGGCTGGGCCGCCGCCACCGTGGCGCCCGGCCCGCGCGGGGTGCTCGTCAACCAGCGCCAGCAGCCGATCGAGGTGATCGAGTCGCTGCCCGCCGTCGCGGTGACCGAGCCCACGCCGGGCGTGTACGTGGTGAAGTTCCCGCGGGTGCTCGCAGGCTGGGTCCGGTACACCGCGACCGGGCCGGCCGGGACGACGGTCCGGGCCGCCCACGGCGAGAAGCTCACCGCCGCGGGGCGCGTGAACCTGAGCAACAACGGCGGGTTCCAGGCCGGGTTCCAGACCGACCGCTTCACGCTGGCGGGCACCGGACAGCCGGAGTCGTGGGAGCCGCGCTTCTCGTACAAGGGCTTCCAGTACGTCGAGGTCACCGGCTGGCCGCAGGACGGCCCGCCGCCGCTCGACGCGTTCACCGCGCAGGTGGTGCACACGGCCGCCGCGGAGACCGGGTCGTTCGACAGCTCCAGCGAGATCATGAACCGCACCCACCGGGCCGTCGTCGACACGCTGACCAACAACATCCACGGCATCCCGACCGACACCCCGATGTTCGAGAAGAACGGCTGGACCGGCGACGCCGCGATCGGCGCGGAGATGTTCCTGCTGAACCTCGACGTGCACGAGCTGTTCGCCAAGTGGCTGCGCGACGTGCACGAGACGCGCGACGAGCAGGGCCGGCCGCTCGTCATCGCGCCCAGCTCCGGCGACTGGGGCGAGTGGGGCGTGTGCCCGCCGTGGCACGCGGCCTACGTGATGATCCCCTGGTGGCTCTACCAGTACGGCGGCGACACCCGCGTGCTGGCCGAGTGCTACGACGGCATGAAGCGGTACGTCGACCTCGAGTTCGACCGGTCCGACGGCGGGATCGTCCCGGACGCACGCCTCGGCGACTGGGTCAGCCCCGAGGCGAGCCCCGCGGGCGGCAACGCGCCCGAGGACCTGCGGGTCTCCGCCACCGCCTTCCTCTACTCGATGACGCTCTTCATGCGCCGGAGCGCCGGGTTCCTCGGCAAGGCCGCCGACGTCGAGCACTTCGCCCGGAACGCCGCCACGATCCGGACCGCCTTCAACGAGACCTTCCTCGACGCCGGTGCGGGGTACTACCGCGGCGACGGGGACCGCGGGTACCGGCAGACGCACAACGTGCTCGCCGTGGAGTTCGGGCTCGCGCCGGACGCCGCGACCACGCGCCGGGTGGTCGACAGTCTCGTCGCCGACGTCCGGGCCAAGGGCACGAAGCTCAACACGGGCGTGCTCGGCACCAAGTGGCTGCTGCCGGTGCTGACCCGGCACGGACACGCGGACCTGGCCTACGAGCTCGCCGTGCAGACCGGCTACCCGAGCTGGGGCTACCTGATCGAGAGCGGCGCCACCTCCATGTGGGAGCACTGGTCGCGGGAGGCGCGCTCCTACGGCCACTACTTCCTCGGCACCGTCGACGACTGGTTCTACCAGCACGTGGCCGGCATCCAGGCCTCGCCCGAGACCGGGTTCCGCGACATCACGATCGCCCCGGCCGTCACGGCGCACCTGGACCGGGCGAGCGGGAGCGTCCGCACGCCGTTCGGCACCGTCGCGAGCGACTGGCGGCGCGTGGGCGGCCGGCTCCGGCTGAGCGTGGCCGTCCCCGTGGGCGCGACGGCGACGGTGCGTCTCCCGGTCGGCGACCCCGAGGCCGTCACCGAGCAGGGACGCCCGCTCCGGCGCGCGGAGGGCGTCACGGGTGTCTCGGTGGAGGACGGCGCGGTCGTGGTGCGGGTCGGGTCCGGCCGGTACACGTTCGTCGCCTAGCCTCCCGCCTCGGCCCGGGCCTCGTCGAACCACTCGGGCGGGGAGAACTGGGACAGCACCAGCTCGGCACCGAACGGGTCGCGGATCGCAGCCTCCCTGGTCCACTCGGTGTCCTGCGCGGACAGCACGGTGGCGCCGGCCCGCTCCGCCGCAGCCACTGAGGCGTCCCGGTCGGCCACGGAGAAGGACACGGACCAGTGCGCGGGACCGTCGCCCCGCAGGATCCCGGCCGCGACGTCGGCGAACCCCGGCGGCGCGCCCTCCTGCCGCTCGTAGATGTCGCTGTCGAACGTGCGCGCAAGGTGGGCCCCGTACCCGGGCACGCGCAGCATGCCGGCGCCGAGGTCGTCGCTGCGCTCCCAGCCGAGCAGCGGCCCGTAGAACCGCAGCGCCACGTCCATGTCCGGCGTGGACAGGTTGCTGAAGTTCCACGTGCCCGGGGCGTTGACGGACTGCGCACCGGGGCGCGTGCCCGCCTGGACGAGCCGGCAGGTCGCGCCCTGCGGGTCGACGATCCGCGCCATCCGCCCGACGGGCTCCCCCGGCGGCCCCACGTCCTCGGGTCCCGAGCTGACGAAGCCGCCCAGCTCGGCGACGCGCGCGGCCGCGGCGTCGACGTCGTCCACGGCGACGTACGTGTGCCACGCGACCTCGCCGTCCAGGCCCGCCGAGGGGGTGGCGACCGCGGCGACCGTCGTCGCGTCCGTGCCGTCCAGCGACGCGACCACGTAGCGCTCCGGTGCGCCGGGCGGCAGCATCTCGGTGAACCTCCAGCCGAACAGGTCGCCGTAGAAGCCGAGCGCCGCGTCGACGTCCGGCGTCTCCAGGTCGATCCAGCTGGGTACGCCGTGCGGGTAGGTCCGGGGCGTGGTGGGTGTGTCAGCCATGACGTCCTCCAGGTCGGTTCCGCTCCTCTGATCCTGCCTCGCGCGGGCGGCGTCCGCCGCCGGGCCCGTTCCGCCGGACATCGGATCGGACAAATAGGATCTTCCACTCGAACTGTGTGAAACAATCCGCCGCATGTCGACGACCACCCGGCGTGCACGGATCTCGCCCTGGTTCTTCCTGCTCATCGCACCGGTGACCTGGCTGGTGGTGGGCGCGGGCCCACAGGCGGCGCTGCTCGCCGCGGTCTCCACGCCGAGCATGCCCGAGGCCTCGGCCGTCGCGACGGTGGCCTTCACCGGCGCGGCCGCCGCGCTCTGCACTTCGTGGCTCAGCTCGCGGCCCCGGTGGGCGGCAGACGCGGGTGCCCTGGGGATCGTCGTCGTGGCCGGTGCCGTCTGGCTGATCGGTCAGGCCCAGCACCTCGACGCGCTGCTCGCGACCACGTGGCGCGCGGGCTCCGCGGGCACGGTGGTGGCTCAGGCGACCTTCCTCGTCGCCCTGGCCGCGTCGCTGCTCGGCCTCCTCGCGGGCCTGTTCGCCGTGCTCGGGCCGGTGTGGCTGCGCGGGTTCTGGCTCGCGGCCCCGGTGTTCTTCGTGCAGGACGTGCTGCACCTCGCCACGAGCGGCCTGCGCACCAGCGGGCCGGGCCTCGCGCACACGGTCTCCGTGGTCGTGTTCGTGCTCCTCGGCGTGGTGCTCGGCGTCAGCGTCACGCGGAGCCGCTGGTCGTGGCTGTCGTGGGTGCCGGCGCTCCTGATGTTCTGGGTCGCGCAGTCGGCCGCCCCCGCCCTCTACATGGCGGCGAGCTCGGTCTACCCCGGGGCCTCCTGGCTGACCGCCAACCCGGACGGGCCGCTGATGATCGCCTGGGACGTGTTCCGGGCGGCGTTCGCCGAGCCGGGCACCCACCTGATCCTCCCCAGCTGGCTCGCCCTGCTCTGGCTGGTGGCCGTGGCGGTCGGCGTGGCCGTCGGGGTCGCCCGCACGCGCGGCGATCAGCGCACCACGGCCGCGAGCGCCGACACCTCGACCAGCGCGCCCGGCACGCCGAGCCCGCGGACGAACATGCCCATGACCAGCGGCGGCTCGGACAGCCCGGCGAGCGAGGCGGACGCGGCGCCGTAGGCGGCGTTGATGTCGACACCCTCGACGAGCACGACGGTGACGCTCACCAGGTGCTCGATGCCGGCTCCGGCGGCGGCGAGCGCCGTGGTCAGGTTCTCCATGACCCGCCGGGTCTGGGCCCCGACGTCGTCGCCGCCGACGAGCTGACCGGTCGCGTCGACGGCGTTCTGCCCGCCCACGTGGATCGTCGTGGCCCCGGGCGGGACGACGGCGACGTGGCTGAACGCGGGGCTCCGCACGAGTCCTTCTGGCTGCAGCAGCTCGATCTGGTCCATGCCCGCCACGCTAGGCGCGATGGAGGACAACCGCTGTCCTAGTTGCCGGCTCGGCCGACAGTTCGCCCTGTCCCGCGAACACCACGTGCCGCTGCACGGCGGACCGCCGGTGCTACGGGACCGCCCGCTCCCGGTGCCGGCGCACCGCCGCCCTGTTGGCACAGCGCACGGAGCAGTACCGCTGCCGCCCGTTGCGGGTCACGTCGACGACGACGTTGGTGCACGGCTCCGACGCGCACCGCCCGAGCCGGTGCATGCCGCGGGTGACGAGGTGCAGCGAGGTACCCACGCCGATCACGGCGCGCAGCACGGCGGACAGCACCTGGTTGTCGTCCCGGTAATGCAAGTGCCAGCCCTCCCCGTCGTGGTCGGTGAGGCGCGGGTAGGCGGCGACGGCGGCCATCTGGGCGTTCAGCAGCGCGGCCCGTTCGGCCGGGTCTGCGGCGTCGACGACGCGCAGCCAGTCGTCGATCGCCGCGCGCGAGCGCGCGTGGTCCGCGGGCTCCTCCCGGAACTCCATGGTCATGCCGAACTCGCGCGTGCGCGCCTCGATCCCCGCCCGGTCGCCCGGCCAGTCGTTGGCGAGGGACGCGGCGAGCAGGACGGCATACTCGCCGTAAGGGTTGAGATGCACAAGGCCATTACAGCATCGTGGGAGGCATGACGACCACCGAGACCCGTCCCGCACCCGCCACCAGCACCGGCACCAGCACCAGCACCCCGGGCCCGGGTCACGAGCACTCGTGGACGACGGACTCGCGCCACCCCACCTCGGCGGGCTGGGTGCTGTACGTGCGGTGCGCCGGGTGCGGGGCGCACCGGGTGGACCTGCAGGCCCGGACGGCCGCGCCGCCGGCCGCCCTGAGCAGGGCGGTCGGCGGCGCGGCCGGCAGCACGGCGACGACGCCTACCGGCGCACCACCAGCCGGTCGACGTTGATGCCGGTGCCGAACGGCGACCCGCTGCCCAGACCCGACGCCACCAGTGTCAGCGTGTGGTCGCCCGGCTCCAGGGCGGCGCTGGTCCAGATGAGCTGGTTGCCCACCCGCGTGCGGCCGTAGAAGTCGGCGGTGCCGACCTCGACGCCGTCGATGAGCACCGTGGCCAGGCCCTGGTTGGAGGCCCGCAGCCCGTACAGGTCCACCGACGATCCCGAGAACCGGAAGTCCACCGAGTCGCCGGCCACCGTCGTCGACGTCACCGAGGAGTGGTACAGCCCGGTCCGGTTGATGCAGCCCGGGCAGCTCAGCCAGCCGTCGCCGCGGTAGTCGAGGCGCCCCTGGCCGGTGCCCTCGCTCTGGTCGTCGACGGAGCTGGTCCCGCTGCCGCCGGGCGCGACCTCGACCCGGTCCACCGAGACCCAGCCGTCCCGGCCGGCCGACGAGCTGCCTGCGGAACGGCCGGGGGCCACCTCGAACCGCAGGGTGTGCGGGCCGTCGGTCAGCACCGGGGTGCGCCACTCGACCTCGCCGAGGTCGCCGTACGGCACCAGCACCGGCTCGTTCCCGTCGATCGACACCCGCGCGGTCCCGCCCCGCGGGCCGGCCACGCCGGTGAGCGTGGCCTGCGTGCCGTCGAAGGCGACCGTGAACGCGTCGCCGCGGTCGCGGCTCGCGCTCACGGTGCCCCCGACGGCGTCGCGCAGCTGCCGGGCCGTCACCGCGTCGCACCGGTCGCTGTGCCGGTCGTCCGGCCGGTCGTCCTGACGGTCGTCGCGCCGGGGGCCGGCCGAGCAGTGCGCCCACCCGTCCCCCTCGTAGGCGATCGTCGCGGCCTCGCCCGGGGTGCCGGCGTCGGCGTCGTCGATCGTCACGACCGGGCGCAGCGGGTCGACGCGCAGATCGGCGAACTGCACCGGCGCATAGTCGCCCGAGAGCCCGACCATGCCGGACACCCAGGTGGTGTCGGTGACCTCGCCGACCCGGTCGCCGTCGATCGTCGCCGTGATCACGTCGCCCTCGAAGGACAGCGCGAGGTCGTGCCAGCCCGCGGCGTCGTCCCCGGAACCGCCGTCGCCCGCGAGGATCCCGCTCGCCAGCTCCAGCCAGGCCTTCCCGCCGGGCTCGCCCCGGCCGACCGACCACGTGCCGTCGGCGGCCAGGCTGAGCCCGTAACCGTTCGGGACCGGCGCCATGGCGTCGTTCGACACGCGGCCGAGCACCTCGGCGGTGCCGTCGGCCGGCACGTAGGCCTGGACGCCGACCGTGTAGTCCGCCCAGTTCAGGTCGCCCAGGATCCCGGCCGGCTTCTTCCACGCCGCCCAGGAGATGGCAGGCTGCGGCGAGACCTGCGTCAGGCAGGTGCCGCGGCGTCCGCCCGCGCACGGCCGCTCCTCGTAGGCGCCCTCCATCTGGGAGAAGTACGGCGTCTGCCCGCTGGGGCCGCCGTCGGCGAGGCTGTTCGCGTAGGGGAACGGGAACGCGGACTCGTGGCTGCCCTCGGCGTCGTCGAGGCCCTTCCCCGTGGTGGTCGTCACGGTGACGACGGCGTTCGCGGGGACGGTCACGGACCAGGTGCCGTCGGGAGTGCGCCTGAGGTCGGGCTGCCGGACCAGCCGGTCGTCCGCCGTCGACCGCCACACGTGCAGGTCGCGCGCCTTCAGACCGCCCGCCACCGACAGCCTGACCGTGCGGGGCGCGGCCGCGCCGATCGTCTCGATCACGGTGCTCCAGTCGCCGCCGTCGGACGCCGCCCGCGTGACGAAGCTGCCCTGCGCGGTGTCCGCCGCGTCGAGGTAGCCCGAGGAGGTGTCGAGGTACCGCCAGCCCGGCTCGGCGAACTGCGTGGTCTGCGCCACCGCCCAGACGGCCGACTGCACCTGGTACGCCCCCGACCACGGGGTGTTGGCCCGCATGAGCCCGGCGTCGGAGATGCTCAGGCCGTCGTAGTAGCTGGTGAGCAGATTCCAGAAGGTGACGCCGGTGATGCGTCCCTCCAGGTAGGCGTGGTTGATGAGCGAGGGCACCGACGCGGACGAGCCGCCCGCACCCCACTCGGCCGACCACGGCCCGCCCTCGGAGATCCACAGCGGCTTGCCCAGGGCCTGGGCCGCCGCGGAGCTGGGCCCGCGCGAGTAGTGGTTGCCCAGCAGGTCCACGGCGTCGAACAGCTCGGGGTCGTTCGCCATGTCGACGGCGATCGGCCACTCCCCGCGGCGCGCCGCCTCGTCCGAGGCGATGATCCGCACGTCCGCGTAGCCGGCCGCGTCGAGCGCCGCGCGGTAGTCCTTGACCCACTGGGACTCGTACTCGCGCTCGTTGCGGATGCCCACGTTGTCGATCGTCAGGCCGTGCCCGGCGGCGCAGTCCAGCCAGTCGACGAAGTACTCGATCGTGTCGTGGGAGTAGTACTCGCCGTCGCCGAGCCAGCCGGGCGCGCCCCAGGCGAGCGCGCCGAGCGTGATGTCCGGGTTGCGCTTGACCGCCTCGCGCATCAGCCACCACTCGTAGCCCGCGTCGCAGTCGACCTCGCCGCGCACGTGCGCGTGGCTCGACTCCGAGCCGTCGGTCGTGTTGGTGTCGCCGCCGATCTCGACCTTGAGCATCTCCAGCGACGCCCCGTAGCCGGGCTTGAACAGGTGGTCCAGAACCTCGGCCCGCTCCTCGCGCGGGTAGTCCAGGAGCAGTCGCGACGTCGCGCCACCCCCGGAGATCGCCCCGATGCCGTCGTACGTGCGGCCCTCGCTCGCGCCGTCGACGGCGATCGTCACCGCGTCGCCGTCGGCCGCACCACCGGCGGGCGTGCCGGCGACCGCCGAGGCGCCGCCGGCCAGGGCCCCGGCGGTGAGCAGCGCCCCCGCCAGGACCGACGCCGTCAGGCGGCGCCGCCGCCGGCCCCACCCGCGTCCCGGTGGGCCCGAGCGTTCGGGCGTGTGTGTGCCGTGCATCCTGGTAGCTCCTTCGTGGTCGTACATGTTCGTGCTGGTGGGCAGGGAGGTCGTGGGTGGGCTACAGGCACGTCTCGGTGCGGCCGGCGCCCACGGTGGTCCGGCGGGGCGCGCCCCGCTCGGGCACGAACGTCAGGTGCACGCGCGAATCGGCATTCACCTCGAAACAGGCGCCCCGCCCGGTCACCACGAAGTCGCGCACCACGACACGGCCGCCGACGGCGCGGAACACGGGGCGGCCGTCCTGGCGCAGCTCCGTGCGGGCGGGGCTCACCGTCGCGGCGAAGGTGCTGCCGCCCACGCGGACGTCGTCCACGGTGTTGCGGCCCTGGAGCGCCAGCGAACCGAAGGTGACCGAACCGGGCGCGCCCCACGGGTCCTCGGCGACCAGCTCGTGCGCCGCCATCAGCGGCATCACGTTGGACCAGGTGTAGTAGCGCCACGCGCTGTCCACCGCGGAACCGTTGATCACCTGGCCGGGCTCGGGGTCGAAGTACTCGGGGAACTGCTTGTTGCGGTCCCAGGTGTCGAGCCACATGTCCGTGCTCCTCGCCGCGAGCCCGCCCGCCGCCTCGTCGAGCCCGTACCGCTTGAGGCCGTCGTAGATCGTCGCGTTCATGGGCGGCCACACGGCGCCGCGCCACTGCTCGCAGGAGTTCTCCTGGTTCCACCCCACGTAGTACCGGTACGACGACGACGCGTTGGGCGCCTCCAGGCCGTTCGCGCAGTACTCGGCGTCCGCCCGGCTGATGCTCGGCACGGCGTGCTCGCCCCAGAACTGCTCCGGGTCGAGCAAATTCTCCTGAACCGTCCGCCGGGCCCGCTCGTCGGTGGCCACGCCGCCGAAGAGGGGGTAGAAGACCGTGCCCGTCACCACGTCTCCCCAGCGGCCGTCGAGGTGCCGGTCGAGGTACATCCCCCGCTCCTCGTTCCACAGGGTCTCGTTGGCGGCCCGTTTCACGTCGTCGAACAGCGCCTGGTACCGCTCCGCGTCCGCGTCCCGGCCCAGGGCGTCGGCGAGCTCGGCCATCGTCTGCGCCATCAGCGCGTAGTACGAGGTCAGGGCGACGTCGGTGAGGTCGGTGTTGTCCCGCTCGTCGCCGCTCCCGCCCTCCTTGGGGATCCGGTTCGCCGACCAGTACGACGGCAGGTCGTCCAGGCCCAGGTGGTTGCCGACCTTGCTCGGGTCGGCGTCGTAGGGCGCCTCCAGGAGCCCGTCGCCGTCGACGTCCCACTCCGGCAGCTTCTGGATGAAGTCGGCGAGCGCCGGGTAGGCCTCGCGCACCAGGTCGAGGTCGCCCGTGGCCCCGTAGATCCGCTTGACGGCGTACGCATGCATGGGCCCGGAGTGCAGCTGGTCGTAGCGCGGACCGCCGGTGTCGAAGAGGTCGCGCTCGTGCTCCCGGGCCAGCTCGGGGTCGACGGTGAGCGCGATGATCGCGTCCCACGCGGAGTCCCAGCCCGTGAAGATGGTGTCGTTCTCGGCGCCGCCGCGCCCCCAGCCCCACACGAGGAACCGCTGACGGAACCGTTCGTCGTAGTTGGCGTTCAGCCCCATGGCGGTGCGCATCGCCGTCGCCGACCGCCCGGCGGGTCCGCTCCCGCTGAGCGTCCCGACGTCGGCCCGGGCCCTGCCCCGCGCGAGGGCCGCGAGGATCGCTCGCTCACCGGCCCCGCCGGTCGCGGCGGTGCTCGCCGCGGCGCTCGCCGGGGTGTCCGAGACGGTGCTGGTGAAGGTGATGGTCTCGTCCTCGTCGAGCGTGTAGCGCAGCGCCGCGGCGGCCGAGCCGGCGGCGGCGTCCTCGCCCTGCATGCCCGCGACCAGGTCGCTGACCGAGGCATAGGACGCGCCGGCATCCGGGCGTCGCGTGGGGGTCAGCGCGAAGTGGCCGGTCAGGTCCGGGTCGTCGAGGCCGGGGCTGGAGGCGCGGATGCCCTGGTCGGTGACGCGGTAGCTGCTCGGCTCGCCCCACGGCGGGGCGGCCTCGAGGAACACCGTGGTGTCGTCCTGCAGTGCGGTGACGGCGCCGACCAGCGTGTTGGGCGCGGTGCGCGCGAACCGGACGACGATCTCCTGCTCGTCGCGCCGTGTCTGCTCGTACCGGGACTCCAGGGATGGCAGGAGCTCACGCGCCTGGTCGACCTGCTCCTGCGGCCAGTCGGCGGGGTGGGCGAGGATCTCGCGCATCGCCCCCAGCCGGTCCGGGGTGATGGTCCGGTCGTCGCTGCTGATCCGCACCTCGTAGTACGAGCCGTCCACCGTGACGGGCCCGACGTCCGCCACGTGGGCCAGCAGGCCCTGGTTCTCGCGGATCAGCGTGCCGCCCGTGGTCCGCAGGTTCACGCGCAGCGCGAACCGGCTCTCGCCCTCGCCCACGTACAGCGCGCCGTTGTCGTCGCGCTCGACGTGGCCGGGCAGGGCGAACGGGCGCTGGAGCCCGGCTTGGCTGTCGCCGGTGGTGTCGTTGTCGCTGCCGGCGCCGCCCGCGTCCGCGTCGGACGCCGCCGTGCGCACGGAGCCGAGGCCCGTGCCGGCGAGCCCGGCCGGGGGCACACCTCCGGCAGGGACCATCGACGCCGCCAGGACGGCGGCCGCGAGGCCGAGGACGAGCGGGCTTCGGCGTGCTGTCCGGATCACGCCGCTGTGATCGGTCATGGCTGCTCCTTCATTGTGAGCGCTAACATGCCTGGCCGACACAGACTAGTAAGATGTATGACGAATGACAAGATGGCGCTGCGTGGGCGCCACGGAACCCGGCCCCCGCAGCGTCCGGCGGGTCTGCTACCCGGGGTACCGCTCCACCAGCTCGGCCCGGACGACGGCGTCCGCCGGGAGGTCCACGAAGAAGTCGACGGTCGTCTCGGCCGTCCGTCCGGGCTTGACGCCCTCGACCACGGCCATGCTCGTGTCGTACGTCGTCTTGCCGTCCTTGCTCTCGACGACCACGTCGATGAAGTAGTCGAACGTCCGCGCGCCGCTGTTCGTCACGGTGACCGGAACCCGGTTGATACCGGGTGCCATGGGGTCGATCGCCCCGAACTCGACGTCCTTGCTCAGGTCGGCCATACCCACGTCTTCGAGCTTCGCGACGGTCAGCGCCGGCACCGTCGAGACGCCACCGATCTGGTTCTCGTAGGTGAAGCCCCCCTGCACCACGGCGTGGATCTTCAGCACGTCGCCGGACTCCACGCCGTCGAGCAGGGCCTCCTCGCCGATGAAGACGGCCTTGGTCTCCAGCTCGTACTCGGTGCCCGGCTGGTTCACGCCCGCGCCGGCCAGGAACCGGTCCGGACCCGTGCTGTTGTCGAACTGCACGACCACGGCGTACAGCACGACGGCCCGCCCCTCGGCCTCGTCGGGGTTGTCCGCGACGGCCGCCCACTGCGCCGCGTCGAGCCGGACGAACTCCTCCAGGTCGGGGGTCGTGGCGCCGTCCTCCTCGTCCGTCGGGGTAGTGGCACTCTCCTCGACGATCGTCCGCGCCGTGTCGGACACGAAGTCCGTCACGGCCGCCGCGGCGAACACGCCGAGCACCGCTCCGGCCAGCGAGAGCACGATGCCGGTGATCGCCACACCCCGCCCGACCGGCGGGTCGGTGCGGCGCGAGCGCGCGACCCCCACGATCCCGAGGATCACGCCGAGGATCGACGGCACGAAGAGCAGGCTGAGGAACAACGAGACGATCCCCAGCACGAGGCTCGCCGTCGCCTGCGGGTTGGTCGGCGCCACCGGCCCGGCGCCGTGCGCGCCCGGCGACTGCACGTACGGGGCCTGCGGATACGGCGACTGCACGTACGGGGCCTGCGGATAGGGCGCCTGCTGGTGGGGCGACTGCGGGTACGACTCGTACGGTCGCGGCACCACGGACGGCGGGGCGGACCCAGGGGCGGCGGACGACGGCGGCGCCATCGGCCGCGTGTCCCCGATCGGCGGCTCCGGCGCGGTGAACCGCAGGTCCTGAGTCTCTTCCGACTCCCGCTCGTCCACCCGTGTACCCCCGTCGCCGTGTCGCACGTCTGTCACCGGCACCCGCCCCGTCGGAGCGACCGGCGCCCTCTCTGGCTCAACATCGTATGGGTCAAGCCCGGACAAATGTCGGAAAAAGCCCGGTCAAGACCGAGCGGCCGGGGTGAAATCCCCGGTCGGCTCACGCCCGTCCGCCCGCCTCACGTCCGCACGTCGAGCTCCCCGACCACCTCGCCCAGCAGCTCACCCGTGGGCCGGAACCCGCACCTCAGGTAGAACTGCTCGGGGCTCCTGGCGTGGGTCGCGTCCCAGAGCACCGTGATCCGGTCCACGCCGCGGCGTCGCGCCTCGGCGGCGACCTGCTCGACGGCGAACCGCCCCACGCCGCGCCCGCGGGCATCCGTCGCGACGTTCAACCGCCAGATGCCCGCGCGGAAGGCCGGCTCCGGCTCCTCTGGGCTCCAGTTGGCCATGACGAAGCCGACCACCACGCCGTCGTCGGTCACCGCCCGGGGCCACGCCGTCGGGTGGACGTACGCCTCGGCGACCGACCAGACCGTAGGGGCGACCGGCTCGTCGTCACCGGCCTGCGGCGGCAGGCGCAGGACGTCGCCCAGGTTGTCGACGCTCAGTTCCTCGAGTCGCAGCACCATGGTTCCTCCCGTCGCAGGGCCGTGGTTCCGAAGGTACGCGGAGCCACTGACACCGCCTGCCGCCGACCGACCAGGGCGGGGCGCCGGCACGTCGTGCCGACACCCCGCCGTCGTCGTCTCCGCTCAGGGCGGCGAACCAGCCGGGCGACCTACTGCCCGGTGAACACGAACTGCGAACCCGGCTCCTTCTCGACGTCCCCCTCACCGGAGTTGGTGACGGTCACGTTCGACAGGATCGCGTTGCCGCGGGCGCCGCCCATCGCAAGGATGCCGGAGCCGTTGTTCGACTGGTCGATCCGCACGTTCGTGATGCGGACGTCGGGCATGTTGCCGCCGCCGTTCTTGAACTGGATGCCGTCGTAGGTGGAGTCGACGATGTCCGTGTCGCGGATGGTGACCCCGGTGATGTCGTGGGTCTGCGGGAAGATCGTGATCGCCCCGAACTCCTGGTCCTCGTTCCAGAACGCCCCGCCCGTGCGGTACAGGCCGTTGTTGGCGATCAGCGTGGTCCCCGAGAACGGCAGCGGGTCGTGGTCGGTCGCCAGCATGATGCCGGGGTAGTTCATCGTGTCGTAGACCAGGTTGTTCTCGATGGAGTTGTCGTAGCCGCCGTAGATGGCGATGCCGTTGGCGCGCCACGGGAGCTGGACGGTGTTGTTGCGGAACGCGTTGTCGTGGCCGATGTCGACGGTGCGGTCCTTGACGTACGGGTTGGCCCAGACGGCGAGGGCGTCGTCGCCGGTGTTGCGGAACGACGAGTTGAACACGAGCGAGTTGCGCGTGCCGTTGCTGAAGTTGATGCCGTCCGCGTAGGTGTTGCGGATGCGCATCCCGGAGAACTCGACGCCGTCGCCCGGCCCCCACAGCTCGGGGATGTTGGTGTAGTCGCGACCCACCCACACGCCGACGTTCGCGTGCTCGATCCACACGTTGGTGATCTTGGTGTTCTGCCCGAACCGGCCGTTCAGGCCGACGCCGCCCTCCTCCTGGCCGTTGTTGCCGCGGATGTCGCCGGAGCCGAAGATCGCGATGTCGGAGATCTGGACGTTGTCGTCGATGTCGAACCCGAAGTTGCCCTCGTGCGGGTGGTTGATGACGCCTGGGGCGAGGTGCGGCTTGATGAGGCTGTAGAGCTGGGAGTGCCACATGCCGGCGCCACGGATCGTGACGTCGCTGATGCCCACCTGGTTGTGCGTGCCGCGGTTGAGCGGGTCGTCGGTGAGGATCTTCTTCTCCTGGCGCCACTGGCCTGCCGGGATCCACACACAGTCGATCTCGCCCTCCTGGTTCGCGGTGACGGCGGCCTGGATGGCGGCCGTGTCCTCGAGCCCGTCGTTCGGGATCGCGCCGTACTCGGTGATCGACGTGCACTGCGCGGGCTTCGAGGTGGGCGGTGCCACCTGCTCGAGCTCGACCAGGTCGATGATGTAGAACGCGGCGTCGTCCCCGGCGTCGCGCTGGAGCTTGAACACCGTGCCTGCCGGGAAGGACCGGTTCAGCAGCGCGTGCGACTCGTCGAACAGGCGGCGGGCGTCGCCGCCCGGGGTGTTGACGAGGCCCTCGGGCTGGTCGGTGGTCCCGTACAGCCAGGAGTGCTTCGACGACAGCGTCAGCTTCTGCGCGAACTGGCCGTCCGCGTAGAGGCTGATCGTCTTCTCCTGTCCCCCGCCGCCGGCGGCGTCGGGGATGGAGTTGCGCACCACGATCGAGTTGGTCGGGTTGGTGGACGTGAACTGCACGTACTGGCCCGTGCTGTTCAGCCGCACCGACTCGCGGCCCGACGACTCGGTCGCGAAGTTGGTGTGCCCGAACGTGCGCAGCGGGTCGGTCTGCAGCAGCGCGCCCGTGTACTGGCCGGCCTCGGCCTCGTAGGTCGTGTACGGCACGGCGGCGCCACGGCCCACGGTCACCGCGAGCGTGCCGGTGTTGTTGTCCTCGTTCGTCTCGTCGACGACGTCGGTGGCGTCGGCCGTGGCCGTCACGGTGACGCCGCCGTTGGTCGCCGTCCACGTCGCCGACGGGGTGACGGTGACGGTGCCGCCCGCCGGGACGGCCGGCGTCGTGCCGTTCAGGGTGGTCGAACCCGCCACCACGCGGGTGACGGAGCCGGCCGCGACCGCCTGGTTGCCGCGGTTGCGCACCTGGACGCTGAAGGACACGGCGGCGCCGACGGCGGGGTTGGCCGGGGTGGAGGAGACCGAGACGACCTCCAGGTCAGGCCCGGGCGCCTCGCCGACTACGAGCTTGGCCGTGGCCGTGAACGCGTTGTCGGTCTCGTTCTGCTCGGCCACCGTGTCGGCAGGGTCGACGACGGCGCCGACCGTGTACTCACCGGCGGGCTTGGTGCCGGCCGCGACCTGCACCTGGGCGGTCGCGCCGGGCTGGAGCGCGGCGACGTCCGCAGAGCCGGCCGTGCTGCCGCCGATCTTCCCGTCCAGCGACGTGGCCGCCGAGGCCCGGTCGCCCGTGTTCTTCACGGTCGCGGTGAGCGTCAAGGGCGTGGTCGCGGTCGGCGACGCCGGGGACGCCGTCACGGCGGTGACCGTGAGGTTCGGGTTGGGCGCCGGGGCGCCGTAGACCTCCAGCTCGGCCACCTGGCCGTTGCCCGCGCCGGTGTTGGCCGTGAAGCGCAGGCGGACGTCGGTGACGGTGCCCGTGACCGGGATGTCCACGAGGTTGCCGCTCGCGGGCGCGAACGCGTACCCGGCGGACGCCTTGAGCTCCTGCCACGCACCCGTCCCCGAGCGCCCCCAGACGGAGAACGTCTGCGTGCGCGCACCCCAGGCGGCGTCCGGGTTGACCCGCACCCGCACGCTGCTGACCTGCGTGGGCGCGGCCAGCGAGGCGTCGAGCGTCGACGGGTACTGCCCGCCGGCGCCCTCCCAGTACGTGCCGGTCTGTCCGTCCACGGCGTTCGCCGCGACGTAGGTCCACTCGGTCGACGACGCCGCGGCCGGACGGTTCAGGGCGTAGTTGGTGCCGGTCGGGTCGGTCGGATCGGTGGGGTCCGGCGGATCGGTCGGGTCGCCCGTGGGCGTGCCCCAGACCTGCAGCTCGGAGACCTGGCCGTTGCCCGCGCCGGTGTTGGAACTGAACGCGAGGCGCACCTCGTCGGCCTCGCCGTCGAGCGGGATCTCGACCGTGTTGCCGCTCGCCGGGTCGAAGGAGTAGGCGGCGGAGGCCTTGAGCGTCCGGTACGACGACTCGCCGTCGGACCGCCCGAGCACGCTGAACGTCTGCGTGCGCGGGGACCATGCGGCGGGCGGCGGCAGCTTGACGACGACGCGCTCGACGTCGGCCTCCTGCCCGAGGTCGACCGTGAGGTGCGCCGGGTACTGCCCGCCCGCGCCCTCCCAGTAGGAGCCGGTGCTCCCGTCGTTGGCGTTGCCCGCGACGTAGTTCTGCGTCACGGACGAGGCCGTGATCGGCTTGCCGAGGGCGAGGTTGGTGGCGTCCGCGGCGTGCGCCACGGCGGCCAGGCCGAGCGGCGCGACGAGCGCCAGCGCGGCGCCCGTCACGACCGTGTGCTTCCAGGGGATTCTCATGAACGTCCTCGTTCTCCCGCTCGTGGCGGGCTCGGCCACCCGCGGGCAACGGCGCCCGACGACGGCGCGACCGGCTGGTGCGTCGACGTCCTGGGTGGGTCGGGTCGGCGCCACCGAGGCAGCCCGAGCAGGGCTGCGTGCCGGGGGCGAGAGTGCAGAGTTGCAGTACGTGCACTGCTTTGTGCTCGTTGTCTGTCAAGTTCTTGCAGTCTTGCGGTTCGGATATTACGAGGGCGAAACCTGGGACGTCAAGGGTCCGCAGCCACCCGGAAGCGCTGGCATCATGTCCGGCATGTCCGACGCCGCACGCCTCACCTGCCCGTTCTGTCACCGGGCCGTCTCGCGGGCCTCGCTCCGCCTGCACAAGTGGTGGCACCTGCGGCGTCGCCGGGACGGCCAGCAGAAGGAGCACGTGACCCTGACGCCGGACGCCCGGTACGAGGGCTCGCTCGACGGCGTCCCCCAGGCCTACCGCCACCTGGTCTGCGGGGCGGGCACCGGCATGCCCGAGGAGATCGTCCGCAGCTACCTCGCCAACCCGTTCCTCTACGGCGACCGCTCGTTCTGCACCGGCTGCGGCGACTACGTGTCCAAGGCGGAGCTGCGCTGGATCGAGACCGGCCAGCCCCTGCGCGAGTACTTCGACGCGCTCCGCGCGGCGGCGACGCCGGAGCTACGGGCGCGGGCGCACGCGCACCACCGGGGGTCGGCGGGGCGGTAGGACGTCAGGGGTTCGCCGCCGACCGAGACCTGACAACCGTTGACCTGCCGCACGTCCCGAAAAATCCCCCGCTCCCGCAGTGGTGCGTCCGACCGAGCGGGCGGACCGTGGAGACGTGGACCCCAGCACCAACCCAGCGCCGACCGGCCCGGCACCGACCGACACTCCCTCCGCCGACGCCGTGGCCGAGCGCCTCTTCGGCGCCGTCCTCGGCACCGTCGACCTGCTGTCGGTCTTCCTCGGCGACCGCCTCGGCTGGTACCGCTCGCTCGCCGACGACGGCCCCGCGACCGCGCCCCAGCTCGCCGGGCGCACCGGCACGGACGCCCGCTACGCCCGCGAGTGGCTGGAGCAGCAGGCCGTCACCGGCCTGCTGCGCCTCGACTCCGACGGCACCCCCGACGCACGGGTCTTCAGCATCCCGCCGGGCACTGCCGAGATCCTGACCGACCCGCACCACCTCGACCTGCTCGCTCCGGTCGCCCGGATGTTCGGCGCGGTCGGTGCCGCGCTCCCCCGGCTGCTCGACGCCTACCGCACCGGCGGCGGCGTGAGCTGGGACGACCTGGGCGACGACGCGCGGGAGGGGCAGTCCGACATGAACCGGCCGTGGTTCGAGCACAGGCTGGCCGACGCGCTCACCGGCGTCGCCGACCTGCACGAACGGCTCGCGCGGCCCGGCGCCCAGGTGCTCGACGTCGGCTCCGGCGGCGGCTGGTCGAGCATCGCGCTCGGCCGGGCGTACCCCGGCGCGACGGTCCACGGGATCGACATCGACGCGCCGTCGGTGGCCATGGCCACGGAGAACGCGCGCGCCGCCGGCCTCGGCGACCGGGTCCGCTTCTCCCACGGCGACGCCGCCCACCTGCCCACCGGGCAGTACGACGCGGCCTTCGCCTTCGAGTGCGTCCACGACATGCCCCGGCCGGTCGAGGTGCTCGCCGCCGTCCGCCAGACCCTCGCGCCGGGCGCCCCGCTCATCGTGATGGACGAGGCGGTGGCCGAGACGTTCGCGCCGGACGGCGACGACGTCGAGCGCCTCATGTACGGCTACAGCATCTTCATCTGCCTGCCCGACGGCCGCTCCAGCCGGCCGAGCGCGGCCACCGGGACGGTGCTGCGGCCCTCCCTGCTGCGGGAGTACGGCGCGGCCGCCGGGTTCAGCGAGTTCGAGGTGCTGCCGATCGAGGACTTCGCGTCCTTCCGCTTCTACCGGCTGAAGGAGGCGGGGACGTCCTAGGGAGCCGCGCGCCGGACGGCGTTCCGCTTCTCCCCGTGGTCCGACGGCTCAGGACGCCGGCCGCACGCGGACCGTCACGATCTGGAACGGGCGCAGCTCCAGGCCGATCGCCTCCCCCGCCTGCCAGGTCTGCTCGCCCAGGTCGTGCTCCAGGAGGTCGGTGCGCCACGCCGCCGAGAACGGCGTGCCGAGCCCGAGCGTCACGGCGGTCCGCGCACCGCGCGCCTCGTACAGCCGCACGACGAGGTCACCGGACCGGTCCTCGGCGAGCTTCACCGACTCGACCAGCACCCCGGGCGCCGAGACCGTCACGACCGGGTCGACGACGGCGCCGGAGGCACCCTCGACGACTCGCGCCGGGAGATTGAGCCGGTAGCCGGCGGCCGCGGCGTCCAGCACCGTGGCCGCCGGACCGATCGTGGTCCGGAAGACGTGGGTCCCCTGGTCGGCCTCGGGGTCCGGAAACTTCGGCGCCCGCAGCAGGGACTGCCGGACCAGGGTGGTCGTGCCACCGTCGGCGCGCGTGGAGCGGGTCACGTCGTGCCCGTAGGTGGACGCGTTGGCCACGACCACCCCGAACCCCGGCTCCCCGACGTGCACCCACCGGTGGGCGACGGTCTCGAACCGCGCGGCGTCCCAGGAGGTGTTCGTGAAGGTGGGGCGCATGACGTGCCCGAACTGGATCTCGGAGGCGAAGTCGTCGGCGCGCACGTCCACGGGGAAGGCGAGCTTGAGCAGCTTCTCCTGCTCGTGCCAGTCGACCTCCGTCTCGACCCGCAGCTCCGCGGCGTCGGCGGCCAGCCGGTAGCGCTGGACGATCGTGGAGCCGCCGTGGGTGTGCGTCACGGTCAGGACGTCACCCTCGAGCCGGACTGCGTCGGGGGTGCGCAGCTCGGTGACGACGTTGGCGTAGGAGCGGTCGATGTCCCACGCCTCGAACATGTTCGGGCGGTCCCGGAAGACCTGCAGCAGCGCCGCCGTCTCGCCGGGAGCGACGAGGTCACGGCCCGACGCCAGGTCCACCAGCGAGACCAGCAGCCCCGCCGCGTCGAAGCGTGCGGCGACGCGGCCGTTCTCGAGGCGGTACCCGCCGGGGACGGCGACCGGGGTCACGTCCGGCGTCGCGCCCTGCCCTGCGCCGTCCGCCTCCGGGGCGCGGACTGCGGCGCCCAGCGCCGGCGTGTCCCGGTGGGCGAAGGGTGCCGCGTTGAACACGACCGTGGCTTCCCCGTCGCCGGCGAGCGCCCGCTGGGCGGTCGCGATGATGCCCTCCAGCTCCTCGCCGACCTGCCGGTAGGCCTCCTCGGCCTCCTCGTGGACCCACGCGATCGCCGAGCCGGGGAGGATGTCGTGGAACTGCTGCAGCAGCACCGTGCGCCAGATCGTGTCGAGCCGCTCGTAGGGGTAGTCGAGCAGGCCGCGGACGGCGGCCGTCGCGCTCCACAGCTCGGCCTCCCGCAGCAGGTGCTCGCTGCGCCGGTTGCCGAGCTTGGTCCGGGCCTGGGAGGTGTAGGTGCCCCGGTGGGTCTCCAGGTACATCTCCCCGGTCCAGACGGCGGGCGCGGGCAGGTTCTCCCTGGCCGCCGCGAAGAAGTCGGCCGGCGAGCCGAGCGTGACCCGCGGGGAGCCCTCGAGGTCCCCGGTGCGGCGCGCCGCGGCGATCATCTCGCGGGTGGGTCCGCCACCGCCGTCGGACCAGCCGAACAGGGTGATCGAGGTGTTCGACGTCGCCTTCTCGGCGTGCTGCCGCTGCGCCTTGGCGAGGTCGGCGGCGCCGAGGTCCGACCCGTAGGTGTCGTTCGGCGGGAAGTGCGTGAACAGCCGGGTGCCGTCGAGGCCCTCCCACAGGAAGGTGTGGTGCGGCATGCGGTTGGTGTCGTTCCAGGACATCTTCTGGGTGAGGAAGCTGTCCGTGCCGGCCGAGCGCGCGATCTGGGGGAACGCCGCGGTGAACCCGAAGGAGTCGGGCAGCCACGCCTCCCGGGAGAGCGTCCCGAACTCTCGGAGGAAGAAGCCCTGCCCGTGCAGGAACTGGCGCACCAGCGCCTCGCCGCCCGGCATGTTCGTGTCGCTCTCCACCCACATGCCGCCCACAGGGACGAACCGCCCGTCGGCGACCCGGGCCCGGATCCGTTCGAAGAGCTGGGGGTAGTACTCCTTGACCCATGCGAGCTGCTGCGCGCTGGAGCAGGCGAAGACGAAGTCGGGGTCGGCGTCCATCAGGTCGAGCACGTTGGAGAACGTGCGGGCGGCCTTGCGCACGGTCTCCCGCGTGGGCCACAGCCAGGCGGAGTCGAGGTGCGCGTGGCCCACGGCGACGATCGAGTGGGCGGTCGCGTGGGCGGGGGCGCCGAGCACGGCCGCGAGCTCGCGCCGGGCGGCGACGACGGTCGCCGCGACGTCGTCCGGGTCGATCGCGTCGCACGCCCGGTCCAGCGCGCGGACGATCTCGGCCCGGCGCGGGAGCTCCGGCTCGAGCTCGCGCACGAGCCCGACGAGGGCGGTGATGTCGCTCAGCAGCGCGTCCACGTCGAGGTCGCGCTCGACGAGCGTGACCTCGCGCAGCGTGTAGACGGGCTCGGAGCCGGCCGTCGCCTTGTGCCCAAGGCGCGCGATGCGCGAGGTGCCGGCGGGCAGGAAGGTGCCCGGGAGCGCCGCCGCCATCCCCGCCGCGGGGGTGGGCGGGGCCGAGGCGAAGAAGTGCTCGAGCATGTTCGGGTTGGACGCCGCCTCGACGTAGAGGTCGACCGTGTCGCCCTCCACCTCGACGACGTGGTTGAAGGGCTCGACCCCCTTGATGATCGAGCCGTCCGGCCGGTACAGGAGGCCCTCGGCCTGGAAGGCCGGCATCAGCCGCGAGAACCCGAGGTCCACGAAGAGCTGCACGACGGCGCCCGCACGGCCCCAGCCGTCCGGGACGGTGCCCGTGACGTGGAACCACGTGGTGCCCCAGGGCTTGCTCCACGGCTGCCCGACCTCGAACGGCGTGAACTCGTGCCGCACGGCCTCCGCGAAGGGGACAGGCTCGTCGGGCACCTCCCAGGCCGTGATGCGGACGGGCGCCCTGCGCGGGAACAGGGCAGGCACGAGGAGGTCGCGGACCGTGTTGTTCACCCGGTGCTCCACCTGGACGGCGTTGTCGTTCATGGGTGAACCGTAACAGAAAAGCTCCACGTGGAACTTTTAGCGCTGATAGGTTGAGGTCCGGCGAGCAACGTGCGAACAACCTGGAGGTAGGACGTGTCGCAGAGCGAGCGCGCCGAGGCGCCCGTGAGCACGGAACCGGAGACCCGGTCACGACCGCGCGGCAGGTATCCCAAGGGGATCCTGCGCCGGCAGCAGATCCTCGACCGCACCATCGGGGTGTTCGCCGAGCTGGGCTCCGAGGGCACCAGCCTGCGCGCCATCGGCGAGGCGATCGGCGTGAGCCACGCCGCTCTGCGGCGGTACTTCGACACCCGCGAGGAGCTCTTCCTCGAGGTGCTCCGCGAGAAGGACCGCCAGGCCCTGGCCGACGCCCGCGAGAGCGGTGCCGCCCCGACCGACTTCACCGCGCACCTCGAGGCCTACGCCCGGCGGACGCCGGGCCTCATGGCACTCCGGCACAGCATGGTGGCCCGGGCGCTGGAGTCCGACCACGGGCACTCCCGCACGTTCTTCGTCGAGCGCTACCGGTCGCTGCGCGACGAGGCGCTGGCGATCCTGCGGGTCGCCCAGGCCGCGGGCACCGTGCGGTCCGACATCTCGCCGCAGGTCGCAGCCTCCCTGGTGATCGCCGCCATGGACGGGCTCTCGACGCAGTGGTTGCTCGACCCGGACGTGGACATGCTCCAGGGCATGGCGCTCCTGGAGGAGCTCCTGAGGCCGGTCGACGGGTAACACCCGACGGGGGACGGGACGAGCGACGAGGTCCGGCACCAAAAAGTTCCACGCGGAACTTTTTGGTGCTACGTTGACGTCTGCCCGGGCACCGCAGCCCGGAACGCTCGCAGAGAGAAGTCGACGTGGACGAGAACCCCCATCCCGTGCCCACCGACGCCGGCCCGACCGCCGTCGCCGCTCCCCCGACCCCGGCGTCGAACGTCGGCGGGACACTGCGCTCGCGCTATCCCCAGGTCGCGATCCCGCTGGCCATCCTCGGATTCTCGATCGCCCTGGTCCCGCCGCTCGTCGTCACCATCGCGCTGCGGCTGCGCGAGCTGGACCTGGACAACGCCGCCGCCGACCTCGGCCTGATCCTCGGCGTCGGCGCGGTCTTCTCGCTGATCGCCAACCCCCTGGCGGGGCGGTTCTCGGACCGGACGACCAGCCGCCTCGGCATGCGCAAGCCGTGGATCTTCTCGGGCGCCGCCGTCGGCTACGCCGGGATCGTCATCATCGCCTTCGCCCCGAACGTGCCGCTGGTGCTCGTGGGGTGGAGCGTCGCGCAGGTCGGCCTCAACTTCGCGCTCGCGGCGCTGGTGGCCATGCTCCCGGACCAGGTCGGCCCCGAGCGGCGCGGCCGCACGGCGTCCTTCATCAGCCTGGCGCAGAACGTCGGCGGCGTCGCCGCGACCTTCCTGGTGCAGCTCTTCCCGTCCGGGCTCGTGCAGTACCTGCTGCCCAGCCTGATCGGTGTGGTCCTGATGGTCGTCATGGTGGCGCCCGTCAAGGACCGGGTGCGGACGGAGCGGACTCAGGAGCCCTTCGGCCTGCGCGCCATCCTCGGGTCGTTCGTCTTCGACCCGCGCAAGAACCCGGACTTCGGCTGGGCGTGGCTGACGCGGTTCTTCCTGACCACCACGCAGTTCACCGCGACCAGCTACCTCACCTACTTCCTCATCGCCCAGTTCGGGGTGTCCGACGCCGAGGCACCCACCCTGGTCTTCCAGGCCATCCTCGCCAACGCGGTCGGGATCGTCCTTGTCGCGCCCCTGCTCGGCTGGCTCTCCGACCGGCTCCGGCGCCGCAAGCCGTTCGTGATCGTCTCGGCCGCCATCGCCATCGTGGGGCTGACGGTGATCGCACTGGCGCCGTCGATCGAGGTGGTGCTGCTCGGCGAGCTCGTGCTCGGTGCCGGCCTGGGGGCGTTCTTCGCCGTCGAGCTGGCCCTGATCGCCGACGTGCTGCCCAGCTCGGACACCGCGGGCAAGGACCTCGGCGTGGCCAACCTCGCGCAGTCGCTGCCCCAGTCGCTGATTCCCGTCGCGGCGCCCAGCCTGATCGCCGCGTTCGGCTATCCGGGCCTGTTCCTCAGCGGGGCCCTCCTCGGCGTCCTGGGCGCGCTCAGCGTCACCCGGGTCAAGCAGGTGCGGTAGCGCCCGCGGCGGGCATGGCCCGCGCCAGACGGACGGCGGGCGCGGCCGCGCGGCGGCGTCAGCCTAGGCTGTCCTCGTGGCGCTGGCCGTCTGCCTGCTCTTCGACAGGCCCACCGAGCGGGTCCTGCGACGGCTGTGGCAGCGACTCGAGGACCAGGGCGTGCCCACGCTCGCGAGCCACACCCACCGCCGGCACGTGCCGCACCTCTCCCTGGCGGTGCTGCGCTCCTGGGACCTGGACAAGGTGCGCGCGGCCCTGGAGACGCTGCCCGACGCCGGCCCCACGACCGTGCGGTTCGACGCCGTCGCCGCGTTCCGCCGGGGCCGGATGAGCCTGGTCCCGGCGGTCACGAGCACGCTCGCGGCCCGCCAGGAGCGGGTCGTCGAGGCGCTCGGCGCGACCGACGACGAGCTGCACAAGCACTACGTGCCGGGCGTCTGGACGCCGCACGTCACCGTGGCGACGCGTGCCCGGCTCGACCAGACGCCGCTGGTGCTGGAGGCCGTCTACGAGATCGTGCCGCTCACCGGCACGCTGAGCCGGGCCGCTCTGGTGGACGCCGGGACGGGGATCGCGTACCCGCTCAGCAACGTCCCCTGAGAGGTCAGGACCTCCGAGCTCGGTCGGTCGCGTCGAGACCGGTCGGTTGTCCGACCGATCTCGACGCAACCGACCGAAGTCACTCCGTAGCGCCGTTCACGACCGCCCCCGGGTCAGCACGTCCACGCCGTCCAGGGTGAACGTGCCGCCGACCACGCGGACCGTGACCGTGTGCGACCGCTGCTGCAGGTCGCGCAGCCAGTACGACGTCTCTCGGGTGCCCACCGGCCCGACCTGCACCGTCGTGGGCGTGCCGCCGTCCACGACCACCTCCAGCGTCGCGGCCGCCGTCGCGCCGAACAGGTCCAGGCCGGTGCCGGTGAACGCCACGTCCACCGACTGCCCCGTGCGGAGCACGTGCTGCGTCCGGTTGAGGTGCGCGTAGCCCGCCTGGGTGAACGTGAAGCCGTCCGGGTAGGCCAGGCGTGCGTCCGAGTCGTCGATCTTCTCCGACGCCCAGGACTGGCCGGGCACCGCGGTGACCGCGAGGTTGTCGTACTGCGTGTTGTAGAACCCGCTGGTCAGGGCGATCCGGCCGGTCAGCACGGGGTTGGCCGCGGCGTCGGTCCACCGGGCGAGCCGGCTGCCGTCGAGGGTCGCCGTGACGACGTTGCCCCGTGCCTCGACCCCGAGCCGATGCCACCGGCCGCCGTCGAACCCGGCCACCGTGCCCGAGGCCACGACCTGGTCGAGCTTGCGGAGCTGCCAGCGGCCGTCCTCGTGCACACGGACCGCGTAGGTGGCCTGGTCGCCGCCGCGGGCGTAGACCTGGCGCACGCCGAGCCCGGCGAAGTTCTCCAGCGCCGCGTCGCGGTCCACGGCGTCGAGCCGGAAGTCCACCGCCGCGGTGTAGTCGGCCCAGCGGTGGTCGCCCAGCACGGTCGACGGCGCCGCCGTCTGGAGCACGTCCTGGCGCCCGTTGCCCCAGACGTTCCAGGTGAACCCGCGGTTGCCCGCGTTGATCTGCTGCTGCAGCACGTGGCCGCGCCGCCGGTCGGCGTCGACCACCTCGAACGCGCCGTCCTGGTCCGCCGTGTACCGCGGGGTGCCCCCGCGGCGCTCCAGGTAGGTCATCTTCTTGCCGCCGACCTTCGTCACCGGGTACCCGGCGTACTCGAAGTCGTCGCGGTACGGCAGCGGCAGGATCGTGTCCTCGGTGTCGGGCGCGAGGTCGCCCGGCTCGTACGCCTCGGTGGCGCCCTCGACGCCGTGCGCGAGCGTCGACAGCGTGACGATCGAGTACGCCGGCACCTTCACGCGGTAGACGTCATGCTCCACGCCCCCGACCGTCTCGGTCCGGACCGGCTCGTAGACGCCGGTGTTCTGGAAGTAGTTCGCGTCGTAGGCCTCACCGGCGTCCGGGCCGCGCGTCTCCCACGCGTACAGCGGCCGGTCGGCGGGGCCCAGGTCCGCGACCTTGACCTCGAAGTACCGGGCGGTGCGGGTGTTGTTGGCGTGCACCTGCGACCACTGCGCCGCGCCGTCGGCGTCGGCGGGCGTGCGAGTGGTCAGGACCGTGCGCGTGGAGGTGTCCACGTTGGTGCCGCCGTCGCCCTTGGTGCCGTCGCCGCCCGTGGCGCCCTCGACGTACTCCCAGCCGTCGCCGACGAACTGGTGGAAGTGCCGCACGGCGACCAGTCCGACGTCGCCCTCCCAGTAGCCTGACCACGGGTCGGAGGCCCGCACCAGGTGCTTGGGCGAGTACTGCGTGCCCTCGTACATCGCGCTGACCGCGGGCTGGAACAGGAACGTGGTCATGTGCGCGGGGTCGCTCCCGGCGCCGCTCCAGCGGTAGGCGTTGATGAACCGGTCCGCGATGTCCGCGGCCGAGACCGTGCCGCCCACGCCGCCGCGCGACGGGTCGGCCGCGACCCGGTACTGCGGGTCGATCATCGGCGCAACGCCCTCGGAGTACAGGATCTCCTTGCCGAACTCCTTGTTCAGCCGCGTGACGTTCGGCCCGCCCACGATGTCGTAGTGGTAGGCCAGAGCGTCGACCTGCTCCAGCGCCGCCGGGTCGGCCAGGATGCGCGCCGCGACGGCGTCACCCTCCCGGTACGAGTCCAGCGCCACGATCTTGATGTGCGAGTAGTCGTACCGGGCGTCCGGCGCCGCGGCATCCCGCTCCAGCCACTGCGCGAACGTGACCGTCCACGCCAGCTCCGAGGCCTGATAGGTCGCGCCGCGCACCTCGTTCTGCGACGGGCTCAGCCAGTCGAGCTCCACCCCGTACGTGTCGTACGCGGCGTCGATCGTCTCCTTGTACCACTGGTACCGCTTCACGGGGTCGTTCCCGGTCCAGGACGGCTCGCCCCAGCGCAGCGCCTCGGTCTCGATGTCCGGATTGATCGTCAGCGCGTCCGCGATGAAGTGGAAGCCCGCGCCGCGCAGCACGTTCGCGGGCTCGTCGGCGCTGCGCTTCGTGGCGGGCTCCGCCCCCGACGAGCTGTTGCTGTCCGCGCCCAGCTCCACCTTGATGTGCTTGAGCCCCGCGCCCGTGACCGGGTCGAAGAGCATCCGCATGATCCGCCAGTACGCCTCCGGCTGCTCCTCCTTGTAGTCGAGCAGCAGGTTGGAGGTGTTGTTGCAGGACACCGACCCGAACCCGCCGAACGTGTTGTACGCGTCGCCGTCGGCGCGGCGCTCCACGTCGTCGCCGTCGACCAGGAGCTCGCGCCAGTCGATCGAGGGGTCGTCCAGCCGGAGCACCGGCAGGGCCGGTTGGCCGGCGGTCGTGGCACGGGCGGCTTCGGTGGCCGACGACGGCGTCGTGGTCGCGTCGCGCGGTGCGCTCGCGCTCGCGCTGGGGGCCAGCAGGCCGCCCGCGGCGAGAACGAGGACCGCGGCGACCGCGGTGGATCTGGCCGTGCGGCGGTGGGGACGTGGCATGGGGCACTCTCCGTCGTCGATGTCGTCGTTGACTGGACCGGGCGCACGGGGCGACGATCAGCGATGATCGTTCGTGATCGTTTTGCACGACCACTTCGCGCCCTGCTCAGGCCGAACGTAGGCCGGGGCGCCCGGTGGGGTCAACATTCTGATCGATAATGATCGAATCGGCGGCGCGGGCCGACGCAGCAGGCGGTGTCCGGGGTCAGCCGCGGATCTCCAGCCACGAGAAGTCGCCCAGCCAGCTCTCCACGGTGACCTCGATCGCGCGCACGCCGTCCATGCCATCGAGATCGCAGGTGAACACGTTGCCGGCCCGCAACGCAACAGTGCTCGGGCAGTGCGCCTCGACGGGCGTGCCCTCGCTCGCGTAGGTGTCCTCGATGATCGACTCCGCGTCCGGTCCGGGGATCTCCAGCCCCTGGCCGAACAGGATGGTGAGGACCGCGACGGCACCGCCGACGATCAGTGCCCCGACCCAAGCGGCCAGCAGCCACCACGACCGACGCGTCATTCGGATCCGCAGGATCAGGTAGAGCGGAACGATCAGGAGTCCGCTGATGTACAGGTACCAGGGCACGCGGTACCCCGCACGGCGCAGTACCACTACATCGACGGCGAAACAGACAAGGTTGACCAGGCCGGCGGTGGCACCAGTGATCGCCGGGCTGTCGACCGGCATGATCGTGTCGAGCAGGCTGATGAAGAACGCGGCACCGACGAACATCCAGAGCGGCCAGACAGGTGCGACCAGCGCCGGCGCGCCGTGCTGACGTGGAACCCAGGGCCCCTCGACGGGACGACCGGCGCCGTCGGCCCAGAAGGCCCAGTTCTTGGGCGCGGTCGGCCATCCTGGCTGCGGCTGCCAACCGGCGGGCGGTGTCCAGCCCTCCGGTGGCGTGGGCCAGCCAGGAGGCGAGCGGAAGATCAACGGGGCGGCCCCATCAGGGGCAGTCGTGCTCGTGGCCTCAGCGTTCACGACGGTGAAGATACGGCGCGCACCAGGCTGGAATCCCCAGAACCGGCCGGGACGTAGGAGTCACCCGGGTGAAGTCCGGCGGCGGCGAAGAGATCGTGGCGGGGATGACGGAGTCTCAGCAGCTCCCGTGGGCCGCGTCGTCCCACCAGGCCAGCACCCGCGCGGCGTGGAACGTGAGCCACTTCGACGGCTGCCCCGCGTCGACGTCGACCTCGAACCACACGCGGCCCGGGTGCCGCCGCGCCTGCAGCCAGGTGCCGTCCGGCTGCCGCTGCGCGCGGACCAGCTCGACCGCCTCCGCGACCCGCGCGTCGGGCGGCGTGCCGCGGAGCTCGGAGGCCGCGCGGAAGTAGTCGGTCGCGCTGAGCACGTCGTAGAACGACCGGAACGGGTAGGCGAGCCGGAACACCCAGTCGGCGACGGGCTCCCCCGTCGTCAGGCGCCGGATCAGGTGCCGCTCCAGCAGGTACTCCTCCGCCCGCTCCTGCGCCTGGCGGACGGCGTCCGTGCCGCCGGTGACCTCCTCGTAGGCGAGCAGACCCTTGAGGGAGTTGAGCGTCGACCTGACCGAGGCGCGGGTCGACCCCTCGACCCACTCGCAGTTCCAGCCGCCCTCCTCCATCTGGTGCGCCACGAACCAGTCGGCGATCCCCTGGACGTCCGCCCCGAGCCACACGCCGTTGGCCAGCGTGAACCCGTTGATGCAGGCGTCGACCTCGCCGCCCCAGTAGGGCAGGTCGTCGTACTCCCACCGGGCGTTGGCCGAGATCAGCGCCACGGTGTCCCGGTCGTGCAGCACCGCGGCGTCCAGGCCCCACTCCCGCAGCGTGTTGAGCGACCACGTCGTCGCCGTCCACGGCTGCCCGGCACCGGGCTGGGCCTCCGGTCCGGAGAAGTCGAACCCCGCGGGGAAGAACGCCCCGCCGGCCCACGTCCCGGCGTCGTCCTGCCGGGCCAGCAGGCCGGCCCCGAGGCCCTCGGTGGCCACGCGGTCCCGGGTGGCCCGCCAGACGGCGTCGGGGGCGCGCACCAGGTCCCGCTCCACCTGCCAGCGCAGCGCCGGGTCGCTGTCGAGCAGCCAGGCCAGCACGTCGTCGGACACCCGCGAGGAGGTCATACGCCGAGACTAGAGCGCGACGGTCGCGCGTTCCGGGCAAGTGCGGGTGACCTGCCGCCCGGCGTTGCGACGTCATTCGACCCGGCATACGTTCGCGCCATGACCAACGTTGCCGAGACCATCGTCGAGATCATCGAGGACGCGGGGGTCGAGCGGGTCTACGGCCTGCCGGGCGACTCGCTGAACGGGTTCACGGACGCCATCCGGCGCAACGACGCGGTCACCTGGCAGCACGTGCGGCACGAGGAGGCCGCGGCGTTCGCGGCGGCCGCCGAGGCAGCGCTGACCGGCGAGCTCGCGGTGTGCGCGGGAAGCTGCGGGCCCGGCAACCTGCACCTGATCAACGGGCTCTACGACGCCAACCGGAGCCGGGTGCCCGTGCTCGCGATCGCGGCGCACATCCCCGGGGCCGAGATCGGCAGCACCTACTTCCAGGAGACGCACCCGCAGGAGCTGTTCCGCGAGTGCAGCGTCTACACCGAGCTGGTGAGCATGCCCGAGCAGCTCCCGCGGGTGCTCGAGATCGCGATGCGCACCGCCGTGGAGCGGCGCGGCGTCGCCGTCGTCGTCGTGCCGGGCGAGGTGTTCCTCGCCGAGAGCGCAGGCCGCAAGAAGTCGGCGCCGATCCGGGCGACCCAGCCGGTGGTGCGCCCGGGCGAGCACGAGCTGGGGATCGCGGCACAGATCCTGAACGAGGCGAAGAAGGTGACCATCCTCGGCGGCGCCGGCACGGAGGGCGCGCACGAGCAGGTGGTCCGGATCGCCGAGAAGCTCAAGGCGCCGGTGGTGCACGCGCTGCGCGGCAAGGAGTTCCTGGAGTACGACAACCCGTACGACGTCGGCATGACGGGGCTGCTCGGCTTCGCCTCCGGCTACCGGGCCATGGAGAGCTGCGACGCCCTGCTCATGCTCGGCACCGACTTTCCCTACCAGCAGTTCTACCCGTCCAAGGCGCAGATCGTGCAGGTCGACCTGAGGGGTGAGCAGCTCGGCCGGCGCACGCCGATCGACCTGGGCCTGGTGGGGGACGTCGGCGACACGATCGAGGCGCTCCTGCCGCGGCTCGACGATCGCGGCAACCGCCGGCACCTCGACTCCTCGCTCAAGCACTACGCGCGGGCCCGCAAGAGCCTCGACGAGCTCGCCGACAACGACCGCAACCGCGAGCCGATCCACCCGCAGTACGTCGCGCGGCTGGTCAGCGAGCTGGCGAGCGACGACGCGGTGTTCATCCCCGACGTCGGCTCCCCCGTGGTCTGGGCGGCCCGCTACCTGACGATGAACGGCCGGCGCCGGCTCATCGGGTCGTTCAACCACGGGACCATGGCCAACGCCGTGCCGCACGCGATCGGCGCCCAGTCGGCGTTCCCGGGGCGCCAGGTGGTCGCGCTGGCGGGCGACGGCGGGCTCGCGATGCTGCTGGGCGAGCTGCTGACGATCCGGCAGAACAAGCTGCCCGTGAAGATCGTGATGTTCAACAACTCGTCGCTGAACTTCGTCGAGGTCGAGATGAAGGCCGCCGGGTTCGTGAACTTCGGCACCCACCTCGACAACCCGAACTTCGCGGACGTCGCGAACGCCATGGGCATCCACGGCCGGCGGGTCGAGAAGCCTGACGACCTGGAGGGCGCCCTCCGCGCCGCCTTCGAGCACGACGGCCCGGCGCTCGTCGACGTCGTCACCGCGCAGCAGGAGCTGTCGATCCCGCCCGCGATCAGCGCCCAGCAGGTCAAGGGCTTCACGCTGTACGCGATCCGCACGATCATGTCCGGCAAGGGCGACGAGCTGGTCGACCTCGCCGACACGAACGTGTTCCGGAGGCTGTTCGACTGAGTGCCGGGCGCGTCGCGGGGCCGGGCGCGTCGCGGGGCGGGCGCGTCGCGGGGCGGGCGTGCCCGGCCACCGTCCTGGACCGTCGTGTACTGGTAGGCCGAGGACTCCCAGGTGCCGTCGAAGGTGCGCCAGTGGAACTTCCACGGGATCTCGTGGCCCTCGGGAAAGTTCTTGTTGCAGGCGGTCCAGCCCGCGTCCACGCTCTGCCGCTTGGTGCAGTTGCCCCACCGGTCCCCGTCCATGTCCTTCCAGCTCACGTACGGCGAGTAGGGCGCTCTCAGCGCCCGGTCACACCGTAGGAAGGCCCGGTTGCAGAAACCTTGTGCGTCGCTTGTGGGACGACGCCTCAGGGCCGAGCGCCCGGCTCCGTGCCCGGCTCCGTGCCTGGCTCCACGCCTCGCTCGACCGCGAGCGCCAGCGTCTCCCACGGGTCCAGGCCGGCCCCGGCGCTCTGCTCGGCGTCGGCCCGTGCCGGGCCGAGCGCGGCCCGGACGGCCTTCTCGACGGCGGCGAGCTCCTCGGCGTCGTCCGGGTCGGGCACCTGGCCCAGGTCGTCGAACGCGCGCCGGGCGAGGCCGAGCAGGCGGGCCGCCCGGACCAGGTCGGTGTCGGCCACGGCGGTCGCGGCGGCCCCGACGTAGGCGTACGGGACGAAGTCGCGGTACCGGCCGCCGACGATCCGGGACCGGCTCGTCGCGAACCGCGCGCGGGCCGCGGCGGTCTCGCCGAGGCTCAGCTCGGTGAACGCCAGGTTGTGCAGCTCGGAGGTGACGGTGTCGTCGTTGCCCAGCGCCTCGTTGAGGTCGATGCTCTCCTGGTAGAGCTCGCGGGCGCGGGGCAGGTCGCCCGCCATGCGGGTCACGCCGGCCAGCACGTGCCGCGGGCGTTCCTCCAGGCGGCGGTCGCCGGTGCGGACGGCGACCGCCAGCGCCTCCGAGGCGATCCGTGCCGCCGCGGTCAGGTCGCCGCCGCGGATCGCGAGCCGGGACCGCATGTAGAGCGCCTCGACGAGCGCGGGCAGGTCGTCGGCCGCGCGGGCCCGCTCGGCCTCGTCGTCCGCCAGGCGCGCGACGGCGTCGTCGTCCCCACGCCGGAACGCGGCGCGCGCGGTCTCGCTGAAGCTCATCCGGGTTGCCTCTCTCGTAGCCCCGGCGAGCCTAGCCGGGCGACGTCGTCGGCCAGGCAGCAACCGGGGCGACGCCGTCAACCGGGCGGCGCCGTCAACCGGGTGCTCCAGCTCACCTTTGAGGCCCGGGTTTCTTCGCTTTGGACGACTTCAAAGAGAAGAAACCCGGGCCTCAAAGGTGAGTCGTGCCAGCCGGCCCGACCAGCCGGCCCGACCAGCCGGCCCGACCAGCCGGCCCGACCGGCCGGCCTGCTCCGTCAGGCGGCGACCCCCACGATCGCGACGCCGGTCAGCCCGGCGAGCCGGCGACGTCGGCAACCAGCACACCGGTAGGCGTGGCCGTCACCAGTTCCTCGTCGGCGAAGTGGTTGTCGTGCGCCTCGTGCAGCCGGTCCAGGTCCGCCTCCTGCGCGGAGGTGTGCTGAAGCGTGGCGAGCTGCGCGAAGTAGTCCTCCCGGCGCACGCCCGGCGCGAGCACCATGAGCAGGGTGGCCGGCTCGTCGCTCTCCTTGCGGAGCCCGTGCACGGTGCCGCGCGGGGAGTGCGCGGTGTCGCCGGGGCGCAGGGTGCGCCACGCGGTCCCGTCGAAGTAGTCGATCTCGCCCTCCTCGACCACGAAGGTCTCACCGAACGTGGTGTGGAAGTGCGGGGCCGGTCCCCTGCTCGTGGGCGCCAGGCGCCAGCGGTAGAGGCTCACGGCCCCGTCGGTCTCCGCGGCGGTCGCGAGGACCTCGATGGTCGAGCCGCCGGCGCCGAGGTGGATCAGCCGTGCTTCGGTCTGCTGTGTCGTGTCCTGTGTCATGACCCGAGTCTCGGCAGCGGGACCACCCACCCGCGCTCGATTCGGCCGTGGCCGAACGGTCTGGTCCTGCCTGCGGCGACGGGCCGACAATGGGGCGGTGATCCGCTACCGACTGGGCGCCGGCGCCGCGAGCGTGCGGTGGGCGATGTCGCCGGTCCACGAGGTGGTCAGCCTCGCCCGGCTGCTCACGGAGCCGCGGCGGCACCCCGTGTTCCAGCCGTGGCTGCGCCGCCGCCGGCAGCGCCTGGTGGGCCTGGACCTGTCGGCGCTGACGGTCTTCATGGCCGACGGCGCGTACCGCCCCGACTTCCTGGACCCGTCGCCCATGTCCAGCGAGCCCACCTTCGACGACGGCCTGGCTGCCCTGCTCGCCGCGCCGCTCGACCAGGTGCACGCCGAGCTGGTCGACGCCACGGCCGGGCAGGACGACGACGTCCGCCGCCGGCTGCTCGACGACCCCGCCCGCGCCCGCGCCGACGCCGCCGCCGCGGTGCGCCGCCTCTGGCGGGCGGCCGTGGAACCGGAGTGGCCGTCGATGCGGCAGGCGCTGCGGACCGAGATGCTGGACCGGGCCGTGCAGGTCAACCGCGAGGGGCTGCGCGCCGTGGTCCCGCGGCTGCACCCCTCCGCGAGCGCCGACGGCGACACGATCACGATCGCGACCGCCGTCGACGTCGCCGTCGACTGCCCGGACGGCCTCATCCTGGTGCCGTCGCTGTTCATCACCGACCGCGTGCAGTGCACCACCTCGGACCACTGGTCCCCGGCGATCTGCTACCCCGCGACGGGCCGGTACCTCTGGTCGGCGCCCGTGACGCCGGGGTCGCTCGACCGGCTGCTGGGCGCCACCCGGGCACGGATCCTGGCCGCACTCGTCACGCCGCTGCAGACCTCGGTGGTGGCCGACCTGGTCAGCGTCACGAAGCCGACGGCGAGCGAGCACCTGACGATCCTGCGCGACGCCGGCCTGATCGACAGCACCCGGGCCGGGCGCACGGTCACCCACGAGCTCACCGCGGCCGGCCGCGCCCTGCTGGGGGCGGCCCCCCACCGCGGCTGACGAGGCCACCGACCCGGCCCCACTCCCCACGCTGCCCCGGCCGGCCCGGCCTCCTTGTCGCCGCCCCGCTCCCCCGCTACGGTCCTGGCCAGACGACCACACAGCACAGGGGGCACGTGATGGCCGAGGGGACCGTGTCGGCGTACGACGCCGGGACCGGCTGGGGCGTGATCGTGCCGGACGGCGGCGGGCCGCCCGTGCGCGTGCACCAGGTCGAGATCCGGTCGCACGGCGACCAGTCGCTGGAGCGGGGCGAGCGGGTCGCCTTCACGCTGGAGCAGCACGACGACGGCCCGCGCGCCGCCGCCGTCAGCCCGCTGGGGCCGATCCTCACCGAGGAGGAGCTGACCGGGCGCGGGCTCGTACCGGAGCCCGAACCCGCGACCGCCCGGGCAACGGTGCCGGCGCCGCCGTCCGACCAGCCGACCACGCTCCCCACCTGGATGCGGGCCGTGATCGCGCTGGTCGCCCTCGCGGCGCTGCCCAGCCTGGTGATCGGCGTGATCCAGGTGGCGAACGGGCATGCGGAGTGGACGCCGCTGCTGATCAGCGGCATCATCCTGCTCGTCGTGCTGCGGTGGATCCCGCACGATCTCTGGTGAGCGGGCGCCGGACGGCGTCAGGACGGGCGGCCCTCACCGAAGCGGCCGGTGGTCCTCGCTCGCCAGCCAGTCGTCGAACGTGATCCGGCCCTCGACGCGCTCGCCGGTGCCGCGCAGCGCGCCGGAGGCCAGGCCCCGCGTATAGGTGCCCGGCAGCCGGACCTCCCAGACCCTCCGGCGGATGCCCTCGTGGGCGAGCTGGCGTCGCGCGACGTCGGCGAGCTTCTCGTCCCGCGGCCCCACCAGGTCGGTGGCGCGGCCCACGGGACCGCCCTCGGCGACGGTCACGAGGTACGCGCCGACCTCGCGCGCCGCGACCGGGCGCATCGGCGCCGTCGGCATGACCACCACGGGCCCCCTCTGGCTGTGCAGGAGCTGCCCGACGAACTCGTGGAACTGCGCCGCGCGCGCGATCGTGTACGGCACGTCGCCCGCCATGACGGCGCGCTCCTGCGCGATCTTGCCCGCGTAGTAGGAGGCGTCGATGTCGTCGATCCCGACGATCGAGAGGGCCACGTGGTGGCGCACGCCGACCTCTCGCTCGGCCGTGAGCAGGTGGTGCGTCGCGGTCTCGAAGAACTTCCGCGCCGTGGACGCGAAGAACGTGGTGGTGTTGGTGACGTCGATGACGGCGTCGGCACCGGCCAACGCCGCCGTCAGCCCCTGGCCCGTGGTGACGTCCACGCCGTCCGACCGCGAGAGCACCACGACGTCGTGCCCGCGCTCACGCGCCGCCGCGACGACGTGCCTGCCGACCGTTCCCGTTCCACCCGCGACTGCGATCCTCATCGCTCTTTCCTCCGGTCCTTGCCTCATTGTCTCCCTGGAGGACCGGCCCCGCCCGGGCGCGGCCGAGCCCTCCGGCGTGCTGACGAGACAGCCGCGGAAAGTGTGAGGTCGCCCGCGGGCCGCACACCCGCCCTCACACTCCGCGGGGCTGTGTCGTCAGGGTGATGATGAACGAGACACCACCGCACCGAAGGCCGGGATCGCCGATGAACGAGGGGCTGGACGACGTGTTCGCCGAGCGCCGCCGCCTGCTGTCGCTGGCATACCGGATGACCGGCACCCTCGCCGACGCCGAGGACATCGTGCAGGAGACCTACGTGCGCTGGTACCGGCTGGAGGAGGCCGAGCGCGCCGAGATCGCCAACCCCGCCGGGTGGCTGACGCGCGTGGCCAGCCGCATCGCCCTCGACCTCCTGGCATCGGCGCGCCGACGGCGGGAACGGTACGTCGGGCAGTGGCTGCCCGAGCCGGTGCCCGCCGACCTGTTCGACGGCACGCTCGACGGCGCTTCCGGCGGCACGGCCGACCCGGCGGACCGCGTCACCCTGGACGACGCCGTGAGCACGGCCCTGCTCGTCGTCCTGGAGGCGATGACCCCCGCGCAGCGCGTGGCGTTCGTGCTGCACGACGTGTTCGCCGTCCCGTTCGACGAGATCGCGCGGATCGTGGGGCGGTCGCCCGCCGCCGTCCGGCAGCTCGCGACGGCCGGACGCCGGCAGGTTCGCGAGAACCGGACCGCCGCCGTACCCCGCGAGGAGCACGACCGCGCGGTGCGGGCCTTCCTCCGCGCCGCCCAGGCGGGCGACGTGCGGCAGCTCGTACGGGTGCTCGCGCCGGACGTCGAGCTGCGCACCGACGCCAACGGGCTGGTCACCGCCGCGCGCAACGTCATCGAGGGCCCCGACCGGGTCGCCCGCCTGGTGCTGGGCGTGGGCACGAAGATGCCGGAGCTCGTCCCCCGCCTGGAACCCGTGGGCGACGCGCTGGGCGTCGTGTTCCGCACCGGCGACGTCGTGACCGGCGTGATGACCTTCCACGTCGAGCACGAGCTGGTCACCGACGTCTGGATCATGCTCAACCCCGCCAAGCTCACCGGCTGGCTGCCGGCCCCCGCCACGAACCGAGGATCCGACGATGCCTGACACCACGATGCCTGAGACGACCAACCACGGGTCCACGCCCGCGCGTCCCGTCAGCCGCCTGCAGCTCGGGGCGCTCGCCGCAGCCGTCGTGCTCGCCGGCGTCGTCGGCGCCTGGGCCTACTTCTGGCCGCTGGGCTTCTACGACCACTTCCCGTGGGTGCTCGGCGAGTGGGTCTCCACGGACGGCCCCTACAACGAGCACCTGGTCCGCGACCACGGCGCGCAGTACCTGGCGCTCGGTGCGGCGAGCCTGTACGGGCTCGTCCGGCCGTCCCAGTTCGGCTGCCGGCTGCTCGGCGTCGCGTGGCTCGTCTTCGGGGTGCTGCACTTCGCCTACCACGTCACCCACCTCGACCATCTCTCGACGAACGACGCGATCAGCCAGGTCGTGGTGCTCGCCGTCGCGGTCCTCCTGGCCGTCATGCTGCTGATCCCGGGCCGCCGCCCGCAATCGACTGCGGGCGTCCCGGGAAACCGGGCCTAGGGGCAGCCTCAGGCCAGGTGCCAGACCTCCTGCATGTCGCGCCAGCCCTCGCCCGGCGCGGCGTCCTTGCCGAACGCCGTCTGGCACGGGTCGGTGTGCGTCCACCACTCCTGGGTCACCGGGTCCTCTGCGATCCGGGCCATGTCGGCCTCGTGGTCGTCGCCGGTGTACTCGTAGTAGGCGAACAGTGTGTTCTCCAGCACGAAGATCGTGTAGTTGTGCACGTTGCAGGCCTGGAGGGTCGCCTCGACCTGCGGCCAGACGGCGGCGTGCAGGCGCAGGTACTCCTCGCGCTTCTCGGGCACCACGTCGACCACGAGGCCGTGCCGCTCGACCTGCTGCTCGACCTGCTGTTCTACCTGTCGGTTCACGGGTCGGGACGGTACCAGGTACCGCCGACGACGCGGCCGGTCACAGCCCGATGCTGACCGGCACGTCCGGCAGGGTGCCCGACCGTTCGTCGGCGAGCAGCGCGGCGAGCAGGGACGGCAGGTCGCGAGGTCCGAAGAACTCCTCCTCGCCCGGGGCCGCCAGGTCGGCGCGGGACCACCACCGCGCGTCGATGATCCCCTCGGTGTCCGGGTGCCCCGGGGCGCCCGGCGCGAGGCCCGACGTCGGCTCGAAGGCCGCGGTGCGCACGAGGTAGAAGTCCTCGTGCACGCCCCGGAAGTCGGACCGGGCCAGCCCTGGGTACTCGACCTGGCGGGTCCACACCGGCGCGAGCGGTCCGTCGGGCACGACGAGCCCCACCTCCTCGAAGAGCTCGCGGCGCAGGGCCTCCTCGACGGTCTCCCCGGCCTCGACCCCGCCGCCCGGTCCGATCCAGACGGTGCCCTCCTCGATCGCGTGCGCGACGAGCAGGATGCGGTCGTCGGCGTCGAGGACGAGCCCCCGGCACTGCCGGCGCAGCGGACGCGAAGGGCCAGGAAGCGGCGGATCCGGGAGCGCGGGCATCCGGGGACGGTATCGCGGGGCGCCCCGCGCGGCCAGCGTATTCCGGGCTCAGCCGCCCGCAGCCGTCCCGCGCGCCGCCCCGACCGGCCGCGGACCCTCCGCGAGGCGACGTCGGTACGCGGCCGGGCTGACGTCGAAGGCGCGCGTGAACGCCGTGCTCAGCGCGAAGCCGCTGGAGTACCCGACCCGCTGGGCCACGGCGTCGAGCGTGAGCGCGCGGTCGACGAGCAGGTCGCGTGCGAGGGCGAGCCGCCAGCTCGTCAGGTACCGCAGCGGCGGTGTGCCGACACGCTCGGTGAACCGCGCGGCGAGCGTCGCGCGGGACACCGCGGCGCTCCGGGCGAGGTCCGCGACGGTCCAGGAACGTTCGGGCTCGGCGTGCATCGCCCGGAGCGCAGCGCTCACCGCGGGGTCGCCGACGCCGCCCAGCCAGCTCGGCCTGGTCGGCGGGTGCGCCGCGGTCCAGGCGCGGATCGACTCGATGGTCACCACGTCGACCAGGCGGTCGAGCACCACGCTCTGGCCGAGGTCGTCGCGCGCGATCTCCCGCGCCAGGTGCCCGACGAGCGCCGGATCGAGCGCGCCCGCCTGGACCACGGCGGCGTCGGGCAGCACCTCGGTGACGAACCGGCCGACGCTGCCGACGTCGGCGTAGGACGCGACGATCATCCGGTCCGGACCGTCAGCGTCATTGCCCCAGTGCCGCAGCCCGTGCGCGAGGGCCAGGTCGAGCGGGGCGCCGTCCGGCGTGACGCAGCGCTGGCCGGGCTCGATGATCGCGACGGTCGCGCTGCCCGCGGCGTCGGCCACCCGGTAGGGCAGCGGGCCGCGGACCAGTGCGACGTCCCCCGCGCGCAGCTCGTGCACCGCGTCACCGGCCTCCGGGTCGCCGGTCTCCAGCAGCCCGCCGCCCGCCGTGACGATCACGACCGTGAGCGCGGCCTCGTCCTCGACCCGCACGGCCCAGGGCGCGCGCATCGACATCAGGAGCGTGAAAGCACCCTCGGCGTGCGGGTGCGCGAGGAGCTGCGACAGCGGGTCCATCTCCCCACTCTAGACGCTGAGACATGAGTTGCGGATCCTGAGCCATTCAGAGTCCAGGCGCCCCGGGCTTCGATGGGCCCATGACCACTTCAGAGACCACCACACAGCCCACCACCACGCCGATCCTCCTCACCGGCGGCACCGGCCGCACCGGCCGCCGCGTCGCCGACCGGCTCCGCACGCAGGGCCATCAGGCCCGCATCGCCTCGCGCTCCGGCGCGGCTCCCACGGTCGTCAGCTCGGGCGCCGGCTCGGCCGGCAGCCCGGCCGGCAGCCCGGCCGTCCCGTTCGACTGGCACGACGACGCCGGCTGGGACGCCGCGCTGGACGGCACCTCCGCCGTCTATGTCTGCTACTCCCCCGACCTCGCCCTGCCCGGCGCCGACGCGGTGATCGACGCGTTCACGGCGCGCGCCGTCCGGCACGGGGTGGAACGCATCGTCCTGCTCTCCGGCCGCGGGGAGGACGGCGCGCGGGCCTGCGAGGACCTCGCGCTCGCCGCCTCGGCCGCCACGACCGTGGTGCGCTGCTCCTGGTTCCAGGAGAACTTCAGCGAGCACTTCCTGCTCGACGGCGTGCTCGCCGGCCGCATCGCGGTCCCGGCCGACCAGGTCCGCGAGCCGTTCGTCAGCCTGGAGGACGTCGCCGACGTGGCCACGCTCGCGCTCACGAGCAACACCCACGCCGGCGAGGTCCTGGAGCTGACCGGCCCCGGAGCCCTGACCTTCACCGAGGTCGCGCGCGTGCTGAGCGCCGCGACCGGCCGGACGGTCGAGCACGTGCCGCTCACGCCCGCCGACTTCGTCGCCGAGCTCACCGCCGCGGGTGTGCACCCCGAGGAGGCCGAGGGCCTCGCCTGGCTCTTCCAGGAGGTGCTCGACGGGCGCAACACGGCGACCACGGACACGGTCGAGCGCGTGCTCGGCCGCCCCGCGACCCCGTTCGACGCCTTTGCCCGCCGCGCCGCGGCGGCCGGCGCCTGGACGCTCCCGGCCTGAGGAGGCGGGTGCGACCGTCAGTGGTGGTGCCCGTGCCCGTCGGCGGGCACCACCGGGGTCGCCCCGGGCCGGGTCCACTGCGGCGTGGGCCGGCTGGTCGGCCCCCAGGTGGCTGCGCCGTCCGCGTCGGTGGCCCAGTACCAGCACGAGGTGTGGCCTGCGGGCCAGCCGTCGGGCACGTCCTCCCAGGCCTCGCCGCGCCCGTAGGGCGTCATGTCGAGCAGGCCGAAGATCCCGGCGGCCGGCTCGTTGCCCCGGCCCGTGGTCCGGTAGGTGAGGTAGACGCGGTCACCGTCGCGCAGGAAGGAGGCGATGTGGCCCATGTCGACACCGAGGGGCGCGGGCAGGTCCCGCACCGAGTACCAGGGCTCGGTGTAGCCCATGAACTCCACGAACGGCGCGACCTCGGCCCAGGGCCCCTCGGTCAGCATCGCGAAGGAGACACCGCGGGCGCGGAGGTACGGGGCGGACTGCTGGACGTGCCAGGAGTTCATGGTGCAGCCGGGGCACTGGCCGCTGATCGGGTCGCCGTCGTGCCACATGTGCTGGTAGACCATGAGCTCGTCGCGCCCCTGGAACAGGTCGGCGAACGGCACCGGGCCGTCGGCCCCGGTGACCGGGACGGTGCCGTCGAGCTCGAACATCGGCAGCCGGCGGCGGGCCGCCGCGAGCGCGTCGCCCGCACGGGTGTGCGCCTTCTCCAGCGCCAGGAGCTCGTCGCGGGCGGCCTGCCAGGCGTCCCGGTCGACGACGGGCGGTCGGGCGGGAGCGCTGGTCGTGACGGGCGTCTCGGTCATGATGTCCTCCACAGGATGCGGGCCTGGCGCCCCGGACGGGCGCCCCGGGAGTATCGACGGCGACGGCGGCACGGACTCATCGCCCGGCCCGTCACCTCCGGTCGAGGTCGATCACCTGTGTGGCGTACCCGCGCAGCAGCGGCCGGTTGGAGACGACGATCAGCACGCCGTCGCCGCTCCGCTCGACGACCCGCCGCACCAGCAGCCGCTCGGTCTCCACGTCCAGCGAGGCGGACAGGTCGTCGATGACCCGGACGGCCGCCGGGTGCGCGAGCATCCGCGCCGCCGCGAGCCGGTGCAGCTGGCCGCCGGAGAGCCGGTGCCCGCTGGGTCCCACCTCCGTGTCGGCGCCGTCGGTAAGGTGTGGCAGGTCGCGCGAGAGCGTGCTGGCCTCCAGGGCGGCGTCGAGGTCGCCGCGCGGCCGGTCCAGCAGCACGTTCTCGTGGAGGGTGCCGCTGAACACGTGCGGCACCTGTGGCGTGTAGGCCGCCAGCGGCGGCGTGAACGCCTCACCCGGACCGCGCTGCTCGCCGAGGATCGTCACCGTCCCGGCCGACCTGGGGAGCAGCCCGAGCACGGTACGCACCAGCGACGTCTTGCCCGAGCCGACCTGCCCCGTGATCAGCACGATGTCGCCCGCGGAGCCCGTGAACCCGACGCCCGAGAAGCAGGGTGTCCCGTTCGGGTGCACGTAGGCCAGGTCGTCGACGACGATCACCGGCGCGGCCTTCCCCGCGTCGCCGGACGGCTCGGGACGCGCCGCGCCGTCGGGCACGGGATGCGCCGCACCGGGGTACCGCGCCGGCTCCGCCACCGGAGCGACGACGGCGCGCGCCGTGCCGCCGGGCGTGAGCTCCGCGAGGCGGCCCCGGGTCACGGCGAAGCGCTGGTACCGGCTGACGAAGTTGCCGATCGCGGCGACCAGCGTGCCGAGGTTGCCGAGCGTGTAGACGAACAGCGCGAAGTCGCCGACCAGGAAGGTGCCGTCCTGGATGCCGTCCGCGACGACGATCATCACCAGCGCGGAGCCCAGCAGCGTCACGAACCCCTGGGTCGAGGCGAGGACGCCCCCGAACACGCCGTCGCGCACGGCGGCCCGACGGCGGGTCGTGTTGAGCTCCCGCACCCGGCCGCCGATCGCGTCCGCGGCGCCGGAGATCTTGATGGTCTCGATCCCGGCGAAGCACTCCCGCAGGAAGGCGGACACGCTGCTGGCGGCCGCGAGATTGACCGCCCTCAGCCGCTTGATCTCCTTGCTCACCACGAACGCGATCACCGCGAGCGCCAGCGTGGGCAGCACGGCCAGCACCGTCACCCGGACGTCGATGACGAACAGCACGGCGAGCGAACCACCGCTGAGCACGAGGGCCGAGGTGACGAGCTGGAACCCGCGCTTGCCGAGCACCTCGGCCACCTCGACGGTGTCCTCGCGGAACCGGGTGAGCACGTCGCCGGCGGGCACCTTGAGCGGCAGTGCGGCCGGCCGGGCGAACATCTGCCGGAGCAGGGTGGTGCGCACGTCGGTGTAGACGCGGTAGCGGAAGACCGTGTCGACAGCCATCCACGCGGCGGCGCCGAGCGCGTTGGCGACCTTGAAGCCGACGTAGGCGAGCAGCGGCGCCAGGGGCACGCCCCAGAGGGCGTCGGTGCCGGGGAGCTGGTTGAGGAAGTCCCGCAGCGCCAGGCCGGGCACCAGGGCGCAGAGGAAGAAGATGATCCCGACCAGCACGTCGCCCACGAACAGCCAGAGGTGACGGCGCGTGACGTGCACGAGGATGCCGAGCCGGCCCAGGTCCCGCCGGGTCATACCGTCGCCTCCCGGAGCAGCGCGGCGAAGCGGGACCCGCCGTCGGCCAGCAGCTCGACGCGCGGGCCGTACTCGACGACCCGGCCGTGGTCGACCACGAGGATGCGGTCGACACGCGCGAGGGTGCTGAGCCGGTGCGCGATGACGAGCGACGTGCGGCTGCGCACCAGCGGGGCGAGCGCCTGGTCGAGGCGTTCCTCGGTCGTCGGGTCGAGCCGGGCCGACGCCTCGTCGAGGACGAGCACCGCCGGGTCGCGCAACAGGGTGCGCGCCATCGTGAGCAGCTGCGCCTGTCCGGCCGACAGACTGTGCTCGGTGATCTGCGTGTCGAGGCCCTGCTCGAACTCCGCGAGCCACGGCCCGAGGCCGAGCTCGCCGAGCACCGCGAGGATCCGCTCGTCGGCCACGTCGGGGTCCAGCAGCGCGATGTTGTCGCGCACCGACGCGTCCAGCACGAAGACGTCCTGGCTGACCAGCGCGACGTGCTCCCGGACCGAGCGCAGGCTCAGGTCCTCGACGGACCGGCCGCCCAGGCGCACCGTGCCGGCGTCGGGCCGGGCCAGCCCGACGAGCAGCCGGGCGATGGTCGACTTGCCGCTGCCCGTGTGCCCCACGATGCCCACGCTGGTGCCGGCGGGCACCGCGAAGCTCACGTCCCGCAGCACGGGGTGGCCCGGGGTGTAGCCGAAGGTCACGCCGGAGAGCTAGACGTCCAGGGGTTCGCCCGCGGTGCCGCTCGGGTCGCTCGTGCCGAGCAGGGCGCCACCGCCCTCCGGCTCGACGTCGACCGCGAGCAGCGCCCGGGTGCGCTGCACGCCCGCCATGGCCCGCTGGTAGTCCTGGAGCTGCGTGGACAGGCTGATGAGCGGCTCCTGGATCTGCTGCGCGAAGGCGAAGATCAGGTAGACCGTGCCGATCGTCATCGCGCCCGTGCCGAACCGCCAGCCGCCGAGCGCCATCGCCAGGGCGGTCACGACGGCCGTGAACACCGAGGCGGAGGCCCACACCAGGCTGCTGCCGACGAGGGCGGCGCGCAGGTCCCCGCGCAGCAGCGCGGAGTTCAGGGTCTCGTACCGGCGCAGCGTGTGCCCGACGGCGCCGAAGGCCTTGAGGTCCTCCAGCCCGGAGATGCGCTCCTCGACGAAACCCATGAACCGGCCCATCGCGGCGCGGTACCCGACGTGCGCCCCGCGGCCCAGCACCGCGATGCGCCGCAGCAGCAGCACACCGAGCACGAGGCAGACCAGGAACAGCAGCCCGATGCGCCACTCCACGGCGAACATGGCCACGACGACCCCTACCACGAGCAGCGCCTCACCGGCCACGGCGACCACGAAACGGGAGAAGAGGTTGCTCAGCAGCCCGATGTCGCCGTCGACCCGCTCGACCATCTCCCCCGGTGTGGTGCGGTGGTGGAACGCGACGGGCAGCCGGAGGCAGTGGTCCAGCACGTGCTCCCGGAGCCGGTTGGTCGAGCGCCAGGCCACGGACTCCGCGAGGCCAGCCTCCGCTGCCTGCAGCGCGAACCGCACGACGCCGACGAGCAGGAACAGGCCCACCAGGTGCACCGCCGGTCCGGGGCCTGCAGCGCCGGCTGGCCCGGCGTCCGCAGGCCCGGTCACGCTGTCGACGAACGCCCGCACGACGAACGGGCTGGCCAGGCCGCACGCCGTGCCTCCGAGGAGCACCACCCCGAGCAGCGCGGTCCGACGTCGCTCACGCCGCAGGTAGGACCACAGAAATCCCCAGTCACGCATGAACCATGAGCCTCACTCCGTCGGGCGCCCACCACGGCCTGCAACCTGCCTTCACCCTGCCTGTACCCCCGCCGGAACCGTCACAAACCGGCTGGTACAACGTGGACGCTACCAAACGGCACATCGAGGGTGCTAGCCCCGGGCAACCCGGGAGGCCGGGCAGCCGACCCCTGCCGGAAGGCCCTCGCGCGGGGAGTGTGTTGCCCTGAGTACACACTGTCTACGCAGGGCAACAGGCTCCGGAGCCGGACCGTCTCCCCGCGGACCTCCTCGGGACGACCCGGCTCGGCGGAACAGCCGGGCGACCCGGCTCGGCAGAACAGCCGGACAACTCAGGCCGAACGACTCAGGCCGACGGCTCCGCGCGGCGCTCGGCCGCCGCCGACCGGCTCGTGCGCAGGTGCTCGCGGGCGAGCCGCGCTGCGGCCTCGGCGTCCCGGTCGCGGACGGCGCCCAGCAGCGCCCGGTGCTCGTCCGCGATGCCCGTCAGGTCGGAGTGCTGGGCCAGGAGCCACCGCACCCGGCTGGCGGTCACGGCGTGCAGCTCGGCGAGCACCGGGTTGCCCGCCGCCGCGACGACCGCCTCGTGGAAGTCCGCCGCCGCCCGCCGCGCCGCCGGGGCGTCACCACGCCGCGCGGCGGCGTCCTCGCGCTCCCACGCCTCAGTCAGGTCCGCGAGCTGCTCCGCCGTCCGCCGCTCCGCGGCGAGCCGGAACTGCGTGGGGTCGGTCGCCTCACGCACCTCCTGCAGGTGCGCGACGTCGGCGTCGGTGAACTCCCGCACCACGGCCCAGGTGCGCGGACGCGGTGTGACCAGCCCCTCCGCGACGAGCGAGCGCAGGGCATCCCGCACGGGGATGCGGCTCACACCCAGCTCCGCGGCGAGGTCGCGCTCGACCAGGCGGCTGCCCGGCGCGCGCGTGCCGTCCACGATCTGCTCGCGCACGACACGCGCCACACGCACCGACTCGGGCTCGAAGTCGCCGTCCGGCGGCATGCTCATGGGCGCCATCCTGCCAGGACCCGAAATGGGATACCATTTTTCCATGCCCTTCCCCAGCCCCGCCACGCCCGACCCTGCCAAGCTCAGCACCGTCGTGCCCGGTCCCGCCGTCGGCCCGGTCACCGTCCTGCGCGACGTGCGCCCCTGGGGCGGGGAGCGCAGCGACCTCCACGTCGCCGACGGTGTGCTCACCGCCGTCGTCCCGCACGACCCGGCGGCAGCGGCCGAGCACGCACCCGGCGCCGTCGACGGCGGCGGCCTGCTCGCGCTGCCCGGCCTGGTCAACGCCCACGCACACGTCGACAAGTCGTGGTGGGGCAAGCCGTGGGTGAGCTACGGCGGGGAGCCGGGCACGCAGGGCCGCATCGCGCACGAGCGCGCGCACCGCGACGAGCTCGGCATCCCCGGCGTCGACGTGACGCTCGCCGTGCTGCGCGAGTCGGTCCGCACCGGCACCACCGCCGTCCGCTCGCACGTCGACGTCGACCTGGGCGTGGGGCTGCGCGGCATCGAGGTGGTGCGCGAGGCCGTGGCCGCGCTGGGCGGCGCGGTGCACGCCGAGATCGTGGCGTTCCCGCAGGACGGCGTGCTGCGCCGCCCGGGCGTGCTGGACCTGCTCGACCAGGCGGCGGCCGCGGGGGCCGAGCACATCGGCGGCCTGGACCCGGCGTCCATCGACCGCGACCCCGTGGCCCAGCTCGACGGGCTGTTCGCGATCGCGGAGCGGCGCGGCGTCGGCATCGACGTGCACCTGCACGACGGCGGCGAGCTCGGCGCGTTCCAGATCGAGCTGATGATCGACCGCACCCTACGCACCGGCCTGCAGGGCAGGGTGAACGTGGCGCACGGCTTCGCCGTCGGCCAGCTCGCCGGGTCCCACCAGGCCGACCTCGTCGCGGCGATGGGCGAGGCGGGCATCAGCATGACGACGGTCGCACCCATCGGCGCCGCTCCCCTGCCGCTGCACGCGCTGCGCGCCGCCGGGGTGCCCGTCGGCCTGGGCACGGACGGGATCCGCGACCTCTGGTCCCCGTACGGCACCGGCGACCTGCTCACGCTGACCACGCAGCTCGCCCGCCTGTCCGGCTTCCGCCGCGACGAGGACCTGGTCACCGCGGCACGGATCGCCTCCGCGGACGCCGCCCGGTTCGTCGGCCGCGCGACGCACGACCTGGTCGTCGGCGCGCCCGCCGACGTCGTGCTGGTCGACGCCCAGAACGTGCCCGACGCCGTGGTCCGCGCCCCGCGCCGCGCCCTCGTGGTCGCGGCGGGCCGCGTCGTCGCCCAGGACGGCGAGGTCCTGGTCTGACCTCCAGGCCGGCACGACGCACCCATTGATCGAACCAATCGCCCCCTCGACGCCACCCCAACCTTGACCCGCGGCACCTCCATCCGTAGATTGCAGGCATTTCATCGGATGTTTGCGAAGGAGCGGCATGGCCACGATCACCGGAGTGCGCGTCGAGGACGTGCGGTTCCCGACGTCGGCCACCGCCGACGGCTCGGACGCGATGAACAAGGACGCGGACTACTCGGCGGCCTACGTCGTGCTGGAGACCGACGCGCCGAACCCCGGCGCCGACCCGGCCGGATCGGGCGGAACCCTGGGCGGCTACGGCCTGACGTTCACCATCGGGCGGGGCAACGACATCGTCGCGGAGGCCGCGCGCCAGCAGGCCGCGGTGCTGGTGGGCCGCGACGTCGACGAGCTCGCCGCGGACATGGGCGCCGTCTACCGCGACCTGACCGCCGACAGCCAGCTCCGCTGGCTCGGCCCGGAGAAGGGCGTGGTGCACCTGTCGCTGGCGGCCGTGCTCAACGCCGCCTGGGACCTGGTGGCGCGCCGCGCGGGCAAGCCGCTGTGGCGCCTGCTCGTGGACATGACGCCGGAGCAGCTCGTCGACGTCGCCGACCTGCGCTACCTCTCGGACGCCCTGACCCGCGACGAGGCGCTGGCCCTGCTCAAAGCCAGGGAACCAGGACGACAGGAGCGCCTGGCCCACCTGGAGCGCACCGGCTATCCCGTGTACACGACGTCGGCCGGCTGGCTCGGCTACAGCGACGACAAGCTGCGGCGGCTGTGCCAGGAGGCCGTGGACGCCGGGTACCAGCACGTGAAGCTGAAGGTCGGGGCGAACCTCGCCGAGGACGTGCGGCGGCTGACCATCGCGCGCGAGGTGCTCGGTCCGGACCGGAACCTGATGATCGACGCCAACCAGGTCTGGGACGTGCCGCAGGCGATCAAGTGGATGCGCGAGCTGGCGCGGTTCGATCCCCTGTGGATCGAGGAGCCCACCTCGCCCGACGACATCCTGGGGCACGCCGCGGTGCGCCGCGCGGTCAAGCCGGTCGGTGTCGCGACGGGCGAGCACTGCCACAACCGCGTGATGTTCAAGCAGCTCATGCAGGCCGAGGCGATCGACTACTGCCAGCTCGACACCGGCCGGCTCGCGAGCATCAACGAGATCGTCTCCGTGCTGCTGCTCGCGGCCAAGTTCGGCGTGCCGGTGTGCCCGCACGCGGGCGGCGTCGGCCTGTGCGAGATGGTGCAGCACGTCTCCGTGCTGGACTACGTGGCGATCGGCGGCGACCTCACCGGCCGCGTGACCGAGTACGTGGACCACCTGCACGAGCACTTCACCGACCCGTGCGTCGTCGAGGACCGGGGCGCCGGCACGGCGTACGTGCTGCCGTCCCTGCCGGGCTACTCCACACAGATGTACGAGGAGTCGCTGGAGCGGTTCCGGTTCCCGGGCGGGACGTACTGGGTCGGCGGCTCCTCGGTGCGGGATACTTCGGGGCATGTCCCGCACTGACGAGGTCGTCGACGGCATCCGCAGGATGATCCTCGACGGCAGGCTGCGACCCGGCGACCGCCTGCCGGTCGAGAAGGACCTGGCCGACGAGCTCCAGGTCTCCCGCGGCTCCCTGCGCGAGGGTGTGCGCGCGCTGTCGATCCTCGGCGTGCTGCACACCCGGCAGGGTGACGGCACGTACGTCACCTCCCTCGACCCCGCGCGTCTGCTCTCCCCCATGGCCCTGGTCCTCGACCTGCAGGACGAGGGCGCCATGCCCGCGTTCCACAGCGTCCGCCGCGTCCTGGAGACGGAGGCCGCCGGGCTGGCCGCGACCCGGATGACCGACGCCGCGCTCGCCGAGGCGCGGGCCGTCCTCGACCAGGTCGCCGAGGTGCTGGACGGCGCGGAGGTGGACCACGACCGGTTCATCGAGGTCGACATCGCGTTCCACCGCGTCATCGCGGCGCACACCGGCAACCCGGTGCTGGAGGCGCTGATCGAGTCGTTCGCCGGCCGCACCGTGCGGGCACGCCTGTGGCGCGTGCTGCACGCCGAGGGCATCGAGGCGCGCACGCACGGCGAGCACGAGGCCATCTGGCGCGCGCTCGCCGCACGTGATCCCGAGGCCGCCCGGATCCGGATGGCGGCCCACCTCCTGGGCGTCGAGGACTGGCTGCCGAAGCCGGAGAACCTGGACGAGGACGCCTGACGATCGCTGGTCCAGCTCGACCAGCGGCGTCGTCCTACTCGTACAGGACCGCGGCGATCTCCTCGTCGTCGATGTTCGTCTCGTCGTACCAGTAGAAGCCGGAGTCGATGACCGGCTCGACCTCCTCGCCGTCGATCGCGGCGACGGCCGCCTTCACCGTCTCGTAGCCCATCTTGATCGGGTCCTGGGTGATCGCCCCGGCCATGAGCCCGTCGCGGATCGCGTCGGTCTGCGCCTTGCCGGAGTCGAAGCCGATCACCGTGAGCTCGCCGGCCCGGCCGGACTCCTGCACCGCCTTGACGACGCCGATCGCCGACCCCTCGTTGGTGCCGTAGATGCCCTTGAGGTCGGGGTGGGCCTGCATGATCGCCTTCGCGGCGTCGGCCGACTTGAGCTGGTCGCCCGCGGCGTACTGGGTGTCGACGATCTCGATGTCCGGCGCGTTCTCCTCGATGTACTGCGTGAACCCCTCGACGCGCTGCTGGCCGGTCTGGGACGTCTGGTCGTGCCCCACGATCGCGATCTTGCCGCTGCCGACCAGCTCGGCCATGTGCTTGGCCGCCTCGGCCGACGCGGCCAGGTTGTCCGTGGACACCGTGGTCACGGGCACGTCCGAGTCCACGCCGGAGTCGAAGGCGATGACCGGGATCCCCCGCGACTGCGCGTCCGTCATCATCGGGATGGACGCCTCGGAGTCGAGGGCCGCGTAGCCGATCGCGTCGGGGCTCTTGTCCAGGGCCGTCTGCAGCATGGTGAGCTGCTTCTCCACCTCGGTCTCGGTCTCCGGCCCCTCGAACGTGACCTCGACGTCGAGCTCGGCCGCGGCGTCGTCGGCCCCCTGCTTGACCGCCTGCCAGAACTGGTGCTGGAAGCCCTTGGAGACCAGGGCGACGTAGGGCTTGTCGCCCGTCCCGGGCGCCCCACCTGCCGAGCCGCCCGAGGCGCACGCCCCGAGGGCGAGCACGGCAACGGTGGCGGCGAGCGCCGCGAGGCGCCTGCGTGGTGTGCTGCTGTTCATCCGGGTCCAGCTCCTTCGATGGTCGGGTCGAACGGGTCAGGTCGTACGGGTCGGTCGGAACGTGGGTCGATCAGGCGTCCTTGCCCCGCCGGAGCATGTCGGCGTACACCGCCAGCACGATCACGATGCCGACGGCGACCTTCTGCCACTCCTGCGGGATCGACATGATCCGCAGGCCGTTGGTGAGCGTCGCCATGATCAGCGCGCCGATGACGGTGCCGAGGATCGTCGCCTTGCCGCCGCGCAGCGAGGTGCCGCCGATGACGACGGCGGCGATGGCCTCCAGCTCGTACCCCAGCCCGAGGCCGGGCTGCGCGGAGTTGAGCCGCGATGCCATGACGACGCCGGCGAGCCCCGTGAACAGGCCGGCCACGACGTAGATGACCACCTTCCAGCGCCGCACGTCGACGCCGGAGATCGCCGTCGCCTCCTCGTTGGAGCCGATGGAGAGGGCGTAGCGCCCGGTGAGCGTCTTGCTGAGCGTCACGCCCGCGAGGACGGCGGCGACGAAGAAGATGAGGACGGCGTTCGGCAGCCCCGGCAGCAGCTCGCCGCCCGCGAGCTGGCCGAACCCGGGCACGTCGCTGAAGTAGATGGGCTTGGTCCCCGAGATGACGAGGGACAGGCCCTGCGCCACCATCATCATCGCGAGCGTCGCGATGAACGGCGGCAGTCGCAGGTACGCAACGTTCAGACCGTTGAGCAGGCCGATCAGCGCCCCGATCGCGAGCCCGCCCAGCACCCCGACGACGAGCGGCAGGCCGAGGTTGGCCAGGAACACGCCGGTCATCACCGAGCACAGCGTCATGCCGGTGCCGACCGAGAGGTCGATCCCGCCCGTCGCGATGACGAGCGTGGCGCCCAGCGCCATGATCCCGGTGACGGCCGTGGCCAGCAGGATGCCCTTCACGTTGGCCCAGTCCAGGAAGTACGGGCTGGCCACCGAGAAGAACACGAAGATGACCACCAGCCCGCCGAAGGCGAGGAGCTGCTGGAGCTGCTGGCGGTTGCCGAGGCTGAGCTTGCCCAGCCCGGCTCTGCCCAAGATGGTCGTCGTCATGCGTCGCCTCCGGTCGTGACGAGCGAGCGGTCCGCACCGAACCGCGTCGCGAGCTCCATGATGTGGTGCTGGGTCGCGTCGGCGTTGGCGAGCGTCCCGGTGACGCGGCCCTCGCACATGACGACGATCCGGTCGGCCAGCCGCAGCACCTCCGGCAGCTCCGAGGAGATGACGACGATCGACTTGCCCTGCGCGGCCAGCCCCGTGAGCAGCGTGTAGATCTCGTCCTTGGCGCCGACGTCGATCCCGCGGGTCGGCTCGTCGACGATCAGCACGTCGCAGTCCCGCACCAGCCACTTGGCCAGGACCACCTTCTGCTGGTTGCCGCCCGAGAGGTTCCTGGCCCGCTGGTTCACCGACGGCGTCCGGATCGAGAGCCGGTCCACCATCCCGGCGGCGACCCGGCGCCCGTCGGCGTCCCGCACGAACCCGCCGCGCGTCATGCCGCGCAGCGAGGACAGCATGACGTTGCGCACCACGTCCTGGTCCAGCAGCAGGCCGTAGCGCTTGCGGTCCTCCGAGAGGTAGCCGATGCCGTGCCGGACGGCGTCGGCGGGGCTGCGCACCGTGACCGGCCGCCCGGCCACCTCGACCACGCCCGTGGACCGGTCCGCGCCGATGATCGCCCGGGCCACCTCCGTGCGTCCGGCACCCATGAGCCCCGCGAGGCCGAGGATCTCGCCGCGGTGCAGCTCGAACGACACGTCCTTGAGGAGCGAACGGGTGCTCAGGCCGCGCACCGCGAGCGCCACCTCCCGCGGTTCGGCGGAGGTGGTGCCGGAGGTTGTGTCCGCCGGCGGGTCGGGCCGCACCCCGGTCGCGAGCTGCCGTCCCACCATCGCGGCGATGACGTCCCGGGTCTCGGTCCCCGCCGTCGGCAGCGTGTCGACGTACCGGCCGTCGCGCAGGACCGTGATGCGGTCGGAGATCTCCTTGATCTCGTCCATCCGGTGCGACACGTAGATGACGCCGGTGCGCGGCGAGACGAAGTCGCGCACGATGCGGAACAGCGTGGCGACCTCGGTCTCGGTCAGCGCCGCCGTCGGCTCGTCCATGATCAGCACGCGGGCGTCGAACGAGAGGGCCTTGGCGATCTCGACCATCTGCTGGCCGGCGACGCTCAGGTGCGCCACGGGCTGCCGCGGGTCCAGCGGGATGCCGAGCCGCTCGAACAGCTTGCCGGCGCGGCGCTCCAGCTCGTCGTCCCGGATGAGCAGCCCGGCGCGCCGGGGCTCGCGGCCGATGAAGATGTTCTGCGCGACCGTGAGGTCGGGCATGAGGTGGAACTCCTGGTGGATCACGCTGATGCCGAGCTCGTTGGCCTGCCGGGGGCCGGCCGGGCTCATGGGCACGCCGTCGAGCTCCATGGTCCCCGCGTCGGGCCGGTGGATCCCGGACAGGAGCTTGAGGAGCGTGGACTTGCCCGCCCCGTTCTCGCCGACGAGCGCCAGCACCTCGCCGTGCCGCAGGTCGAGGTGGACGTCGTCGAGCGCGCGCACCCCGGGGAAGGACTTGCTGATCCCCGCGGCGCGGAGTAGTGCCGGGCTGTCCGTCACGTGAGCTCCCTTGCGTACGTGCCTCGCATCCAAACGCTGGCATTCAACCGCAGACATCGGATGCATCTCAAGGGTTTACGCAAGATCCGCGCGATTTTGCCCTGTTCGACGGGCGGTCGGCGCAGATAGATCGGACGTTTGTCGTCCGGTCAGTTCCCGGCGTCCGGCACTGCGTCCGATGCAGCGTCCGACGCAGCCTCGGGTACAGCGTCCTGCGCGAGCAGGCCGGCGTCGGCGAGCGCCTGCCACAGCCCCGCCGGGGCCCGAACGGCGGCCCGCTGCGCGGCCTGGCGCGCGTGCCCGGGCTCTCCCAGCCCCACGACGGTGCTGACCACCGCCGGGTGCGTGCGCACGTAGGCGAGCGCCGCCTGGGGCAGCGTGACCCCGTGCTCCTCGCACACCGCGGCGATGCGCCGGGCCCGGTCGAGCAGCCCGGCGGGGACGGGCGCGTAGTCGTAGGTCGCGTCCGACGGCGGCCGGTCGTGCGCCAGGAGCCCCGAGTTGTAGACGGCGGCCGCGACGACCGCCACGCCGCGCTCGGCCGCCGCGGGGAGCAGGTCGGCCAGCGCGGGCTGCTCCAGGAGCGTGAACCGCCCGGCACACATGACCACGTCGACGTCGGTCTCGCGCACGAACCGGGTCAGCATCGCGGACTGGTTCATCCCGGCGCCGATCGCGCCCACCATCCCCTGGTCACGCAGCTCGACGAGCGCGGGCAGCGCCTCGTAGGCGGCCTGCGCCCAGTGCTCGTCGGGATCGTGCAGGTAGACGACGTCGAACCGGTCCAGACCGGTGCGCTCCAGGCTGGCCTCGATCGAGGCCAGCACGCCGTCGCGGGAGAAGTCCCAGACCCGGCGCGCGGTGGCGGGCACGTCGAACATCTCGGGGTCGGTGCGGTCGGCGGTCTCGGGCGAGGGGACGAGCAGTCGTCCGACCTTCGTGGAGACCACCACCTCGTCCCGCGGCCGCGTGCGCAGGTAGGCGCCGAGCCGCCGCTCGGACAGGCCGAGGCCGTAGTGCGGGGCCGTGTCGAAGTACCGGATCCCGGCGTCCCACGCAGCCTCGAAGGTCGCGTGGGCCTGCTCGTCCGTGGTCGCCCGGTACAGGTTGCCGGCCGGGGCGGCACCGCACCCGAGCGGGGTGAGCCGGACGCCGGTGGCGCGCACCTCGGTGGTCAGCATGGGGGTCCTCCTCGACAGCACCGGCGAAAACATCAGATGTATAGCACACCGGCCGAACCAGCAGAATTGACACAGCAGTCCCTGGTCCCGCACGCCGCGCAGGGCTGAGGCACAATGCAGGATGACCACTGACGAGAACCCCCCGGTCGACGTCAAGCCCCGCTCCCGACAGGTGACCGACGGCCTCGAGGCGACCGCGTCGCGCGGCATGCTCCGCGCCGTCGGGCTGGGTGACGACGACTTCGCCAAACCGCAGATCGGCGTCGCGAGCTCGTGGAACGAGATCACACCCTGCAACCTCTCGCTGGACCGGCTCGCGAAGGCGAGCAAGGAGGGCGTGCACGCCGCGGGCGGCTACCCGCTGGAGTTCGGCACCATCTCCGTCTCGGACGGCATCTCGATGGGGCACGAGGGCATGCACTTCTCGCTCGTGTCCCGCGAGGTCATCGCCGACTCCGTCGAGACCGTCATGCAGGCCGAGCGCCTGGACGGCTCGGTGCTCCTGGCCGGCTGCGACAAGTCGCTGCCCGGCATGCTGATGGCCGCCGCCCGCCTGGACCTGTCCAGCGTGTTCCTCTACGCCGGCTCGATCATGCCGGGCTGGGTCAAGCTGACCGACGGCACCGAGAAGCAGGTCACGATCATCGACGCCTTCGAGGCGGTCGGCGCGTGCTCCCGCGGGCTGATGAGCCAGGAGGACGTCGACCGCATCGAGCGCGCGATCTGCCCCGGAGAGGGCGCGTGCGGCGGCATGTACACCGCCAACACGATGGCGTCGGCGGCCGAGGCGCTCGGCATGTCGCTGCCCGGGTCCGCGGCGCCGCCCGCCGCCGACCGCCGCCGTGACACCTGGGCGCACCGGTCGGGCGAGGCCGTGGTGAACCTGCTCCGCCAGGGCATCACGGCGCGCGACATCCTGACCAAGGAGGCGTTCGAGAACGCCATCGCCGTCGTCATGGCGTTCGGCGGGTCCACCAACGCGGTGCTGCACCTGCTCGCCATCGCGCACGAGGCCGAGGTGGAGCTCACCCTCGACGACTTCTCCCGCGTCGCCGACCGCGTGCCGCACCTGGGCGACCTCAAGCCGTTCGGGCAGTACGTCATGAACGACGTCGACCGGATCGGCGGCGTGCCCGTGGTGATGAAGGCGCTGCTCGACGCCGGGCTGCTGCACGGGGACGCCCTGACCGTCACGGGCCGCACCATGGCCGAGAACCTCGCCGACATCGCGCCGCCGGACCCGGACGGCAAGATCCTGCGGGCCATGGACAACCCGATCCACCGCACCGGCGGCATCACGATCCTGAGCGGGTCGCTGGCCCCGGGTGGCGCCGTCGTGAAGTCGGCGGGCTTCGACTCCGACGTGTTCGAGGGCACCGCGCGCGTCTTCGAGCGCGAGCGGGGCGCGCTCGACGCCCTGGAGGACGGCACGATCCAGGCGGGCGACGTCGTCGTCATCCGCTACGAGGGGCCCAAGGGCGGGCCTGGGATGCGCGAGATGCTCGCCATCACCGGTGCCATCAAGGGCGCGGGCCTCGGCAAGGACGTGCTGCTCATCACCGACGGCCGTTTCTCGGGCGGCACGACCGGCCTGTGCGTGGGGCACATCGCGCCCGAGGCCGTGGACGCCGGACCCATCGCGTTCGTGCGCGACGGCGACCGTATCCGCCTCGACGTGGCCGCCAAGACCCTCGACATCCTGGTCGACCCGGCCGAGCTGGAGGCCCGGTCGGCGGGCTGGGCGCCGCTGGCCCACTCCTACCAGCGGGGCGTGCTCGCCAAGTACTCGAAGCTGGTCCAGTCGGCGTCGAAGGGGGCCGTGCTCGAGTAGACCAGCCCACACTGCGGACCAGGTCGTTGCCGAAGGTAACTATCTGGCACGATGGCGGTGTGACGAGCGACGGCGGTAGCGGCGGTTCAGGGGACGATCGGGACTTCCGCTTTCGCGACATCGCCGTCGTCGCCTACCTGCCGTCCGTCGTCAGCTCGATCGGCCACGGCGCGGTCATGCCCGTGCTCGCGATCCACGCCGGTGACCTGGGCGCGGGCACGGCGCTGGCGGCGTTCGTCGTCGCCCTGCTGGGCATCGGGCAGCTCGCCAACTCCCTGCCGTCGGGCGCGCTCGTGGCGCGGCTCGGCGAGCGCCGCACCCTGGTGATCGCCGGGCTGGTCGACGCGGTGGCGATGCTGGTCGCGTACTTCGTGCCCTCGGTCTGGCTGCTGTGCGTCTGCGTCTTCGTCAGCGGCATGAGCTGGACGGCGTTCCTGCTGGCCCGGCAGGGGTTCCTCATCGACGCGGTGCCGGTGAGCCACCGGGCGCGCGGCATGGCGCTGCTCGGCGGGTCGATGCGCCTGGGCATCCTGGTGGGCCCGCTGCTGGGCGCGCTGCTGATCCACCTGTTCGACGTCCGCTCGGTGTTCCTGCTCGCGGCGTGCGCGTCTGTCGCGTCGGCGCTGATCGTCACGCGGATGCCGGACTTCGGCAGGGTGCGCCGGGGCGCCGTCCCGCTGCCGGTGCACTCGGTCCTGTGGGAGCACCGCCGCACCCTGCTCACCCTCGGCGTGGCGGTCATCATCATCGGCGCGTCGCGCTCGGTGCGCACCGGCCTGCTGCCGCTGTGGGCCGACCACGTGCACATCTCCGCCGCCGTCGTCTCCCTGCTGTTCGCGGTCGCGGCGACGATCGACATCGCGCTCACCCTCCCGGGCGGCTGGCTGCTCGACACCAAGGGCCGGCGGGTGGTCGCGGTGCCCGTGGTCCTCGCCGTCGGCGTCGGCTGCCTGCTGCTCCCGCTGGCCGACTCGGCGCTCACCGTCGGCCTGGTGATGGCGCTCATCGCGCTCGGCAACGGGCTCGGCTCGGGGATCGTCATGACCCTGGGCGCCGACGTCGCCCCCGAGGAGGGCCGGTCGCAGTTCCTCGGCGGCTGGCGGCTGTGCGGCGACATCGGCAACACCGGCGGGCCGTTGCTCGTCTCGGCCGTCGCCGCGATCGCGCCGCTGGCCGCGGCGCCGGTCCTCATCGGCGTGCTGGCCCTGCTCGGCGCCATCTGGGTGGGGCACTGGACCGGCCGGGCCGACCGGGACCGGCGCGCCGGGGGCGGCGAGCCGGCATAGTCGGCGTAGTCGGCGGCGACGCGCCGACGCAACAGGGCTGCCGGGCTGTCGGGCGGAACGCCGGCGGCCGTGCCACGGTGAGACCGTGACAGCGCCGCCCGAACCTCCTGATCTCGAACCCGCGGATCTCGACGCGATGGTCGACGCCCTGTACACGCAGCCGCTCGACGGCTTCGTGGCCGCCCGCGACGCCGCGGCCCGGCAGGTGGCGGACGGCGGCGACCGGCTCGGCGCGGAGCGCGTCAAGCGCCTGCCCAAGCCGTCGGTCGCGGCGTGGGTGATCAACCACGTGGTGCGGGAGCACCCGGACGACGTCGCGGCGCTGACCGCCGTCGGCGACGAGCTCCGCGCCGCCACGCAGGACCGCGACCGCGCCCGCATCAAGGCGCTGGACCACCTGCGCCGGGAGCGCACCGAGGCGCTGGTCGGCGCCGTGCGCAACGCCGGCGAGGTGGGCGGGCGACCGGTGTCGGCCGCCGTCCTCGACCGTCTGACCGAGACGCTGACGGCCGCCGTCATGGACGCGGACGCCGGCGCGGCCGTACGCGCCGGACGCCTCTCGCGCGGCCTGCAGCACGCCGGCTTCGGGATCGTGGACGAGCTCGGCGAGGAGGCGGACCTCGTACCGCTGCGCCCGGACGCGGCGGAGGCGGACGCGGACGCGCAGGCGGAGGCGGACGCGCAGGGGGCCGCCACCAAGCCGAGGGCGGCAAAGGCTGAGCCCGACGCCGCGCCCGACGCCGAGCCCGATACGGCCGCGGCCGTAGAACAGGCCGTCGAGGAGACCTCCGCGCAGGTGGACCGGCTGGAGGCCCGGCGCGACGACGCGAGCGACCGCCTGGACGCCGCGGACACCGCCGTCGAGCAGGCGAAGGGCGAGGCCGCGCGCCTGGACGAGGAGCTCGCGCGGCTGACCGCCGAGCGTGACGCGGCGCACCGGGCCCTCGACGAGGCCCGTGCGCAGGCGGACGAGGCACGCGCCGACCTGACCGCGGTCGAGGACGAGCTCGACGACGCCGAGGACCGCGCGGCGCAGGCCCGCCGCCGTCGGCGGCGCGCGGCACGAGGACACTGAACCCGGCACGAGAGGCAGGACCCGGCGCACGAGCGCGCGCGAGGCCCGGCGTCAGTCGCCCGGCCCGCGCTCCTCGACCGTGTGCAGCACACGGACATGCCGGCCGTCGTGGACGGGCGCCGCGCCAGGAACCTCACCCGGCGGCAGGCTGGTCGCCGCGACATGCGGCAGATCAGACGGCAGGTCGGACGGCAGATCGGACGACAGATCGGGCACGCCCCCGTGCTCCCTGAGCACGGCGATCACGGCCCGTCGGCAGGTGAGCCGCCTGATCTCGGCGGCCGCCTCCCGGTCGAGCCGGTCCAGCAGGTCCGCGGCGGCGTCGGGATCGTCGAGCACGTCCGGCAGTACGGCCAGCGGTACGCCCAGCTCGGTCAGGCGGGTGATCCGCAGCAGCCGGGCCAGGTGTCGCACCCCGTACTCGTGCTCGTCGTCTGCGGAAACGCCGTCGGCGGAAACGTCGGCTGCGGAAACGCCGGCGTCGTCGTCAACCACGCGGCCCGGCTCCTCGAGCAGCCCGATCCGGTGATAGTGCCGCAGGGCACGGACCGTCACGCCGGCGAGGGCCGCCAGCTCGCTGGTGCGCAACGATCTCCTCCTTCGCCGGGACGGAGGGCTGGTCTGCCCCTCCGCAGGGGCCCGCTGCGGAGGGGTTCGCTCGATAGCCCCGTCCCAGACACGGGAACTACCTGTTGCAACGTATCAGGTGGGATTTAGCCCTCACCCGCAAGAATGCGCCGAAAGTCGGCAATGGTATAGATCAATTCATCCCCTGCTGGCGCGCCCTTCCCACCGGTGATTTCTCATCGCGAACCCGGCCGCCACCAAGCGCCGTCAACAGCTTCCCGACCGTCTCCTCGGCCGGCGACTCCTGCCCCACGACGAACTCCTCCTCGACGCGCAGCCGGTCGTCGAGGGTGAACCAGTCCGCCATCTGCTCGGGCGTGAAGTCGGCGGCCTGCGGCCGGGTCGTGTGCCGCCGGATCGTCTCGTCGAACGGCACGTCCAGGTACGCGCACGCCGTCGTCCCGGCGTGGTCGGCGACCAGGGTGGTGAGCATGGGCCCGTAGTGGTCGTAGGCCAGGATGCCCTCCAGCACCACCGAGTAGCCGGCGTCGAGCGAGTGGCGCACCACGGTGTCGATCAGCCCGATGTTGACCCCGCCGGGCACGTCCTTCTCCCACAGCAGGATGCGGCGCAGGTAGTCCTGCTGCACGAGCGCCGTCCCCCGGCCCATCCTGCGACGCAGCTCCGCGGCCACGGTCGACTTGCCCGCCCCGGACGGTCCTCGGACGACGGCGAGGCGGGTGTCGGCACTCCCGGTCACACTCTGCCCGCTCACACTCTGCCCATTCCTGCCCTGCCCGCTCACGCCCTGCCCGCTCACGCCCTGCCCGCTCACGCCCTGCTGCCGGTGAGCGCGAGCGTGCCGCCGAGACCGATCATCATGCCGCCGCCCGTGGCCCGGATCGCCGACAGACGCCGCGGCGACGACGCGAACCACGTGCGCGCCGCACCCGCGAGGAGCGCCCACAGGCTGTCGAAGACCAGCGCGACCAGCGTGAAGACCAGGCCGAGCACCATCATCTGCAGCGGCACCTGTCCCGCGCGCACGTCGACGAACTGGGGCAGCGCGGCCACGAAGAACACGATCGTCTTGGGGTTGGTCACGCCCACCACGAAGCCCTGGCGCAGGATCGCCCAGTGCGACGGCGCCCGGCGCCCCGCTGCGGCCTCGGGCTCCACGCCGTCGCGCCGGTGCCGGATCGCCTGCACGCCCAGGTAGCCGGCGCCCAGCAGCTTGAGCACCGTGAACGCCACGATCGACTCGGCCACGACCGTGCCGACGCCCAGCGCGACGGCCGCGACCAGCGGCAGGGCGCCGAGCTCGTTGCCGAGCACGCTGAGCAGGCCGCCGGGGCGGCCGAGGGAGAGCGAGCGTCCGACGACGAACAGGACGCTCGGCCCGGGAATAACGATGAGGATCACGGACGCCACGACGAACGCGACAAGGGTCTCGATGGTCGGCATGCGGTCACTCTACGACCGGGGGTGCAGGGCGGGGCCAGCCGTTTCCGGCGCGGCTACTCCCCGCTCGTGTGCACCCCTTCGAGCTGGTCGGCGCGGCGCACGTGCCGCGTGACCCACGGCCCGAGCAGCGCGAGGACGGCCGCGAAGCCCAGGGCGACCAGGCCGATGCCGCCGAAGTACGCGGTGTCGGACGCGCCCTCGGTCGCCTGGACGAGCTGCGCCGTGATGGCCTGCCCGGCGGCCGGCGCGAGGAACCACAGCGCCATCGCCTGACCCTGGTAGGCGCGCGGCGCGAGCAGGGTCGTGGCGGCCAGCCCCACCGGCGAGAGGCACAGCTCGCCGAGCGTCTGGATCACGTACACGACCACGAGCACCCAGCCGGGCGTGAGGTCGTCGCCCGCGATGGCGGACGCCGCCGCCAGCACCAGGAACGAGAGGGCCGCGAGCGCGAGGCCGATCGCGAACTTGTACGGCGTGGGCGGCCGGTCCTTGGTACGGACCCACAGCCAGGCGAACACCGGGGCCAGGATGATGATGGAGGCCGGGTTGATCGACTGGAAGAACTCGGGGCTGACGGTGAACCCGAGGACCTCGCGCGAGGTCCGGTCGGCCGCGAAGGTCGCGAGCGTCGTCGCCGCCTGCTCGAAGATCATGAAGAAGAGCATGGCCGCCACGAACAGCGGGATGTAGGCGACCAGGCGGGGGCGTTCGGCGTCGGTCACGCGCGGCGACCGGTACATCATGATGAAGAACGCGATGGGGGCGAGGAACGCGATGTAGCTCAGGGCGTCGATGAGGGCGTGCACGCCCCAGCCGCCGGCCACGAGCACGGCCACGAGGTACACCACGACCACGGCGCCGAAGATGATCGCGAACATCCGCGCGAGTGCCGGCCGCTCCCCCGGCAGGATGGGGTTGGGGACGACGTCGCCGGCGCCGTGCAGGTTCTTGCGGCCCAGCACGAAGAACACGAGCGCGATCCCCATGCCGATCGCGGCCACGGAGAACGCGGCGTGGTAGCCCCAGACGGCGCGCACGGCGCCGACGATGATCGGCGAGAAGAACGAGCCGATGTTGATGCCCATGTAGAAGATCGAGAACGCCGACTCGCGGCGCGGGTCCTGCCGGTCGTACAGGGAGCCCACCATCGAGGACACGTTGGGCTTGAGCAGGCCGGTGCCGAGGGCCACGAGCACGATGCCCAGGTAGGAGAACCCGGCGGCGGGCACCGAGAGGCACACGTGGCCCGCGGCGATGATGATGCCGCCGTAGAGCGTGGAGCGCCGGGCGCCGATGACCCGGTCCGCGAGCCAGCCACCGACCACGGACAGCAGGTAGACGCCGGTCCCGTAGATCGAGACGACGGCCTCGCCGAGCGTCTGGTCGAGGCCCAGGCCGCCGTTGGCGATCGTGTCGGTCAGGTAGTAGACCAGGATCGCGCGCATGCCGTAGTAGCTGAAGCGCTCCCACAGCTCGGTCGTGAACAGCGTCATCAGACCGAGGGGATGGCCGAAGAACCGCCGGTCGCCCGCCACGGCGGCGGGAGGTGTCGGGTCCGGTCCGGTTCCTGACGGCGGTGTCGCCGAGCCTGTGCTCATCCCCCGATCGTCGGTGCCCTGGGGGCGGGACGCACGTCGGGCGGCAAATCGACCCGGCCGGCCGCTACTCGCCGCTCGTCGCGTCGCGGATCATCGCGACAGCTTCATCCATGCGATACCGCCGGGCCAGCAGGTCGAGCAGGTCCTCCACGGAGCGGGGTGGGTTGCCGTAGCGACGGCTGATCTCCTCCAGCGCATGTCGCGCGCTGTGCGGGGAGACCGACACGGCGTCCGCGGCGAAGCGCGCCGCAGGCACAACATCCAGCCCCGCAGGCAGGAGCTTCGCGGGGAGATCCTTGACGTTGTCGCTCACGATCACCCCGGCACCACCGATCACGGCGGCCGCGACCAGGTGCTCGTCGTTCGCGTCAGGCAAGCCGTAGGAGCCCTCGAGCGGCTCCCAGCCGGTGACCCGCGCATCGTCGAACGCCCACTCCATCTGCTCGATCAACCGCCGTGCGGCATGCTCTGCCTGCTCAGGTTCCGCACCAGCTCATCCAGGATGGCCTGGGACCAGATCGGCCGGTAGATGTTCTGTACGGCCAGGCTGAGCAGGAAGTCACGCTGCAGGCTCGGCCACAGGACCGACGTGTCCAGAAGTGCGGTGAACATACACTCACTTCCGACGGTCGGCTGCGACCTGGGTCCGCGCCTCGCGCAGTCGCTCGATCATGACGGCGGGCTCTTCCTCGTCGTCGAGATCCACCGCGGTCGCGGCGAGAAAGGCGTACTGCCGGGCGCGACGTCTTTCGCGATAGGCAAGCACATCACCCAGGGCGAGCCGACGCCGGTTTCCGTTGCGCTCCGCGGCGAGCTCACCGGACTCGATCAGCCGCACGACCGTCGGCCGAGAGACGCCGAGCAGGTCAGCTGCTTGCTGAGTGGTCAGCTGCGGCTCGGTAGGCGAGATGGTGACCGCCTTGCCCGCTGCGAGCGCGTCAACAACCTGAACGAGCACCTGGTAGACGGTCTCCGGCAGCTCGATCTGCTCGCCTTCCTCGGAACCCACCAGGAGGAACCGCGGTTCGGGCGTCGGCCCCCGCCGTTCCGAGTGCGCCGTGAGAAAGCTGTGCACCTCGGCAAGCCCGGCCGTGGACTTGTCGGGGACAAACGTCTGCGCTGTCAGTGCGGTCATTTCCAGGCTCCTGTCGCCGCTGTACGAACAAAGTGTACGCAGTTTCGGAACGTTCGAAAAGTGCCGGCGGTCTGGGTCGTATCCGGCCGGCGACTCACCGCCCGGCGGCCGACCGCCCCCAGAGCATCCGGCCCACCACCCGCCGTCGGACGACCACGCCGACGTGTGCCACCAACGCGGCGTAGAAGCACAGGTGCGCCGCGATGTGCAGCGGCAGGAGGTCGGTGCTGCCCACCACGAGCGCGATCCCGGTCGCCGGTACCACGAAGAGCATCGCGAGCAGGATCCGCTCGGCGCGGTGCAGCACCTTCCGGTCGGTCCGGGTCAGCCGCGGGTCCCAGGGCGGCAACGGCGTCGTGCTGCGCCACACCACGCGGAGCACGCCGATCGCGATGATCGCCAGCCCGAGCAGGACGTGCCACGCCGGCAGCGCCAGCCCGCCGGTGCCGTCACCGAGGCCGCCCGTCCAGTCGCCCGTCCACAGGTCGGACCACGCGGAGCCCACGGCGTCGTCGGCGTCCTGCTCACGCAGGTCCTGGGCCTGCTCGCAGGCCTCCTCGAGCTGGTCGAACCGGTCCTCCTCGGCGTCGGTGGTGTCGCCACCGCTACGGTCCTCCCCCGGCGGGTCGCAGTCGACGTCGGGCACGTCGCCGTCGTCGTCCATCGCGTACCCGACCGCGAGCTGGGCGGCCAGGAGCACGACCGTCAGCCAGTGCAGGACCTTCGTGACGATGCCGTAGCCCTGCTCGCCGTTGCGCCACCTCATGCGGGTTACCTCAGCGCAGGCGGGTGATCCTGTCCAGCCCTGGGGTTGTCCCGTCCGGCCCTGGCGTTGTCCTGTCCGGCCCTGCGGTGGTCCGGTCCAGCCGGGCGGTCGCCCGGCCCGCACGACCGGCGAAGCGCGCGCGGTACTGGCTCGGCGACGTCCCCAGGCGGGCGAGGAACCGGCGCCGCATCGTCTCCGGGCTGCCGAACCCGGCGGCGGCCGCGGCCTGGGTCACCGAGTGCCCGGCGTCGAGCAGCGACCTGGCCCGGTCCAGCCGCGCGTCCTCGACGAGACGCGCCGGCGAGGTGCCGAGCTCGGCGCTGAACAGCCGGGCGAGGTGCCGGGGCGTCACACCCGCCACGGCGGCGAGGGACGTCGTGGTGTGGTCGAGCGCCGGGTCGGCCGACACGAGGTCGACCACCGTGCGCAGCGCCGACGACCGCGGGGCGGACAGCTCCAGGGGCGCCGAGAACTGCGACTGGCCGCCCGGCCGCTGCATGAACATCACCAGACTGCGCGCGACGTCCCGCGCGACACCGGAACCGTGGTCCTGCTCGACCAGGGCCAGAGCGAGGTCCATGCCCGCAGAAACACCGGCCGACGTGAACACACCACGGTCCTCGACGAACAGGGCGTCGGGCTCGACCGACACCGCGGGATACGCCCGGGCGAGCAGCCGGGCGTGCCGCCAGTGCGTGGTGGCGCGGCGATCGTCGAGGACGCCCGCGGCGGCGAGCACGAAGGAGCCCGTGCAGATCGACACCAGCCGCCGGGACGCGGCCCGGGCGGTACGCACGGCGTCGACGAGCTCCTGCGGGACGGGGCGCCGGACGAGGTCGTCCCCGCCCGCGACGACGAACGTGTCCACCTCGCCCAGCTCGGCCACCGCGCCGTCGACCGGCAGGCGGGTGCCGATCGACGTGCGCACCGGCCGCCCCGACACCGACGCGTACACCAGGTCGTACCAGGCGCCGAAGCTGCCGGCCTCGGCAAGGACCTCGGCAGGCCCGGAGACGTCGAGCATCTTCACCCCGTCGAACACCAGGAACAGGACGCGGCGCCCGGGCGGGTGGGTGTCGCGGACCGGGTTCGTCGGGCCCGTGGGCGGCTCATTCGGCAGCACGTCGACACTCAAGCACGACCGGGCGGTCCGTGGTCACTCGGACCAGTCGTTGTCCTGGATGATCCGCACGAAGTCCTGCCGCCGGAACGTGGGGTCGAAGTGGGCCAGCACGTCGTCGTTCATGGTGCCGAAGGTGGTGCCGGGCCGGTCGGCCATACCGTCGTAGAAGGCTCGCAGGATGCGCCTCTTGAAGTCCGGCCGCGGATGGGCGGCGAGCGTCTCGTCACGCTGGCGCGGCGTGATCTGGTCGAGGTCGAGGCCCAGCACGTCGGTCTCCACGCCCAGGGTGACCACCGCGACCTCCGGTGCGAGCAGCAGCGGGATCTCGGGCGTCGTGTGCAGCGCGATCGCGAGCCAGACGGCGTGCGCCTCCTCCGCCGGACGGCCGTGGTCGAGCAGGAACGCCGACGCCGCCTCCGCGCCGTCCACCTCGAACCGGCGGCCCGTGGTGCGGTAGTCCGTCGTCAGGCCCAGGTCGTGGAACATGGCCCCCACGTAGGCGAGCTCCGGGTCGACCACCAGGCCCCGGGCGGCCGCCTTCAGCATCCCCCAGACGAAGACCCGGCGGGAGTGGTCGAAGACGAGGTCGTCGGCGGCGTCCCGGACCAGGGCGGTCGCGTCGCGGGCCAGCTCGGTGTCCGGGACGGTGATCCCGGCGATGCTCTCAGGGGCGGTGGTCTCCGGCATGGTGTCTCCTCGGGAGGTGTGGGTCGAGGGGGCGACCGTGCGGCGCCCCCCGGCTTCTCCCACCCTCCCGGGCCGGCCACGACCACCGCGCCGTCCGAAGCGACCAGTACCCCACAGATCCGGACTACCTAGGCTGAGCCGCATGACCTCTCGCCCCTACCGCTCCGCCGTCCGTGACCAGGCGGCGGCCGCGACGCGCGCCGCGATCCTGGACGCGGCCGAGGCGCTCTTCGCGCAGGACGGCTACGCGCGGGTGACGATCGGCCGCATCGCGCAGGCGGCCGGGGTGTCCCCGAACACCGTGTACGTGGCGTTCGGCACCAAGCTCGGCCTGGTGCGCGGCCTGACCGAGCGGGCCTCGGGCGAGGACAGCATCCAGGAGACGCTGGCGGCGATCGCGGGCTCGGACGACGCCCACGAGATCGTCGACCTCACGCTGCGCAGCACGGGCGACGTCGTCCACCGGCACAGCCGGCTGATGACCGTGCTGATCGCCAACGCGTCGGCGGACCCGGAGATCGGCGCGACGTTCCAGGGCACCGAGCGGCTGCTGCGCGAACGGTTCGGGCTCATCACGGCCCGCCTGGAGACGCTGGGCGCACTGCGGGAGGGGCTGGACGCCGAACGAGCGACCGACGTCCTGGCCTACTACCTCAGCCCGGAGTCGTGGCTGCGGCTGGGCGCCATCGGCTGGGACCCGGAGACGTGCCGCACCTGGCTGCGGGAGCAGCTCGGGTTCGCGCTGCTCGGGGCACGATCCGGCGCCAGGCCAGGGCCCGGTCCAGGGGACATGACGGGTTCCGACAATCCGCAGTAGTCCTACACTAATGAATGTGCGCATACTCTTCTCAAGCACCCCCGCCCACGGGCACCTGCTGCCCCTGCTCCCCCTCGCCCGCGCGTTCCGCGAGCGCGGCGACCAGGTCGCCGTCCTGACGGCGGCGGCATTCGCGCCGCTGCTCGACGCCGAGGGCATCGAGCTCCTGCCCGCCGGACCGACGGCGGACGTCCTGTTCGCGGAGTCGGGGCGCCGGACCGGCGTCGACGCCGCCGCGGACCCCCGTCCGGAGGCCGTGGCGGACTTCTTCGCGGGCACCCGGGTGGACCTGACCGCGGACGACGCCGTCGCCGCCGCCCGGGGCTTCGCCCCCGACCTGATCGTGGCCGAGGCCCTGGACTTCGTGGGCCCCCTCGTGGCCGCCGCGCTGGACGTGCCGTTCGCCACGATGGCGTTCGGCCCGGCGATCCCGGCCGAGTTCACCGACGGCATGACCGCCCTCGTCGCGAGCCGGTATGCCGACCGCGGCCTGACGCCGGTCCCGGCGCGGTGGCACCTCGACCCGTGCCCCGACCTGCTCCAGCCGCCCGGCTGGCAGGCGCCCGCCAACCGCCTCCCCGTACGCCCGGAGCCGCACCAGGGGCCGGGCGCGGACACGGCCGCGGGCGCGGGCGCCGCGGGCACGGGCACGGGCACCGGCACCACGGCGGACGGCGCCGATGCCGCGGTCGGAGCGCGCCCCCGGGTGCTCGTCACCTTCGGCACGCACTTCTCGGACCCGGCGACCCTGACCCCGATCCTGGCCGAGCTGCGCACCGTCGGCGTGGACCTCGTGGTCACGCTCGGCCTCACCGCGAGCGCCGCGGACTACGACCTCGACAACAACGGCGCGCCCGGCGCCGGCCCCGCCACCGACGACGTCGTGTTCGCCGGCTTCACCCCGCTCGCGGAGCTGCTGCGCGGCGTCGACCTCGTGGTCACCCACGGCGGCGCCGGCACGACGCTCGGCGTGCTGGCGCGCGGGCTGCCGCTGGTCGTGGTGCCGCAGGGCGCCGACCAGTTCCTCCAGGCCGCGGTGGTCAGCGCGACCGGCACGGGCATCGCCGTGCAGCCCGGCCCGGACGTCCCGGAGAACGTGGCGAAGGCGGTCGTGACCCTCCGCACCGACCCGTCCTACGCCGAGTCGGCCGGAAAGGTGGCAGCCCAGATCGCGGGGATGCCCACCCCCGCGGAGGTCGCCGCCGAGCTGTCGGCCGCCCTGGCCTGACCCGACCGCTTGACCCGACCGCCCCACCCGCCCGCCTCCGTTGAGTTCTGGGTTCTTGCGCTCTTGGCACACAGGAAGGCGCGAATGTCCAGCACTCAACGGAGGCGGGAGCGGGCCGGGGCTCGGGTGGTCGCGGGCGTGCCGCCCACGGTCAGGACGGCGCCCGGCCCGTCGAGCCGCGCCAGATGATCGTGTTCAGCGGACCGTCCGACGCCGCCCCGGCCTCACGCGCGGCCGCCGTCTCCGGCTGGAGCGTGGCGACCAGCCGCGCCATCGCCGCCCGGCCGAGCTTGCGATGGTCGACGTTGACGGTGGTCAGCGTGGGTTCAAGGTACGCCCCGAGCTGGTTGTTGTCCCAGCCGGTCACGCTGAGGTCGCCCGGGATGGTCCACCCGCGCTCCCGGGCGCCCAGGACCACCCCGGCCGCGCCGACGTCGCTCGCCGCGATCACGGCGGTCGGGTGGTCCTTCTCCGGCAGGGACAGGACGGCGGCGCGGCCACCCTCGGCCGACCAGTCGCTCTCGATGACGAGGGCCGGACCGAGCCCGAGCCGGTCGACCGTCGCGACGAAGACGTCGCGGCGCCCGCGTGCGGAGGCGTAGTCGAGCGCGCCGGTCACGTGCAGGAACCGGCGGTGGCCCAGCTCCGCGAGGCGCACGACGAGGTCCTCGACGGGCGAGCCGTCGGCCAGCTCGCCGACGCCGCGGAACTTGTCGTCGTAGTCCGCCGAGACGACGAGCGCGGCCCGCTCGGGGAACCGCCCGCCGGACCCCGGCGGCAGGGGCGCAAGGGCAAGGACGCCCTCGACCTGGCCCGAGTCGGCGAGCTCCAGCACCCGCTCGAAGCGGTCGGCCGGCGTGCCCTCGACGCTGAACGCCTCGACGGTGTACCCGTGCTCGTGCGCGACCTCCATCACGCCGCTCAGGATCTGCGGCGGGCCGTACGTGGCCACCGCCGGGAGCAGCACGGCCACCCGGCCGCTGCGCCGGGTGCGCATGGACCGGGCGGTCAGGTTGGGACGGTAGTCGAGCTCCTCGACGGCCTGGCGCACGCGGGCCACGGTCTCGGGCCGCATCTTGGCGTCGTGGCGCAGGTAGCGCGAGACGGTCTGGTGGGAGACCCCGGCGGCCTTGGCGACCTCCCAGATGGTCGCGCGCCGCTTCTCGGTCGCCGTGTCCGTCGCGCTGCCTGTCGCCGTGTCGGTCGAGCTCTCGTTCGCCATGCCCCGTCCTCGCTGCTCATCACCGCTGGTCAGCACCCGCGTCCGTGTGGCACGCGGGCATTCTGGCACGCCCCCGCAGATCACCGTCACAGATCGTCGTCGCTGGAGAGGCCCTTGCGAAGTGATCGATCACCTCCTAGCCTAACCCGCAAGCGGTGATCGATCACTCTGCAATGGTGCAGCCCCGTGGCAATGGAGCAAGCCGTCGCACCGAGATCACCCGTGGAACAACGATGTACCAAGCAGCGACGAAACCATCAGTCCGTTCACCGAGGAGCGACACCATGCCTGACAACGCGCCGCACGTCCGCGACGTGCCGGGGACCGCGGGATGACCGCGGTCGACGAGGCCCGAGCGGGACGCGCCTCCTCCCGCCGTCGCGCGGCAGGAGGTGAGGCGGAAGAGGGCGGCGGAGCACAGCAGATCCGCAGGCCTCTGCCGTGGTGGCGGCGGCTGGCCCGCGACCGGGCGGTGCTGCTGCTGGCGCTGCCCGGCATGGCGGTCATCGTCGTCTTCCAGTACCTGGCCCTCGGCGGGAACGTCATCGCCTTCCAGGACTACCAGCCGTACCTCGGCATCGAGCGCAGCCTCTGGGTCGGGTTCGAGAACTTCCAGATCCTGTTCTCCGGCGACCCCGAGTTCCTGGCCGCGCTGCGCAACACCCTGGTCATCACGCTGCTGCAGACGGTCTTCGTCTTCCCCGCGCCGATCATCCTGGCCCTGCTGCTGCACAGCCTGGTGTCCAACCGCGTGCGCCAGTGGGTGCAGTCGATCCTGTACCTGCCGCACTTCCTGTCCTGGGTGATCGTGGTCGCGGTGTTCCAGCAGATCCTCGGCGGCGCCGGGCTGATCAACAACTTCCTGCGGTCGCACGGCTGGCAGCCCATCGACATCATCGGCAACTCCGACGCCTTCTACGCGCTCATCACGTCGCAGGTGATCTGGAAGGACACCGGGTGGGCCACCATCCTGTTCCTCGCGGTGCTGGCCGGCATCGACAAGTCGCTGTACGAGGCCTCCGCCGTCGACGGCGCGTCACGCTGGCGCCAGACCTGGCACATCACGCTGCCGGGCATGCGGCCGATCATCATCATGCTGCTCATCCTGAAGCTCGGTGACTCCCTGAGCGTCGGGTTCGAGCAGCTGATCCTCCAGCAGCAGGCGGTCGGGCTCGGCGTGTCCGACGTGCTCGACACCTACGTCTACAACCAGGGTGTCCTGGGCGGGTTCTGGGGCGTCGCGGCCGCCGTCGGCCTCGTGAAGGGAGCGATCGGGCTGGTCCTGGTCCTCGTCGCCAACAAGACCGCCCACGCCTTCGGCGAGGAAGGGGTGTACCGAGCATGAGCGCGACCACCACCGCAGGACCGGCCCCGGCCAAGCCCCCGACCACGCCGGGCCCCCACAGGAACGACAGCCGGCCGCGCAGCCGCACGCGCCCCGTGATCGACGGCGTGGCGATGCCCGGCCTCATGGAGCGCACCGTCAAGGGCATCGTCCTGACGATCGCCTGCGCCCTGGTGATCCTGCCGTTCGTCGGCATCATCTCCACCAGCCTGGCCACGCCGGAGCAGGTCACCGAGGCCGGCGGCTTCGTGCTCCTGCCCACCGGGATCGACCTGAGCGCCTACCAGATGATCTTCGCCGGCGGCGTCGTCACGCAGGCGCTGTGGATCAGCATCGTCGTCACGGGCATCGGCACCACGCTGAGCCTCGCGCTGACGACGACGCTCGGCTGGGCCCTGAGCCGCAAGGGCGCGTTCGGCGTCCGGGCGATGCTGCTCGTGGTGCTGATCAGCCTGCTCTTCAACCCCGGGATCATCCCGAGCTACCTCGTGGTCCAGCGGCTCGGCCTGCTGGACACGCTGTGGGCGCTGATCATCCCGACGTCGGTCTCGGCCTTCAACGTGGTGGTCGTGCGCGCGTTCTTCGTGCAGCTTCCGAACGAGGTGATCGACGCCGCGCGGATCGACGGCGCCACCGAGTGGCAGCTCTTCTGGCGCATCGGCCTGCCGCTGTCCAAGCCGGTGCTCGCCGTCGTCGGCCTGTTCTACGGCGTCGGCTACTGGAACGCGTTCTTCAACGCGCTGCTCTACATGTCGGACGCGAGCAAGTGGCCCCTGCAGCTCGTGCTGCGCACCTACGTGGTCGACGGCGCCCAGCTCGGCTCCCAGGACCTGGGCATCGACGCCGCCGCCCTGCCGCCCCAGACGTCGCTGCAGATGGCGATCCTCGTGGTCTCCATCGTGCCGGTGCTGCTGGTCTACCCCTTCCTGCAGCGCCACTTCGCCAAGGGGATGCTCACGGGCGCGGTCAAGGGCTGACCCGCCTGCGCCGTCCGGCATCCCGATCCTGCTGTGCTCGCTTTCTTTTCTTCCCCCGCTCGATGAGGAGTAGTCATGAACCGTTTGCTCACGGAGACGAACATCAGCCGCCGCAGCCTGCTGATGGGAGGTATGGGCCTCGGCGCGTTCGCCGTGCTCGGCCTCGCCGGCTGCAGCAACGAAGGCCGCGGCGGCGGTGCCCTGACGGGCAGCGCCACCGTCGCCCTGCCGACGTACGTCCCGTACGACGGCGTGCCCATGGACATCAAGGGCACCGACGGCGTGCCCGACACCATGCTGAAGTATCCGGCCAGCCCCCAGAAGGTGACGGAGGGGACCGTCGGCGACGGCAAGGACGTCGGCATCTTCGGGCTGACGAACACGCCGGTGCCACCGTCGGTGGACAACAACGCCTACTGGCAGGAGCTGCACGAGCGGCTCGGGTTCGCCCTGACGATCGCGCTCACACCGGCCGGCGACTACTCCGACCGGTTCCAGACGACGGTGGCCGGCGACCGGCTGCCGGACATCTTCGAGATGTTCCCCGGCGAGGTCCCCGGTCTGCCGAGCCTGCTGGAGGAGCGGGCGACCGACCTGACCGAGTTCCTCTCGGGCGACGCGGTGAAGAAGTACCCGTTCCTCGCGAACATCCCGACGGAGAGCTGGCAGTCCTGCGTCTACAACGGCAAGATCTTCGCCGTTCCGGTCCCCCGCGGGCCGGCGCAGAGCACCGTGTTCTACGCGCGCCAGGACTGGTTCGAGGCCGAGGGCATCGACCCGCAGGTGACGACCGCCGAGGAGTTCTACGACCTCTGCAAGGACCTCTCGGGCGGCAACACCTGGGCGCTCGGGCGCGTGCCGCTGGGGTACCTGCGCCAGATGTACGAGATCCCGAACGGCTGGTCCGAGGACGGCGGCAAGCTCACCAGCGCGAACCTGCACGAGCGCCAGCAGGAGGCCCTGGAGCTCGGCCGGCGTCTGGTCGCGGACGGTCTCGTGCACCCGGACGGCGTGCCGGCCACCCAGCCGCAGCGCAAGACCTGGCTGGTCAACGGCACCATCCGCATGCTCGACGACACGTTCAGCGCGTGGCCCGACTTCTCGAACTACCCGATCGACGAGAACTTCCGCCTCGCCGTCGCGGCGCCCCCGCTCGCCGAGGGCGGCGGCATGGCGGGCATCCACCTGGGCGCGCCCGTCCAGAACATCACGTCGATCAGCAAGAAGTCCGAGGGCCGCGTCGAGGCGCTGCTCAGCCTGATCAACTACCTCGCCGCACCGTTCGGCTCCGAGGAGCACCTCTTCCGGACCTACGGCGTCGAGGGCGTGCACCACGAGCTCGACGGCACGGACCCGGTGCTCACCGACCAGGGCCGCACCGAGATCCAGCTCGGGCTCAAGTACGTGGTCGAGGGCCCCTGGGTGAACTTCCAGGCCGGCGACCCCGACGTGGCGCAGGCGGAGCACGACGCCCAGGCCGCCGTCGTGCCGACCGCGGTGCGCAACCCGGTGCAGGGCCTGTTCAGCGACACGGCCAGCCGCAAGGGCGGCCAGCTCGGCGAGAAGCTCGCCTCCGTGGAGGGCGACATCCTCGCCGGGCGCAAGCCCGTCACCGCCTGGGCCGACGCCGCTGCGGCGTGGGCCAAGGGCGGCGGCGACACGATCCGCGACGAGTACCAGACGGCACTGGCTGACCGCCAGGGCTGAGCCCGCCCGCGCCGACCCCACCCACCCTCAACCGCACAACCCAAACCGTTGAGTGCTGGGTATTTGCGTGATCTGAATGCCTGATCCCGCAAATACCCAGCACTCAACGGTTCGTGGCTGGGCGGGGTTTGTGGCTGGGCGGGTGGTTCAGTCGTGTGCGGACCGACCCGGGCGCCGGGCCACGTACAGGCGGTTGCCGTCTGGTCCCGTCCACTCCAGGCGGACGACGCCGGCGGCCGCCGCCTCGCCCACCCGCGACGGATCGGCCCAGTAGCCGGCGGCCGGGTTGCGGAAGAACGTCGCCCAGGGCTGGCCGTGGTGGTCAAGGAAGAAGTTGTTGTGGCCCGCGCCCACCCCCGAGGTCCAGCGCTCCGAGTACGGACCCTCGAACCGGTCGGCGACGGCGACGACGGCGTCGTACTGGTACTGCACCCGACCGGCGCCCGGGGTGTCGTAGGCGTTCCGCGTGGTCCCGTCCGCGTTGGTCGACGTGCGGTCCCAGGCCGCGTGCACCAGGAAGTACTTGCCCCCGTGCTTGAACACGTACGCACCCTCCAGGTACGGCTCGGGCGTGTACGGCGTCTGCTGGAACAGCGGCAGGTCCGTCGTCGGGACGATGTCCTCCATGTCGTCCCGGAACGGTGCGTACAGATGGTTGTGCAGCACCAGCCAGGCGTCGTCGTCCTCGGTGTAGATGCTGCCGTCGATGTGGTGGTACGCCCCGGGCGCGATGAACGACGGCCCGCCGACGAAGGAGTCGCCGAAGGGCTTGTCGACGTTGCCCTCGGCCAGGCGGTACGGGCCCTCGGGGCCGCCCTCGCTGATCAGCAGGAACGAGCCGACCTTCGTGGAGTGGTCGCCCATGCAGGCCACGATGTACCAGGTGCCGCGGAAGTAGTGCACCTCCGGCGCCCAGGCGTTGCCACGCTTGCCGAACTGGCCGTGGTCGTCCCAGTACTCCTGCCACGGGGCGACGACGGTGCGGCCGGGCCGGTTCTCGCCGACGAACTCGGGCGACCAGACCTTGCCCTTCTCGGCGCCCGGCGCGGCGTCGGGCCGGATCGCCGTCGTGTCGGCGAGCCGCCACGGCCCGCGCAGCGACGGGGCCACCCACAGGAAGATGCCGTCGTTCCAGGGACCGGCCGCCGGGAGCCCCGGGACCCGCGTGGTCCCCGTGGCGACGTAGACGGGCTTGCCGTCGACGACGAAGCAGTTCACATAGGTGTCGCGGATCCAGACCCGGCCGAGCTCCCGGTCCCGCGGGCGCAGCTCCAGCGGCAGCACGAAGGAGTTGTCGTCGCGCGGCCAGAGGTCCGGCCGCGTGTCCGCGAGGCCGTAGGGCTCCGGGTCGGGCCAGTTCGCGGGACAGCGGCCCGCGGGCTGGCCCGACGACGCCGCCTCATCGGGCGCTGCTCCTCCAGCCGCCCCGGCGCTCGGCGTGCCCCCGGGTGTCCGACCCGGTGCTCCCGCGGCCGCCGCCGAGGCGGTCGCGGCGGGCAGGGCGAGGCCCGCCACCAGCGAGCCGGCGACGCCGGCGGCGCCCGCCAGGACCGACCGCCGGTCGACGGGAAATCCGTTCGCTGGACCTGTCATGAGCACGTCCTCCGTTCCGGGCGCGACGCCGCCGTCGCGCGTCCGACGTGACGCTAATCGGCGGAATTCCGCCGCTCAAGACGTGACAGAAAGGTACGGAAAGTGCGGTGCGGGCGGGCGGGAGCGGGCTGCGCGAGCGGGCAGGCAGCGCGAACCGCCTATGCCGCCCGGTCCCGCACGACCCAGTCCGCCAGGGCCGACAGCGGGACCAGCAGCTCACGGCCGCGCTCTGTGAGGTCGTACTCGACCCCGGGCGGCACGGTGGGAAAGACGGTCCGGGCGACCAGTCCGTCGTCCTCCAGCGCGCGGAGGGTGCGGGTCAGCATCCGCTGGCTGATCCCGTCGACACGCCGGTGGAGCTCGTTGAACCGGTGGGCACGTTCCGCGAGCAGCATCAGCACGAGCAGCGTCCACTTGTCGCCCAGCATCCGCACCGTGTGCGTGACGGGGCACGCCTCATAGTCCTCCGTCGGGACGCGTCCCGGCAGCAGGCCGCGGACGGCGGCGGCGACCATGTGGGCGTCGGGGTGGGGCACACCGGTGTTCCCATCTGACATGAAAGTGCCTTCTTTCGAGACGTCCGTGGTGCCGTGAGGATCGATGACGTCACCGTATCCAACGGTCACGTCGGGGCAGCTCGACGGCGAGACGACGAGGAGACACGCATGAGCACTCCCCCCAACCTGCTGGTCCTGGGCGCCGGGCCCGGCCTCGGCATGTCGGTGGCCCGGCGGTTCGGCAAGGAGGGGTACCAGGTCGGTCTGGTCTCCCGCAGCGCCGACCGTCACCCCGGTTACCTGGACGACCTCCGCTCCGCCGGGGTCCGCGCCGTCGCCGTCGCGGCGGACGTGCGCCGGCCCGGCGGCCTGCGCCGCGCGGTCGACTGGGTCGAGGCCGAGCTCGGGCCCGTCGACGTCGTCTATCACGGGCCCGGCGCCGACAACCCGGCGGCCGCCCCGACCGGCATCCTCGAGACGCGCGCCGACGACGTCCGCGCCGCCGCCGCCCAGGTGGTGGACCCCGCCGTCGAGCTCGCCGGGCTGGTGCTGCCAGGCATGCGCGAGCGCGGCAGCGGAGCGATCGTCTACGTGTCGGGGCTCAGCGCCGTCGTGCCGTTGCCGTTCCTCGGGCCGTTCGCGCCGGCCTCGGCCGCCCTGCGCACCTACGCCCTGACGCTCGCGGAGGCTGCCGCGCCCGACGGTGTCCACGTGGGCTCGCTCGTGGTGGGCGGTCTCATCGAACGCGGCGACATCCACCGGATGCTGACCGCGGGCGGGGCGAGCACAAAGGTCGATGAACCGGACGCGCGGGAGGTCGCCCTCGACCGGGCGCTCAACCTGCCGTCCGACCCTGTTTCTGACTCGGCCGCCCGTTTGGCTGCTGACTCGGCTCCGCTGCCGGTGCTCGACCCCGACGACCTCGCCGAAGCCGTCTGGCGCATCGCCACAGGAGCCGAACGCGAGGTCGTCTTCAACGCGCTCACCCCGGATGCGGGCTGAGGAGCGTCGCTCTGGCTCGTCCCGACCTCGCACGCTTCTCGAAGGCGCGAGGCGGGCCGAGCCAGGACATGGCCAGGCCATCCGCTAGGCCGCCGTCGCGGGTGGCATGGCGGACGGGTCGTCGAGGTCGGCAGCCTCGCTCGATGCGGCGGGTGGGTCGATGGGTGGGTCGGCGGGTGGGTCGATGGAATCGGGCACTCGGATGCGGTGACCCCGCGCGTCCGTGAAGACCCACCCCGTCTCCACCAACACACCCCCGACATTGGCGATCGCGGGCTTGCCCTGCCAGGACATCGCGATCCCCCGCGCATCAACCATCTGGTGATGGAACCAGCACAACAACGCACTGTTCGCCACCGACGTGGCACCACCCTCAGCCCAGTGCGTCACCGCGTGATGCACCTCGCACCGCGACGGCGGCTGATCACACCCCGGAAACACACAACGCCCATCACGGGCGATCACCGCACGCCGCATCTGCCCCGACACCGTCCGCTGGGCACGCCCCACATCCAACACCGCACCATCGGGCCCGAACACCACCCGCGTCACCGCACTGTCACACGCCAACCGACGCAACAACCCCGACGGCACCCGAGAACCAGACTCCGTGAACACCGCACCACCCGACGCAAGCAACCCCGAACCCGACACACCCGACGCGCCCAGCCCACCCGCACCCGCACCGCCACCAGCACCAGCACCAGCACCAGCACCAGCCACGATCACCGGACCAGCACCAGTACCCGGCGCGCCCAGGACCGACCCACCAGCAGGCCGGCCCGGGACGCTCTGCCCGCAGGTCAGGCACAGGCCCTCACGCGTGCGAGTGACCTGGGCTACCAGCTCCGACCACGAGACCGTGACACTCAGGTGCGGCCGGATCAACGCACCCGGCGAGACCACGTTCGCATCCAGCACCAGACGCGCCACATCCGCCAGACCCTGCGCACGACGCTGACCCGGCGTCCTGGAGTCCCCCGCAGCCGGAGCACCGACCACCGCATTCAAAGCCGTCGTCAACAACAGACCGTGCTCATCGGTCAAGAACCCCGCCACATGAAACCCGCCCAACGTCTTGGACACATCCAGGAACTCACCCCGGGCCGCCCGATCATCCTCCACCTCGTCCGTGTCCGGGTCGATGACCGTGGCGAACCGGCGCGCGACCACCCGGAACTGGTCCGCGTTCAACACCCCCGCCTCCCGCAGGACCAAACCCTCACCCGTCACCACGGTTCCCTCCGAGATCGCGGTCTCCAACACCTTCGTGATCCGGTCCCTGACCTCCGATCCGTCCGGATCGTCCTGCGGGTCAGGCAGATCCACCGCGACCGTGTCCACGAACGCCTCCGGTGACGTGGGCTCGCCGGTGCGAGTGTCGATCAGCCACGCCAACGCGTCCTGACGCGTCTGACTCGTCGGCGCTACCTCGCACATCACCCGGGCATGATCCACACCCAGGATCCCCGCAACCAGACGCTCACGCGTCACCGGCAAGGCCTGCGCCAGACGACGCGCCATAGCCACGTCCTTACGGGCCGTCGAGGCCGCCACACCCTCCCGCAACCGCAACCACGAGGCGAACGTGCGCGACATACCACCACTGCGCCACGACCCGTCGTCCTCGATCCGGGGCAACACCGTGAACCGCACACCCTCCAGGCGACCCACCACCTTCCGGACCCGGGTATGGGCTTGCATCAACCTGGTCACTGACGGGGCGCCCCAGCCATCGAGCACGCCCGGTGCGACCAGGCCTGCCAGCTCCGCTACAGCGGCCTCGATCAGATCCAGCACACCTTCCAACGAGGTCACGCCCGCCGGGCCAGCAGCCCCGCCCGCTGGTTGCCCGCCCTCAGGTCCTTGCCCGTTCGTGGACTCCACCCATGCCACCCCCTGCCCTCGCCGTCCGCCTGACACCATTGTCTCGAACATTCATACGCATCGCGAGGCCCACTTCAAATCTGTGGATAACTCTTCCCGAGGAAGATCGCGGCCTACTGTTGCCCGAGGGGCCACGCCTCAGAAGCCTCGGACACACCTCGGCAGGAAGGATCGGGACATGGCGGGATCGCACCACGGCCGGGAGCTGGCAACCAACGCAGCGGCCGAGGACTCAGTGCCGTCACCGCATCGCGCACCACGCGGCTCCGCCTGTCACCGACAGAGGGATCACGGGCCGCGGGCACACGAGGCCCGCGCGCAGGACGAACCTGCGTCGCCCGCCTCAGATGCCGGCTGTCTCGCTCCCGCGCAGGATCGACGTCATCTTCTTGCCGCGCGCCAGCTCGTCGACCAGCTTGTCCATGTACCGGATCTGCTGCATCAGCGGGTCCTCGATGTCCTCGACGCGGTACCCGCAGATGACGCCCTTGATCAGGGACACGTTCGGGTTCATCGCGGGCGCCTGCGCGAAGAAGGTCTCCAGGTCCACCCCGCTGTCGATCGCCTGCCGCAGGCCGGCGTCGTCGTAGCCCGTGAGCCAGGTGAGCACCTGGTCCAGCTCGGCCGTGGTGTGGCCCTTGCGCTCCACCTTCTGCACGTAGAGCGGGTAGATGCTCGCGAAGCTCATGCCGAAGATCCGGTGCCGTGCCATGCCTCGACCCTAACCGAGCTCGACGACGATGCCCGTCAGGTCGTGCAGCACGCTCGCCGCCCCGGCGGCGACGGCCGCGCGCGCACGTTTCGCCGTGACGGCGCCCGGGTGGGCGTCGTCGTTGCCCAGCCCCGTTCCCCGGAACTCCGCGCCCGGCCAGACGACGGCGGTCACGTTGTGGGTCGGTTCCGGGAGCTGCGCGCCGACCACCAGGAAGTCGGTCTCCAGGTACTGGGCCGTGATGAGGGAGAACACGTCCACGACACCGTCGCCGACCCCGACCACGAGGTCCGGCGCGGTGGCCACGGCCTCGTCGATGCGCCGCTCGACCTCGTCGTCGCTCCGCGCGGCCAGCACGGTCAGGTCCGCCCCGTGGTCCGCGGCGTAGTGCTCGACGGCGTCCGTGAGGGTCGCCGTCGCGGCGTCGTCGCCACGGGCGACCACGACGATCGTGTAGCCGGCGGGAACGGCGACGTCGTCCCACGTGCCCGGCGTGGGACGGACGGTCGCCTCGGGCGCCGGCTCGTGGCTGGACCCGACGAACCGCGCCGCGAACCCGGTCAGGGGCGGCGGGCTTGCAGCATCGTCCGACGTCGGGCCGGCCGTGACGGCGCCGCACGCGGTAAGGGTGAGCGCGACGGCGGCCGCGGCCAGGCTCGCGATGAGTCCCGCTGCCGGCCGTCTCACGACGCGACCGCCCCGGACCTCGGCGCCTCGGGTTCCGCAGGAGCTGCCTGGTCGGAGCCCTCCGCCCCCTCAGCCTCGACCGCCGCGCTCTCCGTCACCGTGCCCTCCGTCATCGTGCCCTCCGTCACCGCGTCCTCCTTCAGCGTGCCCTCCACTGACTCTTCCGCAGGTACGCCCTCCGCCGCCGCGCGCTCCGCGAGCGCCTGCGCGACGGCGGCCTGCACGCGGGCGTCCTCACGCCGGCCGCGGGTCCGACGGCGGCGCACGATCATGACGACGGCCCCGACCAGCAGCAGGACGACGGCGAGCGGCAACCACGGCACGGCCCAGCCGGACGCGTGCGCCTCGACCGGGGCGACGCCGGGGGTCGCGCCCGCGACGTCGGGCAGCTGGGCGACGAGCACGATGTCGGCGCCGAGCCAGAACAGCGGCGCCACGCCGTCGACCGGCACGGACACGGGCCAGGACTCGCCCGGCAGCAGCTCGGGCACGTCGACGGCCGCACCCTCCGCGTCGAGCCAGCCGAACGGGCCGGCGACGCCGACGTCCTGGTTCGCGGCCAGCCGGACGTTGCCGTCGTTGCGGACGGTGTACGTGACGGTCGCGTCCCCCGGTCCGAAGGGGTTGAGGGTCTGGTGATACTCGACGTGCGCGTCCGTGACCGCCAGGCTCGGCGCGAGGTCGCCGGCGACCCGCAGGTACACGCGGATCCCGGACCGGGTCTCGTAGTCCAGCCCTGCCTCCTCCGCGGTGACGGTGCGCGAGGTGAGGATCGCGCCGGCGTAGTCGCCGGGAGTCGCGTCGTCGGGCACCCGAAGAGTGAAGGGGACGTCGGCGCTCTCGCCGGGCGCGAGGCGCACCTGGTCGACGGCGGGGTCGAGCCAGGAGCCGACGTGCACGGAGCCGGTGTCGTCGGAGCCCGTGTCCCCGGAGCCCGTGTCCCCGGCGTCAGCGCCGGTGTCCCGCGTCAGGACGTCGAGCTGTCCCGCCGTCGTGGTGTAGCCGTCGGCGGCGTAGATGTCGAGCTTCAGCGGGGTCTCGCCGTGGTTGGTGACGACGAGCTCGTCGGACACCTTGGCGCCCGGGTCCACCGTGTAGCGGAAGTTCTCCCGCTCGGCCCCGTGGTCGTTGGTCGCGGTGCGCACGCCCCAGGTGACGTCGTCGGTGGGCGCGGTCGCAGGCGCAGCAGCCGTCGGCCCAGCAGCAGCCGGCGCAGCAACGGTCGACCCAGCAGCAGCCGGCCCGGCGAGCGCCGTCCCGAGGGTGACGACCAGGGCCGCGAGCCCCACGGACAGGGCCGCGAACGCGGCCGAGGAGCGAGCGGCGACACGGCGCGTGGTCACGCGGGCGGCAGGCACGGGCATGGGCACTGGCACAAGCACGGAGCTTCCTTCGATGGTGCGAGACAGATGGGTTCGGGGAGGGGGCTCTACCGGGGTCACCGGACGGGCGACGCTCCTCGTGAGAGTGCCGCCCGCCCGGCGCGGGGTCAGTCCCGCTCGGGTCAGACACACGCAGGTCGGCCCGCGCAGGTCAGCCCATGCAGGTCAGCCCCGCTTCGGTCAGCTCAGCGCGGTGAGCGTGAGCGTGGCCCGGTAGGTCCCGTCGGTGACGTCGACGGGGATCTTCAGGTCGAGGTCGGCGCCGAAGAGCGCCGAACCCGTGGTGTGCCCGGCCGCGGCGCGGCCGAGGGTCGCGGACTGGGACAGGCCCGGTCCGCCGTTGAGCCCGGTCGCGACCTGCGCGCCGGCGACGGAGCCGCCACCCGCCTCGATCACGTCTGGGGTCCAGCCGAGGTACTTGCCGGAGAACGACTGGTCACCGGAGGTGAAGTCGCCCACCTGGGCCGAGAGCGACCACTGCGGGCCGCCGCGGCGCGTGTCGGTCACCCGGATCGGGTTGATCGAACCCTCGGCGGCGTAGTGGTCGCCGGCGGCCTCGGCGGTGCCGAGGTCGACCAGCGTGTTGGCGCCGTCGATGCTCCAGACGAACTCGCCCGGGGCGCCCTGCGGCACCACGACCTGGAGCTTCTGGGTGTTCGGGTCGACCGGCTTGGCGATGGTCACCTGGTCCACGACCGAGTTCACGGGGCGGTCGGCGTCCTTGGCCTCGGAGCGGATGGTGCGCACCGAGATGGCGTCGTCGGACACCTCAACGGCGGTGTAGTTGCGCACGTTCTCCTGGTTGAAGGCCGAGAGCCACCATGAGCCGGCCGCGTTCGCCGAGTAGTACTTCGAGCCGGACGCCGAGTTGGCCGTCACGTACAGGACGCCGCCGGGACCCGGGGTGAGCACGTCGGCGCCCGCCTCCTCGGCGGGGTCGGCCTTCTCACCGTTCCGGATCAGGTACGAGCGGGCGTAGCTGTGGTCGTGGCCCTGGAGCACCAGGTCGATGCCGAGCTCGGAGAAGAGCGTGGGCCACGTGTTGCGGCGGTCGATCACGTCGCTGTCGGTGGCGTGCGGGCCCACCGAGTAGATCGAGTGGTGGAACGACACGACCTTCCACTTCGCCTCGTCGCCGTGCTCCGCGACGACGTCGCGCACGAACCGCTCGTGCGAGGCGTAGTCCCGGCTGTTGGAGTTGAGGTTGAGGAAGAGCACGTCGTTGTAGACGAACCAGTAGTCGCCGCCCGAGCTCGTGCCCGATCCGGGGCCGGCCGTCTCGTCGAGGTTCGGCGTGTTGAAGTGCTGGCGGTACGCCTTGTTGCCGACGTCGTGGTTGCCGTTGTTCGCCACGAACGGGATCTGGCGGAGGTGGTCGGTCGACAGGAAGGCCTCGTACTGCGCCTCGCTGCTCGCCGACTCCACCTGGTCACCGGCCGAGAAGAGCATCTCGGCGTCCGGGTAGGCAGCCGTGGCGACGTCGAGCGTGTCGACCCAGCCCTCGGTGTCGCGCGGCACGTTGCCGGACGAGCCGAGCTGCGGGTCGCCGAAGAACAGGAAGTCGAAGTCGCCGTCGAAGTCCTGCGTGCGGAACGTGGACACCGCCGACCAGGAGCCATCGGTACCGACCCGGTAGGAGTACGCGGTGTTCTCCTGGAGCCCCGTGAACGTCGCGTGGCGGTAGAACTCACCGCTCGAAGACGGCCCGCCCGTGGCGGCGACGCTGGTCGCGTCGGCCGGGAAGACACCGTCCACGACCTCGCCCGCGGGCGCGATCTGGGCGACCTGCTCGGTGTCCTGGTCCGAGTACCAGGCGAGGTTGCGCTCGGCCTGGGTCGCACCGATGCCGAGCACGAGGTCGGTCACCGCGGTGGTCGGCTCCTCCTCGGGTACCTCGACGGGGACCAGCGACTTGAGGTCGAGGTACACGTCGGAGCTGCTCGCCCGGTCGTTGTAGAGGCCGATCGCCAGCGTGTTGACGCCGGCCTGGAGCACGTCGGCCGGCACGCTGAACTGCTGGTTCACCGGGTTCCCGGCGCTGGCGCCGGCGTAGGTGAGGTTCTTCTGCGCGTCGGGGACGGCCTCGACGCGCTCGTCGACGAAGCCGGCCACCTTGGTGCCGTTGACGAAGATCTGCACGGCATCGTCGAACGTCACGTCGCCGCGCAGCGACGCGATCTGGCCGAGCTGGTCCGCCGTGACGTCGAACGTGGTGCGCAGGTGGTACGTGGGGATCGCGACCTTGGTCGCCGCGGCCGGGTCCACGTAGTGGTCGAGCACCGTGGTCACGGGGAAGCCGGAACCGAGGTCCGGCGTCGCCGAGCCGTTCTTCGCGCCGAACCGCCCGGTGGCGCGCTGCCAGCCCGCGTCGTCGAACCCGGCGTAGGTCCAGGTGAGCCGGTCGCTGCTGCCCGCGGCCGGGTCGGTGTTGTCGTCCGAGTACGCCCAGGTGGTCGTGCCGCCCAGGAACGTCGAGGGCAGGTCTGCTGCGCCCGCGGACGTCGCGGCGTAGGTCAGGCCGCCGGCGACGACGGAGACGAGCCCCACCGCCGCGACGGCTGAACGACCCCAGCCGCGCACGGACGCGGCCGGGCGATGGTCATTCGCTTGCATGAGTCCTCCAGTGAAGGGAGCGCCGAGCGGCGCCGAGCCGACACTTGCCCCGGGAGACGAATCGGTGCCGACGCCGGGATGAGCGACAGATGAACATGCGGGGCGGCGGCGGGTGATCTTTCGTCCGACGGCGCGACGGCGCAGGTCAACAGGTCAACAGGTCAACCCAGCCCGAGCAGCCGCTGGCCGAACCAGAACAGGCCGACGACCGTCACCCCGGCCGCGACCACGGCGCCCGTCCACAGCGCGGTGCGCGGCGCCCGGCGCCGCAACAGGATCAGCAGCGGGAAGACGACGGCGATGATCCCGAGCTGGACCACCTCGATGCCCACGTTGAACACGAGGAGCGACCACAGCAGCGTCCACGAGAACGGCTCGTCGATGCCGAGGGCCCCCGCGAACCCGAGGCCGTGGACCAGGCCGAAGGCGAAGACGACGGCGAGCCGGAACCAGTCGGCCCGTTCGAGCTGAAGCCGCCCGGCACGGGCCGGCTCCAGCACGCCCTCCTGCCCCAGGACCCCGGTATGCGGCGGTGCCGCGCGTCCCCGCCACATCCCCCAGACGTGCCACGCCGCCACCACCGCGATCGACAGCGCGATGACCGGCTCGACCACGGCCGACGGCGCGCTGACCACACCGAGCGCGGCCAACAGGAACGTCACCGAGTGCGCCAGCGTGAACGACGTCGCGGCGAGCACGACGTCCCGCAGCCGGCGCGAGCCCACGATGAGCGCGAGCAGGAACAGCAGGTGGTCCGGGCCGAGCAGCAGGTGCTCCGCGCCCAGCACGAAGAAGTGACCCATGCGCTCGTACCAGTGCTCGACCGTCGAGAAGGACGGCGTGTGCTGGGTGAGCGCCGCGCTGCCGGCGGCGCCGTCGAGCTCGTAGTCGAGGATCGTCGTGGTGCCCGTGACGTAGCCCTCGTCGTCGGCGAAGAGCGTGCTGCGCACCTCGTAGTCGACGAGCTCGCCCGGCGCACCGGCACCGCCGGACACAGCCCCGGAGGACACAGCCCCGCAGTCGTGGTCGAGCACCAGCACCGCGTACGGCACGCCCTCGCGGTCGGTGATCTCGAAGTCGCCGACCTGCGCCGGGGCGCACGCGACGCCGTCGGCCGTCACCTGGAAGCGGTCGGTGACGTAGCCGAGCACGGTGTCGGCGTGGGCGGCGAGCGCCGTCGGCTCCTCGCCGGTCTCCCAGAGCGCCATGCCCTCGTCGAAGAAGGCGCGGTCGTCCTGGTTCTCGGCGGCGGAGACGACGAGCAGGTCGTACTCCAGGCCGAGCTCGGTGCGCACGACGCCCGGCTCGGGGGTCGAGGTGTCGGCGTAGACGGTGGACGTGAAGCCGTGCGCGCCCGCCGAGGGGGCGAGCGCGGGCAGGGTGATGAGGGCGAGCAGCGCGGAGGCTGCCGCGACAGTCAGAGAGCGACGCACGGGCGGCACCCTCCACCACCGGGATGAACGGCCCGCGAACGCCCGGCGAACCATTCCCGGCCACCAAGACCAGCGAGCCGGGACCGGTCACCCGGTCCCGGCTCGCTAAAGCCCACTGCAGCCCGCTACAGCGACACCACCGGCTACAGCGTCGGCACCAGCATCGTCATCAGCTCGCCCGACCCCAGGTGCACCAGCGCCTTGCCCGGCGTCACCTGCGTCGACACGGCCGAGCGGGGCAGGCTCGCCCCGACGAGGTCGCCGTCGAACCGGTCCTGCGGGCTGAGCAGGGCGCCACGCCGGCTCTTCTTGACGTCGACCTGCCAGCCGGAGAACCCGCTGGCCACCTCGGAGGCGTCGCCGCCGAGGATCAGGCCGCGCCGGTTGTCGGCGGCCGTGCGCAGGTACGCACGCAGCCAGGTCTTGGCGGGGACGTCGGCCACGAGCTCGCCGTCGTCCACGACCAGCACGACCGGCTCGCCATCGGGGTCGAGGTGCGGCGCCAGCTCCTCCTCGGTGATCTCCGTACCGGTCAGGACGGCGCGGACGCCGTCGCGACCCTCGAAGTCGCGCAGGACGCTCGGGCGCGGCGCCAGGATCACCACCTGGGTGCCGCCGCGGAGCAGCGACTCCGTCATGACGGCCAGCATGGTGGACCGGCCCGACTTGGACGGACCGCCCACCAGGAACGCGGGCGCGTCCCCGGCGAGGTCCATGCCGAACGCGGTCAGGTCGTCGCCGCCGACGCCGAGCAGCGCCCACATCGGCCGGGCCGCCTCGGGGCCCACGTACTGGTAGGCGGCGTCGACAGTGATCGTCGAGGGCAGGTCGTCCACCCGGAAGGGGCCGGTGCCGGGCACCACGTCCTCCCGCTCACGGATCGTGGCGGCCATGAGCCGCGCGGCGCTGGTCTGCGCGCGGCCGGACGGGTCGTCGCCGAGGATTGCCACCTGCACCTCGAGCCCGCTGCCCGACCGGAACGCCCGGCCCGGCAGGATCTCCTCGGGCAGCTTCTTGTGGTCGATGCCCACCATGCCGTAGTCGAACTTGTCGGTGAGCCGCAGCACCATCGCGTCGTCGGTCAGCACGCTCATCCGGCTGGAGAGCAGGCTGCGGTCGCCGGACACGAGCAGGTGGATGCCCGCGCTCGCGCCGTCGCGCAGGAGCTCCTGGACGGTCTCGACCAGCTTGCCGCTGTCGACCTCGCCGTAGGTGCTCATGAAGCTCTCCCAGCGGTCGATCAGCACGAGCACGCGCGGCAGGCGGGTGCCCGGCTCGGCGAGCTCACGCTGCTCGGTGACGCTGGCGAAGTTGCCGGCGGCGAGCACCTGCTGGCGTCGCCCGAGCTCGGCCTGCAGGCGGGTGAGCAGGCGCGTGGCCCGCTCGGTCTGCCCGCGCTGCACGACGGCGCCCGTGTGCGGCAGCTCGTTGAGCACCGTCAGCGCGCCGTTGCCGCAGTCGATCGCGTACAGGTGCAGGTCGGCCACCGACATCTGGCTGGCCGCGGCGAAGGCGCTGGTGCGCAGCACCGTCGACCGGCCGCTGCCCGGTGCGCCCACGACGTACCGGTGCCCGAACTCGTCCAGGTCGATCAGGGCGGGACCCTGCCGCTGGTCGGACGGCGAGTCCTCCAGCGCCCAGGCGAACTGCGACGGCGCGCTGACCTGCACCAGGTCGTCGAACGGCAGCAGGTCCGGCAGCGCGGGCAGCCACGGTCGCCGCGGCTCGTCCCAGCCGCCCACGCGCGCCGTCTCGCGCAGCGTCTCGACCAGCGCCGCGAGGTCGGTCTCGACGTCCTCGCTCCGCTTGGCCCGGGGACGGGCGGGCGCCGGGGCTCCGAGGTCGGTCACGGGGATCCGCGCGACGAACGGCGCCTCGATCTGTCCGACGTCGGACAGCGACAGGCGCCGTCCACCCACGCGGGCCGACTGGAACGGGACCAGGGACGAGTGCCCGAGCCGGGCGTAGGCGCGGCCGGGCTGCGACTTGGCGATCTCCGCGGCCTCGTTCGCGTCGATGACGTCCTTGGACTCGCTCTTGTCCGTCATCCGCAGCGCGATGCGCAGGTTCGTGTTGGCCCGGATCTCCGGGGAGATGACGCCGGACGGGCGCTGCGTGGCGAGGATGAGGTGGATGCCGAGCGACCGGCCTCGCTGGGCGATGTTGACGAGACCCGTGACGAAGTCGGGCAGCTCGCGCACCATCGACGCGAACTCGTCGATGACGATCATCAGGCGCGGCAGGATGGGGCCGACGTACCCGCGGCTCTGGGCGTCGAGGTAGTCCTCCAGGTCCTTCGCGCCCGCGGCGGCCAGCACGTGCTCCCGGAAGGTGAGCTCGGCGCGGAGCGAGTCGAGCGCGCGCTCCACAAGGTGGGTGTCGAGGTCCGTGACCATGCCGACCGTGTGCGGGAGCTGCTCGCACTGGCTGAACGCCGCGCCGCCCTTGTAGTCGACGAGCACGAAGTTCATGGTCTCCGGCGTGTTCACCACGGCGAGCGAGGCGACGACGGTCTGCAGGAACTCGGACTTGCCGGAACCGGTCGTACCGCCGACCAGCGCGTGCGGCCCGTCGCGCACCATGTCGAGCACGAACGGCCCGTCCAGGGAGACACCGACGACGGCAGCCGTGCTGCCCTTGCCGCCGTTGGAGATCATCCGCCAGCGGGCCACCATCTGCTCGGCGTCGACCTCCTCGATGTCGAGCACCTCCACCAGGCGCGCCGAGTCGGGGATCAGGCCCTCGCCCTCGCTGGCGGTCACGTCGTGGACGGCGGCGACGGCGCGGGCCACCTGCTCGTACCAGTCGTCCTTCACCTCGTCGACCAGGATGGTGCGCAGGTCGTCGGCGTCCTGCCGGCTCAGCGTCATGCCGCCGTCCACGCGGGCGAGCGCCACGACCGTGCACTCCTCCGGCAGCATCTGCTCGTCGCCGTCCAGGCAGACGACGCTCACGCCGACACCGGGGCCGTCGCGCAGGATGGACACGACACCGGGCAGGGCGCGCAGGCGGCGGGCGCCGTCGAGCACCACCACGACCTGCGGGCCCGACATGGCCTTGCCGCCGGCCCCCTCCATGGCGGCCCGGCGCTGCGTGATCAGGGAGTTCACCTCGGCGACGCGGGCGGCGAGCGTGTCCGTCGTCGTACCGATCAGGGCGACGGCCTCCTGGCCGAACGCCGGGCGGGCGTGCGGCAGCCAGGCCGCCCAGGCCCAGTCCTGCACGTGCTCGGAGCTGGTCAGCACGTAGACCTGCACGTCACGCGGGCTCTGCAGCACCCCGAGCTGACCCACCATCCACTGCGCACGGCGGCGCGGCCAGTCCCCCGGGCCGGCCAGGCCGACCACGCCGGCCTCCTTGAGGGACACCGTGACCGGGACGGACCGCATCGTCGCGCGGGTCTTGCGGCGGTGCTCCGGCTCGGCGCTGTCCTCGACCTCGACCCGGCTGGTGGCGTCGGCGAGCCCGAGCCGGACCGTCAGGTGGTCGCTGTCCGTGCTGCGGCGCTCCCACAGGCGGCGCGTCGGCGTGGTGGCGATGAGCCGCAGCTCGGCGGCACCGGGGCTGGAGACCCGGCGCCGGTGCTGCTCGCGCCGCACCGCCTCCAGCACCTCCTCCTCCAGCGCCGCCCGCTCCTCGGCGTGCTGCTTGAGGCGCTCCTTGTGCGTGATCGTGCCGTTGCGCTTGGACATCCACCAGTTGCCCCAGCCCATCAGCGGCGAGGCCAGGGCGAACATCAGGTAGAACGGCGACTTGAACACGATCGCCATCACGATGCCCAGCACCGCGGGCATCGCCATGCCGAGCCACGGCAGCGGGTTCCGGGCGGGAGCCACCGGCTCGCTCGGCAGCCGGAAGTGCGTGGGCGGCATCGGCGGCAGCAGCCGCGGCGGCCGGTTGTAGTCCAGGTGCCCGGGCTCGGTGGCAGGCCGCAGGTCGGCGTCCGGCCGGGTGGCGGGCTGGACCGTCAGCACGCTCGGGCCGATCCGCAGCTGGGTGCCCGCGGGCCACGCCTCGTCCGTCTCGCCCAGCGGCTCTTCCAACCGGTCCAGATGGACCAGCCGGCCGGCCGAGCGCGGGTCCGGCACGCGCCGCACCCGCACCGCGCCGTCCAGCCCCACGACGACGGCGACGGCGGCGAGCCCGCCCTCGCGCGGCTCGTCGACCCGGACCCGGCCGTCGGGACCCACCTGCAGGATCGACTCGCCGACACCCAGGCGGACGACGGCGCCGCTGCCCGTGCCGCCCGTGACGCACAGGTCGACGGGACCGCCCGAGCCGGCACTCCCGATCCCCGGCTCGGCGAACGAGACGACGGCGCCGTCCCGGATCCCCGAGTCGGCGACGAGCAGCTCGGCGTCCGGGCCGGTGGCGACGGCGTCGCCGTGCACGGACCGGTCCTGGACGCCGTGACCCTGGACGGCCCGGCCGTCCACGTACATGGTGCTGCCCCGCGGCGCGCCCACCTCGGCGGCCAGCCGCTCCGCCAGGTCCGCCGCCTTGGTGCGCTCGTCCAGGTCCAGGGACAGGAGCGTCTCGCGCGCGCCGTGGCGCACGGTGATCAGAGCGTGCATGTCATTCGCCTCCCCGCCGCACGGCGGTCTGCTCGTCGAAGCGCACGTCGGGCAGGAACCCGCTGCGCAACCAACCGTCGTCGCCCGCGGTGAACCGCCACTTCGCGGACGGGGCCTGGCCGAGGACGATCACCACCCAGGTGAACTCCGTGCTCGCGAACCGGGCCGCGAGCAGGTCCTGCTGCGCCGCCGACGGCGCCTGCGACAGGACCAGCACGCCGCCGTCGCCCACCTCCAGCTCGGGCAGCACCTGCTCGATCCCCGCCAGGTGCTCCACCTGCTCCGGTCGGGGCAGGCCGTTGCCCACCATGACCACGCGCGGGTCGTTCGACCACGGGTTGCCCGTCAGCTCGCCCAGCCAGCGGCGCAGCACCTCGTGCCGCACCCGGGTGGGACCGTCCAGGCTGATCACGCCGCGGGCCACGGAGAAGTCCACAAGCACCCGGCCCGTCTCCCCCATGCCCAGGTTGACCAGCCGCGAGAACCGGGTGGTCGGGCTCTCCGACGCCGCCCCGGACTGCAGCTTCGCCAGCGGCGCGGACCAGCTCTGCCCGTCCTCGCTGACCTGCCACGGCGCCGGCGCCGGGGAGGCCGGGTTCGTCAGGCGCAGCCGCAGGGCACTGCCCTCGATGAACACCCCGGTCGTGCCCGGCACCTCCAGGCCGTCGCGCTCGCAGGCCGCCATCAGCACCCGCAGCGCCCGGTCGACGGTCCACGCCGCCGAGGTGTCGGTGCGCAGCAGGCTGTCGTCGAACGGCTCGTGCCGCTTGCGCCGCCGCACCAGCCAGAACGGCACCAGCCCCAGGATCGCGACGAGCACCAGCCCGCCGACGATCAGCAGGGTCGGGATGACGGGCACGGAGAAGCCCGCGTCCTCCGCCCCGGCCACGTCGCTGGTCGCCGCCGGGGTCGGGGTCGGCTCGAGCGAGGGTGCGGCCGACGGCGAGGGGGACGGACCCTCGTACCCCGGAAGCGGGCCGAACTTCAGGCCCTTGCCCTGTGCGTCCTTCGGCATCCGGAGCACCCAGCCGGGCGTCAGGGTCCTCGGGTCGGTGAGGTACTCACCGTCGGGCTGGCGGTGTCCCTCGGTGAGCGCGGCGATCTCCGGCCAGCGCTCCCGGTCGCCCAGGAAGCGCTCGGCGATGTCGTTGAGCTTCTCCACGTTGTCGTCGGGCGTCGCCTTGACCACGTAGTACAGGACCGATCCCGGCGGACCGCTGCGGCTCGGCAGGGGGGTCGGCGTGGGCGACGGGGTCGGCGTTACCTCCACCTGCTGCGTCACGGTCGGCTCGGGGTCCGGCGCCTTCGGGGTCGGCGTCGGCGACGGCTTGGGCGGCGGGTCGCCGTAGACGCGCATCTCCCAGATGGAGTTGCCCGCCGTGCCGACGCGCGCCCCGGAGTACATCCGCACGTAGCGGCCCTGGCCGACCATGTTGAGCACGTCGTTGCCGCCGTCGCCAGCTTGGATCGAGGCCGCCTCCCAGGTCTCGCCGTCGTTCGACAGCTCGATCCGGTAGTCCGTGGAGTAGGAGACCTCCCAGTCGATCTCGACCCGGCGCACGGTCGTGGACCGCCCCAGGTCGATCCGGAGCCACTGCGGGTCGCTGAACGCGCTCGACCACCGGGTGTTCGGGTTGCCGTCCACCGCCTGGCGCGCGGGGAACTCGGGCTTCTCCAGCGACGACGCGACGGCCGGCTTGCCCTGCGAGAGCAGCACCGGGTCCTCCTGCGCCGGGGCGGCCGTCGGGAGGACGGTGCCGACGAGCGCGACGAGCGCGCCGATCGCGACGAGCAGAGCGGTCACCAGGGTCGTCGCCGGAGAGCGGCGCGCGACCCCTGTCAGTCGTTCACTCACCGGCCCGACGCACCGCCGTCTGCTCCGTGTAGCGGACGTCGGGCAGGAAACCGCTGCGCAGCCAGCCGTCGTCGCCGGCGGTGATCCGCCACTTCGCCGACGTCGACTCGCCGAGCACGATGACCACCCAGGCGAAGCGGGGGTCGGCGAACCGGGCGGCCAGCAGGTCCTGCTGCGCCACCGACGGCGCCTGCGACAGCACGAGCACGCCGCCGGCGGTCGCGTCGAGCTCCGGGATCACCTGCTCGATCGCCGCCAGGTGCTCCACCTGCTCCGGCTGCGGCAGGCCGTTGCCGACCATGACCACGCGCGGGTCGTTCGACCACGGGTTGCCCGTCAGCTCGCCCAGCCAGCGGCGCAGCACCTCGTGCCGCGCGCGGGTGGGACCGTCCAGGCTGATCACACCGCGGGCACGGGCGAAGTCGACCAGCACCCGGCCGGTCTCGGCCACGCCGATCGTGACCAGCCGCGAGAACTGCGCGGTCGAGGCCTCGCTGGCGGGCGCCGCCTGCAGCCGCGCCAGCGGGGCCGACCAGCTCTGGCCGTCCTCGTTCGCCACCCACGGCTCGGACGCCGGGGAGACCGGGCCGGCCAGTCGCAGCCGCATCGCGCCGCCCTCGATGAAGACGCCGGTGACGCCCGGCACCTCGACGCCGTCGCGCTCGCACGACGCGAGCAGCACCCGCAGGGCGCGGTCCACCATCCACGACGCCGACGTGTCGGTGCGCAGCAGGCTGTCGTCGAAGGGCTCCGCGCGGCCGGAGCGCGAGCGGCGCACCGCGTAGACCACGAGGAGCACGAGGGCCGCCGCGACCACGGCGAGGCCGATGCCGATCAGCACGGGCTCCAGCCCGGATCCGCCGGTGGACTGCTCGTCCGAGCCGGCCGAGCCGGCCGGCGCGGTCGCCTCGGTCGGGGCGTTCGCCTCGGGCGCCGCGCTCGGGCCCGGGAGCGGGCCGTTCTGCAGGCCCTCGCCCTTCGCGTCCTCCGGCATCTGGAGCACCCAGCCCACCGTCACGACCGCCGGGTCGGTGAGCTTGCCGCCGTCAGGCTGGACGCGGCCCTTGTTCAGCTCGAAGATCTCCGTGTGCCGCTCGCCGTCGCCCAGGAACCGCTCGGCGATCATGTAGAGGTACTCGGGTTCGCCCTCGGGCGTCTCCGCGATCACGTAGTACGGGACCGACGGCGCGGCCGACGCCTCGGGCGCGGCGCTCGCCTCGCCGGCGCCTTCCGCCGGCCCGGTCGGCAGCACGCCGACCTCGACGCCCTCGCCCTCGGCGTCGGCGGGCAGCTCCAGGACCCAGCCCGGGAGCAGGACGGTCTCGTCGACCATGGCGTTGCCGTCAGGCTGCGTGCGGCCCTTGTTCAGCTCGAAGATCTCGTCGTACCGGTTGCCGTCGCCGAGGAGGCGCTGCGCGATGTCGAACAGGAACTCCTGCTGACCCTCCGGCTTGGCCGGGACCACGTAGTACTTGACCTTCTCGCCGTCCTTCGTCTGCGCGGCGAGCCTGTCCGTGGCGAGGATCGTGTGCGCGGCGGGGCCGGCGTGGACGGCGGTGTGGGCGGCGCCCACGAGAACGGGACCCGTGGTGGCCGCCTGGGCGGCGGCCGCGAGAGGAACCGTGACCGCGGTCGTGAACAAGGCCGCCGCTGCGAGGGCAGCGGCTATGCGGGGTGCGTGCTGCACAGTTGCTCCGTCTTCAGATGTGTCGCGCTCCAGGTGAGTCGCGTCAGTCAGGGTGGTGCGCCGGGTGGTTCAGATCCGGGTGGTACAGGCCGGGTGGTGCAGGAGGCTCGGAGGTTCGCTCAGGCCGAGCCGGGAACGCTGCGTTCCGGAAGCTTCAGGGGGTTGGTGCCGGGACCGGCCCAGCGGAAGGTCGTCATCACGGCGTCGAAGAAGAGCACCATCGCCTCGGCCAGGCGCTCCGTGTTCTCGCTGTTCCAGATCGTGGTGAAGGACATCACGAGCCACTCGCCGTCGGCCTCGTCCCGGGACACCGCGTACAGCACCTGCCGGGTCGACAGCTCCAGGTCCTCGTTCTTGACGCCGTGCTCGGTGTGCACCACGCGGACGCCGGGGCGGCCGTCGAGCTCGACGAGCTCACTCTCCTCGTACCCGTCGCCCAGGATGCTGGTGACGATCCGTGTCGGGTCCGTACCGACGTCGCTGACCACCTCGATCTCCGCGATCGAGCCCGGGACGATCACGCCCTCCATGGGTTCGGTCGGCAGGTAGACCGCGCCGGTGCCGGCGTCGCGCGCCTGGCCCAGGGTCTTGTGCAGCTCGTCCCGCAGCATGTGGCGGAACGGCTCGGCCTTGTCGCGGGGCAGCGAGTCCGGCAGGGAGCGGGCGACGACCTGCTCGACCGCCTCGTCCAGCTCGCGCTGGCGGCCCTCGCCCGTCGGGAACCGGGCCCAGCCGGGCGGCAGGAGCATCACCCAGGCGTCGGTCGGCTTGCCCGGCTCGTTCACGGGGCTCTCGTTCACAGGGCTCTCGCTCCTGGGATTCTCGCTCACGGGGTTCTCGCTCACGGCTCGCTCCGGATGATCTTGACGGCCGGCAGGAGGCCGACGAGCGTCTCGAGGATCGTGGGGACCAGCACGAGGTCCTGGCTGCGCCAGATCAGGGCGGTGTCGACCACGCCCTCCGGGTGCTCGGTACGCCGACCGACGGCAACGGTCACCCACGCACCGCCCGCCTCGTCGATGTCCACCCGGGTGACCTGGATGCCGTCGCCGTCGGGCAGCTCGGGGTACTCGATGCTGGGCGGGTTCACCGGGTTGCCGCCGGTCGCGCCCAGCACCGTCATGAGTGCGTCGTCCGACTCCGCCGGGTCCATCATGCCGACGGTGACGAGCACGGGCACCGGTCCGCGGTCCATCAGGCCGAGGCCCGCGATCGCGCGGGCTCCCTCGGTGGCCGCCTCGTCGGCGAACGCCACCAGGCTCGCGACCGTCTGGGTCAGGGAGCCGCGCACGAGCTCCACGTGCTCGGCGCGCCCGGCTTGCTCAGCGTCGGGCTGGGCCGCCGGATCGTCCGCGTCCTGCGGCAGGAAGGACGTGAGCAGCAGCTCGACGGCCTCGCTCTGCCACGCACCGACCGTCTCGGCGGGCTCCGTGACCGTGGAGGGCACGACCAACCAGCCCGCCGGGGTCTCGATGGTCCAGGTCCAGTCCTGGACGCCGACACCGCTCATGCCGGCCCCCTACCTCTCGTCGCACACGGCGAAGTCGCAAACAATGGATCGGCTCCTGGCTCAGGTGGTGAGGTGGTTGTACTCGTAGTCGGTCTCGCCGGTCCAGTCCCCGCGCCTGTCCTCGCCGGGGAAGCTCGTCGGCGGCACGGCGCCCCACAGACCGCTGATGAGGCCCGACAGCATGGCGCCCGGGCCGGCCACGTAGACCCACGGCTTGATCGTGATCTTCGCGCCCCAGAGCCCGAGCAGGCTGAGCTCCTTGAGCCCGCCGAGGCCGATCGCGCCGCTGGCCGACCAGGACTTGATCGGGGACACGATGGAGGCCCAGCCCGGGAGCTTGTTCGTGATCATGATCGAGATCTTCTGCAGCGGCAGCGGCTTGATGATGAACCCGCCCAGGGTGCCGATGAACGTGCTCGAACCGCCCTTGCCGGCGAGCACCGCTCCCTGTGCCGCCTTCACCGACGCCGTGATCGACTTCGCGACGACCATGCCGACGCCGGCCGCCGCGACACCGATGACGCCGAGGATGACGCCCATCCAGCTCGCCTCGCCCTGGGCCGCCAGCACGATCGAGGCGACCAGGCTCACGACGCCGACGATCAGGCCGGCCAGCGCCAGCGCGCCCACGCCGGGCAGGAGGATGGCGAGCACGGCGAGAGCCATGCCGATGTAGCCGAGGATCTCGACCAGCCCCTTGAGGAACTTGTTGAACCCGTGCACGAAGGCTTCCCAGCCGCTGTGCTTGAGCCCGTCGTCGCCCCAGTTCTCCTTGATCTTGGCGGCGGCCCGCTCGGCCGCGGAGTCGAGAGCGGCCATCGCGTTGACCGCGATCGTCTTGGCCGCCGCGAGATCGCCCTTCGCGCCCTCGATCTTGTTCGACCGGTTCTGCGACTCCTGCTTCTGCTGCTCGGTGAGCGGTGGCGCGTCGTCCGGCCGGTTCTCGTTCACCGGGTCGGGCATGCCCTCGGCGCCCTTCTGCGCAGCGGCCGCGTCCTGGGCCTTCGCCAGGGCCCTGCCGGTCTCCGAGCGTGCGGTCTCCAGCGCCGGCCGGTAGCCCTCCAGGGCTGCCCGGACGTCGTCGTACCGACCCGCGGCGGCGGCGAGGTGCTCGTGGCTCTCCTCCGCGCGCCCGCGCATCGCGTCGGCCGCCTCGCCCTTGAGCAGGGTCTCGTCGCCGTCGCCGATCTTCTTGAGGAGCGCCGCCTGCGTGGTCATCATCTGGGCGATGTCCTTGTAGTGCTTGATCACCGCATCCAGCCCGGACGCCTCGGCCGGCACAGGGTCGTCGTCGTAGTCCAGCAGATGCCACTCACCCACGCGGGCGGCGCTCATCCAGTCTCCTCATGTCGCGCTGACAATGTGTACTCGGGTAGTGCCTGCTCGGCCCTACTCGGGCGTCAGCGACTTCTCCAGCTCGATCTCGGTGTCGTTCCAGGTCTCGGCGGCTTTCTCCATCTTGCCCTGGAGGTCCTTGAGGTTTTCCTGGAGCTTCTCCCGCTTGACCCACCAGCTGCCGACGAAGTCACCCATGGCGTTCTTCACCGTCCTGTGACCCCAGAGATCGCCGTCGTCCCAGAGCTCTTTCATGTTCTCGAGCTCGTGGACGACCGACTTGAGCTGCTCGGCAGCGTCGTCGACGGCGACCGAGGTGACGATCAGGTCAGGCACGGGACTACTTGTTCAGCGCGTTGGCGAGCTCTTCGTCGGTCTTGCGCAGTGCCTCGGCGGCCTGCTTGAGGTACTCGCCGATACCGGTCAGACCCTCCATGACCTGCTTGCCACCCTTGTCGAGCTCCTTGTAGGACTCGTCGAACCGCTTGGAGGACTTGTCCGTGACATAGCCGTCCTGCACCAGGTTGTCGACCATGGAACGCAGCTGGTCCAGCTTGTGCTGCATGTCGTCCGCCTCCTGCTTCATGCGCTGGGCGGCGTCCTCCATCTGCTGGAAGGTCACATTGATGTTGGCCATGATCGGTCCTCTCGGGTTGCCTCGTGGAAAACAGGGCGATCGTACATGAAACGGACACCCCCGAGGTGAAATCCACGGGTCATCCCTTACGCGGATCCAGGGACCCTCCGTTCGGGCAGACTCACGGGGTTCGCGCCGGGTCCGGTCCAGCGGAACGTGGCCATGACGGCGTCGAAGAACTCGACCAGCGTCTCGGCCAGCCGTTCGGTGTCCGGGCTGCTCCAGCTCGTGCTGAACGACAGCACCAACCAGTCGCCGGCCGCCTCGTCCCGGGAGACGACATACGTCACCTCACGGGTGGAGCTCACCGGTCGGCCGCCCTCTCGGTGCACATCGTGCCTGGTCTGCACGACCCGCGCACCCGGACATCCGTCCAGGTCAACCGCCTCGCCGGAGCCGTGGGCCGCACCCAGCACCCGTTCCGCGACCTCGGCGGGGCTGCGCCCCATCTCGCCGAAGAGCTCGGTCTCGGTGATCGACGCCGGGACGGCGATGCCGGCGATCGGAACCGTCGGGAGATACACGGCGCCGGTGCTCGGGCCGGCGTTCGCACCGGCGAGCGCCGTGCGGAGCGAGGCCCGGAGCAGCTCCCGGCTCGCCGCGGCGTCGGTGTCCTGCGCACCGTCCGCGAACGCCCGGTCCTCGGGCAGGGCGCGGGCGACCACCTCGTCGACGGCGGCGTCCCGCTCCTTACCACGCTCCGCGCCGAGGGGGAACCGCGCCCAGCCCGGGGGCAGGAGGAAGGCCCAGGTGTCGGTCGGGGCCGCGTGCGATCCTGTCGCAGGGCCGGCCGCTGATCCTGCCGCTGCGTCCGCCGCCGGCCCGGTCATGCGTCGGCCCGGTTGATCAGCACGGCGGGCATGAGCTGGTCGAGCAGCTCCACCATCGCCGCGCCGAGCACGAGGTCCTGGGTGCGCCAGACCAGCACCGTGTCCACGACCGCGTCCGGGTGCTCGGTGCGCCGCCCCAGTCCCACGCTCATCCAGGCACCGCCGGACTCCTCGCCGATGTCGAGGCGGATCACCCGCACCCCGTCGCCGTCCGGCATGTCGGGGTACTCGACGGCGGGCGGTGCGGCGGGGTAGCCGCCCGTCGCTCCCAGCGCGGCCATGAGGTCGTCGTCGGGCGCCGCCGGGTCGCTGATCCCGACGGCGACGAGCACCGGCACCGGCCCGCGCCCCAGCACACCGAGGGCCGCGACGACGCGGTGGTCCCCGGGGGCCATGCCGTCGGCGAACTCCCGGAGGTTCGCCACCGAGACGGCAGCCAGCTGGTCGAGCTGGGCGCGGGCGTCGTCGTCCAGCTCGACCGTCGTGCCGGACTCGTCGGGCACGGGCTCGAGCGACTCCCGCACGACGGCCGTGGCCCCGCGCTCCCAGGCGGCGAGGTCGTGGGACGCCCCGGTGATGCCCCCGGGGATCTCGAGCCAGCCCTCGGGCAGATCCAGCCGCCACTCCCAGGCCGACGCCAGGGCGCGGGGCGCGCTCGGCGTGCCGGTCTCCGGTGTCGTCACAGGCCCGTCTGCTCCGAGTAGAGGCCGCTGTAGTCGGCGTCGCGCCAGCCGTCGAGGCTCCAGCGCGGGTCGCCCGGGTTGAAGTTCGACGGGTTGATCAGGCTGAACGGCCGCATGGACCAGCCGAACGTGTACGAGATGGGGCCGATGTACATCCACGGCTTGATGGCGAACCCGGTGATCCCGAGCTGGCTCAGGGCCGCGTTGATCTTCTGCACGTCCTTGATGTCGCTGATGCCGATCAGCCGGTCCCAGCGCCACGGGCCGCCCTTGATCGCGGTCAGGAAGCGGCTCGAGTCGTTCTTGAACCACGCACCGAACTTGCTGAAGTCGCCCTTGACCCACGCGTTCGGCTTGCCGATCTGCCACCAGCCGGGTGACACGCGAGTGGTCTGGATGAAGTTGCCCCAGTTCGTGAACGGCTTGATCTGGGCCCCGAGCTTGCCGGTCATGAACCGGTCGAACGGGCGCATCGGGTTCTTGGAGTAGATGGCCAGCCGGCTGGCCAGGCTGTTCAGCTCCTTGATCGCCCCCGGCGTGAACTTCACCTTGGAGCCGAGCTGCGCGGCCTGGATGGTCTTGAGCGAGCCGGCCATCTTGGCCGCGACGCCGATCAGGCCCAGGCTGAGGATGCCGATGATGACACTCAGCCAGCTGCCCTCGCCCTGCACGGCCAGGATGAAGCTCGCCGCGACGGAGACCACCGTCGCGATCACGCTCAGCAGCGTGAGCATGCCCAGACCCGGGATGAGGATGCTGAGCACCGCCAGCGCCATCCCGATGTACATCAGGATCTCGACCAGCTTCTTGAGGAACTTGTTCAGCTTGTGCAGGAACGCTTCCCAGCCGCTGTGGTGCAGGCCGTCGTCGCCCCAGTTCTCCCGGATCTTGTTCGCGGCGGCGGTGGCCGCGGCGTCGAACTTGACCATGGCAGCACGCGCCTTCGCCTTTGCCGCCTCCAGGTCGCCCTTGGCCGCGTTGATCTTGCCGGTGCGGCTCTCGGACTCCTGCTTCTCCTTGTCGGTGAGCGGCGGGGCGTCGTCCGGCCGGTCGGCGTTCACCGGGTCGGGCAGGCCCTCGGCACCCTTCTGGGCGGCGGCCGCGTCCTGGGCCGCCGTCAGTGCCAGGCCCGTCTCCGAGCGCGCGTACTCCAGCTCGGGGCGGAAGGTACGCAGCGCGTCCCGGACGTCGTCGTACCGGCCGGACGCCTTGTTCAGCGCGTCGGCGCTCTCCCGGGAGCGCTTGCGCATGGCGTCGGCGGCCTTGCCCTTGAGCAGGGTCTCGTCGCCGTCGCCGATCTTCTTGAGCAGCTTGGCCTGCGTCGACATCGCCAGCGCGATGTCCTCGTAGTGCTTGATCACCGGGTCCAGCCCGGCCACGTCGGCCGGGACGGGGTCGGAGTCGTAGTCGAGCAGATGCCATTCCCCGGCCCGGGTGTCGCCCATCCTCGTCGTCCTCCTGCTGCTCGTGACTGCTGCTCGTGAACTACAGCTCGTGAACTACTGCTCGTCGAACGACGCCGCGAGCTCGATCTCCAGGTTGTTCCACTGCTCCGCGGCCTGCGCCATCTTCTTCTGCAGGTCCGAGAGGTTGGTGGTCAGCTTCTCCCGCTTGACCCACCAGTCCTCGACGAAGTCGTCCATGGCCTTCTTGACCGTGTCGTGGCCCCAGACGGTGCCGTCCTCCCACAGCTTCCCCATGTTCTTGAACTCGTCGATGATCGCCGCCAGCTGCTCGGCGGCCTCGTCGACGGCGACCGACGTGACTACGAGGTCGGCCACGGGACTACTTGTTCAGGGCGTTCGCGAGCTCTTCGTCGGTCTTGCGGAGCGCCTCGGCGGCCTGCTTCAGGTACTCGCCGATACCGGTCAGACCCTCCATGACCTGCTTGCCACCCTTGTCGAGCTCCTTGTAGGACTCGTCGAACCGCTTGGAGGACTTGTCCGTGACATAGCCGTCCTGCACCAGGTTGTCGACCATGGTGCGCAGCTGGTCCAGCTTCGCCTGCATGTCGTCCGCCTCCTGCTTCATGCGCTGGGCGGCGTCCTCCATCTGCTGGAAGGTCACATTGATGTTGGCCATGACAGAACCCCTCGTGCGTTGGTCGTTCTCGGACGGACTCACGTACGCGGTAATCGTCATCAACCGGACTAACCGGACGGCGACGCGCGCGTGAACAGCCGGGGAACGGCACACGGCGTGGCGACGACGGGCCCGGGGACCACCCCGGACCCGTCGTCGGTCGCGCAAAAAGTGGCCTCTACCTGCGCGTTTGCATGGACTTCAGGATCAGCAGTGCACCAGGAACGGTCGGTCCTTGAACCGCCGGTCGAGGAACGTGATGACACCGGGCGCCCCTGTCACCATCGTCGAGACGTGCTCGCCGAGGTGCCATTCCCACTGAACCTCCGCGCCGGCCGCGCAGTACTCGTCCCGCAGCGTCCGTGCCTGACCCGGTGCGACGATCTCGTCGAGCGTCCCGTGGAAGAGGCGGATCGGGACATCGGGCGGGTTGGCCCCGAGCCGGTTCTCGTCGAGCCGCGCCTGCCACTGCGGCGACCTGAGCGGGTCGGTCGAGGTGAACATCCCGATGTTCTGGAACGCGTGCGGCAGCGTGGCCTCGACGCAGGCGTCCTTCTCGCGCTCGTACGTCTCGCGGCCGCGCTCGTTGAGGTAGGACTCGAGGTTCAGCTCGGGGTAGGCGGCGTCGAGCCCGTAGGCCGCGAACAGCAGGAAGCCAAAGCCGACCTTCCCGTCGAGCCCCTCGGCCACCTCGGTCAGGTCGGCGGGCACGCCGCCCGCCGCGACGCCGACCAGGTCGAGCTCCGGCGCGTACTCGGGCTGCAGCTCGCCCGCCCACATCGCTCCCCCGCCGCCCTGCGAGTACCCGGAGAACGCGACCTTGCCCCCGGCCTGCAGCCCGGTGGCCGGCAGGTTCGTGGCGGCCCGCACGATGTCGATGACGGTGCGCCCCTCCGACTGCCCGACGACGTACGTGTGCCCGCCCGGTGTGCCGAGCCCCTCGTAGTCGGTCACCACGACCGCCCAGCCCGCCAGCAGCATCGGCTCGATGAAGGGCCGCTCGTAGTCGAGCCAGCGCGACGGCGCGCACGTGTCGCCGACGCCGCGCGTCCCGCTCGCCACGGACACGATCGGCCGCGGCCCCTCGCCCCGCCAGGGCGTGGTAGGCACCAGCACCCGGCCGGTCACCGGGATGTCCTGGCCGGTGGCGTTCGTCGAGTGGTACATCACCAGGTAGTTGCGGGCGCTGAGCTGCCGGGGCTCCTCCCGCCACCGGACCACCTCGCCGTTCGCGCCGTCGGGCAGGGGCGTCGGCGGGGTGTAGAAGTCGTCGAGCGGGACGGCCTGGTTCGGCACGACGGGGACGTCGGGCACGTCGGATGCTGAGCTCGGCTGGGCGGACGGGTCGGACGCCGCGATGGCCGGGTCGGACGGGTCAGACGCCGCCGCGGCGGTGTCGGACGCCGACGCGGCCGGGACCGCGACCGCCGGCAGCGCCAGCACGGTCAGGGCCGCGACGACAGCGGTCCAGCGCAGCCGGACGGACCTGCGGCCGGGCCTGGAGGCCGACGCGGAAACAGGCTCGGGGCCGGGCCCTGGAACTGGCTCGGGAACTGGCTTCGGGACGGCGGACGACGGATGCGAGGCGTGCGAACGGTTGTCGAGCGGCATCGGATCTCCTCGGTGAGGTCCTCGGACGCTCGGCATTGAGCGCCCGCGCCCGCAAGCGGGCCGCTACTGACTCTAACCGCAATAGCGCGGGGACAACAGCATCCGGACAGAACTGTCCGCCCCAGACCCGCGAACGGGCCAGAACCAGAACCAGGACCAGAACTAGTACCACAACCGGACCGGGACCGGGACCGACGAGTTCGGTCGGTCGCACTGAGATCGGTCGGTCGCACTGAGATCGGTCGGTCGATGGACCGATCTCGGTGCAACGGACCGAAGTCAGAAGCGTTGCCACGCAAGCTGCTCAGCCCCAACGGCAGGCGCGGGCGCCTCGCGGCTCAGCCCTGGGCGACCGCGGGCGCCGGGGACGCCGCCGCCTCGGCGCGCTCCACCAGGCCGGCGAGCAGCGCGGCGAACGGCACCAGCACCAGGTTGCCGAGGAGCATGGTGCGCAGGAACGGCAGCCCCGCCACGTAGCTCGCCAGGAGCCCGTCCAGGGTCGGCGGGTACAGCCCGTCCAGCAGCCAGACGCCGAAGTTGGTCCAGGCGAAGAACCACAGCGAGCCGCCCACGCCCACCCCGAGCGCCGCGGCGTACCGGCCGGGCCCGCGCAGGTGCCGCGCTAGGATCGCGCCGGCGCCCACCACGGCCCACGCCGACCAGGTGAACCACATGATCTGCGTGTTGCCGAGCACCGCGTCGCTCACCGCGACCACGACGAACGGCACCACGGCCGCCCATCGGTTGCGCAGCAGGAGCACGGCGAGGAAGGTCGCCGCGGTGGCGATCTCCAGGTTCGGGGGCGCGCCGAACCCGGGCGCGACGAGTCGCCACCCCACGGCGGCGGCCAGCACCAGCACCACGGTCGCGGGCCGCCACCAGCGGTGGGCCAGCTCCCGGACGGTCAGGTCACGACGAGCGGGTTCACGACGAGCAGAGTCACGACGAACAGGGTCACGACGAGCGGCGTCACGCCCCGGCACCTCGCGGCCCGGCTCGTCGCGCCCGTCCGACGGCGGCGTCAGTACGTCTCGAGGGTCCACGTGATCTCCTGACCATCCTCGGTCTCCAGCGCCCCGGCGCCGACCTGTGCGAGCTCGCCGTCCACGGCGAGCGACCAGAACTCGCTCTTCGAGTCGTCGGCGACCCGGCCGCCGATCGCGGTGACGAACGCGTTGGCGCCCTCCCCCGTGACCTCGGCCGACGGGTCCGCCTCCAGCAGCAGCTCCAGGGCGGTCGCACCGGTCCGGCCGCCGTAGCTGAGGCTCTCGACCTCACCCGACGCGTCGGTCGACAGCGAGGCCTCGGCGGACGGCGACGCCTCGGCGGCCGACTGCTGGCCCAGCGTCGCCGAGACCATCGGCTCCGGCTCCGCCGTCGTACCGGCGCAGGCCGCGAGCAGGCCGGCGACGACAAGGGCGGCCGCCGCGGAGGCGACGGTCCGGAGGGGATGACGGCAGGTCGTGTTCACGTCGGCCAGTCTAGGTCGGCGTGAACACGACGGCGCCGCCGTCTCAGGCGCCGATCTCCGGCGTCGAGCTCAGGTCGATCTCAGGCGTCGATCCGCGACCTGTCGAGCTCGGCGGCCCCCGCGATGAGGAACTCCTTGCGCGGCGCCACGTCGGTGCCCATGAGCAGCTCGAAGGCCCGCTCGGCCGCCTCGGCGTGCTCCGCGGTCACGCGCCGCAGCGTGCGGTGGCGCGGGTCCATCGTGGTCTCCGCGAGCTGGTCGGCGTCCATCTCGCCCAGGCCCTTGTACCGCTGGATGTCCGGCTTGTAGCGCCGGCCCGCTCGGTCGAGCTTCTTTAGCGTGACGCCCAGCTCGGCCTCGGAGTACGTGTAGATGTACTCGTTCTTGCGCCGGCCGTTGCCGATCACCTCGACCCGGTGCAGCGGGGGCACCGCGGCGAACACGCGGCCGGCCTCCACCATCGGCTTCATGTAGCGGTAGAAGAGGGTCAGCAGGAGCGTGCGGATGTGCGCGCCGTCCACATCGGCGTCGGTCATCATGATGATCTTGCCGTAGCGCGCGGCCTCGATGTCGAAGGACCGGCCGGAGCCCGCGCCGAGCACCTGGATGATCGCCGCGCACTCGGCGTTGCGCAGCATGTCGCTGATCGACGCCTTCTGGACGTTCAGGATCTTGCCGCGGATCGGCAGCAGCGCCTGGAAGTCGCTGGACCGGGCCAGCTTGGCCGTGCCGAGCGCGCTGTCGCCCTCGACGATGAACAGCTCGGAGCGGTCCACGTCGTTCGAGCGGCAGTCCGCCAGCTTGGCCGGCAGCGACGAGGTCTCCAGCGCGTTCTTGCGGCGCGAGATCTCCTTCTGCTTGCGGGCCGTGATGCGGGCGCGCATCTCGGCGACGATCTTGTCCAGGAGCAGCGAGGCCTGCGTCTTCCCGTCGCGCGTGGTGGCGGTCAGGCGGGCCTGGATCTCCTTCTCGACCACGCGGGAGACGATCTGGCGCACCGGGCCGGTGCCCAGCACCTCCTTGGTCTGCCCCTCGAACTGCGGCTCCGCGAGACGCACCGTGACCACGGCCGTGAGGCCGGCGAGCACGTCGTCCTTCTCGATGCGCTCCGCGCCGTCCTTGGTGGAGACCTTCAGCTTGCGGGCGTTGGTCTCCACGCCCTTGCGGATGACCTTGAGCAGGCCCTGCTCGAAGCCCGTCAGGTGGGTGCCGCCCTTGGGGGTCGAGATGATGTTGACGAAGGAGCGCACCTCGGTGTCGTAGCCCGTGCCCCAGCGCAGCGCGATGTCGACCTCGCACTCGCGCTGCACCTCGCGCGGCGACATGTGGCCGCGCTCGTCCAGGACCGGCACCGTCTCGGTGAAGTTGCCCGAGCCCTGCAGCACCCACGTCGCCGTGACGGGCGTGTCGGGGGCGAGGAACTCGACGAAGTCGGCCGCGCCGCCGGTGTGCTTGAAGGACTCCTCGTGCGGGCCGTTCTCGCCCGGCGTGCCGGGCAGGCCGCGCTCGTCCCGCACCACGATCTCGAGGCCCGGCACCAGGAACGTGGTCTGCCGGACGCGGGTGACCAGCTCGTCGTAGCTGAAGACCGCGGACTTGGGGAAGATCTGCCGGTCGGCCCAGTAGCGCACGCGCGTGCCGGTGCGGCCGCGCGGCACCTTGCCGACGATGCCCAGCTCGGAGTGGTCCACGAAGGGCTGGAACGTCGCGTCCGGGCTCGGACCCGAGGCGGGGTCGGAGAACGTGCCCGGCTCGCCCCGGTGAAAGGTCATACGGTGCGTCTTGCCGCCGCGGTCCACCTCGACGTCGAGGCGCGAGGACAGCGCGTTCACCACGGAGGCGCCGACGCCGTGCAGACCACCGGACGCCTGGTAGGAGCCGCCGCCGAACTTACCGCCCGCGTGCAGCTTGGTGTAGACCACCTCGACGCCGCTCAGGCCCGTCTTGGGCTCGATGTCGACGGGGATGCCGCGTCCGTCGTCCGAGACGGTCACCGAGGTGTCGGCGTGCAGCACGACGCCGATCTTCGTGGCGTGGCCGCCCAGGGCCTCGTCGACGGAGTTGTCGATGACTTCCCAGAGGCAGTGCATCAGGCCACGGGAGTCGGTGGTCCCGATGTACATGCCGGGACGCTTACGAACCGCCTCGAGGCCCTCGAGGACGGACAGGTGGCGAGCGGTGTACGACTCGGACGTTGCGGTCACGGCGACAGCGTAGACGAGGTCACCGACAACCCACGTCAGGCGCCCCGGGACGCGGCCCGAACGCCCCATGAACGGCCGTGTGACGCCGGTTTTCACCCCATGACGGAAATTACCCTTTCAGCGCAATTGGGGGCGGAAGGGCACCAGAAGTGTGAGCGACGCCGCTATGCTCGCAGCGAACCGCCCACCCGGGCCGGCATGAACCGCGCGAGCGAATGGTTGGATGGAGATGTGACGACCTTGACGACCGAACCGCTCACCGCCCTCGACCGCTGCGACCGCTGCGGCGCGCAGGCCTACGTGCGCGTCGTTCTGCCCGTGGGCGAGCTGCTCTTCTGCGGCCACCACGCGCGCGCACACGCGTCCGCCTACGCGGACGTCGCCACCCATGTCCAGGACGAGACCGACCGGCTCCACGCGGAGCACGGCCAGGCCTGACACCCAGGCCGGACGACCACCGGACCACAGACGCCGACAGACCGAACGCCGGCGGTGAGCCACCCCGAAGGGTGACCCACCGCCGGCGTCGTCATGTCCGGACCCGGGGCCCGGACGGGCGCGTCAGCCCGCCGCGAGCTCCGCGACCTCGGCAGCCGACAGCGCACGGTCGAAGACCCGGACGTCGTCGACGTCCCCGCGCAGGTGGTCGACCTCGTTGCCGCCGTACTGGCCGCGGCCGATCACGAGCGGCCCCTGCGTCTCCGGCGCGGTGCAGACGTTCTTCGTGGCGACCCGCTCGCCGTCCACGTAGAGCGACAGCTCCCCCGTCGCGGCGTCCCGCACTCCCGTCAGGTGGTACCAGCGGCCCGGCTCCGGCTTGGTGGGCGACAGCGCACGCGCGCCCACGAAGCTCATCGCCCAGCGCTGGTCCTGCCCCGAGTACTGCAGGAAGAACGCGCTGTTGCCGCCGGTGTCCTGGCTGACGACGGTCTGGAATCCGCCGTCGGCCACGTCCAGCCGCGCCCAGGCCGAGACGCTGTAGGAACCGTCGGTGCGCACCAGCGTCCGTCCCGTGTCGGCCTCGCCGGCGCCGTCGAACGACAGGCCGCCGCCCGCCACGCCGTCGGCCCAGGTGGTGCCCGTCAGCGTCGCGTCGGCGTCGCCGACGCCGTCCGCGGCGACGACGCCCGCGCCCTCGTCGAAGCCCCACGCGTGCACGCCGGTCAGACCGGGCGTCCCGGGGTCGACGACGGGCGGTTCCGCGCCCGAGCCGTCCGCGCCCTCGATGATCGACTCGTTCACCGCACGCACCTGCCCGAAGTCCATCTTCTCGACCTGCCGGTCGTAGGTGAAGAAGCCGTTGACCTCGTGCTCGACGTCCGTGATCTGCGTGTAGATCGACCCGCTGATGCCGCACTGCTGCGCGGCCGTGAGGACGTCCTCCTGGTTCTCGACGTAGCGCCGGGTGAGCGTGGCGACGTCAGGCGTCATCTCGTAGGCGTGACCGTCCTCGAACCACATGTGCCCGTCCACCTCGAGGCCGAACCCGCCGTGCTCTCCGTCGATCGAGGCGCGCGTGGCGTCCGGTACCGGCTGGGCCGGGCCCACGTACTGGTGCCAGTCGATGACGTCGCCGGCGCCGCTGTCCCCCAGCGAGTCGCAGCAGTTGACGCCGGAGTGCGCGTTGACGAGCCGGGTCGGGTCCTGCGCCTTGACCTCGCGGGCGATCCGCCCGGTCGCCTCCTGGGACCACTCGCCCCAGCCCTCGTTGAAGGGCACCCAGCCGATCACCGAGGTCCAGCTCGAGTTCTGGTCGACCATCTCGTGCAGCTCGCGCTCGAACCGCTCCTGCGCCTCGACCGGCGGGCGGCCGGGCTTCATCGCCGGCATGTCCTGCCACACCAGCAGGCCGAGCCGGTCGGCGTGGTAGAACCAACGGTCCGGCTCCACCTTGATGTGCTTGCGCACCGTGTTGAAGCCGAGCTCCTTGTGCTGCTCCAGGTCGAACGCGAGCGCCTCGTCCGTGGGCGCGGTGTAGATGCCGTCCGGCCAGTAGCCCTGGTCGAGCGTGGAGAGCAGGAAGACGACCTCGCCGTTGAGCGTGACGCGGTTGCGCCCGTCCGCGCCGGGCGCGATCCCGATCTCGCGCATGCCGAAGTACGAGCCGACCGTGTCGACGACCTTGCCGCGCGCGTCGCGGACGCGGACCTGAAGGTCGTAGAGGTACGGGTCGTCCGGCGACCACAGGTGGGCGCGCGGTACGCGCACCGAGATCGGATCGCCCACGGTCCCGGCGGCCTGGGCCACGACCTTGGCCTTCGGGACCGTCTCGCCCTTCGGGACCGTCTGGCCCGTCGTGTCCGCACTGCCCGTGCCGCTGCTCGCGCGGACGACGACGTCGACCCGCCGGCCGTCGGCCGCCGCGCTGCCCTCGACGGTGAGCGTCAGGGTGCTGGTGTCGACGTCGGTGGTCATGTCGAGCTTCGTGGCGTGGCTCGCCGCGACGGGCTCCATCCAGACCGTCTGCCAGATGCCGGACGCGCCCTCGTAGAAGATGCCGCGGTCCGGGACGTTGCGCTGCTTGCCGACGGGCTGCCAGGTCGCGTCGGTGCGGTCGGTGACGCCGACCAGCACCTCCTGCGGGCCCGACGCCGTCAGGGCGTCGGTGACGTCCGCGGAGAACCGGCCGTAGCCGCCCTCGTGGTGCGCCACCTCCTGCCCGTTGACCCAGACCGTGGCCGAGTGGTCCACGGCCCCGAAGTTGAGCACCACGCGCTGGCCGCCGGTACGCCAGGACGCCGGGACCTCGACCGTGCGGCGGTACCACATGTGGTCCTCGTGCCGGTCGATGCCCGACAGCTCCGACTCCGCCGGGTAGGGCACGAGGATCTCCTCGGCGAGCGTCTCGCCGAACGGCGGGGCCTCGCCCTCGACCGCTCCCGCGAACTCCCACAGGCCGTTGAGGTTCTCCCACCGGTCGCGGGTGAGCTGCGGCCGCGGGTACTCCGGCAGCGCGTTGTCGGGCGTCACCTCCTGCGTCCACGGGGTGGGCAGACGGGCGTCGGTCACCGGCCACGTCGCCTGGCTCGCACCCGGGGTGGCGGCCGGTGCGGCCGTCCCCGGTACGACGGCGAGCACGGCGCCCGTGGCCAAAGCCGCGAACGTCGCGCCGAGGCGACGTCGGTTGCGACTGTCGGCACGGCGGCCAGGGCGAGGTCGGGCGTCGGCTGGTGCGGGGTGGGCGGACGACGGGGTGTGGTGCGACCTTGCTAGCGACATCGGTGTCACCTTTCTGGTCCCGAACACGGTCGGCAACAGGTAGGCATCGTTGCCAGGGGCTACCGTAACGTCCGGCCGTCGCGCCGCCTAGCCCCCATTCAGCTCATTCCCATTGAGCTCATCTCCGTCGAGCGCGAGTTCATCTCTGCCGAGCTCACCTCCGCCGAACCCACCCTGCCGAACCCATCTCCACCGGGCTCACTTCCGCGCCGTCACCGTGTCCGCCCACGAGGCCCGGAACCCGAGCGTGGTGCGCCAGCCCTCCGCCGTCTTGGTCAGGTTCCGGGTGGTGCCCTGGACCGAGACGGCCTGCATCGTCTTGATCTGGCCGCTCGAGTACCGAGCCGTGACCTTGACCGACTTGACCCAGGCCAGGTCGAAGACGGCCTTCGCCTTCGTCTGCGTGAGCGACCCGGTCCAGGAGGTGTTCGGGTTGCCGGGCGCCTGCGCCGAGTAGGGGTCGGCGACGTGCGCGAGGTGGGACTGCGCCGCAGTGCCGAAGGCGTCCTGGTTGTTCGTGGTGCCGGAGTAGCTCCCGCCGCGGCCGGTCGAGGCGAAGTACGGCGTCTCGGCGATCTCGCCCGCGGGGTTGCGCACGATCGAGACGGTCGAGGCGTTGTCCTGCCGGGTGGCGTCGACGGCGGCGCGCCACGTCGAGCCCGCCTCGCCACCCTCCTTCTTCCAGCCGGTGTAGTTCTGGCTGCTCGTGTCGTCGTAGAGGTGGCAGTCGCACGAGGTCTTGAGGCCCGCGGTCTTGGCGAGGATGGCGTAGTTGCGCGCGACGATCGCCTGCGCCTGGAGCGCCGCGGCGCCACCGTAGCTGCTCGTGCCCCACAGGGACGGCATCTCGTCGAGCCCGTAGAGGTACTCGTCGTTGAGGACCACCTGGTTGACCACGTTGGGCCGCGGGTTGGGGCTGGTGAGCCGCAGCCGGCCGTGCCGGTAGCTGCCCTGTGCCCCGGAGACCGTCACGGTGCCGGCGGTGCCCGCCCAGTAGTCGGTGCCCGTCCATTCGAGATAGAGCGTGCGGCGGGCGCTGATCGTCTGGCGCACCGTGCCGTTCTCGGTGATCTTGGCGGTCACGCCCGCCGGGGTGCGGGCGATCGAGAGCTTGCGGGCCGACGTGCCGGTGGCGAGCTGCGCCTGTGCGCCGTCGAGCAGCCGCCACGAGCCCGCGGACAGGCTGATCGTGGTGGTGGTCGGGTCGGCCGCCTTGCCGAGCACCTGGACGTCGACCGACGTCCACGGGTTGCTGGCGGTGCCCACGGTCGCACCCGGGTAGTAGTACCCCAGGATCTGCGCCGCCGTGCTGCCGGTGCGCGCCATCTGGTAGGCGCCGTACTGGGCCATGCCCACGCCGTGCCCGTTGCCCGAGCCGGCGATCGCCCACGACCCCGGCACGACCGTCACCGTCAGCGTGGCGCTGGTGGCCTTGACCGTCTTGAAGCGGTACTTCGTGGTGACGGACGGCTTCACCGATGTCGTCGCCTTGCCGGTCGAGCCCGTGGTCACGGTCTTGATCCGGACCCAGGCGCCGTCCCGGTACTGCTGGACGGCCACCGACGCGTTCTTCCGGGCGGCGCCGTTGTAGCGGTAGACCACCGAGAGGGTCTTGGCGGTCGCCGCCGTGGTCGTGGCCGTGCCGGACGCCGTCAGCGTGTACCCCGCCGCGGCGGCGGGGCCGGCGGACAGGCCAACTGTGAGGAGCGTGGCGGTGAGGCAGGTGACGAGGACTGCCGCGAGCGTCCGGACACGTCGTGCTCCGGGAGCGGCGCTGATCGAGGTGGACACATCGGGCACGCTCCCACACGAAGACGCCGGGCGGGTGAGCTTCCGAAGAAGTTCACCCGCCCGGCGTCGGTCCCGGGTCACGCCCCGGGCTCGTGGTGAAGTCGCTCAGTCGAGGTAGTCGCGCAGCACCTGCGACCGCGAGGGGTGGCGCAGCTTCGACATCGTCTTGGACTCGATCTGCCGGATGCGCTCACGCGTCACGCCGTAGACCTTGCCGATCTCGTCGAGCGTCTTGGGCTGGCCGTCCTGCAGGCCGAACCGCATGGAGACCACGCCGGCCTCGCGCTCCGAGAGGGTGTCGAGAACCTGGTGCAGCTGCTCCTGGAGCAGCGTGAACGACACGGCGTCCGCGGGGACGACGGCCTCGGAGTCCTCGATGAGGTCACCGAACTCGCTGTCGCCGTCCTCGCCGAGCGGGGTGCTCAGCGAGATGGGCTCACGGCCGTACTTCTGGACCTCGACCACCTTCTCGGGGGTCATGTCCAGCTCCTTGGCCAGCTCCTCCGGCGTGGGCTCGCGGCCCAGGTCCTGGAGCATCTGGCGCTGGACGCGGGCCAGCTTGTTGATGACCTCGACCATGTGCACCGGGATGCGGATGGTGCGGGCCTGGTCGGCCATGGCACGCGTGATCGCCTGCCGGATCCACCAGGTCGCGTAGGTCGAGAACTTGTAACCCTTGGTGTAGTCGAACTTCTCGACCGCACGGATCAGACCGAGGTTGCCCTCCTGGATCAGGTCCAGGAACAGCATGCCGCGGCCCGTGTAGCGCTTGGCGAGCGAGACCACGAGGCGGAGGTTGGCCTCCAGCAGGTGGTTCTTGGCCCGCTTGCCGTCGTGCGCGATCCACTTGAGGTCGCGCTCGAAGCGGCGCTGGTCCTTGTCGTTCCGGTCGAACTCGGTGGTGGCAAGGCGCTCCTCGGCGAACAGGCCGGCCTCGATGCGCTTCGCGAGCTCGACCTCCTGCTCGGCGTTCAGCAGCGCGACCTTGCCGATCTGCTTCAGGTAGTCCTTGACCGGGTCGGCCGTGGCACCGGCGGTGACGACCTGCTGTGCGGGCTGGTCGTCGTCGTCCCGGTCGGAGACGACGAAGCCGGAGCTCTCGTCGCCCTCCTTGGCCGTCTTGCCGGCTCGGCCGCGAGTCGTCTTGGTGACGGTCTCGGGACCGGAGTCGGTCTCGTCCTCGGGGTCCTCGACGGCGACGCCGTCGGGCTCGATGTTGTCGTACTTCGACTTGCCCCGAGCAGCAGGCTTCTTCGCGCCGGCCTTCGCCGCCGGCTTCTTGCGCGTGCTCGTCGTCGCCTCGTCATCATCGTCGTCGACGTCGTCGAAGTCGAGATCGACGTCGTCGGGCATCTCGTCGTCGTCCTTCGGCTTCGCGGTGGAGCGCGCCGGGGTCGACTTCTTGGCGGTCGTGGTCTTCGCCGCCGTCGCCCGGGTACGCCGGGCCGGCTTCGCGGAGGCCTCCGCCTCGTCGGCGGGCGCCTTGGCGGCGACCGCTGTGGAACGGGTGGCCGACGCCGCGGCCACCTTGGTAACAGTGGGAAGCCCGACCTGCACACCGGCGTTGGCCAGTGCGCGCAGCACCGCCTTCAGCCGCTTGGCGTCACCGACCTGCGCCGTCTCGCATGCACGCCGGAAGTTCTCGGCGTCGACCGAGCCGTCGGCGGCACCGCGAGCGAGGAGCTCCTGCAAGGCAGGATGCTCGAACTCACGGGGCAGGTTGTCGCGTGCAGGGACAGGAGCGGTGTCCTGGGGGGCTTTCAGCGGAGTGGGCGCCACAAACCGACCTTTCGGCATTCGAGGGGGCGGTGTACCGCCGGCGGGGCCGTCACTGGACCTTCTTCTTCCGCCGGCGAACATATATATTGTACCGTCGGCCTCCCTGTACCCCGCGACGAACGCGGTGATATGGGCAAAGTCAGTGCGAAGTCACGTCGGGCGGGACCATCCCACGGGGTTTCTGATTTCGCGTGCCAAGAGTCAACGACTGGCACCCCCGCACCATTCCCACTTCGGCGAATCTGCGGCGAATCCGTCCTGGACCAGGCGCGGGAGCCGGGGCCCGGGACCGAGGGACCCGGCCCGACCCGGTGAGGAACCCAGCCGGGCCCATGCCAGGTCCCAGCGGGGACCCGGCCGGGCCCGTGCCAGGAATCAGGACCTGGCCAGGCCCCGGCCAGGAATCAGACGCCCCGGCCCAGGAATCAGACCTTGACGGCGAGCACCGGGCACGGCGCCTCGACGAGGATCCGCTGCGCACCCGCGCCGAGGATGAGCTTGCCGACGGGGCTGCGCTTGCGCAGGCCGATCACGATCAGCTCGGCGCCGGTGCTCGTGGCCGCACGGATCAGGTCCTCGGCAAGGTCGCCGCTGCCCTCCTCGACGCGCACGTCGAGCCCGGCCGCCGGGCCGGTCACGAGCTCGTCGAGCTCGGCCTGGCACTCGTCGACGGGACGCTTCCCGCTCGTGACGACGACCAGCGGAGCACTGCGCTCCCGGGCCTCGGTGACAGCGGTGCTGAGGGCCTCTCGGCCCTCGGACGTGGCGAGGTGGCCGACGACGATCGTCATGTCAGCCGACGCTACCCCACACCGCGGTCCGGTCGATGCCGCACACGGCGCTCGCACCGCACTCACACGGCAGCCATCTCGTCCGAACCCGCGTCACCAAGGGAGTCACCGCTGGAGTCACCGTGGAAGAGGGCCTGCTCCCGCCGCACCCAGCCCGGCGGGACACCTCCGACGATCGCGCTGCGCAGCAGGAGCGCGAGCCGGTAGTCCGGGTCCACCCCCAGCGCGTCCGACACCCGCTCGGCCGCCAGCCCGCCGTCGCCGTGCCACCAGGCCACGAGCGCCAGCAGCAGGTAAGCCGGGGCCCTCCGGTTGCGGGGCACGTGCCTGACCACCGCCTCCAGCACGGCGCGGGCCGGCCGGGTGATGTCCTCGTCGGGCGGGATGCCCCGTTGCGGGTCGATGATCTGTGCCATGACGGCCCCGGTGGACCGGTCCGTGTCACCGTCCGCCTCCCGCCGGGCGGTGCGGAGCGCCGTCTCCGCCGTACCCGGCGCGAGGCTGAGCAGCACCGCGTCCCGGACGGGCGTGTCCGCGAGCGCCGCACCGATCTTGCCCAGGTCCACCGGGGAGAGCGCCGCGCGTTCCCCGGGCGTCGCGTGCGCCGTGGCACGCACCGCGTCGCGCCACAGGCCCAGGCTCTCCGCTCCCCAGTCGGCGAGCGCCCGTTCGGCCTGCGCGACCTGCTCGGCCCGCACGGCGATGCCTCGGCCGGCGCTCCGGGCGGTGCCGCCGGCGGGGGCTCCGGCGGTGCTTCCCGCGGGTCGCCGGCCACCGCCGCCAGGGCTTCCGGCGGGGCCGCCCGCGGGCCGCGGGCCGAATGCCGCGCCGTCGATCGGGCCGCCGCCGTTCGGGAACCTGGTCCGGCTCAGCAGCCGGCGGTAGGTGTCGGTCCAGCGCGCCGCGGCCCGTCGCGCCTGGGTCCGGGCCGCCTCCGGCGCGGCCCGCAGGGTGTACCGCTCCTCGCGGGTGCCGGCGACGGTGCGGCCCTCCAGGACCATGTGGGCGGCGACGCGGGTGCCCTGGAGCGCGGACAACGGCCTGCCCTGCACCGGGCAGCACATCGGGTCGGCGCAGTCGAGCGCCCGGAAGCCCGTCGGCGTCACGAGCCAGACCTCGGTCCCCGGGAGCCGCCGGTCGAGCCGTGCCCGGAGCAGGTCCGCCGCGCGCCGTGCGGCACCGGACGGCACGGTCACGTCCGTGGCGGTGTACAGCACCACGACGGCCCGGTCCGCGCCGTCGGCGACCACGTGGTCGGCGAGCCAGCGGGCCGTGGCCGCGCCGTCGGGGCCGTCGGGGTCGCCCGGGCGGCGCAGGCGGAGGTCGCCCAGGTCGACCCGGGCCACGAGCCCGACCCGCTGGCGCGGGCCGGTCAGGCTCACCACCACCGCGGACTCGACCGGCTCGAAACCGAGCCGGTACGGGACATAGGCGAGGAGGTCCTCCGGCCCGGCCACGCGGACCACCAGAGCGGCCGGGACCTGTCGAGCGTTCGGGACCGCCGTCCGGCGGAGGTCGTCCGGGGAGATGCCGTACCCGGGGATCGCGTTCCCCGGGAGGCCGCGACGGGAGTTGTCGTTGGCGGTGCCGCCGTACACGGGGTTGTCGTGAGCGGGGTTGTCGTGAGCGGGGCTGTCATGAGCGGGGCTGTCGTTCGCGGAGCTGTCGTTCGGGACGCCGTCCCGGGCCGTGCCGTTGTCGGGGTTCATGTGACGATCTCAGCCCGCCGGATCAACGGCTGCGCGCCCGATCGAGCCGTGTGGACAACGCGCTTCCTGTGGTCGCGCTCGCTGCCGCTCCGCCCCGTCCCGACGGTCTCAGCACCGCACGCTCGCACGCTCGGCACCGCACGCTCAGCACGGCACGCTGTCGTCACCCGGGCCTGTGCGGCTACGGTGTGCGACGTGCCCCGCTTCGCCACAGCCCGCCGCACGGCCGCGCTCGCCGCCGTCGTCGGGCTGGCGCTCGCCGCCACGGGGTGCGGCGCCGGGACCGAGCAGTCCGCGACGGGCAGCACCACCACCGGCAGCACCACCTCCGGCGGCACCGCGAGCCCCGGGCCGAGCGACGCCGCGACCGGCGGACCCACCGACCTGCCGACCTTCGACCCGTCCTCCGCGGTGGCGACCTACGCACAGGGGTTCCCGCCGGAGCTCTTCCCGATGCCGAAGGACGCGACGCTGCTCGCGTCGTCGGCGCAGCCCGTGCCCGCGGCCGCCGGATCGAAGGGGTCGAAGACCAAGGGCGTCCCGATGACCCAGGTCACGCTCAACCTGTCGTCGAGCCGTCCGACCGACCAGGTGATCAAGCAGGCCGAGAAGATCCTCACGGCGCAGGGCTTCCGGCGGATCGACGCGCCGGACGCGAGCGGTCTCACCGCACAGACGGCGTTCCTGCGCATCACCAAGGAGAAGTCGGGCGAGGTGCAGGAGTCGCTCGTGGTGGGCGTGCTCGACGACGGCGAGCGGCGCCTCGGCTCGATCAGCGGCACCGTCCGTACCCCATAGGCTGGTGCCGTGCCCGTCTCTCCTGCCCGTCCCACCGCTCTGAGCCCCACCCCCCTGGACCCCGCCGCCCTCGTCGACGCCGAGCATCTCCGCGGCGACGTCGACGCCGCTGTGAGCGCCCACCTCGCCCAGCTGGCGGCCGAGGTCGGGGCGATCAGCCCGAGCGCCGAGGCCATGGTCGAGGAGGCCGCCGGGCTGCTGGCGGGCGGCAAGCGGCTGCGGGCCGCGTTCTGCTACTGGTCGTTCCGCGCGCACGGCGGTTCCGCCGACCCGGCCGACCCCGCCCGCGTCGCGACCGTCCGGGTGGGCGCCGCGCTCGAGCTGTTCCAGGCCGCGGCCCTGCTGCACGACGACGTCATGGACAACTCCGACACCCGTCGCGGCCGCCCCACGGCCCACCGCGCGTTCGCCGCGAGGCACGCCGTCGCGGCCTGGGCCGGCGAGCCGGTGCGGTTCGGCGACTCCGCCGCCATCCTGATCGGTGACCTGGTGCTCCTGGCCGCCCAGCGCGAGCTGTCGGCGGCGCTCGCACCGCTGCCCGCGGACGTCGCCGAGGCGACCCGCGCCCGCTTCGACGCGATGCAGAGCGAGGTGGTCGTGGGCCAGTTCCTCGACGTGCTGGTCCAGGCGGAGCCGTGGGGCCAGGACCCCGCCGCCGACGAGGAGCGCGCCCGGAACGTGCTGCGCGCCAAGACCGCGAGCTACTCCGTGGCCGCCCCGCTCGCCCTGGGCGCGCTGCTGGCCGGCGCCGGCCCGCAGGCGGCAGCCGGGATCGAGGCGGCGGGCAAGCCGCTGGGCGAGGCGTTCCAGCTCCGTGACGACGTGCTCGGCGTCTTCGGCGACCCGGCCGTCACGGGCAAGCCCGCCGGTGACGACCTGCGCGAGGGCAAGCGCACCGTGGTCGTCGCCCGCACCCTGGCGCTGCTGCCCGACGCCGACGGTCCTGAGGCCGCCGTGCTGGTCGCCGCGCTCGGCAACCCCGACCTGTCCGACGACGACGTGGCGCGGGTGCGCGAGGTCATCGTCGGCTCCGGCGCGCTGGACGCAGTCGAGCAGCTCATCGCCGACCTCGCCGTGCGCGGCCACGCGCTGCTGGGCCTCGCGGACCTGGCGGAGCCCGGCCGCGGCCTGCTCACCGACCTGGCCCACGCGGCGGTCGACCGGACGGCCTGAGCCTCACCAGGCCCAGCCCGGCCCGGCAGCCCGGCGCGCCGGGCCCAGCCTCACCAGGCGCAGCTCACCAGGTCCAGAGGGTGACCTCGTCGCCCTTCTTCAGCTTCTCCCCCGCGACGGGCTCGGTCTCCTTGACGCCCTCGCCGAACAGCTCGCCGAACCCCCGCACCACCGAGGTGTAGCCGGCCTCGTCGAGCAGGGCCTGGGCGTCCTCGACGGACATCCCGACGACGTCGGGCACGGTGCCCTGGGCACCCATGCTCACCACGATGGTGACGGTGCTGCCCGGCTCCGCCCCCTTGCCCCCGCCCGGCTGGGTCCGGATCACCGTCCCGGCCTCGACCTTCTTGTCGAACCTGTCCTCCCGGACGACGTCGAAACCCTGGGCGGCCAGCGCGTCCTCCGCCTCGGCCGCGGACAGACCCGTCAGCTCCGGCACGGTGACGGGCGGAGGCCCGTCGGAGACGGTGAGCCGCACGGTCTCGTCGGTCGGGACCGTGCCCCCCTCGCGCACGGACGCCCAGATCACCTGGTCGCGCGCCACGTCGGCGGAATACTCGCGCGAGACCTCGATGTCGACGAGGCCGACGTCGCGCAGCGCTGCCCGCGCCTGCTCCTCGGTCGAGCCCACCAGGCCCGCCGGGACCTCGGCCACCTCCGGTCCGAGCGAGACCACGAGGCGCACGGGCTTGTCGCGCAGCGACCGCTGCCCCTCGTCGGGGGTCACCGAGATGACCTCGCCCTCGGGCACGTCCGAGTCGTGCTGCTCCATGTTCTTCGGCGTCAGCCCGGCCTCGGTCAGGGCCTCCTCGGCCTGGGCCACGGCCACGCCCACCACGCCGTCGGGGACGACCGCGTAGGCACCCGGGCCGTGCTCCGTGTACCACCACGCGCTGAACAGGACCGCGACCAGCGCGACACCCAGCAGGACCTTGCCGCCGCGGCGCGGCCGGGGCGCGGGCGGCGGAGGCGGCGGCGTCTGCTGCTGCGGCACCGCCCACTGGCCGGCCGGCGGCCGCTCCACGACCGCCGTGCGCGCCGCCTTCACCGCGGCGGACGACGGCGGCGGCGCCACCTTCGCGGGGATGTCCAGCACCTCGTTCGGGATCTGCCGGAACGTGCTGCGCAGGGCGTCGAGCGCCACCGCGGCGTCGTGCGGGCGCCGGTCCGGGTCCCGCGCCGTCAGCGCGCGGACCAGGGCGTCGAGCGGGCGGCCCAGGTGGCCGGCGAACGCGCTCACGGGCGGCACGTCGGTGTTGACGTGCGCGAACGCGACCTGGATGGGCCCCTCCCCCTCGTGCGGCAGACGGCCGGTGAACAGCTCGAACGCGAGGATCCCCACGGCGTACACGTCGGCACGCGCGTCGACATGGCCCGTGGCGATGGTCTCCGGCGCGAGATAGGCCACCGTGCCGAGGATCGTGCCGGTCGTCGTGTTCGACACCTCGGAGATGGCACGGGCGAGGCCGAAGTCCGCGACCTTGGGCCGGCCGGTGCCCTCCTCCAGCAGCACGTTCTCCGGCTTGATGTCACGGTGCACGATCCCCTTGGCGTGCGCGGCGGCGAGCGCGGAGAGCACCACGTCGAGGATCGCGAACGAGCGGCGCAGCGTGAGGTCGCCGTCGCGGATGAGCTGGCGCAGGTTGGTGCCCGGCACGTACTCCATGGTCAGGTAGCGCATGTCGCCGTCGGTGCCCTGGTCGTAGACGGCGACGACGCCGTGGTGCTGCAGCCCGGCGGCCGACCGGGCCTCGCGCTCGAAGCGCTGCCGGAAGCTCGCGGCCTGCTCACCCTCGGCGAGGTGCGGGTGCATCACCTTCAGGGCGATCTCACGGTTCAGCCGCGTGTCGTGGGCGCGGTACACCGTGGCCATGCCTCCGCGCGCCACGCGCGCGACTATCTCGTACCGCCCGTCGACCAGGCGGCCGATGAGAGGGTCTGCCGTCACCTGAGCCACGGGTGGGAGTGTACGGGTGACTACCCACAGCCCGGCAGGAACGCGCATACCGGACGGTGGGCCGTTGCCGGATCGTTGCCGTGTCACCCGTCCGGGCCGCGTCGCCTAGGCTTCTCACGTGACAGATCTCGACGCCCTCGTGGGCGAATGGCTGACCCTCCCTGACCTCGCCGAGGCCCTCGGCATCGAGGTCGGCAAGGCCCGCGGCCTCGTGAGCGACCGGCACGTCGTCGGCATCAAGCGTGGCGAGCGCACGACCTTCCAGGTCCCGGCGATCTTCGTGCTGCCCGACGTCGAGGGCCGCCCGGGCGTGATCCCGACGCTCCGCGGCACCATCATGGTGCTGTCCGACGCGCAGTTCACCGAGGAGGAGATCCTCGAGTGGCTGTTCACGCCCAACGACGAGCTCGGTGAGCGGCCCGTGGACGCCCTGATCGGCGGCAAGCGCGCCGCGGTGCGCCGGGTGGCGCAGACGCTGCTCTGACCCGCGCTGCTCGGAGCTCGGACGCGACGGCCGGCCGCCCCCGCGGGGGTAGCCGGCCGCTGAACCGCTGCCTACCGGCGGAGCATCTCCGCGACCTGGAAGGCCAGCTCCAGCGACTGCTGGTGGTTCAGCCGCGGGTCCACGAGCGTCTCGTAGCGCAGCGCGAGGCCGGCGTCGGAGATCTCCTCGCTGCCGCCGAGCACCTCGGTGACGTCGTCGCCCGTGAGCTCCATGTGCAGGCCGCCCGGGACGGTGCCCAGCGCCTTGTGCACCTCGAAGAACCCGGCCACCTCGTCGAGCACGTCCGTCAGCCGGCGGGTCTTGTAGCCGCTGTCCGACGTGATCGTGTTGCCGTGCATGGGGTCGGTGACCCAGGTGACGTTCGCGCCGGACCAGGTCACGGCCTCGACCAGGGACGGCAGCACGTCGCGGACCTGGCCCGCGCCCATGCGCGTGATGAACGTGAGGCGCCCCGGCACGTTGTCCGGGTTGAGCCGCTCGGTGAGCGCGAGGGCGTCGTGCGGCGTCGTCGTCGGGCCGAGCTTCACGCCGATCGGGTTGGCGATCCGGGACATGAAGTCGACGTGGGCGCCGTCGAGCTGGCGCGTGCGCTCGCCGATCCACAGGAAGTGCGCGCTGGTGTCGTAGGACTTGCCCGTGCGCTGGTCCGTGCGGGTCAGCGCCCGCTCGTAGTCGAGCACCAGGGCCTCGTGGCTCAGGAAGAACTCCACGGAGCGCAGCGCGTCGAAGTCCGCGCCGCACGCGTGCATGAACCGGATCGCCCGGTCGATCTCGTCCGCCGTCTTCTCGTACCGCGCGTAGGCGGGGTTGCTCATGAAGCCGCGGTTCCACTCGTGCACCTGGCGCAGGTCGGCGAAACCGCCCTGCGTGAAGGCCCGCACGACGTTGGCCGTGGCCGACGAGATCCGGTACGCCTGCTCCAGCCGCTCCGGGTCCGGGATCCGGGACTGGGGCGTGAACGGGAACCCGTTGATCATGTCGCCGCGGTACGCGGGCAGCGTCTCGCCGTCGCGCGTCTCGGTGTCGCTGGAGCGCGGCTTGGCGTACTGGCCCGCCATGCGGCCCATCTTCACCACGGGCGTGCTCGCGCCGTGGGTGAGCACCACCGCCATCTGGAGGATGGTGCGGATCTTGTTGCGGATGCGGTCGGCGTTCGCCTCGGCGAACGTCTCCGCGCAGTCCCCGCCCTGGAGCAGGAACGCCTCACCCCGGCCGGCGGCGGCGAGCCGCTCGGTCAGGGTGTCGGCCTGTGCGGGCACCACGATGGGCGCGGCCTGGGCCAGACGGCCGGTGGCGGCCGTCAGTGCGGCCGGGTCCGGCCACGTCGGCTGCTGGTGCGCCTCCAGCGTGCGGTAGTGGTCCAGCCCCGCCGGACCGGCGGCGCGCTCGGCCGGGTCGGCGACGGTGCTCATCGACCCGCCGTCCGCGGTGCCGGAGCCGCTGCCGGTGCCGGTGCCGGTGCTACCAGCGCTGCCAGTGGTGCCCGCACGGTGCTCAGTGCTCCGCGGGAGCGGCCGGCACGAGCGGCTGGCCGATCTCGGCGAGGATCTGGCCGAACCACTCCTGCGAGACGTCGAACGCCTTGCCGCCCGCGATCCGCGGGAACGCGATGGCCTTGAGCCGGTCGCCGTCCTCCTCGTCGTGGCCGATGACGCCGGACTCGCCGCGCAGCGCGCACTCGACCGCGTAGTCGGTCATCGACTTGATGAGGCGCAGGTCCTCGGAGTTGGCGGCCGCGGCGCGCGAGAAGTAGCCGGACTTCTGCACCATGACCTTCTCCGCGCCCAGCTTCTCCGCGAACTGCTTGGCGAACCACTGGCCGGGGTTGATCGTGTCGAGCTTCACGTGCCCGAACGGGTCGCGCTCCACGGTCTCGCCGGCCGCCTCGAGCTGGGCCACGATCTCGTGCATGCCCGCGCCCTCCGACAGGAAGATGTTGACGTTGCCGATCTCGTCCATGACGCCGCGCAGGCGCTTGGCCTCGCCCTCCAGGTCGATCTCGAGCTCGGGCAGGAACACCGCGTGCACGTCCCAGCGCTCGCGCGACAGGCCGAGGGCCGGGGCCCACTCCTGCTCGTCGAGCCAGCCGCGGTAGGACTGCGCCGTGGCGGCGGTCAGCCAGCCGCAGTGGCGGCCCATGACCTCGTGCACGATCAGCATGCGCGGGCCCACGCGGTTCTCGCCGATGACGTTGGCCGCGAACTTCGCGCCCTCCTCGGCGGCGGTCCACGCGCCGAGCGACTGCTTGATCGGCACCACGTCGTTGTCGATCGTCTTGGGCAGGCCCACGACCGTCAGCTCGTAGCCGTTCTCGTGCAGGTAGGCGGCGAGGTCGGCGGCGGTCGTGTTGGTGTCGTCACCACCGATGGTGTGCAGCACGTCCACGCCGTCGGCCTTGAGCTGCTCCGCGGCGACGTGCAGCGGGTCCTGGCCCTCCTGGACGAGGCCGCGCTTGACCGCGTCCTTGACGTTGGTCAGCTTCACGCGCGAGTTGCCGATCGGCGAGCCGCCGAACTTGTGCAGGACATGAGCCTGCTTGCGAGCCTCGTCGTCGATCTCGATCTTGTTGCCCGTCAGCAGGCCGTGGTAGCCGTGCAGGTAGGCAATGATCTCGATCTCGGGGTCGAGCTCGGTGTAACGCTCGATCAGACCGCCGACCGAGGACGACAGGCAGGGCGCGAAGCCGCCGGCGGTCAGCAGGGCCACACGACGAACAGCCATCGGAGGAGCACCTCTCATCAGGGAAATTTCGGGGGCACCGCGGCCGGCGTTCGCCGCGCGGCACCCTTCGTCGTCATCCTACTGAGCGGTGGGGGTCGCGCTCGGCACGTCCGGTGACTGAGCACACCTGTCGGACGGCGTCCCGCGCATGAGAGAATGCCGTGAGCCTCCCGGCGCCCAGCGGCCCGGGAGGCTTTCCGTTATGACGAACACGATGAAGTCACCGCAGACCCCGCCCGCCCGGCTCACCCTCCGCCCGACGACGGCGGCGGACCAGCCCGTGCTCGAACGGCTCTGGCTCCTGTTCCGGCACGACATGTCCGAGGTCTCCGGTGCATTGCCCGACGCGACCGGCCAGTTCCGGCGCGAGCGCCTGGACGCGGCGTTCACCGACCCCGGCTGGCGCGGCGTCGTCGCGCACCTGGAGCCCGCGGGCGCGCCGCCGTCGCCGGTCGGGTTCGCGCTGGTGCGCGGGCTCGACGGGCCGACCCGGGTGCTCAGCTCGTTCTTCGTGGTGCGCGGCGTGCGCCGGATCGGTGTCGGGCGGGAGCTCGCGGCCCATGTGCTCGCCGCGTTCCCCGGCCGCTGGGAGATCGCGTTCCAGGACGCCAACCCGCCGGCCGTGCAGTTCTGGCGGGCGGTGGCCACGGACGCCGTCGGCGCGGCCTGGACGGAGGAGCACCGCGCCGTCCCGGGCCGCCCGGACCTGCCGCCGGACACCTGGATCTCGTTCACCAACGGCTAGACCGCTGGTCGAGCTCGCCCACCCGCTGGTCGAGCTTGTCGAGACCGGTCTCGACAAGCTCGACCAGCGAGGACCCTCAGTTGAGGAGGTGCAGGCTGTCCTTGTTCTTGTCGGCGTACAGGCGCTCGACGTCGGCGTCGAAGTCCTTGAGGAACACCGCCCGCTTCACGCTCTGCTTGGGCGTGAGGTACCCGTTCTCGATCGTCAGGTCGCCCGCCAGCACCGTGTACTTGCGGATCGACTCGGCCTTCGAGACCGCCTTGTTCGCCCGCTGCACCGCGCCGTCGAGGGCCGCGAGGACGTCGGGGTCCTTGCGCGCCTCGTCGACCGACATCGCCGGCTTGCCGTGCATCTTGAGCCAGCCCGGCAGGCCCTCGGCGTCGAGCGTGAAGAGCGCCCCGATGAACGGCTTGCCGTCGCCGACCACGACGCACTGGCTCACCAGGGCGTGCGCGCGGATGCGGTCCTCCAGCATCGAGGGCGCCACGTTCTTGCCGCCGGCCGTGACGATGATCTCCTTCTTGCGGCCGGTGATCGTGAGGAACCCGTCGTCGTCCAGCACGCCCAGGTCGCCCGTGCGGAACCAGCCGTCCTCCGTGAACGCCTCCGCCGTGGCGGCCTCGTTCTTGTGGTACGCCCGGAAGATATGGTGGCCCTTGAGCAGGATCTCGCTGTCCTCGGCGATCTTGACGCCGCAGCCCGGGAGCTGCAGACCGACCGAGCCGATCTTGGTCGCCGTGGGGCGGTTCACGCTGGTCGGCGCGGTGGACTCCGTGAGGCCGTAGCCCTCGAGCACCTTCAGGCCCAGGCCCCGGTAGAAGTGGCCGAGCCGCTCGCCGAGCGGGCCGCCGCCCGAGACCGCGAACTCCGCGCGCCCGCCCAGCTTGGCGCGCAGCTTGGAGAAGACCAGCGCGCTGGCGACGGCGTGCTGCAGCCGCAGGCCCAGCCCCGGGCCGGACGGCGTGTCGAGCGCCCGCGACCACGCGATGCCCGTCGCCGTGGCCCAGTGGAAGATCTTCGACTTGCCGCCGGCCGCCGCCGTCTGCTCCGCCGTGTTGTAGACCTTCTCGAACACCCGCGGCACTGCGAGGATGAAGGTCGGCTTGAACTCGCCCAGCGCGTCGACCAGCGTCGACGTGTCGCCCCAGTGCCCGGTGACGACACCGCCGGCGACCGCGAGCACGTGGATGTAGCGCGCGAACACGTGCGCCATCGGGATGAACAGGAGGGTGCGTCCGCCCTCCTTGGCGAACACCTCCGGCACGGCCTCGACGGCGTTCACGGCGAGCGACGCGAAGTTGCGGTGCGTCAGCTCGGCGCCCTTGGGACGACCCGTGGTCCCCGAGGTGTAGATGATCGTGGCCAGGTCGTCGAGGCCGGACAGGCCCCGGCGCCGGGCGATCTCGTCGTCGGACACGTCCGCGCCCTCGGCCGCGACCGCGTCGAGCGCACCGTCGTCGATGACGAGCACGTCGGTCACGAGCGGGGTCGCGTCGCGCACCTCGGCGACGGTCGCGGCGTTGGCCGCGGTCTCGGCGAAGACCAGCTTCACCTCGGCGTCGGACAGGATCCACTCGACCTGCTCGGCCGAGGAGGTCTCGTAGACCGGGACGGGCACCGCGCCCGCGGCCCACGCCGCGAAGTCCAGCACAGCCCACTCGTACCGCGTGCGGCACATGATGCCGACGCGGTCGCCGGGCTCGATCCCGTGGGCCACCAGGCCCTTCGCCACAGCGACCACCTGGGCGTCGAACTCGCCGGCACTGACGACCCGCCAGGGCTCGCCCTTCCCCGCAGGAACCTCCATCATCGGCTTGTCGGCGCCGGCGCCGACCCGCTCGGCGAGCACATCGTTGAGATTGGAGGTGGGGGGCAGCTCGATGAGGATCGGGCTGAAGATCTCGTCCATTCTGACTCCAGTGGCAGTACTGACCGTGCCTGCAAAGATACCGGGAAACGGACTCCGCGTGTTGCACTCCGCGCGGTCGCTACCCTGGGTGTGCGCACCTTCTCGGTGCAGCCCCCTTTTCGACGGTCCACGCGGCCGTCGCGCAACGAGAGAACGTGAGGACGAATGCACGCCATCGGGGTCGACATCGGCGGCACCAAGATCGCTGTGGGAGTCGTCGACGAGGAGGGCAAGATCCTCGCCCAGGTGCGCCGGGAGACCGACGCCGACGACGTCGCGCACATCGACAGGGCCATCGCGGACGCGTGCAACGAGCTCGTCAAGGAGCACGAGGTCGGGGCGATCGGCCTGGCCGCTGCCGGCTTCGTCAGCCCGGACCGCACGTCCGTGAACTTCGCGCCCAACATCGCCTGGCGGGAGTACCCGCTGGCCGCGAAGGTCGCCGAGCTCGTGGACGCCGACCTGCCGATCGTCGTGGAGAACGACGCCAACGCCGCCGGCTGGGCCGAGTTCCGGTTCGGCGCGGGCCGCGAGGCCACCGACATGCTGATGCTCACGGTCGGCACCGGCCTGGGCGGCGCCGTCATCTCCGAGCGGGAGCTCGTGCGCGGCAAGTGGGGCATGGCGGCCGAGGTCGGGCACATGCGCGTCGTGCCGGAGGGCCACTACTGCGGGTGCGGCCACGAGGGCTGCTGGGAGCAGTACGCGTCGGGCAGCGCCCTGGAGCGCGACGCCCAGCACGCCGCCGTCGCCCGGGTGGACCAGGCGGACCGCCTGCTCGAGCTCGCCGGCGGCGACCCGGAGAAGATCCGCGGCAAGATGGTGACCGAGGCCGCCCAGGAGGGCGACGAGCTGTCGATCGAGCTGCTCGCGACCCTCGGGCGCTGGATCGGCGAGGGCTCCGCGTCGGTCGCGGCCCTGCTGGACCCCGAGCTCATCGTGATCGGCGGTGGCGTCGGCGCGGCCGGCGACCTGCTGCTCGGCCCGGTGCGGCGCGGCTTCGAGGCACAGCTCTCGGCGATGGGCCACCGGCCCGTGGCCAAGATCGAGCTGGCCGAGCACGGCAACGAGGCCGGCATCGTCGGCGCGGCAGACCTCGCGCGCCGCTAGACCCACCCGCCCCGGCCCGCCTCGAACGGGCCAGGAAACGTGTCAGACCCACAGGTCACCCGGGTGATCTGTGGGTCTGACTCGTTCGGGCCTGCTAGACGATGTTCTCTGTCGTCTGAACCTGCGGCTCCGCTCCGGGCGAGATGCCTCGTACCTCGGCCCTCACCCTGCACTGCGCCTCCAGTTCAGACGATGTTCTCTGTCGTCTGAACCTGCGGCTCCGCTCCGGGCGAGATGCCTCGTACCTCGGCCCTCACCCTGCACTGCGCCTCCGGTTCAGACGACGGCGCCCGGGCCGTCGTCGTCGGGGTCGCGCTGGTGCGGCATGCGCCAGATCAGCACGCCCAGGCCGGCGACGAACAGGCCGAGCCCGATCTGACCCGCGAGCGGCGGGATGGAGATGGCGGGCACCGCCGCGGACACGATCATGCCGATCACCGCGAGCACGGGCACGCCGACCACGAAGCTCCACGCCATCGTGAGCAGCGGGTCGCGGGACAGCAGCGCGGGCGGCTCCGGCGGCGTGAAGTGGGACTCCGCCTCCTCGAGCGCCTCGGCGTCGAGCGACAGCGGCCAGTCGCGCGGGCCGGAGGGCGTGCGCGCCGCGGAGGCGTCCGACGACGCGCCCCGCCCCGTGCCCGGCTCGTCGGCCGTGTCCGCCTCGCCCGTGCTCGTCCAGTCGCCACCGGCCCAGCCGCCGTCCGACCAGCCGCCCACCTGGCGGCCGCCCCGGCCGGCGCCCGCGTCACCGGACCCGCCGCCCGACCGGTCGCCGTCCGCGCGCCCGGCGTCGTCGCTGCCCTCGTCATCGGGCCGCGATGTCTGAGAAGATTCGGCGGACTTCTCCGCGCCGTCGGTCTCCCCGTCGGCCCGAGAGACGTCCATGTCGCCGAGCGTGGCGACGATGTCGGCCCAGCGCGATGCCACGTCGTCGTCGCCCAGCTCGCGTGGGGTGTCGCCGGGCACGTCGTCGTCTCGGTCGTCGGTGTTCGATGCGGCCATGGGCACACTCTATTGTCGTCAGGGGGCCCGCGGGGGCGGGTCTTGAGGAGGAATCTTGTTCTACTGGGTGATGAGGAACGTGCTGGTCGGCCCGCTGCTGCGCCTCGCGTACCAGCCGTGGGTCGTCGGCGGCAAGAACGTGCCCCGGACCGGCGCCGCGATCGTGGCCAGCAACCACCTGGCGGTGATCGACTCGTTCATCCTGCCGCTCCTGATCTCGCGCCGCGTGACCTTCCTCGGCAAGTCCGACTACTTCACCGGCAAGGGCCTCAAGGGCAAGATCGTGGCCTGGTTCATGACGGGCATCGGCGTCATCCCCGTGGACCGCTCCGGCGGCGCCGCCAGCGAGGCCGCGCTGCGCACCGGTCTGCGCGTGCTGCGTGAGGGCAGCCTGTTCGGCATCTACCCCGAGGGCACCCGCAGCCCCGACGGCCGCCTCTACAAGGCGAAGACGGGCGTGGCGCGGATGGCGCTCGAGTCGGGCGCCCCGGTCATCCCCGTCGCCATGGTCGACACCGAGGTCGCCCAGCCGGTGGGCAAGACCATCCCGACGTTCATGCCGCTCGGCGCCGTGATCGGCGAGCCGCTCGACTTCAGCCGGTACAAGGGCATGGAGAGCGACAAGTTCGTGCTGCGCGCCGTCGCCGACGAGATCGAGTACGCGATCCTCGCACTGTCCGGCCAGGAGTACGTGGACGCGTACGCGGCCAGCGCCAAGGAGCGCGCGGCCCGCGGCGAGCCCGCGATCCCGACGGCGGAGGAGGGCCCGGGCGGCCTGCCCCTGCCGGAGGTCGAGAAGCCGCGCCGGCCGAAGCGCTGACCGGCCCCGGCCGGGACCGCGCCCCGGCCGGGAGCAAGCCCCGCGCCGGGACCCGCCCTACTTGATCCCCGTCGTCGCGATCCCCTTGACCAGGTACCGCTGCCCGAGCAGGAACGCCAGGAACAGCGGCACCAGGGACAGCACCGACATCGCGAACATGCCGCCGAAGTTCGACTCCGACGTCGCGTCCAGGAACGCGCGCAGCGCCAGCGACACCGTCCAGTTCTCCTGCGACGTCAGGTAGATCAGCGGCCCGAAGAAGTCCGACCACGTCCAGATGAACGTGAAGATCGTGGTGGTCGCCAGCGCCGGGACCATCAGGGGCAGGATGATCTGCCCGAAGATCCGCAGGTGGCCGGCGCCGTCGAGCCGGGCGGCGTCGTCCAGCTCGCGCGGGATGCCGCGGATGAACTGGACCATGAGGAAGACGAAGAACGCGTCGGTGGCCAGGAACTTGGGCACCACGAGCGGCAGGAACGTGTTGATCCAGCCGAGCTGGGCGAAGATCACGTACTGCGGCACGATCACCACGTGGACGGGCAGCATGATCGTCGCCAGCATCACCGCGAACCACAGGGTCCGCAGCGGGAACCGCAGGCGGGCGAAGGCGTACGCCGCCAGCGAGCAGGAGATCAGGTTGCCGAGGATCGCCCCGACCGAGAGCACCGCGGAGTTCAGGAAGTACCGGGTGAACGAGTACCGGTGCGCGTCCCAGCCGGAGGCGTAGTTCTCGGCGGTCAGGTCGGTCAGGAGGATCGAGAGGTCGCGGAAGATCTCGTCGTCGGGCCGCAGCGACGCGACCACCAGCCAGATCAGCGGGTAGACCATCAGCAGCGACAGCACCAGCAGCCCGGCGTGCTTGAGCACGCTGCGGACCTGGCGGCGCAGCGCCGGCGGGCGCGGTGCGGGCACCCGCGTGGGCGCCGGCCGGGAGACCAGGGCGGGGTCGGTCGTCTCAGTCGTCATAGAACACCCAGAACCTCGACAGCCAGAAGTTGAACGCCGTGAAGGCGCAGATGATGGTGAGCAGGAACCACGCCATCGCGCTGGCGTAGCCCATGTTCAGGTTCCCGAAGCCCTCGCGGTACAGGTACAGCGTGAAGAAGAGCGTCGAGTCGCTCGGCCCGCCGGTGCCGCCCGAGACGATGAACGCCTGCGTGAAGGTCTGGAACGCGAAGATCACCTGGAGCACCAGGTTGAAGAAGATGATGGGGCTGAGCAGCGGCAGCGTGATGGACACGAAGCGGCGGCCGGGCGAGGCGCCGTCGACCTGAGCGGCCTCGTGGTAGACGGCCGGGATCTGCCGCAGGCCCGCCAGGAAGATCACCATCGGTGACCCGAAGGTCCAGATGTGCAGCACGATGATGGTGCTCAGCGCGGTGGACGGGTTCGAGATCCAGCCCGGGCCGTCGATGCCGACCAGCGCCAGCACCCAGTTCACCAGCCCGTCCGTGCCGAACACCTGCCGCCACAGGATCGCGACGGCGACGGAACCGCCCAGCAGCGAGGGCAGGTAGAACACGGACCGGTAGAAGGCCAGCCCCCGCATGCCGCGGTCCAGCAGCAGGGCGATCGCGAGCGCCAGCGCGAGCTGGAGCGGCACGGACACCACCACGTAGATCACGGTGACCCGCAGGGAGGCCCACAGCCGGCGGTCGCCGAGCATGTCCGCGTAGTTCTCCAGCCCGATGAACTGGGCGGGCTGGAGCAGGTTGTAGTCGGTCAGCGACAGGTACGCCGAGGCCAGGATCGGGCCCACGGTGAACGTCACCAGGCCGATCAGCCAGGGGGCCAGGAAGGCGTAGCCCGCCTTCGCGTCGGGGTAGCGGATCTTCCGGGCGGCCGTCCCGTCCGGCCCGGGTGCCGGACGGCGCCGACCGCGCGCCAGGGTGCGCAGCTCACCGATGCTGCTCACGCAGGACCTCCTCGTCCTCGACGCGCCCCCGCCCTTGGGAGCCCGCCTTCGAAACCGTTCTAGATAACGATTGCGGGAAGTGAAGCACAGATCGTTGACACGATTCAATAGCCCCGCATACGTTGACGCCCACCATCACGGACCCGATCGCAATGAAGCGAGGCGCAGGGATGCGAGAAGCACGTGCAGGTTCCAGGCGGACGACGACGGCGCTGGTCGCCGCGGGTGCGACGCTCACTCTCCTGACGGCCGGCTGCGCCGTCGACCCCGCCGGAGCCGGCGGAGGCGGCGGCGAGTACGACCCCGACGAGGAGGTCACGCTCCGGCTGAGCTGGTGGGGCGAGGCGGATCGGAACGCGACCACCGACGACGTCGTGGCCGACTTCATGGCCGAGCACCCCACCATCACCGTCGAGACCGAGCCCAGCGACTTCGAGTCGTACTTCGACAAGATCGCCACCTCCACCGCGGCGAGCGACGCGCCCGACGTCATGGCCCTCGGCGGCGCCTACCCGCTGGAGTACGGGGCCAAGGGCGCGCTCGTGGACCTCGGCACCCTGGGCGAGCAGCTCGACATGTCGGCCTTCAACGAGGCGGCCCTGTCCGGCGCCACGTACGAGGATGCGGTCTACGGCGCCCCGACCGGCGGCAACGCGATCGGCCTGCTCGCCAACCCGCGCATCTTCGAGGAGGCCGGCGTCGAGCTGCCGGACGACGAGACGTGGACCTGGGACGAGTTCGCCGACCTGGCGGCCGAGATCTCGGACCAGCACCCCGACGACGGCACCTACGGGTTCGAGATGCAGGTGACCGACATCCTCGGCAGCTACGCCGGGCAGCGCGGCACGGGTATCTACGACTGGGACGGGCAGCTCGCCGTCGACACCGACACCCTCGTGGACTTCTGGGACCTGGAGCAGGGCCTGGTCGAGTCGGGCGCGCAGCCGTCCGCCGAGGTCACCACGGAGTTCCAGGGCCAGTCCCCCGAGCTCACGCTGATGGGCACCGGCAAGGCCGCGATGGGGTTCATCTACTCGAACCTGCTGGGCACCTACGCGGACGCGTCCGGCGACGACCTGGTGCTGCTGAAGATCCCCGGCGAGCAGGAGTTCGAGCACCCCGGCGTCACCGTGCTGCCCTCGCAGTACTGGGCCGTCTCGTCCCAGTCGGAGCACCCGGAGGCCGCGGCCCTGCTCGTGGACTACCTGGTCAACAGCCCGGAGGCGGGAGCGAAGATCCTGGCCGACCGCGGCCTGCCGTTCAACACCGAGGTGTTCTCCGCGATCGAGGACGACCTCTCGCCCAAGGACGCGGAGTCCGGCGCGTACGTGCAGGAGATCGGCGAGACGGCCGAGCCCGCTCCCCCGCAGCCCGAGGGCGGCTCGATCCTCAACGACACCACGATCCTGTACGACTCCGAGGTGCTCTTCGGCACCATGACGCCGCAGGAGGCGGCCGAGGCGTGGACCGCAGACATGTCGGCGGCGCTCGAGTAGCCCGGTGTCCCTGACCCCCGAACGGCTCGCCGCCGGTGCGTCTCTGCGCGTCACCGGCGGCGAGCGCGCCACGGCGCTCGCCACCACCTGGCGGGCGGCCCTGGCCGACGTCGCCGCGTGCGTCCGCCCGCTGCCCGGCTCCGCCGCCGGTCCCGACACCGGACCGGCCGGCGGCGCACGCACCGAGCCCCTCGTCACGGCTCTCACCGAGGGCGGCCCCTACCCGGGCTGCTGGCTGGAGAGCACGGGCAGCATCAGCACCGAGGTGCTGGGCCGGTTCGCGCCCGACGTCGCCCGCGACACCCACCTGCTGCTGGCCCGCGGGGCGCGCGCCGACGGCCTGCTGCCCTACAAGGTGACGGACGATGGGCCCGCCCACGCGCAGATCCAGCGGGTCACCCCGCTGGCCCGGAGCGTGTGGGAGCAGTACCTGCGCTCGGGGTCGGGTCCCGGGGACGGCGCGGACGGCGCCCGCGACACCGAGTACCTGCGCGAGATGTACGCGGCCCTCGCCGCCGACGACGCCTGGGTCGCCGCCCACCGGGACACCCGCGGCACCGGCGGCGTCGAGGCGTTCTGCACCTACGACACCGGGCACGACGCCTCGCCCCGCTTCTGGCACGTCCCCGACACCTGCCCGGACGGCGACCCCGCGCGCTTCGACACGGGCAACCCTGTGCTCCCGTTCGTCGCCCCCGACCTGACGGCGGAGGCCTGGGCCCGCCGCGTCCACCTCGCCCGGATCGCCCAGGAGCTGGGCGAGGACCCGCGCCCGTGGCGGGCCGCGGCGTCGGACAGCCTGGCGGCGCTGGACCTCCTGTGGGACGCGGGCGACGAGACCTGGTACGACCTCGACGCCACGGGCGAGCCGGTGCGGATCCGCACCGACGTGCTGCTGCGGGTCCTGGCGTGCGGGGTGGGCGACGACGCGCTCCTCGACCGCCTGCTGCGCCGGCACCTGCTGAGCACCCGGGGGTTCCTGGCGCCGGCCGGGTTCACGTCGGTGGCCCTGGACGACCCCCGGTTCGACCGCGACGCGACGCGCAACTCGTGGGGCGGGCCCGTGAACTTCCTCGCGCTGCTGCGGGCGCCGCGCGCGTTCGAGGCACGCGGACGCACCGCGGAGCTGGCCCGGGCGCTGCGCGGGGCGTTCGACGCCCTGCTGCGCGCCGACCGGTTCCCGCAGACCCTCGACCCGTGGACCGGCGACGCCGGGTACGGGTCGGGCTACTCCCCCGCCGCGCTGTTCTTCCTGGATGCGGTCGAACGGTTCTTCGGCGTCCTGGAGCTGCCCGACGGCGGCGTGCTGTGCACCGGCCTGTCCGCCGCCGACCCGGGCCGGTGGCCCGGCGTGGAGTCGCTGACCTACGAACGGCCCACGCGCTCCGGCGTCTGGGCGCAGACCGTCGCCGGCGACCGGGTGAGCGTGACCCGCGACGGCTCCCCGTGGCTCGCGTTCCCGGTGGGCTGGCGGGTCGAGCTGGCGCCGTCGGGCGAGGTGGTGGCGGTGACCGGGGTGTCCGGGCGACCCGTCGCCGGAACCCTCACCCTGCCCGACGGCACCCGCGCGGACCTGGTGCTCGCCCCGAACGCGAGCGCGGCGCCGCCGGGAGGACCGCCGCTCTAGCGACCCGGCGCCGCGGTGGAGCTCCGCACCACGAGGCTGGTCGCGAGCTCGGTGCGCAGCGTGTGCCCGCTCGCCGTGCGGGCGCGGTAAACCAGGTCGACGGCGGTGGCGCCCATCTCCGCGAGCGGCTGGCGCACCGTCGTGAGCGCCGGGTCGATCCACGGTGCGATGGGCAGGTCGTCGAAGCCCACGAGCGAGACGTCGCGCGGCACGACGAGCCCGGCCTCGCGCAGGGCCCGCAACGCCCCGAGCGCGGTGTCGTCGCTGCTCGCGAAGATCGCGGTGGGCGGGTCGTCCAGGGCCAGCAGCCGCTGCGCGCCCTCGTACCCGGAGGTCACGCCGTAGGTGCCCACGTGGACCAGGTCGTCGTCGGTGGTCAGGCCGGCGCGGATCATCGCGGCGCGGTAGCCCGCGAGCCGCGCGATGGCGTTGTCCTGCTCCAGCGCGCCGGTGATCGTCGCGATGCGCGTGTGACCCAGCGACAGCAGGTGCGCCGTCGCCTCCAGCCCGCCCTGGAAGTTGGTGGCGCCCACGCTGAGCATGCCCTCCGGCGGCCGCTGCCGCGGGTCGACGACGACGAGCGGCGTGCCGGTCTGCTCCAGGGCGCGCCGCGCCTCGGCGTCGGGCACCGCGACGATGCTGACCAGGCCGTCGGTGCCGCGCTCCAGCGCGTGCCGCACCCAGGCGCTGCAGTCGTCGGGGTCGGGCTCGACCGCCAGGACGACGTCGAGCCCGAACCGGCGGGCGCCGGCGACGGCGCCCCGGACCACAGCCTCGGACCAGGTCCCCTCGAAGTCGACGATGCGGACGTCGATCATCCCGGTGGGCTTGGCCTGCGGCGGGCGGACCTCGTAGCCGTGCCGCGCGAGCGCCTCGGTGACGCGCGCCCGGGTCTTGCCGGACACGTCCGGCCGCGCGTTGAGGACCTTGGAGACCGTCGGGACCGAGACGCCCGCCTCGGCCGCCACGACGGCGAGCGGGATGTGCGGCTGGTCGGTTGCCATGGGTCCTCCGTCGGACATCGGTGAAGCAAGCGTTTCCGAAATCAGGATGGTAGCCCATTGCGTCGCGTGCCCCGGTAAACCAAGCAGTAGCAGGCCATGGGCTGGTTGACACCACCCGACGGCCCGTCTAACCTCCCGTGGTCTTTCCGAGATTCGGCTTCGAAATTTCGGAAGCAGGTCAACAAAGGAGTGATCGTGAACAGGACACCTCGCCTCGCCGCAGCGGCGACGGCGTCGACCCTCACGCTGGCCCTCGCCCTGACCGGGTGCGGACGCAGCGACGAGGCCGGCACCACGGCAGACAGCGCCAGCAGCATCTCGGAGGGCCCCGCCACGGGCACCGTCGAGGTGTGGGCGATGGGTACGGAGGGTGAGCTGCTGCCCGAGCTCGCCGAGCAGTTCGAGGCCGACAACCCGGACGTCACGGTGAACGTGACGCCGGTGCCGTGGGAGTCGTCCACCGAGAAGATCAACACGGCCATCGCCACCGGCGAGGTGCCCGACGTCATGCAGGTCGGCACCACCCTGATGAGCGGCTTCGTGGGCCTGGACGGCCTCGCGCCCACGCCCGAGGACATCGACTCCTCGGCGTTCTTCCCAGGCGCCTGGGAGACCACCGAGGTCGACGGCACCTCGTACGGCGTGCCGTGGTACGTCGAGTCGCGCGTGCTGTACTACCGCACCGACCTCGCCGAGGAGGCCGGTGTCGAGGCGCCCGCGGACTGGGCGGGCCTGACCGACTTCGCGGCCGGGCTGCAGGACGCCGGGGCCGAGCACGGCATCGCGCTGCAGACGCGCGGCAACTCGACCGCCCTGATGTACTTCCCGTTCTACTGGCAGGCGGGCGGCGAGATCCTGGACGACGCCGGCGAGTTCACGCTCGACAACGACGCCCAGGTCAAGGCGCTGGAGTACTACTCCTCGTTCATGCGCGACGGGCTCGCCCCGCCGGTGCTCGTCGAGGAGGAGAAGGTGCAGAACTTCGTCGACGGCAAGCTCGGCTCGTTCGTCTCCGGCCCCTGGGAGCGCGCCAACCTGCTGACGACCGCGGGTGACGACTTCGCCGACAAGTTCGGCGTGGTGCCGCTGCCCGCCGACGAGGCGACGGCGTCGTTCATCGGCGGCTCCAACCTCGCCGTCCTCGCGGACGCCGCGAACCCCGACTCCGCCTGGAAGTTCGTGCAGTTCGCCACCGACCCGGCCACCCAGGTCGACTGGTTCGGCATCTCGAACGACCTGCCCGCGGTCCAGGCCTCGTGGGAGGACCCGGCGCTGGCCGACGACGAGGCCGTGGCCATGTACCAGGGCGTGCTGGAGACCGCGCGCTCCACCCCCGCGATCCCCACCTGGTCGGAGATCGAGCACGAGCTCGACCTCATCATCGAGCAGACCATCGCGGGCGACCTGACCCCGGAGGAAGCCGCCGCCAAGATGCAGGAAGCGGCCACCTCGATCGGGACGGGCCTGGACTGACCCGTGGCCATCTCCGCACGCCGCCGCCGCACGGGCCTCGCCGCCTGGGGCTTCGCGCTGCCCTTCACGATCCTGTTCGCCGTGTTCATGCTGGTCCCGGTGGCGTCCTCGCTGTACATGGCGTTCACCGACATGCACGGCGCGGACCTCCGGACGCCCTGGGCCGTGAACTTCGTGGGGTTCGACAACTTCGCGGCCGCGCTGGCCGACCCGAAGTTCCAGCAGGCCGCCGGCAACACGCTCTACTTCGTCGGGGTGGCCATGCCGCTCACGCTCGGGGTGGCGCTGCTGCTGGCGGTCCTGCTGAACTCGGGCCTGGTCTGGTTCCGGTCCGCGTTCCGCGTGGGCTTCTACGCCCCGGTCGTGACGTCGATCGTCGCGGTGGCGGTGGTGTGGCGGTTCCTCCTGCAGCCCGACTTCGGGCTCGTGAACTCGGCCCTCGGCCTGGTCGGGATCGACGGGCCGCGCTGGCTCACCGACGAGGTCTGGGCCATGCCGTCGCTGATCATGATGGCGACCTGGCGCAACGTCGGGTACTCCATGGTGATCCTGCTGGCCGGGCTGCAGGGCATCCCGCGCGACCTGTACGAGGCCTCGGCCATCGACGGCGCGGGTGCCGTCCGGCAGTTCCGGTCCATCACGGTGCCGCTGCTGCGGCCCACCCTGCTGTTCTGCGCCGTCATCACCGGCATCGGCTACCTGCAGTTCTTCGAGGAGCCGTTCGTCATGACGCAGGGCGGGCCGCTCGGGGCCACCAACTCGGTGGCCTACGAGGTCTTCAACCAGTTCGGGTTCGGGAACTACGGCCTCTCGGCCGCGATGAGCTACGTGCTGTTCGTCGCCATCGTGATCCTGTCCTACCTCCAGTTCCGCCTGCTCAGGACGGAGAAGTGATGACGGTCCTCACCGAGCGGTCCGGCACGCGCCGCGCCGCGCCGCACCCCTCCAGCCCCAGCCGGTCCGGCACCCGCCGCTTCACCCCGCGCGCGATCCTGCTCAACGTCGTGCTCCTGCTGGGCCTCGCGGCCTCGTTCGGGCCGCTCGTCTGGATGATCGTCTCCTCGGTCAAGCCCGAGGGCGAGATCCGGCAGTTCCCGCCCACCCTGCTGCCCGAGCAGCCCACGTGGGACAACTACACCGAGCTGTTCGCGACGCTCGACTTCCCGCGGTTCTTCGCCAACTCGGTGGTCGTGGCGCTGGTCGTCACCGTCGGGTCGGTGCTGTTCAGCGCGATGGTCGGCTACGCCCTGGCCAAGCTCGACTTCCCCGGCCGCCGCGCCCTGTTCCTGCTGATCATGGGCACGCTGATGGTCCCCGGCATGGTCACGTTCGTGCCGCTGTTCGTGCTCGTGGCCAACCTGGACCTCATCAACACCTACGCGGCGCTCATCCTGCCGTTCCTGGCGGCGCCGTTCGGCGTGTTCCTGATGCGGCAGTTCATGCTCGACATCCCGGACGAGCTGCTCGACGCCGCCCGCGTCGACGGGGCCGGCGAGTTCCGCACGTTCTTCGCCGTCGTGCTGCCGCAGACCAAGCCCGCGCTGGCGACGCTCGGCATCCTGACGTTCCTCGGGTCCTGGAACAACTTCCTGTGGCCCCTGGTCGCCGTCCAGTCGGCCGACAAGTACACGCTGCCCGTCGCGCTCGCCCTGTACTCCACGGGCCAGAACACCGTGCAGTACGGCCTGCTCGTGGCGGGCGCGACCGTCATCGTGCTGCCCATCCTCATCGTCTTCCTGGCCCTGCAGCGGCACATCGTGCAGGGCATCTCGACCACCGGGCTCAAGTAACCCCACAGCCCAGCCGTACCAGCCAGTCGTACCAGCGAGGAGTTTTTCCGTGACCGAACAGATCACGCTGCCCACCGCACCCGAGTTCCTGTGGGGCGCCTCCACCGCCGCGCACCAGATCGAGGGCGGCAACACCAACAGCGACTGGTGGGCCAAGGAGCACGTCGCCGGGTCGCTGTGCGCGGAGAGCTCCGGCGACGCCGTCGACAGCTACCACCGCTACGGCGAGGACATCGCGCTGCTGGCGGACGCCGGCCTGAACGCGTACCGCTTCTCGATCGAGTGGGCGCGCATCGAACCGGCCGAGGGCGAGTTCTCGCGGGCGCAGCTGGCGCACTACCGGCGCATGATCGACACCTGCCTGGAGGCGGGCGTGACGCCGATGGTCACGCTCCTGCACTTCACGCTGCCGCGGTGGTTCGCCGAGCGCGGCGGCTGGTTCGCGCCCGACGCCGTCGACCTGTTCAGCCGCTACGTGGAGACGGCCAGCCAGATCCTGGGCGACGTCCGCCACGTGGTGACCATCAACGAGCCCAACATCACCTCGATGATGCTCGGCGCGAGCCGGCGCACCAACCTGGACGCGGCCGGGCTCGCCGCCCCGGACCAGGCGGCCTCCGAGATCCAGGCGACGGCCCACCGCCGCGCCGTCGACATCCTGCACGGCCTGGGGCACGTCAAGGCCGGGTGGGCTATCGCCAACCAGGTGTTCCAGGCCGCGCCCGGGGCGCAGGAGGCGCGCGACGCGTACGCCTACCCGCGCGAGGACTTCTTCCTGGAGGTCGCCCGCGGCGACGACTTCGTGGGCGTGCAGAGCTACCTCCGCACCATCATCGGGGCGGACGGCGAGCCCGTCCCCTTCGGCGACGACGTCGAGAAGACGCTGACCGGCTGGGAGTACTACCCGCAGGCGCTCGGCGAGGCGCTGGAGTACACCCACAAGATCACCGGCGGCGTGCCGATGATCGTCACCGAGAACGGCATGGCCACGGCCGACGACGCCCGCCGCATCGACTACACGACCGGCGCCCTGCAGGGCATGGCCCGCGCCATGTCCGCCGGCTGCCGCGTCGACGGCTACCTGCACTGGTCGCTGCTCGACAACTACGAGTGGATGAGCGGCTTCCGGCCCACGTTCGGGCTGATCGCCGTGGACCGCACCACCTTCGTGCGCACGCCCAAGCCGAGCCTCGCGTGGCTCGGCCAGGTCGCGCGCACGGGCGAGCTGCCCGCCTGACCGGCGTCACCGCCACTGCCCTGTCACACCACTGCCCGGTCACCACTACGACGACGTAGGAGACACCCCATGAGCAGAAGAACCCGCACCGCGGTCGCGACGGCCGCCGTCGCCGCCCTGGCGTTCACCGCACTGCCGGCGAGCGCCACGGGGGCGACGTCGGCCATCTCCCCGGGAGCCACCTCCCCCGCAACCATCGCCCCGGCGACCACGGCCCAGGCCGGGAGCACAGCCCAGGCCGGGAGCACGGCGAAGGACCGCCGTCAGCTCCGCACCTGGGCCGCCGACACCTGGCGGTCGTTCGAGGCCCTGGTCGACGAGGAGACGGGCCTGCCCGACGACAACATCGGCGGTGACCTGGACCCGGCCAGCCGCGGTGGCTACACCTCGCCGACGAACATCGGCGCGTACCTGTGGAGCACCGTGGTGGCGCGTGACACGGGTCTGATCGACCGCCGCGAGGCCCGCGAGCGCCTGGCGACCACGCTGCACACCGTGGCCGGGCTGGAGAAGCACGAGCCCAGCGGCATGTTCTACAACTGGTACGACCCGGCGACGGGCGACAAGCTCCTGACGTTCCCCACGAGCGGCGACCGGATCAAGCCGTTCCTGTCGAGCGTGGACAACGGCTGGCTCGCCACGGGCCTGCTGCTGACGGCGCGCGCGGAGCCGTCGCTGGCCCGTGCGGCGGACGCCGTGCGCGAGGACATGGACTTCGGCTGCTACTACGACCCGGCGCAGAACCAGATCCGGGGCGGGTTCTGGGACGTCGACCCGCAGGAGACCGCGCCCGTGGCGGGCGACTACTGCGCGATGGGCACCGACGTCTGGTACACGGGCCACCACTACGGCGCGTTCAACACGGAGCCGCGCATCGCGTCCTACCTGGGCATCGCCGAGGGGCAGATCCCGGCGGAGCACTACTTCGGCACGTACCGGACGTTCCCCGACACGTGCGACTGGTCGTGGACCGAGACGCGCCCGGTCGGCGAGTGGGCCGAGTACCTGGGGGTGCCGGTCTTCGAGGGCGCGCTGCCGTACCGGGGCATGCGGGTGGTGCCGACCTGGGGCGGCAGCATGTTCGAGGCGCTCATGGTGCCGCTGTTCGTGCCGGAGGAGAAGTGGGGGCCGCGGTCGTGGGGCCGCAACCACCCGCTGTACGTGCAGGGTCAGATCGAGCACGGCCTGCGGGAGGCGGACTACGGGTACTGGGGCTTCTCGCCGTCGAACAACCCGGCCGGCGGGTACCGCGAGTACGGCGTGGACCAGCTCGGTCTGGACGGGCCGGGCTACACGTCCGACCAGGAGCGCACGACGGTCGACCAGCCGTACGACGGCTGCCGCGAGGGCTCGCCGGCGCCCACGGAGTACGGCGACGGCGTCGTGACCCCGCACGCCTCGTTCCTCGCGCTGCGCTACGCGCACGGTGACGCGATGGCCAACCTGCGCAACATCGCCGCGGACTTCGACGCGTACGGCCCGGGCGGCTTCTACGACGCCGTCGCCGTGCGCAGCGGCCAGGTCTCGCAGCGCTACCTGTCCCTGGACCAGGGCATGATCATGGCCGCGCTGGGCAACGAGCTGGCCGACGACGCCGTCCGCCGCTACGTCTCCCCGGGTGCGCTGGAACGCGAGGTGCGCCCGCTGATTGCGATGGAGACGTTCGCCGTAGGGTGGGACAGGTGACCGCCGCCGTGGACCTCGCCCCGCGCCTCGGGCGCACCGTGCTCTACCAGATCTACCCGCAGTCCTTCGCGGACGCGAACGGCGACGGGATCGGCGACCTCGCCGGGATCGCCGAGCGCCTGGACTATCTCGCCTGGCTCGGGGTGGACGCGATCTGGCTCAGCCCGTGCTTCGTCTCGCCGTTCGCCGACGCCGGGTACGACGTCGCCGACTTCCTCACGATCGCGCCGCGCTACGGCACCAACGAGGACCTGGCGCGGCTGACCGAGGAGGCCGGACGGCGGGGCATCTCCGTGCTGCTCGACCTCGTGGCCGGCCACACGTCGGACCAGCACCCCTGGTTCCGCGCGTCGGCCGACGACCCGGACGACCACCGGTTCGTGTGGAGCGACGTGCCCGCCGAGGGTTTCCAGCCCGGCCCGGGCGCGCGCGGCGGGTACTACAAGCCCAACTTCTTCCCCGTGCAGCCCGCGCTGAACTTCGGCTACGCCCGCACGGACCCGGCCGAGCCGTGGCGGCAGCCCGTCGACGCCCCGGGCCCGCTGGCCAACCGGGCCGCGCTGCGCGAGATCATGGCGCACTGGTTCGGGCTCGGGGTGGCGGGGTTCCGCGTGGACATGGCGGCGTCCCTGGTCAAGGACGACCCCGGCCACGTGGAGACGGCGAAGCTGTGGCACGAGATGCGCGCCTGGCTGGACCGCGAGTGGCCGGGCCGCGTGCTCATCAGCGAGTGGGGCGACCCGAAGGTGGCCGTCCCCGCGGGCTTCCACGCCGACTTCTTCCTCCAGTTCGGCGGGGACGACGACGGCCTGCCACTGCGGTCCCTGTGGAACAACGACGCGGGCACGGTGAGCCCCGGCTGGGGCGAGCCGTCGCCCTGGGCGGGCGCGGACGGCACCGGGGACGCCGCCACGTTCGTCTCGGCCTGGCGGGCCGCGACGGACGCCATCGCGGCGGCCGGCCGCGGCGGCGTGGTGGGCCTGCCGACGTCGAACCACGACTTCACGCGGCTCGTCGCGGGCCCGCGCGACGCCGAGCAGGCCCGGGTGGCGCACGTGCTCACGATGACCTGGCCCGCGATGCCGTCGATCTACTACGGCGACGAGATCGGCATGCGGTACGTGCCGGGCACGCCGACGCTGGAGGGCTCCCGGCTGGGCCCCAACTACGACCGGTCGGGCTCCCGCACCCCGATGCAGTGGGGTGACCTGCCCGCGGACCCGTACGGGCCCGGCAAGCCCGCGGCCTCGACGTACCTGCCGCAGGACCCGGACCCCGGCCGGCCCACGGTCGCCGCCCAGGTGGACGACGCCGGCTCGCTGCTCCGCCTGGTGCGCGACCTGATCGCCCTGCGGCACGGCGACGCGCGCCTCGACGTCGCGGCGCCGACCGAGGTGCTCGCCACCGGGTACCCCCTGGCGTTCGTGCGCGGCGGCTCGCTCGCCGTGGTGCTCAACCCGGGCCGTGCGGCCGTGCGGCTCCCGCTGGACGGCGCCGGGGACGCGCGACCGCTGGTCGCCCGGGGCCTCCGGGTCGAGGCGGGCGACGGGGGCCCCGACGTCGTGCACCTGGACGGGCACGGCTACGCGGTGCTCGACCTGGCGGACGGGTAGGTCAGCCACCCTCCGCACAGCCGGCCGGCAGGACGCCGTCGGTCCGGGACGGTTCCGGGGCGCGGCGGAACTGGCCGGGCGAGAGGCCGCGCTCCCGGCGGAACGCGGCGGAGAACGCGAACTCCGTCGCGTACCCGACCTGCCGCGCGATCGCGGCCAGCGGCGCGTCGGTCGTGCGCAGCAGGGCGGCGGCACGCTGCATCCGCCAGCACGTCAGGTAGCGCATCGGCGGCTGTCCGACGGCGGTGGTGAACCGCCGGGAGAACGCGGTGCGCGACAGCCCCGCGGCCCGGCTCAGGCGGTCCACCGTCCACGGGAGCTCAGGATTCCCGTGGATCTGCCGGAGCACGGCGGCGACCGCCGGGTCGTCGGTCAGCCGCTCCCCGGCCACGTCGTGCTCCTCGTGCCACTGCCGCAGCGCGTGCACGAGGACCAGGTCCAGCAGCGCCGGCAGCGTCGCCTCGTCGCCCGCAGGGTTGGCGGACACCTCAGCCCGTAGGAGGTCCGTCAGCGCCCGCAGGCGCGGGGCGCGGTCCTGGTCCGGCGAGACGACCACCAGGTTCGGCAGCGTGCGCAGGTACTGCGGGGCCGGCGAGCCCTCCAGCCGGTAGGCGCCGCACAGGAACTCGAACGCCGCCGGACCCGTCGCGGGCGGGAAGGGACCGGGGACCAGGGCCGGCAGGTCCCGCAGGGCGACGGGCGCGGCGGCGAGACCGTGCTCGGCGCCGGAGGACGCGAGCACGACGTCGCCCGGCCGCAGCTCGACCGGGTCGTCGTGCTCCGTGATCAGCCAGCAGGGATCACCCAGGACGATGTGGAACCCGCTGCCGTCGAAGGCGGTGAACCGGAGACCGCCGTCGGCGGGCCGGAGCAGCCGCGCCCCCGGGTGACCCACCCGGACGGAGCGGACCACCTCCCCGATCACGTCCATGTCCGGATCATATCGACGCCGGTGCGGCGCACGACCGCGTATGGAGGCGCGCCGCTCGCGCATGGACCCGCGCTCTCCCGGGATGGTTGTGTCGGTGTCGTGACCGACGCGACACCGAACGACAGCACACCGCACGACACCACCGGTGCAGGACCGGTCGAGGTCCTGCGCGCCCACGCCGAGAAGACCGAGCAGGGCGAGCGCCTCGCCCCCGAGAGCCTGGACGCGCTGCGTGCCCACGGAGCGCTCGCGCTGCGGACGCCCAGGGAGCACGGCGGCGCAGGGGCGGACACCGTCACCGTCGCCCGGCACCTGACCGCCCTGGGCCGGGCCTGCCCGTCGTCCGCCTGGGTGGCCGGTACCTCGGCGACCTCGAAGAACCTCGCCGGCAGGGCGTTCACCGGCGCGGCGGCGGCCGAGCTGTTCGCCGACCCGGACGCGCTCTTCTGCGGCTCGGGCGTCCCCGGCGGTCGCGGCGAACGGGTGCCGGGGGGCGTGCGCCTCACGGGCCGCTGGCCGAACGTCTCCGGGTGCGAGGACGCCGCGTGGGCGGGCCTCGCCCTGCTGGTCGACGGCGCGGTCTGGTTCGCCGCCGTCCCGGCGGCGGAGCTGACCGTGGACCGCACCTGGCACATGGCGGGCATGCGGGGCACCGGAAGTCACACGCTGGTCGCCGAGGACGTCCTGGTACCCGCCGCACGGCTGGCGGCCGCGGTCCCGTTCACGCCCGCCGACCGCCTCCTGTACGCGATCACGGTGCTCGGTCCGGTGGTGGGGGCGGCCCAGGGCGCGCTCGACGCGACGACCGAGATGTTCGCCTCCGACCGCAAGCCGTTCATGACCGCGTACTCGCGGATGGGCGAGTCGGCCGGCGCCCGGCAGTGGCTCGCGGAGGCGGCCCACCGGGTGCACCGCGCGGAGCGCACGATGCTCGCGGTCGCCCGGAGCGCCGACGCCCGGAGCGCCGACACGGCGGCAGCCGCCGACCTGGACGACCTGGACGTCCCCCGACTCGCCCTGGACCTCGCGGACGCCGGCCGGGACTGCCGCGCGGCGCTCGAGCGGATGCTCGACCTCCACGGCGCGAGCGGCTTCCGTGCGGGCGGCACGCTCCAGCGGTTCTGGCGGGACGTCGCCGTCGGCAGCCGCCATCCGCACCTGAACCCGTACCTCGCCACGGAGAACCTGGGCACGGCGCTCGTCGGGGCGCTCCCCGGCTAGCCAGGGGCGGGCGCCAGGCCGCGCAGCAGAGGCCGGACACCGGGGGCGGACGCCGAGGCAGCCGCCGGACACCGGGCCGGACAGCGCAGGACCGACGGTAACCTTGGCCGCGTGGAACTGATCCGGAAGGGCAAGGTTCGCGAGGTCTACGCGGACGGCGACGATGTGATCCTGGTGGCCTCCGACCGCGTGTCGGTGTATGACGTCGTGCTGCCGACGGCCGTACCCGACAAGGGCGCGATCCTGACCCAGCTCTCGCTGTGGTGGTTCCGCCAGTTCGCGGACCTGGTGCCCAACCACGTGATCAGCGAGGACGTGCCCGAGGAGTGGGCGGGCCGCGCGATCCGCTGCAAGAAGCTGACGATCGTGCCCGTCGAGTGCATCGCGCGCGGGTACCTCGCGGGCGGCGGGCTGGACAGCTACAACGCCACCGGCAGCGTGTCCGGCGTGGCGTTCCCCCCGGGCCTGGTCGAGGCCGACCGCCTGCCGCAGCCCGTCTTCACGCCGTCCACCAAGGCGGACGAGGGGCACGACGAGTACATCTCCGTCGAGGAGATCGCCCAGGACCTCGGCGCGGAGACCACGGACCGGCTGCGCGAGCTGACGCTGGCGATCTATGACCGCGGCGCCGAGATCGCGCGCGAGCGCGGCGTCATCATCGCCGACACGAAGCTGGAGTTCGGGTTCGACGCCGACGGCGTCCTGACCCTTGCCGACGAGGTGCTCACCCCGGACTCCTCGCGCTTCTGGAAGGCGAGCGAGTACGAGCCGGGCCGCGGCCAGTGGTCCTACGACAAGCAGTTCGTGCGCGACTGGTCCTCGACCCTGACCGGCTGGGACCGCACCTACCCCGGCCCCGAGATCCCGGACGACGTGGTCAAGGAGACCCGCGCCCGCTACGTCGAGATCTACGAGCAGCTCACGGGCGAACGCTGGGCCTGACGGGCCGCTGGGCAAGCTGCACACCGCGTCATCATGCCTGTCTCGGACACCTCAGCCTCGCTACCAGGCCCCCTTGTACACGTCCCTGCGGTTGCCGATCTTGATGACGGTGACAACCACCTTGTCGTCGTCGATCTCGTAGATCACCCGGTGGTCACCGACCCGGATTCGATACTCGTCCCTGCCCGACAGCTTGGTTGCCCCATGAGGACGCGGGTCGTCCTCCAGCCTGCGGATCGCACTGCTGACGCGGTCAGCATCCTGTCTCTCCAGCTTGCGCAGCTCACGCGCGGCGGCGTTCGTCACCTCGACCCTGTACCGGCCCATCAGGCGTCCTGGTCTCGCGTCAGTTCGTCGAGGCTGAAACGCTGCCCGTCGTCGGGGTCCCGCTCGGCCGCCCACTTCTCCTCGGCAGCCAGCTCCAAGCGTTCGAGAATCCGAGCGTCGTCGGGGTCGATGAGGACTGCGACGACCTCGCCGTCGCGGACGACCCCGACCCTCAGATGTTCCGTACTGACGCGCGACAGCAGGTCAGAAGCCACGGCACCGAGGTCGGACTCGTCGACGGTCTCGTCCAGGTCGAGGTCTGTGTTCATGTGCTCATGCTTCCCGCACCTGTGGACAGCGCGCCATCCGGACGACCTACCTGGTCCGCCTCGCGGCTCCCTCCTTGGCTCACGAACAAGGCCGTACAGCGGCCTTCCCGCCCGACGGCGCGGCTCGAACAAGCGTGTCAGTGTCTGCCGATAGCCTCTCGCCCGTGAGCACCACCGCATCGGCCTACCAGGCCACCTTCGAGGAGCTCGGCACGCCGCTGCGCGACGTGACCTTCGTCGTCGTGGACCTGGAGACCACGGGGACCAACGCCACAGAGGGCGGCATCACCGAGATCGGCGCGGTCAAGGTGCGCGGCGGCGAGGTGCTGGGCGAGTTCCAGTCGCTGGTCAACCCGGGGCAGCCGGTCCCGGCGTTCGTCGCCCGGCTGACCGGCATCACGAACGCCATGGTCGCCACGGCGCCGGACATCGCGCTGGTGCTGCCGAGCTTCCTGGAGTTCGCGCACGACACGGTGCTGGTGGCGCACAACGCGCCGTTCGACGTCGGCTTCCTCAAGGCGATGTGCGCCCGGCTGGACTACCCGTGGCCCGGGTTCACCGTGGTGGACACCGTGCCGCTGGCCCGCCGCCTGGTCACGCGGGACGAGGCGCCCAACCACAAGCTGTCCACGCTGGCGAACCTGTTCCACGCCACCGTGTCCCCCGACCACCGGGCGCTGGCCGACGCACGGGCGACCGTCGACGTGCTGCACGCGCTCTTCGAGCGCCTCGCGCCGATGGGCGTCACGCACCTGGAGGACCTCGCGACGGCGGCCGACCCGGTGCCGCCCGAGGTGCGCCGCAAGCGGCACCTGGCCGACGGCCTGCCCGACTCGCCCGGCGTGTACATGTTCCGCGGCCCGGGCGACGAGGTGCTGTACGTCGGCACGTCCGTCAACATCCGCAAGCGGGTGCGCTCGTACTTCACGGCCGCCGAGAAGCGACGGCGGATCACCGAGATGGTGCGCATCGCCGAGCGGGTCACACCCGTCGCCTGTGCCACGCCGCTGGAGGCCCACGTGCGGGAGCTGCGGCTGATCACGGAGCACGCGCCGCGCTACAACCGCCGCTCCAAGTTCCCGGAGCGGCACTCGTGGGTACGTCTGACCGACGAGGCCTACCCGCGCCTGTCGGTCGTGGGCGGCGTCGTGCCGGGCGCCGCGCACATCGGCCCGTTCGGGTCCCGGCGCACCGCCCAGGAGGCCGTGCACGCCCTGCACGACGCCCTGAACCTGCGGCAGTGCACTGCCCGCATCCCGCTGGTCTCCAAACGACCTGGCAGCCCGTGCGCCCTGGCAGGCATGGGCCGCTGCTCGGCGCCGTGCGTGGCCACCGAGGCGCCCGACACGTCCTACGCCGACGTGGCCGATGCCGCGCGCGACGCCCTGACCGGTGACCCCGCCCCGGTGGTGCGGGCCCTCTCCGACCGGATCGCCACGCTCGCCCACCAGGAACGGTACGAGGAGGCCGGCGAGGTCACCCGTCGCCTGCGCGCCTTCGTGCAGGGCGCGCACCGGGCCCAGCGGCTCGGGCCCCTGGCCGCCTGCGCCGAGCTGGTCGCCGCGCGGCCGTCCGGCATCGGCGACGCCCCGGGCAAGCCCGGCGGCTGGGAGATCGTGGTGATCAAGCACGGCCGGCTCGCCGCGACCGACGTGTCGGCCCCGGGCGTCAGCCCGCTCCCCCTCGTGGACGCCCTGCGCACGACGGCGGAGCACGTCGAGCCGCCCGTCGCCCCGGCCCCCGCCGCGCACCCCGAGGAGACCGACCTGCTGCTCGCCTGGCTCGACGCCCCCGGCGTCCGGCTGGTCCACGTCAGCGATACCTGGGCGTGCCCGGTGCGCGCGGCGGGCGCGCACGCCGACCTGACCTGGGCGTCGGAGCGGGTGCGGACGGAGATCGGCGCGGCGGAGGGCCCAGCCGACGCCGCGCCCGGCACCGAGTCCGGCGCGGAGGCCCCGGCTGCGGCCGACGCGGAGGAGACCGCGGACGGAACCGCCGTCGTCCCGCGACCCGAGAACCCGCGGCACGTGGATACGATGACGGCATGCTGACCGCGATCGTCCTCATCGACGCCGAGACGTCCCGCATTCCCGAGGTCGCGCAGGAGGTCGCGAACATCGATGGTGTGAGCGAGGTCTTCTCCGTGACCGGCAAGACCGACCTCGTGGCGATCGTGCGCGTGCCCGAGCACGAGCAGCTCGCCGGCGTCGTCTCCGACACGGTGAACAAGGTGCCGGGCGTGCAGAACACCGAGACGCTCATCGCGTTCCGTGCGTTCTCCAAGGCGGACCTGGAGCAGGCGTTCGCCCTGGGGCTCGACGACTAGCTCGGCCCTGCTACCGCGGCCTGCTACCGCGGCCTGCTACCGCAGCCCCGCTACCGCGGAGCCTCGCCCGGTCCGGCGTCCGGTCCCCCGTCGCGCCGTCCCGCGGCGTCCTCTCCGGAGGTCCGCGGCCCGGCCGTGCGCGGGCCCGACGTGCCCTGCCCGCCGGAGCCGGTGCCGGCGCCCAACGACGCCGGGGTTCTGGCCTCGATCTCGTCGTGCTCCCCGTGCGAGTGGGCGGCCGCGAGCTCCGCGGGCGTGGCCGGCTCCACCCGGTCCTCGTAGAAGAACTCGGACAGCCGCTGCCAGCGCCGGTCGGACCGGTAGCCCTGGCGCTTGACGCCGCGGGCGTCCGTCGCAGGTCTGATCTCCAGCGGCTTCGGGGACGTGTGCTGGGTGCGCAGCCACACCTCCTGCGGGTCCAGGGGGGTGTGCACCTCGACGTACTCGCCGTTGGCGAAGCGCACGATCCGGCCGGACTCGTGCCCGTGCAGCACCAGCTCGCGGTCCTTGCGCTGCAGCCCGAGGCACACCCGTTTCGTCACGAAGAACGCGAACACGGGCCCCACGAACAGGAGCACGCGCAGCACCCACGTGATCGCGAAGATGCTCAGTGAGAAGTGCGTGGCGATGATGTCGTTCGTCGCCGCCAGGGCGCACACCAGGAACGCGACGAACAACGCGACGCCGACGCCCGTCCGCACCGGCCGGTTGCGCGGCCGGTCCAGCACGTGGTGCTCGCGGTGGTCCCCGGTCACGCGGGCCTCGAGGAACGGCCACGCGAAGAGCAGCGTGAACAGGATGCCCGGCACCACGACGGCCGGGATCAGGATGTTCATGCTCAGCGTGTAGCCGCCGATGACCCACTCCCAGCCCGGTCCCGGCATGAGCCGTAGCGCGCCGTCGACGAAGAGGATGTACCAGTCGGGCTGGGTGCCGGCCGAGACCGGCGCCGGGTCGTACGGGCCGTAGTTCCAGATGTTGTTGATCGCCATGGTGCCGCCCATGAGGGTCAGCACGCCCGCGATGATGAAGAAGTTGCCCGTCATCTTGGCGACGTACACCGGCGCCGCCGGGTAGCCGACGACGTTCTTGTCGGTGCGGCCACCACCCGGGTACTGGGTGTGCTTCTGCAGCACCATGAGGAACAGGTGCAGCGCGATCAGGGCGATCAGGATCCCGGGGATCACGAAGATGTGCAGGGTGAACAGCCGCGGGATGATGTGGTCGCCCGGGAACTCGCCGCCGAAGACGAGGAAGGACAGGTACGCGCCGATCAGCGGGATCGACTTGACCACGCCATCGATGATCCGCAGGCCGTTGCCGGAGAGCACGTCGTCGGGCAGCGAGTAGCCGGTGAAGCCCGCAGCCAGGGCCAGGATCAGCATCGTCAGCCCGACGATCCAGTTGATCTCGCGCGGCTTGCGGAACGCGCCGGTGAAGAAGATCCGGAACATGTGCAGCACGATCGAGCCGATGAAGATCAGGGCCGACCAGTGGTGGATCTGCCGCATCAGCAGACCGCCGCGCACCTCGAACGACATGTCCACGGTGGAGTTGAACGCCGCCGACATGAGCTGGCCCTGCATCGACGGCGGGTAGTCGCCCTCGAACCGCACCAGCGCCATGGACGGCTCGAAGAACATCGTCAGGAAGAACCCGGACGCGATGAGCACCACGAACGAGAACAGGGCGATCTCGCCCAGCATGAAAGACCAGTGGTCGGGGAAGACCTTGCGCGCCAGCTCCTTGACCAGCACCCCGATGGTGGTGCGCTGGTCCAGGTAGTCGGCGGCCTTGCCGACGGCACTCGGACGCTGCTTCGTTGCCACGTCATCACCCCTGATTTCGGCGGCGCGGGCTCTACCGTTGACCTCCAGTAGACACCGTGCCGGGCTTTGCTTCCACCCTCGCCGACGAATCGGGGCCCGGGAACGTGACACGACAGATCCGGCGCACCCCGGGGAGAGTCCCCCCAGAGGTGCGCCGGATCTGTGGTCAGGCCGTCAGGCCGAGGCGACGACGAGACCCGCGGTCTGCGTCTTCGCCCGCGCCAGGCGCTCGGAGACGTTGCTCCACGACACCAGGTTCCACCAGGCCTTGATGTAGTCCGGGCGGACGTTCAGGTAGTCGATGTAGTAGGCGTGCTCCCAGCAGTCCAGCATGAGGACGGGGGTGAGCGCGAAGGGGATGTTGCCCTGCTGGTCGAACAGCTGCACGACGACCAGCTTCTGGCCCACGGAGTCCCAGGCCAGGACGGCCCAGCCGGAACCCTGGACACCGGCGGCAACGGCGGTGAAGTGCGCCTTGAACTTCTCGAACGAGCCGAAGTGCTCGTCGATCGCCGTGGCGATGTCGCCGGTCGGCTCGCCGCCGGCCTCCGGTGCCATGTTCGTCCAGAAGATCGAGTGGTTGATGTGACCACCGAGGTTGAACGCGAGGTCCTTCTCGATCTTGTTGACGTTCGCCAGGTTGCCCGTCTCGCGGGCCTCCTCGAGCTGCTCCAGGGCAGTGTTGGCACCCTTGACGTACGTCGCGTGGTGCTTGGAGTGGTGCAGCTCCATGATCTTGCCCGAGATGTGCGGCTCGAGCGCGGCGTAGTCGTAGGTCAGGTCAGGGAGCGTGTAAACAGCCATTGCTGAGGTACCTCCAGGATCGGTCCGCACACCGGACGGTGCGCAGGGGTGGGACGCCGTCCTGGTCGTGCGCCGAGGTGGTGCCCGCCGGGACGGCAATGGCCCGTGTCCCCGGCCGCAGATGCGGACCAGGAGACACAGGCCATCGCTTGGGGTCGCAGGTCGCTCAGTGCTCCCGCGAGGTGGATCCCGCGCCTGCCTCGACGGCCTGGCGCTCGGAGCCGTGCAGCTCGTCGTGCTCACCGTGCGAGTGCGCGGCGGCGACCTCCGCCGGGGTGACGGGCGAGACGCGGTCCTCGTAGAAGAACCGGGACAGGCCCTGCCAGCGCTTGTCGGCGCCGTAACCCTTGCGCTTCACGCCGCGGGCGTCCGTCTTCGGGGCGATCGCCAGCGGGGCAGGCGCGTCGTAGTTGACGCGCAGCCAGCGCTCCTGCTCGTCGAGCGGGGTGTGGACCTCGATGTACTCGCCGGTGGCGAAGCGCACGATGCGGCCCGACTCGTGGCCGTGCAGCACCAGCTCGCGGTCCTTGCGCTGCAGCCCGAGGCAGATGCGCTTGGTGACCCAGTACGCGAACACCGGCCCCACGAAGAACAGGACGCGGAACACCCAGGTGATCGCGTTGATCGACAGCGCGAAGTGCGTCGCGATGAGGTCGTTCGACCCGGCCAGGGCCAGGATGATGAACGCCGTCAGGAACGCGACACCCAGGCCGGTACGGGCCGGCTTGTTGCGCGGCCGGTCCAGCACGTGGTGCTCGCGGTCGTCGCCGGTCACCCGCGCCTCGAGGAACGGGTACACGATGAGGAACGTGAACAGGATGCCCGGGATGACCACGGCAGGGATCAGCACGTTCAACGGCAGCGTGTAGCCGAAGATGACCCATTCCGTGCCCTGGCCCGGCATCAGACGCAGCGAGCCCTCCAGGAACAGCATGTACCAGTCCGGTTGGGCACCCGCGGAGACCGGTGACGGGTCGAACGGCCCGTAGTTCCACACGTTGTTGATCGACATCGTGGCGCCCATGAGCGCCAGCACGCCGAAGACCATGAAGAAGTTGCCGGTCATCTTGGCGACGTACACCGGCGCCGCCGGGTAGCCGACGACGTTCTTGTCGGTGCGGCCGCCGCCCGGGTACTGGGTGTGCTTCTGCAGCACCATCAGGAACAGATGCAGCGCGATGAGCGCCAGCAGGATGCCCGGCACCACGAAGATGTGCAGCGTGAACAGGCGCGGCACGATGTGGTGGCCCGGGAACTCGCCGCCGAAGATCATGTACGACAGGAACGAGCCGATCAGCGGGATCGACTTGACCACGCCGTCGGTGATGCGCAGGCCGTTGCCGGAGAGCACGTCGTCGGGCAGCGAGTAGCCGGTGAAGCCGGCCGCCAGGCCCAGGATCATGAGCAGGATGCCGACGATCCAGTTGATCTCGCGCGGCTTGCGGAACGCGCCGGTGAAGAACACGCGCATCATGTGCACCACGATCGAGGCCATGAAGATCAGGGCCGACCAGTGGTGGATCTGCCGCATGAGCAGACCGCCGCGCACCTCGAACGACATGTCGAGCGTCGAGGCGAACGCGACGGACATGAGCTGACCGTGCATGGTCGCGGGGTGCTCACCCTCGTAGGTGGTGAGCGCCATCGACGGCTCGAAGAACATCGTCAGGAAGAAGCCCGAGATGATCAGCACCACGAACGAGAACAGGGCGATCTCGCCGAGCATGAAGGACCAGTGGTCCGGGAAGACCTTGCGCGCGAACTCCTTGACGGCGACGCCGATGGAGGTGCGCTGGTCGAGGTAGTCCGCGGCCTTGCCGACGGTCGTCGTCGGCTTGGCCGGAGCCTCGGGCTTGGTGTCGTGGGTCGCGGTGCTCACTTCAGGCGCTCCCAGAAGCTCGGGCCGATGGGCTCGGCGAAGTCGTCCTGCGCGACGAGGTAGCCCTCGTCGTCGACGGTGATCGGCAGCTGCGGCAGCCGGCGGTTGGCCGGGCCGAAGACGACCTTCGCGCTGTCCGCGATGTCGAACGTCGACTGGTGGCAGGGGCACAGGAGGTGGTGGGTCTGCTGCTCGTACAGGGCCACCGGGCAGCCCACGTGCGTGCAGATCTTCGAGTAGGCGACGATCCCCTCGTGCGACCACGTCTCACCCTCGGGCGACTGGTCCGTACGGAGGTCCTCCGGGTTGAGGCGGACCATCAGGACCACGGCCTTGGACTTCTCGTTGATCCACTCGTGCGTCGAGCGGAACTCCTCGGTGGTCTCCGGGATCACGTGGAAGACGGAGCCGACGGTGACGTCGGCGGCCTTGATGGGCCGGCCCGAGGGGTCGATCGCCAGGCGCGTGCCGTTCTTCCACATCGTGTGCTTGAACTTGGAGACGTTCCAGTCGCCACCCACGGAGCCGATCAGCGGCACCGCGATGGCCAGCGGGAACAGCGCCAGAGCACCGAAGAAGGCGCCCTTGAGCACGCCACGGCGTCCGACGACGCCCGAGTCGGCGAGACCGTCGTTCAGGTCCCGGACCGCGATCGCGCGGTCCTCGTCGTTCGTCGCGAGGGGGTGCCGCTCCTGGACCATCTCCTTGTCGCCCATCAGCGACTTGGCCCAGTGGATGCCGGCGATGCCGATGCCGAGCAGCGACACCGCGAGGCCGAGGCCGAGCAGCAGGGTCGACAGGCGGACGCCCGAGGTCGTGCCGTCCGGCGGGACCATTACGTAGGCGACGATCGAGCCGACCGTGCCCAGGATCGACAGGACGAACAGGAAGGTGACGGTCCGCTCGGCGCGCTTGGCGGCGCGCGGGTCGGTGTCCGTCAGGCGGTGCTTGTGCTCCGGGATGCCCGGGTCAGGGAACCGCTCCGGGTGCCCTACGGCGGTACCCGCCTCGGGGGTGACCGTCACCTCGTGCGAGGTGTCGGCAGGGTTGTTCTGGTTCTCGCTCACGAGGACTTCGCTCCGATCCACACTGCGGCGCCGATGAGCAGGCCGAGGCCGATCACGAAGGCCCAGAGACCTTCGGACACCGGTCCGAGGGCGCCGAGCGCGTTACCGCCGGCCGAACCCTCGCGCTGCTCGACGAGGAACGACACGATGTCGCGCTTCTCGTCCGGCGTGATGTTCGCGTCGTTGAACACCGGCATCGACTGCGGGCCGGTGAGCATCGCCTGGTAGATGTTCCGCTCCGACGTCTCCCAGAGGGCGGGGGCGAACTTGCCCTCCGAGAGTGCGCCGCCGGCGCCGACGGCGTTGTGGCACATGGCGCAGTTGGTGCGGAAGAGGGCCATGCCGTTCGAGGGGTCACCCAGCGTGGGGTCGACCTGCTCGTCGGTAGGGATGGCGGGGCCGGCACCCAGCGAGGCGACGTACGCGGCCAGCGCCGCGGTCTGCTCCGCGTCGAACTGCGGCGGCTTGGCCTCGGCCTGCGGGCCGTTCATCTGCATCGGCATGCGGCCGGTCGACACCTGGAAGTCGACGGCGGCAGCGCCGACGCCCACCAGGGACGGCACGCCGTCGGTGCCCTCCGCGTTCGCGCCGTGGCACGTCGCGCAGTTGGCCTGGAACAGCTTCTTACCGGTCTCGATGTCCGCGGTGCTGACGGTCTCGGCCTTAGCCGTGCTCGGAGCCAGGGCGGCGTAGACGCCGCCCGTGGTCAGCAGCGCCAGCAGCAGGAGTACGACCGGCGCCAGCCGGTGATGCCTGCGGGCGGCGAGTGCCTTCACGAAAATTTCCTCGTCTCGCTGTGAGTGTTGAGCTTCTCTGTTATCAACCTATGCCACCGCACGTGGCCGTGAGGCGCGGCTGCCCGGGGGCGACCGCGCGACCGGTCAGCGCAGCAGGTAGATCACCGCGAAGAGCGCGATCCACACCACGTCGACGAAGTGCCAGTAGTAGGACGTGACAATCGTGGTGGTGGCCTCGTGGTGACCGAAGCGCTTGGCGGCGAAGGAGCGGCCGAGCACGAAGAGGAAGGCGATCAGACCGCCGGTGACGTGCAGGCCGTGGAAGCCGGTGGTCATGTAGAAGACCGAACCGTAGGCGCTGGACGAGATGGTCAGGCCCTCGTGCACCAGCTCGGTGTACTCGAAGATCTGGCCGCCGATGAAGAACGCGCCCATGAGGTACGTCATGGTCAGCCACTCGTGCATGCCCCAGGTCCAGAACTGGAAGAGCTTCCCGGAGCGCGACGGCTTGAACTGCTCGGCCTTGAAGACCGCCCACTGGCAGGTGAACGAGGACAGCACCAGGACGATCGTGTTGATCGTGGAGAAGGTGATGTTCAGCTTGTCCGCCTGTAGCGCCCACTCCTCGGCCGGCATGGTCTGCCGGACGGTGAAGTACATCGCGAAGAGCGCTGCGAAGAACATGAGCTCGCTCGCGAGCCAGACGATCGTCCCGACCGAGACCGGGTTCGGACGATTGACTGTCACGTGCTGGTGCGTGGGGGTGGCTGCAGCCGTTGCGGTCGACACGACAGCCATTATGGCCGACGTTCGGGTGTCCCGAACGCCGAACCGTCACAGACGCTCGCGTCGAATCTCACAAAGTCCTTTCAACGCCCTACGTGGGCCGTCACTTGCTGACGCGATTGAACAGAGTGCCATGAAAAGGGCGCGGACAAATCTGCCGCAGGGGCGGGGTCTGTGCCACGATCGACGCATGACCGGCATGACGACGGATGTGACCAGCGCAGGCACGAGCGGTACGCCCTCCCCCAGCGCGACGTCGAGCCCGCGAGTCCTCCTGTACAGCGACGACCGCACGGTACGCGAGCAGGTACGCCTCGCCGTGGGCCCGCGCCTGCACGCGGGCGAGCCCGACATCGTGTGGGCCGAGGCCGCCACCGCGGCCGCCGTGGTGGACAAGGCCGACAACGAGACGTGGGACCTGCTCGTCCTCGACGGAGAGGCCGACCAGGCCGGCGGCATGGGCCTGTGCCGCCAGCTCAAGAACGAGATCTACGAGTGCCCCCCGGTGCTGGTCCTCACGGGCCGCCCGGCGGACGCCTGGCTCGCGACCTGGTCGCTGGCCGACGGCGTGGTGGCACGCCCGCTCGACGCCATCAAGGTCCAGGAAGCCGTCGCGCGCCTGCTCGACCCCTCGACGGCAGGTACCGCGTGAACCTCGAGGCACCCACGTGGTCCGGCCTGCTCGCCGGGCTCATGACCGGCACCGACCTGAGCCAGCAGGAGGCCCGCTGGGCCATGGACCGGGTGATGACCGGTGAGGTCTCGCCCGTCCAGCTCGCCGGCTTCCTCGTGGCCTTGCGCGCCAAGGGCGAGACCGTCGAGGAGCTCGCGGGCCTGACCGAGTCTATGATCGAGCACGCGGTGCGCATCGACGTGCCCGGGCCGTCGGTGGACATCGTCGGGACCGGCGGCGACCGTGCGCACACCGTGAACATCTCCACGATGGCGTCCGTGGTCATCGCGGGCGCCGGCCTGCGGGTCGTGAAGCACGGCAACCGGGCGGCATCGTCGTCGTCGGGCAGCGCGGACGTGCTGGAGGAGCTGGGCATCCGCCTGGACCACGCGCCGGAGCGGGTCGCGCAGATCGCGCGCGAGGCGGGCATCACCTTCTGCTTCGCGGCGGCGTTCCACCCGTCCATGCGCCACGCGGGCGTGACCCGCAAGGAGCTGGGCGTGCCCACGGCCTTCAACTTCCTGGGCCCGCTCACCAACCCGGCCCAGCCGCGCGCCGCCGCCGTCGGCTGCGCCGACGCGCGGATGGCGCCGCTGATGGCGGGCGTCTTCGCCGAGCGGGGCAAGTCCGCGCTGGTCTTCCGGGGGGACGAGGGGCTGGACGAGCTCGCCGCGACGGCGGGCGCCACCGTCTGGGAGGTGTCCGGGGGAACGGTCACCGAGCACCGCATCGACCCCGCCGACGACCTCGGGCTGACGCGCATCAAGGTCGAGGACCTGCGCGGCCACGACGCGGCCTACAACGCGGGCGTCGCCCGGGCGGTGCTGGCGGGCGAGGACGGGCCGGTGCGCGAGACCGTGCTGCTCAACGCGGCCTCCGGCCTCGTCGCCGACGGCACGCTGCCCGGTACGGGCTCCGGGACCCTTGTGGAGCGCCTCACCGCCGGCATCGGCCTCGCGGCCCAGGCCGTGGACTCGGGGGCGGCGCAGGCCACCCTGGAGCGCTGGGCCCAGGCCGCGAGGTAGAGCGAAGGATCAGCCCATCATGCCCTCGGTCAGCTCGTCCATGGTGACGAGCTGGTCCGCGGTCGGCGCGGCGATGTCGACGGGCTCACCCCAGTCGGTGAACGTGCCGCTCGCGACCACGGGCTTTCCCTCGATGGTCATCGTCATGGCCAAGGCGCGAGCCAGGTTGTCCTCGTCCACGTTGTAGACGATCTCGACCTCGCCCATCTCTGCGAGCACGTCCTCGGGCATGCCCTCGACCTGCGGGCCGGTCATCTTCGTCGCGTCGACGAGCAGCGTGTACACGTCCGTCTCGACGCCGTCGACCGTCTCGGGGCCGGACTTCTCGAACGACGTGATGGCACCCTCCATGCCCTGCAGCTGGGCGGCGGGGTCCATGTCCTCCAGGCTGCTGCGCATGACGTCACCCATGCTCTTGAAGAGAACGCCCATCGGGTTGTCGCTCTTGCCGGCCTCGGTCAGGCTGAAGAACTTGCCGGACGTCGACTCGCCCATGTTCATGTAGAAGTCGCCGTCGAAGAGGACCATGTCGGCGGTCTCGCCCTCGATGTCCATCGTCATCGCCATCGCCGGGTTCGCCGGGTCGGCCAGGTTGATGTCGGCCTCGACGGGAGCACCCGCCAGTCCGGCCTCCTCCGCCCCCTCGCCCGAGTAGCCCATCGACATGTGGACGGTGCCCGCCTCGGTCTGCGCCGCGGAGAGCTCCTCGACGAACGAGGCCTGGGTCAGCTCGACCTGGGCCTGCGCCGACTCGGTGGGAGCTGCCTCGTCGGCGGAGCCGCTCGAGCTCGCCGCCGCACAGCCGCCGAGACCCACGACGAGCACGCTCGCCGTCGCCAGCACCACCGTCTTGGAGTAACGCACTGTTGACCTTCCTGCCCGCTCTCCGGGCGACGCACAGGTTGCGTCGGGGAACCGGCCAGCGAACGTTCGATCTCACCACGCTTGGCGCGTCGCACCCTGTCATCAGCGGGTGAAACAGCGGGTGAAACGAACAAACCCGGCATCCGAACGCACCCTCAGGTGAGGGTACGTTCCGACGCCGGGTCGGTCGCTGAAGCGGAAGGTCTCAGTGCGAGTGGATGCCCCGCGAGTACTCGAAGACCCAGCCCACGAGCGCGATGATCGCCACGCAGAAGCCGATGTAGAGCACCCACCAGCCCACGGCCAGGCCGAGGAAGCAGATCGCGGCCGAGCCGGCGATCGCGAGCGGCCACCAGCTCCAGGGCGCGTACACACCCTGGTCGCCCGCTGCGTCCTCGATGTTGCCGTTCGGGTCGTCCTCTGGCCGGGCGTCGATGCGCCGGGCCGTCAGCGTCAGGTACGCGCCGATCATCGCCACCAGGGCACCGACCAGCGGCATGCCCAGGAAGCCGACCGGCTCCTGCCAGTCCGTCATGAAGCCGTAGACGACCCCGGCCAGGACGAAGAAGGGCGTGCCCCAGAGGAACAGCCGGCTCTCGATCTTCACTTGCTGGTCCCCTCGTCCGGCTGGTCAACGATGGTCGTGCTGCTCTGACCCGACTCGCCGCCGCCGTGCGCGGCACGCTGCTGGGCCTGCTTGTCCTGACCGCGCCGGTCCGCCTCGCCGTAGATGTTGTCGAGCACACCGCGGTTGTACTCCGGGTGCTCCATCGCGACGACCTCGGGGTGGTGCAGGTCGAACGCCGGCGACTCCGAGCGGATGCGCGGGAGCGACGCAAAGTTGTGCCGCGGCGGCGGGCAGGACGTGGCCCACTCCAGGGAGCGGCCGTAGCCCCACGGGTCGTCGACCGTGACCTTGGGCGCCTTGCGCCAGGTGATGTAGACGTTCCAGAAGAACGGCAGGGTGGACGCGGCGAGGATGAACGCGCCGATCGTGGACACCTGGTTCTCCCAGGTGAAGCCCTCCTGCGGCATGTAGTCCGCGTAGCGGCGCGGCATGCCCTCCACACCCAGCCAGTGCTGGATGAGGAACGTGGTGTGGAAGCCGACGAAGAGCATCCAGAAGTGCACCTTGCCCAGGCGCTCTGACAGCATGCGGCCGGTCATCTTGGGCCACCAGAAGTAGAACCCGGCGAACATCGCGAACACGACGGTGCCGAAGACCACGTAGTGGAAGTGCGCGACCACGAAGTACGAGTCGGAGAGCTGGAAGTCCAGCGCCGGGCTCGACAGGATGATGCCGGTCAGACCGCCGAAGAGGAACGTCACGAGGAAGCCGATGGACCAGAGCATCGGTGTCTCGAACGTGAGTTTTCCTCGCCAGAGCGTGCCGATCCAGTTGAAGAACTTCACGCCGGTCGGCACCGCGATGAGCATCGTCATGAACGCGAAGAACGGCAGCATGACGGCGCCGGTCACGTACATGTGGTGGGCCCACACCGTCACCGACAGCGCCGCGATGGCGATGGTCGCGTAGACCAGGCCCGTGTAGCCGAAGATCGGCTTGCGGCTGAAGACCGGGAAGATCTCGGACACGATGCCGAAGAACGGCAGCGCGATGATGTACACCTCGGGGTGCCCGAAGAACCAGAAGAGGTGCTGCCAGAGGATGGCGCCACCGTTCTCCGGGTTGAAGATCTGCGCGTCGAGACGGCGGTCGGCACCCAGCGCGAACAGGGCCGCGGCCAGGGGCGGGAACGCCATCAGCACCAGGAGGCTGGTGACCAGCGTGTTCCAGGTGAAGATCGGCATCCGGAACATGGTCATGCCCGGCGCACGCATGGTGATGATCGTGGTGATGAAGTTGACCGCACCGAGGATCGTGCCGAAACCGGCCAGCGCCAGGCCGAAGACCCAGAGGTCTCCGCCCAACCCTGGACTGTAGGTGGTGGTCGACAGCGGCGCGTACGCGAACCAGCCGAACGACGCGGCGCCCTGCGGCGTGAGGAACCCGGCGGTGGTGATGAGGCCACCGAACAGGAACAGCCAGTAGGCGAACATGTTCAGGCGCGGGAACGCGACGTCGGGCGCGCCGATCTGGAGCGGCATGATCACGTTCGCGAAGCCCGCGAACAGCGGGGTGGCGAACAGCAGCAGCATCACGGTGCCGTGCATCGTGAAGAGCTGGTTGTACTGCTCCTTGCTCTGCACCAGCTGGATGCCCGGCTCGAAGAGCTCGGCCCGGATCAGCAGGGCCATCAGGCCGCCGATGCAGAAGAAGATGAACGACGTGATCAGGTAGAGGTACCCGATCGTCTTGTGGTCAGTGGACGTGATCCACTTGATGACGGTCCGGCCGAGCGTCTGCCTCCCGGGCGCCAGGCCCGGGATCAGCTCGGTCGTGGTCGCTGCGGCCATCAGTGCCCAGCCTCCTCTTCCAGTGTTTCTGCCGGGTCCTCCACCGGGCCGGCGGTGCGGGCGAGGTCCATGCCCAGCGAGCCGGTCTGACCCTTCGCCTCGAGCTCCGCCATGTGGGCGTCGTACTCCTCGGCGGACACGACCTTCACGTTGAAGAGCATGCCGGAGTGGAACTCGCCGCAGAGCTCGGCGCACTTGCCGGCGTACGTGCCCTCACGGGTCGGCGTGACCTGGAACGTGTTGGTCCGGTTCGGGATCATGTCCTGCTTGTACAGGAACGCGGGGATCCAGAACGAGTGGATGACGTCGCGCGAGTCGAGCGTGAACTCGACCGTCTCGTTCACCGGCAGGTAGAGCGTCGGGAAGGACGTCGAGGTGCCGACGGCGCCGTCGAGCTCGTCCTCCGCGGTAACGCTGCCGGGGTCCGCCTCGTGCTCGCCGTAGTCGTAGACGTCGGCGTCGAGGTAGTTGAAGTCCCAGCTCCACTGCTTGCCGATGACCTGGATGTGCTCGGTCGCGGTGCCGTCGACGGTCTTGATGGCCGTCACGTCGCGGTCGGTGTACCAGAACAGCACGAGCACCATGATGATCGGCACGGCCGTGTACATGAGCTCGAGCGGCAGGTGGTAGCGCGTCTGCACCGGGAGCTGGTGGTCGTCCTTGCGCTTCCGGTAGGCCGCGATGCACCACAGCATCAGGCCCCAGGTCACGATGCCCACGGCGAGAGCAGCGATCCACGAGCCCACCCACAGGTCGGTGATGCGCTCGGTCTGGTTAGTCACCTCCCCGTCGCTGTAGCCGGGCAGGTATCCGCGCTGGACGGATTCACTTGCGCAGCCGGAGGCCAGCACTGCGACTGCGGCGGCAAGAGCCGACGCACGCAGGATGGCCCGCCGGGTGCGGGTAGGTGGCTTCGAGTGCAAGGGAGGCCTTTCACGTCTCGTCCGGCGCGTCGCACCGGTTTCCTCCCGAGCTCCACGCAGAACCTTCGTCCTCGATGGGATGCAGCCTAGCGCGCTCCGGGGCCTGATGATGCCCGGAAGGCCCCCACGGGAACGTGACGCACTCCGCACGCCGGGCACACATCGACGCTGTTCAGGACACCCACCCGGGTCGTGTCAGAACGATCGCCGCGACGGACCGGCGGGCGGGGGTGCGAGGATCAGGTGGACGGCACAAGGAGCAGGAGGACGTGTGAGCCACGCCACCCCAGGTATCCCCGAACGGGTCTACCTCGACAACGGCGGACGCGCCCCGTGGCACCCGCTCGCCCGGCAGGCCTTCGAGCAGGCCCTCGCGGACGGCTGGGCCGACCCGCGCCGGCTGCACGCCGAGGGCCGCCGTGCGGCCCGGCTGCTCGACGGCGCCCGCGAGGCGATCGCCGCCGTGCTCGGCGCGCGGACCCAGGAGGTCCGGTTCACGCCGAGCCACACGGCCTCCCTGCACGCCGCGGTCGCGGCGGCGGCCGCCGCTCGACGGCGCGCCGGTTCCGCGGTCGTCGTCAGCGCGGTCGAGCGTGCCGCCGTGCTGCACGCGGCGACGCTCGCCGCGGGCCGTGCCGGCGCGGAGGGCGCGGGCGCGCCGCCCGGTCCCGTGCCCGTCGACCGGCTCGGGCGGGTCGACGTGGACGCCATGGTCGCGGCGGTCGGGGCGTCCGGCGTCGCGCTGGCCGCGCTCCAGCACGCGAACGGCGAGGTGGGCACGGTCCAGCCGGTCGGGGCGGTGCACGACGCCGCGCGCGCGGCCGGCGTCCCGCTGCTGGTCGACGCCGGGGCGAGCGTCGGCCACGTGGCGGTGCCCGGCGCCTGGGACCTCCTCGCCGCCGACCCGGCCGACTGGGGCGGCCCCGCCGGCGTCGGCGTCCTCGCCGTCCGGCAGCGGGTGCGCACCGCGCCCGTCGGGCCCGAGGACGAGGACCCCTGGGCCCCGGGCGGTGTGAGCGTGCCGCTCGCGTTCGCCGCCGCCGTGGCGCTGCAGGCGGTCGAGTCCGACCGCGTGGCGCAGGAGGCGCGACGCCGGGCGCTCGTGGAGCGTGTGCGCGCCACGGTGGCAGGGATCCCCGACGTCGAGGTGGTGGGCGACCCGGACGACCGGCTCCCCCACGTGGCCACGTTCTCGTTCCTCTATGTGGACGGCGAGGCACTCGTGACGGAGCTGGACCGGCTCGGGTTCGCCGTCGGCTCTGGGTCGGCGTGCACCGCGAGCACTCTGGAACCGTCGCACGTGCTGGCTGCAATGGGTGTGCTCACGCACGGCAACGTGCGGATCGCCCTGGACCGGTCCACCACGGCCGACGACGTCGACCGCTTCTGCGCGGTGCTCCCGGGCGCGGTGTCGAAGGTCCGCGAGATGCTGGGCGTCGGCGGCCTCTGAGACCCCGCTGCCCGCCCGCGAGGTGTCAGACGCACAGGTCACTAGAGTGACCCGTGTGTCTGACACGTTGGTGGACGCTCGCGGGCTGCGCTGCCCGCTGCCCGTCATCCGGCTCGCCGCGGCCGCGAAGGACCTGCCCGCGGGCACGGAGCTGACCGTCCTGTCGACCGACCCCGCGGCCAGGCACGACGTGCCCGCGTGGTGCCGGATGCGCGGCCACGAGCACGTGGGGACGCGGGAGCACCGGGCCCAGGACCCTGCAGCCCAGGACGAGGACTGGGACGGCTGGGCCGTCACGGTCCGCCTCGGCTGACTTGCGCCCTCCCCTTTGAGGCCCGGGTTTCTTCGCTTTGGACGGCGCCAAAGCGAAGAAACCCGGGCCTCAAAGGGGACAAGCGGGGACGACGACGGGCCGGTCACCCTGGGGTGACCGGCCCGTCGTGCCGAGACTGCGCTCAGCGAGCTCCGATCAGGAGAACGACCCGCCGCAGGCGCACGCGCTGCCGGCGTTCGGGTTGTCGATCGTGAAGCCCTGCTGCTCGATGGTGTCCTTGAAGTCGATCGTGGCGCCCTCGAGGTACGGCACGCTCATCTTGTCCACGACGACCTCGACGCCGTCGTAGTCGCGCAGAGCGTCCCCGTCGAGCACCCGCTCGTCGAAGTAGAGCTGGTAGATCAGCCCGGAGCAGCCACCCGGCTGCACCGCTACGCGGAGGCGCAGGTCGTCGCGGCCCTCCTGCTCGAGCAGGCTACGGACCTTGCCCGCGGCGACGTCGGTGACGTTGACGCCGTGGGTAGCGATGTCCGTGGTGGTGTCGGTCATGTCATCTCCCGATCGTGTTCGACATACCGGTAGTCGATCCTTGAACGTTGCCAACTCATCGGCTGGTCCGTCTGTTCCCGCGTTCCGGTCTGTTCTCAGATCGTACGCCCAGGTGCCGCCCGAGCCCATCACCGTTCCACGTGCGCGGCGTCACCCGCGCGGTCACCGGGCCCAGCCCGGCGACCAGGTCCGGGCCACGCGCGCCACGTCGTCGTCCGCCACCTCGTGCACCCCGCTCAGGCCCGCCGTGGACCACTCCCGCCTGCTCACCTGGCTGCGTCCGGTGAGCACGACGACGGGGACCGCGTGCGGCGCGGCGGCAGCCGCCGCCTCCACGACGACCCCCCGGTGCAGCCCCTCGCCGTCGAGCAGCGTGACGTACGCCACTACGACGTCGGCGCGCGCGGCGGCGTCGGTCAGCGCTGCCCGCTCCGCGCGCGGCAGGGCCGACGGGGCGGGTCCGGGCGCCGTCGGCCCGGGGTGGGCGGGCCCCACGTCCTGCGGCCCGACGGCGGCCGGCCGGCCGACCGGGATCGCCGGACCCGCCAGGAGCACGCCGCGGCCCGCGCTGTCGTCGTGCCCCGCGCCCGACCCGGGACCCGGCGCGCCGCCCGGACCACCCGGCCCACCTGCGGACACGGCAGCGGACGCGGGCACCCGGACGGCCCGCGCCTCGGTGCCGGCGTGCGGCGCGGCGGCATGCCACGCGGAGGCCAGTCGCTCGGCGTCGGGCAAGGTCTCGGCAAGCAGCAGCACGTGCACGAGAGGCATCGTGGCATCGTCCGGTCAAGGTGTCACCACCGCGTGTCATGATGGTGACCGTGAGCACCCTGCTGGCTGAATACTCCGGCTTCTCCGAGCCCGCCTCGTCCCCGTTGCTGCTGCTCGGCCAGGGGCGTGACCTGGCCTCCGAGCGCGGCGTGGAGTGCACGGGCGAGCTGCCCGCACCGAGCGACCCCGACCTGGTGGACCGGGCGCGCGCCGCACGGGCCGCCCTCGGCAGCCGCGCGTTCGTCCTGGGCCACCACTACCAGCGCGACGAGGTCATCGACTTCGCCGACGTCACCGGCGACTCCTTCAAGCTCGCGCGCGAGGCCGCGGCCCGCCCCGAGGCCGAGTTCATCCTGTTCTGCGGCGTGCACTTCATGGCCGAGAGCGCGGACATCCTCACCTCCGACGCGCAGCAGGTCGTGCTGCCGGACCTCGCCGCCGGCTGCTCGATGGCCGACATGGCCGCGATCGGCCAGGTCGAGGAGGCCTGGGCCGTGCTGCAGGACGTCGGCGTCGCGGACTCGACGATCCCCGTCACCTACATGAACTCGTCGGCCGCCATCAAGGCGTTCACCGGGCGCCACGGCGGCACCGTCTGCACGTCCTCCAACGCGGAGGTCGCGCTGCGCTGGGCGTTCGACCAGGTGGGCGGCATCGACGGCACCGGCAAGGTGCTCTTCCTGCCCGACCAGCACCTGGGCCGCAACACCGCCGTGCTGGAGCTCGCGATGTCCCTGGACGACTGCGTGGTCTTCGACCCGCGCAAGCCGAACGGCGGGCTGACCGACCAGGAGCTGCGCGACGCCCGGATGATCCTGTGGCGCGGGCACTGCTCGGTGCACGGCCGCTTCTCGGAGCAGAACGTCACCGACATCCGCGCGGCGGTGCCCGGGGTCAACGTGATGGTGCACCCCGAGTGCAAGCACGAGGTCGTCACCGCGGCCGACTACGTCGGCTCGACCGAGTACATCATCAAGCAGCTCGAGGCCGCCGAGCCCGGCTCCTCGTGGGCCATCGGCACGGAGCTCAACCTGGTCCGCCGCGTCGCCCGCGCGCACCCCGACAAGCAGGTGCACTACCTCGACTCGACGGTGTGCTTCTGCTCCACCATGAACCGCATCGACCTGCCCCACCTGGTGTGGGCCATGGAGTCGCTCGTCGAGGGACGCATGGTGAACCGGATCGTCGTGGACGCCGACGACGCCCACTGGGCGCGCGTGGCGCTCGACCAGATGCTGGCCCTTCCCGGAATCTGACCGGGCTGAGCGTGTGAGCGGCAACGGCGGGCTGCGCATCGGGATCTTCGTCTTCGACGGGGCGGAGGAGCTCGACGTCGTCGGGCCCTTCGAGGTCTTTGCGGAGTGGGGCTCCCACTCGCAGCTGCGGCCGACCGTGAGCACGTTCTCCTGGGACGGCGCCGGCGTGCGGCTCGCCAAGGGGCTGCGGATCCTGCCCGCGCACGGCGCGGACGACATGGGTCCGCTGCACGTGCTGGTCTACCCGGGCGGCCTGGGCACGCGGCCGCTGCTGGCCGAGCCCGGGCACCTGGAGTGGCTGCGCCAGATCCGCAAGCAGACCCCGATCATGGCGAGCGTCTGCACGGGCGCCCTGCCCCTGGCCGCCGCCGGGCTGCTAGCGGGACGGCCCGCCACCACGCACCACGAGCACTACGACGAGCTCACCGAGCTGGACTCGAGCGTGCTGGTGGACACCGAGGCGCGCTACGTGGACGACGGCGACGTGATCACGTCGGCCGGCGTCTCCTCGGGCATCGACATGGCTCTCCACCTGGTCGAACGTCTGGAGACACCGGCCGTGGGGCGGCTGGTGCGCAACGCGATCCAGCACCCGGCGACGCCGTCCGGCACAGCCTGACCCGGCGCCCGGCCAGGTGCCGGACAAGGTATCTGATACTGCCGGTTCCCGGTATAACCTTCGACGCATGGCTCGCATGCTCCAGCTCACCTGGACCGGACTCTTCCCGCGCAAGGCCCGCCCCGGACAGACCCTGCTCGACCCGTCGGTCACCCGGATGCGCGTGGGGCCCCTGGACCTCGACTCGTACCTGCACGTCAACAACGGCACGTACCTGCAGATGATGGACGTGGCCCGGAACAACCAGATCGCCGACCTCGGTATGTTCCCGATCGCCAAGGAGAAGGGCTGGGCCCCCGTGGTCGCGGCGTCGACCATCAAGTACCGGCGCTCCCTGCAGCCGTTCGAGCGGTTCGAGATCACGACCCGGATCCTGGGCTGGGACGAGCGCGTCTTCTACCTGGAGCAGGTCTTCACACGGGGCGACAAGCTGTGCGCCCGCGGGATCGTCGCCAGCCGGTTCCTGGACCGCAAGGGCAACCGGATCTCGGCGCTCGACGTCGTCCGGGACGCGACCGGGCAGGACCTGCCCTCCCCCGCGCTCCCCGAGGACGTCGCGGCCTGGGCCCGCGCGATGGATGTCGCACCGCGCGAGCCCGCCGCGAAGAACTAGCGGGACGGGAAGATCAGCGGGACGGCTACAGGCCCTCGCCGATCTTGGTGAGCAGCAGCGCCTCGGCCAGCACGACGTTCTGCAGCTCGCCCAGGTGCACCGACTCGTTCGCGCCGTGCGCCCGCGAGTCCGGATCCTCGACGCCGGTCACGAGGATCGCGGCGTCCGGGAAGATCTCGAGCAGGTCCGCGATGAACGGGATGGACCCGCCCACGCCGACGTCGACCGGCGGGGTGCCCCACGCCTCGGTGAAGGCGGCACGGGCTGCCCGCATCGCCGCCGTGTCGCCCGGTGCGAGGAAGGGCTTGCCCTGCTCGCCCGAGCGCCACGTGACCTGCGCGCCGAACGGGGCGTGCTTCGCCACGTGGGCGGCGAGGGCGGCGTCGGCCGCGACCGGGTCCTGGCCCGGCGCGAGCCGCAGCGAGATCTTCGCGGCGCAGCGCGGCGCGATCGTGTTGGACGCCTCAGCCACCGAGGTGACGTCCATGCCGATGACGGACAGCGCGGGCTTGGACCAGAGCCGTCCCGAGAGCGTGCCGGTGCCGGCGAGCTCCGCGCCGTCGAGCAGCGAGGAGTCGGCGCGGAACTCGGCCTCGGAGTAGTCGACCTCGGGCTCGGGCGCGGTGACCAGGCCCTCGACCGCGACGTCGCCGGCCGCGTCGTGGAACGTCGCCACGAGGCGCGACATCAGGGTGACGGCGTCCAGCACCGCGCCGCCGAACATGCCGGAGTGCACCGCGTGGTCCAGGACCCGCAGCTCGATCTCGCCGTCCACCAGGCCACGCAGCGACGTCGTGAGGGCGGGGACACCCACCTTCCAGTTCGTGGAGTCGGCCACGACGATGACGTCGGCCGCGAGCAGGTCGCGGTACTGCTCCAGGAACGCGCGGAACGACGGCGACCCCGACTCCTCCTCGCCCTCCAGGAAGACGGTGACGCCCACGGGCAGGTCCGCGCCGTCGGGCACGCCGAGGGTGCGCAGGGCGCCGAGGTGGGCCACGATGCCCGCCTTGTCGTCGGCCGCGCCCCGGCCGTAGAGCCGCTCCCCCACCTGCGTGGGCTCGAACGGCTCGGTGTCCCAGGTCGCGGGGTCGCCCGGCGGCTGCACGTCGTGGTGCGCGTACAGCAGCACGGTCGGCGCACCCTCGGGCGCAGGCCGGCGCGCGACGACGGCGGGCGCACCGGGCGTGCCGTCGGGGCGCGGGGCGGACAGGATCTGGACGTCGGGCAGACCGGCGTCGCGCAGGAGCTGCGCCGTGGCGGCGGCGCTGGCGGCCACGTGCGTCTGGTCGAACGCGGCGGCCGAGACGCTCGGGATGCGCACGAGGGCCTCGAGGTCGGCCTGCAGGGCGGGGAACAGCTCGGTGACGCGGGCCCGGAGGGCCGCGGTGGTATCGGTGGTCACGGCCCCACGTTAACGGCTCGGAACCGGCCGGCGCCGGGAGCGATTAGGCTGGGAGGGTGTTCTCCCGCAGCAAGACTTCGACTCCAGACGGCGTGACCCCCGTGGGCGACTCCCCGGACGAGGTGACGCCGACGTCCGACACGACGTCGGGCGCCGCCGCCGGCAAGGGCCGGCCCACGCCCAAGCGCAACGTCGCGCAGGCCGCGAACAAGCGTCCCCTGGTCCCGGACGACCGCCGGGCGGCCCGCAAGGCGCAGCGCGAGAAGTCGCGCATCGACCGGGAGCGTTCCTACCAGGCGATGCAGACCGGCGACGAGCGGTACATGCCGGCCAAGGACAAGGGCCCGGTGCGCCGCTACGTGCGCGACTTCGTGGACGCGCGCTGGAACCTCGGTGAGTTCTTCCTGCCGGTCGCGTTCATCTTCCTGTTCGCGACGTTCTTCACGACGCAGTACCCGCAGCTCAGCATCTTCGTGATGCTCGGCCTGTACGGGTTCCTGTTCCTGACGATCATCGACGTGTGGCTGCTGTGGCGTTCGCTGAAGAAGCGCCTGACGGCCAAGTTCGGCGAGGTGCCCCGCGGCCTCGTGATGTACACGGTCACGCGCGCCTACCAGCTCCGCCGGTCGCGGCTGCCCAAGCCGATGAGCAAGAAGCGCGGCAACTACCCGGAGTGACCCGGGACCGACACCACAGACCTGTGGCGAGGCGGAACCGGTCGGTTCTGCCTCGCCACAGGTCTTTTCGGCTCCGGGAGCCGGAGGTCAGGCCAGACGCTTCTTCGGCATGCCCTCGAGGGTCTTGGCCGGGTCGCGCTCGACGACGCCGTCGAGGGCCTCGTCGATCTGCTTGAGCAGCTCGGCCGGGATGGTCACGCCCGACGCCTTGACGTTCTCGGCGACCTGCTCGGGGCGGGACGCGCCGACGAGCGCGGCGGCCACGTTGTCGTTCTGCAGCACCCACGCCACGGCGAGCTGCGCCATGGACAGGCCCAGCTCGTCGGCGACCGGCTTGAGGTTCTGCACGGCGGTCAGGGTCTCGTCGCTCATGAAGCGGCTGATCGTCTGCGCGCCGCCCTTCTGGTCCGTGGCCCGCGAGCCCGCCGGAGCGGCCTGGCCCGGCAGGTACTTGCCCGAGAGCACACCCTGCGCCATGGGCGACCACACGATCTGCGAGACGCCGACCTCCTTCGAGGCGGGCACGACCTCGTCCTCGATGACGCGCCACAGCATCGAGTACTGGGGCTGCGAGGAGATGAGCTGGAAGCCGAGCTCCTTGGCGAGCGCGGCGCCGGCGCGGATCTGGTCGGCGGTCCACTCGGAGACGCCGATGTAGAGGGCCTTGCCCTGGCGGACGACGTCGGCGAACGCCTGCATCGTCTCCTCCAGCGGCGTCTCGACGTCGTAGCGGTGCGCCTGGTACAGGTCGACGTAGTCGGTGCCGAGCCGCGTCAGGGAGCCGTTGATCGACTCCAGGATGTGCTTGCGCGACAGACCCGTGTCGTTGGGCCCCTTGGGCCCGGTCGGCCAGTACACCTTGGTGAAGATCTCCAGGGACTCGCGGCGCTCGCCCCGCAGCGCGTCGCCGAGCACCTGCTCCGCGACCGTGTTGGCGTACACGTCCGCGGTGTCGAAGGTGGTGATGCCGGCGTCGAGGGCGGCGCGGACGCACGCCGAGGCGACGTCGTTCTCGACCTGCGAGCCGTGGGTGAGCCAGTTGCCGTACGTGATCTCCGAGATCTTGAGACCACTGTTGCCGAGGTACCGGTAGTTGACCATGGCATCAGCCTATGACAACGATCGAATCGCTTTGACCCGGTTTCGCGCACCGGAAGGACCACGTCCGCCCTGGGCGCCGATCGAGGCCGGGCCTCGGACGCTCAGGGCGTGAACCTGGCCCGGTACAGCGACGCCGTTCCGTCGCCCGAACCCTCCACCTGCCAGGCGACGAGGTCGCCCGCGACCGCCGCCGAGACCGCGGAGCTGGAGTCACCCAGGCCGATGAAGTGGTCCACCACCTGGGGACGCCCGTCGCCGACCGCGTCGGCGACCAGGTACACGGTGTCGCTTCCGTTCACACTGGTGCTCCACACCACGTCGCCCGCCGACACGTCCAGCGAGGTCACGACCTCTCCCGCGGTCTCCGGTTCGAAGACCCGCTCCCGGCCCGTCGCGCGGTCCAGGACGTGGATCAGCACGCCGTCGTTCCAGGCCACGAGCTCGTCCGACACCGCAAGCTCGCGCCCCCAGTACGCACCGGTGCCGGGCGCCACCGGGGTGGCGGGACGGAGGATCTCGGTGCGGCCGTCGTCCCGGTGGGAAGTGATGGCGTACCGGAACGTCCCGTCGGCGACCCGCTCCACGGTCGTGACCACCAGCTCGTCGTCGTGGGTCGCGAACGTCCGGACGCCCGTGGCGACCACCTGCCCGGGGCCGGCACCGTCCAGCGCAGTCGCCGAGACGGCGCGCACGAGCTTGCCGTCCGGTCCGGGGGTCTCGGTCAGCCAGGCGACCCGCCCGGCGGTGAGCCCGAGCCACGGGTCACCGAGCTCCGCGCCGTCCGCCGCGTGCTCCGAGGCGCTGTACTCCGTCACGGTCACCGCGCCGGAGCCCGGCTCCCGCACACGGATCGCCCACACGCCCAGAGCGCCGTCGCTGACGGGTGACTGGACCCACGCGAGCCGGTCACCCTGGCGTACCGCTGCCGTGGCCACGGTGCTCAGGCCGCCGAGCGCGGTCGAGGCCTCGTACTCGACGGCGTGCGGGACCCCGTCCTCCTGGATCTCCACGAGCTCGATCACCGACGAGCCCGCGCCCTCGGGCAGGTCGGGGTCCCCGGACTCCTCGAACTGCTGCACCATGAAGTACGAGCCGTCCTCGGCGAGCGTCGCCGTGGCGGTCCCGTCATACGCGACGGCGAAGGTCTCCAGCAGCGGCTCCACCTCCGCGGTGCCGGCCGGCGCTGTGGTCAGGCCCGGCCCGGGGGCCGCGTCGTCGCGCCGGTCGAGCAGCCGCTCGATGCCGGTCACCTCCCGGAACCACTCGCTGCCCGGCAGCGCGACCTCCCCCAGGCCGGGCACCCGCACCGGACCCACCAGGAACCACACCAGCAGGAGCGCGGCGACGCCCGACGTCGCGCCCTGCGCGGCCCGGCGACGCCGCAGCGCCGCCTTGCTGCCCCGCAGCACCGCGGCCCCGTCCAGGGCGGGCGCGTCGACGGCGTCCAGGTCCGCCTCGGCGACGAAGCCGCGCAGCCTCTCCAGCGCGCGGGCGTTGGTCGCCTTGACCGTGCCGACGCTCCGGCCGAGCTCGGCGGCGACGTCCGCCTCCGAGAGGTCCAGCAGGTGCCGGAGCACCACGACGCGCCGTTGCTGGGGCGCGAGCCGCGCGAGGGCGCGGACGAGCGCGTCCCGGAGCTCCACCTCGGCGGCGCGGTCCGGGGTGGTACCCACCGGGAGGTGGTCGTCGCCCGGCACGACCTCGCGGCGGGTGTGCCGCCACGTGTCGATGCGCAGGTTCACCAGGACGCGCCGGGCATAGGCACGGGGCTCGCGGTCCCGCACCCGGTCCCAGACGCGGTAGGTGCGCTCGAACGCCGTCTGCACCAGGTCCTCGGCCCGGTGGGTGTCGCCGGACAGGAGATACGCGGTGCGGTACAGGTAGGGTCCGGCCGTCTCGACGAACGCGACGAAGTCGTCGTCGCGCCCCCGGGCCACGCGGACGATGGCGTGCCCGGTCCCTGCGTGGCCGGCCTCTGGGTGCCCGGTCTCTTCCGTGTCGGTGCTCATGTCCCCCACCACGGTCACCGAGGCTCGCAGGTTTACCGGCCGACGGCGAGGCCGGGCGGCGCGATCAGCCGATGAGACTCGGCTGATGAGGCTCAGCCGACGAGCCCGCGCGGCGCGAGCCAGCGCGCGGCGACCTGCACCACCGGGCCCACCCCGAAGGCGAACATCACGGTCGCCCACCCGAAGGTGCCGCCCAGGAGCACGCCGACCACGACCACCGTGACCTCGATGACGGTCTTCACCAGCCACACGGGCCAGCCCGTGCGCTGCACGATGCCGGTCATCAGGCCGTCCCGCGGCCCCGGTCCGAGGCGGGCCCCGACGTACGCCGCGGTGCTCACCCCCAGCAGGACCGTCCCGCCCAGCGCGAGCGCGATCCCCGTCGGGAGCGCCGGCTCGGGCAGCAGCCGTTCGAGCACCCACAGCGAGGGGTCGATGACGAAGCTGATCACGATGATGTTGGCGATCGTGCCGATCCCGGGCTTCTGGCGCAGCGGGATCCACGCGAGCATCACCAGCAGCCCGACCCCGAGCACCACCCAGCCGTACGCCAGCCCGGTCCGGTCCACGATGCCCTGGTCCAGGACGGCCCACGGCATGGCGCCCTGGCCCGAGTGGAGCATCATCGCGGTCGCGACGCCGAAGCCCACGAGCCCGAGCAGGAGCTGGACGCCGCGGCGCACCGGACCCATCAGGACGGGGGCGCCGGGGGCGCCGGCGGCGATCTCGGTGGCGGTCACCTCGGGTGCGGGCAGGGATGCGGGCAGGGGCGCGGGCACGGCCGCGGTCTCGGGGGAAGGCTCGGCCGGGCGGCCGGTGGTCGTCGTCATGTGCCCATGGTGCGGGTCCATTGGCCTTGTCATCCAGGGCCAATCGCGCAAGAGTGGCCCCTATGTCCGCCGCGACCCCGACCGTGCTGCGCCAGCTCTCCCCCGCCACGACCGCCCGGCTGCTCGGCTCGTGGCACGCGGGCGGGCCTGCCTACGTGGCCCTCGCCGACGCCCTGCGCGCCGCCGTCCTGTCCGGCACGCTCGCCCCCAACACCCGGCTGCCCAGCGAACGTGAGCTTGCGGCGGCGCTCAAGGTGTCGCGCACCACGACCTCGGGCGCGTACGCGCGGCTGCGTGAGCTGGGCTTCGCGGTCAGCCGCGTCGGGTCGGGCACGGTCGCCACCCTGCCGCAGCGCAGCGCCGATCCCGCCCCCGGCCGGCCGGCGGGCGGCGACGCCCCGGTGGCCGACGACGCCCTGCGGGCCGTGACGCCCGGGGGCCTCCCGTCCGCCGTCGGGCACCTGGACCTGTGGCAGGCCACCCCGCCCGCGCCGCCGGAGCTGCACGAGGCGTTCGCGCGGGCCCTGGAGCGCCTGCCCGCGTACCTCGACTCGGGCGGGTACGAGCCGCACGGCCTCACGCCGCTGCGCGAGGCCGTCGCCGCCCGCTACCGCGAGCGCGGCGTGCCGACCACCGCCGACGAGATCCTGGTGACCACCGGCGCCCAGCAGGCGATCGCGCTGCTGGCGCACACCCACCTGCACCCGGGCGACCGGGCGGTCGTGGAGTCGCCCACCTACTTCCACGCCATGGAGTCGATGCGCGACGCCGGGGGCCGGGTGGTCGGCGTGCCCACGGGGCCGCTCGACGTCGACCTGCTCGCCTCCACGGTGCGCCGCGCCCAGCCGCGGCTGGTGTACCTCGTGCCGGACTTCCAGAACCCGACGGCGTTCGTGATGTCCGCCGGCGAGCGTGCGGCGGTCCGGGAGATCGCCGACCGGTACGGCGTCACGGTCGTGGGCGACGAGACGCTCGTGGAGCTCAACCTGTCGGACGTCGACCTGCCGCCCGCGTTCGCCGGGGACGGGACATCGCCGCACGTGGTCACGGTGGGGTCGGCGTCGAAGGCGTTCTGGGGCGGGCTGCGTGTCGGCTGGGTCCGGGCGCACCCGCAGGTGATCTCGCACCTCGCGCGGGCTCGGCAGTCGGCGGACATCGCGACGGCGGTGCTGGAGCAGCTCGCCGTGGTGGAGCTGCTCGGGCGCCACGAGGAGGTGCTGGCGGGCCGGCGCCGGATGCTGCGCGAGCGGCGCGACCTCCTGGTCCACCGGCTCCGGGAGGCGTTCCCCTCCTGGGACGTGCCGACGCCGCAGGGCGGGCTGTTCTGCTGGGTCGACCTGGGGCGGCCGGTCGCGCAGGCGTTCGCCGCCGCGGCCGCCGCGGAGGGCGCGCTGGTGGCGGCCGGGCCGATCTTCAGCCCTGAGAGCACCGGCTCCGCGTCCCGCGTGCGGCTCACCTTCACGCGGTCCCCCGCCGAGCTGGCCGACGCCGTACCGCGGCTCGCCCGGGCCTGGAGCCGGGTGGTGCCGTCGGGCAGGGCGCGGCGCTGATCACGGGCTGCGCGGCCCAGGGGACCGCACGGCCCGCGCGGCCTCAGGGGATCCGCAGCTCCACGCCGGGCGCGGCCTGCGTGCCGTCGTGCAGCAGGCTCGCCTGCACGGCGCCGGCCGCGGCCAGCTCGCGCCAGTGCTCACCGAGCCACTGCTCGGCGTCGTACTGCGCGGTGAAGACGGGCGTGACGGGCTCGCTCAGGCGACGCCCCTCGGCGTCGTCCAGGGCCCACTCCCACTGCGGACGGATCACTCGTACCTCCCACTTGCCGTCGAGCCGGCCGACCGGGTCAGGGCGCGGTTGATCTCCGACGCCCACAGCGGCCCCTCGTAGACGAACGACGTGTACCCCTGGGTCAGGTCGGCCCCGGCGCGCAGGTACGCGCGGACGTCGTCGGCCCGGGTGATGCCGCCCACGCCGATGATGACGGGGCCCGTGCCGAGCCGCTCGCGCAGGCGCGCGACCACCTCGATGCCCCGGCCGAGCAGCGGCGGGCCGGACAGCCCGCCCGGGCCGCGGTCGTGGCCGATGGTCGTGTTGACGGCGACCACGCCGTCCAGCCCCAGCTCCAGCACGAGGTCGGCGACGGCGTCGACGTCCTCGTTCGCGAGGTCGGGGGCGATCTTCACCAGGAGCGGGATCCTGCGGCCCGTGCCCTTGCCCGCGGCCGTCCCGGTGGTGGCCTCGTCGGCGGCGGCGCGGACCGCCTCCAGGATGGGCCGCAGCGACTCGGTCGCCTGCAGGTCACGCAGGCCCGGCGTGTTCGGGGACGACACGTTGACCACGAGGTAGTCCGCCCAGGGGGCCAGCAGCCGGGCCGACGTCGCGTAGTCGGCGGCGGCGAACTCGGGCGGCGTCACCTTGGACTTGCCGATGTTGGCGCCGACGACGATCGCCCGGCCGGCGGCGGTGCGGCGCAGCGCGCGCAGCCGGTCCGCGGCGGCGGCCGCGCCCTCGTTGTTGAAGCCCATCCGGTTGCGCACGCCCCGCACGTCCAGCTCGCGCCACATGCGCGGCTTCTCGTTGCCGGGCTGCGGGCGGGCGGTCACGGTGCCGATCTCGACGAACCCGAAGCCGAGCATCGTCAGGCCCCGGACGGCGCGGGCGTTCTTGTCGAACCCGCCCGCCAGGCCGAACGGCGCGGGCACCACGCGACCGAAGAGGCGCACGCTGCCCGGTCCACCGGCGCGCTGGCCCAGGTACGGGGCGAGCGCGCCCTGCGCGACGTCCCGCAGGACCGGCACCCTCCCCGCGCGCTCGATCAGCGAGAACGCGATCTCGTGCGCACGCTCCGGGTCCATGCGGCGGAAGACGCCGTTGAACAACAACGAGTACGGCCAGCTCATGCAGTCCTCTCCTCGGACGTGCTGCGCGACGTCCGCCACAGCCACCACAGGCCCACGAAGGGCAGGACCAGGGGCACGTAACCGTAGCCCTGGCCGAATCCGGACCAGACGGTCGACTCGCCGAACACGTCCGGGTCGGCGAGCGACAGCGCCCCGATCGTGACCACGCCGACCGCCTCGATCCCGACGGTGATCCACGCGGTCACGCGCCAGGCGGGGCTGCCGATCGCGAGCGCGAACGTCGCGACCACGTACACCGCCGCGGCGAGCGTGGAGAGCGTGTAGGCCACGGGCGCCTCGCCGAACTTCACGACGAGCTCGTAGGACGAGCGGCCGATGGCGGCGAACGCGAGGATCCCGTAGATCGTCACCAGGACGCGGCCGAAGCCCCGCCCGGTCCGTCGCCCGGCTGTCCGTTCCGTCATCGCCATCAGGCCCCCGTCCAGATCTGCCACATGCGCCATTCCAGGAAGGCCACCGTCAGCGAGGCCACGAGCAGCACCACCGAGCTCCACCTGGTGCGCTCGGCGAAGGCCCACGCGGCGGCGACCGGCAGGATCACCAGGGTGGTGGCGAAGTAGCCCCAGAACAGCACCGGGTCGCTCGCGCCGCCCCCGCCGGCACCCTGCACGATCGCGACGACGCCCTGCACGAGCAGCAGGAACTCGATGACGGCACCGCCCCAGAGCTGGTTCAGGATGACCGCGCGGTCGCGGGCGACGAACCAGCCGGCCCACCCGGCCAGGACCACGCAGAGCGCGACCACGAGGAGCAGGAGGGCAGGGATCACGTCCTGCAGACTACCGGGCGCTCCCTGTGGGGCGGCAATCGGATCGTGCGTGACCTGCGCCTCGATGAGGCCCGGCCCGGCTGTCGGAGGCCCGGGTTACCATCGGCAGCGTGACCGACGTGACCCTCTCCAGCAAGAATCCCACCGCCGTGAAGGCCGAAGCGCTCGTGGTGGCGACCGCCCAGACGTCGGACGGCGTAGCCGTCGTGTCCGACCAGCTCCCCACGGACCTGCTGACGCAGCTCGAGACGCTCGCCCCGCAGCTCGGCGTCACCGGCGCCCGCGACGAGGTGCGCAAGATCCCGGCCGGCGACAAGCTCGCCGCCGACGTCCTCGTCCTGACGGGCCTGGGTGAGCGCGCCGAGGACGGCACGTTCGCCGCCGAGACGCTGCGCCGCGCGGCAGGCGCCGCGACCCGCGAGCTGGCGGGCCTCAAGTCCGCCGCGATCGCCCTGCCGGCGTCCGACGACGCCGAGATCACCGCCGTCACGGAGGGTGCGCTGCTCGGCGCGTACGCCTTCAACCGGTACCGCACCGCCGGCAAGGACGCGGCCAAGGGCGCCGGGAACGGCGCGGCGAAGGACGCGAAGGGCAGCGGCAAGGACGCCGCGAAGAACGGCAAGGACCCGGTCGCCGCGATCGAGATCCTCACCCCGCTGCACAAGAACGCGAAGGCCAAGCTGGCCGCCGAGCGCGCCGAGATCCTCGCGGCGGCGGTCCACGCCACCCGCGACCTGGTCAACACCGCGCCCAACGAGCTGTACCCGGCCACGTTCGCCGACGCGGCGAAGGCCGCGGCCAAGGACGTGAAGCACGTCAAGGTGACGGTGCTGGACGACAAGCAGCTCGCGTCGGGCGGCTACGGCGGCCTCACGGCCGTGGGCCAGGGCTCGTCGCGCGGCCCGCGCCTGGTCAAGGTCGCCTACGCGCCGGCCAAGCCGGACGCGAAGGTCGCACTCGTCGGCAAGGGCATCACGTTCGACTCGGGCGGCATCTCGATCAAGCCGGCAGCCGGCATGGAGGCCATGAAGTCCGACATGGCCGGCGCCGCCGCGGTGCTGTCCACGGTGATCGCCGCGGCGAAGCTGAACCTCCCGGTCGCGGTCACCGGCTACCTCTGCCTCGCCGAGAACATGCCGGGCGGCAACGCGCAGCGCCCCGCCGACGTCATCACGATCTACGGCGGCAAGACCGTCGAGGTCCTGAACACCGACGCCGAGGGCCGCATCGTCATGGCCGACGGCCTCGTCTCCGCCGTCGAGGACGGCCACGACGTGGTGCTCGACATCGCCACGCTCACGGGCGCCCAGATGGTCGCGCTCGGCAACCGCACGTCCGCCGTCATGGGCACCGACGAGGTGCGCGACGAGGTCAAGGCCGCCGCCGACGCCTCGGGCGAGCTGTTCTGGCCGATGCCGCTCCCGGAGGAGCTCAAGGCCAACATCAAGTCCAAGGTGGCCGACGTCGCCAACTCCGGCCCGCGCTGGGGCGGCATGCTCAACGCCGGCCTGTTCCTGCAGACGTTCGTGGGCGACCACCCGTGGGCGCACCTGGACATCGCCGGCCCCGCCTTCAACGAGGGCGGCGCGCACGGCTACACGTCCGGCGGCGGCACCGGCGTCGGCGTCCGCACCCTCCTGGGCTTCGTCGAGGGCCGGGCCGCCGCGAAGTAGCTACTTCTTGCGCTGGGCGCTGTTCCAGTCGCGCATCCGCTGGGGGTAGCCGGTGAACCGCACGTTGTACACCGGCACCCCGAGCTGGTTCGCGATGTCGAACGCGGTGCGCTCGTCGGGCACCCGGCGGCGCGTCCACTCACCGGTGCTCGCCACGAGCAGGATGGTGCTGGGGATGTCGGTGGTCGGGGGCTCCACGTAGGCCTCGACCCCGACGCGCGAAGCGATGAACTCACCGAGGTGCGCCAGGGTCTGGCGGCGCGCGTCGTTACCGGTGGGACGCGCGGCGCTACCGGGTGCGGAGCGTCGCTGGAAGAAGCGCGCGAGCGAGCTACGGGACTGGCGGGGCATGCACCGAGGGTACTAGCGAGACCGGCGCTGTCCTAGGCATCTCCACGCACATCGCAGGAAACTCGCACCTTCTGCTCGCGGGCTGTCCTGCCGCGGACCGGGGACGCCGTCCTGTCACAGGGCCGCCGGAGCGTCAATGTCGCCACGGTCACACCCGACAAGCCCGGTACACGATTGGGGCCACGCCCGCTGAAGTGTCAAGATGGCATGCGGCGACAACCCACGCAGCCGACGAAGCCAACGCGGTCACCTCCGCGGAGTCAACGAGGAGCCAGCACGTGCCTACGCATGACAGCCCGACCACGTTCGACGTCGTCGTGCTCGGCGGGGGAAGCGGCGGCTACGCCACCGCGCTCCGCTCGGCACAGCTGGGCCTGAGCGTGGCCCTCGTGGAGGAGGGCAAGCTCGGCGGGACCTGCCTGCACGTGGGCTGCGTGCCCACCAAGGCACTGCTGCACGCCGCCGAGGTGGCCGACACCGCCGCGCACGGCGCGCAGTTCGGCGTGCGCACGTCGCTGGACGGCATCGACATGCCCGGCGTGCTCGCCTACAAGGACTCCGTGGTCGCCGGCCTGTACAAGGGCCTGCAGGGGCTCATCGCCTCGCGGAAGATCACCGTCGTCGAGGGGCACGGCACGCTCGCCTCCCCCGGCGTCGTCGAGGTCACCGCCGCGGACGGTGCGACGAGCACCTGGACCGGCACCCACGTGGTGCTCGCGACCGGCTCGTACGCCCGGACGCTGCCCGGCCTGGAGCTCGGCGGCCGCATCCTCACCTCCGACCAGGCGCTCACGCTGGAGACCGTGCCCCGGTCCGTCGTGGTGCTCGGCGGCGGCGTGATCGGCGTGGAGTTCGCCAGCGTCTGGAAGTCCTTCGGCGCCGACGTGCAGATCGTCGAGGCGCTGCCCCACCTCGTCCCCAACGAGGACGTCGCTCTCTCGAAGGCGCTGGAGCGCGCGTTCCGCAAGCGTGGCATCAAGTTCTCCCTGGGCGAGCGCTTCGCCCAGGCCAAGCAGTCCGACGACGGCGTCCAGGTCGAGCTGGAGTCGGGCACCACGTTCGACGCCGAGCTGCTGCTCGTCGCCGTCGGGCGCGGAGCGCGGACCGCCGACCTCGGCTACGAGGCCGCCGGTGTGCGCGTCGACCGCGGGTTCGTGCTGACCGACGAGCTGCTCCGCACCGGCGTCACCACGCCGGCCGGCGGGCAGGTCTGGGCCGTCGGCGACATCGTGCCCGGCCTGCAGCTTGCCCATCGCGGGTTCGCGCAGGGCATCTTCGTGGCCGAGCAGATCGCGGGCAAGTCTCCCGCACCGATCGACGAGGCGACGATCCCGCGGGTCACCTACTGCGAGCCGGAGGTGGCGTCGGTCGGCGTCACCGAGGCGCGGGCCGCCGAGCTGTACGGCCCGGACGGGGTGGAGACCATCGAGTACAACCTGGCGGGCAACGGCAAGAGCAAGATCCTGGGTACCCAGGGCTTCGCCAAGCTGGTGCGCCGCAAGGACGGACCCGTGGTCGGTATGCACCTGATCGGCTCGCGTGTGGGCGAGCTGATCGGCGAGGGCCAGCTCATCGTCGGCTGGGAGGCGTTCCCTGAGGACGTCGCCTCGCTCGTCCACGCACATCCCACCCAGAACGAGGCACTCGGAGAGGCACACATGGCACTGGCCGGCAAGCCTCTGCACGCCCACAACTGACCATAACGACAAAGGAGACCCCACAGGTCATGTCTGAGAACGTGCAGCTGCCGGCCCTCGGCGAATCCGTCACCGAGGGCACTGTCACCCGCTGGCTCAAGGCTGTCGGCGACGAGGTCGCCGTCGACGAGCCGCTGCTCGAGGTGTCGACCGACAAGGTCGACACCGAGATCCCGTCGCCGATCGCCGGCGTGCTCGAGCAGATCCTCGTCCAGGAGGACGACACCGTGGAGGTCGGCGCCACCCTCGCCGTCATCGGCGACGGCTCCGGCTCCGGTGCCGCCCCGGCGGCCCCGGAGCCGGAGCCCGCCGCAGCGGAGGCCCCCGCACCCGAGGCGACGCCTGAGCCGGCCGAGGCCGCTCCCGCCGAGGCGCCCGCGGCGGAGTCGCCCGCGCCCGCCCCCGCCGAGGCCCCCGCCCCGGCTCCGGCCGGTGGCGGCACCGACGTGCCGCTGCCCGCGCTGGGCGAGTCGGTCACCGAGGGCACCGTGACGCGCTGGCTCAAGGAGGTCGGTGACGACGTCGCCGTCGACGAGCCGCTGCTCGAGGTCTCGACCGACAAGGTCGACACCGAGATCCCGTCGCCCGTCGCGGGGACGCTCCAGGAGATCCTGGTCAAGGAGGACGAGACCGTCGAGGTCGGCGCCATCCTGGCCCGCGTCGGTTCCGGCGCCGCCGCTCCGGCCGCTGCCGCTCCGGCCGCCCCGGCTCCCGAGGCGCCGAAGACCGAGGCTCCGGCCGAGGCCACCCCCGTGCCGGACCCGGCCGCAGACTCCCCGGCTCCCGCCGAGGCCGCCTCCCCCGCTCCGGCTGTTCCGGCTCCCGCCGCACCCGCCCCTGCCGCTCCGGCCGCCCCGGCCCCTGCGGCCACGCCGGCTCCCGCCGCTGCCGCGGGTCGCGCCGCCGGCTCGTACCTGACCCCGCTCGTGCGCAAGCTCGCCGCGGAGAAGGGCGTCGACGTCGCCGAGGTGAAGGGCACCGGTGTCGGCGGCCGCATCCGCAAGGAGGACGTGCTCGCCGCCGCCGAGGCCAAGGCAGCCCCGGCGCCCGCCGCCGCTGCCGCACCCGCTGCGAAGGCGCCGGCCGCGACCAAGCTCGAGGTGTCGCCGCTGCGCGGCACCACGGAGAAGATGTCGCGCCTGCGCAAGATCGTCGCCGAGCGCATGCTCGAGGCGGTCCAGTCGCAGGCCCAGCTGACCACGGTCCTGGAGGTGGACGTCACCCGCGTCGCGAAGCTCCGGGCCAAGGCCAAGGAGTCGTTCGCCGCGCGCGAGGGCGCCAAGCTGACCTTCCTGCCGTTCTTCACGCTGGCCGCCGTCGAGGCGCTCAAGGCCTACCCGAAGATCAACGCCACGATCGACACCGAGAAGGGCGAGATCACCTACCACGGCTCGGAGAACGTCGGCATCGCCGTCGACACCGAGCGTGGCCTCGTGGTCCCGGTCATCAAGAACGCGGGCGACCTGAACCTGGCGGGCATCGCCCGGCAGATCCAGGACCTGGGTGCGCGCACCCGGGCCAACAAGGTGACGCCGGACGAGCTCTCGGGCGGGACGTTCAACATCACGAACACCGGCTCGGGCGGCTCCCTCATCGACACGCCGATCGTGCCGCTGGGCCACGCGGCCATCCTGGGCACGGGCACCATCACCAAGCGCCCGGTCGTGGTGACCGACGCCGAGGGCAACGAGAGCATCGCGGTGCGCTCGATGGCCTACATCTTCCTGTCCTACGACCACCGCCTGGTCGACGGTGCGGACGCCGCGCGCTTCCTCACCGCGATCAAGAACCGGATCGAGGAGGGCGCGTTCGAGGCCGAGGTCGGTCTCTGACGAGGACGAACGGTCGGCCGGGTAGCGCACGCACCTGACGTCGACCCAGCAGCGGGTGGTGGCCGGTCCCGGGTTCGGGACCGGCCACAGCCGTCTGTCCGCCGTCGGTGCCCTGTCTGTGCGGCGCCGTCGGGCAGGCTAGATTCGCGGCATGGACGTAGTCGTGGCCGGGTCGCACGGCCTCATCGGCTCCGCGCTGGTCGCGGACCTCGTCGCCCGAGGGCACGGCGTGCGCCGGCTGGTGCGGCGCGGGAGCGAGTCGTCCGGCGCTGCCGAGTCAGCCCCGCCGTCCGGCGTCCGGGACGTGCCGTGGGACCCGCGCACCGGTGAGCTCGACCCGGTCGCCCTGGACGGCGCCGACGCCGTCGTGAACCTGGCCGGGGCCGGGATCGGCGACCACCGCTGGACCCCGGCGTACAAGCAGAAGCTCGTGGGCTCGCGTACCACGACCACGAGCCTGCTCGCCCGCACGATCGCGCGCCTGGACGGTCCGCCCGTGCTGGTCAACGCGTCGGCGGTCGGGGCGTACGGGGACCGCGGGGACGAGGTCCTGACCGAGGCGTCGGAACGCGGCGACGACTTCCTCGCGGGCCTGGTCAAGGCCTGGGAGAACGCCACGGCGCCCGCCGCCGACGCCGGGGCACGCGTCGTCTGGATGCGCAGTGGCATCGTGCTCGCGCCGTCGGGCGGGGCGCTCGGCAGGCTGCTGCCACTCCTGCGTCTCGGTGTCGGCGGCCCGCTCGGCAGCGGCCGGCAGTGGTGGAGCTGGATCACGCTCACCGACGAGGTCGCAGCGATCCGCCACGTCATCGGCGCGGACGTGCGCGGACCCGTCAACGCCGTGGCGCCCGAGCCCACCACGAACCGGGACCTGACCCGGGCGCTCGCCCAGGCCCTCAACCGGCCGGCGGCCCTGACGGTGCCCCGGTTCGCCCTGCGGATCGCGCTCGGGCAGTTCTCCGGCGATCTCGTGGCCTCCCAGCGGGTGGTCCCCGCTGTGCTGAGCCGCACCGGCTTCACCTGGACGCACGCCGCCCCCGAAGAGGCGGCGCGCTGGGTCGCCGGGCGCTGACCCGGTCCGGGGCGGTCCGGGGCGGCCGCGCCGGGTCAGCCGCGTCGGGGTCAGCGGACCTCGCTGACCCGCCAGCCGCCCGGCGTCCAGACCAGGGTCAGGTCGGCAGACTCCTTCGACGCGGGCACCGCGGTCTCGCCGTCGGCGGACACCTGGCGGTGTGCGGTGATCGTGTACTGGATCCGCACGATCGCCTCGATCGCCACCTTCTTGCCGGACGTCTTCCCCTCGGCGTCGTCCGACGTCTGGACCGTCTTGCGCGACGCCGTGGTCGCGCTCTGCACGGCGGACGCGGCACCCGGGCCCTGCGTCACGACCTCGGTGGACTCCACCTCCGCGGACGCACCGACCACCTGGGACCGGTTCTGCTTGAGCTCGTCGAGGATCTGCTGGTCGGCCAGGTAGGCCGGCGAGCCCTCCAGGTTGACCGTGCTGATGTCCGAGACCGCACCCGCCAGCAGCGCGAGCCGACGCTCCGTGAGCTCGACCGCGGCACCTGCCGGGTCCTTGGCGTTGCTCACCGGGTTGATGCCGCCCCAGACGGGGGCGGAGGCCTCGGGCGAGGGCGCCGCGACGGCGGGCTCCTCGCCGCCGAAGGCCTCGGGCAGGGCGACGACCCCTGCCGTGATCCCCGTGACCACGCCGGCGGCGATCATGACCGTCGCGAGCACGGAGCCCGCGGTGACGCGCGGCTCGGCAGCCTTCACGCCCGGTCGCGCGCCGACGGCCCGGCCCGTGACGGGCATCGTCGCCCGGCGTCGCCCGCCGGTCGCCCAGGAGCGCGCGTCGACCGCGGCGATGGACCCCGTCAGGGTCTTCGCGGCGGAGCGCCAGGCGGAGGGCGTGTGCGCGCCGAGGGGCACGTGACCCGCGATGGGCACGGGACCGCTGATGGCGGCCGAGACGAGGGCGGAGGCGTCCGGGAGCCGCACCGGCTCCGGCTGCACGGCGTCGTTCGCGAGGGCCGCGAGCGTGCCCGGCTCGGGCCGGTCGCGCGGGTCCTCAGCCCGGGCGCGGGCCAGGACGGCCCGCAGCGCCTGGTCGGCCTTGGAGTCCAGGCTCGGCCCGGGGAAGCCCAGCACCGACTCGACGAGCGTGGCCAGCGAGGTGACGTCGACCGGGTCGTCGCTGTGGTCCGGCAGCGTGACGCGCGGGCGCAGCACGGCGCTGCCGTCGCTGCGCAGCAGCACGTCCGTGGGCCGCACGCCGCCGTGGACCAGACCCACGGCGTGCAGCGCGGCGAGCGCCTGCGCGATGGCGACGGTGATCCCGGCGCCCTCGGCGGCGGTCAGGGGGCCGCGCGAGCCGACGGCGGTCGGCAGGTCGACCGCGCCCGTCCGCGACAGCCGGACGTCGAGGTTGTCCGGGCCGTTGGGCGAGATGGCGATGAGCGGCACGAGATGGGGGTGGTCCAGTGTCGCGAGGGTGTCCAGGCGGCGCACCAGAAGTTCCCGTGCCGCGGCCTCGGTGGGGACGGCTACGCGGACCAGTTCCGCGGATTCGATGTAGTGCACCCGATCATGAGAACTCCGTGCATCGGAGCCCGCTCTTTATCCACAGGATTTGCCGAATTCGACGCCCTGTGGGTGAACTCCTGGGCACACGCAGGGAATCACACGTCGACGAGCCGCCCTTCCTTGGCCGAGACCCGTGCCGCGTCCAGGACCTCCGCGGTCCGGACGGCGTCGGCGGGATCGACGGGCACGTCGGCCTCACCGGCTAGCCATTCGGCCACCGCGGAGTAGAAGTCGCCGTGCCCGCCCCGGGGCTGCGGCACGGCGGTCCGCTCGCGGCCGCGGGTGAGCCAGCCGTGGGTGCCGTCGGGCTGGTCGTCGTCGAGCACGTCGAAGGGCGAGGCGTCGCCCTCGAACGAGTTGACCAGGTACGCGCCGCCGTCCCCCAGCACGCGCGTACGCGGGCCGGGCGCCCCGACCAGGGAGCCCGCCCAGAGCCGCGAGACCACGCCCTTGGCGGGCGGCTCCACGCCGAAGAGGACGTCGGCCGCCGCGGCGCGCCCCGGGACCACACCGGGCCTGGTGCCCGGCGCTGCATGGTGCAGCACGAGGAACACGTCGTCCTCTGTGGGCGTCGAGAGCGAGCGGGTCTCGGCGTACACCGAGACCACCGGCCCGAAGAGCTGGGTGGCCGAGTCCACGAGGTGCGGGCCGAGGTCGAGCAGCAGCCCGCCGCCCACGACGTCGTTCTCCTTCCAGCGCTGCTGGGGCTTGGGCCGCCAGCGCTCCCAGTGCCGCTCGAAGGTGTGCACCTTGCCGAGGTCACCTCGGTCCAGCAGGGCCTTGAGCGTGAGCTGCTCGGGGTCCCAGCGCCGGTTGTGGAACACGGTGAACGGCGTGCCGGACGACGACGCGGCGGCCACCACCCGGCGGGCCTCGGCCGCCGTCGTCGCGATCGGCTTGTCCAGCACGAAGGGCTTGCCGGCCACGGAGACGGCGTTCGCGTGCTCGGCGTGCAGGGAGGAGGGGCTGGCGATGACCACCAGGTCGTAGAGACCTGGCTCCGCCAGCATCGAGGGGAGGTCGTTGAAGAGCCGCGCGCCGGGCCAGTCACCGGCCGCCTGGACGCGCCGCCCGGAGTCGCGCGCGACGACCGCCGTTACCGACATACCCGCAGCTCGCGCCAGCCGAGCGTGAATTTGCCTGCCCGCGCCGCCGTAGCCGACAATCCCGATCCGAAGTGACATGGCCCCATCGTGCCCCGCGGGACGCAGCGACGCGAGATTACTGGTCAGCCGCTTAATCCCCGTAACACAACTCTGGCAGACTGGGGCAAGAGGTACGTTTCGCACGTTCTTAGACTTTGTCCGGCCATCTGTGGTCCGGACCAACGGCCGACAGATTGAGGGGCTCGTGTCCGCCACAGCCAAGAAGTCCAGCCAGACCCGTAAGACCCTGCAGCTCGTGCTCATCGCCGTCGCGGCGCTCGTGCTCGCCGGCAACTTCGTCGTCAAGTCCCTGGGTGACGACGTCGCCCCCGCCGAGGGCGCGCAGGGCTCGGCCCTCGCGGCGCTGGACACGCTGACGGTGCAGGACGCCGCCACCGAGGACGGCTACGACCGCGAGTCCGACTTCGGCAGCGCCTGGCAGGACGCCGACGACAACGGCTGCGACACCCGCAACGACATGCTCCAGCGCGACCTCGACGACTTCGTGCTGACCGAGGGCGACTCGTGCGAGGTCGCCTCCGGCACGCTCGACGACCCGTACACGGGCAAGACCATCGATTTCGAGCGCGGCGAGAACTCCGGTGACGTACAGATCGACCACGTCGTCGCGCTGATGAACGCGTGGACCACCGGCGCGGCCGACTGGGACAAGGACAAGCGCGTCTCGATCGCGAACGACCCGCTCAACCTCGTGGCCTCGGACGGCCCCGCGAACATGGGCAAGGGCGCCAAGGACGCCTCCGAGTGGCTGCCGGAGAACCAGGCCTACCGCTGCGAGTACGTCGCCCGGCAGATCGCCGTGAAGGCCAAGTACGAGCTGTGGGTCACGCCCGCCGAGCACGACGCCATGGAGGACGTCCTGACGAGCTGCCCGGCGGAGACCCTCCCGGCGTCCTGACCGGGACGGCGGCCCGCAGGGGCCCGGCAGCGGGCCTGCGGGGCGGGTCTAGGCTTGCGGCCATGGACATCCGACACCTCACCGGGCACGTCGAGTACCACGAGGGCTGGGACCTGCAGCGACGCACCCACGAGGGCGTCCGCGCGGAGGACCTCGCCGACACCGTCTTCTTCCTGGAGCACGAGTCCGTCTACACGGCGGGCGCGCGCACGCACCGCGACGAGTACCCGACCGACGGCACCGAGGTCGTCAAGGTCGACCGCGGCGGCAAGATCACGTGGCACGGCCCGGGCCAGATCGTGGCCTACCCGATCATCAAGCTGGCCAAGCCGTTCGACGTCGTCGAGTACGTCCGCACGCTGGAGCAGGCGGTGATGGACGTGTGCGGCGCATTCGGCGTGGAGACGATGCGGGTCGAGGGCCGCTCCGGCGTCTGGGTCGCCGCCGACGACCCGGGGGTGCCGGACCCCCGGCTCGAACGCAAGGTGTGCGCCATCGGGGCGCGCGTCGCCAAGGGCGTGACCATGCACGGCCTGGCCCTGAACTGCGACGCCGACCTGGCCGCGTTCGACCACATCGTGCCGTGCGGCATCCCGGCGGAGGACGCCGACGTCACCTCGCTGACCGCCGAGGCCGGCCGGCGGGTCACCGTCGACGAGGTCCGGCCCCTGCTGGAGGCGGCCCTGATCGAGCGCCTCTCGCCGCTGCTCGCGCGGGACGCCGCGCCGTCCGAGGCCGTCGCCGCGACAGCGTGACGAACGCCACGTGCCGCCCCCGCGACGGCCGCGCGACGGCGGTCGCCCGAGGCTTAGGCTGGGCCAACCCGCTGACCTGGGAGGGATCTGCGTGACCATCGCACCTGAAGGCCGACGCATGTTGCGCATCGAAGCGCGCAACTCGGCCACGCCCATCGAGAAGAAGCCCGAGTGGATCAAGACCCGGGCGGTGATGGGACCCGAGTACCGCGACATGAAATCGCTCGTGAAGGGCGAGGGCCTGCACACGGTCTGCGAGGAGGCCGGCTGTCCCAACATCTTCGAGTGCTGGGAGGACCGCGAGGCCACCTTCCTCATCGGCGGTGACCAGTGCACGCGCCGCTGCGACTTCTGCCAGATCGACACGGGCAAGCCCGCCGACTTCGACAAGGACGAGCCGCGCCGCGTCGCGGAGTCCGTGCGGACCATGGGCCTGAAGTACTCGACCGTCACGGGCGTCGCCCGCGACGACCTGGCCGACGGTGGCGCCTGGCTCTACGCGGAGACCGTCCGCCAGATCCACGCGCTCAACCCCGGCACCGGCGTGGAGCTCCTCATCCCGGACTTCAACGCCATCCCCGAGCTGCTCGACGCCGTCAACGAGTCGCGCCCCGAGGTGCTCGCGCACAACGTCGAGACCGTGCCCCGCATCTTCAAGCAGATCCGTCCGGCGTTCACCTACGAGCGGTCGCTCTCGGTCATCACCCGCGCCCGCGACGCCGGCCTCGTCACCAAGTCCAACCTGATCCTGGGCATGGGCGAGACCGTCGACGAGGTCAAGCAGGCGCTGCAGGACCTGCACGACGCCGGCTGCGACATCATCACGATCACCCAGTACCTGCGCCCGTCGCTGCGCCACCACCCGGTGGACCGCTGGGTGCGGCCGGAGGAGTTCGTGGAGCTGTCCGAGACGGCGGAGCAGATCGGCTTCCTCGGTGTCATGGCCGGGCCGCTGGTGCGCTCGTCGTACCGCGCGGGCCGCCTGTGGGGCCAGGCGATGACCAAGCACGGCCGCGCGATCCCCGAGGCGCTCTCGCACCTCGCACAGCCCACCACCTCCCGTCAGGAGGCGGCGAGCCTGCTGGCGCGCTGACCCGGCACGCCGACCCCTCGCAGCGCACTAGAATCGATGACCATGGCCCGAACCTCGTCCGGAGGCGAAGCGCGCGACGACGCGTCCGTCTCCAAGCAGAAGAAGCCCAAGAAGCGCCGCTGGTATCACCAGCTGTGGGACGTCTACCAGATGACCCGCAAGCAGAACCCGCTCGTCACCTGGTGGATGCTCGCCGCGTTCGTCGGTGTGGTGGCGGTGGCGCTGCTCATCGGTGTGCTCGCGGGCCCGTGGGTCTACGCGCTCGTCATCGGCGTGCCGTTCGGCGTGCTGGCGGCGATGTTCGTGCTGTCCCGCAGCGCGGAGAAGGCCGCCTACACGCAGATCGCCGGTCAGCCGGGCGCGGCCCGCGCCGCGCTCGGCACCGTGCGCGGCGGCTGGACGTTCGAGGACGAGCCTGTGGCCGTCGACGCCCGCAACCAGGACTTCGTGTTCCGGGGTGTGGGCCGGGCCGGCGTCGTGCTGGTCTCGGAGGGGCCGTCGCACCGCGTGACGCGCCTGCTCGACCAGGAGCGCAAGAAGGTCAGCCGCATCCTGTCCAACGTGCCGGTCACCGTGATCCAGTGCGGCGACGGCGAGGGCCAGGTGCCGCTGACCAAGGTCGCGCGCGCCGTCACGCGCCTCAAGTCGACGCTGACCCGGGCCGAGGTGGCCGAGATCAGCAAGCGGCTCAAGGCCATCGGCGGCATGAAGCTGCCGATCCCCAAGGGCATCGACCCGACCCGCGCCCGCCCCGACCGCAAGGGCATGCGCGGTCGCTGACCGGTCTGGCCTCGAAGGGGGCGCCTCCCGTACGGGAGGCGCCCCCTTTGCGCACCCGACTGCCGTCCGATGGACGGACGCCGCCGGGCCGCGGCATGTGAGTTCTGGCACGCTGTGATAACGCTGCCGGAGCTACCACCAGCACATCTCCCCACGGTTACACGGTCGAGAGGCGCGAGAAACACTCCGGCAACAATCAGTAACCCGAGAGAAACCACCTGCCCTTAGGTTCGTGGCGATCCGCGTGCAAGCCTGCCCAGCCGTTCGGCGTCGTGCGACGGACTCCCCCTGGACTTATCGAGCGAGCAAGGAGCGCAGATGTTCAACAACGCCGAGGAGGCGATTGCCTTCACCCGCAACGAGGGGGTGGAGTTCGTCGACGTCCGGTTCATCGACCTGCCGGGTGTCACTCAGCACTTCAACATCCCGGTCGAGCAGTTCGACGAGGACGCCTTCAGCGAGGGCCTCATGTTCGACGGCTCGTCCATCCGCGGTTTCCAGGCGATCCACGAGTCCGACATGAAGCTCGTGCCGGACATCGCGACGGCGTACATCGACCCGTTCCGCAAGGCCAAGACCCTGATCGTGAACTTCTCGATCGTGGACCCGTTCACGGGTGACGCCTACGCCCGCGACCCGCGCAACATCGCGGCCAAGGCCGAGGCCTACCTCAAGTCGACCGGCATCGCCGACACCGTCTTCTTCGGTGCCGAGGCCGAGTTCTACGTCTTCGACGACGTGCGCTTCAAGACCGCGTCGAACGAGAGCTACTACTCCATCGACTCCGTCGAGGCCGCGTGGAACACCGGCCGCGAGGAGGAGGGTGGCAACCTCGGGTACAAGACCCGCTACAAGGGCGGCTACTTCCCCACCTCGCCGAGCGACCGCTTCGCGGACCTGCGCGACGACATGGTCAAGACCCTCGGCCAGGTCGGCCTCTCCGTCGAGCGCGCGCACCACGAGGTGGGCACCGCCGGCCAGCAGGAGATCAACTACAAGTTCAACTCCCTGCTGCACGCCGCCGACGACCTGATGAAGTTCAAGTACGTCATCAAGAACGTCGCCTTCGAGGCCGGCAAGTCGGCCACGTTCATGCCGAAGCCGATCTTCGGTGACAACGGCTCGGGCATGCACTCGCACCAGTCGCTCTGGAAGAACGGCGAGCCGCTGTTCTACGACGAGAAGGGCTACGGCGGCCTGTCCGACCTGGCTCGCTGGTACATCGGCGGCATCCTGAAGCACGCGCCGTCGCTGCTCGCCTTCACCAACCCGTCGGTGAACTCGTACCACCGCCTGGTGCCGGGCTTCGAGGCTCCCGTGAACCTCGTCTACTCGGCCCGCAACCGCTCCGCCTCGATCCGTATCCCGATCACGGGTACCTCCCCGAAGGCCAAGCGCATCGAGTTCCGCGCGCCGGACCCGTCGTCCAACCCGTACCTGGCGTTCTCCGCGATGCTGATGGCCGGCCTGGACGGCATCAAGAACCGCATCGAGCCGCCGGCCCCGGTCGACAAGGACCTCTACGAGCTGCCGCCCGAGGAGCACGCGCAGATCGCTCAGGTCCCGACGTCGCTCGGCGGCGTGCTCGACGCGCTCGAGGCCGACCACGAGTACCTCACCGCCGGTGACGTGTTCACGGAAGACCTGATCGAGACCTGGATCGCGTACAAGCGCGAGAACGAGATCGACCCGATCCGCCTGCGGCCGCACCCGCACGAGTTCGAGCTCTACTACGACATCTGACAGTCGGTCCCTCGTGACCTGCTGAGTTGCCCCGAAACGGCGGCTGACCTGTATCTTCGTCTCGCGACGAGGTGCGGCGTCGGCCGCCGTTCCTCGTGCTCCCGTGTGACTCTCGTGTCATTGCCCAGGTCGAGGGCCTGGCGACCCGGGGGCCGCCGTAGTTCACCCCACCCTCGGAGTGCCGAATCATGGCAGCGTGGCATCGTCGGATCATGAGCACCGACGAGGCAATGAGCAGTTTCCGATCAGCGGAGGACTGGGCCGGCCAGGCCTACAGCCGCCTCTCCGGGCTGACGGGGCCCGACGAGGCGACGACGCAAGCGCTCGCAGATCTTGCCCGAAGCATCGGCGCGCTGGCCAAGGGACTGGGGCAGATGACCACCGAACCGCCCCCGTGATCCATGGCCAGTCCACAAGACATCCGACTGCGGCCCTGATCGGCTCGGGCTGACGACGGTTGACCACAGCGGTTGCTGCCGGACGGAGGCCGCTCGTGGCAGCAACTGCTGTGGTCAACACCGGCGCGATCAGGCAGGCGCCTCGTCGGTGGGTACGCTTCGGCGGTGGGCACCGACATCTTCGGCGGCATCGAAGCCCGGCACCCGGGTGCGTACAGCGACTGGTACGACGGCGAGCCGTGGCTCAAGGTCATGGACCTCTACCCGCTCCTCGAGTACGGCGGCCCGGCAGGCAGTTATCCGGCCTTCGCCTACCTGTTCGGCATCCGGAACAGTTACGGCTTCGAGCCGCTCGCACCGGCGCGCGGGCTGCCCGACGACGTCTCGGGTGCCCTCCGCGAGGACCTCGAGGCATACATCACGTCCGGAGACCTGATCGCGTCCTGGATCGGGTGGGACGAGCTGACAGCAATCGACCCGGACGAACCGTTCGGGCACGTCGTCGGCTACCTGGAGTCGAACGACGGCTCGTCGATGTCCCGAACGCTGCTGCTGCCGCGCGGTTGGACACCTGACGCGATCGACTTCGCCGGACCGGCCGCAGCGTCGGCCGCGCTGACCCCAGCCGAAGCAGCGACGTGGGAGCACGACGGCATGACCTATCGGTACCAGCCGATGGACCTCGGCACCTACTTCGGTGACGGCACCCCGTGGGGCCACGTGCTGGCTGTCATGCGCGCCCTCGCCGGCAGGTTCGGGTCCGACGGCGTGCGGCTGGTGGCGGCGTTCGACTGAACGTCCCTGGTGGCCGGCACGAGACCTGCGGCACCCGCCCCGTCAGCGCTCGAAGAACTGCATCCTCCAGTCGATCGTCCAGTTGCCTGGTTCGTACTCCAGCACGATCGGGCCTGCCGTCCCGCCGACGATCTGGTACGGCGTGGTCTGGAGCGCGGTGTCGACACCGCGCGACGTGTTCAGGATGCCGTCGAACCGATCGAGCGTGACGAGCGCGGCGAACGGGCCCCCGCAGACCTCGGTGGTCTCGCCGACGTCGGTCCGGACGGCCACCGCGACGTACGACCGCCCGCTCGGCACCATGCCGACGCCGAACCAGGGACTCTCGGGGCAATCCCAGGGACCCGTTGACGACCACATCAGAGTCCGAGGCCCCCAGTCCGTCCCGGCCGAGCGCGTGTAGAACCGGTGCTCGTCGCCGACCATCCCGGCCCACACCAGCCGCGTGAGGGAGTCGCCGGCGGCGAGCTCCGCGCGGTTGCTCGTGCGGAACCGGTAGGTCGGCATCGTGGTGCTGGTCGACTGGCGCCAGAGCTTGTCGCGCGCGAGCAGCGTCTCCCGCCCGCCGCCCTCGGTGACGAGCCGGACTCGCGGGCGGGGATGGTCCACGGTGCCGAGCGCCACCGACGGCGACCAGGTGGCGGCCCCGGGCTGGATCACGGTCCGCCGGATCTCCGCCGTCGTCCCCTTCGGCGCTGCCCAGACCACGGTGACCTTGCCGGCGTTGTTGATGGCGACGTCCCGGGGCGCGTCCACCAGCACCGACGGGATGCGGCGGGTGTCCCAGGAGCCGCCCCGCTCCAGGCGGCTCAGGTACGCCCGCCCGCCCGGAGCGCTCCACAGCAGCGCGGCGTCGCCGTCCGTGTTGCCCACGAGCTTCGACCGCGCGACGTCCTGCGCGGTGATCGTCACGGGGCCGTCCCAGCCCGCGCCGTTGAACAGCCAGGACACGCTTCCCGTGACCGCCATCGCGTAGTCGCCGGGCCCCGCGATCACGCCGCCCTGTGAGCTGGCGGGTACGTCGAGACGCGACCACTCGAGCCGGCGGCCGTGCTCGAGCCACGACTGCTCCTGGGTGCCGGGCTCGGGCAGGCTCACGCTGAACACGCGGCCCGACCCCGAGACCGCAACGTCCCGATGGACCTCCCCCTCCGGGGAGAGCTCCAGCCGAAGGCCGGGTCGCCCGGGGCGGCGGACGCCGGCGCTCCGGCAAGCAACGTCGTGGTGAGCAACACCGTGGCAAGGACACCGGCCGCGATGCCTGCTACCGCAGTCCGACGCATGATGCCTCCTGGGGTCGGCGCCACCGCCGTCCCGGATCCCTTGGCGTCGTTGCCGGGGCCGGGGTACGCGCAGCCTGGTCCGATGGTGGCACGCGCCCAGGGCACCGGACCGCCCTTTCACCCCGCCGTCACCCCTGGTCAGGCCGCCGTGGTGCGCCGATACCCCCGGTCCGGACCACGGTCGCCCGTTTCGGGGGAGGTCCCGCGGGCCGCCGTCCGCCATCGTGGCCTTGCGGACGAGGCGCCGCCCTGCCCCGGGGTGCGCCCGCAGGAGCGCGCTGGAGGCGACCATGTCGCGGACCGTGGGCCGTATCTCGGTGGACCCGGCGTCCACCCACGCGATCGAGGTCGCCAACCGGCTCCATGTCGACGTGGTGCAAGGGCTCCCCCCGGCCGAGGCGGGCCGGCGGCTCCAGATGTACGGGCCGAACCGGCTGACCGCGGCCAAGAAGGAGTCGCCGCTGCAGGCCTTCGGGCGCCAGTACCGCGACTTCATGCAGATCGTCCTGTTGGTCGCGGCGGTGGTGAACCTCCTGGTCACCGGCGACGTCGGCACCTCGCTGGTGCTGGCCGGGCTGACGCTGTTCAACGCCGTCATCGGCCTGCGGCAGGAGGCCAAGGCCGAGCAGAGCGTCGCCGCGCTGGCCAAGATGATGAAGACGGTCGCGCGGGTGCGGCGCGACGGGCAGGCCGTCGAGGTCGACGCCGGGGAGCTGGTGCCGGGCGACGTCGTCCTGGTGGAGGCGGGCAACCGCGTGCCCGCCGACGGCCGGATCACGCTGGCCGCCACCCTGGAGATCGAGGAGGCCGCACTCACCGGGGAGAGCCTTCCGGTCGGCAAGTCGACCGACCCGGTGGCGGGCGACGACGTCCCGCTGGGCGACCGCACCTGCATGGCCTACATGAACACCGCGGTCACCCGCGGCCGCGGCGAGATGGTGGTCACCGCGACGGGTATGAACACCGAGATCGGGCACATCGCGAACCTGCTGGCCGGCACCGAGACGGACAAGACGCCGCTGCAGAAGCAGCTCGACGGCCTGTCCAAGATCATCGCGACCATCGCGGCCGTCGCCCTGGTCTTCGTGGTGGTGCTGGGGCTCGTGCGGGGCGAGTCGTTCGACACGCTGTTCATCACCGGCGTGGCGCTGGCGGTGGCCGCGATCCCGACCGGACTGCCCGCCGTCGTGACCGCCCTGCTGTCCATGGGCACGCGCGAGATCGCCCGCCGTCACGCGATCGTCAAGCGGCTGCCCGCGGTGGAGACGCTCGGCTCGACGTCGGCCATCTGCTCGGACAAGACGGGCACACTCACGCTGAACAAGATGACCGCACGCGAGCTCGCGATCCCCGGGCAGAACGCATTCACCGTCACGGGCGAGGGCTACGGCACCGCCGGCGAGATCAGGCACGTGGGCGGCTCGCGCATCGATCTCGACCCGTACCTGCTGCCCATGGTCCTGTGCGCGGACGCCGTGCTCGACGGCGAGAACCTGATCGGCGACCCCACCGAGGGCGCACTGATCGTGCTCGGCGCCAAGGGCGGCCTGGACATCGACGAGACCCGCCGCGACTTCCCGCGCGTCGCCGAGGTGCCGTTCGACTCGGAGTACAAGTTCATGGCCACCTTCCACGAGATGGCCGACGACGCCGGACGTCCCGTGGTGCGCTGCTACGTCAAGGGTGCGCCGGACGTGCTGATCGGCCGCGGCGCCGCCTACCGGTCGCCCGACGGCGCCGTGGTGCCGATCACCGACCAGAACCGCGGCCTGGCGCTCGACGCGAACGACCGGATGGCGAACTCCGGGGAGCGGGTGATGGTCGTCGCCCAGCGGGACGTCGACCCCGCGACGTTCGAGGCGGCGCGCGTCAGCGGCCGGAACCTGATCGCCCTGGTCACCGACCTGACGCTGCTCGCGATGGTGGGCATCGTGGACCCACCGCGTCCGGAGGCGAAGGCGGCGATCGCCGAGTGCCGTTCCGCGGGGATCCGGGTGCGGATGATCACCGGCGACCACGCCACCACCGCCGCGGCGATCGCCACGGAGCTCGGCATCGAGGGCCGCGCCCTGACGGGCAACGAGTTCGCGGACCTGACCGACGACGAGCTGCTGGCCCAGCTCCACGACATCGGGGTGATCGCGCGCGTGGCGCCGGAGGACAAGATCCGGCTCGTGCAGCTCCTCAAGCGCTCGGGCAACGTAGTCTCGATGACGGGCGACGGCGTCAACGACGCGCCCGCGCTTAAGGCCGCCGACATCGGCGTCGCCATGGGCATCACCGGTACCGAGGTCTCGAAGGAGGCCGCGGTGATGATCCTGACGGACGACAACTTCGCGACCATCGTGGGCGCCGTCTCCTACGGCCGCAGCCTCTACGACAACCTCGTGAAGTACCTGCGCTTCCAGATGTCCACGCTGGTCGCCTACATCGCGATCTTCCTGCTCGCCGGCATCCTGAACATCGCGGCCGGCACGCCGCTCAACCCCCTGCAGATCCTGTGGCTCAACATGGTCGTCGACATCCCGATCGCGATCGCGCTCGGCTTCGACCGGCCGACCAAGGGCCTGATGGACCGGCCCCCGCGCCCGGTCGGGGCGCCGGTGCTCTCTCGGACGGCGTGGGTCCGGCTCTGCGTGCAGGGTGCCGTGATGACGGCCGGGTCGCTCTGGGCGTACCAGATCGGCTTGAGCCTGAGCGGCCCGATCGTCGCGGCCACCATGCTGCTCACCACGCTGTCGCTCTTCCACGTGGTCGCAGGCTTGCTGTCCCGCGACCAGCTCGGCACGATCTTCGACCGCGACGCCATACCGGGCGCCGCCCAGCTGCGGCGGTACGGCCTGGCACTGCTGGCGATCATCGCGGTCACCGCGATCGACCTGCTCGAACGGATCTTCGGCACCACGGGGCTGGACGGGCAGCAGTGGGGTATCTGCATCGCGCTGGCACTGAGCCTGCTGGTGATCGAGGAGGTCATCAAGGTGTTCCTGCGGGCGCGGGCGGACGGCGGCGGGGCGCCCCGGGTGCCACCGGCCGCGGGGGTGGCGCGGGTGGCGTGAGCGGGGCGGATCCAGGTCGCCCAGGGTCGGGTACGGCGCCGCCGCATCTCGAAGTCTCCTGGTTCCGAGCTCGCACTGCGGCGTTCTCACGCCTGCTCGATCAGGTGCTCAGCTCTGAGATGATCCCGACCGAGCAGCTCCCGCTGCGCCCTGCGACGAAGGAGCCTGGCGCCGATGGAACACCCCGCGGAAACGCCGTTGCCGATCCTGCGTTTCGGACCCGTTGGTGCACCCGACCTATCCCGTCGTATCGACCATCTGACAGCGTCGGCCGGACTGGCTGCTCTGACCCGCGCGGAGGTGCTCGTCGATGTGGAGGCCGATCTCACCATCCAGGACGGCGAGCACGTGGTCTTCGCCGAGCCGTCCTTCCCCGTGGCCGAGCTGGCCTGGGCCCTTGGCCTTTGGGCCGTGACCCGGGGCGAACCGGCAGACGATTTCAGGTTCGAATCCATGACCTACGACGTTCCGGGCGCTGTGCAGATCATCAACACCGGAGACGGATTGTGGACGATCGGATCCTGCTTCGCCGCGACGACAACGGCGCTGCGCTCCTGGGCGACCGTTCGCCAGGAGGTGCACATGTTTGTCAACGCGGTCAAAGCGGCCACCGCCGTCGCGGTCCGCGATGCCACGGGTTCGATGACGCCCGACATTTCGGACCATGCAGTTGCTGCCAGGATCGGGCCGAGCCTGGCAGCAACTGCATGGTCAATATGTCCGGGCTGCCAGGGCCGGACGGGCCAGGCATCGGATCAGCCGATGCGCACGACCCGGGCCCACGACGGCGGCGACGGGGGCTGGTAGTCATGGTCCTCGCTCCAGTCGCTGGGGCGGGGGAACAGCCCCACCACGGTCCGGCACGACGGCCTGGCGGAGGGCCACGCCGTCTGGCCGTCGGTCAGCACCACGAGCGCGTCAGGCTTCGGGTGACGGCCAAGGGCTGCCGTCATTCCCGTCGTCAGGTCCGTGCCCCCGCCGCCGACGAGCGACATGCCCTCCGTCTCGCAGAGGCGACCGACCGTGTGCACGGCCGCGTCGCACGACAACACCGTCACCAGGTCGCGCCGTCCGCCCACCGCCTTCAGGATCGCGGAGACCTCCAGGAGTGCGGTGCCGAGCTCGTCGTCGCTCACCGATCCGGACGTGTCGATGACCACGCTGACCCGCGGCGGCCTGCGGCGCAGGCTGGGCAGGATCACCCCGGGCAGCGACGCGCTCCTCCGACCGGGACGCCCGTAGGTGTAGTTGTCGCCGACGCCGCTGCTGGTCACCGCCGAGCGAAGGGCGGCGCCCAGCAGGTCGCGCCAGGCCTGCGGCGGATGGACGACCTCGTTGGCCCAGCGCTGCCACCCCGCGGGCGCGTCACCGGGTGCCCCGATGATCCCACGCGCGACGCGGAACCGGACAGCCTGACGCTCCGACTCGGACAGGCCCTGGAAGCTTCCCTCCCCCAGGTCCCAGGCCCGGTCCTGCCCGTCCGCGCCGCTACCGCAGTCGTGCCAGGCGTGCGGGTCGGTCAAGGGACCAGGGCTGATGTCGTCGACGTACTCCTCCAGGAGCAGGCCCGGCTTCAGATGCAGCCGGCCAGGAGTGACAGCACCCGACGGCAGGGGCAGGTCATCGTCGACGATGTCGTCATTGATCTCGCAGTCCGCGGCCAGGTTGATCTGGAACCGCCGGACACGCGCCTCGGAGCCCGTCCGGGCCGCCACAAGGTGGTTGCCGCGACCGTGGTGGTCACGCAACAGGTGGGAGACCTCGTGCACCCACACCCCGGCGAGCTCGTCCAGCGGCGTCCGGGCGACGAAAGCCGGCGAGACGTAGCAGCGCCAGTACCTGTCGACGGCCATGGTCGGCACCGTCGAGGTCGGCACCACCTCCAGGGCGAACAGTGCGGTCGCCAGATAAGGGCGCAGGTGACAGGCCCTGAGCCGGGCCGCATACAGCTTCTCGGTATCCATGTTCGTGGTCACGCGCTCACGGGCAGCAGGCCGGCGTGCTTGCCGAGGGGTACCGCCACCGCGAGCCGTTCGATCGCGGCGGGGACGTTCCAGTCCGGTCGGCGGAGCGTCGAGAGCGTCATGACCGGCGTGACGAGCAGGTCGGGCGCGCCGGTCTCCAGCGCCCGGACGAGCACCTCCCACGCCGCGGTCCACCGGCCCTCGTCCGGCCGCTTCTTCACCGCCAGCACGACGGCGTCCAGGACCGCCAGCCGCAGGTCCCCCCGCTCGGGCAGGACAGCCGAGGCAGGGTCGGCGAGGAGTGTCTCCGGATCGGGCAGGTCGAGCCGGTCGATCGCCGCCAGCAGCTCGAAGCCCGGCCCGTCCCCCACGGCGCCCTTGACCAGCAGCGAGAGAACGTCGCGGTCCACGTCCGCTGCCGTGGCGAACGCGATGAGACGCAGCGCCGTCTCCCAGCTGCGCGGCGACGGCCAGGCGCCGCCGCGACGAGTCTCGGTGGTCGGCAGCTGGTGCATGAGCGCGGGCCGCGCCTCCAGGAAGGTGCCCACTGCTCGACGGGCGAAGGCCACGGCATCGGGCAGGTTCTCCGCGTCCAGCCGGGGCAGCACAGCGCTCGGCCAGGTCCCCCTCAGCCCGCGGACGACGACGTCGGGGTCGTGCCGCCAGGGCAGGTGGACGAACCGGTTGGCCAGGGGAGCACTCAACTCCCAGCCGTCGGCGGCCGAGCCTCGCGGGTTCGCCGCGGCCACGATGCGGACGCCGTCGGGTAGCCGAAGCGCCCCGACCTGGCGTTCCAGGACGACCCGCAGGAGGGCCGCCTGTACGGCAGGCGGGGCCGTCGACAGCTCGTCGAGGAAGAGCAGCCCCCGACCGGCGTCGGCCAGGCGGACCGCCCAGCCCGGCGGAGCCATCGGCACGCCGAGACGCGCCGGGTCGTCACCGATGACCGGGAGGCCGTTGAAGTCGGACGGCTCGTGCACGCTCGCGATGACGGTAGTCAGGGGCAGAGCCAGGGAGTCGGCGAGCTGCGTGATCGCCGAGGTCTTGCCGATGCCCGGTTCGCCCCACAGGAGCACGGGGACGTCGGCGGCCACCGCCAGCGCGAGTGCGGTGAGCTGTGGTTCGGGCCGTGGTTCGGTGGTCGAGCCGGTGAGCAGGGACAGGAGGTCGGAAGCAACGGAGAGCTGTGAAGTCATGAGTCACCTGTGAGTGGTAGAGGTCCGGCCTGGGGCAGGGTCGGTCAGTGGGACGCCGCGAGAAGGCGGCGGGTGTGCCGGTTGCGCCGACGGCGGGGTGTGGAGGAAGCCACGACGGACGCACGGAAGTCTCGGTCGGAGCGGGCATACGGATCGGGCGGAACCTCGGGGTCGATGTCGAGCAACAGCGGCAGAAGGCCCGCCCGGTATGCGCCGTACGCGACTCGTCCGGCCGCAACCGCGGCCAGCTCGTCCTGGAGGTCGCCGGCCCGGAGCACTGCCTCGGCACCCAGGAGGTTCTCGACGACGGCCAGGGCGGATTCGACGTCGCCGTGGTCGAGTCGTGCGCGCACGTCCGCGAGCGCCGTCGGCGCACGGTGCAGCTGGTCGATGACGTGAAGGCAGGGCAGCGGCGTGCCGCCGAGCCGCGCCAACAGCTCCTCGCGCCGGACCTCGTCGGGAGGGTGGTCGAGGGCGGTGAGGACGCCGTCGACGACCGCCAGTCGGTGCAGCGCGCCGCGGCACTCGACCTGTCGTGTGCCCGGCGCCGGCTGGGGGCGCCGGCTGCGGATGCTTCCGGGAGCCAGCGCATGGGCGACGAGCGGGTGCAGGTCGCCGGGCGCGATCAACCCAGACCGCAGGAGCAGGATGTCGGGTGGCACCCAGGTCGCGGCGTTCGGGAGCACCGCGACGCCGGGGACCCGACGTCGTCTGGCCCGGGGCGTTCCGGAGAGCCGGCCCTCGTCGAGAAGGTCCGCCAGGTCTTCGGGCGTCGGCGGCCGCGGGGTTCCGTCGTGGTCCCGGCGGAGGACCAAGCGCCTCGCGCCCAGATGTACCACGACGCCGCTATCAGGCACGCCGTCCGACTCGACGAGGAGTGTGGCTTCAGTCGCCCACCGGGTCACCGCCCAGTCCGACGGCGTAGCCACGGCCGGGTCGGGCCTGACCGGGGTTGTGGCGTCCGGCGCTCGCCCGGCTCGTTCGGCGAGCTCGTCGCTGCGCCGCGCATCCCAGAGGTGCCGGTGCAGGTCGAGCCGGAATCGCCGGTCGGGATGCGGCGCCGCCGCGTCGGCGGCGTCCCACCATGCCAGGCTCATCCGTTGCGGCCCGGCCGCCCACGCGGGCGGCGTCCGGACCACCAGGTGCCCGGTGCCGCCGTCGGGCAGGTGGTACCGGGCGAGCGTGCAGCTGGTAGCGGGCCGGAGCAGGCCGTCGGGCAGCACTCGCGGCATGTGCCAACGCAGCAGGTCGGGTGCGAGGTGACGAAGGTCCGCCCGGACGGCGGCAGTGAATTCAGCGCCGTGACGACGTCGAAGGGCACGGAGATCCAGATCGACGTCGACGTGTGCCGCGGCACAAGCGCCCGACCAGTCGCCCACCTGACGGCGGGCCGTGGAGATCTCGATCATCGGCGGCGGTACGGCGTACTCACGTACCCGCTGCCAGGAGAGGAGCCGGAGGTTCTCGGTCGACCTCGATGAGTGCATCAGCACTCACCTTCGGTGTACCGGACCCCCAATCTGGTGATCGTGAAGGTCATCATCGGAGGGAGGCTACCAGGCCGGACGCGCGGCAGACAGCCTTCGCTGTGCGCGTGACCGGAAGTCAGCCTCGACCGGGCACTCGCCCAGCGTGCGTCGAGGGATTGACTTCCCTCGGTCAGTCCGCCGCGCCCCTAGGCTCTGGCGCATGGATCGCGCCGAACAACATGGCGGAGCTCCCAGCTCCATACAACGAGACGACGCATCGCCGTGGGACAGGTACTTCGGGATCGAGGACTACGAGCCGGTGTATCAGCGTGGGATCGGCACGTTCGCCGCGACGCACGGCGCACGCCTGAGTTCGCTCTTCGGCCGTACCCTCGCGCATGCCTGGGTGCTCTGGGACGTCGAGGACGACTCCTGGTTCGCCGACGCGCCGGTGGTGCTCGACTTCGGAGCCGAACAGTTGGAGATCCAGCACAACAAGTTCGACGAGCTCTCGATCACCTGGAACACGATCGATGCTCTGCGCCCTGTGACCTGGCCTGAGAGCGAACTCGTCTGGCGAGATGACGCGATCCCCGGCCTGCAGCGGCTGCACGGGCGACGAGTTGTCGCAGGTGAGCTTCTGGAGTGGCGGGTATCAGGATCTGACCTGGCGAACGGCATGGTCGCCGTCGGCGTCGCACTCGAGAACGGTCGAGTGCTCGTCTACAACGCCCTCGACGAGAACGGACTCGCGTTCGGACGCCCACGCCCGGAGTACCGGGCGTGGTCCCCTCGCCGCTGACCATGCAGCTGCTGCCAGGACCAGGTCGGTCCTGGCAGCAACCGCATGGTCACTGGGCCCGCGCCGCCTCGCGCGCCCCCTCCCGCACCGGCTCGAACCGGTCGTGCTCCGTGCGGCACATGCCCTCCCCGTGGGTCAGGCCCGGCAGGTCCCGCTGGAGCGCCGCCACACCGGAAGCAGGGAGCTCGCCGCGCATGACGACGATGCCCCCGTTCCCGACGCGCGACTCGAACGGCACCCCGCCCAGCCGGCCCACCAGCGAGGCCACGGGTCCGACGGTGTCCTCCGGCAGCTCGATCACGAACCGGTGCACCGGCTCGCACACCACCGTCCGCGCCCGGCGCAGGGCGGTGGCGAGCACACGCGGAGCCAGCCCGCGGAAGTCGGCCCCCGTGCTGGACATCGCCTTGTTGAACTTCTGGTGCATGTGGCTCTGCCGGGGCGAGTAGCCCGAGTGAGTCATCACCACCCGCGCGTCGGGCACCGGGAATCGCAGCGGTCCGCGCGTGAGCGAACGGCGCACCGTGTCCTCGGTCGCCTCGAAGAACGCGGGCGGCATCGACCCGCGCTCGCACTCCAGCTCGAACGTCACGCCGCTCCCCGGGGCCACGGGCTCGAGCCTCAGCCCGATCGTGGCGTGGAACTCGTTGCCGTCCTGCTTCTTGACCTCCAGCGCGTGCCCCGTGCCGACCAGCCGCTCCGTGCGCGCCGTCCGCACCTCGCCGAACCGCGCGTCGACCCGGTACTCCCGCTGCAGGATCGCGGCCAGCACCTCCCGCTGGACCTCGCCGTACAGCGACACCGTGATCTCCTCGTCGCGGCGCCGCACCCTGATCAGCGGGTCCTGCTCCGCCAGCTCGGACAGCGCCGCGTACAGCCGCCCGCGTTCGCCGGGCGAGGCGTCCACCACGGTCTCGTACGAGGGCGGCGGGAACTGGCTCGCCCGCTCGTCCCCGGGCCGCTGCGGCCCGACGACGTCGCCGACGCGCGCCGTCGCCAGCCCGTGCACGACGGCGATCTGGCCGGGCCGCGCCGTCGAGCGCGGTTCGAGCGTGCCGCGGTGCGCGACGCGCAGCCCGGTGACCCGCTCGGACTTCCCGTGCCCCAGGTCGATCCGGTCGCGGACCCGCAGAGCGCCCGACCGCATCCGGACGAACGCCCGCTTACGGCCGCTCTCCCGGTCGATCGCGAAGACGACTCCGGACGGCGCGTCCTCGATCTCCGCCGGTCCCCCGCCGTCCGCGACCACGGGCAGGTACGTACCCAGCGCGGCGGCCAGCTCCGGTACGCCGACGCCGGTCACCGCCGACCCGAACAGCACGGGGTGCGCGGCACCCCGCCGGGACTCCCCCGCGAGCCAGGCACGCAGGCCGTCGTCGGGCAAGGGCTCCACCCGGGCGGCGGGCGTGCCGGCATCCAGCACCCGCTGCACCGGCAGGACGTCGGGGCTGAGGCGGCGCACGACGGCGTCGACCACGGCCTCCGGACGCGCGCCGCGCCGGTCGACCTTGTTCACGAACACGATCACGGGCAGCCGCATCCGCTGCAGGGCGCGCATCAGCACGAGCGTCTGCGCCTGCACGCCCTCGACCGCGGACAGCACGAGGACCACGCCGTCGAGCACGGCGAGGCTGCGATCCACCTCCGCGATGAAGTCGGGGTGGCCCGGCGTGTCCAGCACGTTGACGGCGACGTCCCCCGCGGGGAAGGACGCCACGGACGCGCGGATGGTGATCCCCCGCTCGCGCTCCAGCGCGAGCGAGTCGGTCAGGGTGTCGCCGCCGTCGACGGAGCCGAGGCGGTCGATCACGCCCGCGTGGTACAGCAGGCGTTCGGTCAGGCTGGTCTTACCGGCGTCGACATGAGCGACGATCCCGAGGTTGAGGTACGACAAATGCAGTCACGTCCGTGGTCAGGTGGGTCAGGGCACGGGGCGTGACAGCTGTCATCGGTGTTCCAATCTCTCGGGTTGCCCCGACCCTGCCCTCCTGGCCGGGGTCGGGGCAACGGTTTATTCGAGGCCGGCTGTGAAGCCCGGCCAGTCGGCACCGCGCCGCGGCCGCGCCACGTCCGCCTCGGTCACCACAGCCCGTCGCGCGGCCTCGGCGACGATCAGGTCGGCGGTCTGCTCCGGCGTCTGGTCGCCGGAGTCGAGCCACCAGCCCAGGTCGCCCAGCTCCCGGTCCTGGTTCCGGGCCAGCGGCGCGACGTCGTAGTCCACGCGCGTCTCGGGTGCCCGCGTCGCGTTCCGGTGCCGCGCCACCTCCAGCGGCGGGCACAGCACCACCAGCATCAGGGGCCGCGCCCGCAGCCGGCCGTGGAGGTAGCCCAGCTCCGCCCGCGTCTCGACGACGGTGTCGAGCACCGGCGTGAACCCGGCCTCCGCGAAGTCGTCCGCCGTGGAGCAGGCGGCCGTGGCGCGCAGCCGCAGCTGCGTCAGGCCGTCGGGCCCGGGGTTCCAGCGACCCTGGTCGTCGATCATGTTCGCGCGGCCGCTGACCAGCATCAGGCCGAACACGTCGCCGTCCACCCGGGCGGCCCGCGGCAGCCGCTCGGCGACGAGCTGGGAGACGGTCGTCTTGCCGGCGCCGGGCGTGCCCGTGAGGACGAGGCAGCCGGGCAGGGGCTCCGGTCGGGTCATGGGCGCGCTCCTCCGGTGGTCGAGTCGGTGGTCTGGGCGATGTTCGGGTCGGACGACGAGGCGGTCGTTCGGGCGGGCAGCGAGACGGCAGCCCGGGCGGACGGCGGCGCGTCCCGCCAGGCCCAGCGCAGCGCGTCGGGCAGCAGCACCCCGGCGTGGTTCGGGTTGTGGCCGCCGTCGCCGAGCACGAGCCGGACGTCGTAGCCGGCTTCCGCGAGCGCCGCGGCGACCCGCAGGTTCTCGGCGAGCCAGTTCCGCTCGGGCCGGTTCCAGCCGAGGTCGCGGTGCCCGGCCTGGAGGAAGATCCGCAGCGGTTTGCGCGGCTCCTCGGCGAGCGCGGCGGGGTAGGGGTTGCCGCCGGGCATCTGGGCGAAGCTCGACAGGAAGGCAACGACGCGGCGGAACCGGTCCGGGCGGTGCCAGGCGACGGTGAACGCGCAGTTCCCGCCGCTGCTGCCGCCCACGACGGCCCAGTGGTCCGGGTCGTCGGTCACCGCATACCGGCGGCGGACCTCGGGGATCACCTCGGTCAGCAGGAACGTGACGTAGCGGTCGTCGGCGGCGTCGTACTCGGTGTTGCGGTTCTTGCGCTCGGCGGGATCCGCGCGGTCGGGGAAGACGCCCGGGTCGACGAAGACGCCGATGGTCGGCGGGATCGCGCCGTCGTGCACCAGGTTGTCCAGCACGATGCCGCCGCGGACGTCGCCGTCGGGGTCGAGGTACCACCAGCCGTCCTGGAGCACGACGAGCCCGACGGGCGCGGCGGGTCCGGCAACTTCAGCAGGCTCGACGGCTGCGGGGTCGACGGCTGCGGGGTCGACGGCCGCGGGGTCGACGGCGGCCGAGCCGACGCCGGCGGGCGCGTGGATCCACACGCGGCGGGTCGTGCCGGGGTAGACGGCGCTGTCGTCGAGGAGCAGCTCGACGGTGACGCCCGGCGGGACGTCAGCCCGCCGTAGCGAGTCAGGCCCGAGCTCGTACCGGACGTCGTCGAGCTCCAGCGGGATCGGTCGGAACGGAAGAGGAGCGGCCACGCCGCCACGCTAACGACCACCCGCTCCCGGGTCCCGCCCTTTATCCCGGTCACCAGGGCGTTGAGCACAGCAGCTGCTGCCAGGAGGGGCCCTGTCGTGGCAGCAGCTGCTGTGGTCAACACCGGGGCGGCGGCCGCCACGGCCGGCGGAGCCGCGCTAGCCTGCCCGGATGATCGTGTGGCTGAACGGACCCTTTGGCGGAGGCAAGACCACGACGGCGGCGGAGCTCGACGCCCTCCTGCCGGAGGCGGTGGTGTTCGACCCGGAGTCGATGGGCCCGCCGATCGTCCCCACGCTGTCGGGCATCGAACCGGTGAGCGACTTCCAGGACTGGCGGCCGTGGCGCGAGCTGGTCGTGGCGGCGCTGACGTCGCTGGACCGCTACACCGGACGCACCGTCATCGCCCCGCAGACCGTGGTCGTGGAGCAGTACTGGGACGAGATCACCTCGGGTCTCGCGGCCGCCGGGGTCGAGCTCACGGCGTTCACCCTGGACTGCACCCCCGACGAGCACGAGCGCCGCATCGCCGGCGACACGGTCACGAGCTCCTTCATCGAGGAGATCAAGATCGACGACGACGGCGCGGGCTGGCGCCGCCACCGGGCCGCCGACTACCGCGCGGCCCTGCCCTGGCTCACCGCGCGCACCCAGGTGGTCGACACGACGAGCCTGCAACCGGCCGAGGTCGCCAAGGAGGTCGCGACCCGCGCGGGCCTGACGGCCTGACCGACGCCGCCCGCCCCGTGACCAACCGCCGGTCCGGGAGCTACTCCGCGCCGTAGAAGATGCGCTCCATCACGGCGCGCGCCCGCCGGGCCAGCCGCAGGTACAGCTCCTCCAGCTCCGGGCCCGTGCCGACGTCGCCGAGCAGCCGGGCGATGCCGGTCAGGGCGTGGCTGTCGTGCGGCAGCATGTCGACGCCGGCGCCCGTCGTCCGTCCGGACCACAGCACGATCGCCGACCGCAGCCGCGACGCGAGCACCCAGGCCTCCAGCAGCACCTCGGCATCGTCGTCGGTCAGCAGACCGGCCTCGTTCGCGGCCTGGAGCGCCGAGACGGTCCCCGTGGTCCGCAGGCCCGGCACCTCGTACGCGTGCTGGAGCTGCAGGAGCTGGACGGTCCACTCGACGTCGGAGACCCCGCCCCGGCCCAGCTTCAGGTGTCGCGCCGGGTCGGCCCCGCGCGGCAGGCGCTCCGACTCGACGCGCGCCTTGATGCGCCGCACCTCGCGCAGCACCGCGGCGTCCAGCCCGCCCTCCGGGTAGCGCAGGGGGTCGACGAGCTCCGTGAACCGCGCACCCAGCGACCGGCCACCCTCGGCGCCAGGTCCCAGGTCGAGCTCGCTCCCGCCGTCCGGCAGCTCGCCCCCGCCGTCGGACAGTGAGGCCGCCACGGCGCCCTCGTCCGGGCCACCCGCCGCGACCACGCTGAGCGTGCCCGACAGGGCGCGCGCCCGCAGCAGCGCCTGCGCCTCCCAGGGCGAGGACCAGCGGCCGTAGTACTCCACGTAGGAGTCGAAGGAGCGCACCAGGGGCCCGCTGCGGCCCTCGGGCCGCAGGTCGGCGTCCACGGGCAGGCCCGGCTCCGGCCCGACGGCGGTGAGGATCCGCCGCATGCCCTTCGCGACCGTCAGGGCGTAGTCGTTGGCCTCCTTGTCGCCGGCGCCGCCCACCGCCTCGTAGACGAACATGATGTCGGCGTCGGAGCCGTACCCCATCTCCTGGCCGCCGAGCCGGCCCATCGCGACGATGAGCAGCCGGGCAGGCTCGTCCCCGCGCGCGATGTTCCGCTCGCCGCGCGCCTCGTGCTCCGCGATGCGCAGCCCACCCGCCAGGACGACGTCGGCGGCGTCCGAGATGGCCCGCGCGGCGTCGACCGGCCCGAGCTCGCCCAGCACCTCGGCGACGCCCGTGCGAGCCAGCTCGCGGCGGCGCAGCGCGCGCAGCGCGACCGTGGCCGCGTCCACCTCCTGCGCCCGACCGAGCAGCGCATCCGCCTCCGCGGCCAGCCGCCGCGCGCCCCGGGGTGCCAGCGAGTCGGACTGCGCCAGCCAGCGCACCGACTCGGGCGACCTGCCGATCGCTTCCGCGAGATAGCGCGACGAGGACAGCACCTGGGCCAGGTGGGACGCCGCCTCCGCGGAATCGCGCAGCAGCCGCAGGTACCAGTGGGTGGAGCCCAGGGTGTCCGACAGCTTGCGGAACGCGAGCAGCCCCTCGTCCGGGTCGGCGCCCTCGGCGAACCAGCCGAGCAGCACCGGCAGGAGCTGGCGCTGGATCGCCGCGCGCCGCGAGACGCCGTCGGTCAGGGCCTGGACGTGGCGCATCGCGCCGGCCGGGTCGCGGTATCCGATCGCCGCGAACCGGGCCATCGCCGCCCGCGGCGCGAGCGACGCCTCGCTCGTGGACAGCAGCGCCGTGGCCGGCAGCAGCGGCCGGTAGTAGACGGCCTCGTGCAGGTCGCGCACCTCGCGCCGCACGGACCGCCAGGTCTTGACCAGGTCGTCCGCGCCGCCCTGCCCCAGCCCGCGGGCCAGCCGTCGCAGCTCCGCCTCCGCGGTCGGCATGAGGTGGGTGCGGCGCAGGCGGAAGAGCTGGATCCGGTGCTCCAGCGCCCGCAGGAACCGGTAGCACTCGCCCATCCGGCGGGCGTGCTCGCGCCCCACATAACCGCCCCGGGACAGGGCCGCCAGCGCGTCGAGCGTGGTCCTCGAGCGGATGTCCTCGTCCGCGCGCCCGTGCACGAGCTGCAGGAGCTGCACGGTGAACTCGACGTCGCGCAGGCCACCCTTGCCGAGCTTGATCTGCCGGTCGGCCTCCGCCACCGGCACGTTGCCCTCGACGCGCTTGCGCATCGCGCGGGCGTCCTCGACGAAGTTGGGCCGCTCCACGGCCTGCCACACCAGCGGCCCGACGGCGGCCGTGTACTCCTCCCCCAGCGCCAGGTCGCCCGCCACCGGACGCGCCTTGAGCAGCGCCTGGAACTCCCACGTCACGGCCCACCGCTCGTAGTACGCGACGTGGCTGGCCAGGGTGCGCACGAGCGGCCCCTGCTTGCCCTCCGGCCGCAGTGCCGCGTCGACCTGCCACAGCGCGGGCTCCGCCGACGCGCCCGAGCACACCTGCGCCAGGCGGCCCGCCAGCCGCGTGGCGACCCGCAGGGCGTGGTCCTCGTCGCACGCGGGCGCGCCGTCGGGCAGCACGCCCGGCTCGGCCACGTAGATGACGTCCACGTCCGAGATGTAGTTCAGCTCCCGGCCGCCGGTCTTGCCCATGCCGAGCACAGCCAGGCGGACGCCGGCCGCGTGGTCCTCCTCCTCGGAGCGCGCCACGGCCAGCGCGCCCTCCAGCGCGGCGGCCGCCAGGTCCGCGAGCGCCGCCGCGACCGCGGGCAGCACCGCCGTCGGCTCGGGCGCGGTGACGTCCGTGGCCGCGATCCGCAGCAGGCGGGCGCGGTAGGCGCGGCGCAGCCGGTCGGTGTACGACGGCGAGGCGCCCTCGTCCGGCGCCGTCTGCCCCGGCTGGGCGTGGGTGCCCGCGACGGGCTCGGTGGAGTCCTGGTCGGCGTCGACGGCGCGCAGCAGCTCGGCGCGGACGGCCTCGGCGGGGACGCCGGTGCCCGGGGCGAGGTCGCGGATCAGGTCGAGCAGCGCGGGGTGGCGGACGAGCTCGTCGCCGAGCGCCGAGGACGAGCCCAGCACGCGCAGCAGCCGGTCGACGGCGGTCGGGCGGGGTGCGTCGTCGTCGGACCCGTTGTCCGTGCCGCCGTTGCCGCCGTTGGAGCCGCCGCCGTTGGTGGAGCCGCCGTTGGAGCCGCCGCCGTTGTCCGGGGCGGCGGTCGGGCCGAAGGCCGCGAGGACCGGGCGCAGCCGGTCCGGGGCGGCTGCCGCGAGCCGGACGAGCTGCAGCAGCGCCAGGTCGGGATCGGCGACGCCCGCGAGCGAGCGCAGGAGCGCCACGCCGGCGGGCTCCAGGACGACCGCACCGCGGTCGGGGCCGGCCGCGTGGCCCGCCCCGTTGCCCTGGGGGCCGCTGTCCAGGACGGCGACCAGGTCGGGGTCGCGCCACAGCGCGGCGGACCGGGTGAGGTCGGCGAACCCGGCCCGGATCAGGTGGGTCGTCAGGGTCTCGGGTCGGCGGCTCTGCACCCCCCGACCCTACGACGCGGGCGGGGGGTGCAGCACCCCTGTCAGAGCTGCTGGAGAGTCAGAGCTGCAGGAACCGCTTGAGCTCGAACGGCGTCACCTGGGCGCTGTACGCCTCCCACTCCTCGCGCTTGTTGCGCAGGAAGTAGTCGAAGACGTGCTCGCCGAGGGTCTCGGCCACGAGCTCGGACTTCTCCATGAACTGGATGGCCTCGTCGAGGTCGCGCGGCAGCGGCGCGATGCCCAGCGCGCGGCGCTCGGCCGCCGTCAGCTCCCAGACGTCGTCCTCGGTGTGGTCCAGGAGGTCGTAACCCTCCTCGATGCCCTTGAGGCCGGCCGCGAGGATCACGGCGAATGCGAGGTACGGGTTGGCGGCGGAGTCCAGCGCGCGGTACTCGATGCGCGCGGAGTTGCCCTTGCCCGGCTTGTACATCGGCACGCGGACCAGCGCGGAGCGGTTGTTGTGGCCCCAGCTCACGTAGCTCGGGGCCTCCTGCCCGCCCCAGAGCCGCTTGTAGCTGTTGACGTACTGGTTGGTGACCGCGGTGATCTCACCCGCGTGCACCATGAGGCCCGCGATGAACTGGCGCGCCGTCTTGGACAGCTCGAACTGGGCGCCGGGCTCGTAGAACGCGTTGCGGTCGTCCTCGAACAGCGAGACGTGCGTGTGCATGCCGGAGCCGGGCTGGTCGGCCAGCGGCTTGGGCATGAAGGACGCGAACACGCCCTGCTCGAGCGCCACCTCCTTCACCACGGTGCGGAACGTCATGAGGTTGTCCGCGGTGGTCAGCGCGTCGGCGTACCGCAGGTCGATCTCGTTCTGGCCGGGGCCGGCCTCGTGGTGCGAGAACTCGACCGAGATGCCCATGGACTCGAGCATCGTGATCGCGGCACGGCGGAAGTCGTGCGTCGATCCCCGGGCCAGGTGGTCGAAGTACCCGCCCTGGTCGACCGGCTCGAGCTTCGGGTCAGCCTTGGTGAGCTGGTTGAACAGGTAGAACTCGACCTCGGGGTGCGTGTAGAAGGTGAACCCGCGGTCGCTCGCCTTGGCGAGGGTGCGCTTGAGCACGTTGCGCGAGTCCGCCAGCGACGGCTGCCCGTCCGGCGTCAGGATGTCGCAGAACATGCGGCCCGTACCGTGCCGCTCGCCGCGCCACGGGAGCACCTGGAAGGTGGTCGGGTCCGGCTTGGCGACCATGTCGGCCTCGAAGACCCGGGTGAGCCCCTCGATGGCGCTGCCGTCGAAGCCGATGCCCTCGCTGAACGCCGACTCGAGCTCGGCGGGTGCCACAGCTACCGACTTCAGCACGCCGAGCACATCGGTGAACCAAAGCCGGATGAAGCGGATGTCGCGCTCCTCGACCGTGCGGAGCACGAACTCCTGCTGCCTGTCCATGGGCCCATCTTGCACTAAACCTGTTACAGGTGCGTGTACCGAGCATGGACGACCGGTCGTAGGCTTTCCAGCGGCACCGAGGCCGTTCGAACCACAGGAGGACCATGTCCGCCCACACCTCACCCACTCAGGGTCCCAAGAGGGTCCGCGTGCACCATCTGGCTGAGGCCAAGGCCAAGGGTGAGAAGCTCGCGATGCTCACCGCGTACGACGCGGTGACCGCCGCGATCTTCGACGCGGCCGGCATGGACATCCTGCTGGTGGGCGACTCCATCGGGAACGTCATGCACGGGCACACCAGCACGATCCCCGTGACCGTGGACGACATGATCCCGGCCGCGCGCGCCGTCGCGCGGGCCACGAAGCGCGCGTTCGTGGTGATCGACCTGCCGTTCGGCTCGTACGAGGCCGGGCCGCAGCAGGCGCTGGAGACGTCGGTGCGGATCTTCAAGGAGACCGGCGCCGACGCCGTCAAGCTGGAGGGCGGCGTCCGGTCCGCCCCGCAGATCCGGGCGCTCACCGACGCCGGGATACCCGTCGTCGCGCACCTCGGCTACACGCCGCAGTCGGAGAACCTGCTGGGCGGGCCGCGCGTGCAGGGCCGGGGGGACGACGCCGTCGAGCGCCTGGCCGACGACGCGAAGGCGGTCGAGGAGGCCGGCGCCGTCGCCGTCGTGCTGGAGATGGTGCCCACCGACGTCGCCGCGCGGATCACGGAGATCGTGCGCATCCCGACCATCGGCATCGGTGCCGGGCCGCACTGCGACGGCCAGGTGCTCGTGTGGACGGACATGGCCGGGATGACGGACTGGTCGCCGAGGTTCGCCCGGCGCTACGCCGAGCTCGGCGCGGCGCTCCAGCAGGCCGCGGAGGACTACGTCTCCGAGGTCAAGGACGCCTCGTTCCCGGACGAGGCGCACTCGTTCGAGAAGTAGCCGCACGGGTCAGACGTACAGATCACCCGGGTGACCTGTACGTCTGACACGGCGGCGGCGGGCGCTAGTTCTTGCGCCAGTCCTCGTCCTCCTTGTCCCAGGACTCGTTGCGCGACCTGGCACTCTCCAGCGCCCGCTCGGCCTCCGCGCGGGTGCTGTACGGGCCCATGAGGTGCGACCAGGCCGAACGGCGACCCACTTCGACCGCCTTGGTCTCGGTGTTGTACCAGTACTGCTCGTCGGTGCTCATGAGACGATCCTGACATGAGCGACCTGGCGTTCGGCATCGACATCGGAGGTTCGGGGATCAAGGGTGCGCCCGTCGATCTCACGGCAGGCGAGTACGCGGAGAAGCGGACCCGCATCCCCACGCCCCAACCGTCCACCCCGCAGGCCGTGGCGGACGTGCTCGCGGAGCTCGTCGACACGTACCACCTGCCCGACGACGTCCCCATCGGCGTCGCCTTCCCCGCCCCGATGCAGCACGGTGTGGTGCGCTCCATGGCGAACCTCGACCAGTCCTGGACCGGCGTCGACCTGCCGGCGCTCGTGCAGCGCGTCACCGGGCGCCACGTCGTCGCGGTGAACGACGCCGACGCGGCGGGCGTGGGCGAGGTGCGCTACGGCGCCGCGCGCGACGCGGACGGCGTGGTGCTGGTGGCGACGCTCGGCACGGGGATCGGGTCGGCGCTCGTGGTCGACGGCGTCCTCGTGCCCAACACCGAGCTGGGCCACCTGGAGATCGACGGGCACGACGCCGAGTCGCGCGCGGCCGACTCCGCGCGGGAGCGCGAGGACCTGTCCTGGGAGGACTGGGCCGAGCGACTGCAGCGGTACTTCGGGGTGGTCGAGGACCTGATCTCCCCCGACCTCATCGTCGTGGGGGGCGGCGTGAGCAAGCACCACGAGAAGTACCTGCCGCACCTGCACCTGCGGGCGCCGATCGTCCCGGCGCAGCTGCGCAACGCGGCCGGCATCGTCGGGGCCGCTGCCCTGGCCGCCGGACGCTGAGGCGGGCGTCCGGCCCCCGGGCCGGGCGCGGTCAGGCCTCGCGCGCCGCGCCGCGGTGCGCGGGGTGCGCGAAGAGCGCGTCGACCCCGAGCATCTCGATGACGTTCCGGACCACCGGCGGCGGCTCCGGAAGGCTGACGGTCAGGCCCTCCTGCGTCCCGTAGGTGTACATCTGCATGAGGAACGCGACGCCGGTCGAGTCCATGAACGTCACCTTGGACGTGTCGATGACCACCGCCTTGGCCCGCTCGAGGGCATTGGCTATGGCAGCACTCGACTCACCGCGCAAAGAGACATCGATCTCTCCCCACATGCTCACGACGCTCGTGCGAGCCTGTTCCTCGAACAGGATCCCGCCCGTGCGCCCCCTGTTGTCGAATTCGGTGTTGCTCACTTGCATCGCCCCTGTTCATTGCTCCCCGACATGGCCGCCGGAACGGGTCACCCGACCCCCCGGGCAACTCTGGGAGATTGCAACGCCTTCGTCGCGATCACGGGCAGCCTACATCCGTGAAGATCGCAAGTGGAACAGCCTGGAAGGGTTACATTTCCAAGACCGCACTGGTATAACCCAGTATTTCTCCGGGCAAACTAGCACAAGACTCCCGGTCAGATCGGACATAAAGATACCGAGTTGGACATACGTCCAAGAAAAAAATTCACCGGAATCAATTCTCCGACGACCGATTGGGGCCGTCAGGGCCTTCGGAGGCACCGGGATTGCGAACGTTCGGTGCGCTTTCCTTCTCCCATGCATCGAGCTGCATGGTGAGTGCCTTGGCGAGCTCGAACACCTGCTGCGGAGGAATGCGCACGCGCGAAACCACCCGGCCCGGCACGGTGATCGACGTGACCTCGCCCGACTCCGGGTCCGAGACCGGGCTCGGCGGCTGCTTCACGGCGATGAAGTCCAGGATGAACGACGTCGGCGTGTGCCACACCGAGGCGAAGTCGGCGGGGACGCCGGTCTCCATCTCGTCGGGCACGTCGATCTGGAACTCCTGGGGCAGCTCGTCGGACGACACTGAGGCTCCTCGTTAGGCCGGGCGGTGCACCGACCGTACCGTGGGGCAGGTTGGCGCGACAGTGGAAACGGACTCGAAGGACATATGGTTCCTGACCGGCCGAGCTACCGACCTGGTCAAGAAAATATGCCGCCACGTTCAGGTCCCGGGCACTAGACTCACGCGGCCGTTCGCACGAGCGCCGCGCGCGACGAACAGCCGCACAGGCCCTGCTCACGCGCCCCGCTCACGCACCCCGCTCACACCCCTGGAGGACCTGCCATGCCCGCCGATGCGTCCGAGCTCGCCACGGAGCGGGAGTTCCTTGCCGAGGCCCGCTCACAGCTCGGCCGGATGCGCGACAAGGTCGCCGCGCTCGACGGCAGCTACGCGGGCGACTGGGTGAGCGCCGAGGTCCTGGAGGCCACGCTCGCGCGCCGGATGGAGCAGCTCACCGACGACCCGGAGATCCCGCTGTTCTTCGGCCGCATCGACCTCGCGGCCGGCGAGACCTTCCACATCGGACGCCGCCACGTGTCGGACCCGGACGGCGAGCCGATGGTCGTGGACTGGCGCGCCCCGGTGAGCACGCCGTTCTACCGCGCCACGGCCAAGGAGCCGATGGGCATCACGGCGCGGCGCCGGTACGGGTTCGCGCGCGGCCACCTGACGGCGTTCGAGGACGAGTCCCTGACCCGCGCCGATCTGGGGGCGCAGGGCGACGGCGTCGCGACGCACTCCGAGATCCTCGAGGCCGAGATCGAGCGCCCGCGCTCCGGCCCCATGCGCGACATCGTCGCGACGATCCAGCCCGAGCAGGACGTCATCGTCCGCATGCCGCTCGAACGCACGCTCGTGGTCCAGGGCGCGCCGGGTACGGGAAAGACGGCGGTGGGCCTGCACCGCGCGGCGTACCTCCTGTACGCGCACCGCGACCAGCTCACCCGCCGCGGCGTGCTCGTCGTCGGGCCGAACAAGAGCTTCCTGCGGTACATCCGCGACGTGCTGCCCGCCCTGGGCGAGATCCACGCGACGCAGGCGACCATCGAGGAGATCGTGAGCGGCCACGCCCCGGTCCGCGCCACGGACGCCGCCGACGTCGCGACCCTCAAGGGGGACGGGCGGCTCGCCGAGGTGCTGCGCCGCGCCGTCTGGTCGCACGTCGCGGCCCCGGAGGAGACCCTCGTGCTGCCGCGCGGCTCGTTCCGGTGGCGGGTCCCGGCCTACGAGGCGCGCGAGGCCGTGGAGCAGGTCATGGGCCGGAACGTGCCGTACGCGCTGGGCGCGGCCCAGCTCCGGCACGCGCTGGCGCACCGGGTGCTCGTCCAGATCGAGGAGACCGGCGACGCGCTCGACGACAAGGCCTGGGACGTGCTGGCCCGGACCAAGCCCGTCCGCGACTACGCGGCGGCCGTCTGGCCCGCGGTGGACCCGCGCAAGCTGCTGTTCCGCCTGTACTCCGACCCGGAGTTCCTGGCCGAGTGCGCCGAGGACGTCCTGACCGACGCCGAGCAGGCCCTCCTGACCTGGGCCCGGCCGCCCCGGGCCGCCGGCTCCGCCCGCTGGACGACGGCGGACCTCGTGCTGCTCGACGAGATCGCCGACCTGCTGGACCGGACCACGTCGGTGGCGCACATCGTGGTCGACGAGGCGCAGGACCTGTCCGCGATGATGCTGCGCTCCCTCGGCAGGCGCGCCGCCACCGGCTCGCTCACCGTGCTCGGCGACCTGGCCCAGGCCACGACGCCCTGGGCGGCACGTGACTGGGCGGACGTGCTGCGCCACCTGGCCAAGCCCGACGGGTACGTGGAACAGCTCACGGCCGGCTTCCGGGTGCCCGCCGACGTGATCGAGCTCGCGGCCCGGCTCCTGCCGAGCATCGCGCCCGGCCTGGAGCCGCCGACGGCGGTCCGGCGCACCCGCGGCCGGCTCAGGTTCACCACGGAGCCCCTCGACGACGTGCTGGTCGGCGTCGGCATCTCCGACCTGGAGGGCTCGGTCGGCCTCATCGTGCCCGACGCCGCCGTAACGGACGTCCGCGAGACGCTGGCCGCCGTCGGGCTCACGTTCGCCGTCGTGGGCGAGCAGGAGGACGCCGCCCCGGCCGCCGGAGACGACGAGCCGGACGACTCCTCGGAGTTCGACGTCCACCTGGACCTGGTGCCGGCGTCCCTGGCGAAGGGCCTCGAGTTCGACCACGTGGTGCTGCACGACCCGGCCGCGATCGTCGCGGCCGAGCCGAACCACGCCACGGGCCTGCGCCGGCTCTACGTCTGCCTCACCCGCGCGGTCACGTCGCTGGTGGTGCGGCACGACGGCGACCTGCCGCCGGAGCTCGGCGTCGGGGCGCCGGACCTCGGCACGGACGAGACCCCGGACGCGGCCGTGGCCGGCGTCGGGCGCTAGTCCCCGCAGCGGCAGCCGTCGTCGCCACACCCCTGCTCAGCCTGGGGCCCGGTCGTGGGCTCGCCCTCGCCCACGAGCTGGGCCACGGGGGTGCAGCAGGCGTCGCCGTGCCAGGCCTCCCAGCCCTCGCGGACGGCGAAGCCCGCGATGACGACCGCCGCGACCGGGTCGGCCCACCACCAGCCGAGCAGGCTGTTGAGCAGGAGTCCGACGAGCAGGGCCGCCGACAGATAGGAGCAGATCAGGGTCTGCTTGGAGTCGGCGACGGCGGACGCGGAGCCGAGCTCGCGCCCCGTGCGGCGCTCGAACCAGGACAGCCCCGGCATGACGACGAGGCTGACGGCGGCCAGGACGATGCCGACCGTGGAGTGCTCGGGCGAGGTGGCGCCCAGCAGGGCGCGGGCCGCGTCGACGGTGACGAACGCGGCCAGGCCGAAGAAGGAGAAGGCGATCAGCCGCATGGCGACCTTCTCGCGGGCGTGGGGGTCGCGGCCCGCGAACTGCCACGCGACCGCGGCGGCGGAGAGCACTTCGACGACCGAGTCGAGGCCGAAGCCGATCAGCGCGCTGGACGAGGCGATGCGCCCCGCGGTCAGGGCGATGCCCGCCTCGATGACGTTGTAGGTGATCGTGGCGGCCACGACCCAGCGGATGCGGCGGGTCAGGACGTCGCGGCGCGCGGCACTCAGGGGCCGGGGCACGGGGAGCGCGGTCATGCGCACGTGCAGTCGGGGCCGCAGCAGGCGGGGTCGACCGCCAGCACCAGGCCGAGCAGGTCGCCCAGCGCGGGCGCGAGCCGGGTGTCCGCGAGGCGGTACCAGGAACGCCGTCCGTCCTTGACGGACTCGACCAGCCCGCAGCCGCGCAGACAGGCGAGCTGGTTGGACATCACCTGCCGGGACACGCCCAGCGCGTCGGCGAGGTCGGACGGGTAGGCCGGCGCCTCGCGCAGCGCGAGCAGGATGCGGGTGCGGGTCTCGTCGGACAGCGCGTGCCCCAGCCGCGCGAGGGCGGCCGTATGGGTCAGGGTCACCGACGCGGCGATCGTCTCGGTCATGAGCGTGACAGTACACGGAATCATGTATTCACGGAACGCTGTACTCAGTCGCCCTGATCTCGCCGGCCTGTGTCGGGCGTCACACCCACCGGATGTCACGGACCGACGACCTGCCTCCATCTACCGGGCAACACCATCGAACGAGTCCGACCGAAGGAGCAGGAACCATGAGTGCACAGCGAACCGACGCCATCACCACAGCCACCGTCACCTCAGCCGCCGCCACGGCCACCGACGCCCCCACCGAGGCCGCCAGGCACCGGGTGGTGATCCTGGGAGCCGGGTACGCGGGCATGGCGGCGGCCGTGCAGCTCGCGGCCAGGACCCGGCGGCGGGGGGCGGTGCAGGTGACCGTCGTCAACGCGCAGGAGCGGTTCACCGAGCGGCTCCGGCTGCACATGACGGCGACCGGGCAGCCGCTCGCCGAGCTGAGCATCCCCGAGATGCTCGACGGCACGGGCGCGCGGTTCGTCCGCGGCTGGGTGACGGCGGTCGACGCCGACGCGCGGACGGTGCGGATCGACGACGACCGGGTGCTGCCCTACGACACCCTGGTGTACGGGCTGGGCAGCGGGGCCGACACCGCGCACGTCCCGGGCGCCGACGACCACGCCTACACCCTGAGCGGCGCGCAGGACGCCGAGCTGCTGGCCGACCGGCTGGGACAGCTCGGCGGCGGCACCGTCGTGGTCGTGGGCACCGGGCTCACGGGGGTCGAGTCGGCCGCGGAGATCGCCGAGCAGCGGCCGGACCTCGACGTCGTCCTGGTGGGCCGCACCGCACCCGGCGCCACGATGAACGCGAGGGCGCGGGCGTACCTGCGGGGCGCCCTCGACCGGCTGGGCGTCCGCGTCCGCACCGGCGCCGACGTGGTGCAGGTGCGGCCGGACGCGGTCGAGCTCGCCGGCGGCGAGCGCGTCGCCGCCGACGTCGTGCTCTGGACGGGCGGGGCGCGGGTGTCCCCGCTGGCCGCCGTCGCGGGGCTGGAGGTCGACGACCGCGGGCGGATCGTCACCGACGCGGCGCTGCGCTCCGTGTCGCACCCGGACGTCTGGGCGATCGGGGACGCGGCCGCGATCCGCCAGGGCTACGGCGTCATGCACGGCACCTGCCAGGGCGGCATGCCGACCGGCGTGCACGCCGCGCTCTCGATCGACCGGGTGCTGCGCGGCAAGGAGCCCAAGCCGTTCCGCTTCGGCTACTACCACACGCCGGTGAGCCTGGGCCGGGCGGACGCCGTGGTCCAGTTCACGCACCCGGACGACAGCCCGCGCCGGATCAGCCTGACCGGCCGGACGGCGATGCGGTACAAGGAGACCGTGACCGCATCACCCTGGCCCACCTACGGCCGCATGAAGAAGGTTCCCGCCTCCGGCGCGTTCTGGCCCACCGGCGGGCGCTTCACCCGGGAGGTGTCGCGGTGAACGACGTCGCACCCGGGCAGCAGGTCTTCCACGACCACCGCCGGCTGCTGTTCTCCGTGGCCTACCGCCTGCTGGGCAGCGCCGCCGACGCCGAGGACGCCGTCCAGGACGCGTGGATCAGGTGGTCCGCCGCGGACCGGTCCCAGGTGGCCGACCCCAAGGCCTACCTGACCCGGATCGTCTCCAACCTGGCGCTGGAGCGGCTGCGCTCCACCCGGCACCAGCGCGAGACCTACGTGGGCCCCTGGCTGCCCGAGCCGATCCTGACCGGCGGGGACGCGTCGGACGCCGCCGTGAGCGCCGAGTCGGTGTCGATGGCGATGCTGGTCGTGCTGGAGACGCTGAGCCCGCTCGAACGGGCGGTGTTCGTGCTCAAGGAGGTCTTCGGCTTCAGCCACGCCGAGATCGCCGAGGCCACGGAACGCACCGAGCCGGCGGTGCGGCAGGCGGCGCACCGGGCCCGCGAGCACGTGCAGGCCCGGCGTCCGCGGTACGGCGCCGACCGGGCCCGGCAGCGCGAGGTGACCGAGCGGTTCTTCGCGGCCACGACCGGCGGCGACCTCAACGCGCTGCTGGAGCTCCTGTCCCCCGACGTCACCCTGTGGACCGACGGCGGCGGCAAGGTTCGCCAGGCGCTGCGGCCCGTGGTGGGCGCGGACACGGTGGCCAGGTGGTTCGCCGCCCTGGGCACGGTCACCTACCAGGGCATCGACCCTGCCGACATGCGGGCGGAGCTCGTCGAGATCAACGGCGGGCCGGGCCTGCTGTTCAGCGGTGCGGGTCGGGTCATCTCCACGGTCACGTTCGACGTCGACGCAGAGGGCCGCATCGTGGCCATCCACAACGTGGCCAACCCGGACAAGCTCGGAGCCGTCGCCACGGGCGCCCGGTACGACGTCGGTACGACGTGAGCCGGGGCGCCGGTGGGCGGGGTCAGGGCTCGACGGGCTCCCCCGTCGGGTCCTCCCCCACCAGCGGCGCCAGCTCGGCCCCGCCCACGGGCTCGGCGTTCCAGGACGTCACGCGCCAGCCGCCGACGGGGTCGCCCTCGACCTCGACCAGGCCGGTGTTCGCCAGCGGCGTCCGTTCGGCGTGGTCGACGTCGATGTCCGTCGCGCGCGCCGCCGCCCACGCGCGGATCGCGGCGCCGTGCGAGACCACGAGGACGTTCTCGAGCCCCTGGGCGGCGAGCTGCCCGACGGCGTCGTCGTACCGGGCGAGGAACGTGCGGCCGTCCGGGCCGCCGGGCATCGCGCGGCCGACGTCGCCGCGCGCCCAGCCGAAGACGGTGTCGAGGTAGCGCAGGTGGGCCTCGTGCGCACCGGCCATCTCCAGGTCGCCGGCGTCGATCTCGCGCAGCCCGTCCAGCACCTGCGGCTCGATGCCGCGCTCCTGGGCGATGGGCGCCGCGGTGAACGCCGTCCGCACCAGCGAGGAGACGGCGATCGCGTCGATCTGCCGGTCGCGCAACGCCGCGGGGACGGCGGCGGCCTGCCGCTCGCCGAGCCGGGTCAGGCCCGGTCCGGGGTGTGCCGTGTCGAGCAGGCCTTCCACGTTCGAGGGGGTCTGTCCGTGGCGCAGCAGCAGAAGTCGCATGGGCGCATTCTCCCCGACGGCGCGGGTCCGGTCGGCACGCGGCGGGGCCGGCTCAGGCCTCGCCGCGGATCATCGACATCAGCAGCTGGTGGGTCCCGGCGCCGGCGGCCGCGACCAGCCCGCGGCTCGCGGGCCCGACCGGGTCGCCGTCGATCCCGGTGACCACGCAGCCGGCGGCCCGGCAGAGCGCGATGCCGGCGGCGAAGTGCACGGACCCGGCGAGGTCGGCGCCGTCGGTGACGTAGGCGGCCCGCTTGCCCGCCGCGACCCAGGTCAGCGCCAGGGTCGTGGACACGACGCGCGGCCGGAACCGTGCCACGAAGCCGGGACGAGCCAGCAGGTCCACGGCGCGGAAGCCCGGCGCGCTCGGGAAGGGCGGGTCGAGGTTGACGTCCACGAGCCGGGTGGCCGACGTCGGCGCCAGCGGCTCGGCGACGTCGTCCCGCAGCACCCAGGCGGTCTCGCCGTCGGTGACGAACACCTCGCCGCTGAAGGGGTCGGCCACGGCGGCCGCCCTGTCGCGCAGCGCCCCGTCACCCAGCGCGACGTTGACGGCCACCAGCATGCTGCCGGCGGCGTAGTTCAGCGTGCCGCACAGCGGATCGACCAGCCACCGGCGCGCGGACCCGGCCGCGCCGTGCTGCCCGCTCTCCTCGCCGAGCACCGCGTCGTCGGGGCGGACGGAGCGGAGGACGCCGAGGATCGCCTGCTCGGCCTCGACGTCGGCGGCCGTGGCGAAGTCCCCGCCGCCCTTGTCGACCCGCGCGAGCCGCCGGCCGTACAGGGAGCGCACCACACGCGCGCCGGCCCGGGCCGCGGCGGCCGCCACACCGGCGTCGTCGAGAGTCGGGTGGTCGGGGCTCGCGTACGGGGTGGCCATGTCGCGGAGCGTAACGGCCGGTACGGCGCGCGAGGCCCGCGCGGCGTCCCGGTGCTAATTTCGGAGGGTGGCTGACGACGCGCCGCACGGCCCGCGGATCGCCCGTCCGGCGCGGTGGGCGCTGGGCCGGGTCGAGCGTTCGGGCGGGTTCGTCACCCGGATGACCTGGCACCTCGTCGACGGCTCGTCCGTCCGATGGGCGTCACGGGCGGCCCGGCGCCGCGGCCGGGTCGAGATCCGGGACGCCGACGGGCACGTGACCCGCGTCGTCGGCGCCGAACCCGCGACCGCGACCCGGCTGGCCCGGGCGAACCTCGCCGCGGGGATCGCCTTCATGATCGGCGGGTCCCTGTTCGCCCTCGGCCCCCTCCTGGCCCAGCTCGGCGTCGGCAGCGTCCGCGGCGTCGACATGGTCTACCTCGTCGGCGGGGTGTTCTTCAGCACCGGCGGCTACGTCTCGGTGGTGCAGGCGTCGAACATGCCGACCGACATCGACGAGCGCGGCATGCTGCGCGCCACGACGTGGCGATGGTGGGCGTGGCGACCCCGCCAGATCGGCTGGCTCAGCGCGGCGGTGCTGTTCGCCGGGACCCTGTTCTTCGCCGTCAGCCTCGTCGCGGCGTTCGCGTCCGACCTCACCGCGCGGCAGTCCAACGGGTGGATCTGGTTCCCGGACATCGTGGGGTGCATCTGCTTCCTCGTCTCGGGGCACCTCGCCCTGGTCGAGGTCTGCCACGGGCGCATCGGGCCGCGGCCCCACGAGCTCGGCTGGTGGGTGGTGGCGGTCAACCAGGTCGGCTCGGTCTTCTTCTTCCTCGCCGGGCTCGCGGCGTTCACCCGACCGGCCACGTCGACCGTCGTCGACCTGGGCATGGTCAACTGGGGCACGTTCGCGGGGGCGGTCTGCTTCGTCGTCGGCGGGGCGCTGCAGCTCGCGGAACGCCCGGACCGCTGACCCTGCGAGCGCCGCGCGCACCGACGCCGCGAGCCCCGTGCGCCCGGGCCAAGTTCGCCCGGCCCCGGGTCGCCGGGGTCAGGGCGCCGTGCTTGACTCGAAAACATGGCCACGCGCGACGAGCGCACGACGGCGCTCTACGGCAACCGATTCCTCACCGAGGAGGCACCCTCCACGGTGTTCCCGGCCACGGGGATGAGTCCCACCGACACCATGCGGATGCTCGGTGAGGACCTGGCGCTCGAGGGCGACCCGATGCGCAACCTGGCGACCTTCGTCACGACCTGGATGGAGCCCGAGGCGCAGCGGATCATCGCCGAGAACCTGCACCGCAACTTCATCGACCACGCGGAGTACCCGATCTCCGCGGAGATCGAGCAGCGGTGCGTGCGGATGCTCGCGGACCTCTTCCACGCCCCCGGGGAGACCACCGGGTGCCGCACCCAGGGCTCGTCCGAGGCGATCATGCTCGGCGCGCTCTCGCTGAAGTGGAAGTGGAAGGAGCGCCGGGAGGCGGCCGGGCAGCCCGTCGACCGCCCCAACCTGGTCTTCGGCGGCGACGTGCACGTGGTCTGGGAGAAGTTCTGCCGCTACTTCGACGTCGAGCCCCGGATCATCCCGCTGGCGAAGGACAAGTACACGATCGGGCCCGACGACGTCGCCCCGTACCTCGACGAGAACACGATCGGGGTCGCCGCGGTGCTCGGCACCACCTTCACGGGGCACATGGATGACATCGTGGGCATCAACCGGCTGCTCCTGGACGTCCGGGCGGAGCGTGGGCTCGATATCCCGATGCACGTCGACGGCGCGAGCGGCGGCTTCGTCTGGCCGTTCCTCTACCCCGACTCGGCGTGGGACTTCCGGCTGGAGCAGGTCCGGTCCATCAACGTGTCGGGCCACAAGTACGGTCTGGTCTACCCCGGTATCGGCTGGCTGGTCTTCCGCGAGACGTCGGACCTCGCGAAGGACCTCGTGTTCTACGAGAACTACCTGGGCAAGACGGATGCGACCTTCACGCTCAACTTCTCGACCGGCGCGGCCATGGTGCTGGCCCAGTACTACAACTTCGTGCGCCTCGGCCGTGAGGGCTACACCTACGTGATGAAGCAGATGCAGCAGAACGCCCGGGTGCTGGCGACCAACCTGCGCGCCACGGGGCGGTTCGAGGTGATCGGCGACGACGCCGAGCAGCTGCCGCTGGTCGCCTTCCGGCTGGCGGGCGACCACGTGGGGTACGACGAGTCGGACATCGCCTGGCAGCTCTCGGCGGAGCGCGGCTGGATGGTGCCCGCGTACACGCTGCCGCCGGACGCGCAGGACGTGAAGATCCTCCGCGCCCTGGTCAAGGAGACGATGAGCCGGGCCCAGGTGGACCGGCTGACCCAGGACATCGAGGACGCCTGCACGACCCTCGACCTCAAGGGCGGCGCGCACCCGATCGAGCGGCTGCAGGCCAAGACCGGTACGGGCTACTGACGCGCGGGGGCGGGGTCGACGGCGGGGTCGACGGCGGGGTCGTCTGCCGGGTCGTCGTCGTAGGCCCGGAGGCCGTCGATGCTCGTCAGGTTCTTGCGGCGCCGGTACTCCTGCTGTCCGGCCTCACCCTTGCGCTCGAAGTAGGGGCCCATGAGGTCCCGCTCGCCCTCGTACGCCATGAGCGGCACGCCCCAGCCGCAGCTGTCGGAGACGCGGTCGACGTCGACGACGATGACCGCGCGAGCGCCGGGCACGTTGATGAAGCCGCCCGCGAGCGCCGCGTACCCGTCGTCGTACCGGGTCACGACGCGGCCGGTGCCGTGCAGCCGGACGATGTTCGGCGGGCCGTCGAACGCGCAGAACATGAGGGTGACGCGGCCGTTCTCCCGCAGGTGCGCGATGGTCTCGCTGCCGCTTCCGGTGGCGTCGAGCCAGGCGAACGTGTGGTCGTCGAGCACGCCGAAGGTGCCGGGGACGCCGCGGGGCGAGAGGTTGACGTGGCCGTCGGCGGCCAGGGGCGCCGTCGCCACGAAGAACATGGGCTGCCGGTCGACGAACTCGCGCAGCCGGCCCTCGATGCGTTCGTGCAGCTTCATGACGCGCATGCTGCCACGCGGGGCCGCGCTCGTGCTGGCGTGTCCGGGCTAGGGTCGGTCGCATGTTCGTGCTGGAGACCGATCGCCTGCTGCTGCGGCCGTGGCGCGTGTCCGAGGCCGCCGTCCAGCACGAGATGTGGACCGAGCGCGACCCGCGGGTGCCGCCGCACCGGCGGATCGGCGCCGACGGCCACCCCACCGTCGAGGACGTCGAGCGCTGGATCCGCGACAGCGCCCCGCCGGGGTCCCTCGGGCTGCCGGCGCTGGAGGTGAAGGCGACCGGCGACGTCGTCGGGTATTGCGGGCTGATCGCGAACACGCACGGGCGGGAGGACGAGCCGGAGCTGGCGTACGAGCTGCTGCGCCGCGCCTGGGGCCAGGGGTACGCGACCGAGGCCGCGGGGGCGGTGCTCGCCTGGGCGCGGGAGTCGGGCTACCGGCGGCTGTGGGCCACGGTGCGGGACTGGAACGTCGCATCCCTGCGGGTATTGGCGAAAGTCGGGTTCGTGGAGTCCGGCCGCGTGGAGAAGGACGCCGTGCACGGGGACTCGCTGTTCCTGACGACGGAGCTGTGACCCCCCGGAGGCGTGTCAGTGGTCGGCCCTACGATCGCGGGTCATGGGCATCTACTTCTCCATGTACCCCGTCGACCCCGCCGTGGTTGAACGGACAGAAGAGTGGCTCGACGAGTACACCGAGGAACGGGACGATGCGTTCTGGGCCTGGAACCAGGACGAGTCAGCGGCGACGGACGATCCGCGCAGCTACTACGTGCTTCAGTATCAGCACCATTACGTGAACGTGATCAATCCATACCTTGAGGCGGCATACCGAATCGATCCGTACTCCTGGTTCGCCGGCGAACAGGTCAAGTACGGCGAGGACGAGTACAGCGAGTGCTACTTCATCACATCGCCCGAGGAGGTTGCTGCGCTCGCCGCCACGCTCTCGAAACCGGCCAAGGACGTACGCGAAGAGCTGGACGCCTTCGCCCGTGACAACCTCGACATGGTGGGCAGCTCGACGCCGTTGGAGGGCTACCAGGCCATCGGCACGACCCAACCAGGGACGGTCGACCAGTTCTGGGAGCTGATCGATGCCCTCCACGTCGAGCTGCGGACCTTCTACCAGCGAACAGCCGACAGCGAGCAGGCGATGATCGGCCAGTTCAGCGGATGACCCGCCGCCCTTGGTAGTAGTCGTCCTCGAGCGGGACGAACGGCGGTGTCGGCCGGTCAGACGGCGTCGAAGAATGTCTCCGGGCGGCCTAGGAACCTCTTCCAGAGCGCGACCGACTCCAGTTCGGACCACGTGCGCTCGGCGATGCCGTGGTCGGTCATCTCCAGGATCTGCGCCCCGGGGAGCGCCGCGACCAGCGGTGAGTGCGTCGCGTAGATCACCTGGGCGGCGTGGTCGGCCACCAGGTCCTGCAAGCGGTACAGGAGCTGCAGCGTGGACTCGAACGACAGCGGCCCCTCGGCCTCGTCGAGCAGGTAGAGGCCGGGGCCGCTGAACCGCCCCGAGATGGCCTGGAGGTAGGACTCGCCGTGGCTGACCTCCGTCGACAACCGGTCGCCGTAGCCGCTCACCCCGGCGCCGGTCATGAACTCCAGCATTCCTGCGGCCGTCTCGGCGCGCAGGTAGAAGCCCTTCGCCTTCTGCCGGAGCATCCGGGACCCGGCGATCGTCCGGTCCAGGACGAGCGCTTCGCCGAGCGGGCTCGTGTCCAGCTCGCTCGCGTACCTGCGACCGCCGTGGCCGCCCCGCACGTCGATCCCGTACTGCTCCGCGATCGCTTCGAGCACGGTGGACTTGCCGGACCCGTTCGCCCCCATCAGGACCACGATGCTGCTGGTCAGCCGCACGCCACGCGCGGCGATCTCGGCGACGGCGGGTACGGTCCACGGCCAGGCGCCGTCGTCGACCAGGGCGGGCCGGACGCTCACTCGCTCGATCAGCACCCCGCCAGGGTAGCGACGCCGGGACCGTGCGCCGGCGTCGGCCGCCTGTATCTCGACAAGACCTCGCTTTCGCGGCATATGCCCGTATCCTCGCGATGGTGGACACCCAGAACAGTCCGCCGGGCCGCCGGGCGGGCTGGTTCGGCCAGCACTCGGTCGCCGTGGTGGCGGCCGTCGTCGCCGCGGTACTCGGCGGCGTGGCGACGGCCTGGGGCGAGAACCTGTTCACCCCCGGCGCGTCGGACTCCGGGGCGCAGGTCCAGGTGCTCGAGGCGAGGATCAGGGACCTGGAGGCGGCCAACCGTGAGCTCGCGGACGACCTGACGGCCCAGCGCGACCTGAACGAGGGCCAGCGCGCCGAGCTGGCCGACCTCGACGCGCAGAACCAGCAGCTGGCCGAGGAGAACGATCGCCTGCGCGAACAGGCGAGAACAAGCGACGGCGCCGGGACCGATGGTGACGACGGCGCGGCGCCGGACGAGTCCGGCGGGGGCGCTTCCCCCGTCGTCTCGGGCATCAGGCGCGAGACGGACGCGCCCGTCCAGGTGATGCTCCACACCTGCCTCGACCTGGACACCACGTCAGCCGGCTGGGGCGCGGCGTCGGTCCCCCAGGACCTCTGCTACGGCGACGCCGGCGTCGAGGGCGCGCGTCTCACGATCATGAACGGCGCGCCCAGCCGGGCGGACTGCGCGGCGCAGACGACCTGGCAGCAGACCATCGCCACGGACGCGGTGGCCGAGGGGATGCACCTCTGTGTGCAGACCAACGAGCGCCGGACGGCGTACGCGCACATCGCGGCGGTCAACCCCGACGCCGAGACCGTCGCGTTCGACCTCGTGGTCTGGGAGTCGAGCTAGCGCCGCTGCCCGTTGAGCACGGCCTTCGCCGTCCGGTCGATGTTGTCGGCGAGCTGGTAGACGCCGACGACGAGCTGGACGACACCGACGACGACCGCCGCACCCCCGATGAACAGGAAGAGCGAGAACCCCGCTCCGCTGCCCGTGCCGGCGAGCAGACCTGCCAGGAAGACGATGACCCCACCCCCGAGGACCATGCAGAGCCCGATCGTGAGCGAGGTGGCCGAGCTGTGCACGACCTGCTTCGGGGATGCGGTCCTCGGGGCGGCGCCCGACGCGTCGCTCATCTCGTCGCTCATGGGGTGAAGCGTGCCACCGAAACACCCGGGAATCGACGGAAGTACGGCCAAGAGAGCAGCCCGGGCTCGCCCTCTCGCTCGACGGTGGCCCGTGCGACGGCGTTGCGGTCAGCGCGATGCCGTCGTCACGCCCCCAGCCGCCGGCTCAGCACCGGCACACCGCCGCCCTCCAGGTCCGCCAGTACCTCGCGCCACCCCGCCATCGCCATGACCAGAGACAGCAGCGGTCCGGTGGCCGCAGGCCCGTCGCCCGTCCGGAACTCCGCGTCCGTGGCCGTCAGCCGGAGCCCCTTGACCAGCGACCTGCTGTTCACCGCGAAGTCCTTGGCCGCGAAGAACCGCGCCACCAGGAGCAGGCCCTCGGCGTCCGGCTCGTGCCTCAGCCCCAGGGGGCGGCGGATGTCCTCGGCGTGCACGACCAGCTCGCCCAGCCCGGCCACGCTCTCCCTCCGGGGCAGGGCAATCGGCCCGACGGCGGCGTAGCGCTCCAGCGTCTGCGCGGACGAGACCCCGCGGAACTCCGCGAGCCGCCGTTGGTTGTGCACGTCCGCGTCGAAGCGGGCGCTGGCGATGCTGCGCAGCCAGCCCCAGAACGTCAGCCCTGATGCGGCACCCAGGTGCGCGACGACGTCCTCGACGTCCCAGTCGCCGCACAGCGTCGGCGAGCGCCACTGCTCCGGCGTCAGCGAGCGCAGGTCGGCGACGAGTGCGGCGTGCTCCCGCTCCTGGATCTGGGACGGTCGGGTCATGGCGGACAGTCTAGGAACAGGGCACGCGTCGTGGTCCGGGCTCCTCGCCGGTCAGCCCGTCGGGAAGTAGTGGCCGTTGTCCAGATCAGCGAGCAGGCCGGGCCGCATGGGCGCCCAGCCAAGGGTCCGGCGGGTGATGAGGTTGGACGCCGGGTAGCTCTGCGTAATCACGTTCGTGAGGAACCCGAAGTGTCCGGGCAGCATCAGCTCGTCCAGGGGCACACTCACGGCGGGCAGGGCCAGTCGACTGCCGATGGCCTCGGCGATCTCCCGGACCGGGATGCCCGCGTCCCCGACGGCGTGCCAGTACCTGCCGGCCGGGCCTTTCTCCAGCGCCAGGCGGAACAAGGAGGCGACATCACGGACGTGCACGGCGTTCCACAGGTTCGCGCCGTCTCCGGGATAACCGGCAAAGCCCTTCTCCTTCGCGAGCGCGATCAGCATCGGAAGGAATCCGGCACGATCGGTCGTGCTGTGCGCGATGTTGGCGATCCGCACGACCGAGGACCGCACTCCCCGCTCGGCGAGTCCGAGCACGGCAGCCTCCACGACGTTGCGAGCCCGCAGCGTGCCCCTGTGCTCGTCGCCGACGGGAAGGGCGGGGTCGGCCTCGGTGGCCGGTCGGCTCAGGCTCCGTCCGTTCCCGGGCGATCCGATGCTCCCCGCCGCGACCAGGGGCTTTCCGGTTCCCGCGAGCGCCTCGCCGTACGCGAGCACGAGGGGGAGCTCCGCGGCGGCCACGGCGTCGATCCCACCGGACGGCAGCAGGTCCTGCCGGTGCGCGACATGGATGACGCCGTCTGAGTCCGCGGCCGCCGCCTTGAGCCCGTCGGGGTCCTGGAGGTCGCCGCGGCGCACCTTGGCGCCGAGCGCGGACAGCGCCGCCGCGGCCGTGTCCGACCGGGCGAGGCCGGTGACCTCGTGCCCGGCAGAGACGAGCTCGGGGATGATGTACGAACCGGAGTGGCCGGTCCCGCCGGCGACGAAGACGCGCATGCTGCTGCTCCCTGTGAGTGTGCGGGTGAGTTATCGGGTGTTGTGCGTGGGGGCTCAGCCGGTGAACTCGTCGACGCCGAGGGCGAAGTCCCAGTGGCCGACGCCGTTGCCGGCGAGGCTCACCGTGACCAGGCCCATCCCTTCCAGCCAGTGCGCCATCTTCAGCCCGCCGACGTCCAGCGGGCGAAGCCCGATACTCTCGACGAACGCGGCCACGCTGGCCTTGGCCTGTGCGTCGTCGCCGGCGATGAAGACGCCGGGCCGGCCCTGCTCCAGGACATTGCGGAAGATCGTGTTGAACGCCTTCACGACGCTCGCGCCGGCCGGCGCCACCTTGGCGACCTCCTGTGCGATCGAGGTCTCCTCGCCGTGGGCCAGCCCGTCGAACGTGGCGTTGAAGGGGTTGCTGATGTCGACGATGACCTTGTCCGCCAGGGCTTCCCCGTACTCGGCGACGACAGGGACGACGCCGTTGTGCAACAGGGCCGTGATGACGATGTCCCCGGCCGGGACGGCGCCCCACGTGCCCGCCGTCGTGCCGCTCCCTAGTGCCCTGGCCAGGTCATCGGCCTTGGACTGATCGCGTCCCATGACCTCGACGGTGTTGCCGCCCGCGACCGCGAGCGTGCCGATGGCGCGGGCCATGTTCCCCGTGCCGATGAGGGTGATGCTGCTCATGAGGCGTGCTCTCTTCCTGGTGCGTGGTTCTGGCGCGTCGTTCCGGCGCGTCGTTCAGATGGCGGTGGTGCCGCCGTCGGCGACCAGCTCCAGGCCGTTGACGTAGCTGGAGTCGTCGGAGGCGAGGAACAGGGCGACGGCCGCGATCTCGTCGGGGCGGCCCATCGTTCCGCGAGGAATGAGGGACTCGAAGGCGGCCTTGGTCGCCTCGTCGAACAGCTCTTCCTGCTTGGCGGTGGCGACCTGGCCGGGGGTCAGGACGTTGACCCGGATCTTGCGGTCGCGCAGCTCGTTGAGCCAGACACGGGCCCATGCCTGCTGGACGGCCTTGCTCCCCGCGTAGAGGCTCCAGCCGGGGAAGGCACCGAGGGAGGCGTTGGACCCGGTCATGAGGATCGAGCCGTTGTCGTTGATCAGCGGCAGCGCCTTCTGCACCGTGAACAGGGTGCCGCGCGCGTTGAGCGAGAAGGCTCGGTGGAACTGTTCCTCGGTGATCTCACCCAGGGCAGCGGGCTCGCCCATCCCGGCACTTGCCCACAGCACGTCGATCGAGCCCTTCTCGCGCTTGACGGTGTCGTACAGGCGGTCCAGGTCGTCCAGCTCGGCCGCGTCACCCTGGACAGCAGTCACGTTGCGCCCGATCAGCGTGACGGCGTCGTCCAGCGCCTCCTGCCGTCGGGCCTGGATGAAGACGTGCGCTCCCTCCTCCACGAACAGCTTGGCGCCTGCCAATGCCATTCCGGTGGATCCGCCGGTGATCACCGCTACCTTGCCGTCGAGCTTTCCCACGATCACTCCGTTGCATTGATGAGCATTGCAATAGAAGCCCACTTCGAATTCTCGTCCCGAATTCTTGAACCGAATTCTTGAACCGCTCGGCTCGGGCTCCAATGAACGATGCCACTGGCGCGAGCTTTGTGTCCAAGACCCTTTTCAGCCGTGGTGATACCTTGGGGGCATTGCCGGACGGGAGGCTTGATGGATCTGGACCTGCGCAAGCTGCGCTACTTCGTCGCTGTCGCCGACAGGCTGCACTTCGGCCGCGCCGCCGAGGATCTGCACATCGCGCAGCCCGTGCTCAGCCGACAGATCCGCACCCTCGAACAGGAGCTCGGCGCCACGCTGTTCACGAGGAACAGCCACGGCGCAGCACTGACCGACGCGGGTCGACAGCTGCTGGACGACGCCGGCCCGTTGCTCGCCTCGGCACACGCCGTACGGCATCGGGTGTCCGCGGCCGCCCGTGGTAGCAAACGGCTCGTGGTCGGCTTTCGGGCCGGCATCCCGGTCATCCCCGCGGCGCGGGAGTTCGAGGCGCGGCATCCGGACGTGGTCGTGGACGTACAGCGCCTGGAATGGGACGACCAGGCCCCGATGCTGCTCGACGGCCGAGTCGACGTCGGCTATGTGCGGCTGCCCATCGACGAGACCGGCCTGCGCCTGACCCCGCTCTACACCGAGCCACTGATGGTGGCCCTGCCCGCCGGTCACCGGCTCGCCGGCGAGGAGGAGGTCACCGAGGCCGACCTGGCCGGCGAGCCGCTGGTCTGGCACGCCGACGCGAGCACGCAGCCCACGAGACGCCCGCTCCCCGATTCCGGACTCCGGGTGCGCGGGGTGGAGGAGAAGCTCGAGCACGTCGCGGCCGGCCGGGGCATCTCGTTCGTGGGGCGTTCGGAGACCGTGTTCTATACCCGTCCCGACATCAGTTATGTGCCTATCCCGGATCTGGCGCCCGAACAGATATATCTCGCCATGGCGGCAGCGCGCACCTCGCCGATGGCCGACGACTTCTTCGCCGCAGCTCAGGCGACTGCCGAGATCACCGCAGAATGCGGAAACTATGAAATGTGGCAGCGTGCCAACGATGCCGTTTCCAGGCGCGGCTGATCGGCTCGGCCGGCAACAACGTCACCGATGAGTTTCCCGCGTCGTCCCGGTCTCTGTCTGGAGACCGAGCGACGGAAGGCATCGAGCCATGCGGAAACTGCGTCACGGCATGAACGTGATCCTGGTGGACACGCGGGCGTTCTCCGGCGGAATCGCCCTGAACCGGCACGAGACGAGGCGCTGAGCCGCACCTACAGGCGTTCACCGCCCGTGGCGTCGAGGATCTGGCCCGTGACCCAGCGGGCATCGTGGGACGCGAGCAGGGCGACGACGTCCCCGACGTCGGCGGGACCGCCCATGCGGCGGAGGGCGCGCTGCGCGACGAGGTTGGCCATGGCCTCCGAGTTCCCGCGCAACCAGTCGGCGTTCATGTCGGTGTCGGTCGTGCCGGGACGAACGGCGTTGACGGTGATGCCGCGCGGACCGAGGTGCTGGGCGAGCGGGAGCGTGAGAGCTTCGAGAGCCCCCTTGGTCATGGTGTACCCGATGATGCCGGGGATCGGGACCCGGGTAGCACCCGACGAGACGTTGACCACGCGTCCGCCGTCCGCCAGGCGCGGCAGGGCCGCCTGGATGATCAGGAACGGCGCGGTGGTGTTGATCTGCTGCTGGCGGACGAAGTCCTCGGCGGCGGTCTCCTCGATGACGGCGTTCACGACGATCCCGGCGTTGTTCACCAGCACCCGCACGGGCACGTCGCGCAGCGCACCGGCGGCGTCGTCGTAGGCAGCCCAGAAGGCGGTGCCGGTGTCCGGTGCGGCCAGGTCTGCGGCGAACGAGAACGCCGCGCCGCCGGCCGCGGTGATCTTCCCGACGACGTCGGCTGCGGCGGCCGAGTCCTGGCGGTAGTGGACGGCGACGGTGTACCCGTCTGCGCCGAGCCGGCTGGCGATGGCCGCCCCGATACCGCGGCTGGCGCCGGTGACGACGGCGATGCCGTCGGACGTGCGAGGGGTCTCAGGGTTGTGCAGGTCGATGTCAGACATGATGCCTTTCTCTTGCCCTGGATCGGGCGGTACGGGGTGCTGTTGATGTGCGACGCCGGCGCGATCGTGGGCGCGGCGGCTGTCGCGGAGGGGGGTACAGACTCAGTGGGGGATGGCAGGTTGCCGGCGCAGGGCCGAGAGCAGCGCTGCGCCCGCGATCGCCGCGAGACCACCGATGACCAGCGGTGTGCTGTCCGTGGCGACGTCGACGAGGACGCCGCCCACGATCGCGCCGAGGGTGATGCCGACGTTGGAGGCGGTCACGAGTACCCCGCCGATCTGCTCCAGCCGTGCCGGCTGGGCCCGGGCTCCCCAGGTCATCAGCGTGGTCGGCACACCCCCGAAGCCGAGACCCCACGCCGCTGCCGCGACGAACAGGCCGGCGGTCGAGGAGCCGGTGACGACCATGAGGAGCATCCCGGCGCCGACCACTCCGGGGAACAGGAGCATGCCCACCCGGGGCGCACGGTCGGCCAGGGGGCCGCTGAGAGCCGTGCCGAGGAACAGGGCGACGCCGAACACGAGCAGCAGCACGGCGAAGCCGCCACCGTCGATCCCGGACAGGCTCTCCGCGGCTGGTCGGATGTACGTGAACCCGCTGAAGTGGCCGCTGAAGATCAGCAGGACCGCTGCCAGGCCGGCGAGGACGACGCCGGAGCGCAGTACCGACCCGAGAGCCCGCAGCCCGCTCGACGCGACAGGCGTGATGCCGGGGAGCACCGCCACCTGCACCAGCAGCGCGAAAACTGCGGCCGCCGCGCCCAGCAGGAACACCTCCCGCCAGCCCCAGATCTCGCCGAGCCACGTGCCCAGCGGCACGGCGACGACGGTGGCGACCGAGACCCCGGAGTTGATGACGGTCAGGGCGCGGCCGACGTGGTCGGCGTGCACCAGGTGTGCGGCCATGGCGGTCGCCATCGCCCAGAACCCGCCGAGCGCGATGCCCAGCAGCAGCCGCGCGGACAGCAGCACGACGAGGTTGGGCGCGCAGGCGACGATCACGTTCGAGACGGCAGCCAGAAGAGTCAGCCCGATCATCACCCGTCGCCGGTCGGCACGTGGCAGGACCACGGAGATCAGCAGCGCAGACATGGCGGCGGAGAACGCGGTGACGCTGACGGCCTGTCCCGCTTCGCCCGGCCGGACGCCGAGGTCGGCGGCCATGTGGGGAAGGAGGCTCGCAGGCAGGAACTCCGACATGATGATCGCGAAGATCCCCAACCCCAACGAGGCGACGGCTGCCCACGACGAAGACGTACGGGTGGGTGCCGACACGGTGGCACGGGTCGAGACGCTCATCGCGGCCTTGCTTCCACGGAGGTTGCGGTGAGCGGTGCGGCGGCGGCCAGCTGGCGCAGCATGTCGGCCGAGTCGTGCAGCGACGTCATCTGTACGAACCGACCGTCGCGGACCCGGTAGATGGCGTACTCGACGATCTCGAAGGAGGCGCCGGAGGGACGAACGCCGAGCCACTCCTTCACCGGGGTTCCGGTGTTGGTCGCTCGTACGGCGATCCGGTCCCGGTCGAACAGCAGCTCCGTAACCTCCCAGTGGAGGTCCGGAACGGCGTCGATCTCGTGCGTCAGGACCGCGATGACGTCGTCGCGGGTGCCCGGGTCGCCGTTCAGCACGACGTCGTCGGCGATGAACTCGTCCATGCCGCCGAGCTCGTGGGCGTTGAGCGCCGCCACGTAGCGCAGGTACCAGTCTTCGAGGGCCACGTCGGTCCAGTTCTCCTTGGGGTTCGTCGGTCCGTGAGGGCCGAACAAGAGCAGCGGGACCGGTGCCCCGCTCGACTCGCTACCGACGTTAGGAAGGGCGATCGCGGCGACCCAGAGTCCTCTCGAGCCCGGGGGGTGACAGGGCCCCCTCTGATGCCGCTGCGGCGACCTAAACTCGATTTCATGGACGAATCCAGGAACGCTCTAGGGGCCTTCCTCCGGGCTCGACGCGATGTGGTGAAGCCACAGCAAGCCGGCATCCCCGAGATCGGTGTACGGCGTGTACCAGGACTGCGGCGAGAAGAGGTGGCCATGCTCGCCGGCATCAGCGCGGACTATTACCTCCGGCTCGAACGAGGCCTGGACCGCAATCCGTCACCCCAGGTGCTCGAGTCGATCGCTCGCGTCCTGCAGCTCGACGACGAGCACCTCGCACACCTGCTCACGCTCGTCACGGACGTTCCCCGGCGGCGCAGACGACGACCCCGCCGGCAGACTCCGCCGCCGGGCGCGCTGAAGCTGTTGGCTGCCCTCGGCCAGCCCGCGTACATCGAGAACCGCTACTTCGACGTCCTGGCCTCCAACGCGGTGATGCGAGCCATCGACCCCCGGCTGGCCGTCGGCGGTAACCAGCTCCGGGACCTGTTCCTCGACCCTGCGGCACAGGCTCTGTACCCGGAGTGGATGACCGCCACGGAATGCCTCATGGCCAGCCTCCGGCAGGCCGTCGGCACGGACATCGACGATCCCCGCTTCATCGAGCTCACCGGAGAGCTCACGCTGGCCAGTCCGCGGTTCCGACAGCTGTGGGCCCGCCACGAGATACGGGGTCAGTACGGGGACGTCGTCCGTTTCAACCATCCTCAGGTCGGTGACCTCGCGCTCAACCGGGAGCGCATGAGCATCGACGGCGCCGACGGCATCGTGCTCGTCGTCTTCCACCCGGAACCCGGCTCCGACGACGCGGACAAGCTCACGCTCCTGGCCTCGGCAGCCACGGCCTCCCCGGTCGCTCCCCCAGCCGTACCCTCCCCGAGCGTCCCGGACGAGACGAACCGGCTCGCGTGAGGACGATCGGAATCATCGGGGCGGGCACGGTCGGATCCCAGGTCGCCCGAGCGGCGATCGCCGGCGGCTACTCGGTCGTCATCGCGAACTCGCGCGGCCCGGAGACCCTCGCGCATCTCGTCGCCGACCTGGGACCGTCCGCACGAGCCGCGACCGCTGCCCAGGCCGCCACGGCCGGTGACTTCGTCGTCATCGCCGCGCCGCTCCGGCTTGACGACAACCTGCCGGCCGAGGAGCTCGCCGACAAGATCGTGCTCGACACGAACAACTACACCATCTATCGGGACGGCCACTTCCCCGCGATCGATTCGGGGGAGAAGACCATCCATGAGCTGCGGCAGGAGCAGCTGCCGAAGTCGAAGGTGGTCGCGGCGTTCACCTGCATCCGGGCCTCGATCCTGTTGCACCGGGGCCGGCCCGCCGGGGCCCAGGACCGCCTGGCACTGCCGGTCTCGAGCGACTTCCCTGAGGCGGCCGAGCTGGTGACCCGGCTGAACGACCAGTTCGGGTACGACACCGTCGACGGCGGCCCGTTGAGCGAGTCCTGGCGCTTCGGCCCTGGTACCCCCGCGTGGCGCCGTGCCGACGGCACGAGGGAAGGAGGACAAGGCCGCGAGGAACTTGTCCGTGCCCTTGCCGCCGCAACCCGACCCCGGCTGGGGAGCTGACCCGTCGCGAGCTCGACCTCACCCGATTCGGATGACGTGCGGGGACCGATCCCTGACGCATCCTGGGGTCGAGAGTGAGGTCGAGATGTGTCGTTGGCTCGCGTACTCAGGATCGCCGGTGCTCCTGGAAGATCTGCTCTACAAGCCGGAGAACTCGCTGGTGGTGCAGAGCAGGCACTCGCGGCTGGGCGCGGAGACCGTCAACGGTGACGGTTTCGGCGTCGGCTGGTACGGCGCCCGGGACGAACCCGGTGTCTACCACAGCACCGAGCCCGCCTGGAACGACCGCAACCTGCAGGAGATCTCGGCCCACGCCGCCGCCGGCCGGGTCTTCGCCCACATCCGCGCGTCGACCGGCGCGGACGTGCAGCAGACCAACTGCCATCCGTTCCGTCACGGCCGCTGGCTGTGGATGCACAACGGCGCCATCGCGGACTTCGCGGAGCTGAAGCGTGACCTGGCCTTGGCCGTCGACCCCGCCCTCTACCCGAGGATCGAGGGATCGACGGACTCGGAGGTCTTCTTCTTCCTGGCCCTCACGTTCGGACTCGAGGAGAACCCTCCCGAGGCAGTGTCCCGAGCGGTCGGCCTCATCGAGGAAACGGGGCGGCGCCACGGCGTCCAGTACCCGATCCAGATGACGGTGGCCACCACCGACGGGAGCACCACATGGGCGTTCCGCTACTCCAGCGCCGGCAAGTCCCGGTCGCTGTTCCACAGCACCGACGTCTCCACGCTCCGCCATCAGTACCCGGACAACCCCGTGCTGCACGGCCTTTCGGACGACGCACGGCTCGTGGTGTCGGAACCGCTCGGGGACCTGCACGGGGCCTGGCGCGAGGTGCCGGAGTCCACCTGCGTCGTCGTCCATGGTGGCCGCGAGGAGCTGCGGGAGTTCTCGCCCGCGTGAGTCCTGACCGGACCGAGGTATCCGTGCGGCGTCACCGGGCGCGGACGATACCCAGCGTTCTCGACAGCCAGGAGAACGTCACGACGGTTCCAGGCGAGAGGTCACGACGCGGACCGCGAGCGGGGCGTAGGCATGCATCCACGAGAGAGTAGGTGGGCACGCCCAGCGAGCGGTGTTCCGGGCAACCGCCCGTCGACACACCTCAGTCGGCTGTTCGTCGGTCGAGACAGATCTCGACGAGCTCGACCAACAACCGCATGCGCAGCGGTGCAGTGGCGGGCGACCACGCTTGGAGGCATGGCCGCCCGCCATCTACAAACTCAGGCCCGCCACCTCTGATACTCGGTGTTGTTGCACGTCTTGAGACGCACGCCTTCGCTGATACTGCCGTCGAGACACATTCTCGTAGCTACGTTGAGCACACGGAGCCCGGCATCCCCGGACGCCAGCTCCCACTGCTGATAGTCGCTGCCGTTACAGGTGTTGAGACGCACCCCGTTCGAGATACTCCCGTCCAGGCACATCTCAGTCTCGATGTGATAAAAACTGAACGGATTCGCTCCAATAATGGTCCAGTCCTGATACACGTCAGAGTTGCACACATTGAGACGCACACCCTGAGAGATGCTTCCGTCCAGGCACCGCGCCGTCGCCACGTTGACGTAATTTGTGCCCGCAGCACTTGCGGGGGCAGCGACGAACAGCGAAATGGACAACCCAATCACTGCCGTGATTGCAACTGCCGCTACCGCTCGAACGCGGCTGATCGATGATGCGAACATTGGTTTCCTCCTCGATTCGATCTTCCGACGGGCTCTCGTCCGTCTCGACGGCCCGGCTTCCGGGCCGCACAACTGTGGGGCGCGCGCGAATCAACCGTTCGAGCGCGAATTGTAGTAGCGGGGGGCGACCACGCCGGACGCATGGCCGCCCGCCATCTACAACTCAGTACCACCTCTGATACTCGGTGTTGTTGCACGTCAGGAGACGCACACCTTCACTGATACTGCCGTCGAGACACTTTCTCGTCGCCCTATTGAGAAATGCCAACGCGGTGGCCCCTTCCCGCACCTCCCACTGCTGATACTCGCTGCGGTTACAGGTGTTGAGACGCACTCCGTTCGAGATACTCCCGTCCAGGCACTTCCCAGTCTCGTCGTGATAAAACTCGTAAAAACCGCCGACACTGTCGCGTAGTGTCCAATCCTGATACCCGTCCGCGTTGCACACATTGAGACGCACGCCTTGGGAGATGCTTCCATCCAGACACCTCTGTGCTGCGACGTTCATGAGGCCGCCTGGAATAGCAGCACGAGCGGGGGCCCCGACGAACAGCGCCATGGACAGTGCGATCACTGCAGTGATTGCGACTGCCGCGACCATTCGAACGCGGCTGATCGATGATGCGAACATGTAGTTTCCTCCTTGATTCGATCTTCCGACGGACTCCCGTCCGTCTCGACGGCCCGGCTCTCGGGCCGCACAACTGTGGGGCTCGCGCGAATCAACCGGTCGAGCGCGAGCAGGACCGGGCCACGGACAGGTCGTCAAAGACGCTCGGGGCGGAGACGTAGAGCCCGACGGTGTCCACCGAGACCGGAGCCGATCAGTGCGCCTCGCGGATGGCGCTCACGTACCGAGTGCCACGACTCGTCAGGCGGACCGCGCGCTGATCGTGAGCGATCCGGTGGACGGATTCCCGGGAGAGACTCGCGCGGCCACGCCGTGGTCGCCACTCTGTTCGCCAAATCCTGACTTGTGTTCATTCAAGAGCAGGCCTGTGATCGGTTTCAGACTGGCGATGATGACCTCCGTCGTTGGTGGTGGCGCACCTGCATCCTGCCGTGACCCACCAGAGAATCCAAGCGATTGCGAGGGTGAATTCAACCCCGTGCCGAGCCGCTGACCTGCATGTATGTAGAGGTGCCGCCGTCCCCGCGCACCGACCGTGCCTCAACTTCATCGTCAGACACCACTGCATGACCGTGGGACGGCTAGCAAACATTCAGCAGCTTTATGCCAATGCATAGTTCAACCGCTGAGGTCGTCGATGCTGGCGGCGAACCCGCCCGTCGTCGACGGAGTCCGCGTGTGGGGTGAGGCTCGCCTGTGGCGCTCAGGGGTGCGAGGCCGCACCGGGCACGGCGTCGGGTTGTACCAGCGCGATCGCGCACGTCGTGCGCACGGGCGAAGTGCCTACGGGGTGGCCGGCCGACTGGGAAGCAGCGGACCTGCCACCCGATACGCGGGGTTACCCCGGCACTCGCCCTCCGAACGATCTACCGTGACAGCACCGAGCTAGGTTGGCGGTGTGCGCCTCGACATTCCTGAACAGGTCCGCAAGACAGTCATGGCCGACGGGAACGAACTCTGGCTGGACGAGCTGCCAGGTGTGGTCGACTCGCTGGCCCAGGAGTGGTCCCTGAGGATCGGCTCCAGCCTTGCGGGCGGTCACGTCGGCCTGGTCGTCGAGGCGACGCAGGTCGACGGAACTCCGGCGGTCCTCAAGATCGGTGTGCCAGGTCGGGACATCCGGCCGGAGGCCACGGTGTTGCGTCTGGCGGACGGAGAAGGATGCGCCAAGCTGCTGGACGAGGACGTGGATCGACAAGCCCTTCTGCTGGAGCGTCTCGGGGCTCCGATGCACGACGTCGTGGCCGACCCTGTCAGCCGCCACAGCTTGCTGTGCGACGTGGCGGTTCGCCTGTGGCGCCCGATCGGTCCCGACGTCGACCTTCCCACCGGTGCGAACTTGGCTGAGCGGTACGCCGACCGGCTGCCAGGACTATGGGAACAGGCAGGGCGGCCGTGTTCGCCAGCCACTGTGATGGACGCACTGGAATGCATGAATCGTCGTCGCCTTGCCCACGACGATCGGACCGCGGTTCTGGTCCATGGTGACATCCACGAGCTGAACGCCCTGCAGGCGAGTGACGGCGGCTACAAGCTCATCGATCCAGCCGGGTTGCGGGCCGAGCCGGCGTGCGATCTCGGCACCATCGTGCGGTGCACCCCGGACCTCGGCGATGACCTCTGGGTGCGGGCCGAGCGGCTGGCTTCGCGCACGGGCGTCGACGCCACCGCCATCTGGGAGTGGGGAACCATCCACCGAGTCTTCAGCGGCGTCTACGCCTGCAGCATCGGCTTTCAGCCCTTCGGCGAACTGCTGCTGGCCGAAGCGGATCGCCTCAACGCATAGCCACCGGCTCGTGCAGCAACCGCAGTGCGAATGCCCGGGCCGGCGAGACTCCCGATAGGAGACCTCGTCGCCCTCGCTCGGCACGAGGGGCGCGAACTGCCGGACAGCATCAAGGTCAGCATGGTTCAAGGCTCCTGCCCACACCTCGCACTCGGGTGCCTTCCACCCGCCCCATTGGCTGTCCTCCGCGCTGGTGAGCAACCTCAGGTACCCCACTCCGCCACTACCGGAGCGGACAGCAGGTCACCACAGGATGGGGTCGAGCTGGCCCTGAGCGGTCATGAACAGGGCGTGGGTCTCGCGAGAGGCGTTCCGGGTGCTGGCGTTCGCGGCGGCGACGAGCCCGGACCTGGCCGCCGTGGGGGAAGAACGCCGCGTGTTTCGTGTTCTCTGCTGCCCGTGATAGAAACGCCTGATCGGGCGTCTACGCAGGTCGCCCCCGATTTCGATGGATAATTCAGATGAATGTCGAGGGGTGGAGGGGCATGCCTGACCTCGAACCGCAGCGGAGCGGGGGCCGGGTCGCGCTGGTGGACCTGACCGGTGCAGAGGACATGACTGCGGCACTGCGCAAGCTGCAGGACCAGTGGGGCCCGGTGGCCCCCGTGGACCTGGAGCCAGGCGTACCGGGCTGGCTCGTGCTGGGGCACGCCGAGGTCATGGAGGTGATGCGCACCGAGAGCGTCTTCGCCCGGAACCCACGGCACTGGAGAGAGCAGCTACCACCGCAGTCGACCCTGCACGCCATCCTGTCCCCGACCGGACGGCGGAACCTGTACTTCTCGGACGGCGCGGAGCACCGGCGGCTGCGGCTCCCGGTGGACGAGGCGTTCGCCGACATGGACGAGGTCCGGACTGCAGCGCTCGTGCGCGTCGTCTGCGCCCGGCTCATCGACTCGTTCGCCGCCAAGGGCAGTGCGGACCTGATGGGCGAGTACGCGGCGGCGGTGTCGTTCCTGGCGGTGTCGGGCATGTTCGGCTTCGACGAGCGGCAGGGGGTCGACCTGTTGCACTGCGCGAGCGAGATCTTCGGGCACGGCGGCGATCCCGTGTCAGCCCTGGTCCGGATGGACCAGATCGTGATGGACCACGTCATCGCGACCCGGGCGGAGCCAGGCCCGAACCTGACCACCAGCTTCATCGAGCACCCGAATTTCGAGGACGACACCGAGATCGTGCACTCCATGGTGATCGCGATCTGCGCGGCCAACGAGATGCTCGTGACCTGGATCGCGGCCACACTTCGCCGCATGCTCACCGACCCCCGGTACACCGGCCGTGTCTCCGGCGTGCGCCGCGGCCTGGACGACGCGATGGACGAGACGCTGTGGAGCGAGCCGCCTGTGGCGAACCTGCCCGCTCGGTACGCCGTGACCGACTGCACCCTCGGCACCGCCCAGATCCGCGCCGGTGACGCGATAGTGATGGGCGTGGCCGCCGCGAACAACGACCCGCGGGTACGCACCAGCGACGACCTCTTCGAGGCGGGCAACCGGTCGCACCTGTCCTTCGGCGTCGGGCCGCACGCGTGCCCCGCCAAGCGCCCCGGGCGGCTCGTGGTCAAGATCGCGGTGGAGAGCCTCATGGAGCGGCTCGACCTGAGGCTCACCGACCCGGTGGTGAAGTGGGCGCCATCGCCGTGGTCGCGCTACCCGTCCACGCTGCCGGTGACGTTCACTCCCGAGCGCCAGGCCGCCCGCACGCCTGCCCGCGTCTGACCTGTCCCTGGAGCGTCAGACGGCATCGACGTGCGCCTGCCGTTCACGCAAGTCTTCGTGCGCCATGCCCGCGCCGGGTTCGCCGTCGGGGACCTGCAGCTTGAGCATGAACTCGAGGTTCCAGCGTGCCTCGTCGAGGATGTTGGCGACTCGATCTACCGATGCTCGGGACGAGCACCAGCGGCCGGGGGACTCAGGCCGTGATGGCGAGGGTCTCCGGGTGCACCGGCGTACGAAACGTCCCGGTGCGCACCCAGGACTCGACCTCGTCCACCGCAGCCTCCCCGAGGCGTCGCACCTCTCCGCCGACCGACCCGGCAATGACGGTGTCGTTCGTGACGAACCGACCGGGGGTCTTCGACACCGGGGTCGGCGTGGCAGGCGGTTGCCGAGGCTGCCAGGTTACGCCAACGGCGCACAAGACTGCCCACGCCGTCACATGGCTGCCTCATAGTCACTTCTTTACGCAATAGTCACACGGCGACCCGCAAGGGCCGAATGTTCTGCCCGGTATGTACGTTATGTTTAACGCGTCCGTCGGCAGACGAGATGGTGTCTTGGCTGAAGAAGGAGCCCCCAGTGCCTGACCACAGCGGTAGATCCCGGAAGTCGACAGACGCCGTCGCGGCCAGTTCGGACCGCAATGCCCGCCGCCGCGTGACCAAGCTGATCCGGCACCTGAGCACGCCCGAAGGGCGCGCCGACCCCCACGCCGTCTACGACGAGCTGCGGGCCATGGGCCCGGCGGTACGCATGCCGTGGGGAGCCTGGATGGTCACCTCGCACGGCGCGAGCCACGAGGTGCTCAGCGGATCCGGCTGGCGCACCGTGGACGCCGCCTGGCGCACCGCGCGCCAGCCGACGTGGGTGCGGCACCCGGGCCTGAAGTTCCTGCACGACTCCGCGCTCGGTACCAACCCGCCCGGGCACGCCGGGCTGCGCCGCAGCCTTGGCTCGTTCGTCTCACCGCAGTCGGTCGCTGACCTCACACCGCAGATCGTCCAGACCGTCCACGAGTACCTCGACCGGTTCGATGCGGTGCTGCGCGCCGACGGCGAGGCGGACTTCGGGGCCCTGGTCGGCGACCGGCTGCCCATGGCGGTGCTCTGCATCGTTCTCGGGCTGCCGCGCGAGGACATCCCGCTGCTGTGCGAGATGAGCCGCATGCTCTCGAACGTGCACGACCTCGCGCCGAGCAAGGCGCGGATGGCGCAGGCCGACCGCGCGGGCAAGCTGTGGAACGCGTACTGGGAACAGCTCGTAGCCCAGCCCAGACCCCGGCTCACGGAGGACTCCCCGCTGGGAGAGTGGCTCGACACAGAGACCGACCCCGCGGTGCGCGCGGTGGCCGGCTCCCAGCTCAACGTCATGATCGAGGCGGGCCTCGAGACGACGACGTCCCTGCTGTCCGACGGCGTGGTGCAGCTCCTGCGCCGGCCCGACCAGGCCACGTGGATGCTCGAGCACCCGGAAGCCGTGCACGGCGCCGTCGAGGAACTGGTCCGCTTCGTATCGCCCGTACAGCTCATGACCCGGTACGCGGCGCAAGACACGGAGCTGCCGGGCGGCATCCCGGTGGCAGCCGGGCAGATCGTGCACGCCGTGGTCGCCGCGGCCAACCACGACGCCGACGCCTACGACTCGCCGCACGACCTGAACCTCTCGCGCCCGCCCCGCCGCAACCTCGCCTTCGGCGTGGGCATGCACTACTGCCTGGGCGCGCCGCTGGCCCGTCTGGAAGCGACGACACTGTTCCCCGAGGTGCTGCAGCGGTTCGATCTCGAGTTCGCCGGGCCAGTGGGCTACGACGAGACCCTCGCCTTCCGCGGAACACGTTCGGTGCCGGTACGGCGGCGACCCCGTCCAGCCGCGACCGCGGGTGCTGGTGCGGCGGTGGCCGCTGGTGAGAGCGCGTCCGCCGCCGGACCCGTCGTGGTCAACCGCGAGGACGCCGTGCTGGTGGTGACCCTCACGCGGCCCGACGGCGACAACCGGCTCGACCGAGCGACGCTGACCGCCCTGGGCGACGTGCTCACGACGCTGCCCGACGACGTCGCCGCCGTCGTGCTGCGCGCCGAAGGGCGCCACTTCTGCATAGGCGGCGACCTGGACGAGCTCGGCCAGCTCGCCACCAACGACCCCGACGGCTACCGGAACCTCGTCGAGCTCAGCGACGAGGTGCTGCGCGCCTGGCGCACCTGCCCGGCGGTGACAGTCGCGGCGCTGCACGGCAACGTCGCCGGAACAGGGCTCGGGCTGGCGGTCGCGAGCGACCTGCGCGTGGCCGCCGAGGACGCACGGTTCCGCGCGCCCGAGACGGTCGTCAGCATCCCGGTGGGTCCGAGCGAGGTGCTGGACCGCCTGGTCGCCGAGATCGGTTCCGGCTGGACCCGCGCGATGCTGCTGCTCGGCGATGCCATCAATGCCCAGGAGGCGCTGGAGGGCGGGCTCGTGCAATCCGTCGTCCCGACCGAGAAAGTGTGGGTCGAGGCCAAGCGCCTGGCCCGGCGCATCGCCCGGCGCGACCGGGAGGCTATCCGCGTCACCAAGCAGACGATGGCCCGGCTTCCGCACGACGGTCCCGATCCGACGGAGGGCACCGACGTGTGGGAAGCACCACTAGCCCAGGCCCTGCGGCGCCGGATCACCCTTGGCGACGCGAGGTAGCGACTCCTCGTCGACGAAAGGCCGGCGGGGCCAGCGACAATGCTGGCCCCGGGAAGCGCGCCCTGGACCGGAACTCGCGGCGACCGTCGTCCTGGCGGACGCTCCAGGTCCATCGCGGCAACACAGAGGACCAGGTCGACGTGGTTCTTGAGATCCGAACCTACCCACGGCTGGGACACCTGCCGCTAGCCCCGATCGACCCCGAGGACATCCAGTCGACTTCCACGATCTGCGTCACTACTACGCGAGCCCGCGCATCCGCCACGGCACGTCCGTCAAGGCGGTTCAGGGCCTTAAAGGCGGACGAGCCGGTCTGTACGCCGGGTTCTGTTCCCGCGCGCGGTTACCCCCGCGCGGGCGACGGTCATCCATCTAGGCCCTGCGTTGCCGCAGGGCTCGAGCGGTCTACCCGACTGTGCTTCTCCGAGGAGAATCGGGCGAGCAGCCCTCGAACACCGTCTGTCTGACCTTGCTCCAGGTGGGGTTTACCTAGCCGCCGCCGTCACCGGCGGCGCTGGTGGTCTCTTACACCACCGTTTCACCCTTACCCCCGGTCCGAAGACCGAGGGCGGTCTGTTTTCTGTGGCACTGTCCCGCGGGTCACCCCGGGTGGCTGTTAACCACCACCTTGCCCTGTGGAGCCCGGACGTTCCTCGGCGGGCACCCGAGGGTGCCCGACGCGACCGCCCGACCGACTCGTCCGCAGGAGAAAGAGTACCGGTCCGCATGCAGTTCGCATGCAGACCGCTCAGAGACGTCCCGGAGCGCCGTCAGACCTCCACGCGATACCCCAGCGCCAGTTCGTCCCCCGACACCCCGCGGATCCCCCAGTTCTCGCGCGAGCTCTCCAGGATCACGACCTCCAGGTCGTCCGCTTCCAGCCCGAGGCGCGGCGCGACGTCGTCGTACAGGGCGGCGATCAGCGCGCGCTTGGCCTCGCGGCTGCGGCCGGTGAAGCAGACGATCTCCACGACCAGGTAGGCGTCCGAGCGCGGGGCGACCAGGTCGCCGTCGTCCAGGAGGAGGAAGCGGTGGAACCGCTTCTCCGGCGGGAGCTGCCAGGTGCGCACGAGGGCCTCGTGCAGCGCGTCGGAGACCTCCGCGCGCCGCTCGCACCACACCGACCGGTTCCCGTACACCTTGATCTGCGCCATGCGCGTCACCCTAAAGCGCCCCGGAACGCTGACGTGCCGGAGCAGTGTTGCTGTGTGTCGACAAGGTCTACCGCGAGCAACACAGTTCGGGGACCGACACTCTCCCCGAGGCCGCCGCCCGCCTCGTCACCGCCCGACCGTCGAGGTGAACGTAGGGTTCGTCGCCGTCTGAGCGTTCAGAAAGCGACCGACTCTACGTTCGCCAGCTGCGCGTTCCCGGGTCCCCGGCGGCGGTCAGCGTAACCCGTCTCATGGGTACACACCCTGGTCCGCGACCTACGCTAGGCGGGTGCTCCTGCTCCTGCCGCCCTCCGAGGGCAAGACGCCCGCGCCCGACGGCGCCGCTCCCCTCGACCTGACCGCCCTGGCCCACCCGGAGCTCACCGCTCGGCGCGAGCAGGTGCTCGCCGAGCTGGCGCAGGTCAGCGCGCGGCCCGACGCGACGACGGCGCTCGGGGTGAGCGACGGGCTCGCCGAGGAAGTGGCGCGCAACACCGCGCTCCACGCGGCGCCGGCGGCCCCCGCCGCCGAGGTCTACACGGGCGTCCTGTACGCGGCGGCCGGCCTCGCCGCGCTGCCCGACGCCGCCGCACGGCGCGCCCAGGCGAGCGTCCTCACCTTCTCGGGGCTGTGGGGCGTGGTCGCGCCGGGCGACCGCATCCCCGCCTACCGACTCGGCATGGGCGTCGGCCTGCCCGACGCCGGTCGGCTCGCCACCTTCTGGAAGCCCGCCCTGGCCGAGGTGCTCGACGCGCGGGCCGCGGGCGACGTCGTCGTGGACTGCCGGTCGGCGACGTACGTCGCGGCCTGGAGGCCGCGGACGACGCCCGCCGCCGACGGGACGCCGTCCGCGGAGTGGGTCGAGGTGCGTGTGCTGCGCGAGACGGACGGGAAGCGGACCGTGGTGTCGCACAACGCCAAGCACACGCGCGGCGTGCTGGCCGGGCACCTGCTGCGCCGCGAGCACGAGGCCCGGACCAGCGAGGACGTGCTCAAGGCCGCCCAAGAGCTGGTCGGTTCGGTCGTGCTCACCGAGATCGGCTCGGGCAAGGACCAGACACTCATCGAGGCCAATCTGCTGGACGGCAAGACGCGGGGCCCGCGGACGCTGGAGCTCGTCCTGGCGTAGGCCGGCGGCAGGGGGCTCCCCTACGAACTTCCCTTTGAGGCCCGGGTTTCTCGGCTTTCAAGCGGGTGAAAGCGGAGAAACCCGGGCCTCGAAGGGGAGGGGGCAGGTCGGACGGCGGGCGGATAACGGCTGGGACACAGCCCTGGCGCCAACGCCTACCGACCGGTTGGATGTGCGGTCATGAGGATCACCAGCCTGACCGGCGCCAGGATCGCAGTGGCCGCGGCGTTCTTCGCGCAGGGCTTCGTCTTCATCAGCCTCACCACGCGCCTCCCGCGGTTCCTGGAGCGGTGGGGGCTGGACGAGGTGGCGCTCTCGCTGCTGCTGCTCTTGATGGTGCTGCTCGCGGGGGTCGGTTCGCTGGTCGCCGAACGGGCCGCGCACCGGGTCGGCAGCGCGCCGATGCTCCGGCTCGGGCTCGGGCTGATGGTCGTCGCGGTCCCGGCGATCACCCTGGCGCCCGCGGTCGGTTTCTTCGTCGGCGGGGTCGCCGTCTACGGGATCGCGCTCGGCCTGGTCGACGCCACGTCCAACATGCAGGCCGTCGACCTGGAGCACCGGTACGGCCGACCGATCCTGCCGTCCTCCCACGGCTACTGGACCACGGGCGGCATCATCGCCGCCGCGATCGCCCTGGCCACGGGGCACCTCTCCCCCGCGGTCGGCGCGTTCGTCGCACTGGTCCCCGCGGCGATCGCGTTCGCGCGGTTCGTCCCGCGCGTCGCGGCGGGGGCGGACGGCGCCCACGGGGTCGGCGTCGCGCCCGGTCTCCCGACGGTCGCGGCCCACGGCACGCCCGCCCCGAGCGGAGCCCCGGCGTCCGACGCCGCCCCGATCCCATGGAAGCCCATCTGGCTCGTGGGCGCCGGGCTGGTCGTTTTCTACATGGTCGACACCACGGCCTCGACCTGGGGACCCGTCTACCTGGCGCGCTCCTTCGACGCGCCCGGCAACCTCGTGGCCCTGGCGACCTTCCCCTACCTCGTGACGTCGATCATCGTCCGGCTGGCCGGCGGGCAGCTCGTGACCCGCTTCGGCGTCGTGCCGCTGCTCCGGATCGGGTCGGTCGTCGGTTGCGGGGCGCTGACGCTGGTCGCGCTCGCGCCGACCTGGCAGGTCGCCGTGGCCGGGTTCACCGTGCTCGGCGCGGCCGTTGCCCTGGTGGCACCGCTCAGCTTCTCGGCTGCGGGCCGCATCGCCGCGGGGACTGCGGCGGACGGCGGCGCGGCGGACGACGGCGCGGACGGCCCGGCGCCCGAGCCCGACCGCGCCCGCACCGACGCCGTCATCGCGCGGTTCAACCAGTTCAACTACGTCGGCGCGCTGCTCGGAGCGGTGCTCACCGGCTTCGTGGGGGCCGACAACCTGCGGCTCGGGTTCGCCCTGCCCGCCGTCCTCGTGCTGGCGCTGGTGCCGCTCGCCCCAGCGTTCGCGCGGGGCGCGCTCAACCGGCGGTAACGCTCAACCGACGATAGCGCTCGACCAGCGGGCTCAGCCGTCGGTCGGCACCCCGACGGCGGTCACCTCGGTCGTGCCGTCCTCCCACAGGCGCAGCACCGACAGCGACGCGGGCGGGATCCGCAGCCGCGCCCAGTACGAGGCGGGCGCCCCCAGCGCCTGCCCGACGGCGGTACGGATCTGCCCCGCGTGCCCCACGACCACGACCGTGCGGTCCACCCCGCCGGCCAGCAGCTCGGTCAGGCCGTCCCAGACGCGGGCGCCGAGCTGCGCGTAGGACTCGCCGCCCGGCGGCACGAAGGTGCCGGTCGAGTGCCACTGCGCCAGCTCGCCCGGCCAGCCCTGCTCGATCTCCGCGGCGGTCTGCCCCTCCCACTGCCCGAACCGGCTCTCCGCGAACCGGTCGTCGGTGCTCACATGCAGCCCGAGGCGTCGTCCGACGGCGGACGCCGTCTCCTGGGTCCGTACCGTCGGGGACGCGACGAGCGCCGTCGGACGGGGCAGGTCCGGCCAGAGGCCGCCGCCGCGCATGCCGCCCGACGACGACGCGCCGGCCCGCGACGCCCGCCCGATGCGGAACACGGCGTCCGCCGCCTGGGCGGCCTGGAGCCTGCCGCGGGCGCTCAGCGACGGGCCGGGCGTGTCCGAGCCGGAGTAGACGCCGACCTCCGTCAGCGGGGTCACGCCGTGCCGCACGAGCACCACGGTGAGCGGGACGGCGTCGTCGAACCGCGTGGGGATGCCCGAGGGACGTACGTGCGTGTCGAGGCCGGGCGCCTCGCTCATGCTTGAATCATCCAGCAGCTCGTCCAGCAGCTCATCCGGCGGCAGCGCCGGTCGTCGAGGCGACGCGCACCAGGATGCGACCGCACTCCTCGCAGCGCACCACGGCGTCGGGCGCCGCGCTGCGGATCTTGTCCAGGTCGACCGGCGGCAGGTCCATGCGGCAGCCGTCGCAGCGGTTGCCGTTCAGCACCGCCGCGCCCGTGCCGCCGAGCTGCGCGCGGAGCTTCTCGTAGAGCGCCACCAGACCGGCGTCGAGGCCCTCGACCGCAGTCGCGCGGCTGGCCGCGAGCGCCGCGACCTGGGCGTCGACGTCGGCCCAGCCCGCGTCGCGCTCACCCTCGACCTTGGTCTTCTCGGTGACGAGCTCGTCGTTCGCAGCCTCGACCTTGGCCAGCGCGTCCTCGTGGGCGTCGAGGCGCTCCATGACGTCGAGCTCGACCTCCTCCAGCGCGGCCTGGCGGGCGGCGAGCGAGCGGAGCTCGTCGGTGAGCGCGACGGCGTCCTTGGCGCTCACGCTGCCGGTGTCCAGCCGCTGCTGGTCGCGCGCGGCGCGGTTGCGCACCTGCTCGACGTCGGTCTCCGCCTTGGTGAGCTCACGCTTGAGGTCGGCCACCCGGGTCCGCGACTCGACGAGTGAGGCGCGCAGGTCGGCGATGCGGCCGTCGAGCTCGGTCAGCTGCGTGAGCGCGGGAAGGCTCTTGCGCGTGTGGGCGAGCTGCTGAGCGCGGGTGTCGAGCGCCTGGACCTCCAGCAGCTTGCGCTGGTCTTCGGGTGGTGCAGTAGCCACGGGAGGCGTCCTCTCGGTCGTGATCTGGGGGTGGTCCAACGCTACCCCGCGCCTGAGGTCCCGGGCGCACCCGGACGGGGCGCTCAGCGGGACGGGATCTGGCCCGTCCAGGGGTCGGTGACCAGCTCGCTGACGCGGGCCTCGATTGCGAGGCCATCGGCCGCGAGCGCCGCAGCGAGGTCCTCGACGGCGTAGCGCAGCCAGGGCCACTCGCTCGCGTAGTGGGCGGTGTCCACGAGGAACGGGGTGCCTGCCGGTCCGGGGGCGCCGGCCGCGCGGGCCTCGAACTCGGCGCGTTCGCGCAGCTCGGAGGCCGGGTGGTGGCGCAGGTCGGAGGTGACGTAGACGTCGGCGGCGGCCGCGCGGACGGCGTCGAAGTAGCCGTCGCCGGACCCGCCGAGGACGGCGGCCGTGGTGACCGGGGCGTCCGGGTCGCCGGAGAAGCGGATGCCCTGCGCGGTGGCGGGCAGCGCGGCCGCGACGCGGCGCGCGAAGCCGGCGAGGGTGGTGGGTTCGGCGAGGCGGCCGACGCGGCCGATGCCGCGGCCCTCCCCCTCGGGGCCCGCGGCGCTCACTTCGAGCGGTCGCCGGTCGGTGATGCCGACCAGGTCGGCGAGGGCGTCGGCGACCCCGCGCGGCGCGGCGTCGGCGTTGGTGTGCGCCACGTGCAGCGCGCAGCCGCCGGTGAGCAGCCGGTGCACGACGGTCCCCTTGAAGGTGGTGGCGGCCACGGAGCTCACGCCGCGCAGGAACAGCGGGTGGTGGGTGACGAGCAGGTCGGCGCCCCAGTCCAGGGCCTGGTCGACGACGGCGGACACCGGGTCCACCGCGAACAGCACCTTGCGCACCGGGGCGGCGGGGTCGCCGGCCACGAGGCCGACGGCGTCCCAGCCCTCGGCCGTCGACGGCGGGTAGAGGCCGTCGAGCGCGGCGACCACCTGGGCCAGCGTGGGACGTGCGTCGGGGGCGGGGGCGTCGCTGCTGCTCACGCGATGCAGCGTAGTAGCCGCGGGATGACCGGTGCGCCCGTTACGCCGGAAACGCGCTCTGACCTGGGCGTTTATCGAGCCGCTCACCGAGCGGACGGGCCGTGATCTTGCTACGGTCCTTCACTTATGGGGGATACCGTCGAGCACCGCCTTGGCGGGCCACCGACCATGCGCGCCAGGCTGACCGCTGCCGTCCGCGAGCGCGTCGACATCCGCGATCTCATGCCGTCGCGCGCCGACTACGACCTGCGGCCGCGCACGCTGCGGTCCGACCTGCTGGCCGGCATCACGGTGGGCGTCGTCGCCCTGCCGCTCGCGCTCGCGTTCGGCGTCAGCTCCGGCGTCGGGCCGGCCGCCGGGCTCGTGACGGCGGTCGTGGCCGGCGTCGTCGCCGCCGTCTTCGGCGGGTCGAACCTCCAGGTCAGCGGACCCACCGGGGCCATGGCCGTGGTCCTGGCGCCGATCGTCGCGCAGCACGGCGTCGGCTCGGTCGCGCTGGTGACCCTCCTCGGCGGCGCGCTCGTGCTCGGGTGCGGGTTGCTCCGGCTGGGCCGCGTCGTCACCTACATCCCGTGGCCCGTCGTCGAGGGCTTCACGCTCGGCATCGCCGCGATCATCTTTCTGCAGCAGGTGCCGGCCGCCGTCGGCATCACCGCCGAGACCGGGCACAACACGCTGGTCACGGCGGTGCGGTCGGTCGGTTCGGCGCTCACGTCCGGGAGCGGGTCCGGCGGCACGGCCGACGGCGGGCCACCCACCTGGGTCTGGACGCTCGGGGTCGTGGGCGTGGTCGCCGCCGTCATGCTCCTGCTGCCACGCGTGGCCGGCTCCCTGCCGCCGTCGCTGGTCGCCGTGGCCCTGGTGACGCTGCTGGCGGGGATCTTCGACGCCCCCGTGCCGCGCATCGGCGAGCTGCCCAGCTCCCTGCCCGTCCCCGTGCTGCCCGACGCGACCCCGGACGCCGTCCGCGACCTCGTGGGTGCGGCCGTCGCCGTGGCGGCGCTGGCCGCGATCGAGTCGCTGCTGTCCGCCCGCGTGGCGGCCACGATGAGCGGCGCCCAGGGCCGGACGGCGACCTACCACCCCGACCGGGAACTCGTCGGGCAGGGGTTCGCGTCGCTGGCCAGCGGAGTGTTCGGCGGCATCCCCGCCACCGGCGCCATCGCGCGGACGGCGGTCAACGTACGTTCCGGGGCGCGCACCCGGCTGGCCGCCGTCGTGCACGCGCTGGTGATCCTCGCCGTCATCTACCTGGCCACCGGGCCCGTGGGGCACATCCCGCTGGCCGCGCTCGCCGGGGTGCTCATGGTCACCTCGTTCCGGATGATCGGCGCCTCGACCATCCGGTCGGTGCTCACCTCCACCTGGCCCGACGCGCTCACGTTCGTGGTCACCGCCGTGATCACCGTGGCCTTCGACCTCATCGACGCCGTCCAGATCGGCCTGCTCGTCGCCGCGTTCTTCGCGCTGAAGGCCGTGGCGGGCGCCGCGGCGGTGCACCGCGAGCCGCTGCCCGGCGTCGCGCACGAGGGCGACGAGCGCATCGCGCTGTTCCGGCTGGAGGGCGCCATGTTCTTCGGCGCGTCCGACCGGATACTGAGCGAGGTCACGGCGATCACGCACGGCGAGCCCCGCCTGCGCGAACCCGTCGACGTGGTGATCCTGTGGCTCTCCCACCTGCAGCTCGTGGACGCCACCGGGGCGCGAGCACTGACCGATCTGGTGCTGGAGCTGGAACAGCGGGACGTGACGGTACTGGTCAAGGGGATCCAGCCGCAGCACCGCAAGCTCCTGGAGGCGGTGGGCCTGACCCGGATGCTGGCGCACGAGAGCCACCTGTTCACGGATCTGCCCTCCGCGGTGGAGCACGCGAGGACACATGTACCGGCGCCGCTGACGGCATAGGCTCGGACCGTGACCGAGTCAGCATCCTCCCCAGCGCCCCGTATGAACGTCGAGTCCTTCAACCTCGACCACCGCGCCGTCGCCGCGCCCTACGTGCGCCTCGCGGACCGCAAGCAGCTCCCGCACGGCGACGTCATCGTCAAGTACGACGTGCGCTTCACCCAGCCCAACGTCGCGCACCTCGAGATGCCGACGGTGCACTCCCTGGAGCACCTGTTCGCGGAACACTCGCGCAACCACTCCGACGCCGTCCTGGACTTCTCGCCCATGGGCTGCCAGACCGGCTTCTACCTGATGCTGCAGGGCGAGCCCGAGTACGACGACGTGCTCGCCCTGATCGACGCGACCCTGCGCGACATCGTGGCGGCCACCGAGGTGCCGGCCGCGAACGAGGTGCAGTGCGGCTGGGGCGCGAACCACACGCTGACCGGCGCGCAGGAGGCGGCGTCCGCCTTCCTGTCGGCGCGCGGCGTGTGGTCGGAGGTCTACGCGCAGGGCGCGCCCGGCGAGGCCTCGGCCGCCGACGCCGCCGCCCGGGACGCCGCGGCCCGCGAGGCGGCGGCGCGCGACGCCGCGAACGGCGTGCTGCGCCCCGGGGCGCCGCTGCCCGGCACCCCGCTGCCGGGCTCGCCGGTGTCTCCGGAGCAGACCGGCGGGGCCAACAAGTGAGCGACGCGCCTGTCGCCACCCCCGCCGCTGCCGCCCCGGTCACCGTCGCCCCCGTCGCCATCGTGCTCGTCGCGATGGACGACGAGGCGGCGCCGTTCCTGTCCCTCGCGTCCGACGTCGGGGAGCCCGAGCGGGTCGGCCTCGCCGAGCAGCGCACGATCACGCTGGCCGGCCGGCCCGTCGTGCTGGTGCGCACCGGCATCGGCTTCGTCAACGCCACGGCCGCCGGCACGGGCGCGATCCTCCGGTACGGCGCGGGCGTGCCGCTGATCAGCGCGGGCAGCGCCGGCGGTCTCGCCAAGGACGTCGCCGTCGGCGACGTCGTGCTGGGCGCACGCCTCGTGAACGCGGACGCCGACGCGCGCGCCTTCGGTTACGTGCTCGGCCAGGTGCCGGGCATGCCGGAGGCGTACGACGCCGCCCCCGCGCTCGCCGACGCCGTGCGCCGGGCGGCGACCACGGTCGACGACCAGGTGCTGCGCGAGGGCAGCATCGGGTCCGGGGAGAAGTTCGTGACGACCGACCTGGCGCAGCAGCTCCGCGCCGACTTCCCCGACGTGCTCGCCGTCGACATGGAGTCGGCCGCGCTGGCCCAGCTCTGCCACAACTTCGGCGCGGACTTCGTGTCGGTGCGGGCGGTCTCCGACCTGTGCGCCCCGGACGGCACCGAGTTCCGTACCCACGTGGACGACGCCGCGCACCGCTCCGCCGAGGTGGTCACGGCCGCGATCGGGCTCCTGGGCGGCTGACGGCGTCGGTCTCGCGGGCACCTGTCCCGCGGGCGGCGGCGTCCGTCTCGCGGGCGGCGGCGTCGGTCTCGCGGGCGGCGGCGTCGGTCTCGCGGGCGGCGGCGTCGGTCTCGCAGGCGGCGGCCTGGAGCTGCGCCACCGCGTGCGCGATGAGTGCGGCCCGGCGACGGTCGTGGCGGGCGTGCACGACGATGCGCCGCGCGACCGCCGGCCGGACCACGGGCCGGGCGACGAGACCTGCGGGCAGGTCCGTGACCGCGAGGAGCGGCAGGACCGTCACTCCGACCCCGGCGAGCACCAGCCGGAGCGCCGCCCGGTGGTCGTCGAGCCGAGCGGCGAAGCGCGGCGTGAACCCGGCGGCGCTGCACGCGGTCAGGACGATCTGCCCGATCGGGCTGTCGTAGATGTCGTAGTCGATCCAGGGCTCGCCGGCGAGGTCCCGGAGGCTGACCGCGGGGCCGGACTCAGAGCCGGACTCAGGGCCGGAATCGGGGCCGCCGGCGAGCGGGTGGTCGGCCCGGAGCACGGCCACGAAGCCCTCCACGGTGAGCTCGTGCCGCCGGTATCCGTCGAGGTGCACCTCGGCACCGCCGGCAGGCTCGGTCCGGACGTCGAGGTCCGGCCGCCGTCGTCCGCGCCCGTCGACGGGCTCGTTCAGGCTGATCTCCACGGTGAGGTTCGGCTGGAGCTCACGGACGCCCCGCACGACGGCGGGCATCCACTGCTCGGCGGCCGACGCGAAGCAGGCGACGGCGAGGTGCTGCCCCTGGCCGCTGCGGAGGTCCGCCACGACACGTTCGAGCAGACCGAAGTCGGCCAGGAGCACCTGAGCCTGGTCCGCAAGGTGCCGCGCGTCGTCGGTGGCGACTATGCCACGCCCCCGCTTCTCGAACAGGACCAGCCCTGTCTCGCGCGCCAGGGCGGTCATGTGCTGGCTGATCGTCGCGGGTGAGTAGCTGAGGTTCCGGGCCGCCTGGTTGATGGAGCCGGCCGCGAGGACCGCCCGCAGGATCTCGAGCCGTCGGGGATTGAGCATGACGCGACTGTACGGGGGTGGCGAACGGTCGCGCGGCTTTGTTTGCTTGTCCTGATCCTTTCGCGCGATCGAAGATGGCTCCGGCTCGTGAGCAGGCCGGCTCACGAGATGGCCGGCTCACCGGACGGCCCCGGCTCACCGCGAAAGGACGGCGATCGAGATGACGTTCCAGGACGAGGCGGACCGCCTCCTGATCCGCTACGGCCCCAGCTTCAGCCCGCGACTGATCGAGCGCGCCGCCGGCTCGTACGTCTACGACACCGACGGCACGCCGATCCTCGACTTCACGTCGGGGCAGATGAGCTCGATCCTGGGGCACGCGCACCCGGACATCGTCGCGACGGTGTCGTCGTCGGTCGCCTCGCTGGACCACCTGTTCAGCGGCATGCTCAGCGCCCCGGTGCTGGGTCTGGCCGACCGGCTGACGGCGACGCTGCCCGCCGGCCTCGACAAGGCGATGCTGCTGAGCACGGGCGCGGAGTCCAACGAGGCCGCGATCAAGCTGGCCAAGCTGTACACCGGCCGCTACGAGATCGTCTCGTTCGACCGCTCGTGGCACGGCATGACGCAGGGCGCGGCGTCCGCGACCTTCTCGGCAGGGCGGCGCGGCTACGGCCCTCCGACGCCGGGAAACCTCGCCCTGCCCACCCCGAACGCCTACCGCTCGCCGTTCCGGTCGGCCGACGGGTCGTACGACTGGGAGGCCGAGCTCGCGTACGGCTTCGCCCTGGTGGACCAGCAGTCCGCCGGCAGCCTCGCCGCGTGCGTCGTCGAACCCATCCTGTCGTCCGGCGGGATCATCGACCTGCCGCCCGGGTACCTGCGCCGGCTCAAGGAGCTGTGCGAGGAGCGCGGGATGCTGCTCGTCCTGGACGAGGCGCAGACCGGCCTGGGCCGCACCGGGATGATGTACGCGTTCGAGCGCGACGGCGTCACGCCCGACATCCTGACCCTGTCGAAGACGCTCGGCGCGGGGCTGCCGGTGGCCGCCGTCATCACGAGCGCCGAGATCGAGCAGGTCTGCTACGACCGCGGGTTCCTCTTCTACACGACGCACGTCTCGGACCCGCTGGCGGCGGCCGTGGGGCTCACCGTGCTCGACGTCATCGAGCGCGAAGGCCTGGTCGAGCGGGCCGCTCGCCTGGGCGAAGAGCTCACCGGGCGGCTGCTCGCGCTGCGCGACGCCTACGACGTGGTCGGCGACGTCCGCGGCCGCGGACTGCTGCAGGGTGTCGAGCTGGTCCACGACAAGGTGACCAAGGCCGCCGCCGACGCGCTGGGCAGCGCCGTCACCTCGGCCTGCCTGGACCGCGGCCTGCACATGAACATCGTGCAGCTGCCGGGGATGGGCGGCATCTTCCGGATCGCGCCGCCGCTGACGATCAGCGAGGACGACCTCCACGGTGGCGTGGACATCCTGGAGGCGTCGCTGAAGGCGGTGCTGGACCGGTAGAGCTGGACCGGGAGCGGCGATCCGGCGGTCAGCCCTTGGCGTCCGCGTAGCTCTCGGTCACGGCGACGCTGAGCGGGAAGTCGACGGGAAAGTCGCCGAACAACAGCCGGCCGGCCTCGTCGGCGGCGTCCCGCACCTCCTGCGCGACGACGTCGGCGAGCGCCGCCGGGGCGTGCACCACGATCTCGTCGTGCAGGAAGAACACGAGGTGCGGCCGGCGGTCGAACGGCGTCGGGGCGAGGCCAGGGACGCCGCCGGACGTGTCCTCCCCGAGCGCCCAGAGCCGACGGCGGATGGACGCGATCCAGCACAGCGCCCACTCCGCCGCGGTGCCCTGCACCACGAAGTTCCGGGTGAACCGGCCCCAGGACCGGGTCTGGCTGCGGGCGCGGGACTGGGCGTCGGCGCCGGCGTCCTCGTCGAACGCGGAGCCCTGCACGGCGGCCCAGGACTCCCCCGGCAGCGGCGAGCTGCGGCCGAGCCGGGTGGTGACCACCTCGCCCCGCTCCCCCGCCCGGGCCGCACGCTCGACCAGGTCGATGGCCTGCGGGAACGCGCGAGCGAGCCGCGGCAGCACCTGGGCGCTGACACCCGTGGTGCCGCCGTACATGGCGCCGAGCATCCCGACCTTGGCGTGCTCACGGGAGTCGACGGCGCCGGTGGCGACGATCCCGGCGTACATGTCGGTGCTGGCCCCGTCCTTGGAGCGGCCGGCGGCGGCCATGCGTTCGTCGCGCGCGAGTGCGGCCAGCACGCGTGGTTCGAGCTGCGCGGCGTCGGCCACGACGAAGGTCCAGCCAGGGTCGGAGACCACCGCGCGGCGCACGTTGTGCGGGAGCTGGAGCGCGCCGCCGCCCGTGCTGGCCCAGCGGCCGGTGACGACGCCGCCCACGACGTACTCCATGCGGAACCGGCCGTCGGGCGCCCAGGTGTCGAGCCAGTTCCAGCCGTTCGCGGTGTAGAGGCGGTAGAGGCTCTTGTACTCCAGGAGCGGGGCGATCACGGGGTGGTCGAGCTTCTCCAGCTCCCACTTGCGCAGGCTGCGCGAGCCCACACCGGCGTACTCCATGGCGCGCAACAGGTCCTGATGGGAGTCGGGGTTGAGCGTGGGCGGGGCATCCAGCGCGGCTCTGATCTGCTGGGCCAGTGCTTCGAGCTTCGCGGGCCGCACTCCCGGCCGGGGCCGCGGGCCGAGCGCCTCGGTGAGGATCTCGTCGTGGATGTCGCCGCGCCACGGGAGGCCGGCGTGATGCATCTCGGCGGCGGCCAGGGCGCCCGCGGACTCCGCCGCGAGCAGGAGCCGGAGCCGTCCTGGGTCAGTGCTGTCCTTGATCGCGAGGAGCTGTGCGGCCAGCTCCGTCACAGGGTTGAGCCGGTCGGCAGGGTCGTCCTCTGCCGCGCCGGCCGGGGTGGCGGCGGGTCCGCTCTCGCCGAGGTCGAAGAGCGCCTCGGCGCCGGGGTGCCGGTCGGGCCGGAGCAGCGCGGCCGCCGTCGGACCGCCCGGAGGCGGGATGGGGGTGAGCCGGTCCCAGGCCGTGGGCCCGGCCTCGGCGAGCGCCGTGTGCGCCGACAGGGCCGAGGCACGGAGCACCGTATGCGCGAGCCGGAGGTCGTGCGCGCGGTCGACCCGGACCCCCTCGGCGAGGAGGGCGGGGTACCAGCCGTTGGTGTCGTCCCAGGTCCAGCGGACGTGAGCCGCCTCGTCGGCAGCCACCTCCCGGGCCAGGGCGGACGTCTCGACGACCCGCGGCTCTCCCTCGGGCACGCCCGTGTCGGACACCGGCCGCAGGCCGATGCCGGAGCCGTCCCGCGAGACCACCGTGTGCATGGGCCCAGTCTGCCGTGCGCCACTGACACTCGGCCGACGCGGAGATCAAGCCTGCGGGCGGCCCGCCCCGAGCCATCGGAGAACGGAGATGAAGCGGCCCGATCCGCAGCCACAGAGCACGAGCCCCGCGCAGGCGCGTGCTGGCGCGCTGCCCCGGCCGGACCGCCGGCCGGGACAGGCAGCCGATTCAGCCCGCGACGTCCGCCACGGCTCGGGCCCGGCCCACGACGAAGGCGGCGTGCAGCACCGCGGGGGGCGTCAGCTCGCCGACCAGCAGGCCCTGGGCCGTCCGCTCCAGGGTCGCGAGCCCGAGGTCCCGGGCCAGGACGCGCGCCTGCTCGACGTCGGACCGCTGCCGCACCGTCAGCGCCGGCCGGCCCGTGGCCGCCGCCGCGAGCAGGACATCGCCCAGCAGCAGCGTCACGCGGCGCACCGGGGGCGGCGGCGCTGTCGGCGGCCGGACAGCCCTCGCCGAGGACGCCTGGGCCCTGAGCTTGCGGATCCGCTTGCGCCAGAAGTCCCAGTAGCTGTTCTCGAGCGACCAGGCCGGCGTGATCGTGGGACTGACCAGGCGGATCGCGCCCTTGTCGCGCACGAACAGACCGACCGGCTCGTCCCGCTCCTCGCGGCGCTCGATCGTCACCGCAACCAGCCTGGACCGCACCGACAGCAGCGTCTGGACCGCCTGCTCCCCCGCGGCCGGCAGGCGCAGCTGCCGCGTGTCGCCGTCCGAGGTGACGACGGCGAGCGTCAGCTCCTGCCGCACCTCGTCGATGCCCACCTCGCCGACGTCGCGGACCAGCACGAGCCGCACGTTCGCCGGACGGCGTCCGAACCCGACGACGTCGCGCGGCCGGACGCCCGCCCCCGTGCGCTCGGCGATCACCCGGAGCTCCTCGAGGTCGAACCCGTCGCCCTCCAGCCGCTGGAGCACCGGGGTGCCGCCCGCGCCGAGGCCGCCGTCGGGCCTGGTCCGCACCTGGGTGAGGGCGAACGCCCCCTCGCAGAGGGTGCTCAGCGACCGGTTCCACAGGAGCGGGCTGGTCCAGCTCCGCTGGAACCGCGGGTCGCTGCCCGACGGGCGGCCGGTCACGACCTGCCGCACGTGGCCGGCGTCCGTCGTGGCAGGCGCGCCCGCCTCGGTCTCGGTGTCCCAGCCCAGGTAGGCCAGGCCGCGCGAGCCACTCTGCGACGTCCACCAGCGGGCCCCGAGCGGCACCCAGCGCGGGAGGTCGATCTCGTCGTCTGTGCCCTTGCTGGACGCCCGCCCGCGGCCTGTCACTGCGCGGTCTGTCGCTGCGCCGCCGGTCGCACCCGAGACCTCTGCGGCAGCCCCCGCCGCGCCGGCGGTAGCGCCCGACGCCGGTGCGGGCTTCGCACCAGCAGCACCAGCACCGGCCGTTCCGGCTGGGTCCCCCGCACGCTCCAGCACCTCGCACATCGCCCAGATCTCGGCGAAGGCGTCGAGCAGATCGGACTCCGTGACGGCGTCGTCGCGACCGGCGAGGCCCGCGACGAGGCCGCCGGCGACCCGGACGAGGCCGTCGAACCGCACGTTGCCGACCTGTTCGGGTGCGACCTGGTCGAACCCGGCGACCCGCACCCGGCCGGCCAGCGCGGTCAGCGACTCGGCGTCGTCCGCGCCGAGGTGGGACAGCCCGCCCGACATGAGCCGCCCGACGACGTCACGCACCTCCGCGAGCGCCTCCCGCCGGCGCTTGAGCACCGCCGGGGACGGGGCACGGCCCGTTGTCTCACCACCAGCCGCAGCCGCCCCACCAGGTACTGCCCCGGATTCGACCGCCCGGGGCACGGACTGTGCGACGACAGCGCCAGCATCGGCGCCCGCCGGCGCCACGTCGGGCGCGACCCCGGTCGCCCACAGGCAGGCGGCCACGACGTGCTGGCACACACCCGCCGTCGGGCAGTCGCACGCGACCGCGGCCGGGCCGCGGCCGTCCACCCGCACCGAGACGCCGGACACGTCGAGCACCGCGCCCTTGGCGTCGTACGACACCTCCGTCACGGTGTCCTTGCGGGCCCGGCGCAGCAGGCCCGCGTTGCCGAGCGCCTTGAGCGCGTCGTCGTCCAGGCCCGCGTAGGGCACCGCCCACGCGTAGGTCTTCCGGTCGCTCATGAGAGCACCTCCCCCAGCCACTCGGCGAACCGTTCGGGCGTGAGCGCGGCGACCTCCATGCCGCACTCCGCGAGATGCCGGGCCGTGCCCTGGTCGTAGACGGGTTCTGCCGCCTCGTCCAGGGCGGCGAGACCGAGCATCGTGACGCCGGAGGACGCCATGCGCCGCACCGTGGTCAGCAGGTTCGACACCGATCCGCCCTCGTAGAAGTCGCTGACCAGCGCCACCACGGTCCGCGACGGGTTGCGGACCTGCTGCTCGGCGTGCCGCACGGCCCGTGCGATGTCGGTGCCGCCCCCGAGCTGCGCGGTCATCAGCACCTCGACGGGGTCGGCGGCCAGGTGCGACATGTCCACGACCGAGGTGTCGAACAGGTAGAGCTGCACGTTGATGCCGGGCAGGCCGGACAGGATCCCGGCGCACACCGCGGAGTACAGCAGCGACGGCGCCATCGAGCCCGACTGGTCGACGAGCAGGATGACGTCCCAGGTCAGGGTGCGCTTGGCCCGGGCGGAGAAGCGGACGTCCTGGACCGTCATCCGGCCTTCGGCGTCGACCCGGCCGAGGTTGGCGCGCAGCGTGCGCTTCCAGTCGAAGTTCCGCGCGACCCGGTGCATCGACCGGCGCGACCGGTCGATGCGGCCGTTGACCGCGGTGGCGAAGCGGGGCCGCAGCCGCCGCACGACGTCGTCGACGACCCGGCGGATGATCCGCCGCAGACCCGCCGCGGCCTGGTCGCCCAGGGCGCCCCGGACCTGGAGCATCGCGACAGCGAGCTCACGGGACGGTTCGAGGGTCTCGAGCGCGGTCTCGTCCTGCAGCAGCTCCGTGAGGCCGTACCGGCTCACGGCATCGACCTGCATGCGCTCGAAGGTCTCGCGCGGGAACAGGCTGCCGGCCTCGCTCAGCCAGCCGAGCGCGGTGACGTCCACGCCGTGCGGCTGGGACCCGCCCAGTCCCGCGCCCCCGCCGCCGCTGCGCCCGCCGCCGCCCTCACCCGGGCCGGTGCCACGACCGACGCGGTGCCCGCGGGCCGTGTACTCACGGTCGTAGAGGTATCGCAGGGACCGCTCCAGCCCCTGGTCCTGCTGGCTCACCTGCAGCTCGTCGGCCGCGTACCGGCCCAGCACCAGGCGCCAGCGCCGGGCGGCCTCGTCGTCGGAGACCGACGGCGCCGTGTCACGTGCGGCAAGCTCGTCGGACACCGTCCGGCCGGTCGCGCTCATGCTTCTCCTCCTGCCGTGCCGACGCCGGCGGCGTCCACGGCTCTCGTCGTTGCGGTCGTCGGGCCCCAGTGAGCCAGCCCGTCCCGTTCCAGCACCGCGACCAGCTCCCGGTCCAGGCCCAGGCCGGTCGCCAGGTCCTCCTCCGACAGCGCGACCCGCACGTCCACCTGGTCAACGCGCGCCCCGGTCCGCTCCGCCACACGCTTCGCCAGCCGGTGCGTCTCGGTGGGGCGCAGCCACGTGAAGGCCCGCCGCAGGTCGGGCAGCACCGCCAGGAACGCGTCGCCGTCGAGCGTGCGCAGCGCGTCGTCGACGGCGTCGAACATCTCCGGCGTGTGCAGGATCAGGTCGGGCGCAGCACGCATCACGCCGCCCAGGAACCGCACGGCCGCTCCTGGGTCCGCACCCGCCGACAGTGCTCCGCGCACCCGGGTGACCAGGACGTCGTCGGCCACCTCGCCGTCGGTGAACCCCAGGGCGAGCAGCGCGCCCGCGACGGCGGGCGCGGTCGCCTCGTCGTCGCGCAGGCGCGCGAGCTCGCGCGCGACGGCGATGCGGTTGACAGCACCGTCGGCCCGGTCCGCGTCGCCGCCTGCCTCGCCGGCGTCCGCTGCCGCCGCGTCCCGGAGCAGGGAGCGCAGGCCGATCAGGGTGCCGATCGCGGCGTCCTCGTCCTCGGGCCGGACCTTGCCCAGGTCGCTGACCAGGTAGGCCGCGGTGGCGAGCGCCTGGCTCACCAGGTCGAGCAGCTCGCCCGCGTACTCCTCGGCGCCCAGCTCGACCCGTGCCTGCCAGAGGCCGAGCAGCCGGCGCGCGCCCGAGACGACGGAGTCCACGTCGCGATCGGTGTCGAGGGTGACGCGCAGCAGGGAGACGATCCGGGGCAGGTGCGATCCCATCCCGATCACCAGGGCCTGCGCCACGAGCCGCGCGAGGGCGTCGACCGACGCGGCCGCCGCCCCGGGCATCGAGCCCGTCCCGGTGCCGGCCAGCCGCGCCTCCGCCTCGTGCAGCCGGGCGACCGCGACGGCCTCCAGGGTCGCGCCAAGGTGCACCATCTCCACGAGCCGCGCCTCGACCAGCGGCGTCCAGCAGTACTGCCACTCCTCCGTGATCAGGCCGAGCCCTCGGCCCGCCACGTGGTCCGGACCCGAGACGAGCTGTCCGAAGCCGGCGCCGACGAAGTCGAGCAGCGCCAGAACCTGGCGCTTCGCCCGGTGCGACGGCGTCCGCCGCGCGTCCAGGCGTGCCGTGCGTGGCAGCGAGTCGTCGACGACGAGCCGCACCGCGCGCACCCGCTCGCGCACGTCGCGCACGAGCGGCGGGGACGCGCTGCCGGGCGGCAGGTCGCCCAGGGCCCGGCCGCCGAACACCTCCGCGATCGCCAGTCCCAGGGGCCGCTCGGGCTCGCCCGGCCCGCCGACACCGCCGTCGTCCTGCACGTAGCACGAACGCATCGCGTCCAGCAGGTCGGTGCGGCCCGCGAAAGCCCGCTCGCGCAGGTCCGCGAGCCGGGTCGCCGACGCCGCCGCCGCACCCACCTGCGGCAGGCTCACGGCGTGCCCCCGGTCGACGGCGCCACGGGCGACGTCGACCAGGATCTCCGCGGCGAGGGCGCGGGCGCCGACGGGGCCGGACGCCGCGCCCACGCCGCCCGCGCCGTCTGTGCCGTCTGCGCCGTCCCCACCGTCGGCCGCCAGCTCACGCAGGTGCGCCGCGTGCAGGCGCTCGTAGTAGCCGGGCGACGGCATGCCCGCGCCGTACCCGCGCAGCCCGTCGAGCCGCTCGTGGTCGTAGCGCACCAGCCAGGCCTCGCCCTGCGCGATCGGGCCGAAGCCGCCCTCGGGCTGTCGGTCGCGCACCGGAGCGCCCTCCGGCGCGCCGGACAGCGCCTCCACCAGCGCGAGCGTGTGGAAGGCCCCGGTCACGACGAGCACCGGTCCGCCGGCGACGGCCGCGGTTCCTGCTTCTGGCTCTGCTCCTTCCGCCGGCTCTGCTCCTTCCGCCGGCCCTGCCCCTGCTGCCGACCCCGTCACCGCCTCAGCGATCCGGGCCGACATCCGTGCCTCGCGGTCCAGAGATCCGTCGGCGCCGAGCACGCTCTCCTCGTAGTCGAGGCGCGCGAGCGCCGCCCACGCGAAGACGTCGTCGAACAGGGCTCGCCAGTCCGCCAGCTCGGCGCTGCGGCGGGACTCGAACAGGTGGTCCCAGACCTCGTCGTGGTCGCGGCACCCGAGCCGGCGGGCGAGCATCGCGACCGCCTCGGAGTGCGCCAGGTAGCGCTCGGACATGAGGGTCCGCGCGAAGGGGTCCGGCTCGCCGGCGGAGTTCGGCCCGGTACCGTCCGGCCCGGGTCCCGTGACCGCGCGCTCCGCGGCCGACCGCTCGCCGAACGAGCGGTCGATGAACCTGAGCTCCGCGCCGACGTCCCGCCCCGCGTGCAGGGCGACCCACTCCGGGGAGAAGGCTGCGAGCGGGTAGAAGCCGGTGCCCTCCCCGGGTTCGCCGTCGCCCGTCTCCTTCTTGTTGGACCCCGCGCCCGACCCGGAACCCGGCCCGCGCCCCGATCCGCCGAGGCTCAGCACCGCGACGGGTGGCCGGGTCGCCTCGTGCAGCAGGTCCGGGATGAGCCGCGTGAACTCCTCAGGTCCCTCGATGAGCACAGCCGAGGGCTGCAGCTCCTCGATCGCCGCCCGCACCGCCACGGCGCACGCCGGGCTGTGGTGCCGCACGGGCGCGAAGTAGATGCCGCGTTCGGCCCGGAGCCGTGCGACGGCGTCCGCGGCCGTGCGCAGCCGCTGCGGAGCGAGGTCCCAGACGGCGTCCGCACGCCGGCTCGTGGCGCCGCCCGGCACCGCGACTGCCACGTCGCCCGCGCCGGCGACCGCCATGTCGCCCGCGACCGCCTCGCCCCTCACCGCCACAGCGGCTCTGCCGCGGTGAAGAACGCCTTCCAGCGCGCGTCGGTGCGGGCGCGCTCGCGCACCACGTTGTCGACGTAGTGCCGCAGCCGGCGCGCGTCCTCCTCCTCGCCCTTGAGCGCGACGCCCGCGACCTGCCGCGCGATTTCGGCCGCGGTCACCGTGCCGTCGCCGAGGTACCGGGCCTCCAGCGACGCCGCGACGGCGACGTTGACGGCCTCGGCCGTGGACATGACCGTCTCCGGCCGCTTCACGGGCGCGCCCTCGCGCGTGCTGCCCGTCCGCAGGTCCTGGAACACGGTGACCAGCACCTCCAGGACGTCGCGCGGCACCTCGGGGCGGTCACCCTCCGGTCCCAGCTCGGCCGCGAGCTGGCGCTGCACCAGCTCGATCTCGAAGGCGCGGTCGCGCACCGGGGCCACGGTCTCGAAGCTGAACCGGCGCTTGAGGGCCGCGGACATCTCGTGCACGCCGCGGTCCTTCAGGTTCGCGGTCGCGATCACGGTGAAGCCCGGCCGGGCGGCGACCCGCGCGTCGGGCCCGAGCTCCGGGACCATGAGCTGCTTCTCCGAGAGGATCGACACGAGCGTGTCCTGGATCTCCGGCGCGCAGCGCGTGATCTCCTCGAAGCGCACGACGCGCCCCTCGCGCATGCCCGTGCAGATCGGCGACGGCACCAGCGACCGCTCGCTCGGCCCCTCGGACACCAGGAGCGCGTAGTTCCACGAGTACCGCACGTGGTCCTCGGTGGTGCCCGCGGTGCCCTGCACCGTCAGGGTCGAGCTGCCGGAGACCGCCGCCGAGAGCAGCTCCGACAGCATCGACTTGGCCGTACCGGGCTCGCCCACCAGCATCAGGCCCTGCCGCCCCATCAGGGAGACGACGGCGCGGTCCACCAGCGGGTCGTCACCGTAGAACTTGCGGGTCACGCCGAGCTCCTCGGAGCCCACGACGAACGCCCGGACGGCCCGCGGGCTGAGCCGCCAGCCCGGAGGCCGCTCGTGCCCGCGCTCGGCGTCCCAGGAGTCGAGCGTTGCCAGCTCGGCGGCGTAGCGGATCTCGGCGGGCGGGCGGATCTCGGTGGCCTGGCTGATCTCGGTTCCAGCAGTCGTGCCTGCCGAGACGGTGGTGTCCGTGGTCATGACGTCCTTCGGTGCGTGCGTTGCGAGTGATGACGTGCGAATGATGGCGTGCGAGTAAAGTCGCGACGGCCCTGGTCAGGGCCGCTGCGGTCAGCGTGCGATCAAGGTAGCGGGAGTCACTGACACCGCCGCCAGCAGGCTCAGAACCTGCTCTTCCTTGCCCAGTCGGGGTCGAACGACCCCGACTGGGCCACCGTCACGTACTCCTGGTACGAGACGGCGACGAGCGCGGCCGGCAGGTCCTCGATCCTCCGGCCGCCGTCCCAGCGCTCGGCGCCGTGGAACGTAAGGCTCGTGACCGCGGCCGGGATGTTCTCCTCAGGCAGGTGGGCGCCGGTGAACGAGATTTCCACGGTGACGCCGAGGCGCGGGTACTCCTTGGTGTAGGCGTCGAACCAGCCGCCGTCCTCGGACGCCGCCCGCCGGTACCCGAGCTTGGTCGCCCGGCCGCGGATGGAGAACGAGTCGGTCAGCCAGCCCCGGTGGTCCGCGATCTCCCTGGCCCCGGGTTCCAGCTCCGGCAGGACGACGGCGCGGGCGCCGAGGCCCTGGTCGAACAGCGGCGTCACCTCATAGTCGGCGAGGTGCTTCCGCCACGCTTCGACCTCGCCCGCGCCAGCCGTCCCCACATCCGCCATGGGTCGGGCAGCCGGCAGCGTGGCAGCGTGCGCGATCGACACCCGCGCTCCCCCGGGGAGCACGACGTCGCCGTCGTCGACCCCGATCAGCACGCCGCCGTCGCCGGGGCGGAAGACGACGGCGTCCGGAGTCCCCTCGCCCGGCGTCTCGTCGCCCCCGCCCCCGCCGGGCAGCCTCGCCATCCAGACGAGCCGGGCGGCCAGCCGCGACATGAGCGGGTGTCCCAGCACGAACTCGTGCCACTCGTCGGCGCTCCACGTGCGTTCCGAGCACATGGCCTCGGCGAACCGCTGCGTCTGCACGGCGATCACCGCTTTGAGCTCCTTGCGGCTCGCGCCAAGCTGCTTCTTCGCCTCCGCGTAAGAGTCGTCGTCGTCCGACGCCCGTTTGGGTGGCAGGGCCTTGACGACCTTGCCCGTGGGATCGCGCAGCTCCAACGTGAACTTCTCCGTGATGCGCCCGGTGAACACGCGGTTGTCGAGCACGCGGTTGTCGAGCACACCACCATCGGGCCCGCCGCCGTCGGGCGAGCCGAGATCGAGGCGCAGGACGCCGTCGTCGTCGAACCCGGCGGTCTGCACCGTGCGGTCCGCGAGCTGGTCGGCGTCCCAGCCACGTCGGTCGGCGAGATCCTTGGCCAGCGTCGTGGCGACCTCCTGGACCGTGGACATGCCGAACCGGCGCGAGACCGCTAGCAACGCCTGTACCGCCGCGTGGTCGCCGTTCGCGGCCAGGGCCCGCACGAGCGCCTCGGCCTGGGCGCGCCGCGTCTTGTTGGTCTTGAAGTAGTGCTGCGCCGCGGCCGCCAGGTCGCCGCCCGGCATCCCGACGGTCAGCGCGAGCAGGCCCTTCTCCTTCACCGCGGAGCCGCGATACTCCGCCTGGTGCTGTCGGTACAGGTAGCGGTAGTGGTCCTCGACAGACAGCGCGGCGAGGGCCTCGTAGTGCCCCGGGTAGTACTGCAGCATCCGCTGGTACTCGTCGTACCGGTACTGCGCCCCGGCCTCCGCGTGCGCCTTCGACTCCTCGACCGCCGGGTGGATCGTGTCCTGCGCCACCCAAGCGCTCAGGACGAAGGATCCGAGCTCGGCCCGGGACGCCGCGTCGACGCGGGACACGTACAGGGCGAACAACCCCGCACCGCCGGGGTCCTTGAGCCTGCAGGCCAGGACGACCCACCAGCGCAGCACCTCAGGCGGCACGACGTCCTGCTCGCCGGTCCCGTGAGCCCCGTGAGCCCCGTCAGCGCCGTCAGCCCACCGCAGCCGGGGCAGCCCGTCGAACGGGAACCAGTCCAGGTTCGCCGGAACCGCCTTCTTGAGGCCTTTGAGTGCCTCGGCCAGCAGGATCTCGGGCGCCAGGTCGGCCGAGATGTCATCCCCCAGCGCCTGCAGCGCCGACAGCAGCGCGGCCCGACCGGCCTCCACACGTTCCTTCCGCAGCGCGGCCCGCAGCGCCGGCACCGCCGCCGGGTCGCCGATCCGCGTCAGCCACGCCGCGGCTGAGACCCGCACGCCCGCCTTGCCGTCGACAAGGCCCTGCTCGGCCAGGCCGCGCACGCCGGGGTTGGTCGACAGTGCGTCCTGCGCCGTCCGCCGACGCACCGTGTCCTCGCCGAGGGCGAACTCCGCCAGCTGCGGAAGCGCGGCGGCGGGCACCACCGGGAACGCCGCCACGATCGCGAGCGCGCGGGAGACGGCGTCGGAGCCGTCTCCGTCGCGTGGTGTCAGGTGCGGCACGAGGAGGTCGACGCGCTCGGCGTAGTAGGGCCACAACAGCCCGACCAGGGCCTGCTGCGAGGAGTACCAGTGCTCCCGGAACACGAACTGGTCCACGGCGGCGGCCGGGTCCGCGACACCGAGCCGGACGAAGAGCTCCTCGACGGCCCGCAGGTCACCGAGTCCGGGCAGGAGCTCCTCGACCAGCGGCGACACATCTTTCCGCCCCAGCGCGAGCCAGAGCCGCAGCTTGTGCCCGGGCGCCGTCGTCGGCAGGTCGAGGCGTCGCCAGGAGCACCACTCCGCGGTGGCCTCCGACGGCCGGCCCTCCTTGCCGTCGGCACGCACGCCCGCGCGGTACGTGTCGCCGTTCATCAGCCGGACGACGGCGCGCAGGTCGTCCTCGGTGATCGCGGACAGTCTCGTCAGGTGGTCCTGCGCCCGGTCGACGACCCAGTGCGGTCCGTCGGCCGCCGTCGCCTGACTGACCTCCTCGGCAGCCATCGCCCGATGCCGGCCCAGGAGCTCGAGGGCGGCAATCACATAGTCGTCCCCGAGCGTGGGCTCGTTCGGAGCCCCGAAGGAGGGCACCTCGGTCAAGGCCTCGGTCCCTGACACGCTGACCAGGGCGTCCGCACGATCGAGCGTCTTCTGCAGCACACCGACGCGCGCGACCTGGCCCCGGGCCTCGCCCGCGGCGGCGAGCGCCGCCCGGATGGTGTCCAACCCACCCGTCGTTCCGGCGAGAGACCTCAGGGCCTCGCCCAGCCGCTGGGGCGCGGCAGTGCTCAGGAGCGGCGCGAGCAGGCCACGCTGCTTCTCCGCCTCCAGTGACGCCAGCAGGTTCACGGCTCCCACCCGCACGTCCTTGGCCGGGTCGACGGCGAGCGCAGCGACCAGGTCGGCATGCGGGGTCAGGTTTCGACCGACGACGTCGAGGAACGCGACCTTGCCTGGGGCGGTGAGCGGCTGCACGACGTCGGGCAAGGCGGCCGCGTGCTCCGCGAGGAACGTGTCCATCGGCACTGCTGCGATCCACTTGGTGAGCTGCGCCAGTCCCCCAGGCTGCGCGTCGGCGGCGCGGTGCAGCAGGGCGGTGAGCACCGCGGGGACGACCTCCGCCTCGGGCACCCCGCCCTCGCGGGCGACCGTCGCGAGGAACTGCGGGGTCCAGCGCGCGAACACCGCACGCCGCGTCGCGCGCGAGCTTTGGGGTCGCACGCTCACGACGTCGTTCACGAGGGCGGTCAGCCAGCCGGGCGCGGGCGGCGACACCCGGTCCACGTCGCCGATCGTGGCGAGCAGGCGCCCCAGCCGCGCGACCGCAACGGCCGGAGCCGTGGCGTGCACCGTCATGCGGGCCCGCACGCCCTCGTGCACGGCCCAGGCCGGGTACACGCGCCTGACGCGGTGGACCGTCCCCTGGTCCGCGGCGCTGTACGAGTAGCCGACGGCGCCGGGCTCGGCCATCAGCAGGAAGACGGCGTGCGTCGGGGCCGCGTCGAGCGTTGCCAGTACCTCCGGCGTCGTCCCGTCGCGCACATACCCGAGGGCCTGCTCGTAGGTGTCCGGCTGGATCGCTCTCAGCGGCGCCAGCGCCTCCTGGTAGGCCGTGAGCAGTTCATCCCCCTGAGCCGGTCCTGCTGCTGGGTCCTGCGCGTGCTGCACGGTACGGCCTCTTCGCCTCGTCCCAGGTCAGAGGCACACCTGGCGCCTCCGCCACGCCGCTCGGTGGGGCGCACCATCAACGTAGCGGGGGTCACCGACACGGCGGCATGCTCTCGGGACACAGCGTCCTCGGGACACCAGTCCCCGTCAGACGATGTCCGAGACTCCCGCATACGTCGCGACGGCCGGCTCGCCGGCCCAGGCGTAGACCTGGATCACCAGTCCGCCGGGCGTCGACTCGCTGCTGACGAGCCGGAGCCCCGCGGGCGTGCCGCCGTCCGGGAAAAGACGCCTGCCGCTGCCGACGACGACCGGCGCGACCACAAGGCGGAGCTCGTCGATCAGGCCCGCGGCCAGGAGCGACTGGGCGAGCCGGGCGCTCCCGTGGATCTGGAGCTCGCGACCCGGTTGCCGCTTGAGCGCGGCGACCCGGGACGCCACGTCGCCCGACAGAACCGTGGTCGGGTGCCAGGTGCCCTCGGACAACGTCTGCGACGCGACGTACTTGGGCAGGCTGTTCATGAGCGCGGTGAACGGGTCGGCCGGATCGGTGATCTGCGGCCAGTCCCGCGCGAAGGCGTCGTAGGTGCGGCGGCCGAGCAGGAGCCCGTCGGCCTCGCCGAGCCAGTCGACCGTTCGCCGGACGAACACCTCGTCCAGGTGCGGCACGAGCCACCCACCCCGGGTGAACCCGTCGCTGGTGTCCTCCTCGGGAGAGCCGGGCCCTGCGACACGCCGTCGAGGCTCACGAACTGCATCAGGACCAGCCTCATGATCTCGCCTCCACCAGCTCGGCGAGCTGCCGCGTGACGGTGCCCCAGCCGTCGTGGAAGCCGAGCTGCTCGTGCCGGTCACGGTCGGCGACGTCGCGGTGCATCGCGGTCGCCCGGTACTCGGTGCCGTCCGGGTGGTCTCGCAGGGTGATCACCGCGGTCACGAACGGTTGCGTCGCGGGACGCCAGCCGGCCACGAGCGCGTCGGTGAAGACGATCCGCTCGAGGTCGTCGACGGCGAGGAAGCAGCCCGTGATGTGCGGGCCGAACTCGACGCCGTCCTCGCTCAGCTCCGTGCGGAAGGAACCGCCCGGGCGCAGGTCCATCTCCCGCACCCGGCAGATCTGCGGCGCCGGGACCCACCACTGCTCGAAGCTGGCCGGGTCGGCCCAGGCGTTCCAGACCGACGACCGCGGGGCGGCGATGACGCGGGCGACCGTCAGGTCGAGGTCAGGTCGGCCGGACCAGCCGGACCGGCCGTCCAGGGAGGCTTCGTGCGACGTGGTCATGAGAGAACTTCCTTGCTGTCGGTGTCGTGATCGCCGGCGTCGTACCCGTCGCCGGTGCTGGGCCGAGCCGCGGTGACGAACCGTTCGAGCCGGTCCGTGCGCCCCTCCCAGATGCTCCGCTGTTCGCCGAGCCAGCTCTCGACGGCGTCGAACGCCTCGCGCTCGAGCGTGCACGTGCGCACCCGGCCGACCTTCTGCGACCTGATCCACCCCGTGCTCTCGAGATAGCGGATGTGCTTCATGAACGACGGGAGCGCCATGTCGAACGGCGCCGCCAGCTCGCTGACGCTCGCCGGACCCGCGCCGAGCCGACCCAGCACGGCGCGCCGGGTCGGGTCGGCGAGCGCCTGGAACGTACCGTCGAGCCCCGAATGCTGAGCCATACGGCAAAGTTAACTCGCGCGAAAACTAAGCGCAAGGGCTAAGTTTCCGGTGCGCGCGGACAGGTCGCCCACCCGGACCAGCCGCCTGCACGGACAAGTCGCCCCCATGACGGAAAGCAAGGTGGGGACGACGAACCGGCGCCGGCTCACGAGGAGCCGACGCCGGCAGGAGGTCCGGGCCTCAGCCCGGTACGCGGTCGGTCATGCGCTCAGTACTGGCTCTTCTTCTCCCAGTCCGGGTCGAAGGCCCCGCCCTCGGCCACGGTGACGTAGTCGCGGTAGGACACCGCGAGCAGCACCTTGGGCACGTCTTCGAGCTTGAGCCGGCCCCGGTCGTCCCAGGTCCCCGTGCGGCGGAACACCAGCTCCTGGACGGCCGCGGTGATGTTCTCCTCCGGCAGGAACGCGCCGGTGAACTCGATCTCGACCGTGAGGTCGAGCGTCGGGTACTCCTTGCGGTACGCGGAGAACCACCCGGCGTCCTCGGCCTGCGACCGCGAGTACCCGAGCTTGGTGGCCCGGCCGCGGATCGTGAACGAGTCGCTGAGCCAGCCCTTGCGGGTGTCGATCATGGTGGCGGTGCCCGGCAGGTCGGGCAGCCCGCCGGCGGCGTCCGCCTCGGCACCCAGGCCCTGGTCGAACAGCGGCGTGATCTCGTAGTCGCCGAGGTGACCGCGCCAGGCCGGCGCGCCGGTCTCGTCGTCGTCCCCGAGGGTGGCCGCGTGCACCAGCGACACGCGGGCGTCGTCCGGGAGGACGACGTCCTCGTCGTCGACGCCGATCAGCGCGCCGCCGTCGCCCGGCCGGAACGTGACGGTCCGAGCCCCGGCGCCGTCCGCGCCCGGACCCGCGGCCCCGTCCGCGCCCGGCAGCTCCGCCGCCCACACCAGGCGCGCGGCGAGGCGGGACATCAGCGGGTGCCCCAGCACGAACTCGCGCCAGTCGGCGGCGCTCCAGGTGCGGCCGGTGACCATGGCCTCGGCGAAGCGCTGGGTCTGCAGCGCGACGACGGCCTTGAGCTCGGCCCGCGACTCCTTGAGCTGCCGCTTCGCCTCGGCGTACACCTCGTCGTCGTCGGACGCGCGCTTGGCCGGCAGGGCCTTGACGACCTTGCCCGCGGGGTTGCGCAGCTCGAGCGTGAACGCCTCGGTGATGCGCCCGGTGACCACGCGCGCCTCGCCGCCGTCCCCGCCACCGGAGGGCCCGCCGAGGTCGAGGCGCAGGATGCCGTCGTCGTCGAACCCGGCGGTCTGGACGGTGCGGTCGGCGAGCTGGTCGCCGTCCCAGCCGTTGCGGTCGGCGATGTCCTGGGCGAGCACCCCGGCCGTCTCCTGGACCGTGCGCTGCTTGAACCGGCGCGACACGGCGAGCAGCTGCTGCACCGCGGCCCGGTCGCCGTTCGCGGCGAGCGCCCGCACCAGGTACTCGGCCTGGGCGCGGCGGCCCTTGTGCGCGGCGAAGTAGTGCTGGGCGGTCGTCGCGAGCCCGGCCCCGGGCATCCCAACGGTCAGCGCGAGCAGGCCCTTCTCCTGCGTGGCCGACCCGAGGTAGGTGGCCTGGTCCTCCCGGTAGAGCCGCTTCCAGAAGTCCTCGACGGTCTGCCCGGCCTGGTCCGCGTAGTACTCGGGGTAGCGCTTGATCGCGGACTGCAGGTTGTCCCACCGGGACTGCGCGTGCCGGTCGGCGTACTCGCGGGAGTGCTCCACGGACGGGTTACGGGTGTCCTGGGCGACCCAGGCGCGCAGCACGAACGAGCCGAGCGCGGCCCGCGAGGCCGGGTCCAGCAGGCCGACGTACCGGGCGATCAGGCCCTCGCCGCTGGGTGCCTTGAGCTTGGTGGCCAGGACGACCCACCAGCGCACGACGTCCCGCGGCACGACGCCGCCGGTCTCAGCGGCACCAGCCCCGACACCAGCACCAGCCCACCGCACCTCCGGGAGCTGCTCGAACGGGAACCAGTCGAGGCTCGCCGGCATCTTCGCCTTGAGGCCCTTGGCGGCCTCCGCCTGCAGGATCTCCGGCGCGAGGTCGGCCGAGATGTCGTCGCCGAGCGACTCCAGGGCGGAGAGCAGCGCGGCGCGCGCCGCCTCGCGGCGCTCCTTCTTCAGGGCGGCGCGCAGCGCGGGCACCGCGGCGGGGTCACCGATACGGGCGAGCCACACCGCGGCCGACGCCCGCACCTCGCCCTTGCTGTCCCCGAGCGCCTGCTCCGCCAGGGACCGCGCCCCGGCGTGGGCCTCCAGTACCTGCTGTGCCGTGACCCGGTGAGTCTTGCCCGCACCGAGCGCGAGCGCCGTCAGCTTGGGCAGCAGCATCGGCGGCAGGGCGGGGAACTCGCGCAGCATCGCGAGGGCCTTGCCGGTGCGCTCGCCGCCGTCCCCGGTCCGCAGGGTGCGTTCCAGGACCTCGGGGCGCTCGGCGAACCACGGCCAGGCGACCGACGCCGGGATCTCCTCGTGCCCCCACCAGCGGTTCAGGACGAGATCGATGACGAGCCGCTCGACGTCCGGGATCCCGGCGCGCTCGAGGCCGTCGTGGAGCTGGCGCAGGTCGGTGATCTCGTTGAGGTGCCCGCGCAGGCTCCACAGCAGGCTGTTGCCGTCGCTGCGGCCGCCGTGCACCAGCGCCCGCAGGCGCACGTGGAACATCAGGCCCTGGTCGGCGAACGGGTCGCGGCGACGGTCCGTGAGCCAGGTGACCAGGGGCGAGCTGCCGAGCTTTCGAGCCGGAGCGTTCGCCGTGAGCATCCGCGGGAGGGCCTCGACGTCCTTGGCGGTGATCTTCTCAAGCTGCTTGAGGTTGTTCTGGGCGGACTTGAGCACCCACTCGTTGTGGCCGGCCTTCGCACTCTTCCGGGCCTCGTCGAGGTTGGTCCGGGCCCGGGCGGTCGCCTGCTCGACGTCGGTGCGGAGCTGCTTGACCCACGCGTCGTCGAGCACCGGGTCGGGCAGCGGCGCCCAGTCCGGGAGGTCGATGACGACGTCCTGCGCGGGCGTCTCCAGCGCACGGGCGCGCTCCACGGTCTGCTCCAGGAGCTTGACGCGTGCGCCCTGCCCGGCCGCGATCTTCCCGTTCTCGTCGCGGAGCGTGGCGAGTGCCGCCTCGCACGCGGCGAGGCCGCCGTCCAGCGCGGCCAGCCGGGTCACGGCCTCGCCGAGGGCGCCCGACGGCGCCGTGGTCAGGAAGGGCGCGAGCAGCGCCACCTGCCGGTCGTCGGGGAGGGTCGCGAGGTGCTGGAGCGCGGCGGTGCGCACCCCCTTCGCGGAGTCGGCGGCGAGGCCCGCGACAATCTGGGCGAACTCGTCGCTCGGGGCTTCCTGCGTCGAGATGCGCTTGCCGATCCGACCGAGCAGCTCCTCCTTGCTCGCGGCGGTCAGCGCGGGGACGACGTCGGCCAGGAGCGCGACGTGCCGGCCCGTGTACTCGTCGAACGCGGTGGACCTCATGAGCCCCTCGCGGGCGTCCGAGTACCAGGAGCGGCCCTTCGAGGAGCGGTGCACGATCGCCACGAGCACGGTGCGCGCGGCGTCGTCGGCCGGCACACCGCCCTCGACCGCGGCCTCCTCGAACATCACCGGCGTCCAGCGCGTGCGCGTGGGCTGGTCGCCGTTGCCGGGGCGGTTGCGCTTCGGCGTGCCGATGTGGCCGACGTCGTGCACCAGGAGCGAGAGCCACTCGGGCACCCCCGGGATCTCGACCGTCTCGCAGGCCTGCGCCAGCAGCCGGGCGAGCCGGACCACCTGCGCCATGGCGCCGACCGCGTAGACGCGGCGGCGGCCGCCCACGCCCTTGTCCGTCGTCCAGTTCTTGTGCTGGGCGGCGACCTTCTTGACCAGGTCGGGCGAGACCCAGCTCGACCAGTAGGAGGTGCGGCCCGGCTGGTCGAGCAGCCGGTCGACGTCGTCCGTGGCGGCGGACGCCACCTGGGTCAGGACCTCCGGCGTCGTGCCCTCCAGCACGTAGCCCACCGCGTCCTCGTACAGACCGGTGCTGACCAGCGACAGCGGCGCGAGCGCATCCGCCACACCTCGCGCCGTCTCGTCGCCGCCCCGCACCCGGTCCATCAGCTCCTGCAGCATCTCGCCCCATCACGTCGTCGTCGGCCTTCGGGGCAGAGCTCGCCCCTGGATCGTGCCGCCTTCAGCAGCACGCGCACAAAGTAGCGGTGGCCACTGACACCCAGGTGGGGCGTCCCGCCCGGGCGCCCAGCCGACCGGCGGACCGGCCGGGCACCCGGGGCGGGCCGACACGCGACGCCAGGTGCGACGGCTACGGCGTCAGCCGGTGCAGGTCCCGCGGGAACGGCGTCACCTCGCGGACGTTGGCCGCTCCCACGAGGCGCGCCACCCACCGCTCCAGCCCGATCGCGAACCCGCCGTGGGGCGGCATCCCGTGCCGGAACGCCTCCAGGTACGTCGCGTACGACGCCGGGTCCTCGCCCCGGGCCTCGATCGCCGCCACGTAGTCGGCGTACCGGTGCAGGCGCTGCCCGCCCGTGACCAGCTCCAGCCCGCGGAACAGCAGGTCGAAGCTGTTGCTCCAGCGCTTCTCCCCGGGCTCAGGGTGCGTGTAGAACGGCCGCTTGGCCATCGGATAGCCCTCGACCGCGACGAAGTCCGACCCGTGCTCGGCCCGCGCCCACTCCCCCAGGGCGCGCTCGTGCTCGGGCGCCAGGTCGGGTTCGTCCGACGGCGCCCCGACGAGCTCCAGGGCGTCGGCGAAGTGCAGCACAGGGAACTCGGCCGGGATCCGGGGCACCTCGACACCCAGCCGCTCGGCGGCCCCCGACGCGCGGACGGCGTCCGCCATCCCGGCGAGCACGTCGCGGAGCACGGCGAGCACGTCGCGGTGGTCGCGCACGAACCCGAGCTCGACGTCGAGCGAGCGGTACTCCGCGAGGTGCCGCACCGTGTCGTGCGGCTCGGCCCGGAACACCGGCCCCACCTCGTAAACCCGCTCGAAGACACCGACCATCTGCTGCTTGTAGAACTGCGGCGACTGCGCGAGGTAGGCGGGCCGCCCGAAGTAGTCGACAGGGAACACGTTCGCCCCCGACTCCGTGGCCGTGCCGACCAGCTTGGGCGTGCAGATCTCGGTGAAGCCCGCCGCGTCGAGCGTCGAGCGGAACCCGCGCAGGCTCGCCGCCGCGACCTCCCAGCGCGCCTTCTGCGCGGGGTGCCGCCAGGCGACGGCGGCGTGGTCGAGCACCGTGGGCAGGGCGGCGCTCAGGGCCGGCCGCCACAGCTCGACCGGCGGGGTCTCCGCCGGGTCGGTGAGCGGGGTGATCAGCGGGTTCGCCCCGTCGAGCCCGGTCACCTCGACGCCGCCGGGCGCCTGCGGGTTGGCGGTGACCGTGCCGGTCACCTCGACGGTGGTCTCCTCCGGCGGCACGGCCGGCAGCGCTGGCACGGCTGGCACAGCCGGCAGTATGTCCGACGTCGCGGGCCCGGCGCCGGTGCGCACCACCACCTGGGCGAGACCGGTGCGGTCGCGCAGCACCAGGAACGTCACCGTGGCAAGCTCGCGACGCCGGTGCACCCAGCCCTGCAGCCGCACGACGGTCCCCGGCGGGACGTTCGGCAGGTCGCGGGCGAGCGTGCGGGCCGGTTCGAGAGCGTCGGTCTCGAGGCCCCGGGCCTCGGGCGCAGACGTGCTCGGGGACGGCAAAGGTGGTCTCATCATTCCTCCAGAAGGCGCAGGCCCTGGAGGAGCGGGCGGGGGCTAGGTCGCGGTGCCACCACTCCTTTGCCGGGAAGCCCCGGCCTCTCGTCGGTACGCCGCACGCGCGGATGGGCGGCTGCCCGGCGGACCGGGCGGAGGTTTGTCAGGCCTCCCGCTCACCACCGCACACGCTATGCCCGACGGCGCCCGCCGCGCCACCACGATTCTCGCGTGATCGGCAGAATGTCAGGTGATCGGTAACTCGGATTGCCGATCACCTGACCTTCTGCCGATCACCCGACCCGGGGAGTGGGCGCGGGCCACGGGCACGCGCCGCGGCGAGCCACTCGCGGATGACCTGGGCGACGGCGGCGGCGTCCTCCAGGGGCACGAGGTGACCGCGACCGGGGAATGCCACCACGTCCGGGTCGCCGGGCAGCGCCTCGCGGAGGCGGGCGGCCTGCTCGAACGGGATCCACGGGTCGGCGTCGGCCCAGCCGACGCGGACCGGGCAGCGCACCTCGCCGAGCCGGCGCACGATCGGCGCGGTGTGCTCGGGCCAGAGCTGCGCGATCTGGCGGTAGAACGCCGCCTGGCCCACCTGGTCGAGCCATGGTTCGGCGAGCATGCCGACGACGTCGTCCGGCAGCCCGTGGTTCGCGGCCCCGGCGATGTACTCGCGCACCAGGGCGCCGTGCAGCGGGCCGGGCACGGCGGAGAAGACGGCCTCGTTCTCGGCCACGAGGCGGAAGAACGGCGACCCCCAGGGGTCCAGCGTGACGATGTCGAGCAGGAACAGGCTCGCGACGTCGGCGTCCTCCAGGAGGTGGGCGCCGAGGGCTGCCGCTCCCCCGATGTCGTGCGCCACGACGTGCGGCCGGTCCAGCGACCAGTGCCGCAGCAGGGCGGCCAGCCGCCGGCGCTGGGCCACGAGGTCGACGGCGACCTCGGGCCCCTTCGGCGAGGCGCCGTAACCGGGCATGTCCCACAGGAAGACGCGGTACTCCTGGCTGAGCGCTCGGGCCACGGGCGCCCACACCCGCGCGGACCACGGCGTGCCGTGGCAGAGCACGACGTCGCCCGCCGGCGGTCGGCCCACCTCCGGCCCGCTCGCCTCCAGCACGCTCGCCTCCGGCCCGGACCGGCCCGGTTCCTCGGGCTCCAGCACGTAGGTGGCGATGCGCTCGCGGACACCGTCGATGTCGACCTCGACGAACACGGGCTCGGGCAGGGCGGACGGGCGTGGGGCGGAGGCGCGACCAGGCATCCCCCGACGCTATCCCGAGCCTCCGACAAGCCCCCTGGCGACCGGCGCCGAGCCTTCCCAAAACCACGGGTGAATAAGGTGAGGCTAGCCTTACTTCTGGTGCTATGATCGGCTCGTGATGACACATTGTCAGCACGTCAGCACCGCACCGGAGGAGACCCCGTGAGCCTGCCCGTCGAGGAAATCGCCCCCGTCCCCCTGTCCGCAGTGCTCCGTCAGGGCACCCGCGACGCCCACGCCGGTGCCAACTCGGAGCAGTTCATCGAGGAGCTCCTGTCCGGGGCACTGACCCGGGACGCGCACGCCGACCTCACCGCGCAGCTCCTGGTGGTCTACGAGGCCCTGGAGGAGGCGAGCGCCGCCCTCGGGAGCGACGACCGGGGCGCCGGCCTCGTCTTCGCGGAGCTCACCCGCGTCCCCGCGATCGAGCGGGACCTGGCCTTCCTGTACGGACCGGACTGGCGCGACGAGATCCGGATCCTGCCCGCGACCCGGGCGTACGCCGAGCACGTCCGCGCGGTGGGCGGCAGCCTGCCGCACTACGCCGCGCACTCCTACACGCGGTACCTGGGCGACCTGTCCGGCGGGCAGATCGTCAAGCGCATGATGAAGGAGCACTACGGCCTCGACGAGGAGGGGCTGGCCTTCTACACCTTCCCCGACATCCCCAAGGTCAAGGTGTTCAAGGACGCCTACCGCGAGGCGCTGGACGAGCTCGACCTGGACGACGACGAGGTGGCCGCCACCCTCGCCGAGACGCACCACGCGTTCACGCTCAACCGCGCGGTGTTCACGGAGCTCGCCGAGATCCACTGCTGACCCCGCGGCGACGTCGTCGCTGCCACGTAGCAACGTCGTCGCTGGTCACGGCGCCGGTTCTGACGCCTCGGCGTCTGACATGTCACATCGTCTGACTTGTCACAGCCCGAGGCGTCACGTTCCGCGTCCGCGCGTTGTCAGATGGAGTATGAACACCACCGAACGTCGCATCTCCACGACAGCGCTCGTCATCGGTACGGGCGGTTCCGGCCTGCGCGCCGCCATCGAGCTCGCCGAACAGGGGGTGGACGTCCTCGCCCTGGGCAAGCGGCCCCGCATGGACGCCCACACCTCGCTCGCCGCCGGCGGGATCAACGCCGCCCTCGGCACCATGGACGCGGAGGACAGCTGGCAGCAGCACGCCGCCGACACCATCAAGGAAAGCTACTTCCTGGCCAACCCGCACACGGCCGAGATCGTCGCGCAGGGTGCCGCGCAGGGCATCGCCGACCTCGAGCGGTACGGCATGGCCTTCGCCCGGGAGGACGACGGGCGCATCTCCCAGCGGTTCTTCGGCGCGCACACCTACCGCCGCACCGCATTCGCCGGCGACTACACCGGCCTGGAGATCCAGCGGTCCCTCGTGAACCGGGCGACGCAGCTCGACATCCCGATCCTCGACTCGGTCTACGTCACCCGGATCCTGACCCACGACGGCGCGGTGTTCGGCGCCTACGGGTTCGACCTCAACGACGGCACGCCGTACCTGATCCACGCCGACGCCGTGATCCTCGCCGCGGGCGGGCACAACCGCATCTGGCGGCGCACGTCGTCCCGCCGCGACGAGAACACGGGCGACTCGTTCCGCCTCGCCGTCGAGGCCGGCGCGCGCCTGCGCGACCCGGAGCTGGTGCAGTTCCACCCGTCGGGCATCCTGGAGCCCGAGAACGCCGCGGGCACCCTGATCTCGGAGGCGGCGCGCGGCGAGGGCGGCATCCTGCGCAACGCCCTCGGCGAGCGGTTCATGCAGAACTACGACCCCGAGCGCATGGAGCTCTCGACGCGCGACCGGGTGGCGCTCGCGGCGTACACCGAGATCAAGGAGGGTCGCGGCACCGAGAAGGGCGGCGTCTGGCTCGACGTCTCGCACCTGCCGCGCGAGACGATCATGACGCGCCTGCCGCGCGTCTACCAGACGATGCTCGAGCTGCAGATGCTCGACATCACGGCCGAGCCCATCGAGATCGCGCCGACCGCGCACTACTCCATGGGCGGCGTGTGGGTGCGGCCCGAGGACCACTCCACCGAGGTCGACGGCCTGTACGCGATCGGTGAGGCGTCCAGCGGCCTGCACGGCGCCAACCGCCTGGGCGGCAACTCGCTGATCGAGCTGCTGGTCTTCGGACGCATCGTCGGCCGCGCCGCCGCGGCCTACTCCGCCGGCCTGGAGGCGCAGCGCCGCTCGCACGACGCCGAGGCGTACGCCCGCGCCGAGGTCGCCGATCTGCTCACCGCCGACGGGCACGAGAACGTGCGCGCCCTGCAGCGGGCGATCCGCAACACGATGACCGAGCACGCGGGCGTCGTCCGGGACGAGGAGGGCCTGACCACGGGCCTGCGCGAGCTGGACGAGATCGAGGCGCGCACCGCGGAGATCGGCGTGCACCCTGACATCGCCGGGTTCCAGGACCTCGCGCACGCCTTCGACCTCAAGGCGTCGCTGATCGCGGCCCGCGCCACGCTGGAGGCCGCCCGCGAGCGCCGCGAGACGCGCGGCTGCCACAACCGGAGCGACTACCCGGACCTCGACCCGGCGCTGCAGGTCAACCTGGTGTGGTCCCCGAGGACCGGCATCGTCCGCGAGGAGATCCCGGAGGTCCCGGCGGAGATCGCTTCCCTGATCGCGGCCCAGGAGGTCTCGACGGAGGGCAAGCTGGTCGAATAACCCGACCCCCGCCCCCTGCCTCGTTGAGTGCTGGGTATTTGCGCTCTTTCGTGTGCCAGGAGCGCAAATACCCAGCACTCAACGAGTTGGGTTGGGTTGGGCTGGGCTAGCGGCGGTGGCGGGGGTTGTGGGCCTCACCCGTCGTACGTTCGGTCCAGCCCGGCCAGACCCGCTGCGCGTCGCGCTCGCGGAGCTTGCCGCCCAGGTGCATCGCCCGCCACACGCCGCGGTAGCCGGGCAGGATGCCGGAGGCGATGATCACGTGCCCGACGACGACGGGGGTCACGACGTACGTCGACCACCGGTGCACCGCGGCGAACCAGACGAACGCCGGTCCCCCGCTGACGAGCGCGAGCCCCACGCCGGACACGACCAGGGCGAGCAGCGTCGCGACGAGCACCAGGTTCGCGATGCGCTGCCCCGGGTCGAACCTGCCCTCGTGCCGCCCGAACCGCCCGGTGAGGATCGCGGCGGGCCAGGTCCGGAACCATGCGGCGTCGCCGTGCTCGACCCGGAAGGTCTCGCGCCAGAAGGTACGCCAGCCCCGCACACCGACGACGACGGCCAGCGCGGTGAGCCCGGCGAGAACCCAGCCGGTGATCGTGTGCAGGTCGGCGTCGGACACACCCGTGACCCGCGCGACGACGCTCGGGCTGCCCTCGTTGCCGAGGAGCAGCCACCAGCCCGTGATCAGCAGCACGATGACGGTCACGTACACGCCGGCATGGAACCAGCGTGCCGGACGCCGGTTGCGCTCGACCGTGCCGACGACAGGTCCGGCGGCTGCTCCCGCGGCATCGCCGGCAGCATCACCGGCAGAGCCAGGACGCTCAGTAGCTGTCACCGTCGTCCTCCATGTCACCGCCCGTGTCGCCGCCCGAACCACCGCTGCCCACGGTCACGTTGATCTGGGTCTCCACCCCGGCCGCCGAGTGGTCGGCGTTGCGCAGCGACGCGTCGATCTCGTGCTCGCCCTCGGGCAGGTCGGTGACCTCCACGCTGTCGCCCTCGACCACCATGTATTCCTGGTCGTCGCCGTCGAAGTACACGTGCACGTGGTGCTTGCCCGACTCGGTGGGCCCGAGATCCTCGCTGGAGGAGAGGTCGACGGTGAACGGCGTCTCGACCGTGCTGCCGTCGTCGGGCGAGGTGATCTCCAGCGTCATGCCGCCGGCCGCTCCGCCCGAGTCGTTGCCCTGGTCGCCGCCACCCCCGCCGTAGCCGCCCCCGCTGCCACTGCCGCTGCCGCAACCCGCCAGGAGCAGGACGCTGAACGCCGCCCCGGCGGCGAGCCTCACCCCGCGCGACCCCGACATCCCTCGTGGTCCGGACAGCCCTCGTGGCCCGGACGCTGCTCGTAGTCTGGACATGGTTACCTCCTTGTTCCGGGCGTCGCCGCCGACGCCCGTCACCTGTCCCTACGTGGCGGAGTGCCCGACGGATCTCTCGGGCTCCGAAGCGCAGCGGGGTTCGAGCCGAAGATCGGGCCGGCGAGATCCACCGACGGGTCCCGGCACGTAGGAAGGGACATGACGGCATCGGACGAGGCGCTCCTCGCCGGGATGGCCGCGGACGACCCGGACGCGGCAGCCGTCTTCGTGCGCCGGCACCAGGCGCGGGTGTACGGGCTGGCGCTCTTCGTGGTCGGCATCCCCGCGGTCGCCGAGGAGGTGGCGCAGGAGACCTTCGTCCGCGCGTGGCGGCACGCCGACGGGTTCGACCCGCGGCGGGGTCGCGCGTCGACGTGGCTGCTCGCGATCGCCCGGCACGCCGCGATCGACGTGCTCCGGGTACGGCGCGACGTGCCCGTCGACCCGGTGGTCATGGCAGAGCGGATCACGGCCGAGACCGTGGCCGACCCCGACCTGCTCGCGGACCGGGTGGCGACCGGCACCACGGTGGACGCCGCACTCGCGCAGGTGCCCCGGGAGCAGGCCACCGCGGTGGTGCTCGCGGCGGTCTTCGGGCTCAGCGGCGCGGAGATCGCGCGGCGGACCGGTGTGCCGCTGGGGACGGCCAAGACGCGGATCCGGCTGGGACTGCGGCACCTGCGCGACGAGCTGGCGAGCAGCCGGGAGGAGGAACGGCCATGAACGGGGCGAACGGAAACGGGCCAGGCAGGAACGGGCCGGACCGGAACGGCGCACGCTGCGCCGAGCTGCGCGATGCCCTCACCGAGGTGGCACTGGGGGTCGCCGACGGCGCCACGCGGGCCGCCGTCATGACACACCTGGCGACGTGCGACCGCTGCCGCGACGAGCTGTCGTCGCTGGCCGACGCCGCCGACGAGCTGCTGCTCCTGGTGCCGGAGCGCGAGCCCCCGGCCGACTTCGAGGGGCGCGTGCTGGCCCGGCTCGCGGGCGACCCGGCGGCGGGCCCCGGTCCGGGCCGGACGGCGCCCGGGCCGGCGCCGCACGGACCCGCGACCGTGCGGCGGCATGGTGCCCGGCGCGCCGTCCTCGCCGCCGCGCTCGGCGCGGGTCTGCTCGTGGCGGGCGGCACGAGCGTATGGGTCGTGACGGCGCCGGACCGGGAGCTGGCGGCGTCGTACCGCACGACGCTCGACACGGCGCACGGCCGCTACCTCACCGCCGCCGACCTGGTCGCGGACGACTCGGCCGACAGCACGGCAGACGGTCCGGCAGACGCTTCGGTCGGCACCGTCTTCCTCTACGAGGGCGATCCCTCCTGGGCCTACGTGGTGGTGCGCGACGCCGGACCGGCGGCCGGCTACGACGTCACCGCCGTCGTCGCGAACGGCACGGAGGGCACGGACAACACCGACGACCTGGACGCCGTCGTCCCGTCCCCGTACGGCAGGGGCATCCACGCCACGGAGCCAGGTCACACGACCTTCGACCGCAGGGCCTCGGAGGCCGGGACGCCACCCGGCACCGGCCGCACGAACAGCACCGGCGTCCCCGGCAGCTCGGACAGCGCCGACACCCGCGAGATCTCCCTCGGCGCGTGCGTGGTGACGACCGGCACGTGCTCGGCGGGCGGGGTGCTCGGCGTCCCCGTGCGCGACGTCGTCGCGGTACGCCTGACGACCCCGGACGGCGGGACGTGGGCCACGGCAACCCCCTGACCCCCGACCAACCACCCACCCGTCGTTGAGTGCTGGCTATTTGCGCCTTCCGCAGCCGAAAGAGCGCAAATAGCCAGCACTCAACGACGGTCAGGGGGGCGGGGTTCCGCGGACCACCAGGCGTGGTTCGACCAGCACGAACGCGGCCTCCGCGGTCGAGTCGCGCTGGTCGCGCCGGAGGACGACGCCGCCCGTGGGGCCCATCAGCAGGTCCAGCACCCCGGCCGCGACCTGCTCCGGAAGCTGCTCCACGCTGCTGATCCCCAGTGCCTCGGCGGCCGGCGTGTTGTCGAACCCGACCACGGGCAGGTCCGGCCTACCGAGCGCCGTGGCCGCCAGGTGCGCGCCGATCGCCAGCGAGTCGCTGACGCAGACGACGGCGTCCACGGCGGGGTCGGCGGTGAGCGCCGCCCCGGTCAGCTCACGGGCCAGGCCGACGCTCTCCTCGGTGTGCCAGCGGGGACCGGCGGATCCGGCGTCGGTCATCGCCTCGCTCCAGCCGCGGGCGCGGTCGTCGCCGGTGCCCGAGCCCTCGGGCCAGCCGAGGAACGCGATCCTGGGGCCGGCCTGGTCGAGCAGGTGACGGGTGGCGGCGCGCGTGCCGGCGGCCCCGTCGACGTCGGCCCAGGAGTGTCCGCCGGCGGCAGCGCCGTCGCCGGCCCCGTCGCCGTCCGACCGCCAGGGGCGGCCGAACGAGACGAACGGGACGCCGCGGTCCTGGAGCCAGGTGGTGCGCGTGTCCTCGTGGGACGTGCCGGTCAGGACGACGGCGTCGATCTCGCCGCCGTCGACGAGGTCGCCGATGCGGTCGATCTCCTCGGCGGGCGTGCGCGCGGCGTAGAGCAGGATACGCATGCCGCGCTCGCTGGCGCGCTCGGTCAGGGCGTGGACGAACCGGTCGAGCACCACGCCGGAGATCCCGCCCGCGTACGGGTCGAGCCGCACGCCGATGGTCGAGCTGCGCCGGGTGCGCAGGCGGCGGGCGGCGGCGTGCGGGCGGTAGCCGAGCTCGGCGATCGCCAGCTCCACGCGCTCCCGGGTGGGCGCGCGCACGATGTCGGGCGTGTTCAGGACGTTGGACACCGTCTGGCGGGACACGCCCGCGGCGCGGGCGACGTCCTCCACGGTCGGGGCCTTCGTCATCGTGGTGCCCTTCCGTTCGCCCTGTGCCCTGGTTCGCTCGTGAGAGGTCTGTTCGTGAGACCACCTGTCGTCGTGAGGCGGCGTGCCTCCGTGAATATCCGGAACGTGATGTCCGGAACGTCATCCTAGGTGCGCCGTCCGCGGGGTCGTCCACCTTGACACCGCACCCGAGCGCTCCATAACCTCCTGCACAGCATAATTTGATCGTTCAAACTCCGCACCACATCACCACCACGTGCCTCATCAAGGGAGAAGAGACATGACACGGCCCATCTCGCGGAAGCTCGTCGGAGCGGGCGCCCTGCTCGTCGCCGGCGCGCTGACGCTCACCGCCTGCGGCGGCTCCGGCTTCGAGGACACCGCCGCGGAGCCGACGGCGGGCGCCGCGGAGCTGACCAGCTCCGACGACGCGCTCTCGATCCTCATCGGCTCGTCCGGCGACGCCGAGACCGACGCGGTGACCGACGCCGTCGCGGCATGGTCGGAGGAGTCCGGCGTCGAGGCCGAGGTCCAGGTCGCCAGCGACCTGCCCCAGCAGCTCTCGCAGGGCTTCGCGGCCGGCTCGCCGCCGGACCTGTTCTACCTGGCGCCCGAGGCGATCGCCGGCTACGCCGACAACGGCTCGCTGCAGGCGTACGGCGACCTGCTGTCGAACAAGGACGACTTCTACCCGTCGCTCGTGGAGAACTTCACGGTCGACGACACGTTCTACTGCGCGCCCAAGGACTTCTCGACGCTCGGCCTGGTCATCAACACCCAGCTCTGGGCGGACGCCGGCCTGACCGACGCCGACCTCCCCACCACCTGGGACGAGCTGGCCACCGTGGCCGAGAAGCTGACCACCGACGACCAGGTGGGCCTCTCCTTCGGCGCCGAGTACCAGCGCGTGGGCACCTTCATGGCCCAGGCGGGCGGCGGCCTCGTGGTCGACGGCGAGCCGGTCGCCAACAGCGAGGGCAGCGTCGAGGGCCTGACCTACGTGCAGTCCCACCTGAAGGACGGCACGTTCGCGTACGCGGCCGACCTCGGCGCCGGCTGGGGCGGCGAGGCCCTCGGCAAGGGGCTGGCCGCCATGGTCATCGAGGGCAACTGGGTCACCGGTGCGCTGACGAACGACTTCCCCGACGTCGAGTACACCGTCGCCGAGCTGCCCGCCGGGCCCGCCGGCCAGGGCACGCTGCAGTTCACCAACTGCTGGGGCATGGCCGCCGACAGCCCCAACCAGGAGGCCGCGCTGAGCCTGGTGGAGCACCTGACGAGCACCGAGCAGCAGCTCGCGTTCTCGGAGGCGTTCGGCCCGATGCCGTCCATCGAGTCGGCCGCGGCCGACTGGACCAGCGCCAACCCGGACCTCACCGCGTTCCTCGACGGTGCCGCGTACGCACAGTTCCCGCCGAACTGGGCCGGCGCGACCGACGTCATCACCGACCTCAACGCGCAGCTCGAGTCGCTGGAGTCCGGTGACCCGCAGGCGATCCTCGACACGGCGCAGTCGAACCTCGAAGCGATCGCCGAGTAGGCACGGATGTCCGTTCTCGCGTCGCCGCGTGACGCCGCGCCCCGCCGTGCCGGGTCCCCTCGCGGGATCCGGCACGGCGAGGCCGTGGCCGGCTGGCTCTTCACCCTGCCCGTGCTCGTGATCCTGGGCGTGTTCCTGCTCGTCCCGGTCCTGATGGCGCTCTGGGTCAGCTTCTCGGACTGGTCCGGGCGCGGCAGCCCGCTGTCGTCCGGCGTCGGCTTCGTGGGGCTGGACAACTACGCGGCCGTCACCACGGGTGGCGGCCTCGCCGAGCGCGACTTCGGCGTCGCGCTGCGCAACAACGCCTGGTACGTGCTGCTGGTCGTACCGCTGCAGACCGCCCTGGCCCTGTTCCTGGCAGTCCTGGTCAACCGTGCGGTGCTGCGGGGCCGCGGCATCTTCCGCACCGCGTTCTACTTCCCGTCCGTGACCAGCTCGGTGGCGATCACGGTGCTGTGGCTGTTCCTCTTCTCGACGTCGGGCGTGGTCAACACGATCCTCGCCCGGGTCGGCATCGCCGGGCCCAACTGGTTCAACGAGCCGAGCGGCGTGCTGCACAACCTGCTGGGCGCGCTCGGCGTGCAGAGCGGGCCCGACGCGCTCACCCAGCACGGCTTTCTCGGCGTCACCTGGTGGGACTGGCTGGCCGGGCCCTCGGTGGCCATGTCGGCGTTCGTGCTCATGGCCATCTTCACGACGAGCGGCACGTTCATGCTGCTGTTCATCGCCGGCCTGCAGAACATCACCCCCGAGGTCGAGGAGGCCGCGATGGTCGACGGCGCGAACGCCTGGCAGCGGTTCTGGCGCATCACGCTCCCGCAGCTCAAGCCGACCCTCTTCACCGTGCTGACCCTGGGCCTGATCGGCTGCTGGCAGGTGTTCGACCAGATCTACACCGGCACGCAGGGCGGCCCCGGCAAGACGACGCTGACGCCCGCGTACCTCAGCTACCAGTCGGCGTTCCTGTCCCAGGAGTGGGGCCAGGGCGCGGCGATCGCGTTCATCCTGTTCGTCATCATCGTGCTGCTGACCATCCTGCAGCGCTGGGTCCTGCGCGAGAGCCCCGACGTGCCGCGGCGGTCCCGACGACGTCCCCGTCCGGCCGTGGCACCCTCCACCACCTCCTCGACGACGGAGGGCGCCCGATGAGCCGCACCCCGCCCCGTCCGCCGCTCCGCGCCCGGCACCGCATGCCGCGCAAGGCGCTCGCCTGGCAGCTCAGCCTCTACGCGCTGCTGGTCCTGCTGGCGCTGGTCTACGTCTACCCGTTCCTGGTCCAGCTCGCGACGTCGGTCAAGACCGAGGCGGACGCCGCGGCCGACCCGGTCTCGCTGGTCCCCGACCCGCTGACCTGGGCCGCCTACGGGCGCCTGTTCCTGCGCTCCGACTTCCCGGTGTGGTTCGCCAACTCCGCCGTCGTCACGATCCTCGTGACCGCGGGACGCGTGTTCTTCGACTCCCTGGCCGGCTACGCGCTGGCCCGCCTGAACTTCCGCGGTCGCGGCGTGGTCTACGCGGCGCTGGTCGCCGTCATGGCCGTGCCGACCGTCGTGCTGCTCATCCCCAAGTTCCTCGTGATCAACCAGCTCGGCATCTACGACTCGTACGCGGGCATGGTGCTGCCGCTGCTGGTGGACGCCGCGGGTGTCTTCATCATGAAGAACTTCTTCGAGTCCGTGCCGCGGTCGGTCGAGGAGCAGGCCCGCATCGACGGGGCCGGCACGTTCCGGATCTTCTGGTCCGTGGTGCTGCCCATGGCCCGGCCCGCCCTGGTGACCATCGTGATCCTGTCGTTCCAGGGCTCCTGGAACGAGCTGAGCCACTTCATCGTCGCCGCCCAGTCCCCCGAGCTGACGACCCTCACCAAGGGCGTCGCGTCGCTGGCGAGCGGACAGCTCAGCCAGGGCAGCCAGTACCCCATCAAGCTCGCCGCCGCGGCGATCATGACCATCCCCGTGGCGGTCGTGTTCTTCGTGTTCCAGCGACGCATCATGAACACCAGCGAAGGAGCCGTCAAGGAATGACGTCGAGCATGACGCCCCGTGCGACGCCCACCACCCCACCCCTGCAGCCGCTGCTCAGCGACGCCGTCATCGCCCTGCGCGCCCCGACCCAGGTCTGGTCCGGCCGGGACGGCGACCTGGGCGGCGCGCCGATCGACGGCGTCTACCACGGCGACGTCCGGCACGTACGCGAGCTGGTGCTGGAGTGCGCCGAGTCGGACGTCGAGTACATCTCGGTCGCCCCCGACAGCGCCTCGCACGTCGTGTTCGGCGGCCTCCTGCGCGGGTCGGACGACGCGACGCCCGACCCCAAGGTGCGCCTCGTGCGTGACCGGGTGGTGGCCGACGGCGCGCTCGCCGAGACGTGGACGGTCGCCTCGCACCTGACCGAGCCGACGCGTGTGACGCTGCGGCTGCGGCTGCGGGCCGACTTCGCGACCCTGCACGAGGTCAAGGCGGGGATCGCGGGGGCGGCGGGCTCGGACGGCGCAGCGGACGTCGGCGCGGCCGGCGACATGGCCGACGGCACGGCCGGCGACGCGCTCGCGGTCGCCGTCGCGCCTGGCTCGGCAACAGCACGATCCGGCAGCGCCTCGTTCACGCTCACCGCCCACGGCGCCACCGTGACCTCCGGCCGGGACGGCGCGATCGAGGCCGTCTGGCCGCTCGACGTCCCGGCCCGCGGCCAGGCGGAGGCGGCCTGGACGCTCGCCCTGCACGACGACGCCATGGTGGTCCGGGGCGCCGACGGCGCCTGGCCCGACGTCGCGGCGGGACCGACCCGGATCGCCGTCCCCGAGGGCGCCGACCCCCGCCTCGGCCGTTGGCTCGACACCGCCCTGGACGACCTCGACGCCCTGCGGCTGGCCCTGCCCGGACACCCGGACGACGAGTTCTTCGCCGCCGGAGCGCCCTGGTTCTTCACGCTGTTCGGCCGGGACGCGATCTGGGCCGCCCGGCTCGCGCTCCCGCTCGACGTGCGGATCGCGGCCTCCACGCTGCGCGTCCTGGCGCGGCTGCAGGGCACCGCCCACGACGTCGACACCGCGCAGGAGCCGGGCAAGATCCTGCACGAGCTGCGCGCGACGCCGCTCGAGATCCCCGGCGAGGGCGTCGTCCTGCCGCCGCTCTACTACGGCAGCGTCGACTCGACGCCGCTCTGGGTGTGCCTGCTCGCCGACGCCTGGCGCGCCGGCATGCCCGACGACGAGGTCGCCGCCCTGCTGCCCACGCTGCGCGGCGCGCTGACCTGGCTGCTGGAGCACGGCGACAGCGACGACGACGGGTTCATCGACTACATCGACCGGTCCGGGCGCGGCCTGGCCAACCAGGGCTGGAAGGACTCCGGCGACTCCATCCAGTGGCGCGACGGCAGCCTCGCCGACGGCCCGATCGCGCTCTGCGAGGTCCAGGGCTACGCGTACGAGGCGGCGCTCGCGGGAGCCGAGCTGCTGGAGGCGTTCGGGTCGGCGGGTGCCGCAGGGGCGTCCGACCCCGCACCGTCGGCTGACCTGAGCCCGGCCCGACTGCGTGCCTGGGCTGCTGACCTGCGGACCCGGTTCGCGGCGTCGTACTGGGTCGAGACGCCGGAGGGCCGGTACCCCGCGGTGGCGCTGGACCGGGACAAGCGTCCGGTCGACACGCTGACCAGCAACATCGGGCACCTGCTCGGCACCGGTATCCTCGACCCCGCCGAGGAGGAGCACGTCGCGGGCCTGCTGCTCGGGCCGACGATGTCGACGGGGTTCGGCATCCGCACGATGTCCAGCGGCGCGGCGGGGTACTGGCCGCTGTCGTACCACGGGGGCAGCGTCTGGACGCACGACACCGCCATCGCGGTGCACGGCATGCACCGCGCGGGCCTCGCCGACCAGGCGACGCAGGCCGTGGACGGGCTGCTCGCCGCGGCCGAGGGCTTCGCCTACCGCGTCCCGGAGCTGCACGGGGGCGACCCCGCGTCCCGCGCCGGCGTGCCGACGCCGTACCCGGCCGCCTGCCGCCCGCAGGCGTGGTCGGCGGCGGCGGCGATCACGTGCCTGGCGGTGTCGGGCGCGCGGGCGGACGCCGTCGCCGTCTGACCCGACGCCCCGGACCACGGGACCTTTCCCGTGGTCCGGGACGCCAAAGGTAATCTTTCGTCATGAACCGGGTGACCCTGCAGGACGTGGCGGATCACGCCGGGGTCTCGATGAAGACCGTGTCCAACGTGGTGCGCGGCTACCAGCACGTGAGCCCGCGGATGCGCGAGCGCGTGCAGGCCGCGATCGACGAGCTCGGCTACCGGCCCAACCGCACCGGCCGCAGCCTCGCGACGGGCCGGTCGAGCATGCTCGGGCTCGCCTTCCCGGACCTGCGGCGGCCGTACTTCGCGGAGCTCGCGCACGTCTTCGCCCGGGTCGCCGAGGCGCGCGGGTACCGGCTCCTGCTCGCGGAGACGGGCGCGACGGCGGACGGCGAACGGTCCGTGCTGCGCGACCCCGAGGCCGGGATCATGGACGGGATGGTGCTCCAGCCGCAGGTCCTGGCCGCCCGGGACCTGGACGACCAGCGGCACGGCCTGCCCATCGTGTTCCTCGGCGAGGACCCGCAGCCCGACGGCGCGGACCAGGTCGCGATCGACAACGTCGCCGCCGCCCGCGCCGCCGTCGAGCACCTGGTGCGCTCCGGACGACGCCGCATCGGGTTCCTCGGCCACGAGACCGACCGGATCTCGTGGACGTCCACGCTGCGGATCGAGGGCTACCGAGCCGCGCTCGCCGAGGCGGGCCTGCCCGACGACCCGACCCTGCTCGTGACCCGGCGGCAGGACGGCGACGCCCGCGACGCCGAGGACGCCCTCAGCGCCGCGCTGGACGCCGGCCTGGAGCTGGACGGCCTGCTGTGCCGCGACGACCTCGCGGCGATCGGCGCCCTGCGCGCCCTGCGCCGGCACGGCCTGGACGTCCCGGGCGACGTCGCCGTGATCGGCTGGGACGCGATCGAGCTGGGCGCGAGCACGGCGCCCAGCCTGACGTCGGTCGCGCCGGACACCCGGGCGCTCGCGGAGCGGGCCCTCGACCTGCTGCTGGAACGCCTGGAGGGCTACGCCGGCCCCGGCCGCCACGTCACGGTGGGCCACACGATCCGGTTCCGCGAGAGCGCCCCGGACTTCCCGGCCCCGAGCGAAACCCCCTAGCCCGGCGACCGCCCGATTGGTCGGCAGTTCTCGCCCAGGTTGGCGGTCTCTGCCCAGGTCGAGGTCGGCACTCTCCTGCGAGGTCGGCAGGTTGCATCGAGGTCGGCACAGGCCTGTGCCGACCTCGATGCAAAGTGCCGACGCCAGGGCAAACTGCCGACGTCGCGCGCGGCACTGCGCGGTGCGCTTGGCCGCACCACCGGGACGACGTGTCAGCGGGCCGCCGGGTCGACCGCCGCGAGCTGCTCCACCAGCGCCGCGCGCACCGAGTCCGGCAGGTCGACGGCGGACAGCTCCGCGAGCTTCTCGGCCACCGTCCGCGTGCTGCTCACGACGTCCCAGGCCTCGAGCTTCTCCGGGTTGCCCGACTGCGCGCTCTCCAGGATGACGCGCGCCGCCTCGGTCCGGTCCGAGCCGATGCGCAGCGGGCCGCCCTCGATCCGGACGACGATCTCCGCCGTCGGCGGCGCGGAGGCCGTGACGCTCCACCGGCCGTCGACGCCGTCCACCGGGACCGCGACGCCGTTCACCGTCACCGTGCCCGCGGGGATGCCGGCCAGGAACGTCACCGTCCACTCCCGGTGCGCAGGCACCGCCGTCGTGACACCGCGCACCGGCTCGATGCGGAACTCGCCGCGCTCGCGGTCCCAGCGCAGCGTGGTCGTCGCGGCGGGTCCGGCGGCGCCGGCCGACACCGACCCGTTCGCCGATCCCACGCCGTCCACGGACACGGCACCGTCCACGAGACCTGCGCCGGCCGGCGAACCGACCCCCGCGCCGGCCGGCGAACCAACAGCGCCGTCCATCGAACCGACAGCGCCGTCCATCGAACCGACAACACCGTCTTCCGCGTCCTCGACCAGGACGAACTCCCCCGACGCCCCCGGTGCCACGAGCACCTCCAGCGCCTCGGGGTTGCGGGTCGCGTCGAGGTCGGACCCGGCGTCGAGCGGCAGGATGCCGCCGGCCCGCAGCAGCGCAGGCACCGACCCCAGGGTCCGGTGCATCTCGACGGTGCGTCCGCCCTGGTAGACGGCGTCGGTGAAGATGTCGGTCCACAGCCCCTCGGGCAGCCAGACCCGCACGCTCCCTCGCAGTGACTCGGCATCGCGGGGCGACGTGATCGGCGCGACCACGAGCTCGCTGCCGAAGGCGTACTGGTTGGGCACGCGGTAGGCGTCGCCGCGCCGCGGCTCCAGGTGATACATCGGCCGCACGAGGGGCACCCCGGCGGCGGCGCGGTGGTTCATGGTGTGCAGGTAGGGCACCATGCGGTGCCGGAACCGCAGCGCGTCGTCCATCGCCGCGCGGTGCTCGGGCGGGAAGACCCACGGCTCCTTGCGGATGAACGGGTTGTTCGCGGAGTGCAGCCGCATGATCGGCGAGAACACGCCGAACTGCACCCACCGGGTGGCGAGCTCGTCGTCGCGCACGCCCCGGGTGTGCCCGCCGATGTCGTGGCTCCACCAGCCGTAGCCGATGTTGGCCGCCGTGGCGGTGAACTCCGGCTGGAACGCCAGGGACTCCCACGAGACCACGGCGTCGCCGGAGAAGCCGACCGCGTACCGGTGGCTGCCGGGTCCGGCGTAGCGGGAGAACGTCATGCCCGGCTTGCCGTCGCGGGCGGCGTCGAGGTGGTGGAAGTGGTTCAGGACCCACAGCGGGTCCACGCCCGCCATCCCCGAGGTGCGGCCCTGCTGCCAGTCGATCCACCAGAAGTCGACACCCTGCTGCTCCAGCGGGTGGTGCAGCTCCCGGAAGTACGCCTGGAGGAACGCCGGATCGGTCGGGTCGAACGGGATGGGCTGCTCGGTGTCCGGGTCCACGCCCAGGGCGCGGGCCATCGCGGGGTAGGCGTCCTCGAAGGCGCGGACGCCGTCGGCGGGGTGCAGGTTGAGCGTGGTGCGCAGGCCCCGCTCGTGCAGGGCGCCGAGGAAGGCCGCGGGGTCCGGGAAGAGCGTGGGCTCCCACGAGTAGCCGGTCCAGCTGCTGCCGAACCGCTCCGGCACGGAGCCCACGCGGTGCCAGTCCATGTCGATCACGGCGACGGAGAACGGGATCTTCTCGGCCGCGAACCGGTCCATGAGCGCCAGGTACGACGCGTCGCTGTAGGGGTGGTAGCGGCTCCACCAGTTGCCGAGCGCCCAGCGCGGCAGCCGCATCGGGTGCCCGGAGACCCGGTAGAGGTCGCGGACGGCGTCGCCGTAATCGCGGCCGAACGCGAACACGTACAGGTCCTGCCGGCCGGGCACACGCGAGCCCACCCAGCCGTCGTCCTCGAACAGGAACGACGTCGAGTCGTCGACCACGCCGATGCCGTCGCGCGACACGACGCCGGGCTCCAGGTCGGCGCGGCCGTCGACGTCGTCCAGCGTGCGCGCCGTGCCGCCCAGGTCCCACGTGGGCTCGCCGTACCGCCAGCGCCCCGAGTCGCGCCCGAGGATCTCGACCACGAGACCGCTCGCCGAGAACTCCCCGCCGTCGTACCGCAGCCGGGCGCGCGCCGTGGTGAGCACCACGCCCTCGCCGACGCGCTCGACGGCGAAGTCGGCGGGCGGCAGGTCACGCCGGATCGCGAACGTGGAGGCGCGGTCCTCGAACCCGCCGTCCGCCGAGCGCTCGACCCGGAAGACGCCGTCGCTCAGCACGGTGATGCGCCAGCCGGCGCCCTGCACCTGCTGCTCGCTGCGCGCGCGGGGCGCCGCCTCCGGCAGGGGCCGGACGACGGACAGGCTGTCGACGATCTCTGACATGGAACTCCTCGGTGCTTGCGATGCTCGCTCGGACGGTACGGCTCAGTGCTTGACGGCACCCTGCGTCACGCCGCTGATCACCCAGCGCTGCGCGAACAGGTACACGACGATCGTCGGCGCCATCGCCATGAGGTATGACGCGAAGGCGACGTTGTAGTTGGTGCCGAACTGGCTCTGGAAGATGTTCTGCACCACGGGCAGGGTCTGCAACGTGGGGTCGGACATGATGAGCGACGGCATCATGAAGTCGTTCCAGGACGCCAGGAACGCGAAGATACCGACCGTCGCGTTCATTGGCCCGAGGAGCGGCAGGATGATCCGCCAGAAGATCTGCCACGTGTTCGCACCGTCGATCCGCGCGCTCTCCTCCAGCTCGATCGGGAGGGAGCGCAGGTAGGCGGTGTAGAGCAGCACGCTGAACGAGAGCTGGAACATCGCGTGCAAGATGCCTACGCCCAGCGGGTTGTCCAGGCCGGTCAGCGCCGTGAGCTGGATCTGCGGCAGCGCGACGACGGGGAACGGCAGGAACAGCGCCGCGAGGAGGTAGATCATCGACCACCGGAAGAACCGGTGCGACCAGTTCCGGGCGATGGCGTAGGCCGCGAGCGAGCTGAGGAACAGCGTCAGCAGCACGGCGATCGCCGCCACGGCCAGCGAGATGCCGAACGAGACCGGGAACCGCGTGAGCGACCAGGCCTCGGCGAAGCTCGCCGGGTTGAACGGGGCCGGCAGCGAGAACGCGTTGCCGTCGGCGGACTGCTCGCTCGTCTTGAACGCCATCGACAGCGTCACGTACAGCGGCACGAACACCGTGAGCGTGGCGAGGCCGAGCAGGATCGTGAGCGGCCAGTTGGTGCGGTGCACGCGGCCGACGTGGGCCGGGCGCGCGGGTCGGGCGGACGGGCGCTGGCCGGACGGGCCCGGGCCGGCTGTGCGAGAAGCTTCGACGGTGGTCACAGCTGGACCGCCCTTCCTCGGGTGGCGACGATCTGGGCGACGGAGATGAGCGCGGTGACGATCAGGAACACCGTGGCGTTGGCCATCTGGTAGGCGTAGTCGCCGCCGGTGAAGCCGCCGAAGATCGTCATGGCGACACTGCTGGTGGCCGTTCCTGGCCCGCCCCCGGTCAGGCCGACGATGACGTCGTACACGCCGAGGTAGCCCTTCACGCCGAGGATCGTGTTGATCAGGATGAAGCCCGCGATGAGCGGCACGGTGATGGACCGGAACTGCCGCCAGGGCGTGGCGCCGTCCAGCGCGCTCGCCTCGTACAGGTCGCTCGGGATCGACGTCAGCCCGGCGGTGTAGACGAGCAGCGCGCCGGGGATCGTCTGCCACGCGGACACGATCACGATCGACAGCCAGGCCAGGTCCGGGTTGCCGAGGATGCTCTCCTCCAGCGGTCCGAACCCCACCGCCGTCGCGATCGCGGGCAGCGAGTTGGAGAACAGGAAGTTGAACACGTAGGCCACGACGATCCCGGAGACCACCATCGGGATGACGAACACCGTGCGCAGCGTGGTCGTGAACCGGATGCGCCGGGTCAGCGCCACGGCCAGCGCCAGCGCGATCGTCTGCGCGACGACGACGGTCACCAGCGCGAACCCGAGCGTGAACCCGTACGACTCCAGGATGCGCGGGTCGCTGAACAGCGCGGCGTAGTTGCGCAGACCCAGGAACGACCAGTCGCCGAAGCCGACGTAGTCGGTGAGGCTGTAGAAGATGCCGATCAGGGCGGGGATGATCACGAACGCCGTGAAGATCAGCAGCGTCGGGACCAGGAACACGTAGTACAGCGGCTCCACGCGCCGTCCGCTCGTGCGACGGGCCGTGCGCCGGGCCGTCGTCGTGCCCGGGGACGTCGTCTCGCCCTGGTACATCGTTGTGTCAGTCATACCGTGGCCTCCCGTCCGGCGAGCCGGCGCCAGTCGGCGTCGAGCTGACGGAGCATGCCCTCGAAGTTGCCGCTGCGGATCGCGGACTGCAGGTAGTTGCCGAGCGGGATCGACGTCGGCACGAACGTCCCGGCCCCCTGGTAGAAGGCGGCACGGTCCACGTAGTCCTGGAGCCCGGCCAGCCGCTCGTCCTGCTGCGGCGGGGCGTCCTTGAGCGTCGAGTACGCGAGGTTGTCGGCGTTGTAGGCGTTGAGGATGTCGGGCCGCATGAGGAACTCGACCAGCTCGCGGGCCTCGTCCTGGTGGGCCGACGCCGTCGGGATCCACAGGCCCAGGTCGATGTTGACCCGCGCCTGCCGGTCCTCGGGGTTCTCGGAGACGGGCAGCGCGAAGGTGCCGATCTCCAGGTCCGGGTCGACCAGCGCGATCTGGCTGAGCGCCCACGGACCCTGGAGGTACATGGCGGCCTCGCCCTTGCCGAACGCGAGGTTGCCGTCGGCGTAGGCCCGCACCGCGTGGTCCTTGTTGAAGTACGACGAGATGGTCTTGGCGCGCTCCATCGGCACGGCGAAGTCCTTCTCGAAGGAGACCTCCGAGTCCGGCCCGACGTCGGTGCCCAGCTCTTTCAGGCGGCGGAAGAACTCGCCCGGCGCCACGAGGCTGCCCACGGAGTAGTCGAAGAGGCCCTGCCAGAGCGTCCAGGTGTCCCGGTCGGTCGCGTAGACCGGCGTGATCCCGGCGCGGGTCAGCTCGTCGCAGACGTCCACGAACTGCGACCACGTCTCCGGGACGGGCAGCTCGTGCTCCGCGAAGATCTTCTTGTTGTAGATGACGCCGGCCGCGGCGAGCGAGTACGGCAGCACGCTGGTGCGGCCGGGGTAGGTGGCGTACTGGTCGGTGAGCTCGCCGATGTCCGTGCGGACCGCCTGCGCCGACGGCAGATCGGAGAGGTCCCCGAGCACGCCGCGCTTGATGTAGCGGGCCAGCTCCAGGTTGTCGTTGAAGCAGCCGACGTCGGCGGGCTCGTTGCGCACGAACTGCGGGGCGATGGCGACGGTGCTGTCGTGCACCACGGTGATGCCCGGCCGCTCCTTCTCGAACCGCCGCAGCAGCTCGTCGAAGTAGGCGATGACCTCCTGCTTCTGCTCGTAGAAGCGCAGGGTGGTACCCCCGCCGGACCCCGCCGAGGCCGACGCGCACCCCGCCACGCCGAGCGCGACCAGTGCGGCCGAGCCGGTGAGAAAGGACCGTCGGCTCAGCGATGAGGAACGACCTGAACCTGGACTCACGCTGCATCTCCCATGCTCGAACTCCGTTGCTCGCTGCGACCGTCGGAATTTACAGCGCTGTAAATGATCCGTCAAACATCCGGCGGTGCGGAGTGGCAGGATCACCGACGAACGGTCCAGGACGGTCCAGGGAGGCCCGGATGGAAACTCGGACGGATACCGCACCACCGCACGTGCGCACCAGCGAGCGCCTCATCGCGTTCCTCGACGCCGCGATCGCGATCGCGCTGACCCTGCTGATCCTGCCGCTCATGGAGAGCGTGTCCGAGGCGGTCGACGAGCAGCAGACGCTCGGCGACTACGCCGCGGAGCACAGCTGGCAGCTGCTGGCCTTCGCGCTCAGCTTCGTGATCATCGCGATGTTCTGGCGCATGCACCACGGGATCCAGGCGCCGGACACTCCCCTGACCCAGCCGCACCTGACGCTGCAGCTCGCGTGGCTGTTCACCATCACGGTGATGCCCGTGGTCACGGCGCTGACGGGCGGCCTGGACACGGACCGGGCGCTGGTGGCCTCGTACATCGGCAACCTGGCGGTGAGCGCGTGGCTGCTGTTCGTGATCGCCCTCGTCGAGCGCCGCGACCGGACGGCGGCGGGGCTGCCCGTGGAGGCGGCGCTCCCGGCGACGCCGCTGGCCGTCGCGCTGCTGTTCACTCTGACCCTGGTGCTGGCGCTGATCGTGCCGTCGTACACATGGCTGTTCCTCATGGCGCTGTCGGGTCTGGTCCGCGCCGGGCTGGTGCGGTTCGGGGTCGTGGGGCGGGTGCGGCCGACCGGCAAGGGGGCCGATGACGGGGCCGGCGCCGCCGCCGAGCACTCGTCAGGAATCGAGAAGCGCACCCCGCCGTCCGCTCCCTAACGTGGTGGGCATGGCAAACATCGACTCCGTCACCCTCGAGGTGGCCGACCCCAGCACCGCCCGTTCCTTCTACGACGCCGCCTTCGGCCTGGGCGAGGACCGCCTCGACCTGCGCGCCGGCGAGACGCCCAGCACCGGCTTCCGCGGCTTCCACATCTCGCTGGTCTCCGACCAGCCCGGCGACGTCCACGCCCTGTTCGACGCCGCCGTCGACGCCGGAGCCACCGTGCTCAAGCCCATGGCCAAGTCCATGTGGGGCCACGGCGGCGTGGTCCAGGCGCCCGACGGCACGATCTGGAAGGTGGCGACGTCCGCCAAGAAGGACACGCGACCGGCCGAGCGGCGGTTCGACGAGATCGTGCTCCTGATCGGCGCCGAGGACGTCTCGGCGAGCAAGAAGTTCTACGTGGGCCACGGCCTGACGGTCGGCAAGAGCTTCGGCTCGTACGTCGACTTCAAGATGGGCTCCAGCCCCATCGGCTTCGGCCTCTACAAGCGCGCCGCCCTGGCCAAGGACGCCGGGGTACCGCCGGAGGGCACGGGCTCGCACCGGCTCACGGTGGGCGGCGACCTCGGGGAGGTCACGGACCCGGACGGGTTCGCGTGGGCGTGAGCCCGGACGACACCGTCGTGTGTCGCCGGTGACTGCCCGAGATGTACAGTTCCGGCTCGTGGATGGGAACGGTCGGCCGCGGCCGGCGACAATCGTGCTGCTGTGCTCGCTCGTCATCGGCACTTTCGTGCTGGCGGCCGTCCTTCCAGCCGAAACTCACGCGGGCCGGACGTGGTTCCGCCGGAACGATGCCGTAGTCCCTAGTGCGGACCCTCTGCCGTCAGCCTTCCTCGACTGGCCCGACGCTCCCGACGGCGACCCGTGCGCAGCCGAGCGGGATCCGGCACCCGCCGGGCTGACCGCGGCCTACGCCCTGGGCTGGGATGACGGGCTGGTCGGCCCGCTGAGTCCCGAGCAGGCGAGCCACCGCGACGAGGCTGGGCTCCCATACGTGGCGGTGCTGCACGCCGACGGGGATCCGCGCGCGGTGGTCCGCGTGGCCTGGCAGGAGCGTCGCGCAGAGGTCGACCTGCTCGACGACGCCGGCGAGCCGACGTCCAGGGACGAGTTCAGGGTCGACGACGACGGGTCGCTCTTCCTGCTGCACCACACCGACGGTGAGCCGATCACGGTCGCGCCCTCCAAGGAGCACGTGGTGCGGACGGTGGCCTACGGGCGGGACGGCCATGCACTCTGCGGTCTGGATGACGGCGGCCTCTTCCAGACATCGGCCGAGATCGACCGTTCGCGTGCCGATCGTCCCGCCTTCGGTGCCTGGCAGGAAGTCCTCGCAATCGCAGGCATCGAGGGCGCCGACCTGTCCGGCACGGCAGGACCGCCGCCGCTCCCGATCAACGACGACGGCGACCGGTGGGCACCGGGTCACCCGCTGCGTCCGGGTGACCTCGCGGCGATGTTCACTCCGGGTGCGCGCGCCCGCGAGTCGGGTGATCCCGTGGAGATCGAGGTGGTCGACGCCGGCGAGGTCCGGCTCCCGTCGGGCCGGCTCCTGGCCACCGACCCCGGGTACCTGACACGGAAGCTCCTGCCCGAGGAAGGACCGCTCGCGGTTCGGGTCGCGCCGGGCTCCTACCCGGTGGAGCTGAGCATTGCGCAGAACCTGGCGAACGACTGGGGCACGGTAGCCGGCGCGCGAGTCGTCGTGTCCGACGAGCCCGTGGTGTCCTGGGAGCTCGGTCTGCGCGAGGGCGAGATCGAGGCCGATCTCAACGACGAGGAGTTCTTCGGGTTCGGCGTCGACACAGGGACTGCGTCGTTCACCGACGTCGAGGCGATCCCCGCCGTCGCGGACCCCGCACAAGAGGTTTCGGCCAGGCTGGACGGCTGGTACGGAACCGTCGACAAGGGCGACCTGGTGATGTGGCACGCCGGCTACGGCGACGGGTCGTACCCCGTGTGGGTGGGACGTGACGGTGACGGCGCGGTCGCAGCCTTCGTCGCCGACATGCTCATCCTCGACGGACCGGACGGATCGACCGCAGGACCCTGACCGGCTGGCGGGCCGTCTCGACTGACCCGCCGTAGGCCTTGGGGTCGATCTTGAGCCAGGACGGCTCAGCTAGAGTCCGCGCATGGTCCGCTATGAGCAGTTGTGGAACCGGACGAGGACAGACGAGCACATCGCCTGGGCGGCCCCGCTGCTCGACCTGCTCTACGTTGAACCGCGAACGAAAGACCTCTCACCGGGATGCAGCATGGGCGTTCTCCGCTTCTGGTCCCATGACCGCCGCGGAACACGCGAAGTGGTTCTGATCCGGCGCGAGTACTCCGCAGGCGAACCTACGGGCCGCGCTCAGGTTCTCGTCCCGACCCCGGACGAACTGTATGACCCGTGGGGGCCGTGGGGTTCCTGGCGCACCGCCGAGACCGACGACGAGGCGCTCGCGATCATCTGCGACGAGCTCGACAATCTGCCGCACAAAACTGTTGAACCTGTGGTGTGGACACTGCGGGACAACGACGGTGTTGTCGCACGGCTGATCGCGACAGAGCCGGACTACCCCGGTCTAGCTGGTCGGATGGATCCGACGCACCTGTCCACCCGATGGAACGAACACCTGGCTGAAAAGCGACGGATCGAGTCCGTTTCCGGGCTCACGATGCACGACCACACCGGTGCCAGTGTGCCCGCCTACCGGATCACCGTCTTCGACGACGGCGAAGTCAGCTGGCGCTGGGACCTGGCGGAGAGCTGACGAGACCACGTCCGGTGTGGGCTCATTGACGTCCACGACCGCCCGATCCGGAACGCGCCCACAGAGCCCTCATCGCCGTGACCATCGAAAGGACCCCGAGCGCGTCAGTAGCTGTTCGGTGCCTTGACTGACTGCCAGTGCCACGGCTCCGGGTTGCGCCCGGACGGCTCGGCAAACGGCGGGTGCACCCAGCCGTAGGCCTCCGCGTTGTCCTTGAGCCAGTCGTACTCTGCCGACCCGAACGCGGCCACGCCGCCGCCGATGTCGATCGCCAGGCCCGTGCCGTGGTTGGAGCAGCCCGGCGGGGCCGCGGTCTTGGACGACGGGTCATACAGCGCCTCCTGCTCCGCGTAGGTGCGGTAGGAGGAGTTGATGGTCATGTTCACGCCGAACTCCGCCGCGTAGGCGGCGTTCAGCTCGGCCAGAGCGCCGACGACGTCCGAGCGCACGTAGTGCCCCGAGGCGAACGGGATCTGGGCCAGCTCGGACGACGACAGGTGCCCGTTCTCGGCGGACCACACCTGGTCGGGCTCGGGGCAGGTGCCGGCGGGAGCAGTGTCGGTGTCATCGGTCGTGCCGGTGTCGTCGCCCGGGTCGGCGCCGGTGTCGTCCGCATCCGGGTCGGTGGCGTCGGCCTCAGCCGCTGCCGCGTCGTCCGCTGCCTCCGCCGACACTGCGGCGGCGGCCTCCTCGATACCGGTGGTCGCCTCGGTCAGGGCATTGGTCAGCCGTCCAGCGTCGCCGAGCAGGTTGGTGCTCGCCTTCGATACCGGGTTCGCCTGGGCAGTGCTGGCCGCGGCGCCGCCGGCCTGCGCCGTCGCGGCCGGAGAGGCGTCCGCCTGCGCATCCGTCGTGGTCTGGACCTCCGCCGCCCGTGTGAGCAGCTTGTCCGCCTGGGCGGTCAGATCGCCCGCATCGTCCAGGGCGCTGCGCAGGGCATCCCGCCCGGCGACGTCCGCGGCCGACTCCGCGTAAGCCTGCTCGCCGTCCGCCACCGCCGTCCTCAGACCGTCCCGTGCCGCCTCCAGCCCGGAAACAGCTCGGGCGATCCGGGCGTGCCGCCCCGAGGCGACCACCGCATCGCTCGCCTCGCGGAGCGCAGCCGTCACGGCAGGCGCGTCGACGTCGAGCACGTCGCTCGCCTCCAGCACCACATTGGCGTCGACCTCTGAACCCGATGCCAAGGTGGTCACCGACTTCAGGGACGTCACCGCCCGCTCGGCGTCCTCGATCGCAGTGTTGAGCGCACGACGCGTGGACTTGTTTGCGGCCTTGCCGTCCGGGCTCTTCAGCACAGCCCGGGCGTCGCCCAGCTCAGCGGTGAGGCCGGTCTGGAGCGACATGCTCTCGGCGATCGCCACCTGCGCTTCTGCCACCACGGACGAAGGGCTAGCCGCCTCCGGTTCGAACACGTCGAACGCGTAGGCGCCTCCGGCGGCGACGATCAGGCTTGTCACGGCCGCGACGATGCCGATGGTCCATCGCTTGCGCCTCCGCTCCGAGGCGCGCATGCCCCGCCGGGGCCGCGGCGACGTTGGAGGCGCCGGCGGCTCGGGCCAGAGGGGCGTCTGGGTCAGCACCGACGGAATCTACCGTCGATCCGGCGCTGGCGCTCGGGTCGCAGAGGGTGAATTTACGTTCCAATCTCACTGGCTTCAGATGAAGTTGACACCGTCAGACTTTCTTTGACGGACGGGGACGCACATTCATCGCCCTCAGCAGCTCGTTCCACGGGACGACCGCGTAGTCCGGACTAGCGACCACCCGAGGAATCGATCTCGGGAGGAGATGCGAACCAGACATCTCTCACCGAGTTCGCTATCCCGAATGGAGTGAATCCTGGATCGCCCAAGACGTGCCACAGGAATTCTGACGCGGACATCTCGAACCGGGCCATTCCGCCCTTCAGGGTGTCATCAAGCCCATCACTGGCTTTGACAACAACCGGCCAAGAACTCGGGTCGACTGCCGGATCTGCATACCAGAAGTAAAGTTCACCAACGTCGGTCCCACCCCAGGGGATTAGCCCCGGCCCGCCTGACTCAAAAATCGAGTACGGCGAAAGAGGTCCACCGCCGTCAGCACCACTCTGACCAATCGTCGCCGATAGATGACGCCACATAGCAAGCACGCCATCTCGGCTATCCGCGCGCCCGTCATACAAGAAGACGAACTGGCAGAATGACCCTTCGCCAAACCTGATCGCCAATTCGAAGTAATCGTCAGGCAAGCCGACCTGAAGGCTCGCCTCGATCTCGGAGCGGTCGACAGTGAAAGACGGATCGACCCGACCTACAAGTTCACCGATTCTCTGCACCCACATATTGCCTCCCTAGCCGTAGCACCCTGCGCCATCAGCTTCACCGAATGGGGTGTTGAAGATCGTACACTGACCGCCTGCACCACTTGAACTTTGCCAGGTTATATCCACCGAAACTGGGATACCACCATTCCCGACATATTTCGGGACCGAGGAATAGAAGATTGACTCGCCCCCATCGATTCGGGCCGCGATCCTATTCTCTAAGCCAGCCATCATCTGGGCGTTGGCAGATGCATACAACGGGACCAGATTCCGCCTGTCCGTCCCGGACCCTCCAAGCTGGCGACCGAGAAGGTGCCCTCTGTGCATCTGCCCCGGACCCTTGGAGTTGGTCCGCGGAAAGCCGGCCACCTTCGGCGGAAATCCGCCGGTGTACAAGCTCGGCACGGGAGTTCCTCGGACCGCGGAATCGGGATTTCCCGTCACGTTGCCCTGCGCATCATTGTAGCCGAACCCACCCTTGGTCAGGCAGGCATACGTTCCTTGCGCACGCTCTTGACTGTCGAGGGGCATGTAGTAGACGGCACTGACGCCATCGCTACAGTCAGACTCTTGGACATCCGTTGCATCGTAGTATCGACGCTCGTACGCCTTTTCCTCGGTTACCGACAGAGCGGTCCCATTGGAATAGTCGGGACTTCCTTCGTCGTATTCGTGCTCGAAGTTGTCAGGTTTTGCAGCCGCGACGTCAAGTGCAAGTAGGCCAGCAGTCGCTACACCAATCCATCCGAGTATCGAACCAGCTCCTGCGGCAACCCCACCGCCGCCCATCGCCTCGAGGAGCGCCGATGGTCCGGTAGGGGGCACCCAACGGTGCCCGTCGTTCTCGATTCGGCCGATGGGGTTTCCACTGGTAAAGGCGTACCGGTTTCCGGTATAGGGATCGGTCCCCATCCCCATGTCCGCAAGTGCGCCGTTGTACATGTCCCGCGTGGTGAAGCGGTTCAGGCCCGGGGCGTAGTCGCGGAACCCCATGTCGTAAGTGTCAGAACCCGCGTCCCAACGCTTTGAGTTGTATCGGTACGCGTTGTATGGCTCCGCATTCTCCGGCGCACCGGCCTCAGGCTTGTCGATCCCCGTGTACTCGGACTCGTCTGTGTTTCCATACGCGGTGTACCCGTAGGTCGCGACCGCGTCGCCGGCATCGTCCGTCAGAGTCTCGACGTCCGTGTGTGCGTTGTACCCGTAGTACGCGCTCTCCCCCGCCTCGACACCCGACTCCGGATCAGCCTGGTGCGTGATCTGCGACAACCGCTGACCCCACGGCGAGTACTGGTACGACTTGGTCAGCTCACCAGCGACCTCCTCGCCCAGCACCTCCGAGGAGAGGCCGAGGTAGGTGTAGTCGGTCGTCTCGCCGCTGGCAGTCTTCGATGCCGTCCTGTCCAGCGGGTCGTACGCGTAGGTAGTCGAGTCCATTCCGCCGGACTCGTTCAGCTTCTCCGAGGTGGCGATGTGGTCGAACCCGTCATACGTGGTCCGGCTGATCGTCAGCCCTGCCGAGACCACTGACGTCTGCCGACCGAACGGGTCATACCGGTAGGACGCCGTCGCACCATCCGCCGTTGCCGTGAGCAACCGGTTACGGTCGTACGCGTACGTCGTCGGCGTCCCGCCCACGCTCTGCGAGATGACATTCGCGTTGTCGTCGTGCACGTACGTCTCGGTCGCAGCCCCGTTGCCGGTCTTCACCGACTGAGACAGCCGGTCCACCGGGTCGTATGAGTACGTCGTGGTGCTGTTCAGGAACGCACCCGCGACATCGGCGTTCGCCTTGGAGGCGACGTCGGTGGCCTTGTTGCCGTTGTTGTCGTAGGTGTAGGCGTGCGAGGAGATCAGCGCACCGCCCGACTTCTCCTCACGCAGCGACTTGAGCGCACCGTCCAGGAAGAACCCGTTGGTGACGACGTTCCCGTTGGCCTTGGTCTGCGTCGCCTGACGCCCCAGAGCGTCGTAGGTGTACCGGGTCACCTTCGCCGCCGCAGTGTCGTTCAGATCGTCCACCGACAGGGACGTGAGAGGTCCGCGCGCGTCGAGCGCGAGGTCGTAGGTGTACTCCGACCGCTGGTCCGGGTGCGCCACCGTCAGCGGCTGCCCCAGCACGTCGTACGAGTAGCTCGTGGTCGCCGTGTCCTGACCCGCCAACGCCTCCTTGACGCTGGCCACCTGGTTCAGCCCGGTATAGGTGACCTGGTAGTCGTCCGCCCGGGCACCCGAGGAGGTGTCGTTGATCCCCGTGAGGTTCCCGTTGACGTCGTACGAGTACGCGAACGCGCGCGCCTCCGTGTCGTTGTCGGCGGCGTTGTCCCGCACCAGCCGCACCCCGTCAGCGAGCACCTTGCCCGTCGCCGACGGCTTCAGGGTCACCGTCACCGGGTCGCCCTTGCGCAACTCGACCTGGCCCACGTCCTTCCACCCGGCGGCACCCGTGGTCTGGTTGACCGTGTAGGCCGGCTCGGTCACCACACCGCCGTGGCCGTCGCCGTCCTTGCCATGCGTCAGCTCGAACTTCGCGTCCGTGGCCGCACCCGACACCTGCGGGTACGTCACCGCCACCTTGTACGTCCCGTCCGCTGGCGCGTCCAGGGTCCACGTGAACTTGTCCGTGCTCGACGTCGCCGCCGCATGTGTACGGTGGTCCGTTCCCTGCTCCCCCGCCACCGACGCGGTTGCCCACGTACCGGTCGCCGTGGCCAACCCGGCCGTGTCGTTGTCCGTCACCACGGAGTGCGAGCCCACCGGCACACCGTCATCCGCCTTGGTCTGCAGCTTCCCGTCCGGGAAGTACGACCACGTCATCGTCCGGTTCGCCGAACCATCCGCACTGGTCAAAGTACGGGCCGTCTGCGCACCCAGGTCGTCATACTCGTACGTCGTGGAGATGTCCCAGGCATCGCTGGACTTCTTGATCCACCCGTTGTCGAAGTACTCCGTCGTGGACTCGTTGCGCGCCGTCTGCCCCTCCGACGCCGGCATCGACGACTTGGTCACGCGGCCCGCGGCGTCGTACGTCGTCTCGGTGAAGACGTTCGCGTCGTTGTACCGGGCATCGGCCGGGTCATACGGCTGGAACTGCTTGACCGGCCGGTTCAGCGCGTCGTACTGCGTCCGCGACGCGAAGTCGTCCGCGTTGGCCGTCGCCACACCGCGCGGAGTGATCACCCGCGTCGTGTTGCCGACCTCGTCGTACTCCACCTTCGTGGTCCGGTACTGCACCACGCCGCCGACGCTCTCGTGCGGCGTCTTGGTCTCCACCTGCGCGCCACGCTCGTCATAAGTGACATAGGACGTGTTGCCGTCCGGGTCCGTCGAGGACACCGCCAGGCCGTCCGCGTCATACTCCGTCGAGCTCGAGTTGCCCGCCGCGTCCGTCGCCGAGACCGGCCGGTGGTTCAGGTCGTACTCGGTCGTGGACGTGAAGTCGTCCGGATCCGATGTGGCGTTCTTCTTCGGGTCGACCGTCTTGACCAGGTTGCCGACCTCGTCGTAGCTGTACCTGATGACGTCACCGTCAGCGTTGGTCACCGACGTCTGCTGGTAGATCGCGTCGTACCCGTAGGCCGTGACGAAGTCCGTGGCGTCGCCGGTGGTGGCCACACCCTTGGGCTCGGTCACCGTGTCGAGATTGCCGACCGTGTCGTAGGTGTACACGCTCGCGCGCTCCGGACCGGTGGGCGTGTCCTTCGGCATCGTCGACTTCGTGACCTGGTCGGTCGCGTCGTACGTCGCCGTCGACACTGCCCCGTTCGGCGCCGTCGACTTCGTCACGTTGTCGTTCGCGTCGTACACCGGCGCCGGCGTCGTGATCGTCTCGTCCGCCGACTTGCGCACCGTCGAAGCGAGCGGCCGCCCGAACGCGTCGTATGCCTGCGTGACCAGTCCGTCCAGCGGGTCCTCGACCTGCGTCACCAGGCCACGCCCGTCGTTCGAGTACGTGGTCCGCGAGACGTTGCCGAGCGCGTCCTCGGTCACCACGGGGTAGCCCACGTCGGTGTACTCGCGGTACTCCGTCACGTTCTCGTTCGCGTCCGTGGCCGTCAGCAACTGCCCGAACGAGTCGTACGTGTACGACGTCGTGTAGTCGCCCGCCGTCGTCGTCGCGATGCCCTTGCCGTCCGTGACGGTCAGCAAATTGCCCTTGGCGTCATACGTGAACTGGTTCTTGCGGCCCTGCGGTGACGTGGTCTTCGCGATCTGCGCGACATACCCGTTCTCCCAGGGCTGGTACTCCATGACCTGTGCACCGGGCGGCGCCTGCTCCGCCGTCTCCCCAGCGACACACTCCGACGCCGCCGGCGCACCGCCCCGAGCGTCGTTCTGCTCCGCGTCCCGCTGCCACAGCGGGTACCCGGTCTTGGGGTCGTAGCAGTACGCGGTGACCGCCCCGTTGTCCTCGGTCAGCGTGCGGACGTTGTTGTCCGAGTCCCACGAGAGCGAGACCGTCTCGGACTTCGCGTTCGTCACCGAGCGCGGCCGACCGAAGTCGTCCGACACGTAGGTCGTGGCGTGGTCCTCGGCGTCCGTCACCGTCGAGTTCCACCAGCCAGCCGTGGTGTGCGGGGCGTAGTCGAACGTCGTCACCCCGTCGTTGCGGTCCGTGATCGTCTGCACCGACCAGTGGTCCTTCGGGTCGTCGCCCTCGGACGGGTAGAAGTACGACAGCTCCGTGTCGTTGCCGCGCGGGTCGGTGATCCGCGTGAGCTTCGCGTTCTTGTTGCCCTGGTCGGCGTCGTAGGTGAACTTGAACGTCTTGGCGATCGACGCGCCCGAGGCGTCGGTCGCGCCCGCGCCGTCGATCATCCGGCCCATCAGGCCCTTGCCGGTGTAGTAGAACTCGATCTTCCGCCCGGAGATGTCGGTCATGGACCGCACGTGGTCGTAGATCTTGGAGTTGTTCAGCCCGCCCGAACCGGCCACCAGGTTGCCGGTGGCCTCGTCCACGTACTGCCAGCCGGTCTGGCCCTTGGTCCAGTAGTTCACCGTCAGGGTCTGCCGGCCCGTGGGGTCGGTGACGTACTGCAGGAACTTGCGCGGCTGGTTGTTCGACTGCCGCTCGGCGTAGGTGAACTGCTGCGTGTTGCCGTTCTTGTCGATCACCTGGTTCAGGTAGCCGTCGCAGCCGAACACGAACTTCGTGCCGTCCGGACGCAGCATCGTCCAGGCCGCCGGGTCCGGATCCTTGTTCGACGCACGGCAGTCCACCCCGGCCTTCTGCGTCAGCCGGTAGTTCACGCCCGCGGGCGCGTCCCACTGGCCCGTCGTCGTGTTGAGCCGGAAGACGTGGGTCGTGCCGTCGCCGTCGGGCAGCATGACCTCGCGCGGGCTGTTGTTCGGGTGGAACTCGAGCGGCGCGCCGAGCCGGATCGGCCCGGACACCTGCGCCGACCAGCCGAAGCCCGACACCGTGTCGGAAGTGTCCTGCGAGTTGTACGAGAACCGCGCGAACGTCGACAGGCCACGCCCGGGGTTGCTGAACGCGTCGTACGACCAGACGGCATTGCCCGCCGCCACGTTGTTCATCAGCGTGGACCCAGCGCCGGTGTTCTTCCCGGCGTAGGTGTAGAAGCTCTCCAGACCCAGCTGGTCGGACGTCGGGTCCTCGACCGCGACGTTCTGCTTGAGCTGGCCCGCCGGCAGCGCCGCGATGCCGGCCTCGGCCAGGGTGCTGGCCTCGGTCTGCTCCGCCGCGCCCCCGGTCGCGATGGTGTCCAGGCCCTGGGCCGACGCCGCGGCCTCGACCGAGTCCTCACCCGCCGCCTGGGCCTCCTGGCGAGCGGTCTTCTCCTGCGCCGCCGAGGCGGTGTTCGCGATCTCCCACGACAGCGAGTAGTCGCTGCGCAGGTTGCCGTCGCTCACCGGCGGGGCGACGACGGACGCCGTCATGTCCGCCACCTCACCGGACGACAGGTCCTGCGGCAGCGCCGACGTCGTCGAGGTCGAGCCCGGCGCCACGGAACCGTCCGGCAGCGTCCAGGACGCGACCAGTGCCTGGGCACCCTTGACCCAGGTGGTCGGGGTCGTGTTCGAGACCGTCACCGGCACCTGGTAGGTCGTGCCCGGCGTCATCCGCTCCGGGGTGTCCGGCGCGTAGAACGTGTCCTCCGGCGCCGTCGACAGGTACGTCACCGACAGAAGCGGACCGGAACGCTCCAGACCGTTGTTCGCCTCCGCCTCACCCGAGGCGAACAGGGACCGGTCCTGGGACGCGGCCTCGTCAGCCATCTTGACGACCAGGCCCCGGTACTGGGTGGGTCCGTCGGCCCAGCTCTGGACCGCGGCCTTGACGTCCCACGACAGGCGCGACGGACCCTCCCCGACATTCGACACGGAATCGAGCAGGACACTGCCCAGGTTGCCGCCGGCAGGCCAGGTGCCACCGGTGCCCGGCGAGTTCCAGGTCGCGGCGGTCTCGACGAAGTCGGTGTTCTGCCGGTAAGCCCGATACACGCCCTGGGTCGGGTAGACCATGTCCCCGTTCGCGTCCACACGGGTTGTCTCGGTGGTCTCCTGCCACAGGCGCAGGGACGCATCGGTCACCACCGCGTTGTCAGGGACGTCCCAGCTCGCGTCGTCCCACTCCATGACCGTGCGCGTGTCGCCGTACACCGCCGACGCGTTCCCGACCAGGTCCCAACGCTGCGTGGTGATGTCCTGCACCGAGTCCCAGTTGGTCGTCGGCTGCGCCGACGCGAGCGACGTGTCCCCCGAAGCCACGAGGATCTTCGTCGTGTGCCCGGCCTTGGGCAGCCGCACGATCTGCGTCGACGACGGCACGATCGCGCCGTCCTTCCGCTTCACCGCGACCTGGTAGTAGTACAGCTTGCCCTCACCGGTCGCGTCGGCCGCGGTCGGCACCGCCGTCGTGTCGACGAACGACGTCGTCCCGGGGGCAATCGGTGCCACCAGCGTGGTGGCCGACGGCTGGAACGTCTGCGAGACCGAGCGGTGCACCTGGTACTCCACCAGGTTGTCGCTGGTGGACGACGACGGGTCCTTGTACGCCGACCAGGACAGCTCCGCGCCCGTGGCATGGATGGTCTCCGGGATGTCCATGACCACACCGGGCTGGCCGTAGGTGACCGTCAGCCGCGGCATGTTGCGGGTCTCGCCGCCGTAGACGTTCTCACCCGCCTCGTAGCGCGGACCACCCACGGGGCCTGCGGCGGTCTCGTCGGCCGCCTTGATCATGAACCCGTTGTCGAGCGTCGGGTCCTTGGCCCACTCCCCGACCGTGCCGGACACGTCGTAGGTGTGCCACTTGCCGATCTCGCCGGCCGTCCGGACCTCGGTGGCGTCCTTGATGAACCGCACCCCGTCCGCGATCACCGCGGTCGTCGACGTCGCCGGCGTGTCCAGGATCTCCACCTTGCCGCTGGTGCCGGCGTCGAAGGTGTGCGCCGCGACCTGGCTCCATCCGGTCGCCGCCTGCTGGTTCACCGTGTAGGTGTGCACCGGGTTGGAGGTGGCGTGCGTGATCCGCACCGGCACCTGCGTGGACCGGTTGCTCCCGGTCACGTTGTGCAGCCACACCTGCCACAGCCCGGAGGCCGGGAGATCGGGGGTCCAGGTGAAGATGTCGCCCGCGACCGTGTCCCGGTTGAACTGGTAGTCGCCGCCGAACCCGTCCGCGCCCGTCGCCGAGGCGGGCCAGTTGCCCGTCGCCGACGCGTACGGCGAGACGTTGTTCAGCGTGCGGCGCGTGCCCGCGACCGCGCCCATCAGGCCGTTCGCGCTGTTCCACGTGGTGGTCGACGACGTCCACGGTGCCGTGACCTCCCGCACCTCCAGCGGAACCCGCGTCGCCCAGTCGGTGTGCGCCTGGTCGAAGTAGAGCTCCAGGTCGGCGTGCGTGACGGTGGCGCCCACCGGCACCACGCCGTTCGTACCGGTCAGTCCCGGGAACTGCACCATCGAGCGCGCGACTCCGCCCTCGGTACGACCGACCGAGAGCCGCGACGACGTGTAGTAGCTCGTGGTCGGCGCCTCCGACAGGATCATCGTGTCCTTCGAGAACGCCTGCGTCGGCGAGATGATGATCGTCGGGTCCACCGTCACCGGCCACACCCGCGCCTCGTCGGTGAGCCACTCCTGGTCCGGCGTCACGGTCAGCGTCCAGGCAGCCTTGCCGGCACGCTCCAGCTCGTAGTCCACGTCCGTCGAGACGGCCGCACCCTGGTCGTCGGGCGCGGACAGCTTGCCGCCCTGCGTGGTCTCGGCCTCGCGCGAGTCCCACATCACGCCCGCGGGGATCGACGCCACCGGCTCCGGGTCGAGCTCACCGTAGAAGCCGATCGAGCCGTCGTCCTCGACCCGCGGGGTCAGGTCGCCCAGGTCGGACAGCGTGAACGTGAACTCGGTCTGCTCGCTGCCGACCGGGGGCTCGGCCAGGACGATCGACTCCTTGACCCGCCCGGGCAGCACCTCGTAGGACAGGTCCGCGCCGCCCAGCGCTGCCACGTCCGGGTGCGTGACGGTGTCACCGTCGACCCGCGGCGAGTCGAGGTCACCGGCGTCGGGCAGCCCGACGGTCACACCACGGCCGGCGGCGTCCTCCACCCGCACCACCCGGTCCGCGCGCCGGCCGAAGTACGCGCGGGCGGTGTTCGCCACGCTCGCGTGGGACCAGCCGTCCGAGGTGGCGGCCTTGCCTGCCTTCGCGGACAGGCCCTTGGCCTCCGCCCCGGCCACGGCCTTGCCCGTCGCGGCGACCGTCGTGTCGATCTCGGCCAGACCGTCCTGTGCGGTCTCGTAGAACTGCGGCTCGGCGGAGAGCTCGACCTGGCGCTGACCGTCGTCCAGCAGGAACGTCCTGGAGTTGACCGTGCGCTTGCCCGTCAGCTCACGGACACGCTCGCCCGGCTCGCCGGCCGTCGCGACCGGTGCGTCGACCGGGTGCTGCTGGGTCGCGAGCGCGGAGTCCGCGGGGATCGGGTCGCCCTCGGGCTCGTCGTCACCGCCGCCGAACAGGTCCGTGAACCAGTTCCCGCCCTCGTCCCCGTCCTGTTCGGGCGAGGTGTCGGACGGCGGAGCCGCAGCCGCCGCCGCAGCGGCACGATCCGCTTCCGAGAGCCCGTCGTCGGCAGCCGCGAAGGCCGAGCCGGCAGGCACCAGGTACACGCCGACCAGTGCGGCAGCCGTCACCCCCACCGTCGACGCGCGCACCCACCGTCGTGCGCCCGACCTGGGCATCGTCGTCGGAACCGCCACCGGACCGGTCGTCCTGCGAGCCATCGAAAAACTCCCCTGAGCTGCGCCCCCACCACTTCCAGGCAGAGGTCAAGAAACCTCCGGTAGCGAACCAGCGCCTGCTCAGGACGAACAGAGGAAGAAAACCTACGGGTGAAACTGAATATCGGTATATGTCGGACTTTGACGTCCACTCACCGACGTGCTTACGGTGTCGGTCCATGCCGCGAAGCTGAGGGTTGGGGGAAGGAACCGCCACGATGGGGAGCTCCAAGAGGGCCACCAGCGAGAACCTGCTTGCTGTACTGACACTCCATGAGCGTGGCTCGTACGGGGCGGCGGCCAACGCCCTCGACCGGGACTCGGCGACGGTCAAGTACCACCTCATGGCCACACGGCAGGCGTACGACGACGACGTGCTGATCTACACCGAGGGCAGCTGGCAGCCGACAGCCAAGGGGGAGCAGATCCTGGAGCTCGCCAAGTCGGCCCGCCTGCTCAACGAGGCGCTCCGTGGGTTCGACGACACGGAGCCGCCCGCGCCGGTCCCGGCGTCCGAGGACGCCGCCTGACGGCCGGGCTGAGGTCAGCCCTGCGCGCCCGCCCGACTCATCGGTCTGCGAGCGCCCCCGCGACCGCCGCGCGCAGCGCCGGCACGACGTCCGCCTCGAACCAGGGGTTCTTGGCCTGCCAGCGGAAGTTCAGCGGCGACGGATGCACCAGCGGCACCGTCTCTGGCAGGTACTCCTGGTAGGCCCGCACGGTCTCCGTCAGGCTCTTCTTCGCCCGGTCGCCCAGGTAGTACTTCTGGGCGTAGCTGCCCACCAGGACCGTGAGACTGCGGCTCGGCAGCTCGGCAAGGATCCGCGGATGCCACCGCCCTGCGAAATCTTTGCGCGGCGGCAGGTCGCCGGACGCCCCCTTGCCCGGGTAGTAGAAGTCCATCGGGAGGATCGCGAACAGGTCGGGATCGTAGAACTGCTCGTCGGTCACGCCGAGCCAGGACCGCAGCTTCACGCCGCTGGCGTCGTTCCAGGGCTTGCCGCTCTCCTGGGCCTTGCGGCCGGGGGCCTGCCCGACGAGCACGATCCGGGCACCCGATGCCACCGAGTAGAGCGGCTCCCAGCCGAGCTCGGCCGCCCACGCGTTGGAGGGGTCGGCGGCGATCTCCGCACGGATCAGGTCGAGGGTGCCGGTCACCGGCCCAGTCTGTCCCCCGTGCGAGCTACCCGCGAGTGTCCACCCCGCGGTGACGACTGTTGACCTGGGAATTCATAGCGTTCGGGGTACCCCGCGGCGCCCGGCCGCGGCCCCTTCCCAAGGAGTCATCGTGCGTCTGGTGTGGCAGCTCATCGCGATCGTGGCGGTCTCGTTCCTCGGCGGCCAAGGCCTTGTGGCGGTCCAGGACAACCCCTGGCTGACGCTCGGCGTCGGCCTCGCCACGGCCCTGGTCGGCATCGTGGTCTACCGGTGGGTGGTGCGGCTCACCGAGCGCCGTCCCGTCATCGAGGTGGAGCTCAAGGGTGCGGCGCCCGCGCTGACCTGGGGCACGCTGCTCGGCCTCGGGCTGTTCGGCCTGGTCATCGTCAACCTCGCCTTTCTCGACAGCTACACCGTGCACGGCCTCGGCTCGCCGCTCGGCGCCCTGGGCCTGGTCGGGTTCATGGCCGCCGCGGCCGTGACCGAGGAGCTGCTGTGGCGCGGCGTCCTGTTCCGGATCGTCGAGGGCTGGACCGGCACCTGGGTCGCGCTGACGCTCACCGGCCTGCTGTTCGGACTGGCGCACCTGCTCAACGCGAACGCCACCCTGTGGGGCGCCCTCGCCATCGCCATCGAGGCCGGCGGCATGCTCACCGCCGCGTACGTCGCCACCCGCAAGCTCTGGGTGCCGATCGGCCTGCACCTCGGCTGGAACATCGCCGGCAGCGCGATCTTCAGCACCGAGGTCTCGGGCAACGACACCCCGCAGGGCCTGCTCGACGCCACCACGCAGGGCCACGTGCTGGTCACCGGCGGCGCCTTCGGCCCCGAGGGCAGCCTCTACTCCGTGGTGTTCTGCGCGATCACCGCCGCGATCTTCCTCGTGGTCGCCCACCGGCGCGGCCGCATCGTGCCGGTCCGCCGCGCCGCCCGGGCCGAGGTGGCCGCTAGGCTCCCCCGGTGATCGAGCTGAGGCAGGTCCGGGACCGGTGGCGCCGTCTCGACGTCACGATCCGGGACCTGCCGCTCGCCCTCGGGCTCGCCGGAGCGGCGTTCCTGCCCGCGCTGCGCGACTACGGCACCCAGGTGGGCGAGCTGCCCGCCCGGCCCCTCGACGGGTGGGCCGTGCTGGTCATCGCCCTGGAGTGCCTGCCCCTCGCCGTCCGACGGCGGTGGCCCGCGCTCTGCATCCTCCTGGTGGCGGCCGGCTTCGCCGCCGGCCAGGTGTTCGGCTACCACTCCTTCGCGGGCAACGCGCTCGGCATCGCGCTCGTCAGCACGGGCGCCCACCTGGGCCGACGGCGCCGCGTGGTCGCCGCCGTCCTGACCATCGGCTACCCAGCGCTCGCGATCGCGCTCGACCGGCTGACCGGCGCCGAGCGGGTGGACGAGTTCGTGACGTTCTACCTGGCGATGGCCCTCGCGTGGGGCATCGGCGCCTGGCTGCGCTCCACGCGGGCGACCGAGGCCGAGCGCCGACGCCGGGTCGCGCAGGACACCCTGATCGCGGAGCGCACCCGCATCGCCCGCGAGCTGCACGACGTCGTGACGCACCACGTCACCGCGATGGTGGTGCAGACCGAGGCCGCGAAGTATCTGACGGCGGCGCCCGACCGGCTGGAGCAGACCCTGGACGCCGTCACCGACACGGGCCGGCGCGCCATCGCCGACCTGCGGCACCTGCTGGACCTGCTCGATCCGGGGCACGACGGCGCCGCACGGACGCCGTCCGCCGCCGAGGTGCGCACCCTCGTGGAGCAGACGCGCCGGGCCGGGCAGCCGGTGGACCTGATGGCGGACGGCGAGCCGGTCGGGTCGGCGGACAGCGCGGGGCTGACCGCGTACCGCGTGGTGCAGGAGGCCCTGACGAACGCGCTCAAGCACGCGCACGGCGCGCCGACGACGGTCGCGGTGCGGCACACGGAGAGGGAGGTCGTGGTGGAGGTCAGCACAGCGGGGCGGGGTGCCGGGGCAGGTTCCGGGCTGACCGGAGCGGCGCGTCCGCCCGTCGTCCCCGGCGGGAGCGGCCGGGGCCTGGCCGGTCTCCGCGAACGCGTCGAGGCCCTGGGCGGCGAGTTCGGCACGCAGCGGCTGGACGACGGCGGGTTCGTCGTCCGGGCTTGCGTGCCGCGCACGTACTCGGCGGCGGGGAGCCGGTCGTGAGCGGGGGCGAGCCGGCTGCGGCGGTCGACCCGGCCGTGGCGCCCGACGACCCGGTCGCGCCGTCCGGGCCTGCCGCGACCCCGCCCGTCCGGGTCCTGGTGTGCGACGACCAGGCGCTGATCCGCACCGGCTTCGCGACGATCATCGACGCCCAGCCTGACCTGGAGGTCGTGGGCGAGTGCGCGGACGGGCGCGCCGCCGTCGACCTCGCCCGCCGCCTGGAGCCGGACGTCGTGGTGATGGACGTGCGGATGCCGGTGCTCGACGGCATCGAGGCGACGCGCCTGCTCGCGGGCGCCGGCGTCGAACGCCCCGTGAAGGTGCTCGTCGTGACCACGTTCAACCTCGACGAGTACGTGTACGAGGCGCTGCGCGCGGGGGCCAGCGGGTTCCTGCTCAAGGACGCCCCGGCGGGCCAGCTCCTGGCGGGCATCCGCACGGTCGCGAGCGGCGCCGCGCTGCTCGCCCCCGAGGTGACGCGGCAGCTCGTGGGCCGGTACGCCGCCCGGATCCGGCCCGCCGGGGACGCCCCCGCCGACACGACCCTGACGCCGCGCGAGCTCGAGGTGCTGCGCCTCATCGCCGACGGCCGGTCCAACAGCGAGATCGCCGCGACGCTCGTGATCAGCCAGGAGACCGTCAAGACCTACGTGTCGCGGCTCCTGGCGAAGCTCAACCTGCGCGACCGCGTGCAGGCCGTCGTCTACGCGTACCGCACGGGGCTGATGACCTGACTGGCGGCAGCGCACGGCAACCGTCGGGGTGATCTCTGTCCCTCCGGCGGTCGCGGCCGGAACGCGGACGTACGTTGAAGATCGGGAGGGCGGACCGGGTTCGACCGACCTACCCGGACGCCCTTCGCCACAAGGAGGTGGTGACCATGAGGCGTGTCATCCTGACGTGCGTCGTGACAGCAGGGCTGACCCTCGGCGGAGCCATATCGGCGATGGCCGGCGAGACCAACGGCAACGGCGACCCGATCCCGGGCGCGCACTAGGCCAGCTCGGCGTGCGCGTTCTCCGGCCGGGACCTGCCCGACGCGCAGGAGAACCAGCCGCCCGAGTTCAACGACGACTTCGTCACGGACGGCCGGGTCCAGAGCTACGGCAAGTACGTGAGCCACGGACTCAAGGACGCCGTGCCGAGCCCCGGCCAGGCGTGCCGCGGCAACGTCGACTTCGAGGGCTGACGCCGCGACCGCCGCGACCGGAACGACCGCCGCGACCGGCCGGCAACCGTCCCTACCGGCGGCCGGCCCTCCCCTTTGAGGCCCGGGTTTCTTCGCTTTCGATCGGCCGAAAGCGAAGAAACCCGGGCCTCAAAGGGGAGTTGCGCGTCAGGCCCAGCCGCGCCCGGCCGTCACCACCAGCCGTCACCGCAGCCGTCAGCCCGAGCGATCAACCTTTGGCCGTCAGGCGCACTCCGCCGCCGGGTAGCCCGTCGTCAGGCCGACGTCGCCCCGGGTCGCGACGGTGACGCTCCCCGCCTCCAGCGCCGTGGACTTGGTGCTGACCACGGCCGATCCCGTCCGGCCCGGCGCGACGTCGCGCACCACGCGGGTGCCGAACGGCGTCCGGACCTCGATGTCCGCCCTCCGGTCGCCGAGGTTCCGCACCGTGGTCACGAGCTGGGCCGTGTCGCGCCCCACGCACCGCGCCGCCACCTCGGGCACGACGGCGGTGGCGCGCGCCCCCACGCCGAGCGCGGGGATCTTGAGGTACGAGCCCGGGGTCGCGAACGTCAGCCGCACGGCCGACGCCCAGACCGGCTCGAACTCGACCGACACCGGCGTCCCGGTGGCGCCGGGCACCACGTCCTGGGCCGTGGTCGGGTGCCAGGTGCCCGCGGCGTCGCGGTACTCGACGCCCACGGTCGCGATGGTGCCCTCGGTCGTGGTGAAGCCCACGCGGTCGACGGCGCGCGCCTCGGCCGGCTCGACCGTGAACGTCACCTCGTCGCGCCCGGCGCTGCCGGACCACGTCGACCACGAGGTCGAGGCGTTGCCGTCGCACGCGTTGGCCGCCGGCATCGTCTCCCATTCCGTCTGGTGGAAGCTCGCCGAGACGGTGGTGCCCTCGGCGCGGCAGAGGTCGACGACGTCGTCCGCGCCCCAGACCTGCACCTCCGAGACCGACTGCCACGTGTTGGTCGCCGTCGTCAGCCGCAGGCGCAGGCCGTTGGTACGCGGCAGGCCGGAGACGTCGAGGGTCGCGACGGGCGCGGCCGACGCCGCGTCCTGCGCGAGGTCGACACTGATGTCCGTCGTCGTCCACGTGCCCGACGCGTCCAGGTACTCCGCGGCGACCGTGGACGGCCAGGTCGCGCCCGCACCGTCCTTGTAGGTGTGCACCACCACCTCGGTCAGGTCCTGCGTGAGCGGCCACGTGAAGGACAGCCAGCTGTTGCGGGGATAGCCCGACGACGTCCAGTCGTCCCAGCCCTTGCCCTTGACGTTGCCGTCCACGACGGTCGGCGCGAGGTTCGCCCGGCTGGAGGCCGCGACGGACGCGTCGGGCGCGAGGTTGGCGACGCCGTCCTCGTGCACCTCGACGGTGCGCGTGAACGTGCGGCCGGCCGTGAAGCCGTCGCCGGCGGCGAGCGTGCCCGTGATGGTCTGGGTGCCGCGCTCGGCGAACGACGTGGCGCTCCAGGTCACCGCGACGTCCGTCGTGACGCCGTCGACCTCGACCGGGACGGCGTCGGGGAGCACGGCGCCGAAGTCCTCGCTGGGCGCGACCTGATCGGGCACGCCGTCCTCGGTCACGCGCCAGATCTGGGTGCCGGCGCCCTTGTCGTCCCAGTAGCTGTCGTCCCAGCCGTCGCCCCAGCGGGCCGGGTCCTCCGTGGCGGGGTTGCGCATCTCGGCGCGGCCGTTCTCGCCGATCGTGACCGGGAGCCACACGTAGTTGGAGTTCGCGGCCCCGGCGTTCCACCGGTCGCCCATGTAGACGAACCGGCCACCGCCCAGGTCGAGCACGTTCGTGGACTGCGAGCCGAAGGTGGTGCGGCGGGTGTCGCCGACCGAGAGCAGGCCGTCGCCACCCTCGGGGATCGCGTTGTAGGCGACGTTCTCGTGCGGGTCGCCCGCCTCGACGCCGCGGATCCACGACCCGAGGATGCTGTCGGCCGTGTAGTAGGTCTGCGGGTTCGGCGCCCAGCCCGTCGCGCCCGACGCCACCGTGTAGTACCTGCCGCCGTGCTGGAACAGCGCGGGCGCCTCCAGCACGCCGCACTCCTTGACGATCTGGAAGTCCTCGCCGCGCACCGGGGCGGCGGCGGTGCCGTCCGCGAACAGGTACGGGAAGCGGCCGTCCTCCGAGTACTGCCCGGCGTTCACCATGTCGACGTCGGTGGTGTGCGTGACGTTCGTGTAGTCCGCGTCGAGCTCCGCGATGTAGAGGGAACGGTTCTCCTCGGAGGAGTAGACGATGTACGCGGTGCCGTCGTCGTCCTGGAAGACCGTCATGTCGCGGGCCTGCCCGGGCACGGCCGCGGAGATGCACGCCTGGTAGTTGGTCCGGTTCGGCATCCGGTACACGCCCGTCATCCTGAACGGACCGGTGGGGCTGTCCGAGACCGCGACGCCCGCCATCGAGCGCGCGTACATGCTGCCGCCCACGGTGGTCTGCCCGTCGGAGTGCCACCACAGCACCCACTGCTTGGTCGCCTCGTTGTAGAGCACCTTGGGGCGCTCGAAGATCGTCGTGTAGTCGGCGGCCTCGTTGGTGTTCAGGTGGTAGTTCACCTCGGCGATCCGGTCCGCGCGCGGTTCGCCGGCGTCGTCGACCGTGTCGTAGAGGGCGTCGAAGTAGTCCGACTCCAGCTCCGCGGCGTCGGACACCGAACGTAGGACGACGCCCTCGTCGGTCCAGTTCCTCGTGTCGTACGACTTGTACGCGTGCACGCCCGGGCTGCCGTAGTAGCCGTTGCTGCGGTCCTCGCCGTACCAGTAGTAGACGGTCTGCCCCGCCTCCTCGCCCTCGACGACGGACCCGGCGTCGACGCCGAGCTCCTCCGCCGAGACGGAGACGACCTGGCCGCCGTGGGCCTGGATGTGGTTGCCGCCGTCGTCGAGCCAGGACGGCGTGAAGTAGTCGGCCGCGCCGGAGCCGGGGTCGAGGATCGTCGGGTACGTGGTGTAGGCGGCGTCGTCAGCCGCGTGCGCGACGGCGGGCAGCGCCGGGAGGGCGAGCGTCGCGGCCAGCGCGACGGCGAGCGCCGGGCGAACGGGTGCCGGGCGAACGGGTGGTGCGGAGGGGCTGGTGCGCCGAGCGCGGCGAAGTCCCATGTCCGTCTCCTTCATCCTCGAAGTCTGTGGACGTGCGAGGACGGACGGCGCCGGCCTCGCGGAACGCGACCCTGCGTTCCGGCGGGCCCTGCGGGACCGCCGCGCAACAGGCTGGCACCCGCGGAATGTTCACGTCAACAAGATGTCCGAAAGTGATCGACTCAGCCGTGCGCGAGCAGCTTGAGCCCCACCACGCCGACCGCGAGCGCCGCGAGCACACCGAGCGCCAGGATCCGCGCGAGCCAGGGCAGCTTCGTGCGGCGGATGCCGAGCCAGGCGATGAGCACCAGGGTGGCGATGAACACGCCGACGCCCACGCGCAGCGCGGTCGTCACCTCCCACCAGCCGAGGCCCGCGGCGGCCAGTGCGAGCAGCGGGATCACGAGCGTCAGGAGGGCGCCGCCGCTGGTCCGGGTCATGGCGCCGAGGTGGTGCCGGTCGGGGAACCCGCCGTGCGCGGCGAGGTGGGAGATAAGCTCGGCGAGCCAGGCGGCGGCCACGGTGCCGACGGCGGTGATGGTCAGCGACGCCGCCGCGGTCCCGGCCCCGAGCCCGTGCGCGTGGGCCAGCAGGGTGAGGATGACGGCGAGCGAGGCGAACGTGACGTAGACGCGCTCGCGCAGTCGCTCGGCGAGGTCTTCCCGCTCCTCGGGGGTGATCGTCTCGGGATCCGGGTGCGGGGCGCGGCGCGAGGTGCTCATACGGCCATTCTCTCGCGCCGGCCCCGAACCAGCCCCGTGCCGCCCTCGAACCCATCCGGTGCCGCTCGCGCGTGTCGCCGCAGGTCGGCGCGGTCGTCCGCCGTGAAATCCCCTACCCTCTCGTCAGAACGCCGACCGGACGAGGGAGCCCGAGCATGTCGAACGACGCACCGCAGGTGGTCGCGATCACGGGAGCGGCGGGCCGGATCGGCCGCGCGGTCGCGCCCCTTCTCCGGCGCGAGGGCCGGGAGCTGCGCCTGCTGGACCGGGCGGTGCCCGCCGAGCGCGACGACCGCGACGTGTGGTTCGCGGGTGACATCACGGACCCGGCCACCCTGGACGACGCCGTCCGGGACGCCGACCTGGTGGTGCACCTCGCGGCCCACCCCTGGGAACGGCCGTGGCCCGAGATCCTCGCCGTCAACATCGACGGCACCCAGAAGGTGCTCGACGCCGCGCACCGCGCAGGCGTCCCGCGCGTGCTCCTGGCGAGCACCATCCACGCCGTCGGCTACGCGACGCCCGACGAGGCCGGCGCCGCCGACGTGCTCGTCCCGCGGCCCGACACGTTCTACGGCGTGAGCAAGGCGGCCGGCGAGGCGCTGGGCAGCGTCTACGCCGACCGCTTCGGCATGACGGTCGTCAGCGCGCGGATCTGCGCCTTCAGCACCGACGTCCGCGAGGGCCGGTCGGTCGCGGAGTGGCTCTCCCCCGCCGACGCCGCCCGCCTGGTCGAGGCCGTCGCCGCCCTGGACCGGCCCGGGCACCACATCGTCTGGGGCGTCTCCGACAACGCGCCCGGCTGGTTCCCCCTCGGCCCCGGGCACGCGATCGGCTTCCACCCGCAGGACGACGGGGTACGCCGCGCGACCGAGCGCGACGGCGTCGCACCGCCCGTGCCTGAGCGTGAGGGGGCGCTCGCGGGCATCTTCGCGGACGACGACCACCCGCTGGGCGGCGAGTGGTGACCTGCCGACCTCAGCCGTGGGCGGCCATGCGGGCGGGCCGCTCGGCCCCGCCCGGCCAGTCCCGCAGCGCCGTCGGCGCGATGCGGGCACCAGGTTCGGGCAGGAGCGCGCGGCGGTCGACCACCCCACCGAAGTAGGTGGCGTCCGGGTCGCGGACGACGGCGTGGGAGGCGCCCAGCCGCGACAGCGCCACGCGCACGAAGGTGTCGAGCTCGTACTGGTCGGGGCCGGCCAGGTCGAGGTCGGTCATGCCCGGCGGCGCGCTTACGAGCCGAACGAGCTCGGCGGCGACGTCCAACCCCGCGACCGGCTGCACCAGCAGCGGGGTGATCAGGGCGGGCCCGCCCTCCGGTGCCGTCGAGGCGCGGGCGATGGCCGGGGCGAACTCGAAGAACTGGGTCGCGTGCAAGATGGTGCAATGCGCGTCGCCGCCGCGGACGGCGTCCTCCAGCCGCACCTTGGCCGCGTAGAACGGGACGTCGGGCGCACGGTCCGACCCCACGATGGACAGCATGACGTGGTGCCCCACGCCCGCCTCGCGCTCGTACCGCGTGACGTTCTCCCCGGCCCGCCCGAAGAACTCGTCGATGCGGGCCGGGTCCAGCGATCCGGGCTTGGCGGTGTCGACCACCACCCGGGCGCCGTCCAGCGCCTCGCCCAAGCCCTGCCCCGTGACGAGGTCGACGCCACTGGCGCGCGACGCGACGCGAACGTCGTCGCCCCGCGCCCGCAGGAGCCGGACCACCTGGGCGCCGATGGTGCCGGTGCCGCCCAGCACAACGATCGTCGTCATCGTCGACCCTCCCTCCGGCCGTGCACAGAAACCCATCGTGTACCCGGGAGGCGGTGATCGGCTTGTTGTTCGGCTCTAGAGTCGGTCCGTGTCCGACGCACGCACCCCGCCGAGCGCCACCCCGCCCGCCTGGCGGCCGACGGGTCTGGCCTGGGCCGATGGCGCCGCGGCGCTGGAGTGGCTCTCCCCCGCCGGTGCGACGCGGCGCAGCCCGCTGGACGTCGGGGCGCGGCTCGGGCTGCGGGTCGGCGCCGACCGGCGGTGCCTCGGCCTGTGGTGGGACGGGCGCCGGGTCCCGTGCGTGGCGGGAGTGCGGATCGACGCCGCGGCGAAGTCGGGCCAGTGCGAGTCGTGCGCCGCGATCGCCCGCACCCGGTCCGTCGCGACCGACACCGCGCTGGACGATCCCCGGGAGTTCCGCGTCTACCTCGCCCACCACGGGAGCGTGATCAAGGCGGGCATCACGGCGTCAGCGCGCGGACCGGCCAGGCTGCTGGAGCAGGGCGCGCTCTCGTCGGTGTTCCTCTCGGCGGGCACGCTGGTCTCGGCCCGGCGGTGCGAAGCCCTGCTGACCACCGCGCTCGGCCTGCCGCAGCAGGTGCACACCGCGCGCAAGCGGGCGGCCCGTCGGGCACCGGGGACGACGGCGGCGCGCGCCGCCGAGCTGGCCGCCGTCGTCGGGCAGGCGGCCGGGCTGGACTGGCCGCCCGGGCAGGCGTGGGCGCCGACTCGCCCCGCCGACCATGCCCCGGCCTACGGCCTGCCCGAGAGCGGACTGACGCCCGCCCGGCAGCTCGACCCGCTGCGCCCGGGGACGACGGTCACGGGCGAGGTGATCTGCCGGATCGGGCGGGACCTGTACCTGAGCGCGCCGGAGCGGACGACGCCGGGCGGCGTGCTGCTGGTCGACACCGGGCTGCTGGAGGGCTGGGACCTGACGCGGGCTGACCCGGCGGCGCCGGGGACGGCGAGCACCTCCGTCGTCAGCACGCCGGGCGGTTCCGGTCCGGGGCCGGAGCAGGACGCGCTCTTCTGAGCCGGCACGCCGAGCCGATGTCGCGCTCCGAGGCGGCGCCGGTCCGGGGCCGCCGCCGTCAGAGCCGCAGCAGGTCCCGGGCGAGGCCCTCGCGCAGCCCCTCGGGCGGGTCCGCGTAACCCTCCTCGTACAGGGCCTCGGGGAACCCGCCGGCCGCGAACGCGGTGTTGAGGTCGTCCACGAACCAGAGCGTCGGGCCAACCAGCCCGTCCACGCCGACGCCCGGGAGCTGGATCCCATACGGACCGTCGCCGCTGATGTTGGCCTTGTGAAGGGCGTCGGGGGCGAAGTCGAGCTGGAACGGCTGGGCGTCGTCGTCCTCGTCGGCGTCCTGCTGCCAGTTCTGCCACTCGTCCGCGTAGTACTCGCGGGAGCCGCCGCCGTAGAAGCTGTGCTCGAACTCGACCACGAGCGGGTCCGCGAGCACGCTCTCGGACCACCGCGGATGCTCACCGACGAGCCACACGTCCCCGACGTGGCGGATCCACGCCGACACCGTCATCGGGAAGGGCGCGAACGTCTCTTCCAGCCAGTCGGCCAGGTCGGCGGCGCCGTCCGACGGCGGGAAGTGGGCGGGGCGAGGCGTGGCCTCGTCGTCGTTCTCGGTGGCGACAAAACCGTCGGCCTGGAGCCGGTCGACGATCGTCTCCACGTTCCGGCGTGCCCGCGCCGCCATCTCGCGGGCCACGGCCTGGGCGTCCTCGCGGTGCGGCTCGTCGAACGCGGTCACGCCCAGGGCGCGCAGGTCGCGCCACACGTCGTCGTGCTCCCCGGCCTGGTACCGGGCGAAGTAACTGGTCACGGGAGGAATCCTGGCAGAACCCGCGCTACGCCTGCGCCCGGTCCGCCGACCGCCGCCGCATCTTGATGTAGTTGCCGCAGCCCGCCATGGAGCACCAGCGCCGCGCGTGGTTGCGGGAGGCGTCGTAGAACGCCCAGCGGCAGGTGTCGCGCGCGCAGACCTTGAGTCGTTCCCACTCACCGGCCGCCTCGCTGCGCCGGACGGCGTCGAGCACACCGGCGATCCCCCGCTCGAACGCGCTGCCCGGGGAGGTGAGCAGCAGCCCGCCGTCGGCATCGAACGAGACATGCAGCGGAAGGCGCGCGAGCTCGGCGTCGAGGGCGGCCCGGGCCGCGCCGCCGTCGTCCGCGTCGTGACCGGCATGTCCCAGCAGCACGGCACGCAGGCCCTCCCGGATCCGGTGCGCGGCGGCGACGTCGTCCGCCGTCATGCGGGCGCTTGCCGGCACGAGCCCGCGCGCGGCGAACCAGTCGCGCAGGGCGGTCGCGCTGCCGAGGCTCTCGGCGTCCTCCTGCGGCTCGTAGCTGTTCACGAAGTCGCGCACGAGCCCGGGCGACGGCGGCGCCCAGGTGTCGAAGCCGTTCTCCTCGAGCTGCATGACACCAGCGTAATGGCTTGACCGGTGTCGCGGGGATGGGCAACCATGACACCGGCAAACGCCAGACGGTGGTGTACAACGATGTGCAGGGGGCACGATGACGAACGCGGCGACGGTGCGGCGCACAGGACTGCTGATCGTGGCGCTCGGGCTGCTCACGACGCTCGGCCCGCTGTCGATCGACCTCTACCTCCCCGCCTTCCCCGCGCTGCGGCGGGAGTTCGGCGCGGACGACGGCGCGGTTCAGCTCACGCTCGCCGGCATGACCGTGGGTCTCGCGCTCAGCAACCTGGTCACGGGTGCGTGGAGCGACCGGGTCGGACGACGCCGGCCGCTCCTGCTCGCGTCCGCCCTGCACGTGGCGGTGACCCTCGCGTGCGCCGCAGCCCCGACGCTGGAGGCGCTGGCCGCGCTGCGCGTCGTCCAGGGCGTCGCGGCCGCGGGCAGCTCGGTGCTCGTCCTGGCGATCGCGCGGGACGTCAGCGACGGGCCCGGGCTGGTGCGCCTGGTCTCGCGCATCACCCTGATCACGACGACGGTGCCGCTGCTCGCGCCGGTCGCGGGTGCTGCGCTGCTGCTGCTGGTGGGCTGGCGCGGGATCTTCGGGGTGCTCGGGGCGTTCTCGGCGGCGGTGCTCGCGGTGACGGCGGTGGTGGTGCCGGAGACGCACGGGGTGCGTCGGGGCGGCTCGGCCGACCGAGACGGTGCGACGCACCGCGCCGACCGCGGCACGCGTGCCCGCCTCCGCGCCGTGCTCCGCGACCGTGGCTTCCGCACCGCGACGGTCCTCGGCGCGATGACCTACGCCGGCGTCTACGCCTACGTCGCGGCGTCACCGCTCCTGCTGCAGGACGTGCACGGCCTGACCGCCGGCCAGTTCGCCGCCGTGTTCCTGGCCAACTCGCTCGGCCTCGTCGTCGGGGTGCAGGCCAGCGCGTCGCTGCAACGGCGCCGTCCGAACGCGCCCGTACTGATCGGGTTCGCGGCGCTGACCGCCGTCGCGGCGCTGGCGATCGTCCCGCTGGAACGCGCCGACGCCGGGCTGCCGGGCCTGCTCCCCTGCCTGTGGCTGTTCGTCGCCGGCTGCGGCGGCTGCTTCGCCGGCGCGGCCGGGCGCGCGCTGCGCGACCAGTCCGCGCAGGCCGGCACCGCGACCTCCTTGTACGGTTTCGGCACGTTCGCCGCGGCGGGGCTCATCGCCCCGGTCGCCGGCCTGATCGGCCTGCACGACGCCGCGCCGATCGCCGGCGTGCTGACCGCGACGGCGCTCGTCGGGACGGCGTCGGCGGTGCTGCTGCGCCGTCTGGACCGGCGGGCGGTACTGCCGCTCGGCGGTGCCGCCGGGTCGGACGCCGGGGACACGGGCTCGGCCGGACGCGGGCGGGTCTGACCGGCCTGACCCGCCCGGCCACGCAACCGGCTCTGTCCCTTCGAACCGACCTCGTCCGGCCGGCCTCGCCCGCCCGGACGAATCCGCCCGACTTCGTCCGCCCCAACCCGACCCGACCTCGTCCGCCCAGCCACGTCCGAATCGACGTCGCACCAGCCCGTCACGGGCCACACCCTCAACCCGACTGGAGACCCGCACCGTGTTCGACCTGCCCGAGCTTCGCCGGCACATCCCCCTCGCGGTCGCGCTCGGCGTGGACTCGATCGGCACCGGCATCAGCGGGCCGCTGCTCCTGCTGTTCCTGACTCGCGTCGCCGACATCCCGCTGCAGCAGGCCGGGCTCACGCTCTCGGCGACCTTCGCCGTCGCGCTGGTGGTGCCCGCGCTGGTCGGTCAGGTCGTGCCCCGGCTGGGCGGGCGGAACATCCTGATCGCCGCGCAGGTGCTCCAGGCGGCGGGGCTCGGCGGGCTGCTGATCGCCCGCGACCTCCCGGCCGTCGCCGCCTGCACCCTCGTCGCCGCGATCGGGCAGCGGGCGTTCTGGTCGTCGGTCTTCGCCGTCGTCGCCGACGCCTCGGACTCCGGCCCCGCCGAGGACAAGGACCGCTGGTTCGCGTTCACCAACATGGTGCAGGCCACGGGCTACGCGCTCGGTGCCCTGACGGCGGGCGCCCTGCTGCTCATCCCGGGCGACCTGCCGTACCTGCTGGCGATCGGCACCAACGCCGTCTGCTTCGTGATTTCCGCGGTGCTGCTCCTGGGCGACCGTTCGGGCCGGCGGGCCGGCGCCGCGGACGCCGCCCCAGTCCGGGCCCACCGCATACCGACGCTCCCGTACCTCGGCCTCATCGGCGTGGCCTCGCTGTTCGCGTTCTGCAGCACGATCCTCGGATCAGGCCTCGGCGTCTACGTGGTCGACGGGCTGGCGGCGCCCGCGGCCGTCGTCGGACCGCTGCTCGCGATCAACACGATCCTCAACGCGCTCGGGCAGGCCCTGGCGGTCCGGCTCACGCGCCGCCGCTCGCGCGTCACGGTCATGGTGATCGCCGGGGTCATCTGGTCCGTCTGGGGTGTCTGCACGGCGGCGCTCGGCCTCGCGCCCGCGAGCCTGATCGTCCCCGGCCTGGCACTGTCGGTGCTGGTCTACTCGGTCGCCGAGCTGCTGCACGGCCCGCGCTCGATCGCCTACGCCGCCGACGCCGCGCCGCCCGGTCAGCGCAGCACCTACCTGTCGTGGTTCCAGTACAGCTTCGCGCTTGCCAACATCGCGGCCCCGGGCGTCTTCGCCGCCACCTTCGGCGTGGACCCGGGCCTGCCGTGGATCGTCACGTCGGTGGTAGCGCTGGTCGCCTGCGTGGGGCTGGTGCTGGTCGCGCGAGCGCTGCCTCGAGAGGCGGCGCGGCCGTGACGCGTCGAGCCGTGGCCCGGCCCACGCGTCGATCCTGACTGAGAACGGACCCACGGCTGGCGGCCGTGCCAGGCGGACGAGACCTCGCGGTACGGTGCGCACCGTGAGCCTGCTTCTCGACCCCGACTACAACGTCGTGACCTACACCTGTGACTGCGGAAACGTGCACGAACGAGTCACAGGGTTCGTCAACCACGAGACGATCGGAGCCTTCGCTGTCTTCTACGCCGACTGCGTGCACCACGGCGGGGAGCACGAGGCATACATCGATGTGATCCTCGACGACGAGTGGGACCCCGAGCACCCCGCCACGGTGGTCGGTGATCGTGTCACCTTCAGCTGCCGGTACGGCTTCATCGAGGGCCACGGCTACGCGTGCTCCCTCGTGACTCCTCCCGGCGACAGCTCGACCGCCTTCCGAGGAATTCAGCTCTCCCGTGAGGAGGCCCTGCAGCACGAATGGCTTCCGCGGTTCTGGGACGTCGTCGACCTGATCATCGAGAAGGACCCGACCGTGCGGAAGCACTTCGGTCTCGACCCTCACTGAGGACCTGGCGCCCGCGGCTCTCGCGCGGGCTCTCGTCGAGTTTCAGCCTGGACGGAAGGACAGCAGGTCGGACCGCATCCGCTCGGTCTCGGGCTGCGGTCCTTGGAACCGGTCCCGCGCGTCCAGCGCCTTGAGCACCAGCCCGCGGCCGACGTCGTCGATCTGGCCGGTCAGGCGCAGCAGCGCGAAGCCCGCGCCGATGACGATGTCGGCCAGGTCGACATCGCCCTCGTCAAGGTCTGCCGCCACCACCGGATTGATCGTGAACCACTCCGGGATCATCTGCGCCACTGTTGTCGCGCTGTCCAGTTCGTCGATCCGCTCCACCGACTCGGCGAGGATGTCCCAGCCCTCGTCGTTGCCGAACGGAGCGAAGTCGTCGGCGGGTTCGTCGTAGACCGGATCGCGAAAGTGGGCGGCGAACGCAGGGTGCTTCGGTCCGAGGTCCTCGTCGTCCGGTCCCGCCGTGTCCGTGGAGTCGAGGCGCTCAGTCATCGGAGCCCCCGCCCCCGGCACCGGCCAGCGCCGCCGTCCCCAACGCCTGCCGCAGATCCTCGATCGAGGCCTCGACCTTGCCGAGCCACTCGCTGAGCGACTGCTCGCTCGCCTCCTGCCACAGCTCGTACACCTCGGAGCCCGAGCCGAGCACCCGGTCCGTCTGCTCCAGCAGCCAGGCGGCGCGCTCGTCGTCGAGCACGTCGCGGGCCGCCTCCACCGCCTCGCCGTGCGGCAGCTCGCGGAGCCCACGCGCGGCCAGCGCCACCTCGATGAGCGCGAGGACGGCCGCACCGGCGTCGCTCTCGATGTAGTCGCCCCGCAGCTCGTCGGCGAGGTCGGTGAAGGAGAGGTCGCGGTCCGCGAGCGCCCCCAGCGTGTCCAGGGCCGCGTCGTTGCCCAGGATGTCAGTGCTCCATGTACCCATGGCGGGGAACTTACGCGGGGTCACTGACACTCCCCGGCTGCTCGGAACAGCCCTACCGCAGGAGCTCCCGCAGCCAGGCGATGCACGCCTCGGCCTGCACGCGCTGGAACTGGCGCAGGTGCGGGATGCCGGGCGGCGGCTCCTGCAGCGACCCGTGGACGAAGTAGGCGGTCAGCACCGCGACCTGTGTCGCGACGGCCTCGGGCTCGGTCCCGCGCGGGAGCGGCGTCCGGTCCAGCACCGCCTGCGGCGCGGGCCCGCCGAGGGCGTGCATGGCCGGCAGCATCCCGACGAGATCGATGAACCCGGCGCCTCGCGCCGAGTGCGGCCAGTCGACGACGACCCCGCGCGGCCGGTCGTCCGACCCGAGGACCAGCACGTTGTCCGCGCGGAAGTCGGCGTGCACCAGCCGGTCGCCCCCGGAGGCCTCGGCCTGCCGCTCCGGCGAGGCGACCTCCGCGATCAGGTCGACGTGCTCGGCGAGCCAGGGGTCGTAGGTCGCCAGCCCCTGCGGACGCTCGTCGGCCAGGACTTGCGCGTCGGGCCGCGGCTTGTCGGCGGAGTCGGGGAACACGCCGCCGTCGGGCGCCGGATGCTCGCCGATCTCGAGGGCGAGGCGGGCCAGCAGGTCGACGTCGTCCAGGTCCCACGGGTCGGTGCGCACCGCGCGCCCGTGCACGGGCTCGAAGGCGAGGACGGCCCAGGTGGGCGTGTCCGCGCCGGTGACGCCGCCGTCGTCCGGCACGTCGAGCGACCACCGGAAGGCGGGTGACGGGAGGGTCGCCGGCAGCCGCGCGGCCTTGACCGCTTCGTTCCGGTGCAGCCGCAGTGCCTCGGTCTGGTCCGGGGCGGCGGTCTTGACGAAGACCTGGCCGCGCTCGGTGGTGAGCACGCTGGCCAGGCCGGGCGAGTATCCGCCGTCGTGGGAGACCCAGGAGGTGACCTTCGCGCCCAGGCGGTCCTCGATCGCCGTCCTGATCGGGGCGGGCAGGTCGGGCCAGGTGGGGCGTACGCGGGTCATGCCAGTGCAGCCTGCCGGAGCGGTCAGCGCCGCACCAACGGAATTTCGTGACGACGCCGGGGCGGACGGCGCGGAAGCCGACTCAGAGCCCGCGCAGCAGGTCGATGAACTCGTCGGCCATTGCGAGCTTGCGCGCCAGGTCCGCGCGCCGCTCCTGGGCGCTGGTGACGTAGGCCTCCAGACGGGCGCGCGCCCCGGGGGTGTCGTCGTCGGCGAGGGAGTCGGTCAGGTCCAGGAGGTCCGCCATCTCCTCCAGGCTGAACCCCAGCGGCTTCATGCGCCGGATCAGCAGCAGCCGCTGCACGTCGGCCTCGGTGTACAAGCGGAAGCCGCCGTCGGTCCGGCCGGAGGGGCGCAGCAGGCCGACGTCGTCGTAGTGGCGCAGGGTGCGCAGCGAGAGCCCGGTCCGCTCGGCGACCGCCCCGATGTGGAACGTGACCTCGTCGGCCACCGGTCGCTGCACCATGGAGCCAGCCTCCCACATCCGGGCCACGCCAAATCTACCCTTACGTCAGGGTAGAGTTGCCGCCCGTGTCTCACACTCCTGCCGGCCCGCCCGGCTCCGCCCCGGTGACCGGAGCCCCCGAAGCAACCGCCTCAGGCTCGTTCCGCGCCGCCTTCAGCAGCGCCCGGACCCTGCGCACCGAGGTGCTGGGCGGTCTGGTGGTGGCGCTGGCCCTGATCCCGGAGGCGATCGCCTTCTCGATCATCGCGGGCGTCGACCCGCGGATCGGCCTGTTCGCGTCGTTCACGATGGCGGTCACCATCGCGTTCCTCGGCGGACGCCCCGCCATGATCTCCGCGGCGACGGGCGCCGTGGCCCTGGTGGTCGCGCCGGTCGTGCGCGAGCACGGGCTCGACTACCTGATCGCCACGGTCATCCTGGCCGGCGCGATCCAGGTGGTGCTCGGTGTGCTCGGCGTCGCGAAGCTCATGCGGTTCATCCCGCGCTCGGTGATGGTCGGCTTCGTCAACGCGCTCGCGATCCTGATCTTCCTGTCCCAGGTGACGCACCTGATCGGTGTGCCGTGGGTGGTGTACCCGCTGGTCGCGGCCGGTATCGCGATCATCGTGCTGCTGCCCCGGTGGACGACGGCGGTGCCCGCGCCGCTGGTCGCGATCGCCCTGCTGACGGCCGCCGTCGTCGTCGCGGGAATCGACGTGCCCACCGTGGGCGACGAGGGCGCGCTGCCCGAGTCGCTGCCGACGCTCCTCTTCCCGGACGTGCCGCTGAACCTGGAGACGCTGCGGATCATCGCGCCGTACGCGCTGGCGATGGCGCTGGTCGGACTGCTGGAGTCGCTGCTGACGGCGAAGCTCGTCGACGACGTGACCGACACCCACTCGAACAAGACCCGCGAGGCGTGGGGCCAAGGCGTCGCCAACGTCGTGACCGGGTTCTTCGGCGGGATGGGCGGCTGCGCCATGATCGGCCAGACCATGATCAACGTGCGCGCCTCCGGCGCACGCACCCGGCTGTCGACGTTGCTGGCCGGCGTGTTCCTGCTGATCCTCGTGGTCGGGCTGGGCGACGTCGTGGCCATGATGCCGATGGCCGCGCTGGTCGCCGTGATGATCATGGTCTCGGTCGGCACGTTCGACTGGCGCTCGATCACGACGCTGCGCCGCATGCCGAAGTCCGAGACGACGGTCATGCTCGCGACCGTCGCCGTCACCGTCGCGACGCACAACCTGGCCTACGGCGTGATCGTGGGGGTGCTGACGGCGACGGTGCTGTTCGCGCACCGGGTCGCGCACCTGGTGTCGGTCACGCGGCTGGATCCTTCTTCTGATGCTGTGGACGACGGCGGCGAGCGGGTCTACGCCGTGCGGGGCGAGCTGTTCTTCGCGTCGTCCAACGATCTCGTGTACCAGTTCGACTACGCGGGCGACCCGCAGAACGTCGTGATCGACCTGTCCGAGGCACATGTGTGGGACGCCTCGACCGTCGCGTCGCTCGATGCGGTGCGGGCCAAGTACGAGGCGCGGGGCAAGACCGTGAGGATCGTCGGGATGAACGAAGACTCGGCGGCGCGGCACGGACGGCTGGCCGAGGTGGTCGGGGGCGGGCACTGACCGGAGTGATCGGTGAACACGACGGTCGCCGCCATGCGCTTCCGCGGGATGGTGTGCGTGTGCGCGGCTGAGCCGATGTCCTGGGGCTGTCCGTCGGATGCCATGGTGGCGAAGGTAGACCTCGCCGGAAGCCGCTCGTCGGTGAGCGGCCCTCAGAAGACGGTGGCGGAGAACCAGTCGAACCCGACCTCGCCGTTGCGCTGGATGAGGATGCTCGCGAACCCCTGGTCCGTCGTCTTGACGCCGACGGGCACCTTGAGGGGGATGGAGCTCTGCCCCACGGTGAGCGCGGCCGGGCTGTTCAGGCCCGTGATGCGCACCGTGCCCGCCGAGAACACCTGGAGGGTGACGTCGACGGTGTGGGTCTGGTTCGGCGGAAACTTGAGCAGGTAGACGATGTGGTACGGGAAGTGCGAGGCGAAGCTCGGGAGCCGGTGGTACGGGGGTTCCGCCTCCGTGCTGATGAGGCAGTCCTGCACGTACATGCCGAGAATGCGTCCGCCCGGCAGGCTCCGCCGGGACTGCCGGGGGCCGAGGCGCCCGATCGGCGTGGCGTCGAGCGCGGCGGCGTCGTCCTCCTCGGCGAAGGTGGCGGCCAGGTTCGTGCCGTCCCGTTCGGCCTCGTAGAGGACGTCGCGTACCGGCAGGTCGTCCCCCAGGTCGACCAGCCCGGCCGCGTGGAGTCGTTCGAGGACGGCGCGGTCCGGGCCGGTCGCCGTGATGTCTCTCAGCTGCGTGAGGGGGTCTGTTCCCGCGCGGGTCTCATCAGACATGATCGCTCCTCGTCGAGCGTCTTCCGCGGGCCTGGTTGCCGCGGATTCCTGACGATTCGATCGTAAGAGCGGGACGGCGCGGGTTCCTGGCGAGGCGGGTGCATTCACCCCTTCCGACCGCCGGACACCGCGCTTCTACGACGACGGCTGCAGCAGAGCCCTCAGACGATCGCCGATCGGCCCTTCACGCCAGTTCTTGTCGTAGAAGCTGACCTGGATCCGCGACAGGGCCGGGTGTCCGGCGGCGGCCTTGGGGACGCGGGTCGGCTCGCCCGCCGCGTCGACGAAGGTGACGACGGGGTTAGCAAGCACGAGTTCGTCAGCAAGAAGGCCCTGGCGACGCTTGCGGTCGATCCCCACCACCTCGGACCAGGGCGCCTCGATCCTGTACGCGTCGCGCTGGACTGCCAGACCGGATTCCGAGACCGTGAGCGTCCGACGGCGTACGCGCCGGTACATCCGGATCGTGAGCACCAGGGAGACCACAACGTAGACGACGGCCAGCACAACAAGGACCGACCGCTGTGTCGTGATCAGGACGAGTGAGATTGCAGCCGTGAGAATCGGGATCGGCAGAACAAGGAAAAGGGCGAGGTCCTGTCGAATCCGGTAGACGGTCACGGCTCGGAGCGTAGTGGACGTCTTCCGCGTCAGGTGCCGCGGATTCCTGATCGCTCGATCGTCAGGGCGCCTTGCTCACTCATCCCGAGCGCCGGACAGGCCGGCGTCCTCGACGGCTCGTTCGAGGGCGTCGACGGACTGGTCGAGGATGTCGCGCAGCAGGCGCGCCTTGTGCAGGGCGTTGCGCGCCTCGGCCGGGGTGTCGGCGTCGAGGTCGAGTGTGACGACGCGGCCGCAGTCAGCGATGGTCAGGCGTGCGCTGACGCGCTTGGCCCGCTCGTCGTCGGTGTATCCGGGTTCGGTGGTGATGTTGGCCAGCGCGTACGCGCCGGCGTGGTGGCCGCGGCGGTTCAGGAAGGTGCGGCGGTAGAAGCGTCGGAACGCCATGGGTACCTCGTCTCAGGACAACTCCCGCCTGAGTGGGCGGGGTCGGTACCCGCTCGTGCTGCTCACCATGGTGGAACTGTAGGTCGGTGGGGTTGGAGTTCGCACGGGAATTCGGACGCGCGCGCCGGGCCCGACGACGCTGCGGCGCGGCAGGCCCGGAACCTACGCTGGCGGGCATGACGGTCTCCCGGCGCCTCCTCGACGACCCCGCCACACTTCGCGAGGCCCTGTCCGAGGCCGGCGCGATCCCGCCGGGGTACTCGGGCAGCCTGGAGGTCACGCGGATCGGCGCCGGGTTCGGCCTGAGCGGCACGACGGCGAGCGTCCGCCTCGACGACGCCTCCCCCGGGCTGGTCGTCAAGCTCGACACCGCGGAGACGATCCGTCGCGAGCGCCTCTTCTACACCCGGTATGCCGAGGCGCTCGCGGGCCAGGTGCCCCGCTACGTCGGTTCTCTGCTCGACGACGATGCCGGGCTCCTCGCGCTCGAACAGGTCACGCCGGCGGAGCAGCTCGACGTGCTCGCCGGCTGCGACGACGCGACCGCCGAGCGCCTGGTGTCCCTGCTCGCCACGCTGCACGCGGGCACATGGGACGAGCCGGTTGACGTCGACCCGGCGTTGCCACGCTGGCGGCGGCGCGCGTGCGCCGAGGACGAGTGGGGCGTGCGGCTCGATACTGCGCAGCGTCGGTTTCCGGAGTTCCTCGATGCCGGGGCGACCGAGCGCCTCGCCGGGCTGCCGAACCGAGTCGCCGGTGCGCTCGACCGCCTCGCCGCCGTCCCGCACGCCTGGATCCATGCCGACGCCCATCTCGACAACGTGCTGCGCCGACCGGACGGCGACGTGGTGCTGCTGGACTGGGCGACGTCGTGCGTGGGCCCGCCGCTCGCGGACCTGGCGCAGCTGCTGGCCGGCGGGCTTGTCGACGACCCGTCAGGGTCGGCTCGACTGAGGCGCTTGCTCGGGATCTACGTCGAGGCACTGGGTGCGCACGGGATCGAGGTCGACCCTGACGACGTCGCCTCGCTCACGCGCGACGCCGTGCTGCTCTGGGTCCAGGGCATGGTCGGCTGGGCGGCGTCGCCGGCCCGTCCAACCGGGCGAACGGACGCGGTGCTCCGTTTCCAGCTCGGCGTCGCTGGGGCCTGGAGCTGAGCCGGGCAGTCGGGGCCATGTGACCGTAGGCGGCGCCGACGGTCCGACGTCCGCCCGATGCGTCGGCACCGGGGTGCTGTTCGCGTCCGATGGTGGTGTGCGACGGGTGATGGTTCTCTCCAGTCATGACACTCGTCGTGGTGGGCGCGATCCTGTTCCTGGCGGGCACGACGGGTGCCTTCGTCGCTGCCCGACCGCGGGACGGCGTTCCCGCAGCCGGCTGGTACCCGGACCCGAGCACCCGTGAGGCCCGGCAGCGGTTCTGGGACAGCCGTGCCTGGACCGGCGAGGTAGCCGACGGCGGCCCGCCTGCCGCACGCGGTCGGCACTTCCACGGACGCTTCTGGGGTCCGTGGGTCTGGTACCTCGTGGCGGCCGTCGTCGTTCTGGCGGCTGGGTCGATCGTGTACCAGTCGTCGGGAAACATCCACGTCATGGGCGTGGCGAGCCTGCTCGGCATGGCCGGCGTCTGCTGGGCCTTCTACCGCTTTGTGAACCGCCAACTCGCGCTGGACGACGTCGTCGGCCCGGTCACCGTCCTGGCGGTGGCCGTGGGCACCAGCGGAGCCGTGCTGCTGATCGCCGCGAACATCAACTCCTGGATCATCAACGGCGCGGGGATCGCGACGGCGACCGCGTGGGTCGGCGTCGTCGAGGAGGGGACCAAGCTCCTGGTCCCGCTGCTGCTCTTCGCGCTTGGCCGGTACCGCGACCCGCGCGCCGGCATCGCAGTGGGCCTGGCCTCAGGCTTCGGCTTCGCGATCACCGAGACCACCCAGTACGCGTATCAGACGGCAGCGGCGTCTGGGCCCAACTTCTGCGGAACGGGTGTTCTGGATGCCACGCCCGCCGCGGTGGTGCAGGAGCAGGTCTTCCGGGTATTCACCGTCTCGCCGCTGCACTGGCTGTGGACCGGGATTGCCGCGGCGATCGCCTGGCGGCTGTGGCACCTGTACGGGTGGCGCAGCACGTGGGGCGCGCTGGGTGGGATCGCGCTGGTGATGGTGGTGCACTCGCTCAATGACAGCTCGGCGACGGCGTTCTGCGACGATCCGGCGGCGAGTACTGGTGCGGTCGTGCTGCGGTGGGTGCTGGTGGTGGTGATGTACGTGGTGTTCCGGGCGTGGGCGCGGAAGTCGGTGCCGCCGCAGCTGGTGGGGGTGGTGAGTCGGGGGTGGGTGCCTCGGCGACTGCATGGGCGAAATACACAAGCCACGCCTGAGACGGGACGTCAGGAGCCAACTGCGCGGTCGTAGTCCGCGTTGGGCTAGGAGCGGCTGTCGCGACGGCGCAGCAGCAATGACCTGCACAAGGATCAGGTCGTGACGTCAAGGTCCACGCGATGGACGTGTGAGCGCCGCTTCGTCACATATCGATCCGATCAACGGCCAGAAGTTGATCATGTGGGTCTGGCGGAGTGGATCGTTGGAATTCTGCGGTTTCTAGGTTAGCGGAGGCTGGGCGTGCCTGCTGCGTGCCACTCCGGAACTGGTCGCAACGCCGGTCTACGAATCGAGCGAAACGTCGAATGCATCTAGCCGAGTGCATCTACGAGTCGACGCATACCTTCTCCGACTCTCCGTTCACTGAACTCCTCGTACAGCCAGGGTGTGAGACGCGCGGACGCACCGGTCCGAAGAAGTCGCACAGGCCGTCGCCGTGAACGCGACCGGACGCTCGTGGCCGTGAAAAGCTGAGCGCGCTCAGGGACGCAGGGCGCTTCGCCTTCAAGGTCTGTGCCCTCAAGTCCTCTGCGACATACGACAACTAGAGAGCCATCGACATCCACCGCGCCGTCCTCTGCACGAGATCGGCGAAAGCACCACCACCAAAGCAGCTGACCGAGTGGCGCCAGCATAGCCACGGCTCACTCTTCGCCTAACCGAGGACTGCAGGGCGAAGGGTGGAGTACTAGGTTGAGCTGGGCGCCGGGCATAGATACAACAGGTCGACAGCATCGGCCGCGCGGGCTTCGCCAGCTCCGCAGCGCCACCGTTGGCGCCCGGACCTATCAGCCCTACCCCGCAAGGCGCCACCACCACGAGGCCTCACCACCGCCACATGCTGGCGCGAATCGCCCGATCAACATCAAGAACAGACCCTACGGTCCTGTCGAACCGGTCCGCTCTGAACGCCCACGAGAAACTTCAAGCCAACCGAGATGCATACGATGGGTCTCGTCGAGTACCCGATCCCAGGTCTTAAACTCAAGGCGGGGCGCCGTGATCTGCTCCAATGCCTTTCTAATTGGATCAGCCTGCTGCGTATATCCCTGCGCCACCATAAGGCCTCGAATGGTGGGAGGCGTACTGTTCCTTGCATAATGCTGCGTCACAGCTTGCACGTATGCATGGAACTTGTTCACCTCGTCCAAATTAGCCTTCCGAATGCTGCCATTCTCATAGGTTCCACGCTTGATCTCGACTACAACAACTTCGTCCACAGTGGCTGGAGCCTTCGGCACTAATGCGAAAAGATAATCGAGGTGATGCCCGCTCTCTGCATCGACCTCCGGCTGAAAATTGACGCCGGACAAGGTAGTCACATCTATCTCGTCGCCTAGCAAATGCCAACGAGGATCAAGGAGCCATGCATCATCCCGAACGATGTTATGTATATCCGGGACTTCTCTTGCGCCCTCATCGAGCGCTTCCTGCAGCTTCTCAATGGTCGCGATCCTCGCCTCAATAACAGACATCAGTCGACGCGCATCGATCAGCCCAAACTGAGCCACCAGGGACCACATTCGCTCCTGGACCGGTTCGTCCTCTTCCTCGATCTGCTCCATGAGTTGGCGCACCTGGACATCACTGCGGCTGTCGACCACGGATCGCATGATCGTGTTGACATCTTTCTGGTCGACCTCCGGAAGTCTAGCCAGTTTTCCTGCGACACCCAGCATCGCTTTCTTTTCGCGGGCGGTGTAAACATCCAACATCTCGTCGAGCTCGGTGTTCTGCTGAGCTTCGGCCGCCGCCGCGTCGGCACGCAGGTCTTGCCGAGCGCGGAGAGCCCAGTTTAGCCGTCGACGGCCCCATGTCATGAACTCGTCGAGTCGCGCATCTTCAAGTTGTAGCTGGTCGCGGTTGCTCTGGATGAAGTCAGACTCGATGTCGTTTCCTTGATCCAACCAATCAGCTTCGACCTCGCCAACCAGGTACTCGAGCCCAAGTTGTGCGGTCGTGCCCTGTGCCCGCTCGAATTTGAAAGGGCGCTGGGCCATCTTGCTACGCGCAAGAATGCTAATACCTTGCTGCTCTCCTTCAGCAAGGGGCTTCTCGGTAAAACCGATCCACCAGCGGACGCGCTCCCCCGTTGAAAGGGTCTCTACGCCCCAGCCCTCGTCGTCTACCTCGACACCATCGGGTGCGTGGTCCTTGGGCAGCCGAAACTGTAGCTCTATGGAGAAACGCTTGAGGGGCTCACCGTTAATTAGTACCTTCATTTCACGAAGTGCGAATCTGCGCGACATCGAAACCTGAAAGGACTCAGCTGAAATCTTGCGCTTCACCCGCAACCGGCTGAGACGGATGCGCGTCCCATGTTCGAGCACAGCGCCATCTGGGCTTACGAGTTGCGTGGGAGTGACGGTGTCAACTTGGTAGTCCTGGTCAGGTTGTAGCTTCCGCACCGCGTCGTAGTCGATTCCAAAAGCTACGAGCGCGTCACCTCTGGTTGTGGTGCATTCCAGGTATCCCGCGGTTCCAAACGCGGCAAGTTTGCCGATCCCCTTCCGCCCATGGACGAGACGGCCGCCTTCCGATCGATCACCCAGTGACGTCAGCCGCCGCTTACGCCCCACTACGAGGTACGAAGACTGTGCCTGCTGCTTCGTCATGCCGTGGCCGTCATCGAGCACAATGAGTTCGGCGCCCGCTGCCCAGTCCTCCTCGAAAGGCACCGAGACCCAGACGTTCTGCGCGTCGGCATCCCAAGCGTTGCTGATGAGCTCTGCCACGGTTGCGGTAACCGAAGGGTAGAGCTGCGCGCCAAGTTGTTCGACTAGAGAACCGCCGAACTTCAGTACGAGCGGCTCGTCAGGGGGTAGCGCGGCTTGTCCTGCTCCGATGTCAAGACCATCCATAAATCGGCATTCTACGCAGCAACCTACGCGAAAGTCAGGCTTCGACCTGCGCGCCGTGCGACTTCACCCGAGCCTTGTCGAGTTGCCTGCTCGCTTTGAGCACACGTGGATCCGTAGCCGGCAGCAGCGGAACCGGCGAGTTCGTCTCAAGGAACGAACGGATCGCGCGGCCATGCATCTCTGTGAAGCGAGGGGGAACGGCTTCACCGATCATCTCCCGCAAGTTCGTGTGACCCCATCGCACGAGCGCGTCACCCCATTTAAAGTCCTTAGGGATTGTTTGTAAGTGCGCGCACTCGTATACGCTCAGGAGCCGGTTTTCCCATGGATGTATCGTCTTGTCGCTGCCGAGCCGACCACTTGCCGTCGTAACGGTCGAGGCAGGCGCATAGGGCTTCATTCGGGTATAGCTACTAGTGCGGAATCCCTTAATGAGGCGCCACGCTCCGCTCTCGCTTACGACGGGTCGAAGTAGTGGTTCGTCACAGACGGCGCATGTGGCGGCTTCAGGGTCAGTAGTCATCGCCGAGCATGACGAGCACTGCTGGTTTTCCCACGCTCCCCTGCCCGAGTTCGGCGGGATAGCAGCAACCATGCGGTACTGACGCTCGCTCCAGACAGGCACGAAGTGCATGGAGTTATTTGGGTCCACGGCACCTGTCGCGCTCGACGCGTCCAGGGAAGGGGGATTAAGCTCATGCAAAGATTCGGAGATTGTTATCTGCTTTCCACCCCAATCTGCGGCGTGGGTCGGGCGAGGAAATGCCGTGGCACCCGCATTTCGGGCGAGCCCTTCCTCATCATTGCGAATCAGTGTGAGGAAAGACCGCTTACGAGTCTGCGGCACTCCCCAGTCAGCCAGATCAGCGATCATCGAGAAAACCTTGTAGTCCTTGGAAAGCGCCAAAATCAGTAGTAGCGCGGCGCTGATCGGGCCACCCGTGGCCGGATCAGGGACCGCGCGAGTGAGAAACGCTGGAACGTTCTCGACCACGATTGCACGGGGCTTCAGCTCCTTCGCGACGGCCTCGATCACCGTCACTAAGAGATTGCGAGGGTCCTTGCCCCCCGCCTCGTGATCGTCATGGTTCCCCATTCCGCCTCGAGCACTGCTCATACCCTGGCATGGAGGACAAGCGGCTAGGAGATCAGGGCGCCGATCGCCCTCGCTAGACCTCCATTCGTCAATGACAGCCACCCAAGACGTTCGGAGATCACCGGGAATTCCAAATGCCGATGGGTGATTCCCAAGAGCAACCGCGAGTCGATTTGGGTCAATTTCAGCCATAACTCGAAACTCGAATCCAGCCGCCTTGTATCCAACATCGCCCGCGCCACAATTTGAGAAAAGACTGATCGCCTTCACGCGCCATCGCCTGCCTTGTGGAACATCTTGACGGCCGATCGATTGTGGGATTTTGCAGCCTTTGGGAGAGCTGCACGGCACGCATTGACACTTATGGGGGCCCTCCAGCCAGGCCCAATCGTTCCTTGAACACCCAACAGACTCATGGTGACAAGATCGGCTCGACCACTAGCGACACCGCTAGTGTCGGCTACGACCCCAGTAATGGCCGCGCTCACGCGGCCACGCACGCCGAGCCGATGATCGACACGGCTGGACACGTCGGCCTGTCGCAGACATCGTCAGCCCGTACGAGCGCTCCAACAGCCTTGGTCTCACTCATGTGCGCAAGACTAGCTGCGGCCCAGGGCCGTGCACGCATGCGCAGCGCGTGGCGCCTCGACGGATCAGCGGAGGCCAACAGACATCTGGAGAACCGTCGGTCGTCACTCAGTAGCTCGGGCAACGATGTGAAGTGCCTGCATGTACGAGTAGTGGCGCGCGGGTGTCAAGCCCTGTCAGTGCGGGCCCCTCTGGGTGTCGTCCCAGCACCGCCCGTCAGCGATGCACCACCCATTCCAGCGCTTGGTTTAGCTGGGATGTAGATCAAGACATTTTCGCCGCGATGGGTCCTCGAGCGCATCGATCAACCCTGGCGACTATCCGGCCGTTGCGCGTAGCGATCGGTCAGGCCACCCACGGACCGAACTCGGCCTGCAGGTCGTCCATCCGACCGAACGGAGGCTGATAGGCCTTACGCACCATTGAGTGTCGTCCCTTGGAGGTGCCACAAATCGCTTCAGCCATCTTGACGTTTACTTCCGCGCGCAGCGGGAGCGTGAGACCCTTCCGATCGGCGTACTGGCGGCAGTACTCGCACGTGCATTCGACGGTCGTGGTTGGGATGTCGGTGCGCGACTTTGCGTTCATGACCTCAGACCATCCTTCCGTTCAATCCTCATCCTACCTAGCGCAGCGAGACACACGAGGTCCGCACGACCGAGAAATGTGGCTCGTTGCAGCGGGCAGCATCCGACGACTTCGACAACGGCGCACGGCGATTTGTGAGCCGCGCAGCAAGGACGAATGCGACGAGCCGACTCTGCACTCAAGGCTACCTGGCACCTGACGGCCAGCCGCGCCGTCAAGGACGACGCGCTCGCCACTCCCACGCCCACGCGATCCGGATCGTGAGTCTCCCCGCACGCGGATCGCGCGCGCCCTCCCTGCTCTATCTGACGTTCTGGCAGACGGTACCTGTCAGCTGGCCGCGGACGGCGGCGTTGACGCGAACCGCAACTCGAACCGGAGCGCCCTAGCCCGCTGGCGAGGACATCAGAGTCACCAGACACGCCCGGTCACGAGCAGGGCCAGCGAACGGATGCAAGCGAGTCCTACCTCTCGTGCACGTCGACACCGGAGGATCACTCAGTGGACGCGGCACATCAGCGACATCGAGCCCGATGGCCTAGTGGGTCATAGCTCTTGACGCGAGACGAGGCCCAAGTGCGCAGCGCAGCCCTCCGCTTACCGAACATCCGTTCGGATGATCGGCGTGGCGCGCCATACGTGTCGGTGACCCCGCGTACGATCATGGCCATGAAGCGTGGGATCCCGATGATCGACCTGTTCGCCGGTTGCGGTGGCATGACGCAAGGCTTTGCCCGGGAGGGGTTCGAGCCGCTCATGGCAGTCGAGTGGGACAAAGCCGCGGCTGCGACTTACGCCGCGAATTGGGGCGAGGACCACGTCATCGCCGGCGATATCGCCGCCGTCGAGACGGCAGACATCCCACGCGCACGCGTGATCATCGGCGGCCCGCCTTGCCAAGGCTTCTCGAACCTGGGCCTGAAGAACCTCAACGATCCGCGCAACCAGCTCTGGCGGGAGTACCTACGCTTCGTCGAAGCCGCTCGCCCCGAGATCTTCGTCATCGAGAACGTCGACAGGTTCTCGAAGAGCCCAGAGTTCCAGATGCTCCTCGCCGAAGCGGACCACGGCAAGCTCCAGGATTACGAGCTGACACATGCGGTGCTCAACGCCGCCGACTATGGCGTCGCACAGCGGCGGAAGCGCACTATCGTCATCGGTTCGCGCGTAGGCAAGATCGAGATGCCTGCTCCGACTCACGCGAAGGATCCCGCTGCCGGCTCGGATCTGCTGCCCTGGCGCACCCTCAGGGACGTCATCGGTGGGTTACCGAGTGATCCAGCGTCAACGGATCTGCCCGATTCCACTGAAACGTACTTTGGCAGTCCGATGCCAGGGCCATTCAAGGGCCTGGACATTCACATCAAGCGTCAGCCGCTCCCGAAGAGCCTCGAACGCTACTCGTTCGTGCCTCCGGGTGGCGGACGGTTCGACGTACCAACCGAGCTGCTTCCCCGCTGCTGGCGGGAGAAGCCGACCGGAACGACCGACGTAATGGGCCGTGGTCGCTGGGACACGCCTTCGGTCACGATTCGAACCGAGTTCTTCAAGCCGGAAAAGGGTCAGTACCTTCACCCTCAGTGGGAGCCTGCCGCGGTCCAGGAGAGCTCCCAGTGGACCAAGGGTGACCCGTCGCGCAGTGTCGACCGTGTCATCACCCACTACGAAGCGTCACTCATCCAAGACTTCCCGTCGGACTACCAGTGGGTTGGCACGAAGATCCAGATCGCACGCCAAATTGGAAACGCCGTCCCAGGTGGCCTCGCGCAGGCCATTGCACGGCACATCAAGCCGTACCTGGTCTGACATGCCATGATCACCGACCCGGCGACCAGTCGACGGATGGCACGAGTACGCAACCGCGACACTGCTCCCGAGGTGGCGGTCCGTCGCGAACTACACCGTCGTGGTCGTCGGTTTTACGTCCAACGGCCAATGGTAGGAACGCGACGCCGTGCAGATATCGTCTTTCCGACGAGGAAAGTTGCCGTGCTGGTCGACGGGTGCTTCTGGCACTCGTGCCCCGAGCACGCAACGAGACCTAAGCGGAACGCCGAGTGGTGGGCAGAGAAGCTAGCACGCAACGTTGCGCGCGACCGCGAGACCGACATGCTTCTCGCAGAAGCAGGCTGGACCGTCGTGCGGATTTGGGAGCATGAGATGCCAACCGAAGCTGCGGACCGCGTCGAGCTTGCTCTCGGCGAATCCGACGCCAGACGTCGTAGGTCAAGCGCTGCGCCGAGCTCGTGAGTTCACCAGCCTCGCGAGCGACTGAGATCGCTGTCTCTCCCTCGACCAGGACTCACCCTTCCAGCTCAATTCGTGAATCGGTCGTCCGGGGGGCGTGCGTTATATCTCACGAGCCATCGGGCCTTCAGGCCCAGGATCGGAGCATCAGCGCCGTTGTGATCGCTTCGGCAGGCGGAAGATCCTTACGAACCGTCGGGATCAACAGCATGGCGAAGAGAGCGCGAACAGATGCAACGAGCTCCTCCGACTCGAGCTCGACGCGGAATCGACAACACTGGAAGTATCCGGTTTGTCGTGTCGTGGCCGGAAGCCCGTCCGGGCAGGTATCGTCTGCCGGGTGCCCATGCCACACGGTCCTGACCTCGACTTTTGCCGCTCGATCGACATCGAGGCCCGTGCATGACGGTTTCTAGCATCCTGACGTTCACAGGCTGGAAGAAGTCGCCCGTCGAGAACGGCCGGCCAAAGAACAAGGCGGGCTGGGCCTGGGTCCCGAACTGTTCCGACGTCGACTCCTTGGCAAGCCTTCGCCTCGGCGGTGCGATGCTCGACGCGCTCGGAATGTCGAACCCGAACGAGTCTGGCGAAATACCCCCTGACTTGCCTAGGAACCCGGGTGCGAACCTCGAAATCTGGGTTAGAGACCGACTGCTTACGGAGCTGCCGACTCATGACGCGGACCGCGAGTGGGACGTGGACCGTGGCTCGCTAATCACGGAATTTGCCCAGTACCAGCACCTCACAGCACTCGACCGGCTCATACAGTCCGACCCGAACTTGCGAGTGTCGGTCGGACAGGACTACCTCATCAAGCCTGACGTCACCGTGGGCCTTGGTGGTGCTTCTAGCTCGCAGGGAGTGCCGTTCCTCCATGCGGCAGTCTCGTGCAAGTGGACGATTCGGTCGGACCGAGTCCAGAACATCCGGCACGAGTTCAACCAGATGATTCGTCATCGTCGGGGTCGCCAACCGCATCTCGTAACCGTAACTGCGGAGCCCCTTCCGAGCCGTCTCGCCTCAATCGCGCGTGGAACGGGTGAGGTCGACGCTACGTACCACATTGCCTTTCAGGAACTCCACACGGCCGTTCTGAACTCCGGAGGCGATGCACAACAGGCCGCCTGGTCGGAGGTCGTAGGCCAGGGCAGGCTCAAGGACTTCAACGACCTCGCGAGCGACCTCGCACGCTGGTAGTAGAAGCCGATTTGACCGCCGCGGTCCCGGTCCTCATTTGCTTCAAGGCGTCCCGGTCCTCATTTGCTTCAGCACGTGGTCGAGGAACCCGGGCACGTTGCCACCACCGAGCACCAGCTGTCGGTCAAGGAGCCTGTTGCCGGTCTCGCAAGACGTTTCGCTGACAAGCGAGCATCCATGACACGCCGAAAGATTCAGGTTCGATGAGCCCTGGCGGTCGCTCTCGATGCAGACGGGATCGTTGGAGCAAACATCTGCGTCGTCGAGCGCGGCGATTAGCAGCGGCATCAGCTTGTCCTGATCGCCGAGCCTGACGAGACCCCCGAGTGTCCCCTGCGCGTCGCCCGCCGCCGTATAGATCAGGATCCCCGCTGTGCGGTCCGGCCGGTCGGAGTGCGCGTAGACACGCTCTTGCAGAGACGCCGAGGAGTACCCACTCGCGTAAGCCAGACGTCGAATGAGAAGGTGCGCGATCGTATGCAGGGCGATATAACGCGGTTCGGGTACGTCGAGCCGCTGTGCGTAGGAGCTCTTCTTCCGACGCTCGACGAGGACTCCTGCGCGAGCGCGGACCTCGGGCTGGTCCTCCCACGCAGCGAGCGCCCCCTCGTCGAACCGTAGAAAGATTCCCTCGCCGAACACCTCGGTCGCCGGGTACACCGGTTTGAGCTTGGAGGTCCCGCTCAGATCTGCAAGTATCAGGTCCGCTTCGGGTGCGTACCGACGGAATCCCTTCAGCGCCCTTACCTCGCGCACACGCCGCACCTGTCCGACTGCAGTGACGACGTCCGTCAGAGCCTTGGGCCAATGCGTATCGTCCTCGACGTGCCACGAGTCAACGACGAAGTTGCCAGGGCTTCTGTCTCTACCCGGCACATCGAGCTTCTGCAGAAATGCAGCCCATTCCCCGTCCTTAAGGTCCAGGAGTAGTTGGGCGTCACCGTCGGGCTGTCCGTCGTTTGCGACCGCCAGCACCTCCTCGAGCGTGACACCGACCTGGGCTGCGATTTGCTCGGCGGCCATCTCCGCCAGAGGCCCCCCGTTGTCCGCAACGATCGTCGCAAAGAAGGCATGCTCCCGAATTTCGTCGGCCTTCGTGACCGACATTGGCACTTCCTCGGGAATGTCCAGTGCCGAGAGCTGCTCAGCCATATAGTTCCCGGTGGCGCCACGCTGGACGGCAACCAGCTTGTGGTCGCATGCCTTGGCAGCCTTCGGATTTTGCCAGGGCTGAACGCCGAAGCAACGCAACCCGTCGCGCTGGAGTGCGTCGGCCGTGACCAGCTCGGACAATGGCCGGGCCCGCTTGCACCCGTTGCAGACGACGCGCAGTGACCCCAGACCTTCGCCGGCATTCGCCGACCGCTCGAACCTGAGTTCTTTGTGAGCATGGCAGTGCCGCACTTCGTCAGTGATTTCGGTGGCGTTGCCCCGGTGTGCCCACATAAACCAAGGGATGTCCTGGATGTGGCTGCCCTTGTCGCAGACGGCGACGTACCGCATCGGCACGAGATGTCCCTTGCAGTCCTTGCAGGTGTTCGACCACTTGCCTTTGTTCGAGCTAGTGAAGCGTGTCAGACGGCTGCATCGCTCACAGAACCGCCACTGAGGAAATCGCCAGTACCGTAACCCCTCGGTCTCCTTCGCGACCCTGCCGGCATGCGTCGGTGCCTGCTGCAGGACACCCGGCCCGAGTCTGGCGAGTAGACGCTCGCAACTGATCACGAGCCAAGGTTTCTTTTCCCACCACGACGTGTCTGGGGCGATGAGCGACTCGCCCCGGACGTCGACGACAGCACCGACTCCGAATGGCGAGACGGTCTCGGACAGACGCAGGTCATGCTTGATCGGATCCATTGGGACCTCCCTCGGACGGTTCACGGATCTCGATGGCGACGTTGGGTTCCACGGATCGCATGGAGTCGCCTACGACCCAACCCTCGCCGGGCTGGTCGAAGCGTTTGAGTAGCGCCGAGTCCTGGACGGTCTTCCGCTCGTAGCGCAGCGGTTCCTTGGCGTCCCGGGCGTCTCGTGCGCGGCGATCCCAGTCGCGGAGGAGGCGGTCGACCTCTTCGCGGGTCTCCTCGACCTCGGTGTGCTCGGACCGCTCCACGAGTGCAAGCAAGCGCTCGGCGAGTATCTCGACCTGCCCAGACATCGCCCCATCGAGATCGAATCGTCCCGCAGCGTCGTTCGCCGCGAGCTCGGGGATCGCGTGGCGTAGTAGCGCCACGAGGGCACCTGCGAGTGACCTTTCGCGCGAGGCGAGAGACCAAGGCGTGACGCTCGTCGGCTCGACGCTTCGGTAGAGCGTCTCGTGGTACGCACGGAACGTCTCGAAGTGGGAGCGATCGCGTGCCCGGTTCGACCGGAACAGCGTCGTCACCACTCCCTTCACGTCACCTCGCCCGACGCGGCTGGTGGCTTGGATGTACTCCGCAGTCGTCTTGGGTTGTCCCACCATCAGCATGAGCGCGAGGCGTGGGACGTCGATGCCCACGGAAAGCATGTTGGATGACAGCACTACATCGACCGCCTCGTCACTGTCATCGACAGATTTCTTGAGGGCCTTGAGATCCTTGGGGAGTTCTTCGGGGCCACGCCGGCTCGTTAGCTCCAGCACCCTGTCGCCACGGACGTTCCGCAATGTCAGTCCGAGCCGTTGGGCCCGCGCGCCCAGGCGAGCATTCACGTCGTCAGAGACAAGCGTGCCGGTCCGGCCAAGTTCACGCAGACTGTTGTGGTACATGACGACCGTCCAGTAGGCATCACGTGGCATCCATGCGTCCCCTGCTGCCCCTACGACCTCCGGGATTTCCAGCAAAGGCGATGCGGCCGCGACGACCGCCGACATCTGTGACAGTGACTGCGGCATGAGCCCGATGTATAGCCGTCCCTCTCCGGACTTGACGGGCCGCGAGAAGAAGGTCTGGTCGTCGTCGAGGCCCGCCGGTGGGTAGAGGGCGACCTGGCGTCCGTAGAGCCCTTGCACCTGCTTCTCCGATGCACGAATCGTCGCCGTCGACGCGATCACCTTTGGTGCGGAGCCGCCCAGCGCAAGGAGCTGCTGGATCACGGCGTCGAACACTGCGACGGTCGTCCCAAGTGGACCGGACAGCAGGTGGAGTTCGTCCTGGATGATCAGCGACGCCTGTCTGAATGCAGTCTGGAGCCCGAGCAGGCGGCCCGCCTCGGGTCGAAACTGGAGCCGCGCGAACTTGTCCACGGTTGCAAGAAGGATCGTGGGCGGATCTGCATAGATTGCCTCATCGACGACAAGCACGGGCAGCTCCTGGTGGAACTCGCACGAAGTGTTCGTGCAGTACACGGCGACTTCGTTGCCGAGCCGTCGCACGCCGTAAGCGGATTCGTCGGAGGACCCCGCCTTTGGCAACAGGCCCGTTCCGCACCACGGGCAACTCTCGACCTGGAACTTGTTTGCTTCTTCCGGACGGGCTGCCTTGTAGAGCCGTTTCAGCGCGTCCCGCGCTTCGGAGTGGGTTCCAGGGGTGGCCTCGTTGCCGATCCAGAGCCCGATGCTGAATGGGGCCAACCCTTGTACTCGTGGATCAGCATGGGAGCCCGGTCGCCGGAGCAGCTCCATGGCACAGATGAGCGTCGCGGCGCGCTGGAACTGTTGGGCAGTCAGGAGCCGCAGTGTGTACCGCGTAATGATGGCAGTACCCCCACCCGCCGTCCCATAGACGAGCCTGCGTCGGAAGATCTCGATCGCTGCGAGGCCGAGGTAAGCCTCAGTCTTCCCACCACCGGTCGGGAACCAGATCAAGTCGACCAACTCACGGTCAGCGTGCCCGTCATCGACGGTAGACGCGACGGACACCAGCAGGAACCCGAGTTGGAACGGGCGCCAGCTCGGCTCCCGCCCAGGTCGGCCCTGAAGCATCTGGAGGCGCATCGCCTTCATCCCGAGGGCAAAGGCGACTCGCAGTGTCGCCGAGTCCTCGTGCCGCAGGAGGTCGACGGCTGCCTGCATTCGTTCTGCTGCGGCGCGTGACCGCTCGACGATCCGCTCGGCGACCTTCTCGTCGTCACCGAAACCGGCGACCTTGGCTTCCTGCTTCTCGACCCACCCGGTGAATGCGACGACGAACGCGTCGAGCGACGCCACGACATGGCCGGTCTCGATGTCGATACGAGAGAGATGCTCCAGGCTCAGGGCGCCTGCCTCCGGACTTCCCTCCTCGAATCCCGTCGTCTCGATCGCTGGTACGACGAACGACGGCGCGGGATCAAGCCAGATGCGAGTGCACCGGTCACCGGTCACTTCCCAGTCGGCTGCCATGCCATGTCCGGCGGCGTAGACGGTTCGGTTGCTGTAGCGCAGGCGGAGTTCCGCGGTCTCGTCGTCGAAGTCGAACTTCCGGCTGGTGTCGTACTCGAGGATCGCTCCCCCGTCGGCTGGCATCACCTCGAGTGCGACCTGGTAGAGCGTGCGCACGACGTCGAGCCGGCCGTCGCCAGTACCCTCCGCGAGGGACCTCACGTAGACCGTGACCAGCCAGTCATCCCCGTACTCGCGCCAGCGGGAGCCGATCTCGCACTCGATCTCACCGACCTGGTACAGCGTCCGCGGAAGCTCGCGTGAGAGCTCCAGCCCATCGACCTCGAATGCCCGTCGGCGCCATCGGGCCGGCCCGTCGTCTTCCAACGCCTCATAGCAAGCGCCAGCGAAACGGACTGTGGTCGACTGGCGGTTGGTGACAAATGAGATCGCCGTGGAGGCGGGACGCCATTCCTCAGCGACGGGCCCAGCGGCACCGTTCTCCTCGACGTCACCGTCTTCGACGTCGGCGAGCATCTCGTCGACGCCGGCTTGCTCCGCTTCCAGCCTCTGCTCGACAGTCCGGTCCGGTGGGTCGGTGGGGTAGAGCATGCCGATGGTGTATTGCCGGTTCGGAGGGTTGGTGACGACCTCGTCGGCACCGCCCTCTGGCCCGATGTATGCGGACCGGAGGTGCGCGAGGACAACCTGTTGCGCTGGGGTCCTGCTCACTGGTCCTCCTTCCCGCGGCGCACTAGATCTTGCAACCGCTTCCGGTCGTCCTTGGAGACGACAACATGCAGCGCCACTCGTGCGCGCGTTACGGCCACGTAAAAGGCAGCGGTCCCGGCGTCGTCGAACTGCTGGGGCAGGTTGCAGACGATGACATGCTCCGCCTCCAAACCCTTCGCGTACCGCGGGCTGGTGACGGTGAACCCACCGTCGGCGTGCGGCGCCTCGATCGAGCGGACGTCAATGATCCAGAGACTGTCCCGATCCGCTCCATTGGTGACCAGTTCCTTTGCGAGGCTCTTCGCCTCGGCCACGGTCGCTGTACCACCCGTCGTACGCCAGGCGACTCCTTCGCCGTGCACTATGCCGGGATCGCCGACGTCAGCGGCGAGGTATTGCTGGACCATTTGGACGATGGCCTTCGTATTACGGACGTTGAGGTCGAGCTCGACCTCAACGGCCTCGTCCTTGATGAGTTCGGCGACGTCTTCGTCGTAGCCGCCGTCGACGTGCGCCTGGTTGTTGGGATCGAGGAACATCCGCCAGCGTCCGCCGGCGCGGCCGCCAGCGATGACGGTGTCGATACGATCCATGGCTTCGGGGTTCATCATGTCCTGGGCTTCGTCGACGAAGACAACGTCATACGGGATGGACTCAGCCAGGTCATCGAACGCAATGACATCGACGTCATGACCATCTAGGTGCGGCGCGAAGAACCGCACAAGTTCCGGAGACCGGAACGTGACCAGAACGGACCGACCGCGGTCGGCCTCCTGCTTGGCTGCCTCGACGAGGACAAGTGACTTGCCTGTGCCAGCACCACCGTAGACGAGCACACGTGGGTTGCGGGCGAGGGCGGCAAGCACCCGAGCCTGACCGGCAGTCGCTCGTGTCTGTTCCTCGATAACTGCCCCGCGTTGGGCGTCGATGACCGGCATCCGGGTGAACTCGCCGAAGAGCCGGGTGCGCAGCTCGTCGAGTCGGGCGACCTTTGTCCGACCTGGCGCCTGGCGCCGCTTGGCGAAGATGGTCTCCAGGGCCTGTTCGATGCCTTGCGCACTCATACTGTCGTTGGCGAGCCAGTGAGTCGACAACCACTCGGGGTCAGCGGGCGGAGACGAGATGTCGGGAGTCATGACGACGGCCTCGCTCGCAAACCAGCCGAGGCCATCCTCGTGGAGGATCTTGCGCAGGGCGTGCATGCCGGACCGCGACTGCTCCATGGGCGACGTTCTCAGGCGATGCCAGTCGTTGCGCCTGTCGACAGACCACCAGACGCCTTCGTGTTTGCGCACTCCGCCGCCCTTGACCTCGACGACAACAACGACCCCGCGCCACAGGATCACGAAGTCCGCCTCGGACTGTTGCTTGTACTCGTGCGAACGCAACGCCCGGGACCAGAACGCGACTGCTTCCGGGTCACCGTCGATGTCGCGAAGCAGGCGGGCAACCTTTCTCTCCGCGCCGCTCTTCGAAGTCCGTTCGATGTCTTCCAGGGAGGGAGCAAGGATCATCCGCGCTGCTCCTTCCAGAGTTCTTCGTACTCGTGGTAGCCGAGCATGATGTCGTTACTGGCGCCCCAGTTGTCCTCAACATCGACGATGAGGCACTCCTCCTTGCCACCGTTCTTCGGCCCACGCAGGCCACGGCCTGCCATCTGTATGTAGGCGCTCGGGCTGAAGGTAGGGCGAGCGATGTAGAGGGCCCGAACCCCTGGGGCGTCGAAGCCCTGGACAAGGAGGTCGCAGTTGGCAAGTACTTTGATCTCGCCGGACTTGAACTTCCGGATTACGTCACGACGCTGCTGCCGCCCGGTCGTGCCGCTGATGGATGCCGCGTCAACATCCCGGTAGCGCAAGGAGGCCGCGAGCACCTGGGCCGACAGGACGCTGGGCGTGAAAACGAGGATCGGCCACTCTGGGTTATCGCCGTGGACGCCCATGATGTGGTCGACAAGCACCTTCATGCGAGCCCCACTGCCACCGATGCGCTCGTAGACCCGGGGGTCGATGAAACCGTTCGAATTGAGCGCTTCTCTCTCGTCCCGATCGAGTGATACGTCGATACCGGGCAGCACCTCGTGCTTCACACTCGCCAGGACACCTCGCCCCACAAGTTGTCGGTACGCGTCCGTCTCGAAGGCCGCCAGCCGCTTCGTACCAAACCTTGCCGCGAGTTCCTTCGTCTGCTCGTTGTTGGCCTCGACTCGACCCTTGAAGGGTGTCGCCGAGAGCCCGACAAGCGGACGTTCCCAGTTGTAACCGTCGATTCCCAAAGAGCGAAGCAGACGCTTGTACCGCTTCGACCCCCCGGCTCGATGGGCCTCATCGATGAAGACGGCCGTCGCCTTCCGCAGCCAGTCGTACTCCGGCTGGTCGAGGACTTCCTCAAGTTTGGCGTCCGTCGCAACGACGACTGCATGCTCGGTTTCAGGCTCGTTGACACGGTTGCCCTGCCAGAGCCGACCGATTGTCAATGGCCGTACATCGCCGAGGTAGCGCCATATTTCCTGGAATGTCTGTACGGCCTGTTCGCAGAGCTCGCTCGACTGGGCGATCCAAAGAATCGTGCCCGATAGCTCATCATCGACGAACAGGCGCAGACTAGTCTGGGCCGCGACGCGCGTCTTGCCCGCCCCCGTCGGAAGCTCGACCATCGCCTTTTGCGCATGGCCGTTCGGCATCGGCCGAGTTAGGACGTCACGCAGCTCGGCACTGATCTTCTTCTGGTAGTCGTGCAGGTCCGGGAGCCGCACTGCACCCGGAACAACGAATTCGTCGGGACGCGACTGGATCCGCTGACCTGCGAATTCCTGGCCGAATCCCATCTTACGAACCCAAGAAACCGCCGCGGGGAGGCCCGCCCATTTGTCCGGCACGTCGGAGAATCCTTCGCTCCGGAACCGTTGCCGCAGGCTCTGCACAGCGTCGGCGCCGTAGACGGTGAGGAACAGCTCCGCCACGGACGTCTTCTTGCTGACCAACCCCTGCACCTCCAGTGCGGACCACAGTCCCGGTGGGAGAGCTTCCTTGAGGTCGTGGTCGCCGAAGTAGACCGCGAGGCGGTCCGCGTCCGTCGTAGCCGCGCGTGCTTCGAGACGTTGCTGCTCACGCTGAAGATCGAGGCCCGCCTTGAGAATCTTGTCGATTTGCGCATTGTCGAACCCCAGGCTGAATGCCTCTCCGACGAGCCGGAGCATCATATGGTCATCGGCGTCACCACGGACGACCAGATCGCTTCCCTCTAGGTGGAAATCGAGGGGCTGGTCCTCGTTGCCCTCCGGTGTCGTTACACGCTTTTGGAGCACCAGGGCACGGGTGACCGTGCTTCCGCCGACCCTTCCAGCGGCCACCGTATTGTGCAGGCCAGGAAAGACATCCAAAATTGGCTGCCGATCCCGCAGGCCGTCAATCGTCATCGTGAAGTCGAAGCTGTCCGCAAAGCTGCGGCACCCCACGATATCTAGCAGCTCCTTGGCTCCCGCTTCCGTTGTCCGGAGATATGGACGCCGCCGGGTCGAGAGATAGTTTTCCTCCTCATCGTCGACGGCGACGAAAACATCACGCGGGGCACGCGGCTCGATCGCTTTCCCAACCTTCGCGGGGATGGTCATCGCCGGGCTGCCGCCACAGCCCAACCGAGTCGCTGCGACCACGAACTCGACCAGAGCGTCGTCCTTGATCGCCGGAAGGAACAACGGGGCCTCGAGTGCCGTCCGGAGCACCCGCGGCGGAATGGCAGCCAGGTCATCGGGCAAGCCAAGCGCCTCGGCGACCTCACGAGGCCCCCTGAACAGTGGCAGGAGTGATTCGAACCGCAACAGCGACGGCGCGACCGTCTCCGCTGGCTCTCGAAAGCCACGGTTGGTCTGGACGATCCCGGATTGCGCGACAGCCCATCGAGCTGGAGAGACGATCGGGTACGTGCGGCCCGTGTCGGTGTCCTCGCAGATCCACTGTTGGTCACCGGCCGCCAGAAGCGCGATCGTCCATGCTGCACGGCTCTTCTCCGGCGCATCCGCGTCACGAAGCATGAAGAGGACCGAGAACGGGCCGGGACCCTCGCCGGGTGTCAGATCGATGTGCTCAATTAAACGATCGCCCGGGCCGCGGGCCGCGTTGACCGTGGAAAGGACCCAGTCACGGTAGTCCTCGAGCAAGGGCTCGTCCTCCACCGCGAACTTCTTCACTGGGCTCCGGACGACCCCGAGTTGATGCGCCACGTCCGGGACACACCGTCGCCGGTCCAGTCTCCGCGACCCGAAGTCGTCGCCGAACGCCAGCTCGATGTCCAGAACCTGCCGCGGCCAAGCCCAGCCGCCGTCGACGGTTGGGACTCTGATACCGACCGCATGGTCCCGCATGGCCTTGACCGCCACCGGAACGGCCACGTTGAGAGCGGCGTCCCAGACATTGGTGAGGTCATCGTCCGACGCAGTAACCGACAGACCAGCGAGCCTAGCGTTCAAGATCGCCTCAGGATCGAGGTCGCGAAACCCGAGTTCGCGGAGCTGCTTCTCAATCCCAGGCTCCGTAAGGAACATGGGATCCACGAACACGGCTCTGTCGATTTCCACGCCCTCCTCCTGGTGAAGGAACACGACATGACGATCGGCGGGAGAGCGCATGCCGTCGGTCGTCGGGATGACCTTCGCGTGCTCGATCCCAGACACGCCCCGGTTGCCAAGTACCGCCCGGAAGGCATTAGCAGCCGATTGCGGGTCGTCGCCCTCGGCCCACTCGCGCAACCACGAGAGCAGGCCACGTTTCGGCATGTGCCGCAGTGCTGCGTCCTCCTCGGAACGGGAAATATCCAGTTTGCCAGTGTGTGCGCTTGCTGCGTAGAGCGTGCGTAAGCGTGTGATCCGCGTCGAGGTCGTGTAGCAGGACCAGTGGGGTGCGTCACTTCCCGTGTTGGGCGAAAGCGCCCACCCCTGCTGCATCTCAGCCGCGCGCTTCAGATCGCTGACCACCTCGAAGTCAAGAGGCAAAACTTCCGAAGCGTGGCGGAGGGTGCCGTCCACGTCGGGAATCACGCCGCGGTCACTGGCGATCCGGCGCACGTGGGTGATGACCTGTTCGTCGCCAAAACCTTGAACCTCGCTCGCTCGACCGCGCGCGGGCATGTGGTCGAGGTGCTCCGCCGGGTCATCGTCGGTACTCAGTCGCGGCAAAATGTCCACGAACGCCTCTGAGAGGGTTCGGAGGATTTCCTGGTTGTAGGTGTTGGGGAGGAGCGTCGTGCGGTCGTCGTTGACGCTCCAGGGAGCGTTGAAGAGCGCCGACGCCGAAGTCGTGTCCTGCAAGGGGAAATACGACCAGAAACGTCCGGTCCGCATGTCGGCATACCGGCGTGGCACTGCAACGGTCACCTTGACCTCGGAGCGGGAGACCGCCTCACCGACCTCACGACGAGCCTCATTCGAAGGGCGATGCATACGATCCGCGACCAACCACTCGGCACCTGCCCCTCCCGGCGCCTCGATCTTGAAAACACCATTGCCGAGGCTTCGCGACACGTGGCTGATATGGAACGGATCCGCGCCAAGCACCGCCAGCCGGACCTCGCGCACCGCGGTTACGAAGAGCAGAAACTCGGAGTCGAAGTTCTCGATGTCCTGCTTGATTTGCTGAAAGTCCTTGATCCCGGGCAGACGGACGATCGTCGTCGCCCAGCTCGCGAGGTCCGCTAAGACGGGGTCCTCCGCAAACGCCGCTGGAGCGTTCACAACGGTCGCTGTCCGTAGGATCGGGTATCGCTTCGCCGCGGGGTTCACCTCGGCGAGATCATCCCGGGCAGCCCTCGTGCCAAACTCGAAGGAGATCGATCTGCTGAACACTTGTGGCGAGTCGGAGACCGCGAGAACCGACTTGAAGCCGAGGCCAAAACGTCCAATCTCGTCGCCGCGCTTACCACTCAGGTGCGCCATCGTGATGGATTCGATGCCCTTGGCCGAAAACGGAAGGCCGCTGTTGGCGCAGTACAGCGTGCCCGTCGTCTCGTCCAGAACGATTTCCACGTGGCCGTTAACCGCATTCAGGGAATCCGACCCCGCGCCAGCGAGCGCGTCCGCGGCGTTCTGAGTCAGTTCCGGCAGCGTGCGCTTCGCATAGCCGCCCGTCCGGATCGACTCCTCATGATTGGCATGCTCGATGACAAGGGCAGGATGTGCCCGGTACGAGGCAAGCGTCTTGGCGAACTGAGCCTCGACCTCTCGCACCAGGCTCGCATCCGGCGTCCAAGCCGCGTCGTTGAAAGTCACTGCTTTGCCCCCCACCAGGTTCCACTCCCGCATTCGGTCTGCTGGTGCCCGTCCCCTTCGACCGTCGTCGCAGATCTCGTCATCGTGTCGTGCCTCCGCTGTCGTCGGGGTGTCTGCACGTCGTCGCCGGTCACCGTCCGCCAGCACCCGGTGGATGCAACGTGACGCAAGTCACTGATCGTAGGATCCCCCAGATGGTCATGTGCGACATTTGTGCATCTGAGGCCAGGTTTCACCCTGTATCTCACCCATGCGCCGAGCCCACCTGGAGGTAGTACCTCGTCACCGGCTCTGATACCGACCGCTCCGCATCCTCATGAACGGTGGCTGTCGGGAGCTACCCGACGATCCGGGGCTGCGGTGCTCGTCCGCGATCCACAGTGACGACGCCGGTTCGGGCCGCCCGTCACCGTTGAGCAGGGCTACCAGCCGCGACTGGTCTCGTGGTCGCGTTGTCGGTCTGCTTGGTCTTGCCGGGCGCGTTCCTCGGCCTGGCGGCGCAGGTATTCACTTCGGCTCCTTGCCTGGGCCAGAACGGCTGGCACACGTTCCATGCGCCGCAGACCACGCGAGGGTGCCTGAGTCATTCGTCCAAACTCGGCCGGGGTGATGGCCTGCAATGCTCGAGCGGCCACCAAGTACGCCTCCCCACGTTCGCCCTGAACTTGGGGCCCGAGCGGGTCGGTGGGGTCGGTGATCTGGTAGCGGTCGCGGTAGGCCAGCACCTGCCGCAGAGCCACCGCCCATTCGTACCGTGCAGCGCCGGGTAGCGGAGGGGGCGTGATGTTTTCCATCCACAGCTCTCGTTCGAGGAGCGCCTGCTCGACCAATCGGTCCAGGCGGGTGGAGATGAGGTCGGCCTGCCGGGCGAGCCAAGCCTGAACGAGCGGATCGCTCTGCGGCTGCTCCTCGCTGGCTTCGCTCGCCTCAGGCGCAGGGTCGGCCGACCGCTGACGCTGAGTGTATGTCTGGTTCAGGAGGCGGTCCGCGTAGTGCTCGACCATGACCCGGCGCACGTCACCGGTGGACAGCTGCTCCCGAGAAGTCGTGTCGGTCACGCCCACGACCTGGGCGACGTGCTCGACCAGGGCAGGCCACTGTCCGGGCTCGATACGGCCGTGGAGGTGGTCGACGAGGGCGCGCAGGAGTGGGATCTGCCGGTCGAAGTGATCCAGGTTCCGGAGCTGGTGCAGGTTGGGTTCCATCGCGAACCAGGACAGCGGGATGGTCTCGGCGAGTGCCGTTGCCAGAGCGTCAGGGGCGTCGATGGTGGCCTGGGCGGGGTCGGTCCCGGCCGGCAGGTCCAGTGCCCGGGCTTGGGTGGCTTCGTCGCGGGTGAGCATGTCCCACACGCGCGCGGCGGCGGTGCGGCCGGCGGTGTCTGGGTCAAGTGCGACGATCAGATCCGTCAGGCCGCGACCGGACGCGTCACGCAGCGCCTGGAGGTGCTGCCTGGTGATGCCGGTTCCGCACGCGGCCACGGGCACGATCTCGAGACCCGTCCGCTCAGCCAAGTCAGCAGCGGCAAGCTGGAGGGCCGCATGGTCGGTGGGGCCCTCGACCAGGACTGGGCGCGCCCCGGCGGCAAGGCGTCCGATGGTGGCAGGGTCGAGGCCGAGCAGCAGCTCGCTCTTGCGGTACGCGGCCGTCTCCGGCGTGTTCAGATACTTCGGGGCACGTTCGTCTGTCTCGGCGGGGTTGATGCGCGCGGTGACACCGACGACCTGCCCGGCCTGGTCACGAACGGGGAAGATGATCCGGTTCCGGAACCGGTCGATCAGCCGCCCGTTCCTGGTCCGGGTCGCCACCCCTGCGTCGATGAGCTGGTCGGCGGTATAGCCGAGCGCCTGCAGGTATTCGCTGAGCCCGGTCCAGGACGCGGGAGCAACGCCCCACTCGGCATCGGCCAGACCGCGCCCGGCCATGTACCGGGCGGCCCACGACTGAGCGGTGGGTTGCCCGCTCCACCACGCCCACGCGTGCCCCGTGATCTCGACAACCAGTGACCGAACGGCCGGGTCGACGGCCGCAGTCGGTTCGGCAGGGCGCGTGAAAGCGGGTTCCCCGACCTCGGGCGGGGGGATTCTCAGTGGCTGCGTGTCGGACCAAGCCATGTTGTCGGAGGTGTCGGGCGACGTGGTGATCCAGACCGGCAAACCCCGCCCATCGTCACGGGGTCGGGATAGGCCGATGCGGTGGTGCAGGACCTTCGCGACGGACCGGGCACCCTGGAAGCCGCCCTCGACCGCTCGTCGCACCACGATCGCGGCATCGCTGCCCGCGGCTTCGTGTTGCGACAGTCGCTTGGCCACCGCAGGCCACGCCTCGTCCGCGAGGACCAGGTCTGCCATCCGCTCAGGCAGGGCCGACCGCACGGCCTGGCCCAGGCGCCCGGCGCGGTCGGGTTCGAGGAACGCGAGGTAAGCGTCCTCGTACTCCGGGACCAGCCGGGCCAGGGAGTGCGCGTAGTCCCATTCCTCCTCGATGACCTTCGAGGCGGACTTCTCTTCACCGTCGCGGTCCAGGACGCTCTTGAGCGCGTTCAGGACGGCGCGCTCCAGGTCCGGCTGGCGGTGTGGGTCGAGGTCGAGGACGTCGTCGGTCTCCACGTACACCCGGTTCGAGGCCCTACCGCGGGTGATGGCGGTGTAGAACTCGTTGCGGGTCATGCCGACCCCGACAACCGCGTGGGAGGTGTCGACGGTCATGCCCTGCACCCGGTGAATAGTCGCCGCGTACCCGAGCTCGACATGCGCGGCGACGTAGTCCGCCGGGAGCACCACGCTCGCCCCGGTGTCCAGGTGCCGGGCCTGCACGGTACCGTCACCACTACGGGCAGTAACGCGCCAGAGGTCGCCGTTCTTGACCCATTCCCGGCCCCTGTCGATGTTCCCGTTGTCGTGCTGGGCGCGTAGGTGGCGGTTGTTCAGCCGGGTCACGATGACGTCCCCGATCCCGGCACGGGTCTCGTCGTGCAGCGTGATGCCGTCTTCCTCGACGTCGCCACGAGCTACCCGGTGCAGCCGGGCGCGGGCAGAGAGTTCGGTGACCAGAGTGTTGGTCGCCGCGATCATGATCGTCTTGCAACCTGCGTCGGAGTCGGTCTGCCAGTTCGCGAACATCTCCTCCGCCATCGCCGCCGCGCTGCCACCTTGGGTGCGGTGCCGGGTGATGTAGAAGTCCAGGCCTTGGTGGTCCCCCACTCGGATCTGGAGGGAGGCGTCGGCCTCACCGTAGGTGTGGAACCGGTGGATCTGCGTCAGCTCGACCGCGCCCGCCTGCTCCGCGATCAGGCGGAGCGCGCCACCAGCGGCGACGGCGCCGAGCTGAGCGGAGTCACCGAGCAGCCGGACACTGCCCCCGGCTTGTCGGGTGATGTCCAGTACCTGGGCGAGGGCGAGGGTGCCGGCCAGACTGGCCTCGTCCACCAGCACCACCGTCCCCGGCTCCACCGTGAGGCGCTCCCGCAGGCGTTCCCCACCGGCGCCCTGGTTGGCCAGGAGGAACATGTCCACGGTCTCCGCGGTGATCCCCTCGCCCAGGTCCGCACCAAGTACCTCCGCGGCCGCAGCCGAGGGGGCGAGGGCGATGAGCTTGCCACCCGACTCCTGGACCGCGTGCGCGAAGGCGCGCATGGCCGTGGTCTTCCCGGTCCCGGCCGGGCCGATCCCTGCTGCGAGCACCGTGCTGGCCGCGAAGTGGGTTACCAGGTCCCGCTGCCCTGGGTTCAGGACGTGTCCCTTGTCCAGTCGGACCTGCTCGATCGAGCGCTCCACCACGCCCGCGTCGATCGCGAGGCCACCTGACATACGGGTGCCGGTCAGTAGCTGGTCTTCGGCTTCCAGGACCGCCAGGGAGGTGTACCGGGTGGAGCCGTGCACGAAGTAGACGCTTTCGCCGTCCCTGCGGCGCATCACGTCCGGGGGTTCGTTCAGGTCCGGGGGCGTGATCACGAGGCTGGCCGCGACCGCGTGCCCGTCGATCGTCGCGGCCAACACGAGCAGGTCGGTACCGGTAGGGGCGTGCTCCCGGGCGAGGCGAGTGGCCTCGGCCTGCAGGTGGTAGGTCGTCCACGTCGCCCGCTTACCCGCCACATTCGTCAGGCAGGCGTCCACCAGGTCGCCCTGGGCCAGCACCTGTGCTGCCAGGTCTGCGAGCTGGGTCTGGCGGTCGGTGGTCGTCCTCCGCCGCAGCGGCCGGAAGAGTTGCGCGCGCGGTTGCCCGGCGGCGAGACGCTCGACCGCGTCCCTGACGTCCTGGACCGCCCACCGGGCGATCCCACGCCCGGCGAGATCCTGAGCGACAGCGGGCCACAGGTCCTTGAGCTGGTCGACCACGACCTGCCCCGTGTCCGGGCGGGGGTGGAGAGCGCGCGCGAGCATCCGCGCCACCGCCTCCGGACCGCCCAAGACCACCGCCGCCATCTCGGCCCACTGCGGGAGCCGATGACGTAGCCCGATGGGAGCACCCTTGCCTTGCCGGGTGTCCAGGTTGGCCTGCTGGCCCAAGCTGTAGGCCGCCTTCGTGCCAGGCTCGTGCCCGTACTTGGCGCGGTAGGCGGCGCGGAGGGTCTCGTAGGACTCCTGGATCACAGCACGCCGCCGAGAGAACGCATCCCGGAGCGCCTTCGGGATGCCGACGATCTCGCGTACGCCTTGCTTCCCTCGACCGCGGGACTCGGTGTGGAACGCGACGCCCAGTACTTCGACGAGGAGTTGCTCGATGCGGGTGTTGTACCGCTCCGACGCCGCCACCTTCAGACTCAGCAGGACCCGACCGTCCAGCGCACGCCAGATCCCGTCCACACCGAGAACCTTCGTGGAGACCGCCACGTGCGTATGCAGGTTCGGGTCCCCGGCCCGGGAGTCCAGGTGATCGAACGCCACGGCAGTCAGACCGTGGGTGTCGATCTGCCGCACCCCACCCGCACCCCCGCGGGTGAGCGCGGCCTCGGACTCGATCCACGCCAGCGTGTCCCGCCACGCCTGGGTGTGCGCCTTCGTGATCGCCTCGCGTGTCGCCGCATCGCCCAGACCCCACAACACACTGATCGACTTCGACGGCGTGAACACCAGGTCATACCCCGCGACCGCTTTGCGGGGCTGCTGCCCACGCTTGGCCAACCACGTAGCGACGTCCTGGTCCGAGAGCTCGCCCGAGGCGCCCTTGTCCGTGTGCTCCTGCTGCGCGAGAGCGCGAGCGACGTTCCAGCGGATCAGGTCCCGCTCGATCCCCGCCTCCGGCGGACGATCGTTCTCGGCAGCGAACACGGCGAACGCGGCTTCCAACGCCTGCCTGTACCCGTCGTCGGCCCGCGCCTTGAACTCCGGAAATGCTCGACCCAGCCGGCCGGCGCGCGCCGCATCCTGCTTCGACAGTCCGCGGGCCAGGGCCTCGGCCTCAAGCCGGTCCGCGTCCGGGTGCCGACCCTGCCCGAACAACGACTTCATCTGCTTCTCGAGCACCTGCCCGGACACCCCGAGCTGGTCCAGCCCCGACCCGACCCACTGCCCGGGCGGGTTGCCGTGCTGCATGTAGTAGTCCGTCAGCGACGCGCCCCGGCCGCGGGGCACGTCGCCCGAGGCGACCTGCTGAGTCAGGTACGTGTACCCGCTTCCCGCGCTGAGCACATGGGCCGTCATCATGTCCCTCACCCCCTCCGCAGCAGGGCTGGAGCGGGTCAACTCGGTGTTGGCTCAGGACCGCTCACAGCTTGTGCATTAGGTGTGTGGCCTTCGTCGTGGCGGTCCGCGGGACCCGCAGTCCCGCTACTCGCCTGCCCTCGTCACGCAGCCGCGTCCGTCGCGCCGCGGTGTCCGTCGCGCCGCTGTGTCCATCGCGCGTACGTCGTCGCATGCTCGTGCGTAGCCGTCGCGTGCTCGTCGGCCGTGTGCCCGTGCCGCGCGGTACCGGGGGCGCGGCAGCGGGATCCCTCCGGCTTGGGGCGTAACCTCTCCCGGGCATGCGACGAGGCCGCCCATCCCGGGGTCGGGGGATGGACGGCCTCGTGCTCTATGAATGCTGCTGCCGTTGGCGGATTTGGCGAGCAGCTGCGCACGGCTACCAATGCGGCGGCGACCAAATCAACGACCGAGCTCAGTGGCTAACGGACCACCGTCCATCGGGCTGATAGGACGGCTCAGATCCCCTAGTCGAAGGTGCCGCTCGCGTAGCGCGACGGATCGATGCCACGGCGGGTCATGAAGGCTCGCATCGCCGCCGAGTACGGGCCTTGGACGTAGAACTCCCCGTACTGTGCTTCGAGCGCGTCCCAGACCACGGAGAACAGCCCTGCGCTTCCCGAGCCTCGGAACCCGCGCTCGTACGGATGGATCCACACCCAGGCCAAAGCCCAGCGATCATTGTCCTGGTTCATCCCGACCGCGCCTGCCACGACGGGGAACGTAGTGCCGTAGTACTTCGACAGGATCAGAAGCGGCTGTGAGGCATCGTCATCGGGGTCGTATGGGCTGTAGTCATACCCACCTTCTCGCCTGAAATGGCGCCCCATCTGCGCGGCGGCCGCGCGGTGGGCCTCGGTGGTGACGGGCAGCAAAGGGCCCCTCGGGTGCCTCTCACCGAGTAGTGGGACCAGACTCATCGTGAGCAGCGAGTCGATGCCGCGGAGCTCGGCCGTTTGCTCGCGCAGCATGCGTGCTTGCTCGTCCTCGCGAACCTCGCCCGGCCACGTGATCAGGAGGGCGCCATCCGTTCGCCGCAGCACAGTGATGTAGGGCGGCGCATTGACGCTCACGGGCCCTGAGATCCACCGGTAGACCGGTGTGCCATCGCGGTGCTGGGCGTCGTAGGTACGGACGATCTCGACGAGACGGCCTGCCAGGTGACCAGCATCGGGTCCCTTCGCGACGACACCAATCTCGGTGCAGTCGTGCCCTGGGACGGGTCGGGTTGCCAGGACGGCGTACGAGGCACCTTCGGTGATACCAGGAGAGAGCGTCGTGACTGGTCCAAGATCGGTGCGGTCGTCGGCGGTGACCTGGCAGCCTCCAGGCTGGACCAGAACCCAGGTGAGCAGGTCAACCCACTCTGTCCTGTTCATGTAGGTGACGCCAGACCATGCCTCGACGGCGGGCGCGACCAGGGCCTCGTCAGTTACGTCGAAGTCGTCGGGGGTCCCGTCGTCGTCGAACTGGAACGTCACGCGGCCACCGGACGGCCCGACGAGCACCGGTTCCAGCTCGTCGTAGTAGTCGAGTCCCTGCACGACCACGACGGACTCTGAGACGAGGATGTCCTCGCGATGCCGGAATCCGATCACCCGCTGACTAATCGGCGCGAGTCGTACTGAGACGACCAGGATGCCGCCTGGGACGAGCTCCTCGAGCCAGGCGTCCGGGATCGTGTCCGTGCCAGTGGTGGCGATGATTCGGTCGAACAGGCCACGGCGAAGCGGCAGGCTTGCATCAGCAGTGACGACCTCGACCCGGTCGGCCAGCCTCAGCTGTTCGATGCTGGCGCGTGTGCGCTCGGTGACAACCTCGTCGACGTCGACCGCCACGACTTCGCCGTCCGGTCCGACCAGGTGCGCCAGGAGCGCAGTGAGCGGTCCGCTGCTACCCACCTCCAGGACCCGCATCCCCGGTTCGACCTGAAGCTGAGCGAGATTGCGGGCGTGCAGGATCGGCGCGGACAGCGTCGCATTGTCGGCGCCGAGACGAGTTCCGCCTTTGTCATGGATCAGGTGGAGCTGCTCGGCTGGCGTGTCGGGTGGGTAGAACGCCTCACGGGGTACCGCCCGGAACGCCGCTTCGATTCGCGGGTCGCTAATCGCACCGACTTCGATCAGTTCAGCAACTATCTGCTCCCGCAGAACGCTGGGCTCGGGAATCGCTGGCGTTGCCTGCGCGTGCTGCTCGGTCACGATGTGTCTCAACCTCTCGTTGGGCTCTCGTTGGGCTCTCGTCGGCATTGACACAATGTTGTCCGGAGTCAACGTCGACCTGAGTCGAGCTATATGCGTGCTACGGCGACCACTACTCAGCGCACGTTGTGCCCCATGTGCGGATCCCAATCGGCTTTGTCCGCAGGCATCGCGTGATCACAGTCGTAGCACCAGGGGCTGGGCTTCGTGTACTGGATGTGCGCCGCCTCGTAAGGCTGCTGGGTGGGCTCGTCTTGTGACGAAGGTGGGGACACGGCTTCCTGGCGTAGCCACCAGTTGAGGTCTCGGTATGTGCGCCAGCCGTACTTGCCCGCCGGCTCGATCAATCGAGCTCTTTCGAGCGTATTGAGGAACGAGGTGATGGCGCGGTACCGGTCCGAGGTGCTGCCGCTCCATCCGACGGACGCGTCGTTGAGTGTGTCGTAGCAGTCGCCGATCGTGAACTGGTGCGCCCACGGCTGACGGTGCACGTGCGCTTCGTACAGGATCGCGCGCCAATGCACGGGTGAGGCGTGGATGCAGTCGCCGCCTTCTCCGGAAGAATTCAGCAGCGTCGGGATCTTTCCCCACCGACCAAGAATTCTCTTGCGCTCGGGCGACAGCTCCCAGCGGCGCTCGTACTCGTACCACCTACCTCGCCGGGCGTTGGAACGCATCTTCTCGAGCGCTTTCTCAGCAGCCAGCGCCTTCCTTCTCGCTTCTTCGATCTGCCGCATTGCCGGCGTGACCAATCCGGCGTCCGGGTCGAGGTCGCAGTCGTCCAGGTCGTCGATGTGAAGGCGTGCCAAGTAGGTCCACTCGCTTAGAGCCTTGCTGTGATCGCTGACGGCCAACGTCCCGATCTGCCGGGTGACCGGGTTGACGACCAAGGGATGACGGCCTGCGGCCGCAAGGGTCCCGGCGAGGCCGGGGACCCGAACTAAGATTGGGTCTGCCGCGTCGGTGGTAAGCCGTGTATGTCCAATTAGCCATGAGCACGTGACGGCGTCGCGATCTAAGTCGTCCTGCTTGGATCGCCAAGCAGCCGGTGGGAACCGCTTGTACTCGACTTCGAGTGCGACACGTCGCCCGTCGTTCCATGTCACCAGCACATCGGGCCGACGGTTCAATTCCAGCTCGACGTTCTTGATCGTCTGCTCCTCGACAACCTGCGCATCGTCGCCCAACTTGGCGGATGCCCACTGAGCAAGCATCGCCTTGGCCGCCAGGTGATGAACAGACTCTGGTCCACCGGGATGCTCGACCCGTGCGACGTGGAAGAAGTGGTCACGCCTTGAGCCGCCACGAGTCGAGATCGGCGCGTCACACCCAGGGACCAGGCAGCTCCACTCTGCCTTCGCGATCTCCCGGACCGCAGAAGCCGTGCCCGGAGCGATGAACACCGCCTCGCCCGTCACACAGTGTCGTGCCCAGACCTGTCTGAGATCGCGAGCGACAAACCGCTCCACTGTTTCGGCCGAATCCACCAACGTAGACAACCCCCACCACGGTCGCTGCACCAGTCGCCAAGGCCAGCGCATCCACTCGAAACCTGCTGATTCCCCAAATCCTGGTCCGTATATGCCGCGCGACACACCCGCTTAAGTTCCCAGCCACGCCGGCCAGACAGCCGACCGTCCACCGCCGACCCTAGAAAGCAGGTCAGCTGTACGTAGTCCAGACCGCATCCATATCTCCGGCGCGGAAGGTGTCGAACCGGTAGCGCCATTGCTCCCGGATGCGCGGGCTGGAGCGCAGTACGGGCAGCACGCTGGTGACGAGCTGAAGCTCACGGATACGACGAAAGACAGGGAAACCGGGCCAATCGAGGATGTCCAGGCCGTACCCATCGGCGAGCTGGCCGTGATAGTCGATCGGGTAGTGGAAACGGAGCCGTCCGACGGCGGCTGGAGTCAGGTCCCACTCCCGCGGTCCGGTGCAGGTTGAGTCAAAGTCGCATAGCACGGGCCCGTCGGGGCCTGGAATGAGGTTGCCCGCGAACACGTCACCATGGATAGGACCGGGCTCCAGGAGAAAGTCGACGTCCGCGAGGTCCGCCTCGAGCTCGTCGGTGACATCAGCGAGGTACTGACGTTCGTTGTCAGTCAGGACATCTTGAGCAGCCAGGCGCGTACGGACCGTGCCGAGCTGGTCCCAAACAGGCAGGCCATCGGGTGCGTCTGAGAGCGCATGGAAACGCCGGGCAATGCGACCCAGGTCGTGCCCGGTGGGGCGCGGTCCGACGTCGGTCACCTTGTGCCACACGGTGACCGCGTGACCGTCCGTGGCGAGTGGCTGTACGACACCTTCGAGAAGACGGACGGTCGGCATGTCGTGCTTGGCGAGCCATTCGGCGACGGCTACGACTTTCTCTGCTCTACTCGAAATGGCGTCGGAGCCGGCGATGCGGACGACGTACGGGTCGCGGGAGAGCGCGAAGACGGCGTTGTTGGTGAACTTGATTAGCCGAGCGTCGGCTGGGTTGGCGCCGATGTACTCGCAGATTCTGGCCAATACTTCGTATGGCCAGCCGATGTCGTCCACATGCTTCGGCTTGGCGCTAGTGCCACCGGTGGTGTTCGTGGTCATTGTCCTCAGACGGCGGGTTGCAGTTCCGTGATGCGCTGAGCGAGTTCGTCCGCCCCGACACGCGGCGGCCGCGCGGCAGCTTCGACGCGCAGCGGTTCGAGCCGGTCGATGGTACGCACGGACCGAACCGACGCCGCCCCGTCGACCGCCTGGTGACCAAAGGCAATTCCCTCGTCGTACGCGCCAAGACGCAGATGCGCCACGGCGAGCGAGATGTGCTCGAAGGTCCTGCTGCGCGCCATCTCCGGTCCCCGGAGCCCGACCGTGGGGGTGACGAGATCGATCGCGCGCGTCATCTCCCGGTCTTGCGGGTCTGGCAGCGACGTTAGGGCCGCGCCGGTCACCGCGTGCAGATCCATCTCGCCGAAGAATCGCACCCAGGACGCTGCCTGATCGTGGTCGGCGCCACCGAACGCTTCGTTGGCCGCCGAGACAGCGTGGTCCATCTTGGTGCGGTCTCCGAGGTAGGCGTAGGCCCACGCCATGTTGGCCCACAGCATCGAGTCCGTGACACCGCAGGAGTCCTGCGCGACGAGCTGTCCGAGTTGGAAGAACCGCAGTGCCTCCTTGCTCAGGCCTCGGTGCAGGTGCAGGCGTCCCAACCGGTAGAGGATGTTCGCAGCCAACGAGTCAGCCCCGGCGTGGCGCGCCTGCTGCAACGCTCGCGCGAAGTGACGGCGTGCGGTGGAGAACATTCCGACGTCGAACGACGCCCAGCCCGCGAGGTTGTGCAGGTCGGCCAGCGCGACCAACAGGTGCCGTCGCGTCTCGTCGGTCGCGTCTGCCGCCAGGAGCTGTTGCGACCAGCGCACCTGGGCTGAGATCGCGTCCCTGCAGGCACCTCCGCCATGGGCGTAGTCAACCGCTCGCATCGCGGCAGTCAGTGCCTGCACGTGCTCGACGTCGACCATCCCGATCCGTGCCGGGGCCGACGCCATCAGCCGTTCAACAGGCTCAGCCCATGCCGGATCGGCGCCCTGGTCAGGTGCCATAGCGACGGAGGCGAGCTGGCCCAGGAGCAGGCGTGCTTCGTTGCGTTCCTGCCCATCAGGCAACACCTCAACGACCGCGGCGTCCTTGCCAGGTCCGAGAGCCAATAGCTCATCGAGGTCCTTCAACGTGACTTGGAGCGCCTCGGCCAGGCGCGCTCGGATCCATAGGCCGGGCTCCATGAAGCCGGTCTCCCAGCGCGCGACGGTGGTGCGTTCGACGTCGCACCGGGCGGCAAGGGCCTCCTGGGTCAGGCCAAGAGCACGACGCCGCTCGGACAATCTGCTGCGGCGTTTCCCCATGGCGTCCCCCCAGATGCGCGGCGCCAACGCCGCTCGCGGTCGATCGTCTGGCACGTCCACGGTATCCGTAGCCGGCTCCGGGATCCACGGTCCGGGAGGGTTGCGCGTAAGACGCTACAAGGCCGCTACAGCCCTGCAACTAACAAGCCCCGCGGCGTAGCAGGCGCTACGCGCCTGCTACACGATCGACGCCACGACGCCCTATGGACGGGTTCCCCGTGCCGATTCGATGGGAAAGAACAGGAGCCTGCCTCGCCGACGCGGGCCCATGAGTCGAACCAGGAGCGAATCATGCAGACCACCACACCATCGTTGCGTGACGTCGTCACGATGCTCACCGACATCCTCGATAGCCTCGGCGAAGACCGTGTCGCCGGCCTGACCCTCATGCGCGGCAGCCTGCGGATCGAGCCGTCCGCCCTGGCCGACGGGGCAACGATCGCCCGCGAGCTGGGCCTCGCTTCGCGCCTCGACCACTCGATGACGGTTCCTGCCGTCACCGACTGGTCCGGGTCCGTCGGCGGGCTGGATTGCCATGTCCGCGCTCTCGCCGGGACAGCCCTGTGAACCGGCAGCGGCCGATCGCGTTGGGCTACGTTGCCGCACGGGGCGCCACAGACACGGCGAGCCAGCGTGCGCTCGTAACCACCTACGCATCTGCCGAAGGGCTTGCCCTGGCGGATGTCCTGGACGACCACCGCGACGGGCTCACCATCAGCCAGATCGCAGACACCGCCTGCCTGCGCGGGGCCACCGCTGTCATCGTCCCCGGACAGTCGAGGCTTGCCAGCGCCTACACCCGGCTTGCCTACGAACTCGAACAGCACGGCATCCAGTGCGTGCTGATCGGCGCGGCACCTGGCAAGTCGGTGCTGACCGGACGGATCACGACGTCGTCGACACCCGCCGTTGCGGAAGCGGTCCCCTCATGAACGCCACACCCGCAAGGAATCCGTTGCTGGTGGCGCTGGACATCGACGGCACGCTCATGCATCCCGACGGCCACATCGCCGAGGACGTGCACCAGGCGATCGACCTTGCCCGCGCAGCAGGGCATTACCTGGTACTCGCCACAGGTCGGTCTCTGGCCGGGCTCCTGCCCGTCGCCGAACGTCTCGGCCTGGCCGAGGGCCACGCCGTGGCATCCAACGGCGCGCTCACGATCCGCCTGGACCCCAACGCACCCGGCGGACACCGGTTCACGGGCACACGGCTGTTTGACCCCGCGGCCGTGATCCGCCAAGCGACCTCACTCGCCCCGGCTGTTCGCATAGCGGTCGAGGAACCCGGTTGGGGATGGCGGGTGAACCGGCTGTTCAACCCGGACGTGCTCAACGGAGAGCAGAAATGCACCTCCGTCGCGGACATGTGCGCGACGCCCGCGACCCGGGTCGTGCTGTCTTCTCCCAAGATCCGGCTGCACCTGGACGCGCTACGCGAGACGGGTATGACGGTCACGCCGGCAGGCCCGAACTGGCTCGACGTGACGGGTGCTGGAGTCTCCAAAGCGACGACTCTGGAGAAGCTCCGGAACAAGCTGAAAGTGCCGCAAGAGGCCACAGTCGCGATCGGCGACGGCGTCAACGACATCGAAGCCCTGACCTGGGCGACCCGAGGCTTCGCGATGGGCCACGCCCCCGCGGCGGTCCGCTCGGCAGCCGATGAGGTAACCGGCACGATCGATGAGGACGGCGCCGCCACGGTGCTGGACTCGCTCATGCGCGACGCCATCGACACATCGAACTGGTCACCGCTGCCGGCACAGCTCGCCATCGCCGTCGCGAGCGCGCGAGGCCCGCTGCGAGTCAGAGTTTGGCGCAGCACTGGTGCCACTCTCGAGAGCGCCGAGACGTTCACGTTCGTGGCTGGCGAGTGGGTGCGGCACGGGCCTATCCCGGCCGCGGCGGGCTCGCTGACGCTCGACGTCACCAACGCTGCCACGGCCGCGGGGCTCGAGTACCCGCGGACGGACCTCGGTCTGCGAGCGCGCTGGACCAAGACCGAGACTGACGCGGGGCCAGTCTGCTTCGATCTGCCGTTGTGGCAGCCTCGGCCCTCTAAGCACGTCGAACTCAGCCGAGAAGCATACGTCCAAACCATCCACCAGGGTCAGCCAGGCCGTGTCGAAGCAGAGTAGGTCAGCGCAACTTGAAAGATCGTCAAGCAGATCTGCGCGAGCGGGAACCGAGCAGCCACGGAATCACCTGATCTCGAGGCACGTCGTGCAGAACGCCATACTCATCGCGGATGCGGAGTGCGGTCGCAGCGTCGTCTCTCAGACCGAGCGCGATGACGTTTCGGATGCCAAGCCGGTCGGCATCTCGCAGGTGCGCCGCCATGGACTGTTCCAGGTGGTCCGTCCAAACCGTGAGCCCGGCGGAGCGAACTGCCCTGCCCAGCTCGTCCGCGGTCTGGATCGTGCTCCGATCGAGGCTAAGCACCATGACGTCGGCCGCCGGTCGCACTGCTCGCTCGACCAAGTCGCCCAAACGTTCGAGCCCCACCATTGCCGCGTTCACACGTACCGGCCGCTGGAGAAAACGACGCGCGAAAGCGCTGTAGTCGCCGCCATCGCCGAGCAGCCGTTCCTCGTTGGCCGGACGGATCGTGAACGACGGTGCATCGTGGAACTCGCTGGCATGGAGCGACGAGAGATCAATTGTCGCGGTGGCGCCAGCAGACTCTGCTGCCGCAGCCAGTGCCTGGGCCCGTGCGACCCGGCGTCGGATCGCATCTGGCAGATCGGTCCAAGATTCCGCGCCTCTGGCGCTCGGATCATCGACAAGCAGCTCCGCCAAGCGAACGAGGTGGTGCTCACCATCGATGCCGGCAGCGAGGGCGGGTCGGTCCGCAGCGTGAGCACGTCGAAGGGCATCAAGCAGGTCCGTAGACGGCACCTCCATCGCAGTGAGCCAAGTCCCTGGGTCGGTGATCGAGAAGGTGGCGGCGACCCTCTGTGCGACGAACTCAGCGAGTATCTGGATCTGACGTGCGGTAGAGCGGTCATCGTCCCCGGTCGGTTTCTCGGCCACGTCAAGGAGTCCGAGGTGGTGGAAGTGCCTGCGGGGACGACGCTCGTACCGAAACACGGGTGCGGCGTAGCTGACGCGCTGACGTTGCAGATCCCTGGCGGTAGCGAGCCGAAGCGCCGCGGGCAGGCTGTCCGAGGCCAACGCAAGCCGGCGCCCCCGGCGGTCGTCGAATTCGTAGGTCCGGTTCTCCCCCGCGTGATGGCTGTCACTGAAGGTCGAAGCAAACCCGACCGGAGGAAGCGTTACCGCCTGATAGCCGTGAGAACCGCACAGGTCGAGCCATTCGTTCTGCAGTCGTCGCCGGACTTCCGTGGTCTCTGGGGAGACGTCGTCGAACCCTCGAGGCAGCGTCAGGTGTTGTGGTCGCTGGTGCACGGCGCCTCCGTGGTCGAACTAGCAGACTGGACAATTGGGCCATCAGCATCATGAGGTCCCGTGAAGCTTCAGGGCGGAGAAATATGGGTACTGCAGGTGTAGGTGTGGTCTTCGGAGGGCCGTCTCCCGAGCACGAGGTGAGCCTGGCCAGTGCCCGGGGCGTCTTGGAGAACGCTCAGTTGCTGGGGTGGAACCTCCTCCCGGTTGGCGTAGGCCGCGACGGGACATGGCACGTCGGCCCGGGCGCCCTGCGCCTGCTCTGGGAACAGTCGGAACAGAGACGGGTACCCGGTCACGAAACCTTCCAGGCTGCGCCGGGGCCAGTTATGTCGTACCCGGCCCTGCCTGTTGATGCGTTTGCCGGTTTTCCCCTGGTGCTGCCTGTAACCCATGGTGGTTGGGGCGAGGACGGCACACTTCAGCAGATGCTTCTGACGGCTGGCCTGCGCCTGATCGGATGTGGTCCACAGACTTCCTCCGACTGCCTGGACAAAGCCCGGACGAAGTCGGTCCTCGCGGATGCGGGAATTCCCGTGACCCGCGGGATGGTTGTGCCCCGTGCCGACGCCGAGGCTCCCGACCTGCTGCAGCGCCTGGTCGAGCACGTCGGCCCGCCGCCGTGGTTCGTCAAGCCGCAGTCCGGTGGGTCGAGCGTCGGGATCAGCCGAGTTGATACGCCCGACGACGTTCGAACCGCCCTGCAGCGCGCCCTGGTGCACGACGAGGGTGTGGTCGTAGAACAACTCGTCCAGCACCGCGAACTCGTAGTCGGGGTCGTCGGCCGGAACTCGTTGATCGTGTCTTCGCCAGGTGAATGCCGCCCTGTCGGGAACCTGTACACCTACGAGGAGAAGTACGCAGTGGGCAATCCGCTGTTCACTTGTCCCGCTGACCTCGACAGCGCCACGACCGAGGAGGCTCGTGTCCTCGCCGAAGCGGCCTACCGGGCTCTGAACTGCGACGTGTTCGCTCGGGTCGACCTCTTCCTCGACCAGCAGACTGGAAAGCTCCTCGTCAACGAGGTCAACACCATTCCAGGAATGACAAACAGCAGCGTCTTCCCCAAGGTGATGCGTGCAGCAGGTCTGGACTATCCGAACCTGCTGCACGCGCTCCACACTGCCGCCTTGGAGTAACCGTCAGGCCCGGGACCAGGCAGCAGGGTCGGCGACAGACTGCTCCCCCGAGGCCATGTCCTTGACCTCATGGTCCCTGCCGTCCTCGAAGGGCGGGAACCAAACGAACGGGATCCGTTTGCGGGAGGCGTACTTGAGCTGCTTGGCGATCTTGTCTGCCTGGTGGTACAGCTCGACGTTCAGGCCGCGTCCCCGCAGCGTGGCTGCAGCGGACTGAGCGTCAACTCGTCGATCGTCGCTGGGCACCACGACCAGGACGTCAGTAGGACTGCTCGGACCGGTCTCAATCAGCCCCTCGGCGACGAGCTTGGCAAAGATCCGTGTCAGGCCGATCGACAGCCCGATACCCGGAAGCTTTTTCCTTGTGAAGCTGCCTGTCAGATTCTCGTAGCGGCCACCAGCGCTGATACTCCCGTAGCCGGGCCAGTCGAGGAACTTGGCCTCGTACACGGTGCCCGTGTAGTAGTCGAGACCGCGTGCGATCGACAGGTCGGCCGTCACGGTGCCTGCCGGGAGGTCCGCGAACGAATCGAGGAGCTGCCCGAGTTCGACGAGACCCTCTTCCAGAAGGTCCGACTTCACGCCCAGGGCTCGGATCTCGTCGATGACGGTTGAGTCCGTGCCGCGGATAAGTGCCAGCGACCTGGTCGCAGAAACCTGGTCGGCGGTAAGGCCGACGTCGGACGACAGGAGATCGGAAACGGCCTCTGGGCCGATCTTGTCGATCTTGTCGACGACACGGATGACAGCCATCGTGTCGTGGATGCCGAGGCCCTCATAGAAGCCCTGCAGCACCTTGCGGTTGTTGACGTTGACCGTCCAGGCCGGCAGATCCAGAGCAGTGAGGACCTCGACAACGATGCGCAGAAGCTCGGAGTCGAAGTGCAGCGGAACGTCATCCTGGCCGATGACGTCAATGTCGCACTGGGTGAACTCGCGGTAGCGGCCTTCCTGCGGTCGTTCACCACGCCAGACTCGCTGGATCTGATAGCGCTTGAAGGGGAAGACAAGCCTGCCGGCGTTCGCGGCCACGTACCGCGCGAACGGAACAGTGAGGTCGAAATGCAGTCCGAGGCTGGCATCGGTCTGATCCTTCGCATCGGCCTGGAGCCGCTGGAGGGTGTACACCTCCTGCGAGGTCTCCCCCTTGGACTGCAGCACGTCGAGCCGCTCAACCGACGGAGTCTCGATGGAACAGAAGCCGTAGCTCTCGAAGATCTGGCGGATCCTGTCGAGCCAATGCTGCTCGACCAGCCGGACCTCGGGCAACCACTCAGGGAAGCCGCTGATCGGGTCAGGTCGAACCAGCTGTTCGGTCATTCGGGTGCTCCAGGTTCAAATCTCGGGGTGATGCCCGGTCGTTGGTCGGGCGATGGCCCACCTCTACCAACCGCGTGTTGGCGAGGAGTGAGGGCCGCGGACGATTCTAGGTGCTGGGCCATAGATGCTGCCGGTGATCGAAGAAGTCCTGCGCCTGATCAACAACGGTCTGGTACCAGTCCGGCTCGCCCGCGATCTCGCGATGGTGTCCCACCACCCTGCTGAGGAAGAGCGTCTCCAACAGGTCGACTGGGGCCACTACACCGTTGCCCATCACTTCGGGGCTGACCCACGAGGCAAGGGCGTCACGCCAGAGCGGCCACGGCAACCCGCGCTCGGCACCCGCCGCCACGAAGTCGATCAACATGCTGGCTATGTGCGGTGGGAACGCCAAGAAACCATGTTCGTCGCGATCGTGCAGAAGGCGACTCAACGTCCCGCGAGCGAGTCTGTCGATGTCACAGTCGCGAGCAGGGACTTTGAATGCCGAGTCGACCGGAGTTTGGACACCCATCGGCACAAGCCTTGTCGGTGGCGGCCCGGCGGCGATTCGCGCTCGGGCTCGATGCTGGACGCTCAGTGCGTTCTCTCTGAACTTCCCGCCCATTCGGTAGTCGTCGTCGGTTACACCTGAGAAGCTGCGTAGCTTGTTTCGACGCTTTGCACCCAGGCTGATACAAGTCCACGCCTCCGTCGCGGTGAGCGATGCGATGAGGAAATCAGCGCCGTAGCGCAGGTCTCCAGTGGTCCACTGCTCACCGAGCACCTGTTGAACCGCACGGCGAGACAGTGCCACATCACCGCAGAGCGGTTCACGCAGATCGACGCCAAAGACGCCGGCGAGCGCCGGGTAGGCGAGGTGGTAGGTGAGGTCGCCGCCGTTCCAGCGTGGAGGGCGAATGGGGTAGCAGTAGTCGGCTCCTTCGTGTAGAGCCTTAGTGAGGCCGTGGATCCATTCCTGCGGCACCTCGGCGAGGTCGGTGTCGACGGAGATCACGGCGTCGAACCCGTCATCGATCATGTGTTGGAGGATGGCGACGGTGTTGGTTCCCTTGCCGGCAGCGTGTTCGGTGATGACGACACGCTTGGGGAAATGAGTGGTGGTCGCCAGAAAGCGGTCTGTGGTGCCATCGATCGAGGCGTTGTCGCAGTTGAGGAGTAGCGCATCGACAGGAAACGGCAGTCTCAGCAGTGCTTGGTCGATGTCGCTGGCGACCTTGGCGATGGTGTCTGCCTCGTTGAAGCTCGGCAGGCCGATGAGGAGCCTGTACGTCATGGGATCCAGATCACCTCGGGAGACTCCGCAAGCTCTTGTTCAGTTCGCAGGCAGAGTCCGTCGAAGTGAGTGATCGTGCCGTCAGTGATCGCGACATGAAGGATGCAAGGCGGCTTGGCCCGATCCAAGGGAACGAAGGTCTCGGCATCGACGACCGTCACGTACAGGATCTGGAATGTCGTCAGGGCCGCCTCGAGCTGCTCCCGGACTGCGTCGACGATGACCGTTGCTTTCGTCTCGCCGTCGCAGATCAGTCGCCGCCCGCTCTCGAGCGCGTGATAGACCGCTCCGACTTCAACGAGTCGTTCGGACGGTAGGAATCGGAGCCGTGAGGAGACGGGTACGCCGGTGTCGCGGTAGCGCACGCAGGGCACGTGGCGGATGTCGCAGTCGATCAGCAGGTCCTTGACGGCGCGCTGGACAAGGAGCGACTGCTCGATGTCCTTCATCCCGAAGTAGCTCGCGGTCGGGCGGCACAGGGAGATCCATCGGATCGCTCCGGTGACCTGGCCACGTGAGGCGTAGTCGAATACGGAGCTGTTCAGGCGGTGAGCACGGTCGCCCTGGTCGATGTAGGTCGAATAGTCGGGCGGGTACATCTCGGTGTCGTCCGACGAGATCACGATGTCGGCGCCACAGTGTTCGGCGAAGGCAATGTCCTCTTCGAGGTCGTACTGGTACACGCTGCCGGGGAAGAGCTGGATCCGATTCGGGTACACAGTGACGATGGTGTGTTCGTTCTCCCCTGCCGCCCGCTTGATCACCTCGCCGTGCGCGACATGCAGTGCGCCGAGCGTGTGGACGGAGCCGATGCTCCGGCCGGTACACCAGAGTTCCCTCAAACGCGGACGCGCCTTGGCTACGGACGTGTAGTGCTCGACAGGCATGGGTCGACTCCCTCTCGCGGTGGAAGATCTGGTCCGGCGGGCGGCGGCGCGAACCCTGCGCCGCCGCCCGCACGGTGTCTGGCTTCCTGATGTCAGGTGGACTTACCTGTGTCGCGCGCCAGGAGGGAGGTGAGATCGTCGACCAGCTCGCCGATCCTCTTCGCTCCCGGATCGGCGTCGCCCAGTGCTGTGGCGAGACCTGCACACCGGTCGGCAAATAAGAGACCGCGCTGCCCACCGAGGCGGCTACCCGTGAAGTCGGTCTTCACGGCGCTCGCCCGGAACAGGGAAGTGCCTTGCAGGTCGGCGTCGGCGAGGATGGACTGGTTGATCCGGGCGTAGGTTGCCCAGGCGTGTTGAATGGACGCCCCGGTCATATCTGCCGCCAGGTACGCCTGGGTGAGGTTCGCACCGTCGAGAGTCGCACCGGTCAAGCGGGCTGATGGCGGTGGGTCGCCGACGATGACAGACCGGTACAGGTACGCCCCAGAAAGGTCCACGTTGCGCAGATCGCAACCGCGGAACGTCGCGTAGCGTCCCGCGAAGCCCGTGAGGATCGCCTCAGCGAACGAACACTCAGTGCAGGTCATAGCCTCAGCGCGCACGCTGCGCAAAGTTGCCTGGACGGCACTTACGCGGGTCCAGGTGGATCCTCCAACGGCAGCTTCGTCGAAGGTCGCCCGCGCCAGACTGCTGTCGATCCACCGCCCATCGGTCAGGTCGGCGCCGGTGAAGTCAGCGCCTGGCAGGTCACTGCCCCGGACGTCGATCCCAGGTGCATGCAAGTCGCGCGCATCCAGCCGCTCGGCGCGCACCTGGACGAACTTCAAGCCGGCGAGGTTCGCTCCAGAGAACACCATCCCGTCGGCCGTCGTCGGACGCTGGATGCTGGCGTCACTCCCCCTCGCCCCCTCCAGCACCAGCCCGGTCATGCCGCTGCGGAGGAACGTTGTCCCGCTGAGATTCGCCCGTGAGAGGTTTGCCTGGTCGAGGCGGCTCTCGTTGAACAGTGAGCCGTGCAGGTCGGCACCCGTCAGGTCGGCGCCTGCAAACGAGCATTGGTAGAAACTCGTCCCAGCGATCTCGGCGCCGGCGAGGTTGGCATCGGTGAGGTTGCAGCCGTGGAACAAGGCACCGGTCGCGTCGACCAGCCCGCTCAGATCGGCACGCACGAAGGTGCTCGCCTGCGCCGCCAGAGAGTGAACATAGGCGCCGGCCAGGACAGCGTCGGTGAAGTCCGTACGCTCGATGCCTGCGCAGACCAGCGCCGCTCCTCGCAGGTTCGCTCCGACCAGCCGGGTGCCGAACAGGGAGGCCCGGTTGAGTACAGCATGACGTAGGTCCATACCCGATAGGTCGAGTCCCGAAAGGTCTGACTGGGTGAGGTTCAGGCCAGTCCCCGTGCTGGTGAGCAACTGCTCGGTGAGCGCTCGGACTCGATTGATCCCGGCCTGCCGATCCGAGCTCTGCGCCGCTTCTCGCAGGACGTCCGCATGGCTCGGTGGCCTGCTGCTTGTCTCTGGTTCCGTCTCCAGGTCGTGGTGCTCTGGTGCCTTGAGTTGATCCACGCCGCATACCTCCACACTGTGAGTGGGGCCAATTCCCCTTTGCCGTTGTTTTGCTTGATCGTTGCTCATCGAAGCGATTTTCAGAGGCGACGCCTAGCGCATCTCTGCGGCGTCTCTGTCGCGTCCTTGTAGCGGCGGCGCTCTGACCTGCGCAAACGTTGCTTGACGCGCCGCCGCCGATCGCAGTACCAGCCCCCGGATGGAAGCCCGCGCTGTACCGTCGACGTCGTGATCGATTCGCCGGGGGGGGGCAACCGCGTGACGCAGACAGACACGACTGCTTACGGCCCGGTTGAAGTGCCAAGAGGCGCCGATGCCTCGTGCGCTTACTCACGGGAGCCCACCATCAACGACGCCTACGCCACCGATCTGTGGCTGACCCACGACGGCGTCGGCCTGGGTCCGCTCCGCGCTGACCTCGCCGAGACCTACTGGCGCTGGGAGAACTCGCTACCGGTGATGGCGGGCTATGCCCGCCAGACCCCGGAATCCCTCACCGAACGCACCGCCGGCCTCGAAGCCCAGCTCGAAGGCAGCGCCGACCAAACCCGCTTCACCATCTACCGCCACCACGACCACCTGGACGCCAGTCGGCATGACGTCCCTGCTCATCGACGACCGCTACCGCACCGCCGAGTTCTTCATCTACATCGGCGAACCCGACCACCGCGGGCACGGCACCGGCACCATCGCCACCACGATGGCCCTGGACTGGGCCTTCCACATCACCGCGCTGCGCTGCGTCTACCTCGAAGTCCTCGCGACCAACACCGCCGCCATCCGCGCCTACGAGAGGGCCGGATTCCGCACCGTCGGCACCAGACGCCGCACCGGCTCCTGGCTCGGCCAACCCGCCGACGAAGTCATCATGGACGCCATCCCGGAGGAGTACAGCGGACCACGACTCGTCGAAGCCGCCGTCCTCGGTACCCAGCGACCCCACCTATGACGGGTACTTCTCGGGACGCCCTGAGCGCGGTCCTACCGACATTCGGATTGCGGGTTCGTTGGGATGACCTGGAGTTGCGCCTGCCCGACGACATCGAGCTGCTCGCGCTCGCCAGTCTCGCCGCCGACGGCGTGCACAACCCCGAGGTCGCCCCGTTCTCCTGGCCATGGACCCGGGGCACCCACGAAGAGGTCAAGCGGAACGTCCTCGCCCACCAGTGGAAGAACCGGGGCCGGACCGCCGCCGACGACTGGGCACTGTCGCTTGCCGTGTTCCGCAACGGCGAGATCGTCGGGGAGCAACAGATCTCCGCGAAGAACTTCCAGGTCACCCGCTCGGGGCTTACCGGCTCCTGGCTCGGGCTTCGACACCATGGCCAGGGCATCGGCACCCGCATGCGACTCATGGTGCTGCACCTCGCCTTCGAAGGGCTCGACGCGGCAGAGATGATCAGCGAGGCGTACGACGACAACCCCGCCTCGAACGCCGTGTCCCGCCGTCTCGGGTACACGGCAAACGGGTGGCGGGTGACCGCCAGGGAAGGGCAGTCGGTCATCGAGCGCAGCTACCGCATGACCCGAGAGCTGTGGGACGCCCGCCCGGACGACCTGCATGCCGCGGTCGCAATCGACGGAGCATCATCGGTCCGCCAGCTGTTCGGAATCGATCAACCGAAGCAGTCAACTGACAGGGAGAACACATGACACAGACTGACGCACAGAGCGGCATCGACGCCGACCCGACGTTGAGTTCCGAGGCCTTGCGTGAGCGGATGATCGCTGAGCTCATCGAGTCTGGCGTGCTCTCGGACCCGAAGATCGAGGCAGCGTTCCGTGCAGTACCCCGCGAGGTGTTCGCACCCGCTGGCACCCCAGCAGACCTGCCATACGCGATCCACGATGCCTTGCGGACGCGGTTCGCCGACGACGGCACGGCCCTGTCCTCGCTGTCCGCACCAACGATGCACGCCGGCAACCTCGCGCAGGCCGAGATCCGGGAAGGGCAGCGCGTGCTGGAGATCGGGTCCGGTGGCCCCAATGCCGCCATGCTCGCGCACCTTGTCGGACCCACCGGCATCGTGGTCAGCGTCGACATCGACGAAGACGTCAACTCACGCACCCGCACCGGCCTCCAACATCTCGGCCTGAGCGACCGGGTCGAGGTCATCACCGCCGATGCCGCCGAACTCCTCGGGCGTAGCGTGTTCGACCGGATCATGGTCACCGTCTCCCCCTGGTCCCTCCCGCAAACCTGGATCGAGCAGCTCGCGCCCGACGGGATCCTGGTCGTCCCCCTCCAAATAGCACCAGGACTGCAACGCATCATCGGGTTCCGCAACAAGGACGGTCGACTCGTCTCGGAGTCAACAGTCCCGGGTGGGTTCGTGCCCCTACAGGGCGCAGGACTGTTCAACCCGCCCTCGGTCCAGCTGACCGGCCCGTCGGGCAAGCCCGTCACGTTCACGTTCCCCGGCACCAAGGTCCCCGAAGGATTCGCGGTGTCGGACGACGTCCTGGCGACCGAACCGATCGAGGCCTGGTCCGGCGTGATCTACAAGAACCGCACCATCTGGCTCGACCTGCTCACCTACGTCCTGGTCCAGCCAGGCGCCTGCGCGATGGAAGCCGAGGACCCGGCGGACCGCGGCTCGGACATGTCGTTCTACCCGGCCCTCGTCGACGGGGCTTCGTTCGCGGCTCTGCACCGCCGTCCCGCCACGGAGACCACGCTCGAAGTCGGCGCGATCGGCAAAGGCTCCGACGCAGCCCGCCTCACCCGGCGGCTCGCCGACACGATCGCCCGCTACGGCGCCGACTACCGGGGCGCCGAGCCGCTGTTCCAGTGGTGGCCCGTCGGTACCGAGCCAGACGAGGATGTCTCATCGTCCGTGGCGGTCCTGCCACGGACGCACGGCACGCTGACCATCAGCTGGCCCGTTGCAGGGCCCCGGTAACGCCGAACCGCAGCCGTTGGGTCCACATGGCACCGTGAACCCCGACCCGCGACCGCTTCAAGGCAGAAGGGCGGAACGTAGCGTCACCTGAGCTGGCGCTGTGGGCCGTGGCTACGGTCTCCGCGTCGCGCCGTCGGGCCAAACAGTCACGACTGGTCGGTCCACGCTCCGTGCGTACGCAACCGCTTGTCCGGTTCCGCTGCGCCAACTTCCGTCCCAGGCCGCCAGCATGAGGTCGCTCCGGTCGACGACCTCTCGGCTCGCGGCGAGGTATGCGTCGTCATTCGCCGTCGCACGGGCCAGGGTATGGACGGCGGAAGCCTGTCTCAGGTAGGCGTCGCACCGCTCACGGCTGGCCTTGTCGTCGATCCGGTCGAAGTAGTCGGCTGCAGGAACCACTACTTCGATGGCGCCTCCTAGGTCGAGTACGACATCGGCGAATACCTGATCTGAGCCTCGGGCTAAGCAGGTGACCCCGACCAAGCTCGCGCTAGAGAACTTGGCGAGTTCAGCGCGAATACCCTCGCGGATCAGCGCTGTAGTGGTGTCCGTGAGGTGGGCATGCCCTGTGATGCCGACAATCGTCATGACGCCTGCCCGCAGCAGTCGACGGCATCGCTCTCTCGATCCCTGGTCACGAGCAAGTGGGAGTACGCCTTCACCCATCCAGTGTGGTGCAGACTGCGATCGCCTCGGCAACTCCGAGGTCTGCGGGTGTACGTGGCGCGGGTCGGTACCGTGTCCAGATCAGGTACCACCACCGGCCGGCAGCGTAGCGCGACCCGTCGCTATTCCAGACCTCGCAGCCATGTCGCGATCTCGTTGACGCCGTCGGAAGTCAGCCCGACAGACGATTCGACCTGGAACAGCAGCGCAGGCCCAGGATGCTCCCGCTCGACGAACGAGCGGTCCGTCTCCGTGATGACGTCGTCGACCCACACGAACGGTCGGCCCTCCGCAACTCGTACCAGGGCGCGCGTCTTCCACCCCAGACCGTTCGGGTCGCCATCGCCGTAGGCCGGCAGGTCTGCGACCGACAGCTCTGGTAGCCCGACCCGCGGCGCGATCACTTCGTTCGCGTCATTCATCCAGGCCGTCGCCCACACCAGGTCGCAACCCAGACCCAGCAGGAGCGGACCAAGGGCCGGATCGATGAAGTCGAACTCCGGCCGCGGCGTGTCGGGGTCCTCGGGCTTGCCATCGCGAGGCTGAGGGAGCATCCCGGGCCCGCCGAACGGCAAGAGGGTCCCGTCGACGTCGAGGAACAGCAGCGGGTGGGCAGGAGTCACGCACGCACGATAGCGGCCTGCGAACAGCGGCGGGCACCGTTGTGCGTCCGCCGTCGCAGACGATAGGAGGCGGACGATGCGCGCGGACGGGCACCGCCCGGGAAATGCAGCAGACCAGATGCCAATCTCGAGCGACTGTGCCGCGAAGCAGGCCTCACGACGACCAATTGGTGCGCGCCCCTGACCAGGGCGTACGCCCCGCACACCACAGGTGTGCGCTCCTTGGGTGTGCGGAAAGTGCGCGCATGATCTGCATGATCGCGCCCATGAACACGAAGCCAAACGCTCCCTCGCCAGACCCCGCGTTGCACGGTGACCCACGCATTTCGTGCGACTCGCGACCACCAGACACCGCGGCCAATCTGCACGAGTTGGGGGACATGGACGACCCACACATCGACCTGCGTGAACGCCATGTCCCCCAACCGCCTGGACTGCAGAATGCGCACCCAGGGGGACGTCGCGTGGTACCTCGACGGGTACAGGTGCATGTCACGGTGCAGGACATGGACGCCACTGATCGCATGACGCCGCCCGCCCCGCTCGGCCAGTCGGCAGAGCCACGCAGATTCGCTTCACCAGAAGGCCTGCGCCAACTCTTGCTTCGACTGCATGACGCAGGCCCCGACGTCTGGGCCACCGATCCGGAGGCAGAGGCCCTACTTGAGCACTGCGCACACCGGTTCGGTGCGCTGGCCCGCCGGTACCGGCAGACTCCGCACGACGCCGCGGTGGCCGCGTTCGAGGTGCTGCGTGCCGCTGCTACCGCGCGTGCCGTGGATCCGTGGGCGGTGGTGACCAGAGCGGTGGAACTGACCGTGCAGGCGAACGAGCGCGCAGACGCCCTGCTGTGCTCCACCGGCAAGGCCCGGCGCCTGATGTCCGGCGGGCACCATGACGTGGTCCGATTCGGCGAGCGCGATGACGACGACCGCTCCTGGACGGACCACCTCGACGCGATCACTGATGCTCGGCGCCGGTCGTCGGACGACACTTCCGCCGACCCGAGTCCAGTCAATGGCGTCGCTCCCGGGGAGGTTCGGGTGGCCGTGGCGAACATCGTCGAGCTGCTCGTCGCGCTCGGCTGGCCCCGCGCCGTCGCCACGAACGGCCTGGACTACATCTGCTCCCGCCTGGTCGAGGCCGGCAACCCAGCCACCGCTTTCGAGTACCTGCGGCGTGACCTGACGCCACTGACCCTGCTGGACATCCCGCACCGCTCGTGGACCGCCCTGTGCCGCATCGTCCTGGGACCCGATGATGGCCTCGGGCAGGTCTCCGGTCTCCTTCGCCGTGTCCTGTCCGGCGAACCGATCGCCACTCTGCTGGCGGATCAGAAGCTCGTCAGCCAGGTCGCCCATTCCTGGCTGTCAGGACGCGAGGCCATCGTGCCCGCGACAGATCGATCGGGCATGACACGGGCGGTGCGCGATGCCTGACGAAGCCGACGCCCACGCCGGGGCGCTCACCGTGACAGTTGACTCGATCATCGTCGGGGCTCGCCATCGCAAGGACGCCGGCGACCTTGATTCGCTCGCCGCGTCGATCGACCAGCTCGGGCTGCTGCAGCCCATCACCGTCACGCCGGACCGGGTGCTGGTGTGCGGATGGCGACGTCTGGAGGCCGTCAAGCGCCTGGGCTGGGAGTCGATCAAGGTCTGGGTGCGCTCCGGGATCTCCGACCCGGTCACAGCTCTGCTGGCCGAGCGCGACGAGAACACCCAACGCAAGGACTACACCCCTCTGGAGAAGGAGGCGCTCTACCGCGAGATCAAGGAACTACTCCGCGAAGACGCTGAACGCCGACAGGCCGAGACGCGGTTCGGCGGGGCACGGAGGAACGAGAACAAGAAGACGGGCACGGTCGATGCGAGCGGTGGAGTCCACCGGACCTCACCGGGACAGACTGAGGGTAGAACGGAGGCCGCGCAGGACCGGTCCGGACGGGGCAAGGTCCGGGAACAGGCAGCGCTGATCGTCACCGGCAGCAAGTCGCAGAACACGCTCGAACGCCTCAGCATGCTCGTCGACCTCACCCGCGACACCACCCGGCCCGACCACATCCGGAGCCTCGCCACTGAGGCCCTGGCTCGGATCCAGGACGGGCACCCGGTATACCCCGAGTACGAGGCCGTACGGGCAGCTCTCGCCGCCACCGATCCCGACCAGCAGACCATCGAGCCCGTGACCTCCGACGACGTTCAGGAGCTCCTGGCCACGGTCGGGAAGAACGCGAATCGCCCTCACGCCTCAGGCAACGACGTGGGCACGGTCGAGGAGCGCGAGAGTACCCATCCCGCCAGCAGGCTGCACTCCGCCCCGGCCAGCCTCCGCCAGTGGGCATCGATCTGGCCTGGCCTCAAGGGCTGGTCCGCCCGGTACGACCCCACGGTCATCGCCGCGAATGCCACCGAGGCGGACTGGGCCACATTCCGCGAGGTTCTCGCGGAGACCAACGCGTTTGCTCGGCGAGCGATGGCCGCACGGAATATGAACCGGCCGTCGTCCAACACCGGCAGCGACCAGACCCTTTTCGACGTCCCGAACCCAGTTCCAGATGAAAACGGATGACCGCGAGTGCCGTGGCCCGGCGCGATCCCACGAGTCTCGGCTCCATCAGGGGCTTCCTTGGCGGCCGTGCAGGATCCATTCGCACGTTCACATGCTCGCGTAATACCACTGTCGGTGGCGCCGCCTACGCTGTCTCCCGATGGATCTTGACCTCGTCGATCAGCTTCGGGAGCGCCACCCCGCGTGGCGCCTGCTGCGCGCCCGCAACGCCCCTCTCATTCTGTCTTTCCTCGGCGCGCACTTCATCGACGCCAACCACGGCCCGACCCCGGCCGGCCACCTGACGGCGGCCCTCGACGATGTCCTGCTCGACCTACACCGCACCGATCCCGACCTCTACCCGTCCGAGCCACAGTCCTACCTCGACGACTGGTCCGGGACCGAGTCTGGATGGCTGCGGCGCTACTACCCGGCGGACTCGGAGGAGATCCACTACGACGCGACGCCCGCGCTCGAGCGCGCCTACCGGTGGGTCGAGGGCTTGCAGGCGCGGTCCTTCGTGGGCACCGAGTCACGCCTGCACACCCTCGTGGAGCTGTTGCGGCAGATCGTCCACGGCACGGAGGAGGACCCGGACGTCCGACTAGCCGAGCTGCAGCGGCGCCGGGCGGAGATCGACGAGGAGATCGCACAGGTCAAGACGGGCGATGTGGCGGTCATGGACGAGACCGCGGTCCGCGACCGGTACCAGCAGTTCTCTTCGACCGCTCGCGAGCTGCTGTCAGACTTCCGTGAGGTGGAGGAGAACTTCCGGGCCTTAGATCGGTCTGCGCGCGAGAAGATCGCGAGCTGGGACGGCGGCAAGGGCGGGTTGCTCGCCGAGCTGGTCGGCGGCCGCACCGACATCGCCTCCTCCGACCAGGGGCGCAGCTTCCAGGCGTTCTACGACTTCCTGCTTAGCGAGGACCGCCAGGACGAGCTGGCCGGCCTCCTCGCCCAGGTGCAGGCGATTCCGAGGATCGGCGCCGACCAGCGGCTGCGCACCGTGCACCACGACTGGTCCGACGCCGCCGAGCGCACCCAGCAGACGGTTCGCAACCTTTCCGAGCAGCTGCGCAGGTTCCTCGAGGACCGCGTCTGGCTGGAGAACCGGCGCGTCCTCGACCTCGTCCGCTCCATCGAGGCGACCGCGATCGCCGTCCGCTCATCGCCGCCGCCGGACGCCTCAGGGGTCGGCCTCGAGGTCGACCAGCCCGGGGTCGCCGTCGCCCTCCCGTTCGAACGGCCCCTGTACGACACGGTCCCGGCGTCGGCGGTGGACAGCCTGATCGCTCCCGAGGAGCCCGATCCCGTCGAGATCGGCGCCCTGCTGGAGCAGCGGTTCGTGGACACCGCGCGCCTGGTCGACAACATCCTCGCCGTAGTGCCGCCACACAGCACCGCCGTCCTCAGCGACGTGGTGCTGATGTACCCGGTCGAGCAGGGCGTCGCCGAGATCGTGGGCTACCTGTCGCTGGGCGACCAGGGGCAGGTCGCGGTCGACGTGGACGACACCGAGCAGATGGTCCTCGAGTACACCGACCCGGATGGCGTCCCGCGCCGGGTCACGATGCCGAAGGTGACGGTGACCCGCCGATGAGGACCCCGGAGGAACAGGCGATCGGCACGGCCGTGATCGGCCTGATGCGCGGCGTCGTGTACCGCGAGTCGGACGAGACCCGGTGGGTGGCGCTGGGCCGTCACGCGGGGCCCGTGCGGGACCACTTCGCGGCGATCGGCGTCGATGTGGTGATCGATGATGTCGAGGGTTACGCCTACCTGCGCGCCCGGGAGGCAGAGGACGGCGAGGAGCCGCTCCCCCGCCTGGTCAACCGGCGTGCCCTGACCTACAACGTGAGCCTGCTGCTCGTGCTGCTGCGCAAGCGCCTCGCCGAGTTCGAGGCGACCGGCGGCGAGGGACGCCTGGTGCTGAGCCGCGACCAGATCGTCGAGATGCTGCGGGTCTTCCTGGCGGAGTCGACCAACGAGGCGCGTGTGCTCGACCAGGCGGTGCGCACGATCGGCCAGGTCAGGGACCTGGGCTTCCTCCGCGAGCTGCGGGGCCAGACGGACCTGTGGGAGGTGCGCCGCGTCCTGAAGGCGTATGTCGACGCATCGACCATGGGCGACTTCGACGCGAAGCTCACCGAGTACGCGAACGCTCAGACGGGAGGGGCGTCCGATGACTGACGCACTGTTCTCGGCGGTGGAGGTCGAGTCGGCGAACAAGCACACCGGCTTCCGCCTGCAGCGCATCGAGGTCTACAACTGGGGCACCTTCCACAAGCACGTGTGGTCGCTCTCGCCGGCGGGGCAGACGTCCCTGCTCACCGGCGACATCGGCAGCGGCAAGTCGACCCTGGTCGACGCCGTGACGACCCTGCTGCTGCCCGCCAACCGCATCGCGTACAACAAGGCGGCGGGGGCCGACAGCAAGGAGCGCACGCTGCGCTCGTACGTGCTGGGCCACTACAAGTCGGAGCGCAACGAGACCACCGGTGCGTCCCGGCCGGTCGGGCTGCGCGACCACACGTCGTACTCGGTGATCCTGGGGGTCTTCGGCAACACCGGGTTCGACGAGACCGTGACGATCGCCCAGGTCTTCCACCAGCGGGACCGCACCGGCCAGCCCGACCGGTTTTTCGTCACCGCGCAGGCAGACCTCTCCGTCGACCCCGACTTCAGCGGTTTCGGCGCCGACCTGAAGGCCCTCAGGTCCCGCCTGCGCGCCGCGGGCGCACACGTCGACACGACGTTCCCCGACTACTCGCGGCGGGTGCGCCGGCTGCTCGGGATTCGTTCGGAGCAGGCGATGGAGCTGTTCCACCAGACGGTCTCGATGAAGTCGGTGGGCAACCTCAACGAGTTCGTCCGCGGCCACATGCTGGAGCCCGCCGATGCCGCGAGCCGCGTCAGCGGCATCGTCGACCACTTCGAGAACCTCACCAAGGCGCACGAGGCCGTCCGCCGCGCGACCGACCAGCTCGCGGCCCTCGAACCGCTGATCGAGTCCTGCGACCGCTACGAGGAGACCGTCGAACGGCACAGGTCCCACGTCCGCCAGCGGGACGCCGTAGCCCCCTACCTTGCCGAACGAGCCGCGACGATCCTGGAGGCCACGCTCGGCCGGGACCGCACCGCGCTAGTCGCCCTCGAGGGCGAGCAGCGGGACCTGGAACGTGAGCGGCGGTCGCTCGCCCCGCAGCGTGACCGCCTCGTGGGCGAGCGGCAGAGCGCGGGCGGTGACCGCCTCGGCGAGCTGGAGGAAGCAATCCCGAAGGCCGAGGGGACGCTCCAGGACCGCACCGGCCGTCGTCAGGCCTACGCGCTCCTGCTCGACCAGGCGAGCCTCGACGACGTCACGACGGCGGCGGACTTCGCGGGCCGCGTGGCCGACGTCGCGGCCCGCCGCGAAGGACTCAAGGACGAGCGTGACCGGATCGACGCCGACAGGCGGCCCCTGCTGGAGCGCCACTCCGAGATCAACCGGACGGGCGCTGCGCTGCTCCAGGAGATCTCCGGGCTGGAGAGCCGGCGCAACAACCTTCCCGGCCGCCTGGTCGAGCTGCGCGAACGGCTGTGCACCGAGCTGGGCCTCGACGAGGCCGACGTGCCGTTCGCGGGCGAGCTCGTCGACGTGCGCGACCAGCACGCGCAGTGGCGCGGCGCCGCGGAACGGGTCCTGCGCGGTTTCGCACAGAACCTCCTGGTGCCCCAGCGCCTGTACGAGGACGTGACCGGCTGGGTCAACGCCAACCACCTCGGCGCCCGGCTGGTCTACCTGCGCGTCCCCGAACGCCGGGTCCCCTCCCGGCCGGTGGACCGCGGGCCGGGACTGCGCCTGTACGACGTCCTGGAGGTCGAGGACGGCGGCTTCGCCGGCTACCTCACGGCCGAGCTGGCGCACCGGGCCGACCACCGGTGCGTCGACGACGTCGGCCAGCTGCGCCGGGAGGACCGTGCCGTCACGCGCGAGGGTCTGGTCAGGGATCGCGACCGGCACGAGAAGGACGACCGCACCCGTGCGGACGACCCCCGCACCTGGGTGCTCGGCCGCGGCAGCGAGCAGAAGATCAAGGCGCTCAACGCCGAGGCCCGCACGCTCCAGGGAGAGCTGACCGGGATCAACGCCCAGCTCACTGCACTGGACACGCGGCGCAACGCCCTCGACGACAGCGCCGCCGCGCTCGCCGGCCTGGCCCAGTACACGACCTGGCGCGAGATCGACGTGGATGAGGCGCGCGAGGCCCTGGCGGCTCTGACCGGCGAGCGCGACCGACTCGTAGCCGGATCGTCCCGGCTGACGGAGATCGACCGACAGCTCAGCGAGCTCGCCGAGCGCGAAGACAAGCTGACCCAGCGAATCGGCAGCATCGGCGAGACGATCGGCGGCCTCAAGAGCGACGTCACGGCCGCGCAGCGCCGCCTTGACCGGGAACGCTCCACCATCGACGCGCTCGACGAGGCCGCTCTCGCGGGTGCCCGCGACTGCTACCCGTTGCTCGAGGAGCGGATGGGTCGCAAGGTGCCGGCCACGATCGACGAGTGCGACGCGACCGCCGCGACGCTCCCGCGCGCTATCAACGCGGCCGTCGACGACGCACAGCGCCAGATGAACGGCTTCGTGACCAACATCCAGCAGCAGATGGCCGAGGTCCGACGCCGCTGGCCCGAGGCGACCACCGAGATGGACGCCAACGTCGCGGCGATCGGCGAGTACCGGAGCCTGCGGGACCGGGTGCGCCGTGACGACCTGCCGCGGTTCGAAGCCGAGTTCAAGCACCAGCTCAACACCAACGCCGTCCGCGAGCTGACCCAGTTCTTCTCCTGGCTCCGCCGGCAGGCGGAGCAGATCGGCGACCGGGTGGACAGGATCAACGAGGCGCTCTCGGCGATCGACTACAGCCCTGGCCGGATCGTGCGCCTGGTCGCGGAGCCCACACCCAACCAGGAGATCAAGCAGTTCCGGTTCGACCTGCGCGCCGCGACTACCAACGTACTCAGCCCGGACGACGCGTACACGGAGCAGCGGTTCGAGGAGGTGCGCCGCATCATCGAACGGTTCCGCGGCCGGGAGAACCACGCCGAGAGCGACAAGGCATGGACGCGCCGGGTCACGGACGTGCGCAACTGGTTCACATTCGCCGCCTCCGAACAGGACCGGGAGACGGGCGCCGAGCACGAGCACTACACCGACTCCGACGGCAAGTCCGGCGGTCAGAAGGAGAAGCTCGCCTACACGATCCTGGCCGCGTCGCTCGCCTACCAGTTCGGCCTGGAGTGGGGCGCCGAGGCCTCGCGCGACTTCCGCTTCGCCGTGATCGACGAGGCGTTCGGCCGTGGCTCGGACGCCTCGACCCGGTACGCGCTCGGGCTGTTCGCCAAGCTCGGCCTCCAGCTCCTGATCGTGACCCCGCTACAGAAGGTGCACGTGATCGAGCCGTACGTGCACTCGATCGGCTTCGTCGACAACCCGACAGGCGCCTCCTCCCGCGTGCACACCCTCACCATCGAGGAGTACCACGAGCGGCGGCGCGAGCACGCCGGGCAGGGAGGCGCGTGAGCGGCCGGGCGGTACGGCCGGCCAAGCGCTGGACGGCGCCGTCGGACATCGCGGCGAAGGTGCGCCGCCGGTGGGACGACGGCGCCCTGCTGCGCGCCCTCGCAGCAGGCGACCCTTTCCCGGTGCTCGACGTCCCGGTCCACGGCCCGTCAGCCGCCGACCTCGGCGAGCGCTTCGACGAGGCGCGCGACTGGCTGGCGACCTTGGACGCCGGCTCACGTGGCGGCCGGGCGTACGACCTGGTCAGCACCAGCGTCGGCGGCCGGGACCTCGGCCGCACCGAGGTTCCAGGACGCGCGGTGGTCACGTCGTTCGACCAGGCCTGGCGCCTGCTCGGCGTCCTCGACGACGTCGCGGCGTTCGGCCGCGTGCTCACGACCGCCGACGCCGTCCTGCCTGACGCCGCCGTCCGCACCTGGGTGCTGGACAAGCCCCTGCGGGCCCTGGCACTGGAAGCCGAATGGCCGGCGATCACCGCCGCCTACAGGTGGCTACGGGACAACCGCGGCTCCGGCAAGTACCTGCGCCAGGTCGACGCACCGGGCGTGGACACCAAGTTGGTCGAGCGGCACCGGGCCGTCCTCGCGGAACTGCTCGGTGTCAGCTCGCGCGCACTCGGCTTCACCGCCGACCTCGGCCTGTCCGCCAAGCCCACGATGGTTCGGCTGCGCTGCGCACCCGGCCTGCTCGGTCTGCCCGACGTCGTGACGGACGTGACGCTGCGCCTGGACGAGGCCCGGCAACTCGCTCCCCGTGCCATCACGCAGGCGCTGATCGTGGAGAACGAGATCACCTACCTGAGCGTGCCGGTCCCCGCGGGCGGGCTGGTCCTGTGGGGCAAGGGGTTCGACGTCGACCAGCCTGCCTCGCTCCCCTGGCTCCGGGACACCGACGTGACCTACTGGGGCGACCTCGACACCCACGGGTTCGCGATCCTCGACCGCCTCCGCGCATGGCTCCCGCAGGCGCGCTCGGTGCTGATGGACCAGGACACCCTCCTGGCCCACGAGGACCGCTGGGGGCGGGAGGAGCGTCCGACGTCCGCAGCCCTCACGCGCCTGACCGACGCCGAGGCGGCGCTCTACGCCGACCTCGTCATCGACCGGTACGGGGCACGGGTGCGCCTGGAGCAGGAACGGATCGACTGGGCGTGGGCTTCCGGACGGTTGTCAGGTGAACACACCTCTGAGACGAGAGCAGACGTCGACGGTCGCGAAAGCGATCCCAACGCCACCAGGTTTGAGCGTCAACGCAACGACTAGTGTCACGCGATGCGTACAGCCGGTGTCACGACCGAGGGTGAGCCGAGCAAAGGCCGCATGCGCCCGGGGCCCCCACCCGCACGGCAGCAGTGCAACCCTCTGACCTGCAGGAGCAGGCCCGGTAGTTCGCCCGGGTGAACAACCGCCCGCGAGCAGACACGACAGCAGAATCTCGACGAAGGTTGGGCAGTGGCTCATGGGCTGTCGCAGAGGGCGAGAGCGTAGGAGAGCCCAGCCCGCGTCAGACGGAGGATGCAATGACGCACTGGCTCTATCCGGTGAATCCGACGAACCGAGACTCCTGGGGATACGACGTTTCGCCGACGACGGTGATGGCAGGTAAGAAGCGCGCCCGCACATGGCACCTGCCCAGGAAGCTCGACACGGCCGACGGTGACCTGATCTGGGTGCGTGAGTCCATACACCCGGACAATCCCGTGGCGAAGGTGGTCGGCGTGGGCGTGGTGCAGAGTGACGAGCCCGAGCCTCACGACGGCGCCTATCTGTTCGACGTCCTCTTCGGTACCGACCTGTGCTATCACCTGGCAGCCAACCCGTTGGCCCTGGTGGTGGACAGCATCCCGATGAGCGCGAGGAAGCTGAAGGACCAGGAGCAGGCCCAGCTTGCCCTGGCGGTCTTCGAGTTCACCGTGGCCGAGACGCGAACGCAGGCTCGCGGCAAGCGATCAGGGAGCCTCCGGTGAACCAGGAGATCCAGCTCATCAGTGACGGCGACGGCCTGGCTGTCATCGGGCACCCTGACGCCGTCGAACGTTTCCTCAGCGCCGAGGGTCTGCCGTCGAAGGATCTCGGACTGAACCGGCTCGGGCCGGGCCTCAGCGCCGCGGCCGGCATCACGCAGGCGGGTTCCGAACTGGCAGCCAACTCCGGCCGCTGGGTGAAGCTGTCCAAGGAGTCGGCTCAGCTCGTCGACAAGTGGGGACTTCGGACGAGCTCGAAGACTGGCCTGAGTACTGGCGTGCTGAAGGGGCCTAGCGGTCAGATCAAGGGGTTCGTCGAGTTCTCGACGAAGGGTCTGCTGACCAACCCGGCGGTGCTGGCAGGCGCCGCCGGGATCATGGCGCATCTCGCGATGCAGCAGGTCATGGACGAGATCACTGACTATCTCGCCACGATCGATGCCAAGGTCGACGACGTCCTGCGTGCCCAGAAGGACGCTGTGCTGGCCGAGATGATCGGGGCGGACCTCGTGATCGAAGAGGCCATGACGATCCGCGAGCACGTAGGACGGGTTTCAGAGGTGACCTGGTCGAAGGTCCAGGCGACGTCGATGTCGATCGCACAGACACAGGCCTATGCGTTGCGCCGGCTCGACGCGCTCGCGGAGAAGCTGGAGCGCAAGGCCTCCATCGGCGATCTCGCCGCTGCGTCAAAGGGCGCCGAGTCCACGGTCACGGAGTGGCTCGCTGTTCTCGCCCGCTGCTTCCAGCTGCACGACGCGCTCGCGGTGCTCGAGCTCGACCGTGTGCTGGACACGTCGCCGGAGGAGCTGGACCGTCATCGTGTCGCGCTGAAAGTGGCCCGCGGAAGGCGCCTGGTACTCATCTCGCGCAGCACTGCACACCTCCTGACCCGCATCGACAGCGCGGCTGGCACGGCGAACACGAAGGTTCTCCTGCACCCGACCTCGTCGAGGGCTGTGGTCCACTCCAGCAACCAGGTGGTGACCGCCGTCGTCGACTTCCAGGGACGCCTCGGGATCGAGGACGATCGACAGGCTCTGGAAGCGAGCCGATGGTTGGACGCTGTCACCGAGGTGAAGGACAAGGCTCTCGAAACAGGGGCCGAGGGCGTGGACGCCGCCAGGCGCCTCGGCAACGGCGCCTTCGACCGGGCCAGATCCGTGACGGGCAGGCTCTCCGGCGAGATCGCCACAAGGACTCTCCGCAGACGCGGGGACGAAGAGACGAGGTAACTGGTGACTAAGGCTGCCCAGCTCGCCGGATATCTGCTCGAGGAATTCATCGCCCACTTGCTGACAGCAAATGGGTACAGGCTCCTCGCTAAGGAGGACGATCCCGAGGTCCTCGAATGGCAAGGCAGCGGCCTCACCGTCAAGGGCCGAGGCGCCGTCCACCAGGCGGACGCACTTGGAGCGCTCGACATCACCATTCCGTTCTCACTGCCAGTGCGGCTGTTCGCCGAAGCGAAGAACACCACCTCGAAGATCGGCCTTGACGTCATACGCAACGCTCACGGCGTCGTACACGATGTCAACGAGTACGTCCGTATGACAGAGGGGGTCAGCCGGGCCGAGCACCTGCGGCGCGTTCAGTACCGCTACTCGCTCTTCTCGACCGGAGGCTTCACGACCGATGCCCAGAATTTCGCACTCGCACACCAGATCTCGCTGATCGACTTGTCCGGCCCGTCGTGGCGCGAGCTCGGCGAAACACTCCGGACAGCCGCGCAGGAAATCCTCCTCGACGATTTGGAGGTGTCACTGGGTGCCGCGCGCATGGCCGTACGTCACGTCCTCGCGGTACGGAGTGCAGAGAGCGCCCACGACCTCCGCCAGGTCGCCGCTCCCAGCACGCCACTTCTCGCATGGTGGGCCGAGGACACGGTCACGCGTGCGCTCCCCCATGACAACGTTCAAGAACTGTTTGTCGGGTTCGTAGATGCGCCGTTCGTCCTCGCTTTACGCGCCACGGATACCGAAGCCTTCCGCACGTACACCGAGGCCGCGACCGGCCCCATACCTATCGGGATCGGCTACGGCCACACCGGTCCGACAGGCGGCGAGTGGCTCATTTGGCCTTCGGACGAACCCGAAGCATTTACCCTGACTTTCCCGCTTCCCGGAATCCTCGAGCGTCTCCTTCTCACCGCTAACTCGGACGACGTCGCTCGGATGGCCTCCGACGCCAAGCAAGCGCTGATGCAGTCCATCACCATGTACGTCGACGGTCGGCCCGTACGCCTCAAGTACGAACGTCAGCGCCGGGCCATACCCGACCCCATCCCTGAAGACTCGACCTCGACAGACGCGCTCCGTCGAGCACTTCCGGTACCGGATGGCGTAGGCACCGAACGCTCGAGACCGCGGCCCCGGCGACACCCTCGACCAACGGGGTGGACGCGCAACACTGCCACGGATCTGATCGACCGGCTGCAGCAAGGCCAATACCTGGTCCAGCGTGGGGTGATCCGTCGAGCAGTGGCGAACGGCGGCCAGATCTCACGCAACGAGCTCTACGAAGTGGCTGGGTTCGATCCTGAGCGCTCTCTCAGAGGACTCGCGCGCTCGACCAACCGGATCACGGAGGCCCTCATCAACGAGGGACGCCTCGCCGTGGGCACACCACGGGCCTTGCGGCCGATCTATGGCACGGGCGGACGGGCCGAGGCCTACGAAGTTCCCGACGATCTGGTACAGGCGCTGGACCTGTGGGCCGCTGGCCGGTCGTGAAATAAGCGCGTCCCCCTTTCGGGCGTGGGCCGATCACTGCTAGCGTCGGAGAACGCGCTCCAGCCAGGTGATGCGTCGGGTGCTACGCCTCTGTGTCGACCACGATCGCTGTGGGCGTTCCGGCGTCGTCGAGTTCGAGGTGCACGGGGAAGTCACCGTCGCCGACCGATGTCATCGCCATCATGACGTCGGCGCTGCCGACCGAGATCGTGCCTGCCTCATGCTCGTCTGCGCGAACCTTGGCCATGACCAGCCAGTGGTGCGAATGCGGCCGGAAGTCGAAGTTGAACATCGCCTGCCTACTCGATCGCCGTCGCGACTCCAGGTCGAGCGCCCGGTCCAGCGCGTCCTGGAACGGCAGGTCCACCCAGCCGTAGCCGACGTCGCCCGGGCCGGTCAGACGCGGGGCGTCGAGCTCGACTGCGACCTGCGCCTGGTCCCGACCCCAGAACACGACGTCGGCCAGGCCGTCGATCGGGTCCTCGTGCACCCACGAGCTGAGGGCGTCGGCGTCGCCGATCACGAGGCGGGCATGATCGACGCGCAGGTGGCCGAGCTCCCGGGTGTGGGCGGGCGGTGCGGCACTTAGCACGACGCGGATCTGTGTCCAGCCCCAGTCACTGGCGGTCGCGGTCACGCAAAGCGCGCTGCTGGTGGAGATACCACCGACGGAAATCACCGGCACACCGTAGTTCAGGAAGGTGGGATCACCGCTGGCGATCGCGTGCCGAACCCGCTCGCGATGCGGGACCTGGTGCGGCAAGACCTGGAGGCCGGCATCGAGCCCCGCCTTCTTGCAGTGCTCGACGAACGCCTCGGTGATCTCCTCGATGCCTTGGGCCGGGATGTCATAGAGCCTGGTCCCGGGCTGCCGGTCGAACGACCGTGCGGCGGCACTGGCATCGGGTCCGACGATCTCCATGTCCGCGGCGGGACCCGGCCGCGCCGCGACGTCCTCGGGGCGACGGTCACCCGACCACAGGCTGAGGTAGCCGCCGTCGGTCAGCACGAGCTGTCCCGAGGGGCAGGTGATCTTCCCGAGTTCAACAACGTCAGCCATGTGCCGGGAGTCTAGGGCTCTCCTCGGCCGTCGTGCCGAGGGTGACCGATACCGCTCAGACCTGAGCCGGTGGGAACGTGATCGCTATTCGATGAGCCAGTCAGCCTGGTAGCGACGACGAAACTCATCGGCCGCCTCATGGGTCCGTGCACTCATATGAATTGTCGTCTCGTCGACCAGCACGATGACGTCATCGACCATCAGCCAGCGCGCTCCGGTCTGGGTGCTCAGGTGCCCCGTGGGGAAGGGGGCGATGTCCAGCGACCTGCCATGTGCAGCGACCTCGGCGAAGTCGTCAAGTCGGTCGAATTCCGTAGCCAGATCACCGACGGCGTGACGCATGCACGACTCGTAGACCAGCCACTGGACCATCGCGCCGGAGAACGTTTCGGTCCATGGCTCCCACGCCTCCTGAGACTTGTCCGCGAGGTCGCCAAGCACGACGACGGGCGGGTCGTCGCGGTCCAGGTGTTCCAGAAGAATGCCCCATCGGCAGACACCCTGGTTCTCGTGGCGAAGGATCAGTGCGCCTTCGTCGACGTACATCTGTCTCTGCACGACGGACAACAGCACATCCTGGTTACTGAACAGGTCATGGCGGCGGCCGAAATGCCGGTAGAACTCACGCACCGCCGGGGGCAGCCGAACACCAAGGTCGGCCTCACGCACCTCGATCTGTTCCGCGGACACTCCGGATGTAGCGTCGAGCGGTTGTCCGAGCCAGTACTCGGCGAACCGCGCCACAAACCGCCACGCTGACGAACGCTCTCCCGCGGCTTCTGAAACTTCGGCGATGAGGTCAAAGCGATCAGAATCACCAGCGCTTCCACCGGAGGAGTTCCGCATCACTCCACCCATCCTTCGTACGTGCGAAAGCGCTGTGCGGCTTCAGAAGCCTTGCCCAGAAGCACGAACGAAGGGCAGCTCTCCGAGCGCTCCGGCTTGCCGCTCCACGTAGGGTGCACGACCGTCAGGGTGCCGTCATCGAGACGTGCCAGGACGTCGTCCGACGCCGCATGGAAGGCCTCGATCCCGGTGATCCTGGCGAACAGTGGATGCCTCCGCACCAACTCACGTCTCAGTTCGGCCAGGACGGCGCTGCGACGACTTTCGGTCATCGCATCTGATTCGCTGAACCCAGTCCATCGGGGCCAGATCATCGGGTCGCCAGGCTCGTCCGGCTGCACTTCGAAGATCGCCCGCGGTTCGTGAGTGCTGCTGTCGCTCCCTGGGTGCCCAGGCCGCGCCAGCCATCGTGATCCAGGCAGGTCACCGAACCGCAGGTACGGTCCGTAGTTGGTGTCGAGGACGCCGTGGAGCCCTTCGGTCACCGCCAGCACGAGTGGCCTGACGTCTTCGCGCACGCCGTACTCAAGCATCACCGCGCGCGCCTGCACGCCTGGCAGCGCCTGCTCGAGCACGCCTGCGTCGTACTCGGCAAGGACCTCGTCGGTGGGATCGACGCCGAACGACGCACCGGCCACGGTCAGGCGGTCAAAGACTGGCTCCGGCCGATACTCCCCGGCGGACAGAAGTCGTTCGAGAATCACCGCCTTCGTGTCGGCATCGGACAGCAGGATCAGGGTCGGGCGCACCTCAGACGCCCCCGAGAGGCTCGTCGGTTGCGTCCCGTATCCCGATCCCACGCCGGAAGCGGCCGACGACGTCGTCGGCCTTTCCGGGCAGGTGAGCTGCGGCCCACGTCTCAAGCGTCGCGAGGAACCCCCGCAGGTCGCCTTCGATCGGGTCGAGCGCGACCCGCACCTCGTCGAGGCCCGCCGTGAACGCGACCTCCTCGATCCGCTCGGTGTCGACGACAAAGCGGACCTCGTCTCCGTTGAACTGAACCGCAGGCCATGGACCGTGCCCGAGCCAGGGGTCGCCCGCGCCGTCGGCCACGCACTGGACAAGGTCGAAGCGGCTCGACAGGTCGCTGCAGCACCCGGGCAGCAGCACGGTTCCGGTCGTCGTGTCGGTGATCCGGACCCCGCCGAGCAAGATCGAGCCGTCGGCATCTGGATCGTCGAATGCGTGGTTCGCGTTCAGGAACGACCACACCACCGATCCGACCTCCCCGACAGACAGACCGGCGTGCAGCCTCGCGTGTCCGAACCCCGCGGTTCTGGTCGTAGGCCAGCCGTCGAAGTCAGCATGATCAGACAGCTCGATGACGGCGTCGGCGATAAGCACGTCCCGGACCGTATCTGAGCCGCGATCTCCTGCCGAGTCCTTTCCCCTCGTGGCATTAGCGGCTGGTGCCGATGCTTGCTCCTGGAGCGAGCAGAGCCCCGGTTGTCCTGGTTACCGCGGCATCCCGAGGCTTCCCGGGGCGAGCCACTCAACGTCCCAGCCGTCCTCCGTCATATCGAGCTCGAAATCTCTCATGTCGGCGAACCACCAGTCGCCGATCGTGGTCAGAGAGCCGGGCTGCCCCTCGCAGATGATCGCGATGATCGAGCCACTCTCGTCCGCTTCGGCAACGACGAACTTGCCCGTGTACGGGCCGACCGTGAAGCGGGCGTCTCGCCGACTCATCGCACTCGCCGCAGGGATCGACACGTTCCTACTGCTCCGTGCTCTGCGTGGCGCCTCCTTGACCGGCCGCACGGTCGCGGAACGACTGGAAGTCGGCCCACCCATCTCTACCGCCGTCCTCGATGAACTCACCGGACGAGCAGTCGAACGCACGACACCCGATCACGTGCGCGGTCTCGCGGACCACCTGCGCGACGTCGTTCCCACCACCGCGCACGTGCAACATGATGGACTTGACCGGGTCCTCACGACCGATGTTGAACTCGATCACGCAGCCCGGGCGCACGAGGTCGCCCCACGTCGGGTCGCTCAGGTTCGGGTCCGCGAACGTGGCCTGCAGCCAGTCGAGGATCTCCGCGACGGACCCGAGTGGTGCCGGATCGTAGTCGCGCGGGATCTCCTCGATCGTGACCCCGGGTGGTGCGTTGAACAGGCTCCACCCCTGCCGGGAAATCACACCTAATGATCCTTCATCCATTGTTGAAGCGTGCCGTCCGCCATCAACCTCCGCAGGAGTTCATCACAAGCCGCGGTCTCAGTTGCAAACACTTGTTCATTGTTCCGGTTGCCTCGCTCGCTGTAAAACACGTGCCACCCATCGGGCTCACCAATGAGACAGTACGTCTCGTTCTCATCCCTTCCGATGCTGTAAGCGAACTCCGGAATCGCGCGACGTTGCAACTCACCACGAAGGCTCTCGATTGTCATCAGTCAACCTTTCTCAAATAGCCAGCGTCTCGGAGATCTTGGATCGACGCCGGCAAGTGGTACTGGGTCCCCATTCCGGGCTGCCCATAATAGGGTTCGGCTGGGCCACGCTGCACCACAAGCCTATTCGTAACTTCGAAGACGCTGTACGGCTTGTCCGTTGTACCAGGTTTGAGCGAACGCTGCCCAATCGGTGTTCCGTTCGGCGCTACGAAGCGACCATCGTCGAAGCCGAAGCGATCGACAAGCGTCCCAGGCTTGAGCACGGTGACGCCCGGGTTGCCGTGCGGCCCGAGCTCTCCGTGGAAACCATTGTTTGGTGGCCATCCGACCGCTGCTTCGTCCGCCACTCTTGCGGCGGTGCCAGCGGCCGCGTTCCGAGCACCGGCGGCGGCCCCCTTCAAACCAGCCTTGATACCTGCCCCAGCGGCTGCTCCACCAAAGGGCACCAACAAAACTCCCAACGCGACTCCGGCGCAACTATCGTCGATACCTCCTTGGAAGAAACAACCGCTATAGTCCGACAGGCCCGAAAACATCGAAATGTTGGGGTGCGCCGCCTCAAAGGCGGCCAACCACGAAGGCCGGTTGTCGGGGTACTGGTGTGGAACTACCGGAACCAAACCCCAGCATGCCGGACATACTTCTGGCGGAAGGACCGGATACGCCAGCACCGGCGGATCCACCTCGTTGCCACCCCCTGAGCTGCCATCACCCGAGGTGCCGCCCCCGCCGTCGGAGGAGTCGCCACCGCCGTAACCGTTGTCGCAACCACAGCCACCGCCGCTACCGGGGTCAAGTGTGTAACCGACGTAGAGCCCGGTGGGGTCGCTCAGGGTGGTGGGGTTGTTGTTGGAGTACGAGTACGCGTTCCACTGCTGCGGGTCGGTCAGGTCCATGATCGGATCGACCGTGATGAACCGACCCAGGGCCACGTCGTACATCCGTGCACCGACGGCGGTCAGCCCGGTGGCGTCCAGCGGCTTGTCGAGGAACCCGTGGTCGCCGGTCCACTCGTCCACGGCACCGGTGGTGCCACGCTCGACACCGAACGGGTCGGTGTATTTGCGGGTGACCACGCCGGAGACGTTGGTGATCTGGATCTGAGCGGTGTTGTGGTGGTCGGGAACGATCGTGGAGACGTCGTCCCGGGCCATCCCCGTGCGTACCGCGACGGTCTTGCCCTCGAGGGCGTAGTACCGCGACGCGGTCAGCTGACTCGTGGTCTTGTCGAGCACGAGTTCCTGCCCGCCGGGCAGGTAGACCGTGGTCGTGGAGCCCTGCTCACCAGTCTGGTGTCGGACCAAACGGTCGCCGTCGGCGGTGTAGACGTACTTGTCCCCGGCGGCCTTCTCGGTGTCCGAGACGGTTCCGTCGCCGTTCTGGTCGCTCCCCACACTTGCCAGCTCGCCCTCCGCGTCCCAGGTCAAGGCTTGGGCCGCCTGGCCCGCTACAGCTCGCTGGATCATGTTCCCGGAAGCGTCGTAGGTGAACGACGACGTCCCGGCACCAGTCCCCGTAGCAGTCACCCCGGTGACCGCATGCGGTCGCGCCACACCCGGCCCAGAGGTCGGGTAGGCGTAGGTCGAGGTCGTCGACGTCGCAGCAGTACCGCCGACCGCGGGCGTGCGGCTCGTGACGCCAGTCCTGTTGCCGATCGCGTTATATGAGTAGGTGTTCCAGTACGGCGCACCCCCGCCCAGGACGGTCGAGGTGGTGGGCGACGTGGCGCAGTCACCGTTGGACGGCGTCCACGCCTGAGTCAGCCGGCGAGCCCAGTCATACCGGTAGCACTGCTGGTCGGCCGGCTGGCCGCCATCCGCGGTAACCGGGGTGTCCTTGACCGAGGTCAGGTTCCCGGCGTCGTCCCAGTCGTAGGTCGCCTTGACCAAGGAGTCGAGACTGCCGTCAGCACGGTCAGCGTTCTGGGTCACGCCGACCAGGCGGCGCGTGCCACGCTCGATGTCCAGGGAGTGCTGGTAGCTATATTCAGAACCGAGGTCGAGGTAGTCCAGTTCGCCGAACGGTGAGTGGCTGGCTGCGGCCACGTAGTACCCGTAGTTCCCGGCCCCAGACAGGGCGTCGGGCAGGTTCGCGTCCCCGTAATGGATCCGGACGTTCTCCGCACTGAGTTGTCCGGCGGCAGGGTAGTCGGTCTCGTACAGGCGACCGTCCTGCGTGTATGTGTACCCCGTCGTGTACGAGGTGCCCGCAAGGCTGCCGAGAGCGGCCACGTTCGTCGGCAGGGTCACCTTCTGTCCGGTTGGCTGGTAGTCGTTGGAGTACCCCGTCACCGTGGTGATGTACTCCGCGGTGCCCTCCACGCGGGTGCTGGAGGTGAGCTGCCCCTTCTGGACGGTGTCGTAGGCCCACTTGGCGCGCACCGTGCCGCTGACACCGCCCGACCGCTGGGTGGTCTTCCGGTCCAGCGCGTCGTAGGTGTAGCCGAGGATCTGGTTGCGAGCGTCCTTGGTGGTCAGGACGTTGCCGACCTCGTCATAGGTGGTTTCGGTGGTGCCCTTGTCCGGGTCAGTCGTGCGGGTCTGCCGACCTCGTAGGTCGTACTTGTAGCTCCACTGGTTGCCCGCGTCGTCGGTCACGGTCTCCAGGCGGTTGGCGTGGTCGTACTTGTACGTCGTGTCGTGGTAGGTGCCGGAGTGGGTGGCGCCTTCGTACTGGCGCAGCTCGATCGTGTTGCCCCGCGCGTCATTGATCGTCGTGGTCGGGGTGCCACCGGCGGGCGGGTTCACGTGCACACGGTCGCCCGCGTAAGTCGTAAGGGTGGTCCAGGACGGGTCGTAGGAGCCGTCGTCGTGCGGTGCACCGTCCTCACCGACGTAGAACGTCTCGTCCACGGCGCGGCCGGCCCCGTCAAACTTGGTCACGGTACGGGCGGGCACCGCCATCGTCGGGACAGCCAACGTCGTGACCGGTGCGCTGGTGTTGTACCAGCCGTCATTTGTCTTGATCGGCAGGTTGCGCGAGTCGTAGATCGTGTCAGTCAGCACGCGTCCGGTCTGCGTGTCCGACGCCGACGGCGCCTGTGTCTGGATGGTGCGCAGCAGGCCGTCGAAGATCTGGGTCGACTTCACGTACGCTGACGCGTCGTAGTTCAGGGTCTCGGTGATGACGGCGTTCAGGCCCGTGGTCCGTACCCAGTACGCGTACTTGGTGTTCGGGGTCGCGGTGGCCTGAGGACGGCCCGGCTCCCAGACCTGCTTGAGCCGGCCCAGCGCGTCATAGCTGCCGGAGGTGACCTTGTTGTTGGGGTCGGTGACCTTGATCGGGGAACCCCAGGCGGGGTCCACCTCGGTGGTCGTCTCATGCACCGTGAGCGCACCGGTCCCGTCCGGGTCCGGGCTCTTCACCTTGGTCTGCGTGTTCAGACCGGCGGCGGTATCCACATAGCTTGTCTCGGTGACCCGAAGCTTGGGGTCGGTGACCTTGGTCGGCCGTGCGTAACCGGTGCCGGCTGGCTCGTATCCCGTCGTCGTGGACACGTACTTCGGGGTGGTCCCCTCGTACCGATCCAGCTCCTCGGTCTTTGTCACCAGGCCGCGCGACAGCGTGCCGCCGTCGTAGGTGTACTTCGTCTCGGAGATGGCCTGGTCCGGCAGTGTGGGCGTCTGGTCGCAGCGCACGCTGACAACGTCCTGCTGCTGCACCGGCGTCAGCTGGTTGCGCTTCAGCACCTCCGGATCCGCGCCGGGGTTCACCATGTACGTGGTGGTCGTGCACGTCTCGTCGCCGGTCGTGCTGGTGTCACCCCGGTCGGACAGCGTGTGCGGTCGGCCGAAGCCGTCGTGCACGGTGTCGACCTGGGTGACCATCTGACCACTGGCACGTTCCGGGGCGCGTGTGGTGGTCACCACCGAGCTAACACCAGTGTGGAATGCCTTCTTGGTGGTGTCGTCCGGATTCGTCGCCGTGGAGGACGAACGCCACGGCGTGTTCACCGTCGAGGAGACCTGGGTGGCACCCGCGGCGTCCTGGTAGGTGATCTCCTCGCGCACCATGCTGGCGTACTGGTCGAGGTCCGTGATGCCGTCGACGTCCTTCGACTTGACGGTGTTGCCATCGCGGTCGTTGCGGTCACCGTCCATTCCCCTGAAGTACCGGTAGGCGGTGCGTAACCGCGGAGCGTTCGCATCCCCGCTGTCGCCGGTGTACACGTCAACACGGGAGTAACCACGGAGCTCACCCCAGGTGCGTTCCTTGGCCTTGACCAGCTCGTTGTCGTCGTAGTGCCAGGCCGGCCCGCCCGTGTACACGAAGTCCGTAGTCACCGGGGTGCCGCCGATCGCCGAGCCGGCCGACTCGGTCATCCGCTCCACCCGGTAGTGATGGAAGTAGTGCTCCGTCGCCTTCTCCACGCCTGGCGGTGTGAAATACACCGGCATGCACCGCATCTCGTTGCTCCACGGGTTGGGCGGAAGAACGTTGGGCGAGCACTCCGTCTCGGAATAGTCAATAGATGTGACGCCACCAGACTCAGACAGGACCTTGGCAACGCGGAGTCGACTCATCGCTTTGGCACCGTCGTCACCAATGCCGTTGACCCGGTTAGCGTGCTGCTCACCGGTGAACTGCACGACAGGCAGAGCGAGGTCGTCGTTGTCGTCGTTGTTGCCGCCCAGGCCCTTGTGGGTGATCGTGTCCAGCCACAGGGTCGGCATCGAGTCGCCCACCGTGGGTATCGTCTGGTTCAGGCCCCAGTTGTCGACGCCCACCAGGGTGCCGTTGGACCGGATCTGTGTGGTGATGCCGGTCATGCGGAAACGGTCGAAGAAGACCTGGCTCTGCACGTCCGGGCACGTCGTGCTCGACGTGCACACCAGGTCCAGGGGCAGGTCGGGCCAGTGCGAACCGTGCTCGACGGTGCGGTCCTCGGCCGCGCAGGTGAACGTGCTGGTCGGGATGCACCGCTCGCCGTAAGAGAACGCGACACGTGCGGGGGCCGCAGCGGTCGACCCGGTCTTGGTGCCGTACTCGATCGAGGCCAGGCGTCCGCCGGTGACGTACTGCGTGACGCCGCCGTTGTTGTTGTGGCCGTACCGGTTGACCTCACGGTTGTAGGTGTAGGTCATCGTGTTGCCGCGTACGTCCTCGACGTAGTCGAGCATCCATCGCCAGCCCATCGTGCAGGCAGAGCCCGAGTACGTCGTGACATTGCACGGCTCACCGGCGTGGTTGCTGTAGACGCGAGCAAAGTAGACCGAGCCCAGCGCGGCTCCGGTGGCCGAGGTCTTGTTGCGCCCGAAGTAGTACTTGGTCCCGTCGTCCGTGGTGACGATCCAGTACTCGCCGGCGTTGGTTCCGTCCTCGCCCTCGCCCCAACCACCGGTCGCTCGGGTGACCATGGTGTTGTCGTCGTTCACCGGGCGCCACGTGTCCGATTCACCGTCGCGCACCAGCTCGGTAGCAGACCCGTTGAAGACGAGGGTTGCGTTGTTCGTCTTCCAGCACAGGTCGCCGGTGTCCCGCGTTGCGTTGTTCGGCGCGACGTTGTTCTTGTCCTGCTGGTCTTCGACGCAGGGCACGTACTTGCGCTCCACGTATCCAGAGACGTTCGCCTCCCAGCCGTCACCGACCTGCGAGGACTGGGTGTTGCTGGATGCGACCTTGCCGTCCAGCGATGCCGAGGAATAGGCCAGCGACAGCTGCGGGGCCAGACCACCCGGGACCGGAGGCGTCCGCATCGGGTAGGACCAGTTGAAGCTGCCGGTCTGCTCGGACACGTCCCATGACGCAGACGCCGAAAGCGATGTCGCGGCCCAGTCACCGTTCGGGCCTTCGTCCTCGGCCATCAGTGCGACCACGGTCTGGCTCTCGGCCGTGGTGCTGCTTGCCGAACGGACCGCAGTGGTGGCCGTGTCCTCAGCGAGAAGGTCGACCTCACCAGACAGGATCATGGCGCCCGACGTGGAGCTCTCACCGCGCTGATCGTCCAGCGTGACGCCCTCGAGCGGGGCGCGCGTGCGGCACTCCTCCAGCTCCGGTGTGCTCAGAGCGCACTGTGGCAACTGCACCAGCGTCAATCGGGAGGCAAGGTCGGCGCCCGCCCCGGCCAGGAACCCGACGTCCACCCCCACGCGCACCCGGGTGGCCCCATCAGTGCCAGCAGTTGTACGGGAGGTCGCGACTGCCGATCCCGACTGATCGAGGCTGATGACACCGCCGATCGCGCCGACCTGCGCCGCGACCGAGCGCGGTTCGTGCTCGACACGGACGTCACCCGCAGCAGCCACCGCGCTACGAGCAGCGTCCGCTTCCTTGCCGGCAGTCTGCTTTGCGGCCGCCTGCTCGATCTGCACGGGCAGCCCGCCCGCGCGACCCTCAGCAGCCCCGGCGGCCGGTGCGGGCAACGGCAGGGTGACGTCACCGGCTGCAGGCCACGTCACCGGGTCGGCCTCGACCCGGGCCTCAGGCGTGTCCTCGTATCCGGTCAGATCTGGTGCCGGAGAGTCCGGGTCGACGTCGACTGCCGGGACGGGCGTCTCCTCCGAGGAGAGTGCGGGGTCCTTGAGCTCCTCGCCGTACTCGCGGCGCTCCTCCAAGGTCCAGGTCGCGCGATCGTCACCATTGGCCGCCGCAGTAGCGGGCACGACGCCCGTCCCCATCAGCGTCATCACGACGGCTGCGGCCACGACACTCATGCCAGCCCTGCTCGTCCACCTTGCCGCGCCGTACCCGCTCACGAATGTCTCCCGCTCGTAGCCGCTAGCACCTGACGTTCGAACTGCCCTTGCACTCGCGCCCCTCATGGCTCCACCTGGACCGAGCAGAGCCGTGCGATCTCGGCGACGGCCTTCGCGTCACTGCCGGTCCCGAGGACCTGGTCCTCGTACACGCGGACCTCGTCAATAGCGCCCTTGTACTGCCAGATGGTGCTCTCGTCGCTGAACCCGGAGCCCAATCGCAAGGGCCCCGTCGCGTTCCAGGACGGCTTGAAGTCCACCAGTTCGGAGTGCTTAACCTCGTGGTGGCTCTCCGGACCGGTCAAGCACGCGTAGACGTGGATCTTGTCTGTCGTCGCGTCGTGGACGCCGACCACGAACGTCCACTCGTCAACGTCCACTGGGAGGTCCGCGAACGCGATCGTGTTGTCTGAACCGGGGTCATCGCTGGTTCGCATCCAGAACGCCCAGCACGGTTCGGGAACGGTCGGGCACGCCGACGATGTCGAGAGGCCCAGATGGAAGCTCCCTGCATGTTCACCTTCCTGGGTAATCGCAGCCGCTGAGTGCGTGACCTCGCTCGGACGGAGGAACGCTGAGACGGAGAACGACTGGTCTGTACCGACGACGGCTTTGGACGTCTTGGCTACGTCTTCAGGCTGGTCGAAGACGAGGGCGCCGTCCGGCACTCCGGTCTCGGCCGTGGAACCGGGCGGGAAGGTGCCGTTCACGCCGTCGTAGCCCCAGTCCCAGCCCACCGTCGACGACCTTGTCAGACCGCCCGTGCCCGAACCTGCGAGACTGTTGACGGCCACCAGCGGCGGTGTCGTCTGCCAACCGGCGTCATTGAAGCGCCAGATGCCCGTTGCGTGTGGGAACGATACGTAGAACTCGTACTGCGCAACTGCTGACGGCCGTCCGGACACATCGACGGCGTACGCAGAGACGACGTTGCGGCCCGCATGGGCCAAGCCCAGCGTCAAAGTGCCTGACGGCTGCCCAGGGTTGACGTCCGCCGGCTCATCCGGCTCATCCGTATTGATGCCGTAGTAGAACCTCTCGACGTCCGTCGAGCCGTTGGGCGACAACGTGAACTTGATGGGAGTGCCGATCCCGCCCGACACGACACCGGGAGGATAATTCGAACTGGTGATCTTCGGCTTGTTCGGCTTCTGCAGGTCCGTCCTGAACCGGCACGAGGGCACCTGGTCCCATGACAACGTCCTCGTGGTCTCCACGATCGAGTCGGTGGACTTGGCTCGCGCCTGCCAGCGGTACTCCTTGCCATGAACGAGATCGCCAGTCACCTTCGCGGTGGCGTCCACACCCGGCCCGACCGGGCCCCGCCAGCTCGACTGCCAGACTTGTTCACCGGTCAACGCCATGACCCGGAACTGGAGGTATACCTGAGTACCATCTGGGTCGTTTGTTCGTGCCTCCAGTGTCGGTTCATCTGTCCGGATGACCGGGCGCTGCTCGTCCTGGTAGCAGTCGAATGTCTGCGTCGGGCTGGTCTCATCAATCCTGATATCCATACCCGCCTCGCTCGGCGCCAGCGGCGGACGGTCATACGTGATCCGCAGCGCCCCGGAGTCGCCCCGGTACTGCTTCCACCACGTCATGCTTGTCTCGTTCGCCGCCTGCAGCCCGATCGCGATCCACGACTCGTCCCCGTTCGCCTGGACCTTGGCCCGCGTGGTGAAGTCGAACTCCGCACGGCCGGTCGAGCAGCCCGCGCGGTGTGTGCCCGACCACGTGTCCTGCACAGGCCCCCAGTCAGGCTGGTTGCTCCAGGTCGTCGCGCTGTTGATCCGCCCCGTGGCGTATGCGTTGACCTGGCGCGACGTGCAGTCCCAGCTCGTGGTCCCGTCCACACCGAACTCGGCGCTGACGATGTCCGCGCCGTCCAGGTTGGCAAGGTAGGTGCCGTTGTTGTCCAGGGAGAAGAACTCGAACAGCAGCCGCTCGGTGTTCTCCACACCGGCGCAGCGCGCGTCCCAGCTCGGGTTGCAGAACCCCAGGCCCTCGGAGCCCTCGTAGTTAAAGGTGGCCGTGGTCGGCCAGTGGCTCTGCACCATCGCGTACCGGGCCGGGGTGTGCGCACCCATCTCCGGGTCGAGGTAGAAAGGCGCCACACTGCCCGGTGCCGTCAGTGCCGCACCATCCGCCACCACCGTGAAGGCGTCCTCGGACAACTGCACCTCCATCGCGGCGACGTTGTCACCCAGGACGGGCTGCTCCACCCGGTCCGGCGCATCATCCTCCGCCACGGCGCGGGCCGATGAGCTGCTCACGGCCTGGTCGCCACCGGCGCTGTCCCACATCAGCGCCGGACCCGAGGTGAACCGCGGCGTCCCGTCAGACTTCACGATCTCGAACCCGCCCTCACTCTCCTGCAGGGTCAGGCCGGCGGACGTCTCCAACGGAAAGTCGAGCCCCAGCTCACCCACCGGGTCGCCGGTCCGATCGGCCAGAGCGTCCAGTGCGGCGGAGTCCTCGAGGCGCACGACCGGCGTCACCGATGTCCCCTGACCATTCAGCGAAGCGACCAGCGAGATCCCCTCACCCAGGTCATACGTCACGCGGTCGTCTTCGACGGTGACGGCCCCGGTGATCGGCAGCGATCCGGAGAACATCCGCACCTGGTCGCCCTCGGGCCCGATGATCGCCAGCGGCAGGTCAGCTCCCGCAGCACCACCCGGGTTCAGCCAGATGGGCTCCACACCGCCGGTAACGGCGAGCATGCCGGTGGCTGCATCGGGGGTCGCGGCGATCTGGACGTCGACGAGAGCCCAGGCACCGTCGCCGTCCGAGTCCTGCCGCACCGCCGAGACCGCCGTATCGACAGCAACGTGGCCCGTCTCCGCCTCTACCACGGCCGTCTGCCACGGAGTAAGCGAGTCGGTCACGGTGATGTCGGTGTCGCACTCCGCGGCGATGACCTCGGCCTCAAGGACCGTGCCCGCCTCGGTCGCCGCACAATCCGCCTCGGCCGACGCTGGCAAGACGGCCAGCTCGACCGCGGACGCCGGGATCCCGACCATCACTCCGGACGACAGCGCGAGGCAAAGCGCCACTGCTGCCCCACCACGCAGACGCCAATCCGCACGACCCGACGTTGCCACCATTGCCACCGGTGCTCCCCTTGTCCGCAAAGGCACCACCAGGACAGTGGGGCCAAGACCGCGAAACCGTATCCAATCGGACAAGTCATCGGATCGTTTCGCGAACTAGATCGCGCGGACTTCACCCGGGTGAGATCGGCGGCTGCCTGGGCAAATAACCCATAATATCGATCGGAAATATCGGACAATCGGCCACCAGAGAGCCGCTTCTGATCACCTGGACTCACGCAGATGAACGCAAGCAGCGGCCCATCCAGGCCGAGCGTGTCGCCGTCACCCTTTAGCGATCAGAACCCAGCGCGACACTCCACGGTTCAACCGTCTTTGGTGGAGGGCGGGCGTGATCCCGACGGAGGGACCGGGGCGTCAAGTGCGCAAGGCGCTACTCCCGTCACGCGGCTTCGTAACCGACCCACGGCGCTCATCTACGAGCCATCACGCAGTGCACCGCAAGTGGGCCCCGAGTGAGTGCTGTTCCGATTGCTCGCGCCTCGTCGCCGGAGTTCGCTGCACACCTGTGGCGTAGAGCGCGGACTCCCGGAAGGAGCCACCATGCCGCACACCAGCCAAGCACCCGCCCAACCCACCCGCCTAGTCCCGCTGGGCGTCGCCGCTGAGTACTTTCACGTGTCCGTCAAGACGCTGCGTCGCCGAATCGCAGATGGCACCATCGCGGGCTACCGAGTAGGCCGGCTCATCCGGGTCGACCTTGATGAACTGACACAGACCCTTGTGGTCACGATCCCGTCAGCACGTTCCGTGTGAGCCCCAGACCGACGGCGGCATCGCACACCTTGCGATCACCGCGGCTGGACCTCCTGATGAGGGAGGTCCAGCCACTCGAGCGTCAAGCAGCCCCGTCCCTTTCAAACTTTGCACGCTCCATCTCCACCCGGATCTCCTCCCCCGCAGTCACACTCATCCGCGCAGCGAGCTCGATGTCCCGCGCCATCGTCGCCTTCTGGTACCGCAGCACCACCGACACGTCGGAGTGCCCGCCACGCCGCATGAGCTCGGCGAGCGTCGCCCCCTCCTGCGCGATCCGGGTCAGCCCCGTGTGCCTCAGGTCGTGGAACCGGTAGCCGTCCGGAAGCCCGGACACTGCGCCCCGAGCACCCGCCCAGATGTCGTTCCATCGCGACGCCGACAGGTACTGGTTGCCCCGCGCTTCACCCGGCACCACGGGCGCCATCCGTCCCCGCCCCACGTGCTCGTCAAGGTGCTCGCGCAACCGCTCGATCATGAGCGGAGGCACGGCCATGGACCGGCGTCCGCTGTCCGACTTCGGTTCCGAGAGCTTGCCGGTACTTCCGTTCTTCTGCCGCCGCACGTGCAGGATCGCCGCAGTCCGATCGGCGTTCCAGACGATGTCGTGCCGCTGCAGCCCCAGCACCTCCCCGCGCCGCAGCTGGCACCACGCGGCGAACAGCACGGCGATCCGCCAGGGTTGCGGCACGGCGTCGTAGAGCGCGTCGACCTGAGTCGGCGTGGCGACGTCGTCCTCAGGCGTGTGGGAGTCGTCGTGCCGCACGGACTTGCGGCTAGGCGTCGGCACGTCGGGCATCTTCGCAAGCAGCCCGTCACGCACCGCCGCACGAAGGATCATCTTCAGCACGTCGACGGCGTCGCCAGCGATGCCGTTGTGCCGGGCGTCCTCCTTGAGCACCGAGGGCATGGCGACGAGCTTGATCACGAGGGCTCGTACGCGGTCAGTGTCGATCTCGCGGACCTTCACGTCCCCGAGCGGCGTCATGAGGTAGTTGCGCACCCGCCCTCGGTACGCGAGCACAGTGCCCGGCCGGCGGAGCTTGCCGCCCTTGCCGGGCTCGGTCGCGATGCGCTCCAGCCACCGCTCGGCGTACTCGCGGAAGGTCACGTCGCGTGCGGCTGCGGCCTCCGCGGCGGCCCGACGCCGTCGGACGGCCTCGCCGGGCGGGAGCCACTCCCCTCGGCTGATCGACGAGTGCATCATGTTCAGCCACTCGCGAGCGTCTCCCTTGGTGAGGAACGTCAGCGGCTTGTCGTCATCCGTCCGGGCCGAGTACGTCTTGTCGTCCGGCCCCGTGTAGCGGGCCTGCCAGCGCTTGGAGGGCAGCCTCCGCAGGCTCCCCCATGCCTCGCGACGCTGCCTGGCCGTCGTATCGCTCCTGGTCATCCCCATCGGTCAACCTCCTGGTTCGTGTCCGCCGTCGTGCCATCCCCGTGCCATAAGTGGCGGGAATTTGGGACCGTTCACGTCCATAGGTGTCCACGACACCCCAGGACGCGAAGAGGCCCGGATCCGCGGAATTCCGCGGATCCGGGCCTCTGACCAGGTTCGACTCCCGAGAAGCCGGGAGACCGGTCTCAGAAGTTGATCATGTGACCAGACGTCGCGCAGACACCAGCGACCGAAGAAACACCCGCGTCTCCTCGTCCGTCGAGTAGATCAACGTCCCGACCATCCCCCGCGTCAGCAGAACCTTGTAGGTGTTGCGAGTGAGCCGCTCGAACTGCGCATCGGTGACGCTCTTCTTGGTGAGTTCGCCATCGCGGCTCTCGGCTCGCCGCACAACCCAGGCACCTCGGCCTGCATCGGCCGCCTGCCGCCAGACCAGATCCGGCCCGAGGATCACCCCGTTCCAGTCGTACTCGAACCCCTGCGCCGTATACACGCACCCCACCTGGCCGAATCCGGCAGGATCAGTCGCCCACAACGCAGACGGCGGCGCCCCGCCCACTGCGCGTTCACCACGTAGGTTCCACGGACGACGCCACGCGCCGATCGTGACGTCCGGAACCAGCGACCCATCGCCGCGCGGATCTGACCACGGCCAGCAGAAACCGGCCGTCATCCGCGCACCCTTGCCGGCGTTGCGATAGGCCTGTAGCCGAGCCTCGAGTTCTTCAGGCGAGCCCACAACATCGACCTCGAAATTCTCGTCGACGCCGTCCCATAGTTGCGGCCCGTCCTCGACATCACGCAGACCGAGCAGCCGCTCGACCCATTCGATGTACGCGAGGCTGCCACCGGAACGAAACTGGTCCGTCAGGTCGATCTGACGCACGTCCAGCCCCTTGGCCTCCGCCGCGAGACGAATGTCGTCAGGCGTGCCCATCTCGCCGGGCCGCACCACCTGGTTCTGGTCCAGCAGGAAGACGGGCACGCGAGCCGCGTCAAGCAGTTCGTCGACCTGCGCTCGCGCCCGCTCGCGGAGCTCCTTGCGGGTATACCTGTCCACGGACTTCTCTCGGATGCGGTGTGCTTCGTCCAGGATCAGCACCTCAAGACCGTTGCGCTCGGCCTCCATGAAGTTGTTGAAGTACTTGAACAGGCCTTGCGTCCTCGTGGAGCCCTTCCCCGCGACCTTCCGAAGCGTCTGCGTGAAGCTGCGCGAACCCGTCGCGTGAATCGCTGTCCGGCCTTCACGGGCCAGCTCGCCCATCAGCGACAGCGCGATCACTGACTTGCCCGAACCCGGGCCGCCCGTCACCAGGACGACCGCCTTGGAGTCGGCGGACACCGCCTTCTTCACCTGGTGCAGCACCAGATCCCGCGCGGTCTTCTGCTCGTCCAGGAGAACAAACTGCTCCTGCTCGCGGATTTCCTTGGCCACCACAGACATGAGTTGCTTCGAGGGTGCGGTCTTGGAGCCAATGAGCCGGTCTGCGGCCTCAGCGCCCGACGCATCCTTGGCAAGCAGTGACTGCAGGTGCGCGATGAACTGGCTGCGACGCTCACCGGTGAACATCGGTGCCCGCGCTAGTTCCTTGCTGGCAAGCAGATCGCCGACGCCGAAGTCGGTCGCGTTGTGGAGGTACACGACGCCCTGAAGCTGGTCAGGGGTGTGCTCGAACGCCTGGGAGAAATCGCGCAGGTACTGGACGTAGCCGGCGACCTGGGTGCTTGGGTGCGACGAGAGATATCGGGCGCCATCGATCTCGATCAGCGCGTCGTCGTCCTCCCACAGGTGCGCCTCGCTCCACTGCTTGAGTTCGACGACCACATAGGAGTGATCGCCCGTTCGCGGGTGCACCCCGGCGAGGATCGCGTCGGTTCGCTTCGAGGTCAGCGGGAGCCGATGTTCCAGCACCACTTCGACCTGGTCCAGGCCGGCATCACTGAGATCCCGGGCGAGGGCCGGCAGCGAGTTACGCCACGAACGACGTTCCCCCTCGCCGACATGCACGCCCTGACGCGAGAGCTGGTCTGCGAGATGCGTCTCCACGGAGGATGAGTCTGAGGTGAGCGACGACGACAACGACGCCGCCGAATAGCGGATGACCGACAAGTACGTCCCCTGAGCAGCACGAATGAACGTGCGGCGGGGACATGTCCGCAGGTCGGGCCGGAAGTCCGTCGATGCCGCGTAGGCAGGTCGAGTCTAGGCAGGTCAGGGGCGCACAGGTCGAAAGACCGCGGGCGATTCGCCCGATCAGGAAGCAGGCTGGGGCGGAGGGAAGCGCCCGTCGTTCCGCGTGATCTTCGCGTGGCCGGCCTGAACCAGGTCCACGCCGCAGACGTCGGCCAACTGGACCAGGTACAGGAAGACGTCGGCGAACTCCTCCTCGACCTCGCCACGCGTGTGCGGGTCGGCCAACTTCTCGTGGACCTGGTCGTCCGTGAGCCATTGCATCTCCGCGAGAAGCTCGCCGACCTCGCCACCCAGCGCCATCGCAAGGTTCTTCGGCGTGTGGAACTGACCCCAGTCCCGGGCACGAGCGAAATCGCGGAGCCGGTCCCTGACGGACTCGATGGTGGTGGCGTCGTCCATGAGCCTGATTCTGCCCCGCCCCGACGCCACACCACGCCTAGGCTCAACCCGATGCCCACTGCCGCACCCACTCACGAGCCCCGCCCTCGGGAGCCCTGGAGAAACCGCCTCACCGACACCACCCTCATAGCGATAGCCCTCGCCTTGGCCCTGGTCTCCTTCCAGATCCAGACCAACGAACCAACCCCCCTCCCCGCCGCTCTCCTCATAGCCGACCGCGCAACCGGCCTCCTCGGCTGCATCGCCCTCTGGTGGCGCCGCACGTACCCGGTCCAGATCGGCCTAGCCCTGGCCGCGACCAGCATCTACTCCGAGACGGTCAGCGGAGCCGCGATCGTCGCCCTCTTCACGGTCGCCATCCACAGCTCGCTCCGTGCCACAGCGGCCGTGTGCGCCATCAGCATCACCGCCCTCAGCACCTACCAGCTCATCTGGCCCGACCAGACCACCCCACCCGTCACCGTCTTCATCATCATCGCCCTGGGCAGCGCCGCAACGGTCGCGTGGGGCCTGAACATCCGCAACCGACGAGCCCTCGTCGCCTCCCTCCGCGAACGTGCCGCAGCCGCAGAGGTCGAGGCCCAGCTCCGCGCCGACCAGTCCGAGCGCGAGGCCCGCCAGAGCATCGCGCGCGAGATGCACGACGTCCTCGGCCACCGCCTCTCCCTGCTCAGCGTCCACGCCGGCGCCCTCGCCTACGCGCGCACCGCGCCGCCCGACGACGTCGGCCGCGCCGCCGAGGTGGTCCGCGAGAACGCGCACCGCGCCCTCCAGGACCTGCGCGATGTCATCGGCGTGCTCCGCGCCCCCGTCGGCGAGCTGCCGATGCCGGCCGCAACAGACGTCCTCCAACTGATCGAGGACGCCCGCACCACAGGCACAAAGGTCACCCTCCAGGACGACGCCGACCTCACCACCGGCGAACGCACCATCCCCGACGTGCAGGGCCGCACGCTCTACCGGATGGTGCAGGAGTCCCTGACCAATGCCCGCAAGCACGCCCCGGGCGCGCCCGTCACCGTCCGTATCACCGGGCGGCCCGACGACGTCGTCGTCGCCGAGGTGACCAACGCGCGCCCCGCGGCCACGCCCGGACACCCCCCGGGCTCCGGGACCGGACTCCGCGGCCTCGCCGAGCGCACCCGCCTCGTCAACGGCACCCTCGACCACGGCCCGACCGACCGAGGCGGCTGGCGCGTCCGCCTGCGCCTACCCTGGCCGACGTGACCCATCCCGCTCCCGGCGACGAGCCGACCATCGACGTCCTCATCGCCGACGACGACGCCATGGTCCGTTTCGGCCTCAAGATGATGCTCGACGGCGCCCCCGACCTCAACGTGGTCGCAGAGGCCGGCGACGGCGCCGAGGCGGTCGAGCTGGCTCGGCGGCACCACCCTGACGTCGTGCTCATGGACATCCGGATGCCCGGCACGGACGGCCTCACCGCGACCGAGATCCTGCGCGGTGACTCCCCCGCCCCGCAGGTCATGGTGCTCACCACCTTCGACGCCGACGCCCACGTGCTGCGTGCGCTCCGGGCCGGGGCTGCGGGGTTCCTGCTCAAGGACACTCCGCCCGACGAGCTCGTCGTCGCTATCCGGCACGCGGCCCAAGGGCGTCCCGTGCTCTCCCCCGAGGTGACGCGGCGGCTCATCGCCAAGGTCGCGGAGTCGGACGACGACGACCGCCGCGCGACGGCCCGCGAGCGCCTCGACGCGCTCGGGGAGCGGGAGCGTGAGGTCGCGATCGAGATCGGGGCGGGGCGGTCGAACGCGGAGATCGCGGCGCGTTTCTTCCTGGGCCTGACGACGGTGAAGACCCATGTGTCGTCGATCCTCGCCAAGCTCGGCCTGAACAACCGGGTGCAGGTGGCGCTGCTGGTGCAGGAGGCGGGGCTCGACTCCCCCGACGGACCGGAGTGACCAGCACGGGGGATGCGGCTCCGACTTCGGTCGGCAGGTCCGGACCGATCGGCCGATAGTCCAGGTCGGACGGCGTTCCTAGGGTCGATCGCATGCCTTCATCCACACGACGAACCCGTTCCCCGAACGCTGCGCTGCACCTCGCCGCCGTGCTCGCCGTCGTCTCCCTGGCCGTGTCCGGGTGCGCCACCGGCGCAGGCGGCGCGCTGACGGCGTCCGCCGCGAGCGGTACGCCCGCCTCCCCGAGCGCCCCATCCGCCCCGGGAGCGACAGCCCCGACCCCCGACCCGATCGACTGGGCGGAGTGCGGCCCGGGCCTGGACTGCGCCACCGTCGAGGTCCCGCTGGAGTACGCCGAGCCCGACGGCGAGCAGATCCCGCTCGCGATCGTCCGGCACCGCGCGACCGACCCCGACCGCCGCATCGGCAGCCTGTTCGTCAACCCTGGCGGCCCGGGCGTGCCGGCGTCCGACATGGTCCGGTCGATCGACCCCACCGGCGAGAAGGGCCCGTTCTCGCCCGACGTCGTGGCGCGCTTCGACGTCGTCGGCATGGACCCGCGGGGTGTCGGGGAGTCGGACGCCGTCCGGTGCCTCACCGACGAGCAGCGGGCCGCGCAGGCGGCCGAGGACCGCGACCCGACTCTCCCCGGCGGCAAGCCGTTCGGCCAGCTCGTCAGGGACGCCCGGACCTTCGCCAAGGGCTGCGCCACGCACCAGGACCGCGCGTTCCTGGCGAGCATGTCCACCGACAACGTCGCCCGCGACCTGGACCAGGTGCGCGCCGCGATCGGCGAGGAGCAGATCACGTTCTACGGCGCGTCGTACGGCACGGTGGTCGGTCCGATGTACGCCACGCTGTTCCCCGAGCGGGTGCGCCAGATGGTGATCGACGCGCCCGTCGACACCGACCTGTGGCAGAACGACCCGCTGCGCCTGCTCGACGACGTCGCCCGGTCCAACGAGGAGACGCTCGACCTCTGGTTCGAGACGTGCCGCGCCGAAGGCGTGGCGGCGTGCCCCTTCGGCGACGGCGACCCGGAGGCCGCGTTCGACGCCCTGATCGCTGACCTCGAGCGGGAGCCCTTGCAGGTCGCTCCGGTCGAGGGTCTCACCCCCGGCGGCACGCTCGACGGCGCCATGGCGCTGGAGGGCATCCGCGCCGCGGCGGGCGTCCGCACGCTGTGGCCCTCGCTCACCGCGGGCCTGCTCGCCGCCCAGCAGGGCAACGGGACGTTCCTGCACTTCATGGTCGCGAACCTCACGGTCGCGCCGTTCGGCGGCCCGTTCGCCACGCTCCAGGAGCCGCACACCGCCGTCCGCTGCGCGGACTGGCCCGCCCTGCGCAACCTGGGCGAGCACCGGGCCGCCGCGCGCGAGATCGCCGCCCGCGGCGAGCGCCTGGGCAGCCGGGCCGCGTACAGCGCGCTGAACTGCGCGTTCTGGCCGACGACGAACGAGGACCGGTTCACCGACGAGCTCACCGGTGCGGGCGCCCCGCCGATCCTGGTGGTCGGCGGCGAGGTGGACAACGTGTCGCCGTACCACTGGGCGCAGGCCATGACGGAGCGCCTGGAGGACGCCGTGTTGCTCACGCGGACGGGCGTGGGCCACACCTCGTACCGCACGAGCGGGCCGTGCATCGACTCCGCGGTGGACGCCGCGCTGATCGACGGCGTGCTGCCCGCCGCGGGCACGGTGTGCGAGGCGGTGCCGGCGGGGACGACGCGGGTGCCGGCGGCCGCGGGCGAGTAACAGTCCGGATGCCGACCGAGGCGAGACACAACACCGCGATCAGCTCGCGGAGCGCAACGCCTCGGTCGGCACCCACTCAGGCAGCTCTTCGCGCTGGCCAAGCCACGCACTCGGCACGCCGACGACGCCATCCCTGTCACCGAGCCCGGTGTACGCGCCCACGATCCCCCCGACGATCGCAGCGGTGGTGTCGACGTCGCCGCCGGCCTCGACGCAGGCCTTGACCGCCGCGGGGTAGTCGGACAGGTAGGTGGCCGCGGCCCACAGGCAGAACGGCACGGTGTCCTGCGCCGAGACGCGTGACCCGTTCCCGAGATTCCAGGCGGCCTCACCCACCGACGCACCGAGCAGGTCGCGCGCGGCGACCACGCCCTTGGCCGTCGCCCCGGACAGCAGGTATGGCTCGACGCTGTCGAGCACCTCGTCCGGTTTCGGGATGACGTTCCCGATCGTCGCGCCAGCCACGAACGCCGTCGCCACCGCGACGAGAACAGCCCCGGCGATCCCCTCTGGATGCGCGTGAGTGACCTCCGACGCACGGATCGCCTGCCCTGCGGCACGGTCCAGGTCACCGGCGAAGTAGGCGCCGAGCGGTGGGACGCGCATAGCCGCCCCGTTGCCGAACGACCCGGCGGGAAACGCGGCGATGGTGGCCTTCTGCCACGGGACGCCGTCGCGGATCTGACGCAGCACCTGGACAGCGCCTGCGCCGTAACCACGGTAGGGATCGCTCCGCTGCGCGAAGTTCTGAGCGATCCGGTCGCGGTCGACCTCTCCGTGCTGGATCAGCTCCACGGCGACGGTGCAGGCCATGTCGGTGTCGTCGGTCCAGGGCCATGGACCGGCCGGGACCGTCCCGTCCCCGAGGAGCAAGGCCGGCTCGTTGGTCGGGACAAAGTACTGGGCACCGAGCGCGTCGCCGACCGACAACCCGGCAAGACTGTCGGCGCACAGTGCGACTCGCTGCTCGGGATGAATGGTCAGGTCAGGGTTGCGTGGCACCCGCAGATCCTGTCAGCCGCACGACGTCGCGGCCAGCACTCCACTCGCCACGCGGAGCACAATGACCGTCATGACCAGCACGATCGCCGCCGAGCCTGGCTGGCACACCGACCCCTCCACGCTGCAGCCTGTGCTCGACGACGAGGCCGCGTTCCGTGCAGCGAACGCCACGGACCCGGCACTGGAAGTACTCGTCGTCCTGTGGTCGGGAGATCCGGACCGCGCGGCGTCGCTGCTCAAGCCACTGATCGACGCCGATCCGACGTCGCTGCGGCTCCAGGTTCTCGCGGCGGACGTGATCCGCGCCCGCGGCGACACGTCGACCGCGATCAAGATCCTCAAGATGCTCGTCGGCCGCCACGAGCACAAGTCAGGCGAGGAAGTCGCGGTCCGGCATCTCGGCGAGGCACTGTTCGCCGTCGGGGACTACCCGCACGCGGCCGTCCACTTCCGCCGCGCGCTCGACCTTCGGCTCGCTACCGGGACAGACGCCCCGTCCATCAACGCCGCGCGCATGGCGCTGGACCGCGCCCTGGATCTCGTGCCGTGGCCGTTCACTCACACCCGGGACTGGGGCTGGGGCGTCGCCTTCCTCAACGACCCCGTCGACGGTGAGATCCCCGAGGTCGACGGAGAGGCCCCCGTCATCACGTCGCCGCTCGGGCTCTGCATCCGGGTCCGGAACGCTTCGGACGTCGACTGGCAGGCCGACGACCAAGGAGCCGACGAGCTAGGACCGGCGCTCGTCACCATCTATCTCGACCATCCTTCGGCGTTCGCACGGCCGCAGCGGGCCGTGGTCGTCGAGACGATCCTGGAGACCCCGAGCAAGTCGTTGGGCCTCGGTGATGCCGAGGGCGAGATCCTTCTGCCCGCCCCCGGCGGCCGTACCCGAGTGGTCGTCAGCCACCACGACGACGAATGGAACCAGCCGGACGAGGTGTGGATCGACCTCTATGCGGCGGACCGATGAGTCATCCCGATTCCGATCACGATCTCCAAGAAGCGATAGGGATCGGCATGGCTGGCCTCAGGGGCAATGACGTTCTTCTCTGAGATGGTCCACGTACTCGATAGCCCACAGTTCCGTCCACGGCCGACAATCGAGCACTCGTTGCAGCACGTCGCGAGGAACGAGGTTCCACGAGGCCAGTTCTGCCAGAGCGTGAAGCTGGGCTTCAAGCGCCTCCTGTGATTCCTCGAGAAGGAGCGCAACTTCAAGGGCCCTGCTCATCACATCCCCAGTTCTGAGGTCAAGACTGTCGGGCCAGTCGACAGCGCCATCAGCTGCCAATCCGCGTTCGCGGGCATCCGCGACCAACAGCCGCGCGATGACGCCCCGAAGTTCTGATGTGCTCACCGCAACTGCTGCTCTACGCCCACAGGCAGCCAACTTACAGGGGATACCACGGCGCACACGGCCTCCCCCTGAGGAAATGACCCGGAAAGGACGACCTGTCAACACTCAGCCCACCGGCCCCCGAAGCTTGTCGAGCAGCCCGACCAGCAGCTCAGGAGCCTCCAGGTGCGCCAGGTGGCCCTGCCCGGCAAGCTCGTGCACGTTCGCACCGGCGATACGACGAGCCACGTCGTCGAACGACGTCCCGTACGGCGCCCGGCCCCGGTTCCGTTCGCCGACGATCAGGTCGACCCGCGCGGCCGCAACAGCGAGCGAGTCAGCCGCAGCAGCCCCGTTGATCGCGAGCGTCTCCGCATAGATCGGGGCGGCCAGTCGTCGCAGCTCTGCCCATACAGAGTTCTGCGAGCGCAGGGACTCGATCTGGTCGGCACCCATTCCGGTGACCTCACGGAGTGCGACCTCGACGCTCGCGTCACTGTCCGCGTCATCGTGCGCACGGCGGAGCGCCGGCAGCGCGGTCGCCCCGAACGGCGCCATGACGGGTTCGTAGGCGATCAGGTGGGGCACCGGCACCTGGTTGGCCAGGTGCAGCGCGATCAGACCGCCGTAGCTCCACCCGAAGAGGGTGCGGACGTCGCTGAACTCGCGCAGCACGGCGGCGGCATCCTCGATCTCCGTCCCGAGCGTGTAGTTGTCCCCCAGCGGCCCGGAGGGATAGCGGCCGCGCCGGTTGAGGACGACGACGGTCTGCCAGCCCCTCAGGCGCCGTGCCACAGCACCCCACGCGGCGGCGTCTGCCATCACGCCGGGGATCATCACGAGCGCGGGCGCGTCGGGGTCGCCGTACACGTCGATGCTCACGCTGCTGCCCGACACCGGGATCACCTTCTGGATCGTTCGCTCCATAATTGGATTATGGAGCGAACGCTCTATAATCGTCAACGTGACGGAGAACCCTGTGGGCCGACCGCGTTCGTTCGACCGCGACCGGGCCCTGCGCGAGGCAGCGCACCTGTTCTGGCGGCACGGGTACTCCGGCACCTCGACGCGGATGCTCACGGCTACGCTGGGCATCTCGACCTCCAGCCTGTACGGCGCGTTCGGCACCAAGGCCGAGCTGTTCGACGAGGCCGTCCGCACCTACGCCCTCCGCTACAGCGCGATCTACGACCAGGCCGTGGCCGAGCCGTCGATCAAGCGCGTCCTCGAACGCGTGCTGATGGACTCCGTGGACGAGTTCAGCCGTACCGACCAGGGCCACCCTGGATGCCTCACGAGCAGCGCGGTCATGGCCGACACCTCCGCGACGCTCGACGTCCGCGCCTACGTCGCGGAGCTACAGCGGTCCGACGAAGCGCGGCTCCGCGCCCGGATCGAGCAGGCGGTCCGGGAGGGAGACCTGGCGACGACGACGGACGCCGCGATGGTCGCCGAGCACGTGCAGACCCTGTGGCACGGCCTGTCGGCTCGCGCGGAGCTGGGCGCGAGCCGCGAGGAGCTGCGCGACGCCGCACGCTTCGCGCTGACCCTCCTCGAACAGGCCTACCTGACTGGACCGAGCGCCCAGAACCTACGCCGAGACAGCTCCCCCGTCACCGGGTGATCGCCGCCTGTTCAAGGCGAACGTCATTCGTAGACACGACCGGTTTCGAGGAGTTCTCCGACCAGGCCCCAACTCCAAACGACCGGCTGCTCCCCGTCCCACAGGCCGGCGGCACCGCATTCCAGCAACGAATGGGGGTCGAAGTTGTACCAGCGATGATGAGTCTCGGACCAGACGCCGAAAAACCGCATCTCGTCCGCGAGCTGCTTGCCACGCATGCGGTGCAGCTCCGCGGCCTGGAAGCGGATGACTGCACGCGTGTATTCGAGCCCGCCGTCGGCGAAGCCATCATCCGTTGGCCAACCTGGAGGTTTCACCGATGCCAGCCAGCGTTCATCGAACTCAGGTGCCTCGGCCGTGAACGCGCTGCGGAGAAGTTCGAAGAACAAGTCCTCGCCGATGGAACGCGGGCTTCGCTGATCGATGAGGCGCCACAGCGCGAGCAGATACTGCTCGAGCTCGCGGGTCGGAAGTTCACGGATCTCGTTTCGGAGACGGTTGTAGTGCTGCCCGCCGTCGTACTCGTCATCGCGCACTTCGACAGACTCATAACCAGTCACGGCGGGAGACTACCCCGGGGAATCAATCTCCTCACGCGTCCACATCACCCGAGATGCAGGTAATCCTGGACGTCGTCGAGACCGTCCAACGCCCGGGTGTCCACGTCCACCGGATCCGCCTCGGCCCGCGCCGCCAAGGAGTGCACCAGCGCAACAGCCTCAGCGCTGAGATGTCCGAACCGCCGAGCTGTGTGTCCCAGGCACAGACCGGCCAGCCCGAGCAACGGGCTGCCGGGCACGGCCCGAGTCCCGACCTGCATGCACCAGTGCTCGACGAACTCCCGATCGTTGTCGTTCAAGGCACTTCCGACCAAGGCATCCGCCGCCTCGCCTTCAAAGGCACGGTCGCCGATCGCCCGTTCCAGCGTCTCCGCCACCTCGTCGTGCGGCAGCGCTGGAGGGTTGAAGAAAGCCCGATGTACATGCATGCCGGGAGGCTACGGAACGCCCGCGGATACGCGCGCCCCTTTTACCGCAGAACGACAACTCCCGGCCCCCGCACCGAGACGGTCACCGCCCCATCTCGACCCTCAACGACCGCGGCCTCACCCCCGAGCACCACCCCGGAGTCGAGCACCACCACCGCCGGCTCACCATCCCGCTCCACCACCACCGACACCGGTCCCTCCTCCAGTGCCAGCACCACGTCGACCCGGCCGTCGGCAACGTCAGCCCCACGCGTCATCACCACAGCCCCGTCCTGCACCCGCACCGACGTCCCGCCCACATCCCCCGACGCCACAGCCGCCTCCGCACGCCGCAGCTCCACCAACCCCCGGTACAGCTCCACCATCCGCGCCCCGCCCTCCGACGACGCCTCCGCCCAGTCCAACCGTGACGCCTCAAACGTCGACGCCGCCTGCGGATCCGGCACCACCACATTCGCCCCGTACAGCTCGACCCACCCGTGCCCGCCGAACTCCGCCGCCCGCCCGCGCGAGATCGCCGCCGCGAGCTCCGGCTCCTCGTGGTCCGAGAAGTACTGGAACGGGGTGGTCGCGCCCCACTCCTCGCCCATGAACAGCATCGGCGTGCACGGCCCGAGCAGCACCACGGCCGCGCTCACCGCGAGCGCCCCCGGCGACAGCACGCGGGAGGGCCGGTCGCCGAGCGCGCGGTTGCCCACCTGGTCGTGGTTCTGGGAGCAGACGACGAAGCGGCGCCGGTCCATGTCGTCCGGCACGGGCGCGCCCCAGGGCTTGCCGCGGAAGGTGGACCAGCCGCCGTCGTGCACGAAGACGCCGGTCAGCGCTGTGGCGAGAGTCTCCGGGGTGCCGAAGTCGGCGTAGTAGCCCTGCCGCTCGCCGGTCATCAGCGTGTGCAGCGCGTGGTGGACGTCGTCGGCCCACTGCGCCGTCATCCCGTACCCGGGCCGCCCCTGGAACGAGACTCCAGTAGGCGTGACGGTCCGCGGATCGTTGGCGTCCGACTCGGCTACCAGCGACAACGGCCGCCCCAGATCGGCAGCAAGCACAGCAACGGCGTCCGACAGCTCCGCGAGCACATGCCGCGGCGAGTCGTCCACGAGCGCGTGGACGGCGTCCAGCCGCAGCGCGTCGACGTGGAAGTCGCGGAACCACCGCAGCGCCTTGTCGACGACGAACGCCCGCACCTCGGCGGAGCCGTCGCCGTCGAGGTTCACGGCCGCGCCCCACGGCGTCTGGTGCTGGTCGGTGAAGTAAGGGCCGAACTCGCCGAGGTAGTTGCCGGAGGGGCCGAGGTGGTTGTCGACGACGTCGAGGCAGACGGCGAGCCCGCGCGCGTGCGCGGCGTCGACGAAGCGCTGGAGGGCGGCCGGGCCGCCGTACGGTTCGTGCACGGCCCACAGCGCGACGCCGTCGTACCCCCAGCCGTGCCGTCCGCCGAACGCGGCGAGCGGCATGAGCTCGACCAGGTCGACGCCGAGGTCGGCGAGGTGGTCGAGGCGCCCGACGGCCGCGTCGAGCGTGCCCTCGGGCGTGAATGTCCCGACGTGCAGCTCGTAGACGACGGCGCCGCGGACGTCGCGGCCGGGCCAGCCGCCGTCGGTCCAGGAGAACGCACGAGCGTCGAAGGTGCGCGACGGGCCGTGCACCCCGGCGGGCTGCCAGGGGCTGCGCGGGTCGGGGCGAGGGGGTCCGCCGTCGAGCGAGAAGGCGTAGTCGGTGCCGGGCGGCAGGCTGCTCGAAGCGGTCCACCACCCGCCGACGTCGGCCACCATGGGTTCCGTCGCGCCGGTCGCCGGCAGCACGAGGTCGACGCGCGACGCGAACGGCGCCCAGACCCGCAGGGGCGCGGTCATGCCGCCTCCGCCACGAGCAGCGCCACCGGCCACGGCCCCAGCAGCTCCCCGAGCCGCACGGCCCCGCCGGCGAAGACCGACCCGGTCAGCACCGAGCACCACCTCTCCCCCGAGCCCGGCTCCGACAACACCACGGAGGCGTCGGCCAACCCGGGCGAGTCACCGAGCCGCGTCGCGACGACGGCCACCCGCGGCCCGGCAGCATCGAGTCGAACGAATCCGACCGCCCGCCCCGTCGTCACGGGCAGCGGCTCGTACCCGGCGTCCTCGCCCACGAACGCCGAGGGATGCGCCCGGCGAACCCGCAACGCGGCGGCCGTCAGCACCAGCTTCTCCTCCGCCAGGCCCGACGGCGTCCGCCCGGCGTCCAACGACTCCAGGACAGCCGCAAGGCCCTCCAGATCGACGGGCCGCCGGTTGTCCGGATCCACGAGCGAGGTCCCGGTGACCTCGGTGCCCTGGTAGACGTCGGCGACGCCGGGCACCGTGAGCTGGAGCAGCTTGGTCGCGAGCACCGACCGCCGGACGGTCGGCGTCACCCGCTCGACCCAGTCGGCAAAGCCTGCGACGACCTCGGGCTGGTCGAGCAGCAAGGTCGCGTACTGCACCAGCTCCGACTCACGGGCCAGGTCCGGCGTCGTCCACGTGGTCCATGCCTTCTGCTCGCGCGACGCCTTGACCAGGTACGCGGCCAGCCGCTCGGCCTCGATCGGCCCGTCAGCGGTCCACGTCCCGGCGAGCGTCTGCCACAGCAGGTTCTCGGTCCGCCCGTCGAGGTCGGCAGGCCGTACGTCCGACGTCGATTCCCGCAGCCGCCGCACCAGTCCGATCCACGCATCGGCATGCGACGACACAGCCCCGATCCGGGACCGCACGTCCTCACCCCGCTTGCTGTCGTGCGTGGAGCCCGCGGTCATCGTCGCGGGCCACGACTCGGCCAGGTGCCGCGCGTGCTCGTGCAGCTCGTCCGGCCCGACACCGAAGCGCGATGGCGCCCCGCCCACCTCGCACAGGCTGACCTGGTGGGTCCACCGGTAGTACGCGGTGTCCTCCACGCCCTTGGCCATCACGGCGCCGCACACCTGCGGGAACCGGACGACGAACTCGGCGCGTCGCTCCTCGTCCCGCCGGCCCGCGGAACCGGCCTCGCGCCCGAGCACCAGGTCGACCACGAGGTCCAGCGTGTCGTGCCGGTCCGGGTCGAGGCGCGAGCGGGCGACGTCGGCCGCCTCCCGCACCACGCGTTCCGCCTCCGCCGGAGCCGCCTCCCCCGGCACGACGTACGCGCGGTACCGGCCGAACGCGACAACAAGCTCGACCACGCAGTCCTGCAGCGACCGGAAGGTGTGGTCGCGCAGCCGCACGTCCTCGCGGCAGATATCCGCGACCATGGTGGTCAGCAGATGGGTCTCCGCGTACAGGGAGGTCTCGACGATCTGCCGTTTGGCCTGCTCGATCACGTCGTCGAGGCTCGCCCGCTCGCCCGTCAGCTCCTGCATCAGGGCGGCGAGCGGGGCTGCGCCGTCGGGATCGACCTGGAGGCCGTGCAGCCGCCAGGCCGTGTCGTAGCCCGTGGTCCCGGCGACGGGCCAGTCGTCGGGCAGCGCCTCGCCCTCCTCCAGGATCTTCTCGGCCACGACCCACGCCCCGCCGGTCGCCTCGCGCAGCCGGCGCAGGTAGCCGCGCGGGTCGGCCAGCCCGTCGGGGTGGTCGATCCGGAAGCCGTCGATCACGCCCGCGTCGAACAGCTCGAACAGCAGCGCGTGGGTAGCCTCGAAGACGTCGGCGTCCTCCACGCGGATGCCCGCCAGAGTGCCGACGTCGAAGAAACGCCGGTAGTTGAGCTCCTCGTCGGCCACGCGCCAGTACGCGAGCCGGTAGTGCTGGCGGCCCACCAGCTCCGCGAGCGGCAGGTCCTCGGTCTCGGGCCGCACGGGAAACAGGTGGTCGTAGTACCGCAGCACGGGCTGCGCCTCGCCTTCACCGGGGCCGTCGTCGTCCCCGGGCACGACGACGTGGTCGAGCGTGAGCTCCCCCGCCGCCAGCACCGTGCCGATCCGCGCGCCGAGCACCGGCATGAGGAGCCCCTCGCCCGCGGCGATGTCGAGGTCGAACCACTTCGCGTACGGGGACTCGTGACCGTGCTTGAGCGCGGACCACAGGGCGCGGTTGTGCCAGGCCGGCGTCGGGACCGCCATATGGTTCGGGACGACGTCGACGACGACGCCCATCCCCCGCGCGTGCGCTGCCGCCGCGAGCCGTTCGAGCCCCTCCCGACCGCCCAGGACGTCGCTGATCCGCGTGTGGTCCACGACGTCGTACCCGTGCGTGGAACCCGGCGCGGCCTGCAGCACGGGCGAGAGGTAGAGGTCGGTGACGCCGAGGGTGTCGAGGTACGGGAGCGCCTTCTCGGCGTCCGCGAACGTCAGGTCGGGGCCGAGCTGCAGCCGGTAGGTGCTCACCGGGGTGCGGCGGCCGGGTCCAGGGAGATGGGAATGCACTGTGCCTCCGTCGTTCGGTGGTCGTCCGGCCGTCCCGCCTGGTCCACACAATGGCTGATCACGGGGTATATCGCCAGGCCACCGGGTGAATCTCTCATCCTGGTCTCACCTCCTTCTCATGATGGCCTGGAAGCGTGGTCCTTCCGCCCGACGGAAGGAACGGACCGCATGTCCAAGCTCACGAACATGATCGGCCTGGCCAAGAAGATGCTCGACTCGCAGAACGGGCAGCAGCAACAACAGGGCGCACCGCAGGGTGGATCCACGGGCCAACGGTCCTGGCAGTCCACGCTCCAGGACATCGCCGGGGCGGTGACCGGACGCGATCAGCAGCAGGGAGCGCCGGGTCAGGGTTACCCGGCCGGGCAGCAGCCGGGCTACCCCGGCGCGCAGCAGGGTTACCCGGCACCCCAGCAGGGCTACCCCGCCACGGCGCAGGGCCGGCCAGGCGCACCGGGAGCCACCGACGCCGACCGCCAGGCGATCGCCCGCTACGACTACCTCATGCAGACCGCCGACCCGCACCAGATCGAGCGGATCCACGCCGAGTCCTTCGCGCGGCTGACGCCCGCGCAGCGCCAGGAGGTGCTGCAGCGCATGCAGACGGAGCTCCCGCCGCACGAGCAGCCCCGCTCCGCCGACCCGGTCGAGCTGTCCCGGGCGGCCGCCCGGACCGAGGCGCGCCGGCCGGGCTCCATGAGGTCCGTGCTCGCCAAGGTCGGCACGGGCGGCGTCGTCGCGGGTGTCGCCGTGGGTGCGGTCGGCATCCTGGGCGCCGTCGCGGCCGGGGCCGTGATCAGCAGCGTCGCCGGCCCGATCCTGGAGAACGCGGCGAACCTCGGCGTCGACTTCGAGTCGCTCGCGGCGGGCGTCGACGTCGAGGGGCTGACGGCGGCGGCCGGCGAGTTCGGCACGGGCGCACTGGGCGAGGCCGCGGCCGGAGTCGAGGAGTACGGGGCCGGTGCGCTGGGCGAGGCCGCCGCCGGCGTCGAGGGCCTCGGCGCGGACGCCGTCGATCAGGCCACGGCAGGCGTCGAGGGCTTCGGGGCGGACGCCCTCGGCCAGGCGACCACGGGCGTCGAGGACCTCGCCGGCACGGCCGAGGGTGCGGTGTCCGGCGTCGGGGACCAGGTCTCGGAGGCGGGCCAGTCACTCTCCGACATTGCGGAGAAGTTCGACCCGCGCAACTTCTTCTAGAAGATCCCACCGCGACGACGGCGCCCGTGGAACACACGGGCGCCGTCGCGCCGTCCTCGACCTAGACGGTGACGACGATCTTCCCGCCGCCGCGCCGCCCGGACTCGAGGTGCCGGTGCGCGTCCGCGACGTCCGCCAGGTCGAACACCGCGTCGACGGCCGGGGCCAGGACACCGAGCCGCACACCGGCGGTCAGGAAGGCGGCCATCCGCCGCACGACCACGGGATCTGTCGTGTGCTCGAAGCCCCGGTATCGGCCGAGCACGCGGGGTCCGTCTACCGCGGACGGCGTGGGGCGCGCGTCGAGGAAGCCCGCCGGGACCAGAACGCCGCCGGACCGGGTCGCCTCGGCGAGGTCGCGCTGCCCCGGCCCCGTGACGAGGTCGAGGGTGATGTCGGCACCGGTACCGTCGGTATGGCGACGTACCGCGTCCACGAGATCCTCGCGGTCGGTGGCGACGACGGCCGCAGCGCCGGCTGCGAACAGCTCATCGACGGCCGACGTACGCCGAGTGACAGCGATGGGCACCGCGCCGATCTGGTTCGCGACCTGGATGGCCGCCCTGCCGACGGCACCGGCGGCCGCAGTGATCAGCACCCGGTCGGCAGGCCGCATCCCCGCCGTCTCGACCAGGGCACCGTACGCGGTGGAGTACCCGACCCAGACCGCCGCCGCCTCCACGATCCCGAGACCGGCCGGGCGTGCGACGACGCGGTCCGCGGGAACGGTCGTGTACTCGGCGTAGCTGCCTCGGACGTGTGCATCCGGCACGGCCGCCAGGATCACCGGATCGCCGACGGACCACGAGTCGACGCCGGCACCCACCGCGTCGATGACACCGGTGCCCTCGACACCAAGCCGTGCGTGGGGTAGCGGAGCCGTCATCGGCGGTTGGCCCGCTCGCGTCATGGCGTCGAGCGGGTTGACGGCAAAGGCCTCGATCCTGACCCGCACCTCGCCCTCTCCTGGTTCGACGGCGGGTTCGTCGACGATGCGCAGGACGTCCGGACCGCCCACCACGTCGAACACGACGACTCGTGGCATGTTTCTCTCCTTCGTTCGTTCCAGGTGCTGGTCCGGACGACGCTACGGATCGCTGAGTTACCGACTGGTACCTTCTGATGCCATGCAGGACTCCGGAGGATCCGTGTTCCTCGCCGACTGCCCCACCCGCCTGGCGGTCGAGATCATCTCCGACAAGTGGGCCGTGCTGGTGCTGTTCGGACTGAGCAGCCGTCCCCGGCGTCACGGCGAGCTCATCGAGCTCATCGGCGGCATCTCGCGCAAGGTCCTGACCCAGACGCTTCGGCGCCTGCAGGACTACGGCCTGGTGGAACGGCACGCTCCGACGCGACGGCAGGTCGAATACAGCCTGACCACGCTCGGCCGAACCCTGATCGAGCCCATCGAGGTCCTGACGGACTGGGCCAGGAATCACGGTGAAGCCGTCGCCGACTTCCACGAAGCCGCCGAGGCCGCGCGATCGGCCGCCGCGCGCACGGCAAGCTGACCCTCGCCGTGACGGCGCCCGACGGGGCGGCGCCTGGCGAGGTCAGCCGTTCCGCACCGCGAACCGCCCAAGCAGCAGCTCCAGCCGCTGGTCGTGCAACGGCAGCGGAAGACGGCCACTGCGCTCCAGCATGACCAACCCGTGCAGGCTCGCCCAGAAGGTCTCGGTGAGCACGCCCGGGTCGTCATCCCCAGCCAGCGGCTCGACCGCCGCGAGCAGCTCGCCGAACCCCTCGCGCAGGTAGGCCGGGCCGTCCTCGCTGGCGAACTGCATCTCGACGGTATGCGTGAACATCGCGTCGTAGAGCGCCGGACGCTTCCGGGCGAAGTCCGTGTACGCCGCCGCGACCGCGGCCAGCGCCTCCGGCACGCCGGCGGCAGCGGTGCGCGCGGCACGCAGCTCGGTCGCCAGCTCCCCGAACCCCTCGGCGGCCACCGCCGTCATGATGGCGTTCTTGCCCTTGAAGTGGCTGTACAGGACCGGCTGGCTGTACTCGATCTCGGCGGCGAGCCGGCGGGTCGTGACCGCGTCCCAGCCCTCTGCCTCGGCCAGCTCGCGCGCCGCCTTGACGATCAGGTCCTCACGCTGAGCCCGCTCGCGCTCGCGGCGCGTCCCTGTTGCCATGGTTCGATTCTAGCACTGCTAGGAAATCTGTCCCTGCTCTGCTAGCGTTGCTATATCACCTATCAGTGCTAGCAAGGAGACCTGACATGACCGTCGTCGCATACGCCCTGGCCGTGGTCCTCAACCTGTTCATCCTCTTCATCGGGGCGCGGTTCCTGCTCAGCCCCTTCGACGCCGCGGCCGGCTACGGCGTCCCGGCCACGCAGGACCGCGCCTACCTCGAGATCAAGGGCCTGCGGGACGCCACGTTCGGGATCGTGGGCCTGACGCTGCTCGCGTTCGCCGGGGCGCACGCCGCCGGCTGGTTCATGCTCGCCGTCGCGGTGGCGCCGCTCGGTGACACCGTGATCGTGCTGCGGCACGGCGGGCGCAAGGCGGTCGCGTTCGGGATCCACTTCGCCACGGCCGTGGTCGTGCTGATCAGCGCGGGCCTGCTGTTCGCCGTCTGATCAGCGGTCGATCTCCGTGCGCAGCGGCGTCGAACGTAGGGGTAGTCGCGCTCTGAGCGCTCAGAGTGCGACTACCCCTACGTTCGACCACCTTGGGCCACCGGCCCGCACCCCGCACGGGCAGGGCAGTGCGCAGCACACATAGTCACGCACCGAAGTCGGCGCCTCTCACACCACAGCGGTCCGGCAAGGCGACACCGTCGTCGCCGCAGGTCACGCCGCAAAAAAGAGCGGTAGGTGGGCCCGGAGGGATTCGAACCCCCGACATCCACGGTGTAAACGTGGCGCTCTAACCAACTGAGCTACGAGCCCCGGCAGCACTGCCTCGGCAGCACAACACCAGCAGCGGACAACAATACCTGCCCCGCACCCGCGACCCGGCCAGATTTTCGGCCGGGCCAGGGTCAGATCTCCTCGACCGCCCGCCGGTAGTCCTCCAGGTCACGCGCCTGTCCGCGCGGGTTGACCACGGTCCAGCGGACGATCCCGTCGGCGTCGATCAGGAACGACCCGCGTAGCGCGATGCCCGAGCCCTCGTCGAACACGCCGTAGGCCCGTGCGACGTCCCCGTGCGGCCAGAAGTCCGACAGGAGGTCGAACTGGTAGCCCTCCGCGGCCTGCCACGCCTTGAGCGTGAACACCGCGTCGGTCGAGATCACGAACAGACGCACACCGGCGGTCTCGAAGTCCTCGATGTTGTCGCGCAGCTCGCACAGCTCGCCGGTGCAGGTGCCGGAGAAGGCGAACGGCACGAAGACCACCAGCACCGGGGTGCCACGCAGGTCGGACAGCGTGGTCGGGGTGCCGTGGGTGTCAGGGAGCGTGAAGTCGGGTGCGGGGTCACCCGGCTTCAGCGCCACCGTCGCAGCGGGCGCGCCGGAGAGCTCGGTCATGACCGGCTACTTGCCCCGGCCCCGGTAGCCGAGCTTCGTGGCCGACCAGTCCTCCGCGATGGCGAAGGTGCTCGTGGTCTGCAGGCCGGCGGTGGTGGCCGCCTCCTGGATGTCACCGTGGCCCACCTCGCCGTCGCGGCCGGGCTTGGGTGTGAAGATCCAGATCAGGCCGCCGTCGTCGAGGACGGTCTGCACGTCGACCAGTGCATCGGTGAGGTCGCCGTCGTCGTCGCGCCACCAGAGGATGACGCCGTCGGTGACGTCACCGAAGTCCTCGTCCTCCAGCTCGCTGCCGATGATCTTCTCGATCTCGGCGCGGAGTGCTTCGTCGACGTCGTCTCCCCAGCCGAACTCCTGCACGACCTGGCCGGCCTCGAAGCCGAGGCGCCCCGCGCCCTGGGTGTCCGTGCTCACTTGGTTGATCGTTCCTCTCTCTGTCCGGCACGCGTGCGCCGGGTCGGTCCTTCTTCTGTCGGCCCGCCGTCGGGCCCTCCGTCGCCAAAGGTAGTGCACGCACCCCGGCCATGCCTCGCAACCAGGACGTGTGGTGTCTTTTCGATGATTCGATGCGGCCTCGGCAACGCCCTGGTCATGCACTCAGTCTCAACATTGCGATACCCGGTATCAATACTGGTGCGAACCGCCACAGACGTAACGCAGATCACGCGCTCTTGACCGCCCTATGGTGTGGACGGAGGCTGTGAGGGGACAGAATAGATAGACCACCTGTGCGTGGGCGTGCACAGCCGCAACCCCAGCTGTGGCGACGCTGCCGACGCGACGGGTCCTGACGAGGCGGCGAGGAGCGCGAACCGCGACCGCGCCGCGCGACACCGAGAGAGGTTGCTGGTGGCTTCGTTTGACGAGACCGGACCGCTGATCAACGGTCTGCTCAGCGCCGTACCTGACATCGACCCGGCCGAGACCGAGGAATGGGTCGAGTCCTTCGACGGGCTGATCGACGACAAGGGCGGACCCCGCGCCAGATACGTCATGCTCAACCTGCTGCGCCGCGCGCGGGAGCGGAACGTGAGCATCCCCGCGTCGATGGCGACGCCTTACGTGAACACCATCGGTGTGCACGAGGAGCCGTACTTCCCGGGCGATGAGGCGATGGAACGTCGCTACCGCTCGTGGATCCGCTGGAACGCGGCCGTGATGGTGACGCGCGCCCAGCGCGAGGGCCTCGGCGTCGGCGGCCACATCTCCTCGTACGCGTCCGTGGCGACGCTCTACGAGGTGGGCCTGAACCACTTCTTCCGGGGCAAGGACCACCCGGGCGGCGGCGACCAGATCTACTTCCAGGGCCACGCCTCCCCCGGCGTCTACGCCCGCGGGTTCCTCGAGGGCCGCCTCACGGCGGAGCAGCTCGACGGGTTCCGCCAGGAGAAGTCGCACGCGGGCGGCGGCCTGCCGTCGTACCCGCACCCGCGCCTCATGCAGGACTTCTGGGAGTTCCCGACCGTCAGCATGGGCCTCGGCCCGGCGTCGGCCGTGTACCAGGCCTGGACCAACAAGTACCTGCACAACCGCGGGATCAAGGACACCAGCCAGCAGGACGTCTGGGCGTTCCTCGGCGACGGCGAGATGGACGAGCCGGAGAGCCGCGGCATGATCCAGCACGCCGCGCAGCAGCAGCTGGACAACCTGACCTTCGTCGTCAACTGCAACCTGCAGCGCCTCGACGGCCCGGTGCGCGGCAACGGCAAGATCGTCCAGGAGCTGGAGGCCCAGTTCAAGGGCGCCGGCTGGAACGTCATCAAGGTCGTGTGGGGCCGCGAGTGGGACGCCCTGCTCAACGCCGACAAGGACCGCGCGCTGGTCAACCTGATGAACGTCACCCCCGACGGTGACTACCAGACGTACCGCGCGGAGTCCGGCGCGTTCATCCGCGAGCACTTCTTCGGGCGCGACCCGCGCACCAAGGCCCTCGTCGAGAACATGACGGACGAGGACATCTGGAACATGAAGCGCGGCGGCCACGACTACCGCAAGCTGTACGCGGCCTACTCGGCGGCGCGCGCCCACACGGGCCAGCCGACCATCATCCTGGCGCACACCGTCAAGGGCTACGGCCTGGGTGCCGGCTTCGCCGGCCGCAACGCGACGCACCAGATGAAGAAGCTCAAGGGCGACGACCTCAAGACGCTGCGCGACTCCCTGCGCATCCCGATCTCGGACGCCGAGCTCGAGGCCGACCCGTACCTGCCGCCGTACTACCACCCGGGCCCCGACGCGCCGGAGATCCAGTACATGCTGGAGCGCCGCCGTCAGCTCGGTGGTTTCGTCCCCGAGCGTCGGACGACGGCGAAGACCACGCTGACGCTGCCCGAGGACAAGACCTACGAGCTGCTGAAGAAGGGCTCCGGCACGCAGCAGGTCGCCACGACCATGTCGTTCGTGCGGCTGCTCAAGGACCTCTTCAAGGCCAAGGACTTCGGCGACCGCATCGTGCCGATCATCCCGGACGAGGCCCGCACCTTCGGCCTCGACTCGATCTTCCCGAGCGCCAAGATCTTCAACACGCTCGGCCAGAACTACCTCGCCGTGGACCGCGAGCTCATGCTGAGCTACAAGGAGTCCGAGTCCGGCAAGATCATGCACACCGGCATCAACGAGGCCGGCTCCGCCGCCGCGTTCCAGTCGGTCGGCACGTCGTACGCCACGCACGGCGAGCCGATGATCCCCGTCTACATCTTCTACTCGATGTTCGGCTTCCAGCGCACGGGCGACCAGTTCTGGGCGGCCGGCGACCAGCTCACGCGCGGCTTCATCATCGGCGCCACCGCGGGCCGCACCACCCTGACGGGTGAGGGCCTGCAGCACGCCGACGGCCACAGCCCGCTCATCGCCGGCACCAACACCGCAATCGTGCAGTACGACCCGGCCTACGGGTACGAGATCCGGCACATCGTGCGCGACGGCATCGAGCGCATGTACGGCCCGGGCGAGAACGGCCACACGGCCGACGGTCGCGCGCAGGACGTCATGTACTACCTCACGGTGTACAACGAGCCGATGATCCAGCCGGCCGAGCCGGAGGACGTCGACGTCGAGGGCATCAAGCGCGGCATCCACCGGATCTCGGTGTCCGACGCCGAGGGTCCCAAGGCCCAGCTCCTCGCCTCCGGCGTGGGCGTGCCGTGGGCGCTGGAGGCGCAGCAGCTCCTCAAGGAGGACTGGGGCGTCTCGGCCGACGTCTGGTCGGTGACGAGCTGGAACGAGCTGCGTCGCGACGCCCTCGCGGCCGAGCACGACGCCCTGGTCGACCCGTCGGCACCGCTGCGCACGCCGTACGTCACGGAGAAGCTGTCCGGCGCCCAGGGGCCGTTCGTCGCCACCAGCGACTACGACCACCTGGTCCCCGACCAGATCCGCGCGTGGGTCCCCGGCGACTACGCGGTGCTCGGTGCGGACGGCTTCGGCTTCTCCGACACCCGCGCGGCCGCACGGCGCTACTTCCTCATCGACGGCCCGTCGATGGTGGTCAAGACGCTGCAGGTCCTCGCCCGCCGCGGTGAGGTCCCGGCCGACGTCGTGAGCAAGGCCGTCGAGAAGTACAGCCTGCTCGACGTCACCGCCGGCACGTCCGGCAACGCGGGCGGTGACAGCTGACCCTCGGGTAGCAGAAGAGCTGCGGCGCACCGGTTCTCCGGTGCGCCGCAGCTTTTCTTGTCCCGAGCGAGTTCCGGGCGATCCGGGCGCGTTCCGCGCGGCCGCCCGCTACCCCTTCTCGGCCTCCGCGATCGCCTTCGCCAGCTCGGCCTGCAACGGCTTGACCGCCTTGGTGTCCGGGTGCAGGTCCAGGGCGCGCAGGTGCTGCTTCGCCTCGAACACGCGGTCGGCCTCCAGCGCCGCCAGCACGAGGTGCTTGCCGACGACGGGCGAGTGCTCCCGCACCCGCCAGTGCCCCACCCCGAGCCCCAGGGCCTCGACCGGCATCCCGTTGTCGCGCAGGATCGCCAGGCCCTCGGCCAGGGCGTTGCCGTCCGGGTCGCGCTCGGCGGCGGTGATGAAGCGGCGGACGGCGCCCTCCGGGTCGTCGGCCAGCGACAGCCGGCCCAGCTCGATCAGCGGGTACCAGCCGCGCGGGTGCCCGGCCAGCTCCTCGGCCAGGGCCCAGACGGCGAGGTCGGCGTCGTGCTGCTTCGACTCAGGGATCTCCTCCGAGTAGTCCCGCAGCGGGTCCTCCAGCGTCGGGTCCTCGGCGGCCCGCCGGCGGACGATCTCCGCCAGGGCGGCGAACGCCTCCTCGTTGTTGGGATCGTCGGTCAGCTGCGCTCGTAGCGCGTCCTCGTGTCCCACGTCACCGCGTCGGGGTGCCGACGGTGACGGCCGGCGGGCCCCGACCGTGGACGCAGACAAGGGCCGACGGATGAGGCGACGGAGCCGGTGCATCAGGGCCATGCCTCGACCCTACAGTTTCTCACCCTCCGACACTGGGGTAGCGCTGTCGCGAAAGTCCGTTTGTGGACTCCCCACAACTCGGGCTCGTATGCTGCCGGGGTGCCAGCAACGCGACGGGCCGCTCGAGGCAGCGCCCAGAAGACCGACCGGGAGGCCGGGCAGGCGACCGACCGCAGCGCCGACCAGGACGCCGGTCAGGCACCCGGGACCGGCGTCGAGGGCACCCCGGAGCCCGACGCCGGACTGGACCCGGCGGGCTTCCCGATGAACCTCCAGCGCGTCCGCGAGGCCAGCGGGGTGCTCACGGCGGCCGCGATGCGCCGCCTCGACGAGGACCTCAACTGGTACCGCGACCTTCCCGCCGAGGACCGGTCGTACGTGGGCCTCGTCGCCCAGGCCGGCATCAATGCGTTCACGTCCTGGTTCACGGACCCCGACCGGCCGCCGCACGGCGTCAGCGAGATCTTCGCCGCGGCGCCCACCGAGCTGACCCGCTCCATCTCCCTGCAGCACACGCTGCAGCTCGTGCGGGTGGTGGTCGACGTCGTCGAGACGCACTCCGACCGGATCGCCGCCCCCGGCGGCGAGCGCGACCTGCGCGAGGCCGTGCTGCGCTACTCCCGCGAGGTCGCGTTCTCCGCGGCCGAGGTCTACGCCCGCGCCGCCGAGTGGCGCGGCGCCTGGGACGCCCGCCTGGAGGCGCTCGTGGTCGACGCCCTGGTGCGCGGCGACGGCGACGACTCCCTGCGGTCCCGCATCTCGGCCCTCGGCTGGAGCGGCCGCGGCAACGCGCTCGTGGTCGTGGGCCTCGCGACCGAGGAGCTCGACGAGATCCGCACCGCCGAGATCCGCCGCGTGGCCCGCCGCGCCGCGGGCGACGCCCTCGTCGGGATCCACGGCGACCGGCTCGTGCTCGTGCTCGGCGGCGAGGGCGACCTCGTGGCCGCCGCGACGGCGCTGATGTCGCGGTTCGGCAGGGGGCCGGTGGTGATCGGCACGCAGGTGCCCAGCCTGACCGACGCCCCGCGCTCGGCCCGCTCGGCGCTCGCCGGCCTCACGGCCGCGCCCGCGTGGCCGCAGGCGCCCCGCCCGGTCATGGCGGACGACCTGCTGCCCGAGCGTGTGCTGACCGGCGACTACACGGCCCGTGCCACGCTCATCGCCCAGGCGTTCACCCCGCTGCAGGACGCCGGCGGCGCCGTGCTGGAGACCCTGTCGGCCTACCTCGGCACGGGCCGCTCGCTGGAGGCCGCCGCCCGCCATCTGTACGTTCACCCCAACACGGTGCGCTACCGCCTGCGCAAGGTCTCCGAGATCACCGGCTGGGACCCGCTCGACGCCCGCGAGTCGTTCGTGCTGCAGGTGGCGCTGGCGCTGGGGCAGCTCGGCCGGGGCTGAGCCCGCCGAGACGTACGTCACTAACCTGCGCCCGAGATGAGCGCCTTGTAGGTTCCCGACAAGGGCCCCCGACCAGGTTGGTACAGGTCGCGACGTCCCGGGAGCGGCTCGGGTTGGCAGAGTGGACGCGTGCTCGCCGTCGTCTGCCCTGGACAGGGCTCTCAGACCCCCGGGATGCTCAGCGACTGGCTCGAGCTGCCCGGTACCGAACAACGCCTTGCGGCGGCCTCCGAGGCCGCCGGCCTGGACCTCGTGGCCCACGGCACGACGTCGGACGCGGACACGATCCGCGACACCGCCGTGGCCCAGCCGCTGATCGTCACCACCTCCCTGCTCGCGCTGCGCGCCCTGCTGGACGGCCGCACCGCCGCGGACGTCGTGGACGTCACCGCCGGCCACTCGGTCGGCGAGCTGTCGGCCGCCGCGGTGGCGGGCGCCCTGACCGACGACGGCGCGGCCGGCCTGGTCGCGCGCCGCGCCCGGGCGATGGCCACGGCCGCGGCGGCGGCGCCGTCGGGCATGAGCGCCGTCGTGGGCGGCGACCCGGACGAGGTGCTCGCCGCGATCGAGGCCGCGGGCCTGTGGCCCGCCAACGTGAACGGCGCCGGCCAGACCGTCGCGGCCGGCGCGCTGGAGAACCTCGCCAAGCTCGCGGAGAACCCGCCGACCCGCGCCCGCGTGATCCCGCTGCAGGTGGCCGGCGCGTTCCACACGCCGTTCATGGACGCGGCGCGCGCGGAGTTCGAGCCCGTCGCCCTCGGCTGGGACGCCGCCGACCCGACGCTGCCCTTCCTCGCCGACCTGGACGGGACCGCCTACACCGGCGGCGCCCACGGTCACGGGACCGGCGCCGACGTGCTGCGCAACATCGCGGGCCAGGTCACGGCCCCGGTGCGCTGGGACCTCATCATGACGAACCTCGCCGAGCGCGGTGTCACGGGCCTGCTGGAGCTCGCCCCCGGCGGCGTCCTGACGGGCCTGGCCAAGCGCGGCCTCAAGGGTGTCGAGACGGTGGCGGTCAAGTCGCCCGCCGACCTCGACGCGGCCCGCGAGCTCATCGCAGCACACAGCAACGCCCTTTCCAGCGGCACGAGCGCGACCGGAGCAGCCCAGTGACCACCCTGCAGCAGGCCCAGCCCACGCAGTTCTCGAAGATCCTCGCGATCGGCGCGGAGCGCGGCGAGCTCGTCGTGACGAACGACGACATCGCGGGCCCCATCGACTCCTCGGACGAGTGGATCCGCCAGCGCACCGGCATCGTCACGCGCCGTCGGGCGGGCGCCGACAAGGACGTGCTCGACCTGGCCGAGGCCGCCTCGAGGAAGGCGCTGGAGGCCGCGGGCCTGGTCGGCGCCGACATCGACGCGATCATCCTGTCGACGATCACGCACATGCACATGACGCCGTCGGCCGCCGCGATCCTGGCCGACCGCATCGGCGCGACGCCCGCGGCCGCCTACGACGTGTCGGCGGCCTGCGCCGGCTACGCGTACGGCATCGGCCAGGCGGACGCCCTGGTGCGGTCCGGGCTCGCCCGCCACGTGCTGGTGATCGGCGCCGAGAAGCTCAGCGAGATCATCGACCCGACCGACCGTTCCATCTCCTTCCTGCTCGGCGACGGCGCGGGTGCCGCGATCGTCGGCCCGTCGGACACGCCGGGCATCGGCCCGACCGTGTGGGGCTCGGACGGTTCCAAGTCCACCGCGATCCGGCAGACGCACTCGTGGACCGAGCTGCGCGAGGACCCGTCGCTCGGCTGGCCGACCCTGCGCCAGGACGGCCCCACGGTGTTCAAGTGGGCGAGCTTCCAGATGGCACCCATCGCCGAGAAGGCCATGGCCGAGGCCGGCGTGACGGCCGAGGACATCCAGGTCTTCATCCCGCACCAGGCCAACATGCGGATCATCGACCAGATGAAGAAGCAGCTCGGCCTGCCCGACAGCGTGGTGATCGCGCGCGACATCGCCGAGACCGGCAACACGTCCGCGGCGTCGATCCCGCTGGCCGCCGAGCGGCTGCTGTCCGAGGGCCAGGCCACGTCCGGCGACCTCGCCCTCCAGATCGGCTTCGGCGCGGGCCTCGTCTACGCCGCACAGGTCGTGGTGCTGCCGTAGGCAGGGTGCAACCGGGTCGCAGGACGGCCCGTTGTGCATTCAGGTCGCAGGATGCGCCAAGATCTGACCAGCAAGACTCCGGTGCCCGACGGCGCCGGTGACCGTCAACGAAAGATAGGAAGTCCCATGGCCAACACGGACCAGGAGATCCTCGAGGGCCTCGCCGAGATCGTCGCCGAGGAGACGGGCCTCGACACGGCCGACGTCCTGCTCGAGAAGTCCTTCACGGACGACCTCGACATCGACTCCCTGTCGATGATGACCATCGTCACGCACGCCGAGGACAAGTTCGGGGTTCGCATCCCGGACGAGGAGGTCAAGAACCTCGCGACCGTCGGCGACGCCGTGAGCTTCATCAAGGGCGCCCAGGACTGAGCCGCCCCCCGACGGCGGCGGCGCGGCCGGCTGAGATCCACCGGCCCGCGCCGCCGTCGGGCACCCGCTGCCCACAGGCAACACACCGAGCACCTGCCCCCTTCGTCCCACCACCCTCGGGAGCATCATCATGACCTCCGCACGCGAAGTCGTCGTCACGGGCCTCGGCGCCACCACCCCGATCGGCGGTGACGTGGCCTCCACGTGGGAGGCCGCGCTCGCCGGCGTGTCCGGTGCGCGCACCCTGGAGAACGACTGGGCCGAGAAGTACGGGATCCCCGTGACCTTCGCCGCCACCATCAAGGTGGACCCGGCCGAGGTCCTGTCCCGCCCCGAGACCAAGCGCATGGACCCGTCCGCGCAGTACGCGATCGTCGCGACCCGCGAGGCCTGGGCCGACGCGGGCAGCCCCGAGGTCCCGGGCGAGCGGCTCGGCGCCGTGGTCTCCTCGGGCATCGGCGGCATCCAGACCATCCTGGACGGCTGGGACACGCTGCGTGAGCGCGGCGCCCGGCGCATGCTGCCCATGACCGTCCCCATGCTCATGCCGAACTCGCCGTCGGCCTACGTGTCGCTCGAGCTCGGCGCCCGCGCCGGCACGCACGCGCTGGTCTCGGCCTGCGCCTCGGGCGCGGAGGCCGTGGGCTACGCCGTGGAGATGATCCGCTCCGGCCGCGCCGACGTCGTCGTCGCCGGCGGCACCGAGGCGTCGATCCACCCGATGCCGCTGGGCGCGTTCGCGGCGTCGCGCACGCTCTCGCTGCGCAACGACGACCCGCAGCACGCCTCCCGGCCGTACGACGTCGACCGCGACGGCTTCGTGCTCGGCGAGGGCGCGGCCGTGCTGGTGCTGGAGAGCGCGGAGCACGCCGCCGCCCGCGGCGCCCGCGTCTACGCCAAGATCGGCGGCGTGGGCCTGTCGTCCGACGCGTACCACATCACCTCCCCCGACCCCGAGGGCACGGGCCAGGTGACGGCCATGCGCTTCGCGATGGAGGACGCCGGCGTGACGGCCTCCGACGTCGTGCACGTCAACGCCCACGCCACCTCCACCAAGGTGGGCGACCTCACCGAGACGGCCTCGATCCGCAAGCTCTTCGGGTCGGACGCCGACCACGTGCAGCTCTCGGCGACCAAGTCGATGACCGGCCACCTGCTGGGCGGCGCCGGCGCCATCGAGTCCGTGTTCGCGATCAAGGCGGTCGCGGAGCGGCTCGCCCCGCCCACGATCAACGTGGAGAACCCCGACCCCGAGCTGCAGGTGCCGCTCGTGCGCAACGAGCCGGCCAAGCTGCCGGGCGGCGACATCGCCGCGATCAACAACTCGTTCGGGTTCGGCGGGCACAACGTCGCCCTGGTGATCCAGAACGCCTGAGCCGACACCGTCGGCCCCGTGTCAGACGCTCAGGTCACCCCGGTGACCTGAGCGTCTGACATGTCCGGGGTGTGCCGACGGCGTCCCTCGGTCCTGACATGGGAGAATGTGCACATGGCAATGCGTGAGATCCGACTGGTTCCCGACCCCGTGCTGCGCACCCCGTGCGACACCGTGACGACGATCGACGACCGCGTACGCGGGCTGATCGCCGACCTGGTCGAGACCGTGGACGACGAGGGGCGCGCCGGGTTGGCCGCCAACCAGATCGGTGTCTCGCTGCGCGCGTTCTCCTGGAACATCGAGGGCGAGATCGGCTACGTGATCAACCCGCGCATCGTCGAGCTGGGTGAGGAGCTGCAGGACGGCGGCGAGGGCTGCCTGTCCGTCCCCGGGCTCTGGTACCCCACCGTGCGCGCCAACTACGCGCGGGTCGAGGGCATCGACCTGGACGGCGAGCCGGTCACGGTCGAGGGCACCGGGATCATGGCGCGATGCCTCCAGCACGAGACCGATCACCTCGACGGCATGGTCTACCTGGACCGGCTCCAGAAGGAGACCCGACGGGCCGCGATGCGGGAGCTTCGCGCGCGCCTGTGAGGGACTTCGGCTTCATTTCGTACAAAACACGCATGTGGGATGAATCATCAGGAGATTCGTCCGGGCTCTAGTGGCGGTACGTCCTTTTAGGCAAGAATGTGCCGCACGAACTCGTCGTACGAAGTGATTCTTTCGGCGACATGCGCGTCGTTTCGCCTCGCATGTCTCCGATGGATCGGGCAGGATGTGGTCCGAAGCACCGCTGTGCAGCCGACCACAGCGTCACCGCCCTGGTGAGGACGTAGGGGAAGACGTACCTCGATCCAGGGAGGAAGACATGGCCGGTGTCATCACGCGGGGTGTGCTTTTCGTGCATTCCGCACCTCGTGCCCTGTGCCCCCACATCGAGTGGGCCGCGGGGAACGTCCTTGGCGTGCGCGTTTCCATGGACTGGACCGCGCAGCCTGCTGGGCGCGGCCTGTACCGCGCCGAGTACTCGTGGCAGGGTCCGCAGGGCACGGGCGCCAAGCTGGCGTCCGCCCTGCGCGGGTGGTCCCACCTGCGGTACGAGGTCACCGAGGACGCGAGCAACGGCGCCGACGGCGCCCGCTGGTCCCACACCCCGGACCTCGGCATCTTCCACGCCATGACCGACGTGCACGGCAACGTCGTGGTGCCGGAGGACCGGGTCCGCGCCGCGCTGGAGCTCGCCGACCCGCGCGCCATGCGGGACGCTCTCGACCTCGCCCTGGGCGCCGCCTGGGACGACGAGCTCGAGCCGTTCCGCTACGCCGGCCTGGGCGCGCCGGTCCGCTGGCTCCACCAGGTCGGCTGACCCGATCGGCGGGCGACCGCGTCATCCGTGAGGAAGAGGCAGTCGCCCGCCATCATGAAGAGGGAGAAGAACGGCAGGCCCATGACGACGGCGATGGCCGCGTGCATGAGGAGCGCCCCGCCGACGCCGACCACGCGCAGGTGCCGCTGCAGCAGCAGGAGCGGGAACGTGAGCTGCAGCGCGAGCGTCCCCCATGTCACGGCAGCCACGAGCCAGCCGTTGCCGGCGATCAGGTCGGCCAGCCCCGGCCACGGCCGGAACTGCGGCAGCGAGAGCGGGTAGTACACCGCCGACCCGTCGCGCCACTGCTCCCCCTGGAGCTTGAACAGCCCGGACAGCACGTACACCAGGGAGATCTGCGCGCCCACCGCCAGCACGGCCGCGTTGTGCAGCAGGTTGAGTACCGGACCACCCGTTCCGTTCCCCTGCCGTCGGGCGTCGAGCGACCAACGGGCCGACGTGTCCGCGAAGCAGAGGTACACCAGCAGGATCCGGGCGATGTTGTCGCCCTGGTCGGCGATCAGCGGGTTGATCGCGGTCAGACCCGACCAGCCGACGAGCAGCAACGGCACCGTCCAGCGGGCGCGCCAGCCGGCCGCGACCAGCACGGCGATCAGGAGCAGCGCGACGAGGCCCGCCGTGAGCAGCGGGCCGCCGGCCAGGGCGTGCCCGCCGAGCGGCGTGATCCACCGGGCGCCGGTGCCCCACAGCGCCTGGCGCGCCGGGAAGTTCACCACGACGTACCCGGCGACGCCCACACCCAGGACGATGCGCATCAGGGCGACCCCGAAGGTCGCGTGACGCCGCTCGGTCATCCAGCGGACGCCGGCGTCGAGCAGCCGGGTCACGAGGTGCCCCGCAGCGCTTCCCAGGTCGCGCGGAACGCGGCGTCGTCCTGACCGGGAACGACGAGCGGCGGGCGGGCACCGAGCGGGAGCTCGGTCGGTGCGGGACGTTCGCCGCTCCCCTGCGGCGCGACGGCCTGACGCAGCACGCTCACCTGGACGTACGCGGGCTCGGCGCGGTCGGCGGAGGCTCGCAGCACCTGCGTCGCGTACGCGACGGCGGCCCGGTCCAGGCCGAGGTAGTGGTCGACGACGTCGGGCGCGCCCCCGAGGTCGAGCAGTGCGGCGCGGAGGTCGGGCCAGGGACCGACGTCGCCGCCGACGCGGTTGTCCACGGCAGGCCGAACGGGTCCCTTGACCGGCGAGACCAGCAGCACCTCGCGTCCCCGGTCCGGCAGCGCGAGGTAAGCGGCGTACAACTCGGAGGCCAGCCGGCGCGACGGGCGCTCGGTCGCCGCCGGGAGCACGTGCCCCGTCAGCGCGCGGACCTCGACGGCCGTGGCGTCGACCCAGCGCCCGGGGACGAGGTCGCCGTCGGGCCCGCTCGCGTACACACCCCGCACGCGCAGGGAGTACTCGACGTGCAGGGGCGTGGGCGCGAAGACCGACCAGTTCTGCGCGAACACGGGCGTCATGTAGAGCTCGAGGGCGCGGTGCACGGCCCTCGTCGGCGCGTCGCCGGTGGACTCCCCCGCGGGCCGCCCGGTCAGATAGCCCGGGGCTGCCCAGACGAACGTGGCGGCGAGGTGTGCGAGCAGCACCACCCAGACCAGGATCACGAGCCCGCGAACCCGCGCCGGGACGGCCGGGGCCACCGGCTGCTCTGCCGGGCGGGGGCGGGCAAGAGGTTCGCCCGGGGTGGTGCTCACCGCGCACAGGGTGCCAGAGGCACCGCGCCCGTAGCCAGTTCGTCGGACACGTCGGGGTCAGGCCCCGCCCGACCGCCCCCGCTGCACCGCGCCGAGGAGCACCCGGATCCCCAGGCCGAGGATGACGAGGTCGAGCAGGATCTGCCCGGAGACGAGCAGCCGGACGGCGTCCGTCCGCGCCACGATGTCGCCGAACCCCACGGTCGCGAACGTCGAGATCGTGAAGTACAGGGCGTCGGTCCGGCTGAGGGTCTCGGTGAACGTCGCCGGCTCGTGGTCGCTGAGCGTGAAGTAGGTCGAGGAGAACAGGAGCAGGAAGAACGGGACCAGCGTCGCGAGGGCCTGGACCGCGCGCATACCCGGGAACCGGGACCGGACGATGGCGCGGATCTCCCAGTACGACATCGCCCCGAGCACGGCGAGGCCGACAGCCAGGACCAGCGCCAGCGACGGTACCGAGAACCGGTCGAGCGGCAGCAGGTAGTAGAGCGCCACCAGGAGCGCCGACGTCGCGAACGCCCGCAGCAGGCCCAGGGCGATCAGGGTCCGGCGGCGCCGCTTGGGCAGGGACCGCACGTCATGGTTCGCGGCGAGGCCGCCGTCCTGCTGCGGTTCACGTTCGTCCACGTCGGTCACCTCCCGCATCTGGACTCCACTGTGGCCCCGGACGCCGAAGGCGGCCACCGCGACCCGGACTACCGGGATCACGACGGCCGCCGCAGCCGCGGCGTCAGCGCCGCTCAGCCCTTGACGCAGAGCACCGTCCGCAGCCGCGCCACGACCTCGACGAGATCGGACTGGGCCGCGATCACCGCGTCGAGGTCCTTGTACGCGCCGGGGATCTCGTCCAGCACCCCCTGGTCCTTGCGGCACTCGACACCCGCGGTCTGCGCCGCGAGGTCGTCCAGCGTGAACTCCTTCTTGGCCTTGGTCCGCGACATCCGGCGGCCCGCGCCGTGCGACGCCGACCAGTACGACTCCGGGTTGCCGAGCCCGCGCACCACGTAGGAGCCCGTGCCCATCGAGCCGGGGATGAGGCCCAGGTCGCCCTGGCCGGCCCGGATCGCGCCCTTGCGGGTGACGATCAGCTCCGCGCCGTCGATCTGCTCGCGCGCCACGTAGTTGTGGTGCACGTTCACGCCCTCGTCGAAGGTGAGCTCCCGGCCGCCGTCGGGCAGCTCCGCGAACTCCTCCCGGACCGCCTGGACCGCGAGCGCCATCATGACCGCCCGCGAGCGGGCGGCGTACTCCTGCGCCCACCACAGGTCGTTGAGGTACGCGTCCATCTGGGGCGTGCCGGCGAGGAACACGGCGAGCTCGCGGTCCACGAGGCCCTTGTTGTGCTCCAGGTCCTTGGCGATGCGGACGTGGTGCTCGGCGAGCTCCTTGCCGATGTTGCGGGAGCCGGAGTGGAGCTGGAGCCAGACCTGGTCGTCCTGGTCCAGGCACACCTCGACGAAGTGGTTTCCGCCGCCGAGGGAGCCGAGCTGCTTGCGCGCCCGGGTCTCGAGCTGCCGGACCTTGGGGTGGAGGGTCTCGAACCGGTCCCAGAACATCTGCTCGCCGCGCAGCCGCTCCTGGCCCCCGGATCCCTTGACGGGCCGCAGGCGGCGCAGGTCGACCTGCTCGTCGTGCGCGTGGAACCCGACCGGGATGGTGGCCTCGATCCGCTTGCGGAGGCGGGAGAGGTCGTCGGGCAGGTCACTGGCGGTGAGCGAGGTGCGGACGCCGATCATGCCGCAGCCGATGTCGACGCCGACGGCGTTGGGCGACACGGCGTCGCGCATGGCGATGACGGAGCCGACGGTCGCGCCCTTGCCGAGGTGGACGTCGGGCATCACGCGGACGCCTTCGACCCAGGGCAGGGCGGAGATGTTGCGGAGCTGGTTCAGCGCCGCGTGGTCGACGTCGTGCTCGTGCGCCCACATGAGGGTCCGGGCCCGGGCGCCCGAGAGGGCGACCGGGAAGTTCGAGGACATGGGAGTGCTCCAGTCGTGTTGGGGGTGTGGCTCGCAGAACCTACGGGCGGACGTCGGGCGCGCGCCAGGACATTTCCGGCTTACTGCCGGCCGGTCGGGGGCCGAGCGGGCCGGGCCGCGTTCAGCCGAGATCGGTCCCGTCGAGCGAGGACGACGGCTTGTGGTCGGGCAGCCGCAGCATGCGGAAGGAGTTGCCGAGCCCGACGAGGCTTGCGAGCAGCGGGACGAGCAGGGCCACCTGGAGGGAGCGGTTGCGGGCCTCGGTGTTGATGGCGAGAACTTCCGCCTCGACGTCCGGGGGCTGTCCGGTGATCTGCTCGGCGAGCTGGGTGTTGCTCATGACCTCGGCGTCGGTCTCGAGCGCGGTGGCGATCTGCTGCTGCTCGGCCGCGGGGATGACGGGGTTGTTCGCGGTGAGCTGGTTGAAGCCGAGGGCGAGGGCGGCGAGCAGGATGCCGCCCGACATGGCGAGCCCGAACGAGAGGCCGAAGGACCCGGCGGCGGAGTTGACGCCGGCGGCCTCGCTGACGCGTTCCTCCTCGACGGGGGCGAGGGTGTAGTTGTTGAGCTGCGAGACCAGCAGGCCCAGCCCGCAGCCCGTGATCGCGAGCGGGAGGACGAGGTACCAGCCGCTGTCCACGCGGGGGACGAACGGGATGATGACGGCGATCCCGAGGCAGGCCAGGAGGAACCCGGTGCGGATGATCGCGGCCGGACGCCGCTTGCCGCCCCGGCGGCCCGCGACGAGCGCCGCGGCGAACATCGTCAGGGAGAGCGGGGTCAGGGCCAGGCCCGCCTGGAGGGCGTTGTACTCCAGCGTCATCTGCAGGAAGAGCGGCAGCGCGATCATGGCCCCGCCGAGGGTGACCTGCTGGAGCATCTGTCCCGTCACCCCGGTGGTGAAGGTGGGGTGACGGAACAGCCCGGGGTCGAGCAGCGGCACCCGGTGGTCCCGTTCGCGTCGCACGAGCCAGCGCGCGAGCGTCGCGAGGGCCACGGCCCCGATGAGCAGGAGCAGCCCGACGAGCTCGCCGCCCTCCTGCCAGACCAGGATGCCGAGCACGACGCCGCCCATGCCGATGACGGACAGGACGGCGCCGATGACGTCGACCTGGCGGGAGCCGGTGTAGGGGACGTCGCGCACCAGCCGGATCTGGGCCAGGACGACGGCGATGATGAGCGCCTCCAGCCCGAACCCGACCCGCCACGACAGGTAGGTGGTGACGAACCCGCCGAGCAGCGGGCCGATCGCGGCGGCGATGGCGGCCGCGGCGCCGACCATGGCGTACGCCTGCTTCTGGGCCGCGCCCTCGAAGTTGCCGTGGATCAGCGACTGCATCGCCGGCAGCAGGAGCGAGGCCCCCAGCCCGCCGATGATCGCCCAGAAGACGATGATCGCGGTGAGGCTCTGCGCGAGCGTCATGGCCAGCGCCCCGGCCGCGTAGGCCAGCAGCCCCAGCACGTACGCGCGCTTGCGCCCGATCAGGTCGCCGACCTTGCTGTTGATCAGGATGAACGCGGCCGAGACGAGCGCTTCGAGCGCAATGGCGGACTGCACTCCCCCGGCTGTGGTGTCGAGGTCCCGGATGACGGCGGAGATCGACACGTTCATCAGCGACGTGTCGACCACGAGCACGAACATGGCGGCCGCCAGCAGCACCATCAGCCGCCGGCTCCGCGCGGTCACTGCCTCGGTGCTGTCGCCCGGTTCGATGCCCATGTCGCCGTCCTTGGCTCACGGGGCGGGTCGGCATCCCCCGGCAGTGCCACCCGTCGCTCAAGACCGAGCGTACCGACGCGGACGCCGTCCCGCCGCGCGGCCCTCACCTGCGCGAACCGCCCGAGGCAGTAGGATCCTTGCGCGGCTTGTGCCGCGGGCCCCGTTAGCTCAGCTGGTCAGAGCAGGAGACTCATAATCTCTCGGTCACAGGTTCAAGTCCTGTACGGGGCACCGTTCGTCCGGTATTACCCTTTTGTCCGTGCAAACGGAGGCGGCGTCGTCAGTGCCCTGGGAACTCGTGGGAACGGCGGCAACCTCGCTGCTCGGTGTGGTCGCTCTCTGGCTGAAGCGTTCGCGGAGCTCCCACGTGCGCGACGAGGTCGAGCAGGACCAGCGGATCCTCGCGAACCTGCACGAGCAGTCGACCATGCGGCCGGTCCTGCAGGAGTCGATCGATGCCAGGGTTCGGCAGATCGCGGCGTCGGCCGACAAGGCGAGCCGGGCACGGCGGGATCCGTTCGGGGTGGGCCTGGCGATCTTCCTGCTCACCCTCGCGGTCGCCTTTGGCTGGTGGGCCGTGCAGGGTGGCTGGTGGCTCCTCCTGTGGCTGCCCGCCGCGTTCTTCGCGTTGCTCGGCCTGGTCGGCCTGTACCAGGACGGCAGGAAGGTGCTGCGCGACGGGAAGGGCAACGAGATCACAAAGCCCCGGGCGTCGCGCAAGAAGCAAGCCATCCGATACTGAGCGAGCTCGTCGACCGACCCTGATACCAGGGGTCGCCTCGCAACGCGCAGAGCCCCTCGTTGATCGTGGGGGAATTCCAGCCTGATCGCCGGGTGTCTCGCCGTGTCCGCTCCTCTGAGCCGGAGAGCGCCAATAATCTCCGGAACATGACGACCGAGCCCCCGAGCGCGGCGCCGGACGCGAGCTTCGCCACCCGGCTGATGATCGCGTGCGACATCGACGGGACGCTCCTGCGCACGGGACACCCGCCGACGCCGGCCGTTCGCCACGCGATGGGCGAGGTGCTCGGGGCCGGCCATCACGTCGTCCTCGCGACCGGACGCTCCGTGCTGGGCGCGGTCTCCGCGGCGCTGCAGCTCGGCCTCACGGACGTCTGGATCGTCTCGAGCAACGGCGCGGTGACCGCGCACCTGCTCGGCGAGCACTACCAGGTGGTCGAGGAGCACACCGTCGACGCCGTCCTGGTGATCGACGTCGCGCTCAAGGAGGCGCCGGCCGTGCGGATCGCCGCCGAGATCGTCGGCGAGGGCTGGCGGGTCAGCGCCCCGTTTCCCGCCCACGAGCTCAACGGCGCCCAGCACCAGGCGTCGATCGGCGAGTTCCTGGTCAACCCGACGCCCCGGATCGTCCTGCACGGGCCCGGCGCCGACCAGATGGTGCCCGCCCTGGTCGCGCGGGGCCTGACGGCGATCGCCACCAGGCCCGACTGGGTCGATGTCACCCCGCCCGGCATCTCCAAGGCCTCCGCACTGGCGAAGGTGCGCATGGAGCTCGGCGTCGAGGCGAGCCGGACGGTCGCGATCGGCGACGGCGAGAACGACGTCGAGATGTTCCGGTGGGCCGCGTACGACGTGGCCATGGGGCACGCCCCGCCGTCCGTCCTCGCGGCCGCGTCGTACGGCACGGGTTCGATCGACGACGACGGCGCCGCGACCGTCCTGCTGTCCCTGCTGAGCTGAGCCCGACGCGCACAGAGGAACGCCCTGGGGAGGTATCACCGCACTCCCCAGGGCGTTCGTCTCAGGCGCCGGCCCCTCGGGCCGGTGCGGTCACAGGTTGACGGTGGTCCCCCCGATCGTCACGACCAGCCGCCCGTCCGAGGCGAACGACCAGTTCAGCGCGCCGGAGTACTGCGCGCACCGGGAACCGTTCGAGCCGGACCACCACTGGTTGCCGCCCGCGTCGGTGCCGATGATGCGGTCGTTCGACCCGCTGTTGCACGACGTGTTGTCGCGGAACGTCGACGAGCCGCCGTCGAAGTTGAAGTTCCGCTCCGCGCTGCCGATGCTCAGGTTGTTCGAGACCGTCAGCGACCCGAGGTTCCGGTTGTAGCCGAAGCCGTGCTTGCCGTTGTCGTAGGCGATGCTGCGCCGCACGACGTGGTTGACCGCGATGTCCTCGCCGCCCAGCTTGTAGCCGTTGCGGTCGCCGTTGCCGGCCTGCGAGCCGTCGGACAGGGTGCCGTTCTCGTAGGAGAGCGAGTCCTCGATGGTGACGGCGCCGATGGGGCCGGTGTCGTCCTTGGTGTACAGGTCCCAGCCGTCGTCGATGTTGTTGTGGGACACGGTGTAGCGGAAGACGTTGCCCGAGCCCACGGTGAGCTTGGGCGCGAACCCGTCGGCGTCCTCGCCGTCGGAGTCGGCGTTGTCGTGCGACTCCGACGACACCACGAGGTTGTTCGACGGCCACTCGCTGCTCGGCGCGCCGGCGGTGTACCGGGAGATCTGGAGGCCCGAGTCGCGGTTGAACCGGGTCACCACCCGCTCGATCACGTTGTTGTCGCCGCCGAGCATGATCCCGTTGTCGCCCGCGTGCTCGACGACGATGCCGCGCAGGTGCCACCAGTCGCCGCCGATCGCGATGCCGCGGTTGGCGGGGTCCTCGCTCTGGGCCGAGAAGTTCAGCACCGGGGTCTCGCCGGGGTAGGCGAACAGCTCGGTGCGGTTGCCCGACGTGCCGCTGTTGCCCGGCGGGATGTCGACCGTCTGCGAGAGGTTGTAGGTGCCGCCTCGCGCGTAGATGGTGCCGCCGGCCGCGATCCGGCCGATCGCGGAGGCCAGGGTGGTCGGGTCCGCCTCGGTGCCTGCGGCGCCGGAGCTGCCGCCGGGCGCCACGTAGAGCGCGTCCGCGGTCGGCTGCTCCTCGCCGGGGTCCTCACCACCGGGCTCCTCCTCGCCCGGATCCTCCCCGCCGGACGGCGTACCCGCGTAGGTCTCCAGCTCGGCGACCCGCGGCGTGGCCGACGACGAGGTGATCTCGAAGTTGATCTTGCTCAGCGAGGTGGCCGCGAAGCTGATGACGCCGGCGCCGCTGCCCGTGGCCAGCACCGCTCCGTTGTCGTTGTTCACCACGCGCCACGAACCGATGTTCCCGACGGCGCCGGAGGCCTCGCGGACGTTGATCGACGACACCGTGGTCGCGGAGCCCCACTTGACCGAGACGCGCCCCGTCGAGCTCGCCGGGGACCAGTAGGTGCCCGTGTCGCCGTCGAGCACGTTGCCGTAGCTGGTGCCGCTCGCCTTGCTGGAGCCGTCGGCGCCGGCGCCGAGGCTCAGGTTCGTGCCGGTCGGCGGCTCCGTGGGCGGGTCGGTCGGGTCCGTCGGCGGATCGGTCGGGTCGGTCGGCGGGTCCGTGGGGTCGGTCGGCGTGCAGCTGCCGTCCGAGACCTGGAGCCCGGTGTTCGCCCCGGCCGTGTCGGCGACGACCGCGGGCACGCAGCTCGCCGCGTCCAGCGGGTAGGAGTACGGGATGCTCACGGAGGTGTTCGACGTCGGGTTGGGGCCGGCCGGGTTGTTGTCCTCGCCCGGGCTGGACCAGGTGACGTTGTCGAAGACGTTGCCCGCGACCTGCCAGAAGCCGGCCTGGTCGGTGTAGAACGTGCCGAGCACGTCCTTGGAGTCCTCGAAGTAGTTGTTGTCCACCTTCGCCTTCGCGCCGGCCCGCGAGTTGATGCCCGACTCCACGAGGCCCACGTAGTGGTTGTTGTAGATGTGGGCGATGCCGCCGCGCAGCAGCGGCGTGCGGGAGTTGAGGTTCTGGTACAGGTTGTGGTGGAACGTGACGAACCCGTTGGACAGGTCGCTCTCGCTGGAGCCGATGAGCCCGCCGCGTTCGGAGTTGCGCAGGACGCTGTACGAGAGGGTCACGTACTTGGTGTCGTTCTTCATGTCGAAGAGGCCGTCGTAGCCCTCCGACTCGCCGCCCGAGGCCAGCAGGGTGAGGTGGTCGGCCCAGACGTTGCGGACGCCGCTCTCCATCCCGATCGCGTCGCCGCCGTTCGATGTCGGGGAGCCCGACTTCTTCACGTTCTGGACGGTGACGTTCTGGATGATGATGTTGCTGGACTCGCGGATGTGGATGCCGATCTGGTCGAAGACGGCACCGCTGCCGACGCCGACGATCGTGACGTTGCTGATCTGCTTGAGCTCGATCACGTCGTCGGCCGTGCTGCAGCTGTCGCCCGAGACCTTGCTGGTGTTGCCGTGGTTGATGGTGCCCGACACCTCGATGATGATCGGGGTGCTGCTGCTGGCCCGGCTGCACAGTGCCGTGTGGATCGCCGTGCCCGTCGTGGCCCGGACGGTCTGGCCGCCGGCGCCGCCGGTCGTGCCGCCGTTCTGGGTCGCGTACCCGGTGGCCGAGCCGGTGGCGGCCGCGGCGTCCGGCACGGACTGGGCGGTCACCCCGATCGTGACCGCGAGGGCCGTCGCGGCCACCGCCGAGAGGATCTGGACAGCTCTTGGTCGTCTCATCTCATTGCCTCACGTTCGTCGTTGAATGCGGGACATTGCTGTGGTGCGCGCAGCGGGTGAATACGGGTAACCGGTTTCCCAGATCCTAGTAACCGGTTTCTCAGATGGCAACCCCCTACCCTCGGGCGGCTGCACAGCCGCCGGGAGGAGAGGCGTTACCGCTCAGCCGTGCCTGCGGCGGTACCAGAGCAGAACGAGGCCCGCGCCCACGGCGAACACCGCCGCGACCAGCGCGAACAGCACGTTGGCGCCGGTCGCGGCCATCGAGCCGGGCGAGCCGCTGCCGTCCGTGCTGCCGGAGCCGTCCGACCCGTCGTCTCCGCCGCCGCCCGGGCCGCCCGACCCACCCGGGGTCGGCGTGGCGGATCCGGGGTCTGTGGGCCCTGGCGTCGAACCCGAGGGCGACGGCGACGGCTCGGTCACCGACGGAGAGGGCGACGGCTCGCTCGGTGAAGGCGACGGCGACGGCGCGTCGAACACCTGGTTGACGATGGTGCAGTCGACGTCGTCGTCGTCCTCGACCCGGACCGTGTCCTCGTCGAGCATCTCGCCGCCCACGCAGTCGACCTCGACCTGTTCGTAGTCCCACGCGCTGCCGGACTCCGCGAGGTCGTAGTCACCGGCGGCCACCGGCACGCCGGTGACGTCGGGGCTCCCGTCGTGGCCCGACAGCGGCGTGGGGCCGATCGCGGTGAGCTCCCAGTCGTCCGCCGGTACCACGTCGTCGACGACCTGCTTGTGCAGCGTGAGCTCGCCGGCGAGCCAGTGGTTCGTCACGGTGCAGACCACGTCGTCGCCCGGCTCGACGACCACCGTCGAGCCCGTGACACGAGCGCCGTCACACTCCCAGGCCAGGGCGGTCCAGCCGTCCTCGCCGCCGGTCTCACCGAGGTCGAACGAGCCCGGCTCGACGGTCGCGTGCGACACCTCGGGGCTGCCGGTCGTGCCGGACAGCGACGTGTCCGGACCCTGTGCGGTGAGCGTCCAGTCGGTCGGCCGGGCGTCGCCGGAGTAGCCCCGCGCGTCGAGCTCCTTGACCAGCGTGAGGTGCGGAAGCTGGGCGGTGTTCGTGACGGTGCAGGTCACGTCGTCGCCCCGCGCGAGCGTCACCGTGCTGCCCTCCAGGGCTCCGCCGTCGCAGGCCCAGCCCGCGGAGTCGTACCCGGACCAGCCGTCGCTCTCGGCGAGGTCGTAGGCGCCGACCGGGAGGTACACCTCGGTCACGGCTTCGCTCCCCGAGGCCCCCTCGGCGACCGCCTGACCGGCGTCGTCGGTGGCGGTGAGCGTCCAGTCGGCGGGGTCGGCGGAGCCGCCCTCGACCTCCTTGACGAGCGTGAGGGCCGCCCCGGTGTACATGTTCGTGACGGTGCAGACGGCGTCGTCGCCCGGGCCGACGGTGACCGTGGCGCCCGACTGCCCGGAGGCGCCGTCGCACACCCACTCCCCGGCCTCGTACCCGGCCGGGCCCGCCGCCTCCGCGAGGACGTGGTCGCCCTCGCCGACGGTCACGTGCGAGACCTCGACGCCGCCCGAGGGGCCGGCGATCGTGCCCGGGCCGCCGTCGGCCTGCGGGCCGGTGGCCGAGAGGGTCCAGTCCGCCGGGGCGGCCGGGCCGCCGTCGACGACCTTGACCAGGGTCAGGTGCGGCGGCACCACCGTGTTGGTGATCGTGCAGGTCACGTCGGCGCCGGTCGCGACGGTGACCGTGTTCCCCGTGAGCGCGCCACCCACGCACTGCCAGGCTCCGGCGTCGAAGCCGCTCCAGCCGCTCTCCGAGAGCGTGTAGTCGCCCGCGGGGACGTCCGCGGCGGTCACGGCATCGGACCCGGTGGGCCCGGTGACCGTCGCGCCGTCACCGGCGGCGGTCAGCTCCCAGTCGGCGGCCTGCGCCGTCGTCGTGCCGGCGATCTGCTTGACCAGGGTGAGCTGCCCGCCCTGCCACGTGTTGGTCACGGTGCACACCACGTCCTCGCCGCCGGCGACCTGCACCGTTCCGCCCGCGCCGTCCCCGGCGGCGGAGCCCCGGCACGACCAGGCGCCCGTGTAGCCGGCGGGCCCGTCCTCGCCGAGCGTGTACGTGCCCGGCAGCACGCTCGCCGCGGTGACCTCGTCGGACCCCGTGGTCCCGGACAGCGCGTCCGGGCCGGACGCCGAGAGCGTCCAGTCCCCCGGGACGTCCGGGCCGCCGACGACATCCTTGACCAGGGTCAGCGTCGACGCCGCCGCCGGCGCGCCGACGTTGCGCACCGTGCAGGTGGCGGACTGCCCGAGCTCCAGCGTGACGACGTCACCCGTCAGGTCCGCGCCGTCGCACGTCCAGCCGTCGTTGCGGTAGCCGTCCGGCCCGCCTTCCTCGGACAGGGTGTACTGCCCGATCCGCAAGGGCTGGTTCGTGACCGCGTCGGAGCCGGAGGCGCCGCTGATCGACTCGGGGCCCTGCGCGCGCAGGGTCCACTCCTCGGGCGACGCCGTGCCGCCGTCGACCTCCTTGACCAGCGTCAGCGCCGGCTTGATCGCGACGTTCTCCACGGTGCACGTGAGGTTCCCGCCCGCCGTGACCGTGACCTCCGGGGTGGGGTCGGGGATGTCGGCACCGCCGCAGTTCCAGGCCTCGAACCGGTAGCCGGATACGCCGCCCGACTCCGAGAGCCGGTAGGTGCCCGCCGGGACCTCCAGGGACTGCACGCCGTTGAGACCGTCCCCCTCGATGACCTCGCCGGTCGCCACGTTCTCCGCGTGCATGGTCCACAGCTCGCGCCGGCCCTCGGACGAGCCGGAGTCGAGGTTCTCGATGCGCTTGAACAGCGAGAGCCGCCCGGTGCCCTCCTGGGCGAACGCCCCGGACCACGCCGGTACGAGGAACGTCACCGCCAGGAGCAGGCACACGGCCACGGCGGCGCGACGCCGGGTGGTGCTGTGGTTCGAGGTGCTGGGCGAAGGCGTCGCAGTGCTCACGGGTCCCCTGTCTGTGACTTTGCAGCGACATTAACCCGGGCGTCCCGACTACGCCTGCGTAGGAAAGCCGCCGGTCCGGCGCCCCTGCAGCGGGCGCCGGACCGGCGGCGGATCGAGCGGTTCGTCGTGCGTCAGACGCGCCTGCGACCGACCAGGCCGATGATCAGGCTCGCCACGAGGACGATCACGCCGATCCAGATGAGGAACTGACCGATCTCGGTGGCGACACCGAGGATCACGAGGGCCACACCGATCAGGATGAGGATGAGCCAGCCGGGCATGTCTATCTCCTTCCACCGCGCGGGCGCTGGGTCGCGCCGCGTTCTCTCGACCCTCACCCGGTTCGGGTTCACTCGCACGACGAAAGAGACAACGCGGTCAAAACGCGCCTGGCGCGGCGCGGCCCGTCAGTTCTCCCGCGCGAGCACCGACTGCCAGTGCCACGGCTCCGGCACCCGCCCGTTCGGCTCGGCGAACGCCGGGTGGGTCCAGCCGTGGTCCCCGGCGTTGGCCTTGAGCCAGGTGTACTGCACGGTGTCGAACGTCTCGACGCCGCCGCCGATGTCGACCGCGAGCCCGAGCCCGTGGTTGGAGCAGCCGGGCGGGGCGGCGATCGGCGAGGACGGGTCGTACAGCTCCTCCTGCGAGGCGTACGAGCGGTAGGCCGAGTTGATCGTCAGGTGCTGGCCGAACTCCGCCTGGTACGCGGCGTCCAGCGCGATCAGCCCGTCCAGCACGTCCGCCCGCACGACGAAGTCGGGCGCCCACGGGATCTGCGCCAGCGCCTCGTCCGGCAGGAGCCCGCTGTCCGGGTCCCAGACCTGGTCCGGTGCGGGGCAGCTGACGGCGTCCTGCGCGGTGGTCAGTGCCTCGGTGGCCATGGTGATGACGGAGCGGCTCGTGGTCAGGTCGTGCTCGGCCTGCCCCAGGGCGGCCAGGTCGGTCCCGGCGAGGGTGGCGTTCGCGGCGTCGTCGACCGCGGTGCCCGAGTCCAGGGCCTCCCGCAGCCGGGAGCGGACGTCGTCGTCGACGCCCTTGCCCTCCGTGGCCGCGTAGATCTTCTCGGCGCGCTTGTCCGCGCCCGCGAAGCTCTCGCGGGCCGAGGTGACCTCGTTGCGGGCGAGGTCCACCATCGAGGCCCGCACCGCGTCGGACGCCGCGGCGAGCGACGTCGCGTTGTCGGTCGTGCCGACGGTGAGCCGCGTGAGGAACGGCTCGTCCAGCAGGTTGTCGGCCTCCGCGATCTCCGCCTGCAGGGCCACGCGGGTCCCCGGGTCGGCGACCCGCCCCGCGGAGGTGGCCAGGAGCTGCGCAGCCACGGCGTTCTGGTCGCCGAGGTCCTCGACGTCCGAGAGCAGGTACCAGGCGAGCCCGGCCAGGCCGAGCAGCACGACCACCACGATCGTCGCGGCGAGGGAGATCCGCAGGGTGCGCCGACGGCGGGCCTTCGCCTCCCGCCGCTCTCTTGCCGATCCGTCGGCCTTCACGTCCGTCGGTTCGGCGGGCGGCGCGGCGTTCGTCAAGGTCACGAGGCCAGAACCTACGGCACCGGGGAGGTGCCCGCCGACCGATCAGGGGGTGAACTGTGCCACCTGCGCACGATTACGCGCCGGAACCGTCAGCGGTCGGGGCGGCGGACGGACCGGGTGCGGTGCCGACCTGGCGACGTCGCCCCGCGGGCTGCGCGGCCCGGGCGCCGGTCCCCACTAACGTGGGGCCCATGGGGTTCCGTTCGTGGTTCGCGCACCGCCCGCAGAAGGCCGTCCGCCGCACCGTCCGCTCGCACCGCACCGACTCGGTGCTGGCCCGGGCGGCACTGGTCACGTCCGCGGGCGAGGCCTGGGCGTTCGCGACGCGCGCCGAGCTGCTGCTCATCTCCGCGCCCGAGGCGGCCACGGGCCAGGGCGACACGGAGTCGCGGGGTGCCCCGTCCGTCGTCGTGCACCGGGAGTGGGCCGACGTGGACCGGGCGACCTACGACACGGACTCCAACGTGATCCGGGTGCACTGGGTGGACGGCGACGAGCCGACGCCGCTCACGCTCGACGGCCGCCGCACAGTGCTGCCCCAGGTGCTGCGCGAGCGGGTGCAGTGGTCCGTGGTCCTGGCGGAACCCGTCAAGCTGCCGGGCGGGCGGTCCGCCCGGGTGGCGGTCCGGCGCCGGGTCGACGGCGAGCTGTTCTCCCAGGTGATCGGCGGCAGCGACGTCGACCTCGCGGACCCCGCGACCGCGGAGGCGATCGACGCCGCCGAGGCCCGCGTGCGCAGCGCGGCGGGGCTGCCGGCCTGAGCCTGCCTGCCTTGCCTGCTCTGCTTGCCCGCTGCGGTCCCGGTCAGTCCTGCGGGACGACGCGCAACGTCGTCCCCACCACGGCCGGCCCGACCACGGTGTCGACGATGCGCTTCTCGTACTTGCCGTACTTCGCGCGGTAGGCGTCGTCGAGCGGCGCGTGGACGCCGTCGTCCGGGACCTCGAAGCGGACGTCGCGCTCGACAGCGCCCACGCGGACCCGGCCCGTGCCCGAGGCCTTGGCGCGCCGGAACCACCCGTTGTCCGGGCCGTAGGCGGAGCGGACGTACACGTCGTCGCCCACCCGCGCCGTCCAGATGATCACGTACGGGCGCAGGGTCCCGTCCGGCCGGTAGGACGAGACCTGCAGCTCGTCGGTGCCGTCGACCTGCTTCAGCTCCTGCTCGGTCCAGCTCATCGCTGCTCCCTCCGGGCGCTCCCGGGCGCCGCACTCCTGCCGACCGCGTGGCACGGCTCTCCCACGGTGCAACACCTTGACCGGCGCGGGGAGTCCCTGGCGTGCCCGGTACCGGCGGAACCCCTCTGCCGTGGTGCCGCGGGTCTAGCGTGTGACCGCGAACCCACTGCGAAGGAGACTGTCACGATGCATCAGCGAACGCTCGGCCAGGGCCTGGAGGTCTCCGCGATCGGCCTGGGCGCCATGGGGATGTCCGAGGGCTACGGCCCAAACCCGGGCACGCGCGAGGAGATGATCGGCGTGCTGCGGGGCGCCGTGGAGCGCGGCGTCACCCTCGTGGACACCGCCGAGGTCTACGGGCCGTACGTCAACGAGGAGCTGGTCGGCGAGGCACTGGAGCCGGTGCGCGACCAGGTGGTGATCGCAACCAAGTTCGGCTGGCGGCTGGAGGACGGCGCGAACGTGGGCCTGAACAGCCGGCCCGAGCACATCCGCGCCGTCGCCGACGCGTCCCTGCGTCGGCTGCGCACCGACGTGATCGACCTCTTCTACCAGCACCGCGTGGACCCCGACGTGCCGATCGAGGACGTGGCCGGCACGGTCAAGGAGCTCGTCGACGCCGGCAAGGTGCGGCACTTCGGGCTGTCGGAGGCGAGCCCGGCCACGATCCGGCGGGCGCACGTGGTGCACCCGGTCACGGCGGTGCAGAGCGAGTACTCGCTGTGGACCCGCGACCCCGAGCCGGAGGTGCTGCCGACGCTCGCGGAGCTCGGCATCGGGTTCGTGCCGTTCAGCCCGCTCGGGCGCGGGTTCCTGACGGGGGCGGTCGACGCGACGACGTCGTTCACGAGCGACGACATGCGGGCGTCGATCCCGCGGTTCACTGCCGCCAACCGCGATGCGAACCAGGTGCTCGTGGAGCACGTGCGTGGTCTGGCGCAGGCCCAGGGTGCGACGCCGGGGCAGGTGGCACTCGCGTGGCTGCTGGCGCAGCGGCCGTGGATCGTGCCGATCCCGGGGACGCGGCGTCTCGCACGCGTCGAGGAGAACGTGAGGGCCGCCGCGGTGGCGCTGTCCGCGGACGACGTGGCCGACCTGAACGGGCTGGCCGCGCGCGTGGGGGTGGAGGGCGACCGGTACAACGAGGCCGGGATGGGGATGGTGGGGCGGTGAGGTCTGGTCGGCTGATGTGAGCGGCAGCTGGGCCTGGCGCGGGGGCGGCGCGGTGTGATCGACGCCGCTCCCCCGCAGATCAGATATGAGTCGGGACTACCCCCGGGAACCTGTTAGAGTTTTCACCGGTCGCCCACCCGGTCAACGGGACGGGCGAACGCGATCCCGCGTAGCTCAGCTGGCAGAGCATCCGACTGTTAATCGGACGGTCGTTGGTTCAAGTCCAACCGCGGGAGCAACCAAGCCCGGAATCCACTGGATTCCGGGCTTTGCTGTTTCCATGATCGTCGGCGACAGTCGCACGCAAGAGGGTCGCTCATCGAGCGATCAAGAGCCTTCGCCAGGACACGGGCAAGGAGGCCGAGCAGGATCCGGACCGAGTCAGTCAGGTTGGTGGCAACCACCTCCAGGCCCCTGGAGACTGATCGCTGCGCTGACGACCCACGGGACCTGCGCTCGCCGTATCCTCTGGGCACCCCTGACACCAGGAGAGACGTATGACGTTGCCAGACCGTGTCCAAGACCTGTGCGACCGCTTTCTCGAACTGACCGAACAGGAGCTGCCCACGGGCCTTCTGACCGGGCTGTACCTGCACGGCGGGGTGGTCTTCGGCGAGTGGGCCCCGCGGGAGTCCGACGTCGACTTCGTCGCCACCCTCGCGTACCGGCCGGGGCCGGCGGAGATCGAGGCATTGCGTGGCGTCCACGCGCAGATGGCCAGCTACTCCTCGGTCCGGTTCGACGGACCCCACCTCCTCGCCTCCGACCTGGCGCACGACCCGCGTACGGTGCCACCGATGCCAGAGGTCGTGTTCACCCGGAATCTCGAGACGGTCACGTCGCCGTCGTGGATGATCGTCTGGCACGAGCTGGCGCGGGCCGGGATCACGGTCGCCGGGCCTGAGCTCTCCACGCTCACGGTGTGGACCGACCTGGAAGCGCTACGTGACTACACCACGGGCAACCTGGACACCTACTGGCGGCGCAATGCCGAGGGCCTTTCCCGGGCGACCACTGCCGATCTTCCTGCCGACGAGCGCGAGCGCGACTATCTGCTCTCACACTGCGTCCTCGCCTCGGTGCGCCTGCACCACCTGCTGGTCACCGGCGAGATGACCGCGAAGTCTCGCGCCGGACGCTGGGCGCTGACGCACTACGACGAGCGTTGGCATCGAGTGCTGTCCGAGGGCCTGCGACTTCGCGACGGCGGTGGCATCTCGGGGTACTCCGATCAGGCCGAACTGCTCGGAGATGTCCGAGATCTCCTTGCACACGTCGTGGAGACCGGCACCGGCAGGCCAGTGATCACGACGCGGGCCTGATGAACCCCTCGCGCTCCGCAGTCCAGCGACAGTCGCCCGCGGGAGAGGCGTCCCGCGTCGGCGCAGGCTCCGCACGACGCCAGATCCGGCCTTGCTCGTCGAGACCGACGGATTCGACCCTGATGCCCGCGGACTCTACCTCTGCCCACAGATTCTCGGATGCCAGCCGGAGCCCACCCTCGACCGGGTCCACGTCGGGAAAGACGTCACGGGCACTCCCCTGGGCCGATTCGATGAATCGTGCGAGACCCCGAAGGTCGATGACGAACTCCACGGAGGCGACGCCGGGCGACACCTGCACATGGGCGCGCGCCTCGTGAGCGTCGACGGTCACGTGGTCCAGAACCTTGCCCCCGCGGGAGATCAGATCGCGGGCGAGGTCCGGGAGCGAATCGTAGTTGAGCACCGGTTTCCTGAGCGTCGGTAGAAGCAGTCCACCGAACCATAAGGTCTGCATTCCTGGTCCCGCACGACCCGTTGACCTCACAGCGGAACCAGGCCCTCGCGACGTCGTCAACGCAGGACCACCCTTGCCGAGACCGTGCCGATGCCGATCATGGACGCTCAGTCGTATGGTCGGACCATGGCCTTCGAGGTCGCGGCCGAGTCCTACATGCGCTTCATGGGCAGGTACTCCGAACCGCTCGCGGAGAAGCTGGTCGACCTGGTCGACCCCCGGCACGGTCAGCGTGCGCTCGACGTCGGGTGCGGGCCGGGCGCGGTGACCGAGCGACTGGTCCGCCGGCTGGGTCCGGACGACGTCGCCGCGGTCGATCCGTCGGTCTCCTTCGTCGAGGCGGTCCGCAAGCGGTGCACCGGCGTCGACGTCCGCCCTGGGGTGGCCGAGGCGCTGCCGTTCGAGGACCGCGCCGTGGATCTCACGCTCGCGCAGCTCGTGGTGCCCTTCATGACCGACCCCGTGGCGGGACTGCGGGAGATGGCCCGGGTGACACGGCCGGGTGGCTCCGTCGCTGCGAGCGTCTGGGACTTCGGGGGCGGGCGGGCGCCGCTGTCCACCTTCTGGCGCGCCGCCCGGGACCTGGACCCGAGCACTGCCGACGAGGCGGCGTTCGTCGGCGCGCGCGCCGGCCAGCTCGCCGACCTGTTCCGGGCCGCGGGGCTCGTGGACGTCCGGTCCTACGAGCTCACCGTCACCTCGGCCTACACCGGCTTCGCCGAGTGGTGGCAGCCGTACACCCTCGGCGTCGGGACGGCCGGGGACTACGTCGCCGCCCTCGACCCTGACGCCCGCCTGGCCGTCGAGGCACGCTGCCGCGAGCTGCTCTCCGAAGGGCCGTTCGAGGTGTCCGCGACGGCCTGGACCGTCGTCGGACAGGCACAGCCCGGCAGCTCAGCCGCCTAGCGCCCGCCGTCAGCCCCCGACCAGCGCCTCCCCCAGCGGCGTCCGGACGTGCAGGACACGCGCGCCGTCGCGCCGGGCGTCGACCAAGCGGGCGCCGCTCAGCAGCGCCAGGTGGTGCGACGCCGTCGACACCGCGAGCCCGCAGGCGGCGGCGACCTCACTCGTCGACAGCGGCGAACCCAGGGCGAGCAGCACGCCCGCCCGGCCGGCACCGAGCAACCGGGCGAGCGCCTCGGCGGTCCCGGGACCGTCGTCGGCCCAGCGTTCGGAGACACCGAGCGCCGGGTAGAAGAGGGTGGGCTGGGCCGGCGGCTCGGTGACCACGGAGCACCGGGGTGCCATCACCGAGGGCACCAGGACCAGACCGCTGCCCGCGCAGTCCAGGACCTCGCCGTGCATCCGTAGGCGCACCCGGACGGCGTTCGGGGCCCAGCTGACCGCCTCGTGCAGGGTCTCGACCATCGCACCGAGGCCATCCGTCGTCGCGCGCCGGGAGCGCACGCCGACGTCGGCCCGCAGGATCCGCTCGAGCTGCGGCCAGTACGGACCGAGCAGACTGTCCCAGCACTGTTCCCAGGCGTCGGCGGCGGCCGAGCGGGCGTGTTCGGGATCGTCCGCCAGGGCCTGCAGCAGACGCTGCTCCGTCCCGCTCGTCCGGTCGACACGCTTGAGGAGGTCGACGCGCAGGGGCGTGAGGTCGGCCTCGCGCAGGCGAGCCAGCTCCTTGTCGGGGCTCAGGTCCCAGCCGGGCGTCGAGGTGAGGAAGTCCGGCATGTACCCGTCGGGGCCGACGAGCAGCCACATCAGGTCGAACGCCCGCTGCGGTACCTGGGTGCGCGTCTGCCGCAGCCAGCCCCACTGGAGCGGGTGGTAGCTCGGCTGCACGAGCACGCGCACGGCATGGGCGAGCTCGTGACCAGGCGAGACGCCGAACCGGATCGCCGAGATGTCGTCGGGCGCGAGCCGGAACTCGACCATGTTTCGATGCACGTCGAAACCGTAGTGCGCCGACGCCGCCCCGACGAGGCTGGGAACACGTCGGCCGCACGGGCCGGCTCCGAAGCCGCACAGGAGCAGACATGACCACGACCGTCCCCGCCGACACGATCCGCATCCCCGGCTCGCGCACCCTGCGCTACGAGGGCCGCGACCACGGCTCGGGCATCTCGTTCTTCCTCGTCACCAACGACCCGGGCCAGGGCCCCGGGCTGCACCGCCACCCGTACAGCGAGACCTGGTCCGTCCTGGAGGGCGAGGCCACGATCACCATCGGTGACGAGACGGTCGTCGCCCGGGCCGGCGACACCGCCGTCGTCCAGCCCGACGTCTGGCACGGCTTCAAGAACACCGGCACGGGCACGCTGCGGATGATGTGCATCCACGCCTCGGACACGATGATCCAGGAGAACCTCTGATGCCCGCCGGGGGGACCTACGTGAGGCGCAGGAGCCCCGCCGCCGTCGTCCGGAAGCCGCAGGCGTCGAGGTAGAAACGCGACCGGTCGGCCTCGAAGTCGACGTGCAGCCACTCGCAGCCGTGGTCACGGGCGGCGTCGGCGGCCGCCCCGACCAGCGCCCGCCCGATGCCGTGTCCCTGGTGGGCAGGGTCGACGACGGTGTCGAGCAGCACCGCGTGGGCCCCGCCGTCGCCGATCACGTTGACGAACCCGACGAGGCTCCCCGCGGGGTCGGACGCCGTGACCCAGGTCAGGCTGTGCCGAGTCAGTCGCTCGGTCCACGGCGTCACCGCCTCCGCCGGGCTCTCGAACGCGCGGGCGTGCAGGGCGGAGAGCGCGGCGTCCTCGACGGCGCCTCGGACGACCAGAGTGATGTCCACCGCGGCACCCTACGCCGGGCCGGCAGCAGCCCGGGGTCAGTCCCGCAGCCGGCGGCCGTCGTGGATGTGCACGTGCAGGTGCTTCGAGTCCTGGAACTGCCCGAGATTGGTCAGCACGGACGCCGCCCCGTCGCGTTGTTCGAGGCCACGGGCGAGGGTCTGGACGACGCCGAACAGCCGCCGCATCCACTCCTCATCCTCGGCCGTGACGGACGTCAGCGAGGCGATGTGCTTCCTGGGGACGACCACGATGTGGTTCGCCCAGAACGGCCTGGTGTGGTGGAACGCAAGGACCCACTCGTCGTCGTGCTCGACCTGGAGCTGCGCGACGTGGGGTATGGCGACGTCGCAGTAGAAGTCGTCGCCGTCATAGCCGTCACCCACAGGTGCCAGGGTCATTCCACAAGCTCCTCCACCGCCGCGGCCAAAGCGCGCACCAGAGGCCTCGGGTCCTGCCCACCGGGCAGGTCGCTGACCTGCCCGTCGCCGACCTCGATCACGCGCCAGACGCCGTCCGCCCGCAGCGCGAGGTCCGTGGTCACGAACGGAGCTCCCAGGGCGCCCACGTTCAGCCCGACGGCGTCCAGCACGTCTGCGGGCACGTCGGCATCCGTACCCGCGGGAGCATCGGGATGCGGCGTGACCAGCACCGGCGCCCCGTCGACCCACCACACCCGCACCTCCTGGGCACGCCCGTCGCCGTCGGACACGAACCGCTCGAAGGCACGCACGACGACCCCACCGGCGAGGTCGTCGCCCTGCAGCTCGACCATCCGCGCGATCACGCGCGTGACGGTCGCGATGTCCGCGAGGTCGGGCACGTAGCAGGCCTCGTCCCACTCGTGCTTGCGCGACTTCACGTAGTCCTTCACGACGCCGGGGCCGTCGCCCAGCGCTCCGATCAGCGGCCCGACGTCGGCCGGCGTCGGCGTCCGGCCCGGCTCCCACGGCGACCAGACGCCGGCCGGGGTCGAGCCCGCGAACGTGTCGTACCAGCCGGGCAGCTCGTGCGCGGCCGCATAGGAGGCGGGGCTCGTCAGCAGCCGGATCCCCCGCAGCTCCAGCTCCGAACCGAGCCGCGCGTATGCCGCCGAGGAGACCATCCACCCGCGGTACCAGGCGGTTCGCGTGACGTCGGCCGCCGGGACCCTGCGCAGCGCCGCCGGGAACTCTGCGCCGACGATCGCGTCGTGGTCCACCAGCACGACGTCCAGGCCGGCGTCCCGTGCGGCCTCGGCCTCCTGCACGAAGTGCTCGTCAGGGGCCCGGGGCGCGAGGGGGTCGGACGGGACCAGGAGCACGGGCGAGGCCATGTCCGGACCGTAGCGACCTCGGGGTGCGCTTGCCACGGGATTCCCAGTGGTGAAGACGACGATCGGCTCGACACCGACGAGCCGGAGGTGTCTCAGCGTGTCCTGGTCCGGTAGACGCTGCGGATGGCAGCAACATCCTCGGGTACGGACGGCGCCATGGGTCGGGTCCCGGCAAGCGAGTCGAGCCGACGCCGGACCGTGGTCGCGACGCCCTTGCCGAGCACGAACCGTGTCGCGGTGACCGCCCGCTCCGCCCCGGCGACGAACCGGAGTGCTTCGCGGCTGCCCACGCCGGTGTGCGAGAGCACAAGATGCCCGAGCCGGTGCGGCTCGTCCGCCAATGCCACGGAGATCGCCTCCGCCGCGTCGTCGTCGATCCGGTTGTCAGACGCCCCGAGCACTCCTGAAGCACGGACCCGGCCAAGGTCCAGCACTTCCACCCCGGCGTGCACCGCCGCAACCGTAAGCCGCGCCGCCGCATCGGGCCCGATGCCGTTGCTCGCCACGGACAGCCGCGTGAGTGCGCCGTACGGCGCTCCGGTCAACACCTCTGCGAGGACCTGGGCGCCCGTGTCGCCGAGCGAGGCAGCCGAGATGTACAGCTCGCTCAGCGCACCGGCTGCCATCACCCGCCCGAACGACTCCGCACCCCCGCGACCGAGCTCGTTACCGCTGACATACGCACGGACCACTCGCCTGCCTCGCGCCGAGGCTCGGATCAAGGCGTCCGCCAGGACGTCTGCCCCTGGGCTGTCGAGAGCGGTCTGGACGAGATCGAGAGTGCGCAGATCGCGGACACCTTCGACCAGCGCGGCTCCGGACCGACCGGCGTCCCTGCCGAGCCGGTTGCGCTTGAGCCAGACGCTACGCACCGCGTGCGGCGAACCGGCGAGACGTTCCGCGATCGAGCACGCACCACCTGCGGTGATGCCGTTGCACCCGAGATACAGCGTCTCGATACCCGCCCTGCTCACACCCTCCGTCACCGAGGCCGCTCCCACGTCACCGAGCTTGTCGGTCCCGAACAGCACGTGCCGCACGGCGCCCGGACGCAGCTCCTCCGCCACGCGCGCACCGCCGTCGGGCCCCAGGGACTGCTTGCACAGATCCAGCCGGCCGTCCGGCAGCGCCGTTCCGGTCGGAAAGTCCGTCCGGTGTCGTACCGGCTCACCCGTACGCAGCCACGTCAGCAGCGGTTCGAGGTCCGCTCCCGACCCGACGCTCGCGCGTGTCACCATGACGCCTCCTTGTAGTCCTTGAGAAACACCCCGCCGAGCGGTTCGCCCGCCTCGCCACGCACGATCGGGTCGTAGACACGGGCAGCGCCGTCGATCACGTCGAGCGGGGTGCGAAACCCTCGGTCAGCGAGCCGGTCCCGGGTCGGCAGCGGGTTCTCGTCGGTGATCCAGCCCGTGTCCACCGCTGTCATGTAGACACCCTTCCGCGCCAGCGCGGGGCCGGACGTGCGAGTCAGCATGTTCAGCGCAGCCTTCGCCATGTTGGTGTGCGGGTGCCGGTCGGTCTTGTTCCGTACCGCGAACCGCCCCTCCACCGCCGTCACGTTCACGACGTACCGGCGCTCGAACGGCGCGGCGAGCAGAGACGGCAGCAGGCGATCGCACAACAGAGCCGGCGCCACGGCGTTGACCAGCTGCACCTCCAAGACCTCGGCCGGGTCGAGCTCACCGAGGCCCACGGTCCACGAGTTCGCCGAGGCCGGGTCCGGCAGAAGGCCGGCTTCGTCCACGGCACCCGACGTCACACCGGTCATGACGAGTCCAGCTCGCCGGGCGGCTGACGGTCCTAATGACGTGAGCTGTGTGCCGGGGCTGCTCTCGACCGCCGTCGCTGTGCTGAACCCTGGCGCTCGCACGATGTGGCCCGGCTCCGCCTCGTGCTCGCCGGCGACGAGAGCGGCATAGGACCCAGACGGTCGACGCAGCGTCTGAGCGGCGTTGTTGACCAGGATGTCCAGCGGCTCGCCGCCCAAGAGCTCGTCACACACGGCTAGGACCTGGCGCGGATCCCGGAGGTCGACGGCAACTACGCCGAGGCGGTCCAGCCAGTCAGGACTCCCTGGCACGGCGCGGAACCGACGCAGCGTGTCGGCGGGGAACCTGGTCGTGACCAGCACGTCGGCACCGTCGCGCAACATCATCAGCGCCACCTGGAACCCGATCTTGACCCGGCCCCCGGTGATCAAGGCGCGCCGTCCGCGCAGGTCCGCCCGGACGAGGCGCCGTTCGCGGTTCAGGCCCGCACAGGAGGGACAGAGCTGGTGGTAGAAGTCGTCGAGGTCCCGGTAGTGGTCCTTGCACACGTAGCAGCGACGCGACCGGCTGAGCGTGGCTGCCGCACCGGACGAGACACCGAGCGGAGCATCCTGTCGCCGATCGGTGGCGCCGGTGGCGGTCGCCGCGAGCGCGACCCGATCGGCGTGGCGGGCTTCGTCCCGACGGGTCCGACGCCGCTGCGTCCGCCCGTCCCGTGCGAACGACTCCGCGACACGCTCTGCCCGGAGTCGCTCGGGGTCGTCAGCGGGAAGGGCACGCAGCCGCGCGACGACCTCGTCGAGCAGTGCCGCGTCACCGGACGAACCTGCCTCCGTCGACCTGGTGTCGCTCTGGATGCTCACGTGGCCCCGGCCGGATTCGAACCGGCGTGCTCCTGCTTGCGAAACAGGCGCGTCTGCCTCTGCGCTACGAGGGCCGACCTGCCCGGCGGCCGGATTCGAACCGGCGTGTCCCGCTCCGCAGGCGGGTGCGACGGCCTCTGCGCTACGCGCGGGCATTGGCTCGGAGCCTAGTCGAAGGCGCAGGTGTCACCGTCGCCGGGTCATGCGCCTACCACCGCCTCGACACCGTCCCCTTGGGCCCCGTCACCAGGCTCGCCGCCGGCACGTCGTCGGCCACCACGGCCCCGGCCGCGACGACGGCGTCGCGCCCGATGCTCACCCCGGGCAGGATCGTCGCCCCGGCACCGATCCACACGTTCTCCGCCACGTCGATGGGTGCGCCGGTCAGCCACGTCCGCCGTTCCTCGGGGTCCACGGGGTGCCCCATCGTGATGAAGGTGACCTGGGGAGCCACCATCGTGCCTGCGCCCAGCCGGATGCCGGCGTAGTCCAGGAACGTGCAGCCCTGGTTGACGAACACCCGCTCGGCCAGGTCGAGGCGGAGGCCGTGGTCGGTGAAGAAGGGCGGGTAGATCGTGACCCGGTCGGGGAGCGGGCGGCCCAGGATCTGCTCGAACAGGTCCGCCTTGCCCGCCTCGTCGTCGAACGGGAGCACGTTCAGCCGCGACGTGAGCGCCGTGACCTCCATGACCCGCCGGTGCATGGCTCTGAACTCGGGTCCGAGGACGCGTTCGCCCCTGGCCTCGAGCTCCGGGTCGTGGATACGCAGGAATCGGTCGCCGGTCACCGGACGATTCTGGCGCACCCGACCCGTCCGATCTGGCGGCCGCTCCGAACTCGGGTCAAGACCCGTGGCGATCTGTCCGGTATCGGCAGTGAGAAAAACTGCTTCCTGTGCTTGAATATAGCCAGGCTAGCAAAACTCACCAGAGGGGTCACAGTGACGACCGAGAGAGTGGTCCTGCTCGACGACGACGGGACACCCGTCGGGTCAGAGCTCAAGAGTGTCGTGCACTCCGAGCACACGCCGCTCCACCTGGCGTTCTCGTGCCACGTGCTGAACCCGGCGGGCGAGGTGCTGGTCACGCGGCGTTCCCTGCACAAGCAGACCTGGCCGGGGGTGTGGACCAACTCCTTCTGCGGCCACCCGCAGCCGGGCGAGCCGAGCGAGGAGGCCGTCCTGCGCCGCGCGCAGGACGAGCTCGGCCTGAACCTGCGCGAGATCCGCCTGGAGCTGCCACGCTTCCGGTACCGCGCCGTCGACGCCAGCGGGATCGTGGAGAACGAGCTGTGCCCGGTCTACGTCGCGGTCACCGAGGACGAGCCGCAGGTCAACCCGTACGAGGCCATGGAGGCCCGGTGGGTCGACGGCGGCGCGCTCGGCCAGGCCCTGCGCGCCACGCCGTGGGCGTTCTCGCCCTGGTTCGTCGAGCAGGCCGACGAGATGCCGCTGTACGCCGCCCTGGCTGTTCGGTCCGCGCGAGACGTGTCCTGGCCATGACCGAGATGCTGACCCACGACGCGGTGGACGTGGTGCTCGCCGACTTCTTCGACGACCACGTCCGGCGCGCCACTCCCCTCGCGGAGCACTACGCCCTGCTGTGGCGCCGGCTGGCCCGGTCGAGCGAGGGCGGCAAGCGCCTGCGCCCCCGGCTCCTGCTCGACGCGCACGCCGCGTTCGGCGGCCCGCACCCGCAGGACGCCGCCGTGGCGGCCGCCGCCTTCGAGCTGGTGCACACTGCCCTGCTGCTGCACGACGACATCCTCGACCGGGACCTCACCCGGCGCGGGCGCCCCAACCTGGCGGCCGAGTTCGCGGGGGACGCGAGCCAGAACGGGCTGTCCCCGGACGCCGCGACGGCCTGGGGCACCGCCTCGGGCATCCTCGGCGGCGACCTGCTGCTCAGCTCGGCGTACGCCCTGGTCGGCCGGATCCGGTCCGAGGGCCGCGCCGAGCTGACCGACATCATCGCCGAGAGCCTGTTCCGCGCCGCGGCCGGCGAACATGACGACGTCGCGTTCGGCCTGGGCACCGCCCCGGCCACCCCCGACCGGGTGCTGCGGATGATGGCGAACAAGACCGGCAGCTACTCCTTCGCGGGGCCCCTGCGAGCCGGCGCCGCCCTGGCCGGTGCCGGCCCGCAGGCCTCGGCCGAGCTCGAGCAGGTCGGCATCGCCCTGGGCATGCTCTACCAGGTGCGCGACGACCTGCTCGGCGTGTTCGGCGACCCGCACCGCACCGGCAAGAGCACGACCGGCGACCTGCGCGAGGGCAAGCGCACCCTGCTGGTCGCCTGCGCCGAGGGTCACCCGGAGTGGACGGCGGTGCGGCATCTGTGGGGCCGTCCCGAGCTCGACGACGCCGATGCCGACCTGCTGCGCGCCGCCCTGGTCGCCAGCGGCGCCCGCGACGCGGTGGCGGAGCTCATCAACGCCAAGCGGCGGGCCGCCGTCGCGATGGTCGAGCGGTCCGCGCTGCCCACCGTGCTGAAGCGGGAGCTGACCGGGCTCGCCGTGCGGCTCGCGGAGCGTGAGTCGTGATCCCGTCGTCCTCGCTGGCCCTGTACTCGCACACCGCCCACGCGGCCGCCGCCCAGGTGATCGGCGCCTACTCGACGTCGTTCAGCCTGGCCACGCGACTGCTGCCGCCCACGACGCGCGGCATGATCGAGGACGTCTACGCGCTGGTGCGCGTGGCCGACGAGATCGTCGACGGGCCGGCGCAGGAGGCCGGGCTGGCGCACACGGAGCGGCGCGCGGCCCTGGACGCGCTGGAGGAGGAGACGTACCTGACGCTGCGCCGCGGGTTCAGCACCAACATGGTGGTGCACGCCTTCGGCACCACCGCGCGCGCCGTCGGCATCGACGAGACGCTGGTGCGCCCGTTCTTCGCGTCCATGCGCCGCGACCTCGACCCCGTGGTCACCCTCGGCGACGACGAGTACCGCGCCTACGTGCACGGCTCCGCCGAGGTGGTGGGCCTGATGTGCCTGCGCGCGTTCCTGGACGGCCACGCCGTGCCGCCGGCCGTTCGCACCCGCTTGGAGGAGGGTGCTCGGCGGCTCGGCGCGGCGTTCCAGAAGATCAACTTCCTGCGCGACCTCGGCGACGACCAGGACCGGCTGGGCCGCACCTACTTCCCTGGAGCCGGTCCCGAACGGCTCGACGAGGACCGCAAGGCCGCCGTCGTGGCCGACATCGACGCCGACCTCGCCGCCGCGCGCGCCGTGCTCCCGCTGCTGCCGGTCGGGCCGCGGCGGGCGACGGCGCTGGCGGCGGGCCTGTTCTCCGAGCTCAACGACCGGTTGCGCGACATGCCCGCGGCGCAGCTGCACGTCCGGCGGGTCTCGGTGCCCACCACCGTCAAGATGCGCATCGTCGTCACCACGCTCGCAGGCTCCCGGACGGGCCGGCGATGGGCGGCATGAACGACGGGCAGCCCGGGCGGCGCGTGGTCGTGATCGGCGGCGGCATCTCGGGCCTGGCGACCGCTGCCCTCCTGGCCCGCGAAGGCGCCTCCGTCACCCTGCTGGAGGCCCGGTACGAGCTGGGCGGACGCGCGGGTCGCTGGCACCGCGACGGGTTCGTCTTCGACACCGGCCCGTCCTGGTACCTCATGCCCGAGGTCTTCGAGCACTTCTTCCGCCTCCTGGGCACGAGCGCCGCCGACGAGCTGGACCTGGTGCGCCTCGACCCGTCCTACCGGGTGTTCTTCGAGGACGACACCGAGCCGTTCGACCTGCCCGCCGACGGTGCACGCGAGGCCCTGCTCGCGCTCGACCCGGCGTCGGCCCCCCGGCTGGACGCGTACCTGGACTCGGCCGCCGAGACCTACCGGATCGCCACCGAACGGTTCCTCTACGCCACGTTCGCCTCCCCCGCGCCCCTGCTCGCGCCCGACGTCGTGCGGCGCGCCCCGCGGCTGCTGCGCCTGCTCGGCGAGTCGCTGGACCACTTCATCTCCCGGCACACCACGGACGAGCGGGTGCGCCGCATCCTCGGCTACCCCGCGGTCTTCCTCGGCACGTCGCCGAGCGCCGCGCCGAGCATGTACCACCTGATGAGCCACCTCGACGTGACCCAGGGCGTGCTGTACCCGCGCGGCGGGTTCGGCGCGGTGATCAACGCGGTGGCCCGACTCGCCGAGCGCCAGGGCGCCCGGCTGCTCACCGGCCAGCGCGTGCGCCGCATCACGGTGTCCGACGGCGCTGCGACCGGCGTCGACGTCACCGGCCCGGACGGCCGCACCCGCCACCTGGCCGCCGACGTCGTGGTCTCGACCGCGGACCTGCGCGTCACCGAGCACGAGCTGCTCGGGCCGCGGCACCGCAGCCGGAGCGACCGGTGGTGGAAGCGCCGCGACCCCGGGCCGGGCGCCGTGCTGGCGCTGCTGGGCGTACGCGGCGAGCTCCCCCGGCTGGCCCACCACTCGCTGCTGTTCGCCCGCGACTGGCAGGAGGGGTTCGACGCCATCTACGGCGCGAACCCGTCCGTGCGGACGCCGACCTCGCTGTACGTCTGCAGGCCGAGCGCCACCGACGACGTCGCACCGCCCGGGCACGAGAACCTGTTCGTGCTCGTCCCCGTGCCGGCCGACACGTCGATCGGCGCGGGCGGGATCGACGGCGCCGGGGCGTTCGGCGTCGAGCAGGTCGTCGACGACGCGATCGCGCAGATCGCCAAGTGGACGGACACCCCGGACCTCGCCGAACGCGTCGTCGTGCGGCGCACGATCGGGCCCGCGGACTTCGAGCGCGAGCTCGGCGCCTGGCGCGGCGGCGCCCTCGGCCCGGGCCACACCCTCCGGCAGAGCGCGATGTTCCGCGGGTCCAACGCGTCGTCGCGCGTCTCGGGCCTGCTGTACGCGGGGGCGACGACGATCCCCGGGATCGGCCTGCCCATGTGCCTCATCAGCGCGGAGCTGGTGGTCAAGCGGCTCCGGGGCGACACGAGCGCCGGGCCGCTGCGGGAGGAGTCATGAGCTTCGTCTACCTCGCCGTCCTGCTCTTCTCGGCGGCAGGCGTGCTGGTCCTCGACCGGCGGTTCCGGCTCTTCCTCTGGGACTCCCCCGTCCGGGCGGCCGCCGTGCTCGTCACCGGTACCGCGTTCTTCCTCGTGTGGGACCTGGCGGGCATCGGGCTCGGCATCTTCCTGCACGGCGCCGGCCCGTACATGACCGGGCTCATGCTCGCCCCCGAGCTGCCGATGGAGGAGATCGTGTTCCTGGCGTTCCTCTGCGAGCTCACGATGGTGCTCGTCCTCGGTGCCCAGCGCGTGCTGCGCCGGGCCCGGGTCCGGGCGCGCGTCCGGGCCGGGGACCGGGAGGACGTGCTGCGATGACCTACCTGCTCCTCACGCGCGCCTTCCTCGCGGTGGCTGTGGCGGTCGCGGTCATCGCCCACCTGCGCGCACGCCTGGCCGGCACGCGCCCGATCGGCTGGCGCCCGATCGTCCTGGCCGCCGTCGCCCTGCTCGTGCTCACCGCCGTCTTCGACAACGTGATGATCGCGAGCGGCCTGTTCACCTACGCCGACGCGCACATCTCCGGGGTCCGGATCGGGCTCGCGCCGATCGAGGACTTCGCCTACCCGGTGGCGGGCGTCATCCTGCTGCCCGCCCTCTGGACCCTGTTCGGGAGTCGACGTGCTCGCTGACCTGGTGCGCGCGTCGCGCCCCCTGAGCTGGATCAACACGGCCTACCCGTTCGCCGCCGCCTACCTGCTGACCACGGGCACCGTGGACGTCGCGCTGGTCGTGGGCACGCTGTTCTTCCTCGTGCCCTACAACCTGGCGCTGTACGGGATCAACGACGTGTTCGACTACGCGTCCGACCTGACCAACCCCCGCAAGGGCGGCGTCGAGGGCGCGCTGCTGGCGCCCCGGCGGCACCGGCCGATCCTCGTCGCGTCCGTGGCGACCTGCGTGCCCTTCGTCGCCGTCCTGGTGGTGCTCGGCCCACCGGCGTCGTGGGCGGTGCTCGCGGTCAGCCTGTTCGCGCTGGTCGCGTACTCCGCGCCGCCGTTCCGGTTCAAGGAGGTGCCGGTGCTGGACTCCCTCACGTCCAGCGTGCACTTCGTGAGCCCGGCGGTCTACGGGCTGGCGCTGGCGCAGGCCGACCTGACACCGCAGACGTTCGCGGTGCTCGGCGCGTTCCTGCTGTGGGGCATGGCCAGCCACGCCTTCGGCGCGGTGCAGGACGTGGTGCCCGACCGCGAGGGCCGCATCTCCTCGATCGCGACGACGTTCGGCGCGGCCACCACCGTGCGGCTCGCGCTGGGCGCGTGGGTCGTCGCGGGCCTGCTGATGCTCACGACCGGGTGGCCCACCGCGCTCCTGGGCCTGCTCGCCGTCCCCTACCTCGTGCTCGCGGCGCCGTACGCCTCCGTGAGCGACGAGGACTCCGCGCGGGCGAACGGCGGCTGGCGGCACTTCCTGTGGGTCAACTACGCCGCGGGCGCAGCGGTGACGATCCTGCTGATCGCGACGGCGGCGGGCTACCTGTAGGGAGGAACCATGGGTCTGAGGTACTCGAGCGTCGTGGGGCACCCACGCCCCGAGGTGTTCGCCTGGCACGAGCGACCCGGCGCGATCATGCGGCTCACCCCGCCGTGGTCGCCCCTGCACGTGGTCCGCGAGGCGTCCACGCTCGCGGGCGGGGCGGCCGTGCTGCGGCTGCCGGTGGGCCTGCGGTGGGTCGCCCGGCACAGCGGGTACGAGCCGCCCGAGCGGTTCGTGGACGAGCTGGTCTCCGCGCCGCTGCGCTGGGTGGTGCCGTGGCGGCACACCCACGAGTTCCACGACGAGGGTGGCGGCACCCGGATCACCGACACGGTCGAGACCCGGGTGCCCGAGGCCGTGCTGCGGCCGATGTTCGCCTACCGGCACCGCCAGCTCGGCCTGGACCTCGCGGCCCAGGCGTCGGCCCGCAACGCCGGCGACTGGCCGAAGGTCGTCGCGGTCACCGGCAGCCGCGGGCTGGTCGGCAGCGCCCTGGTGCCCTTCCTGACCACGGCGGGCCACCGCGTGATCCGGCTCGTGCGCGGCGCGCCGCACGGCCCCGACGAGCGACACTGGGACCCGCAGGAGCCCGCGGACGACCTGCTGCGGGGCGTCGACGCCGTCATCCACCTCGCCGGCGCATCGATCGCGGGCCGGTTCACCGACGCGCACCGCGCCGCGGTCCGTGGCTCCCGCATCGGGCCGACGACGGCGCTCGCCGCGCTCGCCGGCCGCACCACCGACGGGCCGTCGGTCTTCGTCAGCGCGTCGGCGATCGGGTACTACGGCCCGGACCGGGGCGACGAGGTGCTCACCGAGACGAGCGAACGCGGCGACGGGTTCCTCGCGGACGTCGTCGACGACTGGGAGCAGGCGACCTCGGCCGCCGACGGCCTGCGGGTGGTGAACGTGCGCACCGGCCTGGTGCAGTCACCGCGCGGCGGCACGCTGCGGCTGTTCCACCCGCTGTTCGCCGCGGGCCTGGGCGGGCGGCTGGGCGACGGGCAGATGTGGCAGTCCTGGATCGGCATCGACGACCTGGTGGACGTCTACCACCGCGCGCTGTACGACGAGCGCCTGTCCGGGCCGGTCAACGCCGTCGCGCCCACCCCCGTGCGCAACACCGCCTACACCGCCACGCTGGCCACGGTGCTGCGCCGTCCCGCCCTGCTGCCGGTGCCCGACCTGGGGCCGCGGCTGCTGCTGGGCCAGGAGGGCGCGGACGAGCTGGCCCAGGCGAGCCAGCGGGTCTCGCCCGAGGTGCTGCTCGCGCTGGGCCACCGGTTCCGGCACCCCACGCTGGAGCCGGCGCTACGTCACCTGCTCGGCCGGGACCCCCGCGCCCGCGACTGAACCTCGGGCGCGAGGGCGCGCGCGTCGACCAGGAGGTACGGGGCCGCCTTCCCGGAGAGCCCGCGCCGCCCGCGCGTGAACAGGGCGGACAGCACCAGCACGGTCGCCACCGTGGCGGCCAGGCCCTGCGCGGGGGCGAGCGCGCCGACGTCGAACATGGTCGCGGCGTCCCCCAGCGCCTGAAGCAGGCCCCACAGCGCTCCCCCGGCCAGCCCGCGCCGCAGGCGGGCCCGCGCCCCGAGGCGCGCTCCGCCGTCGGGCCGCACGACGGCGAGCCACACGGTGCGCTGCCCGAGCGACTCCCCCGCCCCCGTGACCAGGGGAAGCACGAACACGACGACCCACGCCAGCACGCTCGTGCCCAGCCAGACCGCCAGGGAGTCGGCGGGCGCGCGGCCCGTCACGAGGTAGTACCCCAGGCCCAGGGTCAGGGCGAGCACGCCGCCCAGGACCGTGTAGGCGAGGTAGTCGACGGCCATGCCGAACCAGCGCCGCCACAGGGTCACGGGCCGCGGCGTGCCGCGACCCGCCGCCAGGGTCCGCGCGCCGGGCATCCAGCGCAGCACCCACGGCGCGACCAGCGCGCCGAGCACGCCGCCCAGGGTGTTGGTGAGCAGGTCGTCGACGTCGGCCAGCCGGTACGAGCACGGGATCAGCCCGAAGATGCCGGTGAGCTGCGTGACCTCGATCAGCAGCGACGCCCCCAGGGCCGACGCCGCGGACGCGAGCAACCCCCAGCCCAGGTAGCGGCGCACCAGCACGCCCCACGGCACGAACAGCACCACGTTGAACACACCCTGGAGCACGGAGATGTCCCGCACCGCGGCGCCCGGGGAGAGGCCTGCGGTGCGCTCGCGGATGTCCGAGACGATCTGCAGCGGGCGGAGCTGCACGCCGTCGTACCCGTACTGCCCGCACCAGGCGGCGAGGTCGCCCGACGGCAGCGGCAGCAGCGTGTACGCCACCAGCGCGGTGCCGTAGACGGCGAGTGCCGCCGCGCCGAGCAGCCGGGCGGGGCTGACGGCGCCGTACCGGCGCACCTGGATCACGAGGATCGGGACGAGCAGGGCCACGAAGAGGGCAGTTCCGATCAGCACGCCGATCCGGGCCGGCCACGTCCACACGTCGGTCACCCGGAAACGCTATGTGCGGGGTGAATTCCGCGCGCGCGGGGGCCCGTACGCAGGGGACTTGCCCGCCGCCCGCTCCGTCCCGTACTTTGTCCGTACTTTCTTGTCCTGACAATTGCGACCATCGCCGGTCGCACACACCGAGAGGTTCCGCCATGGATGCCGGACTGACACCGAGGTCGACCGTGCCCCTCTACGACTGGATGAACAAGATCCCGGGCGGGCTCATGCTCGTGCCGCTGGTGCTCGGCTCGATCGTCGGGACGTTCTTCCCCGGCTTCCTGGAGCTGGGCTCGTTCACCACCGCCCTGTTCAAGGACTCGGCGCTGCCGCTCATCGCCGTCCTCATCTTCGCGACCGGGATGCAGATCACGGCGCGGACGTCGGGGCCGGTGCTCGCCGCCACCGGGACGCTGCTGCTGACGAAGTCCCTGATCCCCGCCGGGCTGGTCGCGCTGGCGGGCAGCATCTTCGGGATCGAGGGGTTCCTGGGCGTCTCGATCCTGGCCCTCATGGCCACCATCGACAACAGCAACGGCGGCCTGTGGCTCGCCTTCACCGGCAAGTACGGTGACGAGCGTGACCGCGGCGCCTACATGGCCTCCGCCCTGAACGACGGCCCGTTCATCTCCATGCTCTTCCTCGGCGCCTCGGGCCTGGCCGACATCCCCCTGACGGCGTTCCTCGCGGCGGTCGTCCCGCTGGTGCTCGGCTTCGTCGTGGGCAACCTGGACCCGCGCTGGACAGAGATCATGCGGCCCGTGCCGAACATCGTCATCCCGTTCTTCGCGTTCGCCCTCGGCACGGGGATCAACCTGCGCGACGTCGTGACCGGCGGCGCGAGCGGCCTCCTCGTCGGCGTCTTCGCCGTCCTGCTGACCGCCGCCCTGACCTACTCGGGCTACCGGTTCATCCTGCGGCGCGGCATCAAGTCGGGCATCGCGATCGCCGCCGCGACCACGGCGGGCAACGCCGTCGCGACGCCCGCGATCATCGCCGGGGTGGACCCCACCTTCGAGCCGTACGTCGCGGTCGCCACCGCGCAGGTCGCCTCGGCCGTGCTGGTCAGCGCCGTCCTGGCGCCGCTCCTGGCCACGATCGTCCTCAAGCGCCAGGGCGGCCTCGCCCCGGCGGACGACGACGCCGCCGAGACGGCCCCGGCCCCGGCCGGCGAGGGGCGCGGCACCGCATGAGCGAGCACACCGTCGGGGTCGTCGCGGACGACCTGACCGGGGCCGGGGACTGCGTGGTGCAGTTCGCCCGCGCCGGCTGGACCAGCCACCTGGCCCTCGGCCGGGAGCTGCCGTCCGGCGAGCGGGCGGCGGTCGCCGTCGTCACCGACGCGCGGGCCCAGGACGACGCCCCCGCGGCGGCCGCCACCGCGGCCGCCGTGCGGGCGCTGGCCGACGCCGGGCGCCTCTACGTCAAGGTCGACTCGACGCTGCGCGGCAGCGTCGCGGCCCAGGTCAGCGGGGCTCTGACCGCCTGGCGCGAGCGGGTCCCGGGCGCGTTCGCCGTCGTCTGCCCGAGCTATCCCGCGCTGGGGCGGACGGTCAGCGAGGGCGTGCTCCTGGTCGGCGGCGTGCCCGTCGCCGCGACGGCCGCCGGGCACGACCCCGTCACCCCGGTCCGCACGAGCGACCTGACCGCGCTCCTGCCGGACGCCGTCCGGGTGCCCGCCGACGGCGACGCCCCGGCCCTGGCGGACCGCCTCGCCGAGGCGGGCATGGCCGCGGACGTCGTGGTGGTCGACGCCCTGGACGACGCCGCGCTGGAGCGCCTCGCCGACGCCGTCGTGCTGCTCGGCGCCCGCGCCGTCCCGGTCGGCTCCGCCGGGCTCGCCGCGACCCTGGCCCCGCGCTGGGGCGGCAGCGGCGCCGGGCTGGAGCCACCGCGGGTCGCCGCCCGCCGGACGCTGGTGGTGCTGAGCTCCCTGAACGAGGTCTCCCGCGGGCAGGCCGACGAGCTGCTGCGCGCCGAGCCCGGAGCGCTGCTGATCACCCCGGAGGCGGGGACCGGCCCGGACGAGCAGGCCGCGCGGGCGCTGGGCGCCGCCCGGCCCGCGACCGTCCTCGTCCGCACCCCCGAGCCCACGGGGCCCGCCGGCACCGGACGGGAGCGGGCCGCCGACGCCGCGTCCGCGCTGGCCGACCTGGTCGCCGCCGTCACGGAGCGCACCCGCCCCGACGCCGTCGTCCTCATGGGTGGTGACGGCGCCCGCGCCGTGCTCGCGCGGCTCGGAGCCCGCAGCGTGCGAGTGGCCGGCGCCGTGGCCGAGGGCGTGCCGCTCGGCCGCCTCGAGGGCGGGCCGGCGCACGGCACCGTCGTCGTCACCAAGGCGGGCGGGTTCGGCACCCGCCGGACCGTCGTCGACGTCCTCGAAAGCCTGAGATCGTACTCTTCGCACCAGGAGGTAAACCCTTGAGCATCCCCACCCTCGCCGTCACGCTCGGCGACGTCGCAGGCATCGGCCCGGAGATCACGGCCAAGGCCCTGCTCGGCCACGACGACCTGCGCGCCCTGTGCGTGCCCGTGGTCGTGGGCGACGCCGGCGCGCTGCGCCGCGCCGTCTCCGCCGTCGGCGGCGACCCGGAGCGGGTCCGGGTGATCGCGTCCCCGGCCGAGGCCACCAACACCCCGGGCACGATCGAGCTGCTCCAGACCGGCCCGTCGCTGGCGGACGTCCCGGTCGGCGAGATCAGCGCGGCAGCCGGCGACGGCGCCTACCGGTTCGTGGTCGAGGCCTGCCGGCTGGCCCGGGAGGGGCAGGTGGACGGCATCGTCACGCCGCCGCTCAACAAGGCCGCGATGCACGCGGGCGGGCACAGGTGGCCGGGGCACACCGAGCTGCTGGCCCACGAGTTCGGCGTCAAGAACTTCAGCCTGGTGCTGTCGGCGGGCGACCTGTACTTCTTCCACCTGACCACGCACGTGTCGCTGCGCCAGGCCATCGAGGACATCACACCGGAGCGCACCCGCGACGTGCTCGACCTGGCCGGCGCGTTCACGGCGGCGCTGGGCCGTCCGGACGAGGCCATCGGGCTCGCGGGCCTGAACCCGCACGCCGGCGAGAACCGCCTGTTCGGCGACGAGGACGCCGACGTCCTGGCCCCCGCGGTCGAGGCGGCGCGCGCCCGCGGCCTCAACGCCCACGGCCCGCTGCCGGCCGACGCCCTGATCCCCGCCGCGGTCAAGGGGAAGTGGAACATGGTCATCGCCTGCTACCACGACCAGGGGCACGCCCCGTTCAAGGCCGTGTACGGCGACGACGGCGTGAACATCACCGTGGGCCTGCCCGTGGTGCGCGTCTCCGTGGACCACGGCACCGCGTTCGACATCGCCGGCCAGGGCATCGCCCGGGAGGCCAGCCTGGTGCTCGCGATCGAGCGCGCGGCCGGCCTCGCGCCCGGCTGGGACCACGTCTGGCGGACGGCGCAGCAGGCCGCGCCGAGCGCGGCGAGCTGACCGTGGCCCGCCCCGCACCCGACGGCCAGCCCCTCCACCGCCGCATCGGCAGCGAGCTGCGCGCGCAGATCCTGGGGCGCACGCTCGCGCCGGGCGCGCAGGTGCCCACCGAGGCCGAGCTGCAGGAACGCTACGGCGTCTCCCGCTCCGTGGTCCGCCAGGCCCTGGCGGCGCTGGAGCAGGAGGGGCTCGTGGAGCGCCGGCGGGGCCGGGGCACGACCGTCCGGGAGCGCGGCGAGCTGCACCGCCTGGTGCAACGCGTGCCGGGCCTGTCGACCCAGGTCGAGGGCGAGGGCGTGCACGTCACCACGCGCATCCTGGAGCTCGGGCTGGAGCCCACCTCGGAGGCGACCGGTGCGCTCGCCTCCGACCGGGTGCTCCGCCTGCGGCGCCTGCGCAGCGCCGGGGACGAGCCGCTCGCCCTCATCGAGACCTGGCTGCCCGGGGAGTTCGGCGGCCTGACCGCCGAGGAGCTGACCGACGCGTCGCTGCACGCCACGATCCAGCGCCGGTTCGGTACTAACGTCGTCGCCGGCAAGCGGCAGGTACGGGCCGTGAGCGCCGACGGCGAGACCGCGGAGCTGCTCCAGGTCGCCGCCGGGGCCCCGGTGCTGCTGCTCGAGGGCACCAGCACCGACGAGACCGCCCGGCCCGTCGAGGTGTTCCGCACCTGGCACCGCGCGGACCGGGTGGTCTTCGACATCGCCGTGATCCGCGAGCCCGACGCCGCGGGCCTGGCCGGGACGACCGCCCCCGCCCCCGCCGCGCCGGACGGCACCACGACCCTCCGCGAACGCCTGGACGCCCTCGGCCGCGAGATGCTCGACCTGGCCCGGGAGCTGGAGCGCGCCGAGGGCCGCTGAGCCGCGCCACTACCCGGCCGCGGGCACCCAGTCCTCGTCGTCCAGGACCCAGGCCCGGCCCTCCGGCTCCGGCCGGAGCGGGTCGACGAGCCAGCAGGTCTCGTCGGGGTTCCACCCCGCGATGACGCTCGCCGTGTCGTCGCCGACGGGGATCGCGGTACCCGCCGCCGCGAGATAGGCAGAGGCGGTGAGGTGCACGGCGTCGTGGTCGGCGGCGACCGCCGCCCAGTCGGGCAGCACCCAGGGCCCGTCCCGCCCGGTGGTGCGGTACCAGTCGTGCCGCTTCTGCGCGGTCACCTCCAGCGGGTACGCGCGGCACAGCGCGGCCCAGGCCTCCGCGCCGTCCACCTCGTACACGCGCGCGCCGGCCGGGACGTCGACCCGGTGGGTCACCGCCTGCTCCCACCCCATGTCGTCCTCCACCAGCCAGAGCCCGGCCGGACCGTGGCCGTCGAGGCTGCGCAGGGTGCGCGTCAGCTCCCACGGCGGGGCGGACCACCACGTGCCGCTCCAGGACGCCGTGGGGTCGGCGGGCCGCTGCTTCCGGGCGTCCCTCTCCTCCTGCAGGGCGTCGGCGCGCCAGCGTTCGAGCCGCTCGGTCGCCCCGATGACGGCAGGCGCCCGGTCCGCGTCCCAGGTCACCGCGTGCTGGTCCGTGCGGTCGACCGGTGCGCTCCACCAGCCGACGGCGTCCGCGGAGCCCGCGACGTGCACCGCGACGCGCTCCAGGGCGGCGCGGACGACAGGCAGGGCGGCGAGGACGTCCTCGCCGTCGGGCTCCTGCCAGTAGCGGGCGACCGTCACCGCGTGGGCGAGGGTGCGCAGCGCGGTCTCCTGGTCGACCTCCGCGAGGGGGACGCCGCCGAGCAGGGTCGCCACGGACCCGGGTGTGGCCTCCGCCGGCTCCGCGGCACAGGTTCCGGTTCCGACGCTGACCAGCACGACCGAGACGCCCCGGCCCGGGTCGAGCTCGTAGCCGGCCAGCATCGCGGCGTCCGAGAACGGCGCCTCCGGCCGGTCGGGGTCGGTCGCGAGCTCCTCGGAGCGGCGCGCGTACTCGAGCAGGAACCGGCGCCCGCGCCAGCCGTTCAGCAGCTCGTCCGGTGTGATCGTCATGCCTGTCTCCCCCTGGTCGGCGCCCTGGCACGGTAACCCGGGCCGCGACGGTCGGCCGAGGCTTTTGCGCCCTGAGCGCACAGCACGCCGTCCGGCGAGGGGCAGGCGCTACGTTCCGGGAGTGAGCGACGACCTGACCGCCTGGCTGCGCGCGAACGCGCGCCGGCTGACCACCCTGGACCCGGACGCCGACGACGACGCCGACCTGCTGCCGCTGCTGGAGATCGTCGGCGACGCGCGCGTCGTGGCGATCGGCGAGTCGATGCACCGGATCCACGAGATGTACCTGGTGCGGCACCGGATCCTGCGGTTCCTGGCACGGCACGGGTTCACGGCGTACGTGATGGAGTCCGGCTTCCCGGAGGCCCGGCTCGTGGACGACTGGGTCTCCGGCCGCAGCACGCGACCGGTCCGCGAGGTGCTGGAGCGCGGCGTCACCTACAGCATGGGCCGGTGCCAGGAGATGCTCGACCTGCTGGCCTGGCTGCGCACGGACGGCGGCGTCCGGTTCTACGGGGCGGACGTGCCCGACTCGGCCGCGAGCGCCCGGCCGGCGGTCGAGGCGGTGGAGGCCTTCCTGGCCGACGTCGACCCGGGGTATGCGGCGCACGTGCTCGCGGACCTGCTGCCGCTGTTCGACTACCTGCCGGCCGACCGGTCAGGGATCGCCCAGGCGGCGCCCGCGCTGCACGCGTACATCGTGCTGCCGGCCGCCGAGCGGGCGGCGCTGACGGCGCTCGTGGGCGAGCTGGCCGAGCGGGTCCGGTCCCGCCGGATCGACTACCTGGAGGCCGGGGCGGACCCCCGGGAGGTGGCGTTCGCGGAGCACACCGCGCGCGTCGCCCGGCAGACCGACGCGTTTCTCGCGGCGATGCCCGCGGGGGCGACGCGCGCCTACCCGCCGGGCAACGTCCGGGACGTGACCATGGCGGACACGGTGGAGTGGGTGCTGGAGCGCGAGCCCCGCGTGGTGGTCGCGGCGGCGAACGGCCACGTGCAGAAGACGCCGTTCCACGCGCCGCCGTTCGTGCCGCAGCCGATGACGACGGCGGGCCGCGAGCTCGCCGACCGGCTCGGGGACGACCTGGTGGTGCTGGGCACCACGTTCGGCGGCGGCACGGCGTGGCTGCACCGCCCGGGGCCGGACGACGCCCCGGGGCACTCCACGCCGTTCACCCAGGACCTCGGCGCGCCGGACCCGACGAGCCTGGACGCCGCGCTCGACGCGCCCGGGCTCGGCTCGTACTACGTGGACCTGCGCACGGCCGACGGCGCGGCCGCCGCCGCCCTGGACGCGACGCGTGGCACGCACAACGGGACCGAGCTGCAGCTCGTGGACGCCCGCCGGGCGTTCGACGCCGTCGTGCACGTGGACCGGGTCACGCCCTGGCACACGTGGATCCCGATGCCGGAGCGGCCCTAGACCGGGACCAGCCCCCGGACCTGCCGCGCCAGCGCAGGCCAGACGACGGGCGGCAGGTCGTGGCCCACGTCGTCGAGCACCATGAGCCGGGCGCCCGGGATCGCGCGCGCCGTGGCGCGGGCCGCCGTCGTCCGCACCAGGGGGTCGGCCGCACCGTGCACGACGAGGGTCGGGGTGCGCACCTCGCGCAGCCGGGGCCCGTGCCACACCGCGCGGAGCTGCCGGCCCATGGCCCGCATGTCGCGCGGGCCGCAGTCGAGCCCGCGCTCGATGCGGGCGCGGGCCGCCCCCTCGTCGACGGGGTGCGCCGGCGACGCCATGGCCCGGGCGACGGCGAGCGCGGACGCGATGTCACCCTCCCGGCTCCGGGGATGCCGCGCGGCGACCTGCCGGGCGATCAGCCCGTACCGCAGGTGCCGCAGCGCCACGATCCCGGCGGCGTCGCTGGGCGGGGCGTCGCACGAGACGAGCCCGAGGGTCCGCTCCGGGTGGCGCAGCGCGAACCGCTGCGCCACGACGCCGCCCTGGGAGTGCCCCACGACCACGGCGCTCCGCCAGCCGACGGCGTCGAGCACGGCCGCGGCGTCGTCCACGATGTCCTCGGCCGCGTAGGGCACGCTGCCCCCGCCGAACAGGGACGCCCAGGAGCCGCGCCGCTCGCTCACGCCGAACCGGGTCGACTCCCCGGTGTCCCGCTGGTCGAAGCGGACCACGTCGAAGCCCTGGTCAGCGAGCGCCCGGCAGAGGCCGTCGGGCCACCAGAACCGCGACATGGCCAGGCCCATCAGGAGCAGCAGGGGCGTGCCCTCACCCCGCCCGAACCGGTCGTACGCGAGCTGGACGTCGCCGTTGCGCGCGAAGCGGGTCGGCGACCAGGTGTCATGGTCGATCACCCCAACGATTCTCGCTCAGCCTCCTGCACTCGGCGCGGGGGGATGCTCAGCGCTCCCGCAGCGCTCCCGCCAGCTCGCGCCGCGAGGCGATCCCGAGCTTGCCGAACACCTTGCGCAGGTGCCACTCCACGGTGCGCGGGCTGAGGAACAGCTCCGCGCCGATCTCCGGGTTGGTCCGGCCCGCGACCGCGAGCCGTGCGATCTGCGCCTCCTGCGCCGTCAGCTCGTCCGCCGGCCCGGCGCTGCGCCTGCGAACCGTCTCCCCCGTCGCCGCCAGCTCCCGGCTCGCCCGTCCCGCGAAACCCTCCGCGCCCGCCGCGGCGAACACGTCGTGCGCCGCGCGCAGGTGCTCCCGTGCCGCGGCCCGCCGGTTCTCGCGGCGCAGCCACTCGCCGTACAGCAGGCGGGCCCGGGCCGTCAGCACCGTCAGCCGCGTACCGCCCAGCAGGTCGACCGCCTCGCGGTACCGGTCCTCCGCGGCGGCCGCCGGACCCGCCAGCGCGTCCGCGAGCGCCTGCGCGCCCAGCGCCCACGGCGTCCCCGCGGCGGCGGTGCGCTCGGTGAGGCGCTCGCGTGCCTCGGCGGCCACCCCCGCCTCCCCGGCGCGCGCGGCGGCCTCGACCAGCTCGCCGAGGCTCCAGCCGGTCAGGGCGAGGTCGTCGTACGCGACGGCGCGGCGCGCGGCCGTCAGGGCGGCCGGATACCGGCCGAGCCCGTTGTGCAGCACGGCCTCGGCGTAGCCCGCCAGGCCGAGCCAGCGGCCCTCGCCGCGCGCCTCGGCCTCGCGGACGGTCCCGTCGATCAGACGCGTCGCGGTCTCCTCGGCGCCCCGGTGCGCGGCGAGCGTGAGCGCGGCGGACGGGTGCGGGGGCAGGTTCGCGAAGGACTCGGCCTCGCGCAGCAGGTCGGACGCCTCGGCGAACCGGCCCTCCGCCACGTGGGCGCCGGCGCGGAAGGTCAGGGCCGTGGGCAGCACGGTGCGGGCGCCGGCCGAGCGGGCGGCCGCGAGCGCCTGCTCGGTGAGCCGGAACCAGGCGGCGTCGTCCCACAGCTCGTGGGCCACCGGTGCGGACAGCCACAGCAGCGCGGCGGCGTCGTCGGCCGGCGCCGCGAGCGCGGCGCGCAGGTGCGGCACGGCGGGGCCGTAGCCGGCGGTGTACCGGACGGCGAGCCCGGTGAGGAACAGGCCGGTCGTGTCCGGCGCGGCGGGCACGGCGCGTGCGGCCTCGGCCGTGCGCCGCAGGACGTCGCCGCCGTGGTCGCCGAGCCGGCCCGCGTGCACGGCGGCGCCGAGCGCCCAGAGGTACGCCTCCCGGGCCGCTGCGGGGTCGAGCTGGTCCAGCCGCCGCGCGGCCTCCAGCAGGGGGCCGACGGCGCCCCGGCCGCGGTCGAGCGCGAACGCGACCTGGGCCCGCAGCCGCTCCGCCCCGGCCCGTTGCAGCGGGTCGAGCGGGCCCAGCTCCGCGGCCGACAGCAGGCCGGGTATCTCGTCGAGGGCGCCGGAGGCGAACCGGGCGCGGGCGGCGGCCAGGACGCGCTCGGCCCGGAGCTTCGGGTCCTGGGTCAGCTCGGCGGCGCGCTCCAGGAAGGCCGCCGCGGCGGATCGTCCGCCGCGGGCGAGCGCCCGGTCGGCGGTGCGCTCCAGCTCGCCGGCCACCTCGTCGTCCGGCCCGAGCGCGGCGTGCGCCCGGTGCCAGGCACGGCGGTCGGGGTCCTGGTCCGGGTCGGTCACGTCGGCGAGGGCACGGTGGGCCGCGCGGAGCTCGGCCGGCGTGGCCGCGCGCCAGCAGGCGGAGCGCATTAGCGGGTGGTGGAACCGCACGCGGGCGCCGATCCGGACCAGCCCCGCGGCCTCGGCCGCCGCGGCGGCGTCCGGCGCGACGCCGAGCCGGTCCAGGGCCCGCCACAGCAGGGGCACGTCGCCCACCGGCTCGACGGCGGCGGTGAGCAGGAGCGTGCGGGTGTCCGCCGGGAGCTCCGCGACGCGCCGCTGGAAGCCGTCCTCGACCTGGTCCGCGACGGGCGTCGGGCTCGGGGCGCCGAACCCGAACGCGAGCTCCGCCGGTGTCAGGCCGCGGGGCAGTTCCAGGAGCGCGAGCGGGTTGCCGCGCGTCTCGGCGAGGATCCGCGCCCGGACGTGGTCGTCGACGGGCCCGGGCAGCGCCGTGTCGAGCAGGGCCGTGGCGTCGGCGTCCGGGAGCCCGTCGACGCGCAGCTCGGGCAGGCCGGGCAGCGTCTGCTCGTCACCGGGGCTGCGCAGGGCGAGGACCAGGGCGACCGACTCGGCCTGGAGGCGGCGGGCCACGAAGGTCAGGATCACCTCCGACATCCGGTCCACCCACTGGACGTCGTCCACCACGCAGACGAGCGGCTGCTCGGCCGCTGCCTCGGCGAACAGGCCGAGCACCGCGAGGCCGACCAGCAGCGCCTCGGGCGGCCGGCCGGCGCTCAGGCCGAAGGCCGTGGCAAGGGTGTCCCGCTGCGGCTCGGGCAGCCGGTCGAGGTGCTCCAGGAGCGGCGCGCAGAGCTGCTGCAGCGCCGAGTAGGCGATCTCGGACTCCGGCTCCACGCCGACCGTGCGGACCACCCGGGCGTTCCCGGCCCGCGCCGACAGGTGGTCCAGCAGCGCCGTCTTGCCGATCCCCGCCTCGCCCCGCAGCACCAGCACCCGGCTGTGCCCGGCCCGCACCTCACGCAGCAGCTCGTCGAGCGCGTCCGTCTCGCGCCGCCGGCCGCGCAGCACCGTCTCGCTCCGCACACGCACCTCCCCGCGGAGGTTACACCGGGTGGGACGGCGGACCCGGGGTGGTGGGTCAGAGCCGGTCCGCGTCCACGACCGCCCGGGCGAACTCGGCCGGGGCTTCCTGGGGCACGTCGTGGCCGACGCCGCGGAACGTCCGGTGGTCGTACGGCCCCACGAACTTGGCGCGGTACGCCGTGCCGTTGCCGGGCGCGGTGAAGGGGTCGAGCTCGGCGTCGATCGTCACGGTGGGCACGCCGATGGTCGGCCCTGCCGCCAGCCGGGCCTCGACCTCGTCGAACCGCGGGTCGCCGTCGGCCAGGCCGAGGCGCCAGCGGTAGTTGTGCAGCACGATCGCGGCGTAGTCCGGGTTGGTGAACGCGGCCGCCGTCCGGTCGAAGGTGGCGTCGTCGAAGGCCCACGTGGGCGAGCTGAACTTCCACACCACGCGGGCCAGCTCCGTGCGGTGGTGCTCGTCCTCCAGCCCCAGCCGGCCGCGCTCGGTGGCGAAGTAGTACTGGTACCACCACGCCCACTCCCGCGCGGGCTCGATCGGCGTCTGGTTGGCCGCCCGGTTGGTGATCAGGTAGCCAGACACCGACACGAGCGCCTTGACCCGCTCGGGCCACAGGGCCGCGACGATGTCCGCGGTGCGGGAGCCCCAGTCGAAGCCGGCCAGGACCGCGCGCCGGATGTGCAGGGCGTCCAGCAGCGCGACGACGTCGCGGGCGACGACGTACTGCTGGGCGTTGCGGAACGTGTCCGCCGACAGGAACGTGGTGCTGCCGTGGCCCCGCAGGTACGGCACGATCACGCGATAGCCGCGAGCCGCGAGCAGGGGCGCCACCTCGGCGTAGGCATGGATGTCGTACGGCCAGCCGTGCAGCAGGACCACGGGCCGGCCCCGGGCAGGCCCGAGCTCCGCGTACCCGACGTCGAGCTCGCCAGCGCGGACCTGCTTGATCACGGGGAACGACGGCGCAGGCCGGGTGGGGGCGACGGCGGGCGCGGCCGCCGCCTCGGGCAGGGCGGCCCCGCCGACGGCGGCGGAGGTCGCGAGCAGGCCGGCGGTCCGTACGAAGGTTCTTCTGTCCATGGCCCCACCCTCGCGCCGCGGCCCCCGGGGGCGCACCAGGGAGTCACCCTGGGGCGGCCCCGGGTTCCGCCGGGCCAGGCTGTGCACCATGAACAAGCTAGTCATGCTGGTCACGGCGGCGCTGTCGGTGTCGGCGGCGGGGCTCCTCCCGCTCGCGACACCGGCGAGCAGCCCTGCCGGGGACGCCCACCCCGCGTCGTCGTGCGCCCCCGTACCCGTCTCCGCTCCGCGCGGCGCCCAGGTCGAGTCCGTGACCGCCCAGGCCTTCCCGGCCGGGACCGTCACCTTCCCCGAGGCGACGCCGCCGCTCCAGACGCCCGCCCCGATCCCCGACGTGCCCGCCCGGTGCGACATCACGGTGACCCTCACGCACGGCCGGGCCGGCGACCACGAGACCGTCAAGGTGTCGCTCCCGCAGGACCGGGCCGACTGGTCGGGCCGGTTCCAGGCCACCGGCGGCAGCGCGTACCTGGCCGGCGACCTGGGCGCCACGCTGGTGGCGGCCGTCAAGAACGGATACGCCGCAGCGGCCACCGACGCGGGTATCGGCCAGTCCCCGGCCGACGTCAGCGGCTGGGCGCTGACGTCGGACGGGCGGGTGAACACGCCCCTCCTGGAGAACTTCGCGTCCCGGTCGGTCCACGACCTCGCGGTGGTCGGCAAGTCCGTGACCAAGCAGTACTACGGCACCAAGGCCACCTACTCCTACTGGAACGGCTGCTCCACGGGCGGCCGCCAGGGATACGTGGCGGCGCAGGAGTACCCGACGGACTTCCAGGGCATCCTGGCGGGCGCGCCCGCGGTGAGCTGGGACCGGTTCGCCGTCGCCACGCTGTGGCCGCAGGTCGTGTTCAACGAGGAGGACGTCGCCCCCGCACCGTGCGAGATCGAGGCGTTCAACACCGCCGCGGTCGATGCCTGCGACACGATCGACGGCGTCCGGGACGGCATCATCGACAACCCGCAGGACTGCACGTGGGACCCGCGGGAGCTGGTCGGCACCCAGGTGGACTGTGACGGCGCGACCTACACCATCACCTCGGACCTGGCGGACGCCGTCCGCAAGATCTGGCAGGGCCCCGTCAGCCGGTCCGGGCACCCGCTGTGGTACGGGCCGAACAAGGGCGCCGTGTTCGGCTGGCTCGCCACGCCCGGCAAGCCGTTCGTGGTGGCCGACCAGTGGGTCAAGTACTTCGTCGCCAAGGACCCGCAGCTCGACACCGCCCACCTGAGCTACCGGCAGTTCGAGCAGCTCTTCGCGACGTCGCAGCGCGACTTCCACCCCGTGATCGGCAGCGACGACCCGGACCTGTCCGCGTTCGCCCGCTCCGGGGGCAAGCTGCTGAGCTGGCACGGCCAGGCCGACCAGCTCGTCCCCACCCAGGGCACGGTCGACTACCGCGAGCGCGTCAACCGGGCCATGGGCGGCAACGCCCGGGTCGACAGCTTCTACCGGCTGTTCCTGCCGCCGGGCGTGAACCACTGCGGCATCGGCACGGACCCGCTGGTGACGCTGGTGGACTGGGTCGAGCAGGGCAAGGCCCCCGCGACGCTGCCCGCCGTCGTCACCGAGCGGGACGGCCGGACCGTCACCCGTGACGTCTGCCGCTACCCGCTGGTGACCCGCTACGAGGGCGACCCGGCCGACGACGCCGGCTACCGCTGCGTGGCGGCGTCCTGACCCGAACGACCTGAACGACCCGAACGACGAGCGGCGGCCCCGGACGGGGCCGCCGCTCACGTGCTCAGTGGGTCAGCTTGAGGCCGATCACGCAGCCGATCAGGCCCGCGATCAGCAGCACGCGCACCACGGAGAGCGGCTCGGCACCGGTGAGCATGGCCCAGGCGACGGTGGTCGCCGCGCCAATCCCCACCCAGACGGCGTACGCCGTGCCGACGGGCAGCTCACGCAGGGCGAACGCGAGCCCGCCCATGCTGGCCACGAGGGCGACGCCGAAGACGATGCTCGGGACGAGGTTGCTGAAGCCCTCCGAACGGCTCAGCGCGGTGGCCCAGACGGCCTCGAGAAGGCCGGAGACGACAAGGACGATCCAGGACATGGTGTGCTCCTCAGATGCCGTCTTGTCGCACACCGGGTACGGCAACCCTCGTCCGGGAACCGCTGTGGGTTCTGCCTCCTAGTCTCGCACGTCTCAGCCGACCGGCTCGAAGCTGCGCCCGTCGAACCCGATGAAGCTGTGCACGTCGGTGGCCGGGAACGTCAGCGCCCGGCCGGTGCAGTCGGTGCTCTCATAGACCCGGATGCCCGTGTCCGTCTCGTTGAGCTCGGCGTGGACGACGAACGGCAGGGTCGTGCAGCCGGTGCCGGCGTCCGGGTAGGTCACGGTCTGGCCGGTGAAGGCGCCGGACCAGAACGTGAGGTCCCCGTCGGCAGCGGACGCCGACGTCGGGACGGCGACGGCCAGCAGCCCGCCCAGCGCGAGGGCGGCGGCAGCGAGGCGCTTCGAGGCACGGATCATGGTGTTCTCCTTCGAGAGGGTCGGAGTCATGAACGCGACCGCACACGGGCGGTCACCCTTACGACGGGATCGGCGGGCGAAAGGTTCACCCGAATCAGGTGAATCTCGGCGCAGACTGCGCTTTTCGCTCACTTACTGCGAGAAGCCGCCGCTCAGCGCGGGCGCAACGCCGTCCTCGCGGTTACTTTGAAAATGCGCAACGGGCATACCACCGATGTGTTCAGTACCTATCAGAAGCCGTCGAGAACGGGGCGAGTCATGGATTTCTGGGATTTCTTCTGGCTGATGATCTACAGCTTCTTCTTCGTGGCGTACCTCATGGTGCTTTTCCAGATCGTCGCGGACCTGTTCCGTGACCACGAGCTGTCCGGCTGGTGGAAGGCCCTGTGGATCATCTTCCTGATCTTCCTCCCGGTCCTCACGGCGCTCGTGTACCTGATTGCCCGCGGCCGCGGGATGGCCGAGCGGAGCGCCGCGGGGATGGCGCAGGCCCGGAAGGACACCGAGAGCTACATCCGTGAGGTGGCGTCCGGCCCCTCGCCGGCCGAGCAGATCACCAGCGCCAAGGCGCTCCTCGACGCCGGCACGATCACGCCGGCGGAGTTCGAACGGCTGAAGGCCAAGGCCCTGGTCTGACCGAGCAGCAGGGGAAAGGCAGGAACGGTGAACGACGCATCCGCAGAGCCCACCGGCCCGCCCGACGCGGCCGCCCGTCTGGCCGCCCTGGAGCGCGAGAACGCGGAGCTCCGGCGGCGGCTGGACGTGGCGGCCGGCGCCGCCCCTGCACCGGCAGCTCCGGCCCCGGAGCGGCACCGGGCCCGGAGCGCGACCGCCGTCGTCCTCATCCTGCTGGGCGCCCTGCTGGCCCCGGTGGGCGTGGTCGCCGCCTGGGCGGAGCGCACCCTCACCGACACCGACCGCTACGTCGCCACCGTGGCGCCCCTGGCCCAGGACCCGGTGGTGCAGCAGGCGGTGGCGGGCCGCCTGACCAGTGCCGTCATGGAGCAGATCGATGTCGGGGCGGTGCTGAAGGACGTCCAGGACGGACTGAACGAACGCGACATAGCCCCCCGGGCCTCGCAGGCGATCACCGCGCTGGAGGGCCCGCTGACCAGCGGGGTCGAGTCGTTCGTCCGCAACGCCGCGGATCGCGTGGTGGAGAGCGACCAGTTCGAGTCGGCCTGGGACCAGGCCAACCGGGTGGCGCACGAGCAGCTCGTCCAGGTCATGCAGGGCGAAGGGGGCGACGTCGTCCAGGTGGGCCAGAACGGGCAGCTCACCATCCAGCTCAGCGGGCTGATCGACGTGCTCAAGCAGCGGCTCGTCGACCGGGGCCTCACCCTCGCGGCCAACCTACCGACCATCAACGCGTCGTTCACCATCATGGAGTCCAGCCAGCTCACCGAGATCCGGAACCGGTACGCCCAGATCGTCGCCCTCGGCACCTGGCTCCCCTGGATCGTCCTGATCCTGCTGGGCGCCGGCGTCGCGGCCGCGACGCACCACCTGCGCGCCCTGGTCGTCGCGGGCCTCGCGCTGGCCGCCGCGATGGTGGTCCTGGGGATCGGCCTCGCGATCGGGCGGGGGCTGTATCTCGACGCGCTCAGCGGGAAGGTGATGCGGCTCGACGCCGCTCAGGTCGTCTTCGACCAGCTCGTGTCGTTCCTGCGCATCACGCTGCGCACCGTGGGCGTGCTCGGCCTGGTCGTCGCGGTGGCGGCCTACCTGGGCGGGTCGAGCGCGTCGGCGCGCGGCCTGCGGGCCGGGATCGGCAAGGGGATGAGCCGGACCCGCAGGTGGGCCGAGGGCCGGGGCGTGTCCACCGGCGCCACGGGCGTCTGGCTCGCACGCTACCGCGGCGTCGCGCGCGGCGCCGTGATCGCGCTCGCCGCCCTCGTGCTGCTGCTCGCCGGCAGCCCCACGCCGGCCCTGGTGGTCGGCGTCGCCGTCGGAGCCGTGGTGCTCATCCTGCTGCTCGAGCTGGTAGCGCGGCCGGGAGCCGCCGAACCACCGCCGTGACCGCCTCGCGGCCTGCCCGGTTGGCGCCGACCGTCGACTGCGACGGCCCGAACCCGATGAGGTGCACCCGGGGCTCGCCCGCGACCTGGGTGCCCTCCATCGTGATGCCGCCCAGGTCGTTGCGCAGCCCCAGCGGCCCGAGGTGGGCGAGGTCGGCCTTGAACCCGGTGGCCCAGAGGATCGCGTCGAGCGGCGTCAGGGTCCCGTCGGCCTCGCGGACGCCGTCCGGCTCGATCGCGGTGAACATGGGGCGCCGCTCCAGGGCGCCGCGCTCCTTCGCGGCGAGGGCGTACGGCGTCCAGATGAGGCCCGTGTAGGAGACGACGCTGCCGGTGGGCCGGCCCGCCGCGACGTCGGCCATGACCTTGACGATCGTCTCGCGGCCGAGCGTCTCGCTGCGGAACTCGTCGTGGAAGACCGGCTCGCGCCGCGTGTACCAGCGGGTGGTCGCCACGCGCGAGATCTCCTCCAGGAGCTGGAGGGCCGAGATGCCGCCGCCCACGACGGCCACGCGCTGCCCGGCGAAGTCCTCTGCCCGCACGTAGTCGCGGGTGTGGAGCTGCCGCCCGCGGAACGTGTCCTGCCCGGGATAGCGGGGTAGCACGGGGTTGGTCCAGGTGCCGGTGGCATTGATGACGGCGGTCGTGGCCCAGGAGCCGCGGTCGCTGGTCACCACGAGGTCGCCGTCCGGGTCGTCGTCGGCGCGGCGGACCGCGACCACGCGGACCGGGCGCAGGATCGGGAAGCCGAACGTGCGCTCGAAGCCCGCGAAGTAGCGCGGGACGGCCACGCGGCTGGCCTCCTCCTGGTCGACGGCGGGCTGGGCCAGCCCCGGCAGGTCGAAGATCCCGTTGACGGTGGCCATCCGCAGCGACTCCCACCGGTGCTGCCAGGCGCCGCCGGGCGCCGGGTTGGCGTCCAGCACCACGAAGGTGCGCTCCGCCGCCGGCTGGTCCACGGCGCTCACGAAGCCGCGGCGCTGCAGGTGGTACGCCGCGGAGAGCCCGGCCTGCCCGGCCCCGATCACCACGACGGTCGCGCGCCTCAGGATGTCGCTCACACCAGGGACAACAGCCCGGGGCCGCGGATGTTCCGCCGGTCAGCCCGACGTGATGCGTCGCACGGCCTCGGTGACCGTCTCGGGCGGTGGTGCCTCGGTGTCCAGGGCGCGATGGATCGTCAGTCCCTCGATCAGGGCGTCCAGCATTCGCGCCGTGACCGGGTCGAAGTGCCGCTCCAGCGCCGCCCGGGAGCGCGCCATCCACGCGTTGGTCAGCTCGCGGTAGGCGGGCTCCCGGGACGCGAGGGTGTACAGCTCGTGGGTGAGCACCAGGTCGCGCTGGGTGCCGAACACGTCCTCCGTGATGATCGCGACGACGGCCGCACGGGCGCTCTCCAGGTCGGTCGCGGCGCTCATCCGCCGCTCGAACCCGTCGCTGCCGGCGTGCGCGAACCGGCCGAACGCCTCGCGCAGCAGCTCGTCCATCCCGGCGAAGTGGTAGGTCATCGACCCGAGCGGCACGTCGGCGGCGGCCGCCACCTTGCGGTGCGAGACGCCGGCGACCCCCACCTCGGCGATCAGGTCGAGGCAGACGTCGATGATCCGGCTCCTGCGGTCGGGGTCGTGCCGGCGTCCGGTCACGGTCAGCCCTCGGTGATGTCGCGGACCACGCGGGCGGGGTTGCCGACCGCCACGACGTTCGCCGGCAGGTCCTTGGTGACGACGGCGCCGGCCCCGACCACCGTGTTGTCGCCGATCGTCACGCCGGGGCAGACGATCACGCCGCCGCCGAGCCAGACGTTGTCGCCGATCGTGATGGGCAGCGCGGCCTCCAGCTTGTCCCGGCGCGGGGTGGGCTCCACGGGGTGAGTCGGCGTGAGGAGCTGCACGTTCGGCCCGATCTGGCAGTCGGCGCCGATCGTGATCGTGGCGACGTCGAGCGCCATGAGGTTGTAGTTGGCGAAGGTCCGCGGGCCGACGTGGATGTTCCCGCCGTAGTCGACGAACAGCGGCGGCTTGATGAACGCGTCCTCGCCCAGGGTGCCGAGCAGGTCGTCCAGGATCGTGCGGGCCCCGTCGTCGTCGGCCACCACGGCGCGGTGGTAGGCGTCGGCCAGCGCCAGGCCGCGCTGGGCGAGCCGGACGCTCTCCGGGTCCTGTCCGCCGATGTACAGGTCGCCGGCGAGCATGCGTTCGTGGTGGGTGCGGGGGTCGCCGGCGAAGTAGTCGTGAGCCATGGGCACAGCGTAGCGGGCGATGTGTACGACCGTACGTAACGCGGGTACGCTCGTGCGCATGTCGCTTCCCCAGGACGCCCGTCCCCCGCTCGCCGTCCGGCGGGCTCGCGCCGCCGTCGGCGCGCTGTTCCTGACCAACGGCGCCCTCTACGCCAACCTGGTGCCCCGCCTGCCGGAGATCAAGACCGCGCTCGACCTCGACAACGCGGCCTACGGCCTGGCCATCGCCGCGTTCCCGACCGGAGCGATCGTCTCGGGCCTCGGTGCCGGGTACATGGTGCGCCGGTTCGGGTCGGCGCGCGTCGCCGTCGTCGGCACGGTCCTGACGGGCCTGGGCACCCTGGCGGCCGGCCTCTCGCCGTCGTTCGCCCTGCTCGTGGCCGCCCTGTTCCTCGGCGGCGCGTCCGACTCGATCACCGACGTGGGCCAGAACACGCACGGCCTGCGCGTGCAGCGCCGCTACGGTCGGTCCATCATCAACGGCTTCCACGCCGTGTGGTCCATCGGCGCCGTGCTCGGCGGGTCGATGGCCGCGGGCGCCATCGCGCTCGGCCTGCCGCTGAACGTGCACCTGGGCATCTCGCTGGGGATCTTCGCGGTCGTGGCGCTCGTCGCCCTGCGGTTCCTCCTGCCGGGCAGGGACGACGAGACGGCCGACGACGCCGGTTCCGCCACAGCCGCCCGGCTCCGCGGGCCGCGGCTCAGCGTGCGCACCCTGGCGATCGTCGCCGCACTCGTGCTCATCGGCATCGGCGGTGCCCTGGTCGAGGACGCCGGCAGCTCGTGGGCGACCCTCTACCTCTCGACGGACCTCGGCGCCCCGGCAGCGCTGGCAGCCACTGCCTACGTGTCGCTCGTCGGCGCGCAGACCGTGGGCCGCTTGCTCGGCGACCGCCTGGTGGACCGGTTCGGCCAGCGTGCGGTCGCCTGCGCGGGCGGCGTGATCATCGCGCTCGGCATGGGACTGGCCCTGGCCTGGCCCACCGTGCCGGGGACGATCGCCGGGTTCGCCGCCGCGGGCTTCGGCAGCGCGACGCTCATCCCGGCGGCCATGCACGAGGCCGACGAGCTGCCCGGGCTGCGCCCCGGCACCGGCCTGACCATCGTGTCCTGGCTGCTGCGGCTCGGGTTCCTGCTCTCCCCGCCCCTGGTCGGCCTGGTCGCGGACGACGTGGGCCTGCGCACCGGCCTGCTCGTGGTACCGATCGCGGGTGTCCTGGTCGTGGTCCTGTCCGGGGTGCTGCGGCGCCGTGCCACATAGATAGAGTCGTGACATGTCCGCGAGATCAGCTGCACCTGCCCTCAGCCCGGCGGGGACGCGCGTATTCCAGGAGCTGGTCCGGAGCGGCGACGCCTCACGGACCACCCTGGCGCGCGACACCGGCCTGACGCCGGGCGCGATCACCCGAGCGGTGCGTCCGCTGCTGGAGGCGGGGCTCCTGCTGGAGACCGGCGACCGGGCGTCGACCGACGGCGCCCTGGGGCGCCCCCCGACGATGGTGACCCTGCAGGCGGAGGCCTACCAGTCGATCGGCGTGAAGGTCACCGCCGACCAGCTCTTCGGCGTGGTCTGCGACCTGCGCTGCCGGGTGCTGGACGAGGTCACGGTGCCGGTGCGCGACCACAGCCCGGAGGCGATCGCCGGGCAGATCGTGGAGCTCGTGGACGGCCTGCGTGCCGGGCGGCCCGCGGTCGGCAGCGTCGGTCTGGCCGTCTCGGGCGACGTCGACGCCGTCTCCGGGCACGTGGCCTACTCGCCGTTCCTGGCCTGGCGGGACGTGCCGCTCGGCGAGGAGATCGCCCGGCGCACCGGGCTCACGACGACGGTCGAGAACGACGTGCGCGCCCTGCTGACCGGTGAGCGCTGGTACGGGGTGGGCCGCGGGATCTCGTCGCTGGCACTCGTCACGGTCGGCACCGGTATCGGCTGCGCGCTGCTGGTCAACGGGCAGGTGGTGCACGGCGGCTTCGGCGTCGCCGGCGAGGTGGGCCACGTGCTGGTCGACCCCGAGGGGCCCCTGTGCCACTGCGGCAACCGGGGGTGCGTCGAGGCCATCGCGGGGTCGGCCGGGATCCTGGGGCGCATGACGGAGGCCGGGTTCGACGGGCTCGGTATCGGCGATGTCGCGGACCTGGCCCGCTCGGGTCAGCCCGACGCCGTGCGGGTGCTCGCCGACGCGGGCCGCGCCGTCGGCATCGGTATCGCCACCATCGCCAACCTGCTCGGCGCCCAGCACATCGTGATCACGGGCGAGGCGATCGGCGGCGGGTCCGGGCCGGCCGCGAGCGACGGACCGGCCGACGAGCAGGACTACGACGTGATGGACCCGCACGTGCGCAGCGCGTTCGTGCAGCGAGCCTTCGGCTCCGCCGCGCGCTCGGCCATCGAGCTGCGGCCGCTGCGGTTCGTGGACTGGGCGCGGGGCGCGGCGGCGTGCGCCGTCGAGCACTTCGTGACGAGCTACGGGCGGTCCTGACGCCCTCCTCAGTCGTTCGGTTCGGCGCCGGAGATGTCGGCCAGGGCCGACGTGGGGTCCCGTTCGACGGCGAGGTCCCCGATCGAGAGGATGCCGACGGCGACGTCGCCGTCGACCACGGGGATGCGCCGGACGGCGGCGCTGCGCATCATCTCGACCGCGGCCTCCACGGGAACGTCGGAGCCGACGGTGACGAGCTCCTCGCTGGCCACCTCGCCGACCATCGCCTCGAGGCCGAGCCCCTCGGCGAGGCCGCGGACCACTAGGTCGCGGTCGGTGACGATCCCGATGACGGTGGGTCCGGCCCGGACCACCAGTGCGCCGACGTCGTGGTCGGCCATCGCCCGCGCGGCGGACTGGAACGTCTCGGACATCCCGATGGTGGTCGGCGCCGGTGTCATGACATCGGCGACGGTCTGCTGGACCATGGCGCGCTCCTTCCTGGGTGCGGCCGGGTGGGGGTGGCCGGCCTCCGTCCACCGTGCGGCGGGGTGCGCTCACTCGCACGCCGTCCGTCGGCGATGCGGCATGTGAGGCAATCGTCCGAGCACCGCTCTCACTTTCCCGAAACGGACGGGGCCGTCCGTTAGCGTCGCCGGCGTGATGACAACGATGCGAGCAGTGACGATCGAGAGCTTCGGCGACCCGAGCGGGATGGTGGTGGGCGAAGCCCCCGCGCCCGCTCCTGGACCGGGGCAGGTGGTGCTCGAGACCGAGGCGATCGGCGTGGGCGGGGTCGACGCCGTCATCCGGCGCGGGACCCTGAGCGGGTGGGGTTTCAGCCCGGGGCTGGTGCCCGGCAGCGAGGTCGCCGGGCGGGTGACTGCGGTCGGCGCGGGCGTCGACGCGGCGTGGGTGGGGCGCCGGGTCTGGGCGTTCACCGGCACGAGCGGCGGTTACGTCGAGCAGGCGGTCGCCCGGGTGGACGACGTCGTCGAGCTGCCCGAGGGGCTCTCGTCGGTCGACGCGGTCACCCTCGGGAGCTCGGCGCCCGTGGCCCACTTCGCGCTGGTGCACGCGCACCTCGCTGCCGGGGAGTCCGTGCTCGTGCGGGGCGCGGCCGGGAGCATCGGCATCGCGGCCGTGGAGCTCGCGGCCCACGGCGGCGCGAGCGCCGTCGCGGTGACGACGTCGTCGGCCGAACGCGGGGAGCGCCTGCGCACCCTCGGGGCGACGCACGTGCTCGACCGCACCGGGGAGGGCGACCCGGACGCCCCTGCGGCCTACGACGTGATCGTCGACATCGTGGGCGGGCCGGGAACCCCCGACTTCATCGACCGGCTCGCACCGAACGGGCGCATGGTCGTGGTCGGCGCGATCGCGGGGATGCCGCCCGCCGACTTCGGCGAGCGCCTCCTGGGTGCGTTCCAGCAGTCCCGCTCGTTCGCGACGTTCAGCCTCGACACCGCCCCCGCCGCGGCCCTGCACGCCGTCCGCGTGAAGCAGTTCGCCGCCGCGGCACGCGGCCAGCTGCACGCCGTCGTGCACGAGGTGCTGCCCCTGGACCACGCGGCCGAGGCCCACCGCCGGATGGACGCGGGCACGGTGTTCGGGCGGATCGTGCTGGTGCCGTGACTCAGGCGGGTGCGCCGAGCCGGGCGAGGAAGTCGCGGACGAGCGGGACCACCTCGTCGAGGTGGGTCTCGAGCAACCAGTGGCCGCCCCCGAGCAGATGCAGCTCGGCGTCCGGGTGGTCGCGGCGGTAGGCCGTGGCCGCGCCCTCGGGCATGTAGCCGTCGTGCGGGCCCCACACGATCAGGGTGGGTGGCCGGTGTTCGCGCAGGTACGCGCGTTCGCGGGGGAACCAGGCCAGGGTCGAGGGCTGGTCCTCCAGGAGCCGGACCAGGTTGGCCCGGCGTTCGGGCGTGGACATCAGCGCCCAGTGCAGGGTCCACAGGTCGGGCGGGACGAGGTCGGCGACGTCGTCGGGCAGCTCGCCGGCGAACTCGTCACGGAACCCGTCGAGGCTGACGTGCTCGGCGTAGGCGCGACGGGCGTCGGGGCCGGGGTTCTCCCACAACTGGCGGAGGGCGGTGTACTTGGGCCCGAACTCGTCCTCGTAGATGTCCCCGTTCTGGATGATCAGGCCGGACACCCGGTCGGGGGCCTCCATCGCGAGCCGGAGGCCGAGCTGGGAGCCGTAGTCGTGCAGCCAGATCGCGTACCGGTCCAGGCCCAGGGTGTCGACGAAGCCGGCCAGGAAGGCGACGTAGGCGTCGAAGGTGTACCCGAAGCTCTCCGCCGGCGGGGTGCCGCTGTAGCCGAAGCCCGGGAGGTCGGGCGCCACGGTGCGCCAGCGGTCGCCCAGGGCGGGCATGACGTTCCGGTAGACGAACGACGACCCGGGGTAACCGTGCGGCAGGAGGAGCACCGGCGCGTCGGCCGGCCCAGCCTCCCGGTAGAAGACGTCGATCCCGTTCACGTCGAGACGGTGGTGCCGGATGGTACTCATCTGGTCTTCCCTTGCGCCGTCGGTTCGGGGCTCCCTACCTTGCCACAGGCCGCAGGCCCTCCAGCATGCTGTCGAGCGCCCGCTCCGTCTGCACGAGCGCCTGGGTGTCCGGTGAGCGCGCCAGCCAGAGCGCGGCTTCGTTCATCGCGCCGGACAGCAGCCGGGTCAAGGGCTCCACCGGCTGGTCCGCGATGACTCCGGCCTCGACGAGAGCGGTCAGCGCCTCCGCGAGGTGGCGGACCGAGGAGTCCTCGTCCATGGCGCGCCACTCGTCCCACCCCAGCACCGCCGGTGCGTCCAGCAGGACGATCCGGCGCACCGTCGGATCCTGCCCGGCGGCGAGGAAGGCCCGGCAGCCGGCGCGGAGCTGGTCCCAAGGATCGTCGTAGGCCTCGGCGGCCTCGGCGACCCGCTCCCCGAGCTCGTGCTGCACCTCGGCGACCACGGCACGGAAGAGCCCCGCCTTGCTCTCGAAGTGATGGTAGGCGGCTCCCTTGGTCACCCCCACCGCCTGCGCGACGTCGCCGAGCACGACGTCGTGGTAGCCGTCGGCGGCGAACCTTCGCCGCCCCTCGGCCAGCAACGCCTGCCGCGTCGCCGCCCGCTGTTCCGCCCTCGTCACGGTTCCCCCTCGGTGATTCGCATACCCCGGGTATGTTACCGTCGATTTCACATACCTTGGGTATGTCAATCGGCCGGCGGCGATTGATCGGACAGCAGAGAGAGACACGACATGACCACGCTCGGAAGCTTCTATCCGGTGATCGCGACGCGTGACGTCGCGGGCGCACGCGACTTCTATACCGGGCACCTCGGGTTCGAGGTCACCTTCGAGGCCGACTGGTACGTGAGCCTCCACCGACCGGACGCCCCGCAGTACGAGCTCGCGCTGCTCGACCACACCCACCCGACCATCCCGGAGGGACACCGGGTTCCGTTCCAGGGTGGGCTCCTGCTCAACCTCGAGGTCGACGACGTCGATGCCGAGCACCGGAGGCTCGTCGGCCAAGCGGGGCTGCCGGAGCTTCTGCCCCTGCGCACAGAGGCGTTCGGCCAGCGGCACTTCATCGTGGGCGGGCCGGACGGGGTGATGATCGACGTGATCACCGTGGTGCCGGCAGCAGCGGAGTACGCGGAACAGTACGCCGATGGGCATGCGCCGGGATAGGCGCGGCCCGGTCAGTCAGCACCGGTGCGCGCCCAGGACATATCAGCCGTCCGAACCACGCGTCTTGTCCTTGCCTTCGACCGCCGCCGGGGTCGGTAGGCGATCGTTCCGTGGGTGGGTGTGGTGCGGCAACCGATCTGGTAGCGGCTGCGCGGGGTGCGGCCAGGCACAGGGCCGGCCATGTTGACGGCAGGGGTCCAGTCCGGGGTGGGACGTTCGGGACCTGGCATCTGGTCGCGGACGGAACCAATGGGACAAGCCGCCGCTTCGCCGGGAACTGCGAGGTCACGGACCGGTGCCGGTGGTGCGGGCGCGACGGAGACGTAGGTGTGCCCCGTCGGCGTCACCGTCTCGACCGCGTCCCGACCATCTCTCCGGGCAGCCTTCTGTCGCCAGCCCGGTGCCTGCTTCGCGTGGTTGCACCGGGCACACAGACCCTGCCCGTTGTCCAGGCTGGTCACGCCGCCCTCCAGGAACGGGGTGACGTGATCGATGTGCCGGACCGGGGCGTCACACCACGGACTGGCGCAGATGCCCTGCTCGCGGGCACGCAACAAGGCAGCCAAGCCCTGGGGGTGGAACCGGGACGTCGAGGTCGTCGCCAACAGCCGGCCGTGCGGGTTGACGTAGATCGCACGCAGCCACGCCGTGTCGGTGTCGATCGCGTGCGCGGCCAGGTTGCGGGCCACCGGGGCCGGGACCGTGCCCACGCCTGCCGGGGTGCCCTCCAGCACCACACCGGGCTCGTTCCCGCCGGCCAGCAGGCCCTGGTCGGAGACGAGCAGGTTGATCGTGACCGGCACATCCGCGGCGTGACCAGGATCGCGGCCGGTGACGCGCTCGATCAGGGTGTCGGCCATGATCTGCCCGGTCCCTCGCTCGTTCCCGCCCGCCTTGGCAGTCTCCGCGTGCGCCTTCAGCTGCGCGTAGGCCTGCACACCCTCCGCCATGGGCACGAGGGCTGTCAGGTAGACCATCAGGTCAGGCGCTGGCCGCACGGAGACGCGCCGCTCCGAGACGGCCTTCGCGTTGCGCTTCACGCACGCATGCACGTCCAGCCGGGCGGCCAGCTCCTTGATCCGGGCGATCAGCCGGCGGGTGCCCATCCGGGCCAGCTCCGCCAGGTGCGCCGGCCCGCAGATCTCCTCGTCGATCGAGGCACGGTGCTCGACGGACAGGTGGGAGGTCTCCCGGACCAGCAAGGTGGCCCGCCACGGAGACAGCACCCCGGCCTGCAGGGCGGCGAAGGTGTGCGGCATCTGCGTCACCCACACCCGGGACGTGGACACGAACCCAGCACCCGCGTGCGGGCTCATCCGCAGCGCCGCACCGACCTGATTCGGCACACCACGCCCACGCCGCGCGGCCCGGATACTCTGCCGGGCCTCATCGGCACGGGTGGCCTCGTCCAATGCAACCGTGAGCCTCGCCTGGGTCGCGGTGATCGCGTTCTTCACGGCCTCCAGCTCACCGAGCAGATCTACCCACTCCGCCTGCACCCGAGGCGTGCTTCCGCCCGGATCGGCACCCACACCACCACCGGTGCCCGACAGGACCATGCCCGCCAGCAACTGCCGCACCTCGCGTACCCGGGCAACATCCACCACCGTGGCATCAGCGATCCCGCCGAGCACGACAGCGCCAGGCAGCACCGACCCGGCAGGCGACTCTCCGCCTGCCGGGGCTGGTACCACCACCGTCTGCGTCATGCCATCAACCTATGACACACCCGTTCGCACCGCCCGACGAACCGACCCCATCTGCTCACAGCAGAATTCACCCGGGGCGGCGGCCAAGATCACACCCCGACCAGCCCCGCCGCTCGACCGACCCTCGACGCGGCGTCAGCCCTCCGGAGAGACCGCGCCATCTCCCGGCACGTACCGAATCAACTCGCCCGGCTGACACTCGAGAGCCGCGCAGAGCGCGTCGAGCGTCGAGAACCGGACCGCCTTCGCGCGGCCGTTCTTGAGGACCGCGAGGTTCGCCGGCGTGATCCCGACCCGTTCGGCCAGCTCTCCCACCGACATCTTGCGGCGCGCAAGCATGACGTCGATGTCCACGACGATCGGCATCAGATCACCTCGGCCAGCTCGGCGCGCAGCGCCGTGGCCTCGCCCTTCCACGCGACGGCCTTGACCAGGAGGCCCCGCAGCACGACCACCAGCAGCGCGACGCCGACGGCGAGCACAGCGCAGCCGACCAGCGTCAGGACGAGCGCAGGCGGAACACCGGTGTCCTGGGTCTGCGTCGTGAGCCAGACCAGCAGGCCCACCGCGACGACAGCCGCGACGACGGCCGACCAGATCATCACGTCGACCCACCGGAACGCGCTCGGCGAGAACACCACGTCCCGCCGGGCCATCCCCACGAGCCGCCAGACGCAGACGAGCACCACCTGCAGGGGCACCAGCCCGATCGCCGACGCGACGAGCGTCGGCACCCGCAGGGCAGCAACCTCGGGGTAGCGCACCTCAAGAGTCCACGCCATGTCCGGCAGGACCACCAGCTGCGTCAGCAGCGTCCCGAGGACGAGCAGCACGATCACTGCACGGAGCAAGTTTGTCGTGACCGGGTTCATGAGCGCCTCCTATCGAGAAACGATAGAAAACTATCGCTTCACGAGAGGAATCTCAAGAGCCACCCAGCTCCATCACCCACCGCGCCCGCTCCACCATCGCCACGTCGAGGAACGTCCCGTCCGCCAGGGCCACGGCCCCCACACCCTCCGTCGCGGCACCGCGCACCCGCTCCAGCACCTCGCGCGCGGCAGCCACCTCCGAGGCCGACGGCAGGAACGCCGCCCGGATCGTGTCGAGCTGCCCCGGGTGGATCGCCGTCCGGCCGCTGAAGCCGAGCGACCGCCCCACCCGGCACGACGCCGCCAGCCCGTCCAGGTCGCGCACGTTCGTGAACGCCGACATCACCGGCGGCACCAGCCCCGCCGCCCGGGCCGCGACCACCACGCGGCTGCGCGCCCAGAGCAGCCCGTCCTCGCCATCGACCCGCAGGTCGGAGCGCAGGTCCGCCTCCCCCAGCCCGATCGACCGCACCTGGGGCGACGCCGTCGCCAGCTCGAAGGCCCGCTCGACGCCGAGCGCCGTCTCGACGAGCAGGTGCAGCGCCCGGCCGGGCAGCGCTGCCGCGAGGTCGCGCACCTCCGCACTGGACTCCACCTTGGGTACCCGCGCCCCGACCGAAGCAGGCAGGGCCGCGAGCATGGCGACATCATCGGCATGCCACGGCGTGCTCCGATGATTGATCCGCACCTGGACCGCCCGCCCGGCGGCACCGCCCAGGAGACGTCCGGCATTGTCCCGCCCCTCCCCCTTGCGCGACGGCGCGACGGCGTCCTCCAGGTCGACGAGCACCGCGTCGGCGGCCGAGGCGAGCGCCTTGGCCACCCGGTCGGGCCGGTCGGCGGGCACGTAGAGCAGGGTCAGCGGCGCGCCACCGCGCGCCCCGGCAGCCCCGCTCATACCGCCCCCTCCTCTCGCAGCTCCGCCACACGCTCGGCGGAGAAGCCGAGCTCCCCCAGCACCTCGTCGGTGTCCGCGCCGTGCGGCCGGCCCGTGAACTGGATGACGCCGTCGTTCTCGGAGAGCCGGAACAGCGGCCCCTGCATGAGCATCGGACCCAGCTCGGGGTCCTCGATCTCGTGGATCGTCCCGAGCGCCTGGAACTGGGGGTCGGCCACGATGTCTCGCGCGTCGTACACGGGCGCGACGGCGGCCTGGGCCTCCTCGAACGCCGCGACCACCTCGTCCCGTGTGCGCTCCGCGATCCAGCCGCCGACGGCGTCGTCGAGCTCGTCCGCGTGCCGTGCCCGGTCCACGCCGCGGGCGAACCAGGGCTCGTCCACCAGCTCCGGCCGCCCGACCAGCCGCATCACCCGCTCCGCGATCGACTGCGCCGACGTGGAGACGGCCACCCAGTGCCCGTCGCTCGTGCGATAGGTGTTGCGCGGTGCGTTGTTGCTCGACCGGTTGCCGGTCCGCGCCTGCACCGTCCCGAGCTGGTCCCAGCGTGTGATCTGCGGCCCGAGCATCGCGAGGATCGGCTCGACGATCGCGGTGTCCACGACCTGCCCCCGGCCGGTCCGCTCACGCGCCGAGAGCGCCGTCATGATCGCGAACGCGGTGGCGAGCGACGCGACGCCGTCGGCCAGACCGAAGGGCGGCAGCGTGGGCGGGCCGTCAGCCTCGCCGGTCATCGCCGCGAACCCGCTCATCGCCTCCGCGAGCGTGCCGAATCCCGGGCGCGTGCGGTACGGGCCGGTCTGGCCGAAACCCGAGACCCGCGCGAGCACGAGGCGCGGGTTGCGCGCCGACAGCTCCTCGTAGCCCAGACCCCAGCGTTCGAGCGTGCCCGGCCGGAAGTTCTCGATCACGACGTCGGCCCGCTCGGCCAGCGCGAGGAACACCTCCCGCCCGCCGTCCGAGCCGAGGTTCGCCGTGACGGTGCGCTTGTTGCGCCCCAGCGTCTTCCACCAGAGGTTGACGCCGTCCTTCGCGGCCCCGTGCGTCCGCGACGGGTCGGCCTTGACCGGGTGCTCGACCTTCACGACGGAAGCACCCAGGTCACCCAGGTGCATCGCCGCCATCGGCCCCGCGAACAGCGTGGACGCGTCCACGACGCGCAGGCCGGCCAGGGCGCCGACGGCGGGATCACGCGACACGCTCATGCCCGCACCTCCGGTCCGGCGACGACGTCCCACGCACAACGGAACCCCACGGCGGCGCTCCGGGCGAGCCCGAGCCCGGGGAGCAGCAGCTTCACCGAGTAGTCCGGCGCGTGCCGCCCGCCCTCGACGTACCAGTCGGAGTCCGGGGCGCGGTAGTCGCTGCCGCCCTTGAGCATGACGAACCGGGTGCGGCCGTCGCTGTGCTCGCTCTCGGTCCAGCTCCAGACGGCGGTCCCCGGCCGTGCGACGCCGAAACGAGCAGGCGCGGCCTCCCCCGCGAGCTGCCACTCGTCCTCCGTGGGCAGCCGCCCGCCGCGCCAGGCGCAGTACGCGCGGGCGTCGTCGAGGTCGACGTACGTGACCGGCTGGTCCGCGGTGCCTGAGGCCGGGCTGCCGTCCGACCAGTGGGCGAGGAACCGGTGCGGCTCGGCGGGCGCGTAACCCGTCGCCTCCAGGAACTGGGCGAACTGCGCGTTGGTCACCTCGGTCTCCGCGACCGCGACCGGCGTCGCGAGCGAGCCGTCGCGCTGCAGCGTGCGCGCGTCGTGCAGGCGCGGCGGCAGCGGCTTCCACTCGTCCACGTACGGCGCGCCCTGATACATCCCGGTCTCCCGCGCGCGGTAGCGCACGGTCAGGACGTAGTCGCCCGCGGGGACGACGACGGCGTCCGGCTCCGGGGTGCCCGACGGCGGGGCCGACCTGACAGACGTGTAGGTCACGGGGGTGACCTGAGCGTCTGACACGCCTACCCGACGCGCCAGCCGGTGCGGGAACCGGGCGTCGGCGTCGTGCGGCGTCTCGCGCAGCGCGTCCTGCAGGCCCGGCAGCCAGGCCGGCTCCCCGGCGTCGGGCGCGACGTGGAACAGCGCGGCGATCCCCCGCCCCGGCACGACGGCGTCCGTCCCGTCCTCCAGCACCGGCCCCGCGTAGTCGGCCTCGCCCCGGTTGACCAGCGTCCAGAGGGTCACGCCGGCCAGCTCCCACCGCGACGCGTACACCCCGGCCGCCTCCGCCTCGGGAGCCAGGGGTGCCAGCGGCGTCCACTCGCCCTCCAGCAGCAGGTCCGAGGCGGCCCGCTGTACCGTCACCATGCGGCGCACGGTCGCGGCGTCGCGCCGGGACCAGCCGACCCACACGCCGAACACGACCTCCCACACCATGACGCCCACGCCGTTCAGCCACGCGGACTGGAGCTCCTCGGAGTGGTCCCGGTGCCAGCGCCGCACGTGGTGCTGCATGTGCCGGCGCTCGTACCAGTGCGCCCGCAGCACGCCGGGCACCGGCGAGTCGGCGAAGAACTGCGCCCAGGACGAGGAGTGGTCCTCGATGCGCTCGACCGGCAGCTTGGACTCGCCCTCCAGCACGATCCCGGGCCGCGCCGCCTCCAGGCGCGCGACCAGCTCGGGCTCGGCCTTCTTCAGGGTGTCCAGGAAGACGCCGTCCGCCCCGAGCTCGCGCACGACCGCGGCGAGCTCCGTGAGGTCGTCGTCGCCTCGCCGCGTGCCGACGTCCCACGGGTTGTAGTCGACGAACACGTGCAGCCCGGCCTCGTGGAGCGTCGCCACGAGCGCGGCCAGACCCGGCACGTCTCGGTAGAAGTCCCACTGGTTGCGGTCGTCCAGCCCGATCACGGGGTACGCGTGCCACAGCACGACGGCGTCCAGCCCGCCGAACCGCTCCTCGGCGTCGGCGAGGAACACCTCCGGCGTGAACCGGCTCTCCTCGAACGAGTAGAGCAGCTCGTCCCACAGCCAGACCTGCGCCACGGTGCTGCACCGCGCCGCCCACGCGGCCTCGGGCCGCGCGTACGCGGCGCCGGTGTAGCCGTGCCGGGCGCGGGCGTCGGACCGCCAGGCCCGCAGGGTCTCACGCCACGCCGGGCGGTCGGCCGGGTCGGCGGGCCCGGAGAAGATCTTGGCCTGGTCCAGCGCCTCGCTCGCCTCCGGGGTCAGGGGGCCGACGGCGACCTCGGTCGGCCGGTCGATCGGCCGCGGGACGAGGGGGTCGAACGTGTAGCTCATGATGCCTTTCCGAGTGTTTCCGCCAGCGCCACGACGTCGGCCGCGTCGGGCACGGCGTCCTGCGCCCCGGGCCGCGTGACGGCGAGCGCCCCGGCGGCGCCGGCCAGGCGGGCGGCCTGCAGCAGGCCCGGCCCGGCCGGACCCGAGCGGGCGAGGGCAGCGGCCAGGACGCCGCAGTACGTGTCACCTGCGCCGGTTGTGTCAACTGCCGCGACCTCGGCGGCCGGGACCAGGACGGCCTCGCCACCGCGCTCCGCCACCAGGCTGCCGGCCGCGCCCAGGGTCACGACCACCGCGGGGACGCGGGTCAGCAGGGCGGCCGCGAGGTCCGCGGGGGTCGTGCCGGAGCCCGGCCCCGCCAGGTCCGCCGCCTCGTGCTCGTTGACCACGAGCACGTCGAGCTGGTCCCAGAGGGCGTCGGGCAGGTCGCGCGACGGCGCCGCGTTGAGCACGAACAGCGCGCCCGCAGGGCGTTCCCGGGCGGCCGCGAGCACGGTGTCGAGCGGGATCTCGAGCTGCGCCAGGACGACGTCGGCGGCCGCGATCCGCGCGGCCTGCGCCGCGCCGACCCGCACGCGCGAGTTGGCGCCGGGCGCCACGACGATGGCGTTCTCGCCGTCGGGCGAGACGGTGATCAGGGCGGTGCCGGTCGGGGCGTCGACCCGCTCGACGACGTCGGTGCGCACGCCCGCCCCGCCCAGCGAGGCGAGCAGCAGCTCGGCGGAGTCGTCCCGGCCGAGCGCCCCCACGAACGTGGTGTCCGCTCCCCCGGCGCGCGCCGCGGCGACGGCCTGGTTGGCGCCCTTGCCGCCCGGCGTGCGGCGCAGGTCGCCGCCCAGGAGGGTCTCGCCCCCGGCGGGGTGCCGGGGCACGTCGACCACCAGGTCGACGTTGGCCGACCCGACCACCACCACGTGCCCGGTCATGCGGCACCCCCGGCCGGCTCCACCAGCGCCACGGTACGCGCCGCGAGGTCGGCGATGCGCTGCTCCCCGCCCGGCAGGGAGGTCGCGATGCGCCCGTCGAGCGGCGCGGTCCACCGGTCGCCGATCCCGTCGGGGTGCACGGCCCCCACGACCCCGCCCACGGTCGCCGCCGCCGAGTCCGTGTCCCAGCCCGCCGTGACGGCGATCGAGACGCTCGGCCCGAACGCACCCCGGCCCGCGGTCAGCGCGAACGCGATGACGGCGGCGTTGTTCAGGGTGTGCACCCAGTGCAGGTGCCCGTACTCGGCGTGGATCCGGTCGAGCCCGGCACGCACGGCCGCCTCGCTCCCGTCACACTCGCGGCCGAGCGACCGGCCGAGGGCCACGGCCGCCGCGAGACCGCTGCCGGGCGGTACGACGGCGTCCGCCGCGTCCAGCACGTCATCGACGTCGGCCGCGACCACCGCCGCGGAGGCCAGACCCGCGGCCCACATGGCCCCGAAGATCCCGTCGCCCGTGTGGCTGAGCCGGGCATCGGCCCAGGCCAGCCGGGCCGCCCCGCGGACGTCGCCGGGCGAGACCCAGCCGAGCAGGTCGGTACGGATGAGCGCGCCGATCCACTCGCGGAACGGGTTGTGGTGGGTCGCCGTCTCCGGCACGGGCACCGCGTCGAGGATGTTCCGGTAGGCCGCGCGCTCGGCCGTGAAGGTGCGCCCGGCGGGCAGGTTGTCCAGCCAGAGCTGCGCGACGTCGTCCGTGGTGAACCCGCGCCCGTGCTGCTCCAGGAGGGCGAGCGCCAGGATCGGGTAGTTGAGGTCGTCGTCCTCCGGCATGCCGGAGATGTTCTCCTCCAGCGACGTCGGCGCCGACCGGCGGTTCCACGGCCAGCGCGCCGCGACGTCGTTGGGCAGGCCGACGGCGGTGAACCAGCGGTCCAGCGGCCAGCGGCCGGTGGACCGCAGGATCTCCTCGATCCCGGCGCGCGGGATCTTCTCGACCGGCTTGCCGAGCAGGCAGCCGGCGGCCCGGCCGGTCCAGGCGCCCTGGACCCGGGCGGCGTAGGCGGCCTCGGGGTCCGGACCGGCCGGGCGGTTCGGCAGGGCGGGCGCGGCGGGGAGCGACGCCTCGACGTCGTCCCACGTGGCCGGACCCGAGGCTCCCGGGCGGGCATCCAGCTCGTCCAGCAGCTGACGGGCCAGAGCCCGCAGCGCCGGCGACGCCGGGACGGGCCCGGCGCCGCTGACGGCCGGCGTCGGGTCGCCGCCCGCCGCGACCCAGCGGTCGCGGACGTCGGCGACGTCCTTGCCCTCGGCCGCCGACTGCACGAGCTCGTGCGCCAGCAGGTCCTCGGGCTGGGCCCAGGTCAGCCTCACGCGGGCTCACCCGCCCCGACGGCGTCGAGCGAGGTGAGCCGGGCCAGCGCCCGCTCGCGGTCCGCCGCCAGGATGTCGGTCGCCGCGGACGCCATGAGGCGTCCCGTCTCCCGGACGTCCATCTTGCTGGCGGTCTCGATCTCGTCGAGCCACTCGGCGGGCACCACACCGCTGCCGCCGAGCCCGGCGGCGACGGCGCCCGCCATGACCGCGATCGAGTCGGCGTCGCGTCCGTAGTTCACGGCAGCCAGCACGGAGCCGCGGTAGTCGCCGCGGTGCCCGAGCAGGAGCCCGAGCGCCACCGGCAGCTCCTCGATCGACTTGGTGCGCGAGGGCCGGCGGGCGTCCATCGACATCTGCCGGTACTCCGCGCCCACCGAGTCGTACGGCGCCACGACCTCCCGGACGAGGCGCGCGAGCTTGCGCTCCTCGTCGTCGGTCGTGGGCGGCTCCGGCCAGCCTTCGAGGGCGTCGACGACGGCGCGGAGCGCGTCCGCCGTCCCGTCGTGCGCCACCTCCAGCGCGGCCGCGACGACGTCGTCCAGCGTGGCGCCCGGGGCGACCGAGGCCGCGACCATCGCCGCGAAGACCCCCGCCGCCTCGCGGCCGTAGCTGGACTGGTGGGCGCCCGTGAGGTCGATCGCCTCGGCGTAGGCGGCGCGGGCGTCGCCCGCGTTCACCAGGCCGACCGGGGCCGCGTACATCGCCGCCCCGCAGTTGACCACGTTGCCCACGCCCGCCTCGCGCGGGTCCACGTGCCCGTAGTGCAGCCGGGCGACCAGCCACTTCTCGGCGAGGAACACCCGCTGGAGCAGCAGCGCCGTCGACTCGAGCTCGGGGATCCACCGGGGCTCCCCGATCATCAGCGGCACCAGGTCCTCGGCCATCGCGTAGGCGTCGAGGTGCGCACGCCGCTTGGCGTACACCTCCACGAGCGCCCTGGTCATGAGGGTGTCGTCCGTGATGTGCCCGTCGCCCTTGTGGTACGGGGCGATGGGGCGCGCGTCGCGCCAGTTGGGGTACCAGGGCCCGACGATGCCGCGCACGCGGCCCCCGTGCCGCTCCTCGATCTGTTCCGGTGTCCAGCCCTCGGTCGCTCCACCGAGGGCGTCCCCCACTGCGGCACCGGTGATCACGGCCACCGACCGGTCCTCTAACCAGCTCACGGCTACGCTCCTTGTTCGTTCCTACGTCGCTTGCGTCAGTTACTGCGTGATCTCGTCCCAGCCGCTCGTGAGCTGGTCGGCGAGCTCCGTCTCGTCCGTCTCCTGCGCCAGGTAGCGCTGGTAGGCCGGCGTCGCCACGGTGTCCTTCCACTGGGCGTAGGAGTCGGCGAAGAGGTAGGGCGCGGCCGTGAAGTTCTGGCCGGACGCCAGGATGGTGCTCCAGCCGTTCTCGTCACCGAGCTTCTCCGTCAGGGCCTCCTGGGCCGACGTCGTCGCCGGGATCAGTGCGTCTGCCTCGTTCAGCGCGGCAAGGTGCTCGGTCTGCGTGAAGAACTCGATGAACTCCGCCGACTCCTCGACGTGCTCGGAGTCGATGTTGACCGACAGCGTCTGGGGGTTGGCCGCCTGCTGCGGGCCCTCGGGGCCGGCCAGCGGAGGCAGCGCCACCCAGTCGAGGTCCTTCGGCGCGTCCTTGGCGATGTTCGCGGCCTGGTAGGAGCCCTGCACGGTCATCGCCGTCTGCCCGGCGTAGAAGGAGGCGATGGCCTCCGAACCCGACTGGGTCAGGGTCACCGGCAGGATCGACTCGTCGTCGTAGGCCATGCCGTGCACCAGCTCGGGCAGGGCCATCTCGCCCTCGCCGACGGTCAGGTCGGCGTCCTCGCCCGTGCCGGAGATGTAGGTGCCGCCGAACCCGGGGGCGAGCGCCATGAACGCCGCCGTCGGGCTGGAGAGGCCCCAGCCGAGGCCGTAGACGTCGCCCTTCGTGGTCGCCTGCGCGATCTCGCGCAGCTCGTCCCACGTCATCGTCTCGCCGGTCGGGATCTCCACCCCGGCGTCCTCCAGCAGCGTGCGGTTGGCGAAGACCACGTACGACTGCAGCTCGGTCGGGTAGGCGATGACCTGGTCGTCGACGGTCACGGAGTCGAGCACGCCCTCGGGGATGTCCGCGCGGCGCTCGTCCGACATGAGGTCGGTGAGGTCGGCCAGGTACCCGTCGCGGGCGAACGACACGATGCTCGCCGCCTCGTAGTGGATGATGTCGGGCGCGGCGCCGCCGTTGAACTGCGTGATGAGCTTGTCGTAGACGCCGTCCCAGCCCGCCGGGACGATCTCGACCTGGACGTCGGGGTTGGCCGTGTTCCAGTCCTCGACGATCGACTCGGTCGCGGCGATGGCGGCCGGCTGGTCGGACAGGGCCTGGAACTTCAGCGTGACCGGGCCGTCGTCGGCGGCGTCCCCGCTGCCGCAGGCCGCGAGCAGGAGGGTGCTGGTCGTGAGGCATGCAGCGATGAACACTCCACGAGACTTCATGGGTCTGCCTTTCGGATAGGTGGTGCTGGTGTGGCTGTGGGGGCTGGTCATCCCTTGACCGCCCCGGCCATGAGGCCGCCGGTGAGCTTCTTCTGCATGATCGAGAAGAAGACGATGCTGGGTATCGCGGCGAGCACGGAGCCCGCCGCGAGGGGGCCGAGCGCGACCTTGCCCTCGCCGCCGATGAACGTCGACAGGGTGATCGGCAGGGTGTAGTTCTCGGGCGACTGGAGCAGCACGAGAGCGAAGAAGAACTCGTTCCAGGAGGAGACGAAGCTGAACATCGCCGTGGCGACGACGCCGGGGGCGAGCAGCGGGACGACGATCCGGCGCAGCACCACCAGGCGGCTGCCGCCGTCCATCGCCCCGGCCTCCTCGAGCTCCACGGGGATCGCGGCGACGTAGCCCTGCAGCATCCACAGCGCGAACGGCAGCGTGTACGTGGTGTGCACGAGCGTGAGCCCGACGAGACTGTCCGTCAGGCCGATCGTCCGCAGGATGAGGAACAGCGGCAGGATCACGAGGATCACCGGGAACACCTGGCTCACCAGGATCCAGCCGACGCCGGCCGTGCGGATCGCGCCCTTGAGCCGGGCCAGCACGTACGAGGCCGGCAGCGCGATGAGGATGACGAGCGCGGTGGACGCGAGCGCGACGATCGCGCTGTTGGCCGCGGAGTGCACCAGGCCCTGCCGGGCCAGGGCCTGCGAGTAGTTCTCCCAGTGCCACTCCTGCGGCAGCAGGTTCACGACCAGCGAGTTGAGCTCGGCGGACGACTTGACCGAGGCCGACAGCAGCCACAGCAGGGGGAACCCCAGGAAGATGATGTAACCGGCCAGCGCCACGTACTGGGCGGGGCGGACGAGGGTGCGCATCGGCTCAGCCCTTCTTCTCGGCGCGGTCGTCGCGGAACTGCGACCGCAGGTAGAGCGCGAGGAGGAGCACGACCACCACGACGAGCACCACGCCCATCGCGGCGGCGTAACCGATGTTCCGGTTCTTGAACGCCTCCAGGTAGGTGAACAGCATCGGCAGCATGGTGCGGCCGCCGGGTCCGCCCTCGGTCAGCACGTAGACCAGGGAGAACGAGTTGAAGTTCCAGATGAAGTTGAGCGACGTGATCGACGCGACGATCGGCCGCAGGCTCGGCAACGTGACCGCCCAGAAGCGGCGCCAGGCCCCGGCGCCGTCCATCGCGGCGGCCTCGTGCAGCTCGGCGGGGATCTGCTGCAGCCCGGCGAGCAGCGTCACCGTGGTCTGGGGCATGCCCACCCAGACGCCGACGACGATGACGGCGGGCAGCGCGGTCGAGAAGTCGGCGAGCCAGTTGATGTCGTCCGGCAGGCCCAGCGAACCGAGGAACGCGTTGAGCGGCCCCGCGTTCGGCGAGTAGATCATCTTCCACATGATCGCCACGACCACGGGCGGCATCGCCCACGGGATCAGGGCGAGCACCCGGGTGAGCCCCTGCAGGCGCAGCCCCGAGTTGAGCAGCAGCGCGAGGCCCAGCGCGGCGACGAGCTGGAGCAGCGTCACCGAGACCGCCCACACCATGCCGATGCGGAACGAGTCCCAGAAGAACGAGTTGCCCGCCAGCCGCACGAAGTTGTCGACGCCGACGAACTGGTAGTCGGGGCGCCGCACGAGCTCGGCGTCCGTGAACGCGAGCAGCACGCCCATGAGCAGCGGCGCGACGGAGAGCACGAGGATGGGCAGCAGCGAGGGCATCACCAGCGCGGCGGCCTCGCGGCGCCGGGCGCGGTCCATGCCCGTGGGGCCGCGACGGCGCCCGGACCGGGGCGGCGACGGCGGCCGGGGCGAGGCGAGGACGGTCATCGAGCACTCTCTTCCTGGGCGGTGGACTCGCGCACGAACAGGCGCGGCCCGATGGCGATCTGCTGGGCGGGCTCGGCGACGTCGTCCACCCGGTCCAGGACGAGGCGGGCGGCGGCGGCCCCACGCTCCGCGGACCCGAGCGAGACGCTGGTCAGGCTCGGCTGGAAGACGCGGCCGATCTCCGTGTCGTCCATCCCGGTGACGGCGAGCGCGCCCGGCACCGAGAGCCCCAGCTCCCGGGCGGCGCGCACGACGCCGATGGCGAGCAGGTCGTTGGCCGCGACGACGGCGTCGAACGGCCCCGCCGCGGGGGTGCGGGACAGCAGCCGGCGCGCGGCGGCGAGCCCCGCGGCGACGGTGAAGTCGTCGGCCCGCTCCGTCTCGGCATGGTCCCCGGCGAACGCCGGGCCGCTGGTGGCGGCGTCGAACCCGCGCTGGCGGGCGGCGCCCGGGGTGGTGTCGAGCGGGCCGTTGACGAACCCGATGCGGCGGCGGCCGATCTCCAGCAGGTGGGCGACGGCCTGACCGAGGCCCGCCGCCGAGTCCGTGGAGACGGAGTCGATGCCCTGCTGCTCCAGCGACCGGCCGATGACGACGACGGGGACCGGCGCCTCGCGGATCGCCTCCACGAGCGCGTCGTCGGTGCGCAGCGGGCTGACGATCAGGCCGTCGACGAACCCGCTGCCGAGGCTGCGGACCAGGTCGACCGTGGAGGCGACCGAGTGCCCCGTGGACATGACCACGACGCGGTACCCGTGGGGGGCGAGCACCTCGTGGATCGCGGTGAGCATCTCGACGTAGACCGGGTTGCCGATGTCGGCGACGGCGAACGCGACCTGGAAGGTCCGCTTCATGCGCAGCGACCGGCCGATCGCGTCGGGGCTGTAGCCGAGCTCGGCGGCGGCGGCGCGGACGCGGTCCACCATCTTCTGGCTCGCGCCCGTGCCGTGCAGCGCCCGCGAGGTCGACGCCAGCGACACCCCGGCGCGCTCGGCCACCTGGATGAGGGTGGCGCGTGATGACGACACTGTCACTCCACTTCGTCGTGAGGTCCTGCTCGGTTCCTGGTTGATCTGGAAACGTTTCCAATTCCCAGCCGAACTCGGCCTGGAAACGTTTCCGGTGAGGGTCGCCAGTGTTGCACCGGCCCGGGCGGGCCGTCAAGCAGCCCGGGTCGGCCCGCCCGGGTCAGGCGTGGGAGGCCGGCGTCGACGGCGGGGTCGACGCCGTGCGGTGCCTCGATCGGTACGCCGAGACCTTGACCCGGTTGCCGCACGTGCGCATGGCGCACCACTCGCGACGGTGCCCGCGGGAGCGGTCCAGGTAGACCTGGGTGCACTCCGGGCGGCCGCACTCGCGCAGGAGTGCCGCGTCCGGGCCGCCCAGGATCTCGACGGCCTCGCGCGCCACGGCCGCGAGGCCCTGCGCGGCCGTGCCCGAACGGTGGGTGACAGCGGCGCCGACACCGGCCGAGCCGGCGCCGTCCGCCCCCAGCTGCACGACGACGGGCGGCTCCGCCGCGTACCGGTTCAGGACCGCGACCGCCGCCGCGAGGGCAGCCGGCGTGGCAGGTGGAACCGGCGCGGCGGTCGCCGCCGGGGCGGCCAGGGCGGCCCCGGTCGCGGACGCCGCGGCCTCGGAGAGCGCCGCCAGCGCCGCACGACCGCCGAGCCGGTCCTCGACCAGCGCGTAGAGCGACTCGCGCAGCTCCAGGGCCGCCGCCAGGTCTGCCGCGTCGGCATGCGGGGCGGCGTCGAACATCCCCGACTCCACGAACCAGTCGTCGAGGAGCTCGGGCGTGCCGAGCTTCTCCGCGGGGACCGGGTTACGGCGGGCGCGCAGCGTGCCGAGGAAGTCGAGCGCGAGCGTTCCGCAGGGGAAGGCGTGGTTCACGTAACCATTCTGACTGGTGACCGGTGTGACGCACAAGTCCCCGTAACCAGTTTGACGGGTTACGGATGGTGTGCCAGAGTTCTGGTCATCGCAGTAACCGCTCAAAGTGGTTACACAGACTGAGGAGCCTGACCATGACCGCTGTCCGTTTTCACCTCGACTCCACGCTCGCCCCCGAGGCCGCCATGCGGGTGCTCACCGACTTCAGCCCGGCCCGCGCCGAGGCCTGGCCCACGATCGACGCCGACCACCTGACGGTCCACGCCCAGGGCGACAACTGGGCGGAGGTCACCGAGGGCACCGCGGCGGCCTGGGAGCGGGCCCGCTACGAGTGGGACGACGAGCGCGGCCGCGTCGACATCACGACACTGGACTCGAAGGTGTTCGGGCCCGGCGGTGGCTGGGTCTTCCAGGTCTCCCCCGCCGAGGACGGCAGCCGCATCGACGTCGAGCTGACCCGCCGGCCGGAGACCCTCCAGCGCAAGCTGCTCGCCGCCCTGCTGCCCCTTGTCGGCCCCGCCTCCCTCAGCAAGTCCTTCGCGGGCCCGCTGCAGGCCAAGTGACCCCCACCGCCCACCCCACCAGTACCCCAGAACCGGAGAACACCATGGAACTCAAGCTCGAGGTCGTCGTCCTGCCCGTCGCCGACGTGGACCGCGCCAAGGACTTCTACGCAGGGCTCGGCTGGCGTCTCGACGCCGACTTCGCCACCGAGCGCGGCCTGCGCGTCGTGCAGCTCACGCCGCCCGGGTCCGCCACCTCGATCATCTTCGGCGAGCACCTCACCGACGCGACGCCGGGCTCCGTGCGGGGCCTGCACCTCGTGGTCCGGGACATCGCCGCGGCCCGCGCCGAGCTCGTCGAGCGCGGCGCCGACGTCAGCGAGGTCTGGCACGACCAGGACGGCGTCTTCCACTGGGCAGGCACCGCGAACCGCGTGCCCGGCGCGCACCCGGAGCACGACAGCTACGCGTCCTTCGCGTCGTTCGCCGACCCGGACGGCAACGAGTGGGTGCTCCAGCAGATCATCGACCGTCTCCCGGGCCGATGAGCACCACACCGGACCCGAGGTCGAACGAGATCCTGCTCGACCTGCTCAGGCAGGCGGCCACGGCGCACGGCGTCCACGAGCAGGAGGAGCTGGGGGGCGTGTACGACGAGGGCTGGCCCGAGTGGTACGCCGAGCACATGACCCGCACCCTCGCGGAGCAGGGCTACCGCATCGTCCGCGCCGACGCACCCGCCGACACGCCCGGAGGAGCCGACGATGAGCCGGTCTGACGACGCCGGGGCGCTCGACCGCTCCGAGCGGCTGCTGAGCTCCGCCCCGCCGCACGCCGTCGAGCAGGTGCACGTCGCCGCCTTCGAGCGGCTGACCCCGGCGGAGCGGGAGGCCGTGTTCGAGCGGCTCTCCCGCACCGACGAGCCGCCCGCCGACCCCTCCGCCGCCGCCCTGGGCCGGGCGGCGGCGCGGGTGGAGGGCGGGCGGCGGGGCGCGCTCGCCCAGGCGCTCGGCACCGATGCGCCCGGGACGGCCCTGAGCAGCGCCGTGAGCGCCGCGATCCTCGGCGCGGTGGCCGCCTACGAGGCGTCGTCCGCGGCCTGGGAGGCCTGGGCCGCCGAGGGCGACGAGTTCTGACCGACCCAGAGGGCGTGCTCCCGCGCCGCCCACGACCGCCGGACGGACCCGGTGCGCATCCCGCGCCGGGCCTCCGGGTCGGCGGCCGCCTTGTACACGTGGCCGGCGACGACGACCACGAGGGCGTACGCGACGACGTCATGGACGAGCACGACGCCGGCCCGCGGGACGACGTCGAGCGCGAACTTGAACCACAGCAGCAGGCCGGTGCCGAGCATGACCAGGACGGCGCCGGCCAGCCAGGAGGCCCAGACCTTCTGGCCCGCGTTGAACTTGCCCGCGAACCTGCCGCGGTGCGCATCGGACGAGCCGAGGCTCGCGAGCCACCGGCGGTCGTGCCCGTCGAAGTGGTCGAGGCGGCGCAGGTCGGCCCGGAACGGGCCGGACCACAGGCCGAGCAGGACGGGCACGGGCAGCAGCAGCCCGGACCACTCGTGGACGGTCTCGACGAGGAGCCGCCGACCCACGAGCTGCGCGACCGGCGCCACGTACAGCGCGAGCGCGGTGAGCAGGCAGACCAGGAACAACAGCCCGGTCGCCCGGTGCACGGCCCGCTCGGCAGGGCTGAAGCGGAGCACGCGCTCAGGCACCGACGGGCTCCTCGCCGGGCAGCCACCCGTCCACGGGGTAGCCGTAGTCCTCCCAGTACCCCTGCTGGACCTCGCTGGTGACCTCGATCCCGGACAGCCACTTGGCCGACTTGTAGAAGTACATCGGCGCGACGAAGAGCCGCACCGGGCCGCCGCTGTCGTGCGGCACGGGCTCGTCGAACATGCGCAGCGCGACGACGACGTCCGCCCGGCGCGCCTGCTCCAGCGTGAGGCTCTCGGAGTAGGCGCCGTCGAAGCAGGTGAACCGCACCGCGGCGCCCTCGTCCCGCACGCCGGCGGCGTCCAGCAGGTCCCGCAGGAGCACGCCGGTGAACGGCACGTCGTCGACCTGCCAGCCGTCCGTGCAGACGGCGTCGTGCACCACCGTGTGCTGGGGCAGCGCCGCGAGCTGGTCGAGGGTGTACGTGGCGGGCCGGTCCACCAGCCCGCCGACGGTGAGCCGGTAGCTCGTCGCGTCCTGGCGCGGCACGGAGCCGACGACGCTGAAGTACCGGAACCCGCGGTCGTCCGGCACGGCCGCCGGCGCGACCCGGGACAGGGCCTGCCGCACACCGTCCCGCACGGCCGGTCCCACGGCCACGCCCGCGGCACCCAGGCCGAGCATCGCCAGCACGATCCGGCGGCCCACCGGCCGCCCGGGCCCGACGGCGTCGCCGGGCAGTCCTTTGTCGATCATGCCGCCCACCCTCGCCCGGCCGGGCCGGGCGGCGGACCAGGGTGCGGCCCTGGTCCATACCCTGGCGCCTAGGCGCTCCGCCGGACGGCGCCGCGGGCCCCCACCAGCGTCACCACGGCGACGACGGCGCACACGACCGCGGTCGTCAGCAGCCCGACCGCGAAGCTGGTGCCGGCCGCGATGAAGCCGACCACGAGCGACCCGATCCCGGTGCCGGTGTCGAAGCCGATGTTCCAGACGGCGCTGGCGACGCTGCGCTCCCGGTCGGGCACGGCTGCGAACGCGCTGACCAGCGTGAGGTTCTGCAGGCTGCCGTAGGAGACGCCGACGACGGTCATGCCCACGATCAGCCCCGCGGCACCGGGGCCCGAGCCGGTGAGCGACCAGGCGCACAGCACCAGGGCCGCCGCGCAGAGCGCCAGCAGGGGCGGGACGAAGCGGCGTGGCCCGTACCGGTCGGCCAGGCCGCCGACCAGCCAGCGGGACAGCGCCGCCGCGACCGTGAGGCCGAGCAGCCCGCCCATCGCGACGAGCGCGCCGTAGCCGAGCTGGGGCGCGAACGTGAGCAGCGCTCCCCCGGGGGTGGTGACGGCGAGCAGCACGAGCGAGGGCAGGGCCAGCGCGAGCAGCATGCGGCCCCGGCCGGGTGCCGCACCGTCGGGCACGTGCGGTGCGGCGCCGTGGCCGGTGGTGAGCAGGTCCAGCCGCCGGCCGAGGGCCACCGCGAACGGTACGGCGAGCGCGGGCAGGGCGCCGAGGACGAACACCACCCGGAAGTCGACGGACTCGGCGACCCAGGCCGCGCTCGGCGTGAGGAACACCTGGGGCGCCGCCACCGCGAGGCCGTAGACGCCGATCGCGCGGCCGCGCCGGGAGACGTCGACCAGCTCGGCGATCGCGGTCGCGCCGCACACGGTCACCACCGCGAACCCGGCGCCGCGCACGGCGGACGCCGCAAGGATCCACCCGAGCTGGTCGGTGAGCAGGAACGCCAGGGACGGGAGCCCGAGCAGCAGCACCCCGGCCACCAGCGTGGTGCGCCAGCCCAGGTGGCGCAGCGCCCAGGGCACGGTCGTCTGGAAGGCGACGGTGGCGAGCATGAGGACGGCGTTGACGAGCCCCGCGCCGCCCTCGTCGGCGCCACCGTGGGTGGCCCACAGGGGCGCCGTCGGCAGCAGGAGCGCGTAGCCCGCGAAGCCGAACAGCGACATCCAGACCAGGGCCCGGATCCCGGGCACCCGCAACACCGGCTGGCCGGGGTCGGCGGGGGCGCTCACGTGCGCCTCGGGCGCCGGGCCACCGCCCAGCGGAAGGCGTTCAGCAGGCGGTAGCTGCCGTCGGGACGGCGGAACGGCGCGGCGGCCTCGACCACCACGGGCGCCAGGTCCGCGACCGTCGCGTCGCCCTCGCCGAACAGGATGCCGCGCGCCAGGTCGTTCGCGTCGCGGGCGGTCCACGGGACCGGCACCACGCCGTGGTTGAGCACGGCCCAGCCCGCGTCGGCGAGCACGGCGGCGAGCCCGCCCGGCAGGCGGAGCGGGCCGTCCTCGGGGGGCTCCTCGTCGTCGGCCTCCGCGAGCGCCACGTTGATCGCGTCGAGGTCGTTCCGGGTCCGGTCGGCCCAGCCGGCCAGGCCGACGACGCCGTCCGGCGTCAGCACGCGGGCGAGCTCGGCCAGGGCGTCGTCCACGTCGTCGGCGAACTGGACCGCGTTCACGGCGAGCACGGCGTCGAAGGCGCCGTCGTCGAACGGGAGGTGCTCGGCCTCGCCGAGGCGTACGTCGGCGCCGACGGCGCGGGCCCGCGCGAGCTCGACCATCCGGCCCGCCGGGTCGACGCCGCTCGCCCGCGCGCCCTGGTCCTGGAGGTGTTCGAGCAGCTCGCCGCTGCCGCAGCCGACGTCGAGCACCCGGCTGCCGGGCCCGATCCCCGCCGTGTCCAGGAGCGGGGCCCAGACCGGGCGCGCGAAGGTGCCCCAGTACCGGCCCCAGTCGTCGGCGACGGCGGACCAGGGGTCGTCGGGGGCGGCGGGCATGCGGCGACAGTAGCCGAGGAACGGCCAATCTTTCTGGTGAAGAATTTTCACCCCGCAGACGACCCGTAAGAAGTACATTTCGGGCATGCCGCGGATGGTCAGGACCTCCAGCAGGTGGCGCGAGGCCCTGCCCACGCTCGGTGTGGGCTCCCTCGTCGTCGCGTCCGTCGTGGGCGCGGTCGCCGCCGAGCTCGTACCCGCCGACGCACCGCCGTTGCTGCTGGTCCTGGCGACCGTGGGCGGGCTGGCCGTGGGCCTCGTCGCCGAGCACCTCCTCGGGCTGTTCCTGGAGATGCGCACGCGCCGGCTCGCGGCGGCCCAGGTGGTCGAGGGTCTGCGGGCACGAACGCCCGAGGGTTTCGCGGCGCTGCTCTCGCCGCACCACGACGAGCCGATCGTCCCGTTCCTGGGACGGGACGGTCTCCTGGAACGGCTGGTGCGCTGGTGCACCCAGCCGGGCACCACCCCGTTCCGGCTCATCACCGGCCCCGGCGGCGTCGGGAAGACCCGGGTGGCCCACGAGCTGCAGCGGCGTCTGCGGGCACTCGGCACCGGGTGGGAGCGCCTCTTCCTGGCCCCCGAGCAGGACAGCCGGCCCGGCGCCGTCGCCGCCCTGCGCCAGCACGCCAGGGACCGGCCGGTGCTGGTCGTCGTCGACTACGCGGAGAACCGGCCCGGCCTGCGCGACTTCCTCACCGACGCCTACGAGGACTTCGGCGACGGCGGCGAGATCCGGGTGCTCATGCTGGCCCGCACCGCGGGCAACTGGTGGGACACCCTGACCGCCGTGCCCGGCGATCTCGGCGCCGCCCTGGCCCGGGGTTACGGCGACGCCGACCTCGACGCCCTCGACGCCGACCCGCAGGAGGTGTTCGACGCCGCGGCCCTCGCGTTCGCCCGCGACCTGGGCGTCGCCGTCCCGGAGCGGCGGCTGAGCGGCGCCGCCGGGCAGAAGCGGGTGCTCGACGTGACGGCCGCGGCCCTCGTGGCGGTGCTGAGCACCATGGGGCGCCTCGGACGGCCAGGCGTCGTCGAGAACGTCACCACCGCCGACGTCTTCGACGAGCTGCTCCGCCACGAGACGACGACCTACTGGGCCGCCACGGCCGCGGAGGTCGGCATCGCCCACCGCCTCACCGTCGCGATGCGACAGGCCCTCGTCGCCGCGGTCACGCTGCTCGGCGCAGAGGACGAGGCGGCGACCGTCGCGCTGACCCGGCGGGTGCTGAGCGCCTTCACCGAGGACGTCCACCCCGACCCTCGGGCGACCGCGACCTGGCTGCGCAAGACCTACACCCCCGCTGACCCACGGCAGTGGGTCGGCCCGCTCACCCCGGACCGCGTCGCCGAGCACCTCGTCGTCCGGGTCCTGACGCAGGGCCGCCGTGCGGAGCGGCTGACCGCGGCGCTGCTGGAGAACCTCAGCGCCACCCAGGCGGCCCAGGCGATGACGGTCCTGTCCCGGGCGGCCACCGACCCTGCCCGGGACGAGGACCAGCAGGAGCGGGTGCGCTCGCTGGCCGACCACCTCGCCGCGCACCTGCCCGGCACCCCGGACGCCCACGCAGCCACCCTCGCGGCGGTACCGCACCCCTCGGTGCGGATGGCGCCCACCGCCGCCCTGCTCGCCCGCCGGCACGTCGAGCTGCTCGACGAGGGCGACGGCGGGGCCGACGCCGGCGCCGAGCCCGACGAGCAGCTCGCCGCGTCGCTGTCGACGCTCGGCACCAGGCTGTCCGCGGTGGGACACCCGGGCGACGGGCTGCCGCCCACGCTGCGGGCGGTGTGGATCTACGAGCGCCTGGCGGCGGACGCCCCCGGCCGGTTCGAGCCGCAGCTGGCCAGGACGCTGATCGACCTAGGCAACCGGCACTCCGACGTCGGACACCCCGGTGCCGCGCTCGACGCGACACGACGGGCAGCCGAGATCTACGAACGTCTGGTGGCGGACGACCGCAGCCGGTTCGAGCCGGGGCTCGCGAGGGCGCTGACCGACCTCGGCAGGAGACATGCCGACCTCGGGCGCCCCGGGGACGCGCTCGGCACGACCCTGGCGGCGGCCGAGATCTACGAGCGGCTGGCGGCGTCCGACCGCGACCGGTTCCAGCCCGACCTCGCGGACGTGCTGTCCGACCTCGGCGTCTGGTACGGCCAGCTCGAGCGGCAGCGGGACGGCGTGCACGTGACCATGCGGGCGCTGCGGATCCGCGAGCAGCTCGCGCAGTCCAACCCCGACCGGTTCCTGCCCGGTCTGGCGACGACGCTGTCCCACCTCGACACCTGGAGCTGGCAGCGCGGCGGGAGGGGCTCGGAGGCCCCTGCGGAACGAGCGGTCAAGATCTTCGAACGGCTGGCGCAGTCGAGCCCGGACCGGTTCGAACCCGATCTCGCGAGGGCGTTGTCCCGCCTCGGCGGCTGGTACTCGCGCACGGAGATGCTGGGTGACGCGCCGCCCCCGACCCAGCGGGCGGTCGAGATCTTCCGGCGGCTCGCCCTGTCCAACCCCGACCGGTTCGAGCCAGACCACGCCAGGACGCTGTCCGACCTCGGCGTGCGGTACTCCGAGGTCGGCAATGCCGCTGCCGGCCTGCCCCTCATCGAACAGGCCGTACGCATCCTCGAACGGCTGGCCCGGTCGAACCCCGACCGGGTCGAGCCTGACCTCGCGGACACGCTGTCCCGGCTCGGCGACACGCTCGCCGGGCTGAGCCGGCCGGGCGACGCGCTCGCCGTCCGGGAACGGGCCGTCCGGATCCTGCAGGGCTGCCACGACCGAGGGCTGGTGCACGTGCGCGACCGGCTGCTGGACCGCCTGGACCGGCTGGCCGCGATCCAGGCAGGACTGGGCGACGACGGCGCGGCGCGGGCTCTCCGCGCGCGTGCCGCGGCACTGCGCCAGGAGCCGCCCCGACCGCGCTAGGAGCCCAGCCCGCCCGCGACCTCCCGGAGCGCCCGGACCACGGCGGCCACGCCCGCCGCGCGGTCCGGGCGGGTGATGGCGACCGCGGCCCGGCCGAGGCAGGCCGGGTCGTCGACCCGGACCGTCACGACGCCGGCGGGGACGGCAGGGACGGCGAGCTCGGGCACCGTGGTGATGCCGAGCCCGGCGGCGACCAGCCCGAGGCGGGCGGGCCACTCGCGCACCGCGTGCACGACCCGGGGCGCGGGCAGCGTGGGCCACGCGCCGAACTGCGGGTCGCCGCGCAGCCCCTTGCCGACGATCCATCCCTCCCCGGCCAGCTCCGCGACCGGGACCTGGTCGCGGCCCGCGAAGCGGTGGTCGCGCGACACCGCGACCAGGGAACGGCCGTCCGCGAGGTGGTCGCGGCGCAGCCCGTCGAGGTCGTAGGCGGGCAGGTCGGCGCCCATGCCGATGACCGCCACGTCGATGCGGCCCGCACGGAGCTGCCGGAGCTGGGTGGGGGTCGACGCCTCGTGCAGGTCGACCGTCAGGCCCGGGTGCCGCTCCCGGACGAGGGCGACGGCGCGCGGCGCGAGCACCCAGGTCGCCGTCGGGAAGGCGCCGAGCACCACCCGGCCGCCCAGGGTGTCGGCCAGGCCCGCGAGGTCCTTGCCCACGGCGTCCAGCTCGGCGAGCACCACCGCGGCCCGGCGCGCCACCAGCGTGCCCGCCGGGGTGGGGACCACGCCGCGCGCGCCCCGCAGGAACAAGGGCACGCCCGCGGCGGCCTCGGCAGCGGCCACCTGACGCGACACCGCGGACTGGGTGTACCCGAGCAGGTCGGCCGTCGCGGTGAAGGACCCGGTGCCGACGACGGCGTGGACCACGCGCAGCGCGGTGACGGTGAGCTCGGCCATGGACCCATCATGAGCCATGCGTCAGACGCATGTCTTGTGTGCCGAAGAGTCGCTGGTGGAATGGCTCGGCGCGGCGCACGCTGGAGGCATGCACACCACATGGTTCATCACCGGAGCAAGCAAGGGGCTCGGCCGCGAGTGGGCCGAGGCCGCCCTCGGACGCGGCGACCACGTCACCGCGACCGCGCGGGACGTGTCCGCGCTGGAGCCCCTGACCAGCACGTACGGCGAGGCCGTGCTGGCCCTCCCCCTCGACGTCACCGACCGGCCCGCCGTGCAGGCCGCCGTCGACCGCGCCGTCGAGCGTTTCGGCCGGCTCGACGTGGTGGTCAACAACGCGGGCTACGGCCAGGTCGGCATGGTCGAGGAGGTGACCGAGCAGGAGCTGCGCGCCCAGCTCGAGACCAACTTCTTCGGCACGGTCTGGGTCACTCAGGCGGTCCTGCCGGTCCTGCGCGCGCAGGGTTCGGGCAGGATCCTGCAGGTCACCAGCGAGGGCGGCGTCCGCGCCTACCCGGGGTTCGGCGCCTACCACGCGTCCAAGTGGGCGGTCGAGGGACTGTCCGAGGCCCTGGCGCAGGAGGTGGCGCCGTTCGGCATCCACGTCACGAACGTCGAGCCCGGCCCGTACGCGACGGGGTTCGGCGCCGGGATCCGCGCCAGCGCGGAGCACCCGGACTACGCCGAGGCCCGGGTCGTCACGGCCCCCGAGTTCGAGCTCGGGGACCCGCGCGCCACGCGCGACGCGCTGCTGCGGATCGTGGACGCCGAGCGACCGCCGCTGCACGTCTTCCTCGGCAAGCCGCTCGCCGACGTCGAGCAGATCTACGCCGAGCGTCTGCGGACCTGGCGCGAGTGGGAGCCGGTGGCGCTGGGGGCGTTCGGGGCCTGAGCCCCGAACGCCCGCGGGCGGGTCAGAGGACGCGCTGCGCCTTGGTCAGGTTCTCCCGGAGCTCCTCCGCGTTCTGCCGGGAGACGTAGGCCGGGCGGTCGCGCTCGAAGCGCCAGGACTCGCTGAGCGGGCCGGCGCTGACGGTGTCGAAGCCCGCCTCGTCGTAGAGCCGCGTCACGAGCTCGACGGCCTCGGGGAAGTCGCTCGCCGTGGCCAGGGCGCGGCGGTTCGGGGTGCCGGCCGGTGTCCCGTCGGTGGTGATCGTCGGCGCCGTGATCTGTGTCAGTAGCGCGTGATCGACACAGAGAGGCACCCCCATGCGATTCCTCGCTCGCTTCATCACCGTGCTGGCCGTCATGCTGGCCACCGCCGCCTCAGCTCCACCTGCCATAGCAGCAGGATGCACCACAGCCGACGGCGCTCGCGGCAGTTACGTCTGGATCAAGAGCCCCACGACGATCGACGGCCTGACCAAGGGCAAGACGCTGCCCGCCGGCACCCGCCTGTGCAGGTCCGCCGACCAGTTCGTGAACGCGCAGCTCGTCGAGAGCCGGGACGGGCTGATCAGGGTCACCAAGCGCACGCCCAACATGGGCGGTCCCTACGGCTCGGCCGGGCGGGCGCACGCCGACGCCGCGAAGGCACTGGCCAAGAAGTACGGCGCGGTGCTGCAGTTCTCCGCGGCCGACGAGGTCGGGCGCGTCGGCTACGTCACGAAGTCCGGGGCAATGCTCACGGGCAACTACACCCCCGGCGGCGAGCGGGCGCCCGGTCAGGGCCTGATCCGGATTGGCAACGGCGGCGACAACATGTCCGTCGCCGGCAAGGGGAACAACTGGTTCAGGAAGTACCTGCTGGACGTGGCTCGCCACGAGATCGCGCACTCCGAGATCGAGCAGCGCTGCGGCACCACCCGGCCGCCCGTCGCCGGCGGCGACAAGGTGCGGACGTCGACCGGGAAGCCCGTCTACGAGCACGTGACGGAGGCATACGCCGTGCTGTACCTCGGCGCCGGCACATCGACCCGGGACGGCTACGGGTACTCGAAGGCGTGGGACGTCCCGCGCGCGAAGGCGATCCGCGCTGGCAACTGCGGCTGAGATCGCCGGAGGGCGTGGATCATGTATCGAGCGAACAACGACCAGGAGGCAACCAAGGTGCGACAGGTGAACGACCTGAACGAAGCGGAGCCCCGCGTGGGGACCCTGTACGTGGGCCAGGGCGGCGACGCCGTCATCATCGACCAGACTACGTACGACCTCGTGGCCGCCTCCGGAGCGTTCAACGCCCACGGTCGCGCCCTGGGCGCCACGGTGAGCGTCCGGGACCCGGAGCGCAACGGCCCCGACGTGGTCTTCGAGGGGTCGCTGTTCAAGGCCGCCGGCATCCTCACGTCGGGCGCGTACCGCGTGATGTACGACGACGGATCCGACACCTGGGTGCCCGTCGACGACGCCGGCCAGGTCGCCGTCATCGACGCCTCCCGGCTCCCCTGACCCTTCACCACCACGGCGCCCCGCCCGTCCGCACGGACGACGCGGGGCGCCGTTCGTGTGTCCTGGTTCACACCGAACCCTTGACGAGGGCCACAGACCATGGTGATTCTTGTCGGGCTGTCACCCCTGTTTTCGAGCAATGGAGATCGCCATGCGCGTACGTTTCCTCGGCAAGGACCCGCAGTCCGGCAAGGACGGGTCGCCCACGCTGTTCGCCACGGACCGGACCGACCGGGAGACCTTCCTCGTCCAGGGCTGGAAGGTGACCGACAGCGAAGCGCTGGCCGGCGTCGGCCAGATCCCCGGCCACGAGGACATCGTCGAGGTGCCCGTCGAGATCCTGGAGATGTACATCGCCCACAAGGAGCGGGAGGCGCAGTCCTGAGCGACCTGATCCCCATCGGGCCCCGATGGCGTGAGCTGTTCGAAACCTTCGAGCACACCGCCTTCCGGCTGGAGGTGCGCGACACGTATAACGTGCCGAGCGAGCAGGAGCCGCTGCACCAGCTCCTGGACGACGGCGTCGAAGACGCCCGCTGGCTCGACGACTGGGTGCTCGACATCCGCGCGGCGACGGCGGCCGGACGTCGGTTCCACCGGGTCCGCGTGGTCTCGCTGCCTCTGACCCGCTACAGCCGGTTCGGGCTGACCTACGCGAAGTACAACAACGACGCCGGCGAGGACATCCGGTACCTCGCTCGCGACGACGCCCAAGGGCTGCCCGAGTTCGACTACTGGCTGTTCGACTCGCGGACCGTAGCGAGGATGCACTTCGGCGACCAGGACCGGCTGCTCGGCTTCGAGCTCGTCGACGACCCGGCCGTGATCGTCGAGCTCAACTACCAGCGCGACGCCGCCTGGCACCGCGCGACAACGAGAGATGAATTTGCCGCGCGACACATTGACCAGCGGTGACATCGGCGAAGCTCGCAACGAGCTCGCCGCGCGGCTGCGCGGACTGAGACGAGCTGCTGGCCTGACAGGCCAGCAGCTCGCTCTGTCGCTGTCGTGGCAGCCGTCGAAGGTCTCCAAGATCGAGCACGCGAAGCAGACACCGTCCGACAACGACATCCGGGCCTGGTGCCGGGCCGCGAGCGCCGTGCACGAGACGGATGACCTGCTGGCCGCGCTCCACCAGGTGGAGACTCGGCACGCGGAGTGGCGCCGGGTGCTGCGTGGTGGGCACGCCGCGTTCCAGGACCATCACGCGGTCACTGAGGAGCCGGGGCGGGTCTTCCGGGGGTTCTGCCCTGTGTTCGTGCCGGGGCTGTTGCAGACGCCCGACTATGCGCGTGCTCGGTTCGTGGAGAGCGCGAAGCAATTCGGGGCGAGTCAGCACCTGGACAGCGCGGTGGCCGCTCGGATGCGGCGCCAGGAGATCCTGACGCGGCCGGGCAAGGTGTTCCGGATCGTGATCACCGAAGCGACGTTGCTCTACTCGCTGTGCCCACCGCAGGTGATGCTCGACCAGATCGGTCGCCTGATCTCGTTCTCGCTGCTGCCGAACGTGCGCCTGGGCGTGCTCGGGTTCGACACGTTCTGCCCAGTGGCTCCGCAGCATGGCTTCTGGGTCCAGGACGACGACCTCGTCACGGTGGAGACGTTCTCCGCCGAGCTCAACCTCGCGCAGCCGCGCGAGATCGAGCTGTACACGAACATCTTCGAGACGCTGGCTCTGGCCGCGAGTTACGAGCGCCGCGCGCGGGATTTGCTCGACGGCGCAATGGAGAAGGTTGCCGCCCGGATCGGCGATCAGGCCGAGCAATTTTGAGCAATCTTGTCGCCAGGTGTGACCGGCGTCTCTAGCGTCCCGTGCATGACGTCAGCGACCCCGTACCGAACCGTGCGACAGATCGACCTCACCGGGCCGGCGCTCGTCGCGAGCGACATCGACGGAACCCTGCTGCGGACCGGGGAGCCTGCCTCCCCGGCCGTCCGGCAGGCGGTGAGCGCCGTCGTTGGGGCCGGTCACCACTTCATCCCCGCCACGGGTCGATCGCTGGTCGGTACGGTGCCGGTGGGCCTGCAGCTCGGCCTCGACGACACCACGATCGTCGCGAGCAACGGCGCGATCACCGCGCACCTGTTCCGGGACCGGTACGAGATTGTCGAGCAGCACGACGTCGACGCCGAGACGGCGATCAGCGTGGCGCTCGGGGAGTCGCCGTCCCTGCTGGTCGCCGGCGAGGTCGTCGGAGCCGGCTGGCGGGTCAGCGCACCCTTCCCCACGGCCAAGCTCAACGGCACCCAGTACGTCCGACCCATGAGCGAGTTCGTGAACAACGCGACGCCGCGACTCGTCTTCCACGGGCCGGGTGCCAACAGGATCGTGCCCGCCCTGCAGGCGTACGGCTTCACCGCGATCGCCACGCGGCTCGACTGGGTCGACGTGATGGGACGCGGCGTGTCCAAGGCGGCGGCGGTGGAGAAGGTGCGGGTGCAGCTGGGAGTCGACGAGCACGACACGATGGCGATCGGCGACGGCGAGAACGACGTCGAGATGTTGCAGTGGGCCGCGTGTGGCGTAGCGATGGGCCACGCGCCCGCCTTCGTCATCGCGGCAGCCGACTACCGCACCGGCAGCCTGGACGAGGAGGGCGCCGCGAACGCCCTGTGGTCGTTGCTGGCCTGACTAGCGGGGCACGACGTCGGCGCGGCGGAGCCAGGTCGTGGGCGTCTTGCGCCGCGGGTCGTCGACGAGGACCTCTGCGACGAGCTCGCCGTCGACGATCGCCCAGCTCGTCGCGATCGTGTCGCGCCACTGCTCGCCGTCGGTCTGCCAGACGAACCGTACGGCGACCATCGGCGGCTCGGGCCACGTCCGCCGGGCGCTCTCCGGGGGCACAGGCACGGAGTTCATGAGCAGCTGCCACGGGACCCGGCGGGCGCGCGTCTCGGGCGCCGTTGGGCGGCGCTGGGCGTAACCGATCATGCCGCCAGTATGCAACACGTGTTCGAATCTGCCCACCGATGCGCCGCCTACCGCCGTTCGATCACGGCGTTGGCCCAGAGCCACGCGGACTCCAGGTTGCCCGCCCGGTCGACGAAGCGGAACCGGACCGCCTTGCGGGTGTACGCGACGACGTCGCCGTCGACCTGCTTCCAGTCGCCACCAACGAGCTCGACCCATGCACGCACCGGGATGGGCCGCTCGGGCTGGACGATCTTCGCCGTCCCGAGACCGTAGACCTTGGCCGGCATCGATCGCGGTTGGTCCGGCCATGACGTCTTGCCCCGTGGTGCACTCACACCCCCGAATATAGAACGTTCGTTCGATAGATCCAGGCCGATCGTCCGGTTCACCCTCTCTCGCCTTGTCAATTAGCAAGGCTTCCGGTAGTCTTATCTTGTCAACGAGAGAGGAGGTGGAGAAGATGGACAAGGACCTACGGAAGATCGTCCGGGCGCTGGAGGCCCAGGGCTTCGAGGTGAAGATCACGAAGCGCAGCATGGTCGCCGTGTACCGCGATGGAGAGTTCGTCGCGATGTTCGGCGCCAACGCCAGCGACTGGCGGGCGATCCGTAACGGCCTGGCCGCGCTCAAGCGGGCCGGGTTCCAGTGGCCGCCCCGGCGGTAACAACTGGGCCGGGGGTGGGAGACAGAGCTAGTGCCTCCCACCCCCGGTGGTCCTCCATCGTCCCACCACGACGCGGCATTACCCACCCATCACGGAGAATCCCATGACCCAGTACAACGCAAGGATCGAGTACCAGACCCGTGACCACGTGCTCGCAGAGCACCTGGTCGCCGTCCTCCACGACCACCACGCCGCCGCCGGCCGCAGCCCGCGCGGCTTCCTCGAGGTCACGATCACGCTGCCGGCCGAGTCCCTTCGGCAGGCCACCGTGACCGCCCTCGCCCTCGCCGACGCCGCCCTGGCCGTCGAGGTCCTCGGCTTCGAGGTCCTGCCCACCGACGAATACGACGCGCGTATCGGCCTCGCGCACCTGCCCGAGCTGGTCTCGGTCACCGAGGCCGCCGAGCGGCTCAGGGTTAGCCGGCAGGCGGTGCTGCAGCGCCTGGAGTCCGGGTCGCTGCTCGGCCAGAAGGTCGGCAAGACCTGGGTCGTGCCCGCGGACGCCCTGCTCACGCCCGAGGAGCGCCGCGAGCACTTCGAGGCCGACCGTGCCGTGCAGCTCGCCGCGGCGCCGGCCATGCAGCAGAAGCCCCGCCCCTGACCATGACGGAGGACAGCATGACCACCCAGCCCGATCACGCCGGCGAGCTCGCCGACGTCGACGTGGCCGCCTACGCGGCGGACGACCGGATGTTCGGCCCGGAGGACAGCGAGCCGGAGGAGGCGACGCCCATGGACCAGTGGTTCCGCAACGGGCGCGCCGGCCTGTGATCGCCCGGCCTTCACCCCGGGTTTCCCGAGCATTCGTCGGGTCACGCCCGTAGCGTGGAGGTGCCCCGGCGTCGCGGGGCAGCCCTCGAAGAGAGACGAGGGACCGGTCCGACGACGAAAGCGCCCCACCCCGCGTGAGCGGGGTGGGGCGCTTCTCGTTCGAGCATCCTCGGCGATGTCGGGATCAGGCTACGCCGAGGGTCTGACACTCACTCCGACGGCGGCCGGTTGGGCAGGTGCGGGGTGACCGTGTCGACCGGGTCCTGCCGGGCGATCGCGGCGTTGGACCACATCATCGCCTCCTGCAGCGCCGTCATCGCGAGCGACTTCTCGCGGCCGTCGGGCACCAGCTCGTCGAGCGCGAGGGCGTGGCCCTCGAAGCCGGCCCGGACCCGGGCGTGGAGCTGGGCCGAGTCGGGCGTGGCCCGGTGGTAGCCGAACCGGTCCTCGATCTCCTGTCGTCCAAGCGCCATGTCAGGCCTCCACCACGCCGCGCACCGCGGCGAGCGCCGCGGTGGTGGCGCCGGCCACGCGTGCGTCGTCGACGCCCTGGTTGGGAAGCGTGACGGCCAGGGCGTCCGTGATGGCCTCGCGTACGCCGGTCGTGCGGATGATGGCGTGGGTCGGCTCGGTCTCGGCCGGCAGGCTGGTCACGACGTGGGCGCCGTCGGCGGTCACCGGTGCGTAGCTGGGCGCCTGGGCAGAGCCGAGCAGGGCGCGGGTGAGCCAGTCAGGCAGGCGAGGCTCGACGTGTCGCAAGACGTAGTAGTACGCGACCTCGACCAGGCCGACGACGGCGGCCACGACGGCCCCGACGACGAGCGGGGAGGACAGGTCGACGCCGAGGAACTCCAGGGCGTCCAGCGCCCACGGGGCGTGGGCGCCGAGCCAGGCCACCAGGAGGCCGAGCAGGTAGCCGTAGACCTTGGGCACGTACGTGCGCAGGTAGGAGGTGATGCGGTCGTTCATGGTGTCCTCTCAGACGCGGTTGTTGTTCAGGCGGCGCTGCAGCGCCATGACGGCCTTGGACTCGGCGGACAGGTGCCCGTCGGCGGGGGTGCCGAGGGCCAGCTGCAGGAAGGTGATCGTCTGGGGGCCGACCTTCCCGTCGCGGTCGGCGCCGATGACCTTCTGCAGGGCGGAGATGACCCGGGAGCCGTTCGGCGTGGTGTCCCAGTCCCAGCCCGAGCTGAGCCCGGGGTTGTCGCCGCGCCAGCGCGCCGGCTGGGAGGAGACGATCCCGTCGACGGGGGTGCGCAGCACCTGCTGCAGGCGGCGCGTGGTCGCCGAGCCCCAGGAGCCGTCGACGACCAGCAGCCCGGGCTTGGCCGGCGTGGCCGGCTTCGACGGCTTCGACGGGGCCGGGTCGTCGACGAGCAGGGCGCCGGACTCGATCTCGTCCAGGCGCGCGTAGACGTGCCGGCCGGGACACGCGGTCTGCGAGACGTCGCGGTGCCCGCCCAGCGGCGCGCCGGCCGTCCACCAGCGGCCCTTGCCCTTGCGGAAGATCCGGGCGGCCGTCGCGAGCTGCGCCGGCGTGGGCTTGTTCGTCTCGTAGTTGCCGGCGAAGCAGATTGACCGCGAGGTGCTGTTGCGCCCACCGGTGTGGGTGCCGCGCCGGTTCCAGCTCACGCCCTGGTAGGCGCGCCCGGACGGGAAGATCACCACGTTGTACGAGATGCCGGTCCCGAACCGGGTCTGCCCCACACTCTCCAGGGCGCGCATCTGCTCGCACTCGTCGGCCATGTCGGCGTCGGGCGAGAGCTGCGCGCTCACGCTGTGGTGGGCCCACACCTCGCCGGCGGGGCCGATCAGCGTCAGGTCGCCGTCGGAGTACCGGGCGCCCCAGGCGCTGCGCGGGTGGATGGTCACATCGGGTTCGGTCATGTCAGGCTCCCCTGTTCTCGGGCGGTTCGTCGATGTCGTCGGGCCACGGCGGAGGCGGCGGCGGCTTGCCTTGGTAGATGTGGTCGATGAGCTGGCGGCAGTAGATCCACAGGCGCCGATTGCGGTACTCGACGACGTCGACGCGCTGCTCGAGGCGGGCCATGCGCGTGTACCGGGTGGTGAGCAGGGTGACGCCGACGGCGGCGAGCGCCGCGAGGCCGGCGAGCCAGGCGGGGATGTCGGGCATCAGGGCTCGCGCAGCTGCTCGAGCTCGGTCTCGGCCACCGCGGCGCGCTCCTCGGCCTGCAGGGCACGTCGTTCGGCGTGCTCGGCGCGCTCCTCCGCCTCTTGCGCGCGGGCGAGGTTGACGGCGGCGGAGAGCTGCGCGTCGGCGAGCTGCTGTTGCTGCGCGGCGATGATGCGGTGGGGCGCGGGCTGGTCGGTCATACGGTCTCCAGGGCTGCGAGTCGGTTGGTGAGGTCGGTCAGGCGGACCTCGTGGTCGACGAGCACGCCCTGCGCGCCGACGACCATGCGGTCGTAGTTCAGGCCGTCGGGCAGGCCGTCGGCGCCGTACTGCACGAATTCCGGGAAGCCGGCGTCGTGCACCTCCTCGGCGATGAACCCGACGTAGCGCGACGTGATGTCGGGGTTCTCCTCCACCTCGGTCCGGTCCCGCCAGGACCGGGGCCGGATGGTCAGGTACGCCGCGGTGTCGATGTCGTGGTACTCGACGTCGCGCTTGTACTTGAGCGAGCTCGTGATCCGGCGCAGCGGGTACGTGGTCCCGGAGACAGCGGCCAGGCCCAAGGTGGCGGCGGAGGTCGTGGTCGTTAGCAGGTTGTTCAGACCGACCGACCCGGCCGAGCTGATGTTCAGCCGCTCCGTGGCGCCACCCATGAGCGAGACCGAGTCGTTGCCCCGCAGGACCACGGTCGCGCCCCACAGGCGCACCTCGTTACTCGTGGTGCGCAGCAAGAGGTTGCGGTCGTTCGAGATCATCGCGAGCGCGTTCGTGAACACGTCGTGGTTGATGAACCCGAGCTGATCGCCGAGGCCTGTCTCGTCGGACGTGGTGTAGAACTCGACGCCCGCGGTCTTGATGTTGTCGGCCTGCAGGAAGTCGACGTAGGTCATCTCGCCGGAGGTGGTGTAGGCCGACAGGCGGAACTTCAACGCGCCGGTCGAGTCGAAGGCGGACAGGCCGTTCGGGTCCAACTGGAGACCCAGGTTGCTCCCGACGTACCCCTTGAACGACGTCCCGGACAGCTCGAGGCGGCTGCCGCTGGCTGCGGTGCGGATGGTGGCACCGGTGACCACCTTGCCGTCCAGCGCGCCGGCCTTGATGTTCCCGGCCTCGACCGCGTCCGCCGCGAGCTTGACCGTGGTGATCGACCCGTCGACGACGAGCTCGGCCGTCGTCCGAGCGCGCACGTCCGGCATGCACATGCGCACGACGTCGGTCGTCGTCCCGGTCTTGTACAGGCCGAAGATCACGCCGACGTTGTCCACCCCGGTGGGCACCGACATGTTGCCGGTGATCCGCGTCCACGTGTTCGCGGGGATCGCCTGCGAGGCCACCGACGTGTTCAGCACGGTCGCGCCGGTGTCCAGGCGGACCGTGCGCACCCACACCCGCGCCACGTTCGCCGCGAGCGCCACCGGGGAGAACACCCAGGCGTACACCTGCAGCTGCTGGCCGCCGGTGACGCGCACGGCGTACGTAGTCGGTGCGCTGCCGCCGAAGTAGGAGCCCTGCTGGGCGGTGCCGGCGGGGATGACGACGGCGCGGGAGCCGTCCTTGCCCTGCCCGTCGACGATCCAGGTCGGGTTCTCCCAGGCGGCGGGCAGCTGCATGCCGGGGTCGGCGTGCATGTTGTCGCCGGGGCCGATCAGAACCCGGTTGGGCAGGACGGTCCACGGGGTGAGCCGGCTGCCGTCGACGGGACCGGTGAGGGCCTCGTCGATCGCGTCGATGATGGCCTGGTCGATCTCGCCGGCGACGACGGACTGCACGACGACGGGCACCGCGGTGGTCCAGGCCGAGGGGTTGCCGGTGGTGTCGACCGCGCGCATGCGCACGTAGCGGGTCTCGCCTACGGTCTCGCCGTCGATCTGGGCGGTGCCGGTGCTGGTGAGCTTGCCGCGGATCGTCGTCGGGGTCGCCGTCGGTCCGACGGCGATCTCGACCGCGGCGAAGTCGACGGGGGTCGCCGCGGTGAGGGTGCCGTCCCAGGTGACCGAGATGACGGTCATGGAGCCGTCGACGTCGGGCACGGTGGGTACGGGCGGCGCGGTGACGTCGCCGGGCACGGTGACGTTGTCGACGGTCGTCCAGGCCGAGGGCAGCGTGGTGCGGGCGCCGATGGTCCGCACGCGCCCCTGGACGACGGAGCCGGGGGTCAGGCGGGCGATGAGCGCGCTGAGCTCCGGCGTGGTGATCGTCTGCCAGGCGCCGGCGCCGATCCGCCACTGCAGCTCGTAGCCGGCGATCGCCAGCGTGCCCGTGTCGGTCGCCGTGGTGACGGCGTTCCAGACGGCGGTCACGTTGCCGTAGGGCTGGGCGACGTCGAACACGAGGGCCGCGGTCAGGTCGAACCCGGTCGGCGTCGACGGGATACGGGAGGCCTCCGGGTCGACGGCGATCGGGGCCGGCGGCCCGCCCGGGGCGACGGTGCCGCCGCCGGCGAGGCTGGCCAGGGTGCGGGCGCGGCGCTCGTCGACGTCGAGCAGCAGGTCGTTGAGGGTGGCCGACCCGGTCACCTCGACGCCGCGGACGTCGAGCGTGATCTGCTGCACGCGCAGCGTCTCGCCGGCGGCCGTGGCGCCGGGTGCCTCGATCCACGCACCGGGCCAGTAGTCGACCAGGGGCCGCTCGGACTGCGGGGTCAGGATCAGGTCGCGGGTGTACTGGCCGCGGACCTTGCCTACGCGCTCGAGCTCGGCGTCGCCGACGGCGACCGCCGCCGACTCGTTAGCGACGGAGCCGACCTGCAGGAAGCCCTCGAACGTGCCCCAGGGGGCCGGCGCGGTGGGCTCGGTCGCCGTGGCCACGCCGCCGGCCTCGGTGCGCACGTACATGCGGCCGGCGAGGTTCTCGATCGTGCGCTTGTTCGGCGCGGCCGAGACGTCGACGCCGAGCTGCAGCACGACACCGTCGTCCCCGGACAGATCCGGGGACAGCGCGGGCGAGTCCGGCACGTAGGCGTACAGGCCGCGGGCCTGGGTGGTCCAGTCGACGGCGCCCTTGGCGGTCAGGTCGTCCAGGATCGTCAGGTAGTCGACGCCGATCGGGTAGGGCTGGTCCGGCAGGGTCGGCCACGCGACGCCAGCGGAGTCGTGGGTGGCGGTGAAGGTCGCGGCGATCGCCTGGCACACGCCGCCGCGAGCCGTGTTCTCGTTGAGCAGAGTCAGCAGCAGACTGCCCACGGTCGGCGCGACGAACACGCGGTCGCCGGCATCGTTCAGGCCAGCGGTGGCGTAGTTCTTCGCCTTGGACAGCAGCCAGGCGTAGGACGGCAGCTCGAGCGAGATCTGCCGGGTCGGGTCGGCCGGGTCGTCGCCGTCGCTGATCCGCACGAACCGGCAGCCGCGCGGCTCGGTCCAGTCCTCCGGGCCGGGCCCGAGCCACGCCTCGACGGCGACCTCGAGGCCTTCGCCCAGGGCGGTGGCCAGGTACTCCCCGCCGGCGGCCACGCTGGTGTACGTGATCGACAGCGAGCCGACGTCGTTGCGGGCCACCATGGGCCCGAACACGGTCGGGTCGGGCAGCAGCCCCAGCGGGGCGCCGTCGGGCGCGTAGGCGCGCAGGCGGTACGGCATCAGCAACCCCCGTTCACAAGTGAGCCGGCCGGCCGCGGACAGTCAGCGCAGTCGTGCCGGCGAAGCCGGATCCGGTCACCGTCACGGCCGCGCCCAGGACCGCGGGGTCGGCGCCGGCCATCCGCGGCCAGATCTGTAGCCGGCCCCCGACCGGGTAGGACACGCCGCCGGACACGTTCGTCCCGCCCGTGGCCCAGTCGGTCGCGTTCTCGCTGATCCGGGCCGTGAGCCGGTCCGCGTGCAGGAACAGGTACCGGCCGGCCGCGAGCGCCCCGGTCCAGGAGATGCCGGTCTGTGAGACGACGTCGACGGCGGAGACGAGGGTCGCCGGGCCGGTGAAGCGCAGCACGGCGTCGCCGACCGGGGCGTTCCCGGTCGCCAGCCCGGGCAGGTTGACGGTCTCGCCCGGGGTGACGACCTCGGGCGCGGAGTCCACCGACGCCCCGCGCAGGAACACGCCGGGGATGTCGAGGACCGCGGAGAACGCGGCCCAGGTGTCGGCGATGAACCGTCCTGGGGACATGCTCAGGAAGCGGGCCGGCGCCGTGGTGGTCACGCCGCCCGAGGAGCGCCCCAGGGTCAGGCCTGGGGCGCTCAGGAGGCCGGCGAGCTCGCGCTTGCGGGCCTCGAGCTCGGGCTGGGTGCTGGCCCGGCAGACGAACTCCATGGGCAGCTGCGGCACGGTGAACACGGGCAGCCCGATGGGCAGCACGCCGTGCCTGCTGGGGATGGCCACCTGGGGCACCTCGGCCCCAATGCCGGGGGTCCACGGCGTGGCTTCCTGGATGTTCCAGCGCCGCGCGTCGACCCCCGACAGGGTCCAGGTCATGTCAGCGAGCACCACGGTCACCGCCTCCCCACCCCGGCCAGAGACCGGGCCGTCTTGGCGGCCGTGACCGACGGCGCCTCATTGATCGGGTGCACGTTCGTGATGTTGAAGTTGTTCACGACGCGCGCGCCCAGGGCGCTGGCGGTCTTGGTGGCGTCGAGCATGTAGCCCGACTGCTGCGGGATGAACAGCTCCTCGCCGACCTCACCGACCTTGTACGCGGCGCCGGCCAGGATGTCGCCGCCGGCGGCCCGGGGCTTGATGCCCAAGGCCTTGGCGGTGGCGTTGCCGATCTTGGTCGCCCAGGTGCCGATCTTCTTGTCGATCGACTTCACGTTCGCCTCGGCCGCCTCGACCGCCGCCTTGGCGGCCGACGAACCTCCGGGGCTGATCGCGTCGGTGACGTACTCGCCGGCCGCCGAGGCGTACGTGTTGATGCGCGCGTACGTCTGCGCCAGGCTGGCGAGCTCGTCCTTGGGGAGGCTGAGCAGCGCCTCGGCGATCGGGATGCCCTCGTCGATGCCGTACCGGCCCAGCTCCTGCATGATCGCCGGGCCGGCCTTGGCGGCCGTGAGCTTCTTGAGCAGGTCGGCGTACTTCCACACCTTCCCGCGGTAGGCCTCGGCAGCAGCCTTGAGCTGCTGGCCGGTCGCCGGGCCCTGCTCGCCGGACCACCGGTCGACGTCGCCGGCCACGCCGGCGAGGCTGAACCCGCCCACGAGGTTGGACTGCACGCCCTTGCGGACGTCCATCAGCTCCTCGTACCGGTCGCGCGCCTTGGTCAGCGCGCCCTCGGCCTTCTCCGCCTGCTTGTACAGGGTGGTGAGGGCCTTCTCCGCGGCCGACGCACCGCTGCGCAGGCGCGCGGCCTGCGTCTTTGTCAGATCGCCCGACGCCGCCAGCTCGAGCATGTTGTCGACCTGGCCGAGCGCGCCGTCCAGGCCGCCGGTGACCTGCTCGCGGATGTCGCCGCGGCGTAGGGCCCGGGCGGTGTCCGTGCGCTCGTCCCGGAGGCGTTCGATCCGCGCCCGGGTGTCGTCGATCTTCTCGTTGATGTCCGCCAGGCGGTCCTCGGCGGCGGACAGGACCCGCGCGGAGGCGGTGGTGTCCTGCTGCCGGTCGCGTGTGCGAGCTCGCTTGACGCGGTCGAGCTCACGCCGGCGCAGGCGCAGCTGCGTGACGAGCGCACGCTGCGCGGAACCGAGGGCGCCGCCCGTGGCGAGCCCGGGCAAGTCCTCGAGCGCCTCGCGGGGGATCTGCCGGGCGTTGAGCCGGGCCATGATCTCGTCGCCGTAGTAGTCCGACGCCGGCTCGTTGACGACCCACTCGCGCGAGCGGACGCGCACGCGCGGGATGCCGGCGCCGTCGACGCCGAGGAGGTTGTCGCGCGTCGGGTCGCCCGGTGGGATGCCGGGCAGCCGGCCACCGGTCGGGAAGCCGGGCAGCCGGCCACCGGTGTACAGGGCGCCCTGGCCGTACTGCCGGATCGCGGCGTACGCGGTGACGGTACGGCCGTTGATGCTGTTCAGCGTCCGGTCCAGGTTGCCGACCGCCGCGAGCGCGGCGGACGCGTCGAGCGTCGCCTGGGTGGCGATGCGCTTGGGGATCAGCCCGTACTTGTTCGCGAGCTTCTCGGCCTGGGCGCTGGTGAGCCCCATGGCCGTGACCTGGTCGATGAACGCCTTGCGGGCCTGCTCGACCCGCGACGTGACTTCCTTCTGCGACTCGCCGTTGCGGGCCGCGGCGGCGGCCTGGTCCTCGAACGACTTGCGGACCCGCCGGACCTGGGAGTCCAGGCGCTTGCCGGACTCGGTCGAGGTGTCGATGCGGCCGTTGAGGGTCTTGATCGACAGCTCGGAGCCGTCCGCGGCGTACCCCACGCCGGCGATGTCGTCGGCGAGCCGGTTGGTCGCGTCGGACAGGGCGGCGTTGCTGATCAGCCCGTCGCCCAACTCGTTGAGCTTCGCCTGTGCCGGGTCGAGCCCGTTCTTGATCAGGTTGGTGCGGATGGCGTCCGCGGCTTCCTCGGAGCCGGCGTCGAACTCGGCGAACGAGGCCTCGGCCTCCTCGCGCATCGCGGTGAAGTCGTCGACGGCGTCGCCCAGGTCGAGACCCGGGATCGAGTCGAGGCCCTCCAGGATCGACCCGATCAGGCCGAGCACGGCGGGGCCGGTCTCGCCGACGAAGTCGCCGAAGCCCTCGGTGCCGGCGGCGGCGCCCTCGATGAGGGCGCGCCCGGCGTCGAGGCCTCCGTTGGCGACGTCCAGCAGGAACTGGACGACGGCCTCTCGGTTCTCGCTGATGTCCTCGGCGAAGTTCTGCAGCTGGGGCGCGAAGCCCTCGGCAAGGGCGCCCTGGATGCCGTTGACGGCGACCTCGATGGACCGCTGCGCGGACTCGACCTTGCCGGCGCTGTTGTCGCCGAGGGTGGTCAGGGCCCGCGACGCACGGCCCTCGAGGTCCTCGAACCCCTGGGCGGCGGTGTCGAGATCCATGGCGAACAGGGCCTTGCCGAGGTCCTCGGCCTGGGTCCCGAACAGGGCGACCGCCGCGGCGTCGCGCTTGGCCGGGTCCTCGATCTCGCGCAGCCCGTCGAGCGTGTCGCCGAGCGCCTCACGCGCCGAGTCGCCGCCGGCCGCGAACTTGGCCGACATGACCTCGGCGGACAGCCCGATCGCGTCGAAGCCCTGCTTGGTGAGCTTCGACCCGTCGATCGACCGGATCGACAGCTCCTTGAGGGCGTCAGCTGCGATGTCGGTGTCGCGGGCGCCGGCGCGCACACCCTGCGACAGCAGGCCCAGGACGTCGCCGCCGTCCAGACCGAGCTTCTGCCACTGGATGGAGTACTCGTCGAGCGTGTCGAGCCAGTCCTCGGACACGTTCAGGCCGGCCTGCTGGCCGGCGATGATGATGTCGAACGCTTCCTGCGCGTTCCGGGCGATCCCCGTGGTCAGCAGCCGAGAGGTGGAGCGGGCGACGCGGGAGACGTCCTCGTCGAGGACCTTCGCCACCCCGGACAGGGAGGAGATGATCGTCTCGGCGTCCCGCTGGGTCGCCTTGGGGTCGAGCAGCCCGGTGTCGACGGCGCGACGCGCCGTGTCCATGTTCGCCTCGAGGGTGTCGCCGAAGTTGTCGGCGTAGCTCTCGGCAGCCGCGGCGCCCAGGCGGCCCGTGGTGGCCTCGTCCAGGCCCGTACGCGCCGCCAGGGTGTCGGCCCGCACCTCGACGGCCAGGCCGTCCTGGAAGCCCTGCACGGCCGCCTCAGCGGCCGACTTCGCGATGCCGACCAGGGCGCCCGCGATCGGGATGGTCGCCAGGGCGGCGACCACCCCGGTCACCAGGGCCTTGCCCGAACGCCGGCCGCCGTCGGCGCCGGCGCCCTCCGCCGTGTCGGCCAGGCCGTCCAGCCCGGACTCGGCCGCGCTGGTGTCGACGTCGACCGTCATCTCGGCGCGCAGGCCCTCGAGCGCGCGCAGGCGATCGCGGGCCGTGCCGAGCGCGGCCTCGGCCTTGGCGATGTCCGCGTCCACCTCGGGCGAGGCGTCCAGGCGCCGCAGCACCTCGAGCTCGCGCGTGATGTCGGCGACCTTGCCCTGGGCCTTGGTGATGTCCGCGTCGATCTTCGGGTCGAAGACCCGGCCCGCGAGCGCCTTGCCCTGGGCGTCGACCTTGCTCATGCCGGCCAGGGCGTCACGCACGTTGGCGTCGACCTTGGCCACGGTCGGGTTGGCAGTGATCCGCTTGCCCGTGGTCTCGACGATCTTCGCGCCCTGCTGGTGCGGCGCGATGTTCGCCGTGAACAGGGTCTCCAGCTCGGCGATCCGCATGTGGCTACCCCCCTGTCAGTGCTCGGTACAGGCGGGAGGTGGGCTCCTCGAGCAGCCCGTGGATCCGGACGCGGACGCCCGGCCACGGGCTGGCCAGGACCTGCGGGTCATACAGGTCGATGCCGTGGATCGCGGACAGGTCGCAGATCACGGCGTCCCAGTGGGCGAGAATGTCCGCCCACCCGACGCCTACTTGCCCTGCGGCTTGGGGCGCTTGTTCCGCTTGCGGCGCCTGCGGCTTGAGCTCGACCGGGACCCGGTAGTCCGGGTAGACGCCGTCGGCGTCGGGCTCGCCGATGCCGTACTGCGCCCACTCGTCGAGCCCTTCCGGCCTTTTGGGGCCGAGGCCGCCGCGGTCTTCCCGGCGGCGTCCTCGGCCTCCTTGCGCCACATCGCCTCGGCCAGCCAGTCGGCGCGCTCCTTGCCCCGGGCCCAGTAGAAGATCCCGTAGATCCCCATGCGGCTGATCGTCTCGGGGTCGACGCCGTCGGCCACGAGCTGCTCGCGGGTCTCCTTGCCGAGGGAGGCCTCCGCCACGGGCATGGCGCCCAGGGCGTCGACCAGCTCCTGGAGATCGGCCGGCATGTCGACCTTGGCCAGGCCGAGGTGGATCTCGGACTGCACGGCCAGGGCGAGCAGGGTCTTCGCGTGCTCGACGGACGGCGGCTTGGAGCGGTACTCCTTGTCGCCGATCGCCAGCACGAGGTCGCCGCGGGCCCAGTCGGTGAAGTCGACGGTGGCCATGCGTCAGGCGCCGCGGGTGTACGAGAACGCCGCGGACGGGCCCGCGGAGTTGGTGACGATCAGCGGCGCAGCGCCGGCGTCGTCGACCGGCAGGACGCCCACGATCGTGGACCCGCCGATGACCTGGAACTCGAGCGGCTCGCCGCCGAGCGTGACGGCGGTCGCGCCGACGAACCCGGCGCCGATGATCGTGACCAGGTCGCCGGTGCCGGCACCGGCCGGGGTGACGCCGGCGATGGTCGGCGCGGTCACGCCCCAGCCCAGGAACGGGTTGGCGATGGACCGCCACGGGCCCTTGTTGGTCAGGGTGACCGCCTGGGTCTCGGTGGCGCCGTCGTTGCCCGTGTTGCTGCGCTGGGCCGCGACGGTGGCCAGGCCCTGCTGGGCGTCGGTCGGGTTCGGGGTGCCCTCCTCCGGCTTGTGGTACCACCGGGCCTCGATGACCGCGGCGTCGCCCTTGGACTCCGGGCGGCTGCGCGCCAGGATCGCCTCGACCTCGGGCAGGTACAGGCCCGTGGTCGGGGACCGGTTGATCAGCACGGTGAACGCGACCGTGTTGTTCCAGCCCACGACCTCCAGGTCCTGGGACCCGAACGAGTCGTAGCTGCCGGCGTCCGCCGTGACCGGCGTCGGGGTCGGCTGGAACGCGCTGTGCCGGCGCACGGGCTGCCACACCGGGGCAGCCGAGGTGCCGAGGTTGACGTCGATGCCGTACTCGAAGGAACGGCCGAGCTGAGAGCCGGCGGGAATGCTGGGTGCATCGGGCATGGTCATGCCTCCAATTCGAGGGTGATCTGGTAGTTGTCCGGCCGCTCCATGCGCCGGGAGCCGTCGGCCTTGGACGGCGCGGCGGAGACTCGTTGGATGGTCGACAGGCCGAGCGAGGGGCGCCGGCGCTGCAGGACGGCGAAGGTGTCGTTCGCGAGATCGTCGGCGCCGCCCGGGTCGCCGGGTGCGCCGCGGAACCAGAACTGCACCCGGCGCACGGCCAGGCCGGTCTCCAGGTCGTCGGTCGGCAGGTACGGCGTGATGCCGATCCCGCGGTGCGGGGTGGTGCCCAGCGGCCCGTACCGGATGGCGACCTCGTCGGCCGTGTAGGTCGCGTCCGGGGCCGGCCGCCAGATCCCGACGCCGGCGTCGTGCAGGATCTGGGCCAGCAGGTAGGTCAGGATGCGGTCACGCACGCGGCCCCCTCTCTGTGCGGTCGGGGTGCCGCGCGCGGCGGCTAGCTCAGGCGGCGCATGGCCGCGAGCGCCGCGGCCTGCTCGAGCCGAGGTACGGAGTCGGCGCCGACGACGGCGGACTCCATGAACTTCGCCTGCCCGCCGTTGGGGTGTTCGAGGTAGAGCGCCTCGTGCTGGTAGCGGGCGTAGACCAGCTCGGAGCCGATCTGGCCGGTCAGGTCGTCCGGGGTGGCGTGCTCGGCGAAGATCGAGTCCTCCAGGACGTGGTCTTCCTTCGGGGTGTTCTTCCGGGTGCGCTCCTGGGCGAGGTCGACCTGCGCGTTGACGGCGTCGGCCGCGGCCTGCCGGATCAGCGCGTCCAGCGCCGCCGCGCTCATGCCCGTCACGGCGCCCAGCCCGCGGGCATCTGCACGATGGCGACCGGCGGGGCGGTGGCCAGCGCGGGGGCCACCTCCTCCAGGAGCTCCTGGAACCGGGGGTGCTCGCGGGCCGCGTCGGTCGCGAACGCGGCGCCCAGCTCGAAGCCGCGCGCGCGGTCGGGCGAGCGGGGCGTGACGATGAGGAACCCGCGGGCCCGGTACTTCTCGGTCCAGCGGCGCGCGTCGGCGTGGTCGACGGCGATCAGTGCGAACTTCACGGGTCACCTCACATCAGGTGGAGGGTCTGGTACGCCGGCAGGCGCGGGTGGGCGGCCCGGGTGGAGGAGATGACGATCGCCTCGCGCTCCCCCGCCACGCCGGGCCACACGGTGACCAGGGACCCGGGCGGGGCGGTCACGTCGAAGTTGACGTGCGCCTGGGAGGTGGAGACGACCTCGGCGCCGGTGGCGTCGAGCACGAGCTTGTGCTCGTCGATGACGAACGCCGGCACCGTGACGGGGTCGGCGTGCACGTCGCCCAGACCGCCCGAGCCAATCAAGGCCCGGACGATCACCGTGTGCGGGGTGAGGCGGTCCGGGAGCGGGTGGATGTCCATCAGCTCGCTCCGTAGGCGCCGGGCCACATGTCCACGTGCCCGGCCCGCTGTCGGGCGAGCTTGAGCCGGCGCCGCTCGGCCTTGGTCAGGTACAGGTCGGCCGTGGGGTTGGCGAACGTGCGCTGCTCGGTGAACGTGCCCATGGTCTGGGAGAACTGGGTCACGCCGGGGCCGGCGCCGTCGTCGTCATCCGCGCCGGGCATCGCGCGCTTGACCATCGCGCACACGATCCCGACCAGGGTCAGGGTCGGCACGGTCAGGTTGTCCAGGACGCCGCGGCGGTCCTCGTCGAGGATCAGCTGCGACGCGTCCAGGAGCTTGGTCTCCGCGAGCGCCTGCTCCGTGGGTGTGAGGGGGCGCCAGCGGTCTTCCAGGTCGTCCACGGTCGCGAACGGTGGTGTCAGAGCCATGACGCCCCCTCTCCCCCTACTCGCCCTCGACGGGGCTGTCGGACTCGGCGGCGTCGCTGGGGGCGCCGGCCTCGTCCTCCTGGTCCTCGTCGAGGCCGCCGTCGGCGAGCTCGTTCTCCTCGAGCTCGTCGTCGTCCAGGTCGTCGTCGTCCAGGTCGTCCTGGTCGTCGTCGTCCTGGTCGTCTTCCGGGTCGTCGTCCTCGCCAGCGGTGAGGATCACGGCCAGGATGTCCGGCTTGGTCCGTGCCCCGTCGAGGTCGATCTTGCGGGCCCGGACGTACGCCCGTAGCTGCGGCACGGTCCAGTCCTCCGAGGGCTCGCCCTGGGGGTAGCCGACGCCGCCGGCGGTGTCGGTCTGCTCCCCGGCCGGCTTCTCGGGTGCCGGCTTCTGGGCGTCGTCCTTGATGACGATGTCCTGCTTGCCGGTGTCGATGTCGCGGGTGATGACCGCGACCGAGCCGTCGGGGCGGCGGCGCTCGTAGGTCTCGGTGCGGCTCATGCGTTGAGCACCCCCGTCAGGCGGGCAGCGGCCTTGCCGCCGAACACGCCCACACCGCAGTAGAACTCGATGCGGGTGCGCAGGGCCGGCTTGGTCTCCAGCTCGCCCAGGTCGGTGACCTGGACGCCGCCGTTGGTCAGGCCCGTGACCGCGCGGTCCTCCTCGTCCTCGCCGAACCGCACGGCGTAGATCGAGGACGCGACGGCGCTCGAGCCCTGGGTCTCGGACTGGGGCAGCACCAGGGTGCCGGCGCCGTCGTCGCCCGGGTCGAGGAAGGGGATGCCCTGCCACATGATCACGCGCTTGCCGTTGATGTCGGTCTCGACGAACACGTCGGCGGACAGGCGGCGGGCCGCGGAGCGCATCTTCGCGATGATGAGGTTGTTCGCGTAGATCGCGCCGTTGGAGCCGTTGATGCCGGGCACCGCGGCGCACAGGTCGTCGAGCCGGTCGAAGAACGCGTGCCGCGTGGTGTCGTCGGTGTTGATCGCCGCGCCGTTGGTGCCCGAGGAGAGCACCTGCGCGCCGGTCAGACGGGTCTTGAGGCCGTCGAACTCCTCCGGGGTCGCCGTGGCGTTGCCGTTGAAGAACGCGTCGGTGAACCCGTAGGACGCCGCCTTGATCTTCATGCGGGTCTGCGTGGCCCGCTGGTCGTTGATGTTCGACCGGGTCTGCTGGATGAACCGGTCGACGTCGGCGTCGCCACCGAGGATCTTGAGCGACTCGGTGAGCTGGTTCACCGTGCCGGTCGACTCGGTGTAGCCGGAGTTGACGGCACGGAACGCGACACCGGGGAGGGTGGCCTCCTGGTTGTACGCGTACGCGTTGCCCTCGATCTCCATCAGGGGGATGCGGTCCAGGATCGGGTTCATCTCGATGAACGTCTCGATGACCCCGCGCTGCAGGTCGTTCTCGGAGAGCTTCGCGCTCTCGGTGAGGGTGATGGCCACGGTGGGCCCTCCTTACTTCTGGGAGTTGGCGTAGGCGGCCCGCAGGGTGCCCATGCCCGAGGTCGGCTTGGGGGCGTCGGCCAGCGGCTTGGACAGCTCCCGGTAGGGCACGTGCGGCTTGCCGTCGTCGACGGGCGGCGGCGGGTCCGCGGGTGCGGCGATGAGCGGCTTGAGGAGGTCGGCGTGCGCCTGGATCTCCTCGAGCGTGGATCCCTTGAGCGCCGCGGCCGGGACGCCGGTCGCCTCGGCGACCGTGGTCTTCCAGGCCTCGACCTGCTCCTTGGACTTGAAGGCCTGGTTCTCGGCCTCGAGCTCGGCCAGCCGTGCGGCGGCCTTCTGAGCGTCGGTCATCTGCGCGGCCTTGAGCTGCGCGAGCTCGTCGGCGGCGGTCTTGTTCTCCTTGGCGCGTGCCTCCCACTTGCGGGCCTCGGCGACCCAGTCGGTCGGCTCCTGTGCAGGGGCCGCCGGCGCCGCGGGTGCGGGCGGGGCGGGAGTGGCCGGCGGTGCCGGCGTGGGGGCAGGTGTGGGCGCCGGGGCGGGCGTGGGGGCGGCGGGTGCGTCGGTCACGCCTTGACCTCCAGTCCCTGCTCGGTGACGAGGGTCAGGCCGGCCTGGCGGACCAGGTCGTCGGCCAGTGCCTCGGGCACGCCCTCCTCGGTCAGCTCCTTGCGGTATCTGCCGAGGTATTGCGCCGTGGACAGGTCAGGGGTGCTCATCGGTTGTCCTCCCGTGCGGGATCGCCACGGCAGCCCGTGCGGGCCCCGCGGTGGTGGTGGATGTGGTGGTGGTGCGCCCGCCGTCGGCCGTGCGGCCCTGGGCGGGAAGATCAGTCCTGGTCGTCCGGGTCGTCGTACGTGACGCCGGCGTCCTCGGGCAGCTCCTCGAGGTAGTTCGCCAGCCGCGCCCGGTACTCCGCGAGCTTGGCCGCGGCGCCGGCGTCGCCCCGCTCGGCCTGCATGCGCAGGGCCTGGGTCCGGGTCGAGGCGATGTAGGCGGCAGCGACGTCGATCTTCGGGGCGTCCGGGTCCCAGGTCGGGGCGACCACGCACCGGCACTCGCCGTCGTGCGCGTCGAACGCCGCGGAGATCTCCGTGTACACGCCGCCGCGGCCCGAGAGCATGCGGCAGAACTTGCACGCGCCGGCACGGACGAACCGGGCCCAGCCGCTGGCCGCCCGGTCGCGGGAGGTGTTCCGCGTGATCGTGTCCCGGCCGGGCTGCAGCACCTGGCGCTGCAGCGAGCCGCGCAGCGAGCGCAGTGTCTCGGCGGGGGTGGCCGGCATGTTCGGTGCGCGCGGGGTGCCGTCCGGTGTCGGGAACAGGCCGCCGGCCGCCCACCGCACGGTCTGCTCGATCGCCACGGCCGGCACGGAGACGGCCGGGTCGACGGCCACGGCGCGGTACGCCGCGACCGCGCCGACGGCGACGAACATGCCGGTCGACGCGGCCTCGTCGCGCAGGTCCTCGAACCACTCCGCGGCGACGGCCGCGGCGAGCTGCCCGTACTGGGTGACCAGGATGGGCAGGAACTCCAGCAGCGCGTCCCGGGCGGTCTCGGGCCGGCTCAGCGGGAGGGTGGCCCAGAACGTGGCCAGGTCCGCGTTCACGCGGTCCACGATCGTCTGGTTCGCGCCGGCGAACTCCGCGATCTGGGGCAGCGTCGCCACGGGTCAGGCGTCCTCGAGCGCGCCGGCCGCCGCCTCGGGCAGCCGCAGGGAGACCGGGACGGCGCCGGTGAACTTCACGCCGGCCAGGCCGAGGCGAGCAGCTGCATCGTCGGGGTCGACGCCGGCACGGACGGCGACGCCGAGGGCGTCGAACCGGGCCTTGAGCGCGTTCGCCTCGGCATTCGGGTCCTCCGGCTCGGCGGCCGGCGCGGGCACCGCGCTGGCGGCCAGGGACGCGATCAGCGACCCGCCCTGCTGGCGACGCCAGTCGGACTGGATGCGGGCGATCTGGTCGCGGGTGTACCCCATGCGCTCGAGCTCGACCTCGGTCGTCGCGAGCGCCGGCACGGCCTGCACCCGGGCCAGGGACGCCTGGGCCTGGGTCGCCTCCGACGGCGTCGACCAGGAGCCCCACTGGGCCTGGATCGTCTTGTGCGCCTCGAGCGCGGCGGGCGAGTCGTCCAGCAGCGCCAGGGCGCGGCGCACGATCCGCTTCCACGCCGGGCCCAGGGTGGTGCGCTCCCAGTGCTCGATGTCGATGCCGAGCTCTTCGTACCTGGCGGTGATCGCCTGGGCCGACTCGGGGTTGTCCTGGACGATGCCGAGCGAGCCGACCGGGATGTTCACCTCGCCGGCGAACATCATCGCGATCGAGCGCAGCTGGGCGACGTTCGGCTCCATGGACTGCTGGGCGAACTGGCCCACCTGCGGGAGGTTGCCCTCCTCGTCGCGGGACATCGTCAGCATCCGGCCGAGCATCACGACCCACGCGGGGATCGGGTCGCCGTTGTCGTCGGTGAACGCGTCGTCGTCGGCGCCCAGGGCGTACCGCTGCGGGGCGTTGTAGAACTCGGCGCCGATCTCGGTGCGCAGCATCGTGCGCACCCCGGAGTCCGTGTAGTACATGACGGCGCGGGAGATCCGCGAGCGCCCGAAGGGGCGGCCGAGGTCGGGCTGGTAGGGCAGCAGCTCGGCGAGCATGCCGAACCGGTGGCGGCGTTCGAAGGCGCGCCAGCGGCGCCCGTCCCACTCGATGATCACGTACCGGTTGGGGAAGTGGAGCACCATCGAGACGGGCCGGCCGAAGCTGTCGCGGGCGACGATCTCCAGCGCGGTGGACAGGGACTCGGTGTACCGGTCCCAGGTGCCGGTCGCGTCGGTCGCGTCGCGCGTGGTGATCAGGGCCTCGGGCTGGCCGGCCTGGGTGTCGCCGTTGGTGACGAACCCGAACGCGCAGGAGTGGATCAGGGCGCTGGTGTGCGCCTGGGGCGCCTTGGACGCCATGTGGTTGTCGTCCCACAGGTCCGTCAGCCCGAGCTCGTCGGGGTCGGCCGCGGTGGCGGTGAAGCCCTGCAGGATGGTGCGGCGCGAGAGGGAGTTGACGGCCTTCATGGGCCAGCCGATGACCGCCTCGACGTCGCGGAACGCCGGCGGCAGGGCGATGCCGAAGTCGCGCAGCGCCTGCTTGCTGTCGGCGTACATCGTGCGCAGCCGGTTGCGCTGGGTCTTGCGGTTGATCTTCTTGACCAGGCCGGCCAGGACGTCCTGGTCGGCGTCGTCGAGACCGTCCACGTTCGGCGTGGTGGTGAACGTCGTAGCCCTCATGCCATCACCCGCCCTCTCGTTCGTCTGCCCGGCTGTCGCTTGCTCGTCCGTGCTGCCCAGGTGGCGAACGCGGCCGACTCGACCGCGGTGGGGTCACCGCCGTTGATCCCGACCAGGCCCCAGCCGCCGGCCTTGCCGATCAGGCGTTCGCCGGACCGCTCGACCGAGTCGTTCAGGACCGGGTCGTCCAGGTGGGTGATCGTGCCGCGCTTGACGCCCTCCAGGAGCATCGTGTGGGCGGCGATCACCTGGTCCGTGGTCGGGGTGATGATGACCTTGCTCGCGACACGCCTCGCGATCAGCTCGGTGACCAGGTCGGCCTGCCCGGACTTGCCGTCGATCACGATCTGCGCGGCCTTGCGGCGCCGCGGCGCGAGCCAGGCGACCAGCCACGCGGTGCCGTCCGACGTCGGCCGGCGGGCGATGCACTCCACGTGCAGGGTGCCGTCGTCGGCCTTGCGGCACGCGGACAGCGCCACGGTGGAGCCGTCCGGGGAGAACTTCACGCCGTAGGAGTCGACGCCCTCGGCCGGCGGGGTGTTGACGTTGCCCTTGGCCCACCGCTTCGGGTGGATCTTGGACCGCAGCGCGTCGTCGTCCCATATCCCCAGCGCCTCACGCCGGAACGATCCGGGGATGTTCATGTTCTTCTTCATCCGCAGCACGGACGCCTCGTTGGTGCGCGAGGGGTAGCTGGGGTTGGCCTTGGCCCACTGCTTGCGGTCGTCCTCGTTCGCGTCCGGGTCCGCGGAGAACTCCACGTACACGGTGTCCTCGTCGCCGGCGATCGCGTCGCGGCGCTTGCCGCGGAACACCTCGCCGGGGTCCTTCGGGCGCGGCGGGGTGCCGATGAAGAACAGCAGCGGATTCTTGGCGACGTTCGTCGCCGGCACCATGTCCTCGACGGCGGCCTCGGTCAGGATCTGCGCCTCGTCGAAGATCTCGATGTCGACGTCGTCGAAGCCGCGGCCGAACCCGCGCTCGCGAGCGCCGAACAGGATGCGCGAGCCGTTCTTGAAGTAGACGACCTCGTCGCCGGAGCCGGTGGTCACCTTGGTGACGTGCGGCGCGATCTTCTTGCGGCGGGCGAAGGCCTGCAGCTTGCCGAAGGTCTCCTCGGCGGTCTTCATGCGGTGCGCTGTCCACAGGACGGTCAGGTCCTTGTTGAGCAGGCACAGCGCGAACACGATCGCGGCGATCAGGAACGTCTTGCCCGTCTGACGCGGGATGCTGAGCACGACGCCGCCGATGCCGGCCGCGTAGCTGCCGTCGGCGCGCTTGGCCAGCGCGAGCTTGCCGACGTCGTCCTGCCACTCGTCGAACGTGAGGCCCAGCTGCTTGCACTTGGACCGCACGGTCGGCCAGTACGTGGTGCGGATCCCCTGCGGGGCGCACACGTGCCGCGCGACGTCGCGCAGCCGCACCCGCTGCGGGTGCCGGCCGCGCCGAGCGTCAGAGGTCCTCGTCCGGGTCGAACTCCTCCTCCGGGTCGAGGTCGCTGTCATCGCCGGCCTCCCGCTCCTCCGCGTCGATCGCCTCGATCTCTCGGGCGATGTCCATCAGCCGGCGGGTCAGGGACGCGAGGTCGCGCGGTGAGGTCTTCTCGGAGTCGATCGCCGCGGCGACGACGTCGCGCATGGCGACCAGGACCGCGCGGCGGTCGCCGTTCTTCACGGCGTTCTGCACGGCGTTGGGCACGCTCTGCTCGGAGGGCATGTGCACACCCCCGCTCAGATCGTCAGGCGCTCCTGGGTCGTGCGGATGAACCGCTCGCGCGTGTACCGCTCGACCTTGATCGGCTCGCCGTCCAGCTGCAGCGTGCGGCGCCAGCCGCGCACCTCGGGCGCCTCGATGAACACGTGCACGCCGCGGCCCGACACGCTGCGCTCGACGTACAGCACGGGCTCGGTCACGGTCGCCAGGAACGCCGCGGCCTGCGCGTCGGTGACGCCGTCCAGGTCGTAGCAGCCCAGGCCGGCGCCGAGCATGACGCCCATGCCGTCGCCGGCCCGCGAGCGCCGTGCGGCGGTGAACGTGCACCAGGTCGACGGGTCCGTCGAGGACGCCGGCGTGCCGGCGGTCGTGATGGGCCGCTTGCCGTCGGCGCGCACCCAGCGGGCGGTGTCGGTGAGCTGCGCGGGCAGCTGCGCGCGGACGCGGGCACGGTGCGCGGCGACGCGGCAGCGCGTGGTGCAGTACTCGGCGTCGGCGCGCATGAGCGCGTCGATCTTGCCGCCGCACCTGCCGCATGACCTCATATCTCAAGTGTAACGGCTACGGGTCTGTGACCTGGGGTTATGTTCGGGTGAGGTTGGCGCGCGGGTAGACGCCGTTGCGGCGCAACGCTCTGACCTGCGGAAACGCTCGTGGAAAAAATTCGTGGATAGATCGCGCAATACCCCGGGCAGCGACCCCCTTGGGGGTGGGAGGGGTGCCTCCCCCGGGTCTCACCAGATGTTGGAGTGCAGCGGCTCGGGCCAGCCGTCGGGCAGGTTGGCTCGGTTGCGGCGCCGCGAGCGCCGGCGCTTGTTGCAGTCGGCGCAGATCACGCGGGCGTTCTCGACGGCGTCCTGGCCGCCGTCCTCGACGGGGACGATGTGGTCGACCTCGGCGCGGCGCGGGTTGTAGTTCTCCAGGCTGCGCGGCACGTAGTGCAGCGGCAACGAGCACAGCGGGCAGGTGGTGATGCCGTTGTGCAGTGCTTCGGCGATCACCGTGCGCTGCACGCGCTTCCAGTTCGCGGTGCCGGTGCGCGACGTCGCCATCGTGCCCACCTCCGTTCGGTGGTGGACGACGAAGGCCCGACACCGTGAGGGGTGATCGGGCCTTCCGCCACTTCTTGCGACCGTGACACACATTAGCGCAGACGACCGACACGATCGAGCGACACGCTACGTGGCGCGCTCCTGCGGGGCTGCGGTGATCGTGCGCAGCCGGTCGACGTCGGTGGTGTCCTGCCCCCGGCCCCGGGCGATGCGCTCGACCACGGCCAGGACCTCGGCGACCCGGTAGACGGGGTGCCCGTTGACGCGCAGCTCGTTGCCGGCGCCGTCGTGCACGGGCTCGATCAGGCCGCGGGACTTGTACTCGCGCACGCGCGACGGCGTGACGTCCAGGCCCAGTCCGACCAGCGCTCGGGCGCAGTCGGTGGCGCCCAGCTGGAGGCCGGCCGCGAGGCCGAGCAGGCGGGCGCGACGCTCGGCGATCGTGTAGATCCATCCGCACCGCCGGCACGTGAACTCGGGCCGCGTGGCCACGGAGTACAGCTCCTCGGTGCACGGCTGCTGCCGGCCGTCCTCGAGCTGCACGGTGCCGACGCACCGGCCGAGGTAGAGCCGGTCCGGTGGCCGGTCGACCGTGATCGCCGCGGTGTGCAGCACGGCAAACAGGTGGTCGACCATCTCGGCGCCGTCGTACTGCGCGCGCATCCAGGGCACCTGGGCGGCCAGCCAGTGGCCGAGCGCCTTCGGGGTGTCCAGCGGACGGAACAGCCCGCGCTCGGTGGCGATGTGGTCGGCGGCCTCCCGGAGGCGGTCGATCAGCTCGGTGCGGGCGCTGCTGGCCCGGGAGTTGAACGGGACGGGCGACTCGTCGGGGTTGCCGGGAGCCGGCGTCGACGACGAGAAGTGTTGCGCCTTGATCGTGGCGTCCTCGAGGGCGTCGGCCAGCGAGCCGGTGCCGAGCAGCTCGAGCGCGAGCTCGTCGGCGTGCCGGCCGCACACCACCATCCCGGGCGGCACCATCTGGTCGCAGCGCGGCGTCACCTGGCACTTGGACAGCTTCATGCGAGGGCCTCCCTCATCTCGTCGTTGCACTTGCGGCACGGCTCTGGGAGCCCGTGCCGGCTGCACAGGTGCTCGTCGCCCAGCGGGGATGCCGGGCCACGCCACCCGTGCCAGGGGGAACCGAACCGGTCCACCTCGGGCACCACCTCGACGTCGCCGGCATCCCAGGTCGGGGCAGGCGCGGGCGCAGGTTCGGGTGCCGGGTTGGGAGCGGGGGTCGTGGTCTTGCGGCCTCCCTTGCCCCGTCGACGCTTCCGCCGGCGGGCAGATGGAGATCCAGGTGACGGCGAGGAACCCTCCCCCTGTCCCAGGACTAACCCAGGAGAAGACCCTCCCCCTGACCCTGCCCCGCGCGTGACACGCGCGCGAGGAGACTTCTGGGGGCTGGAAGACCAGTCGGTTTCCAGCTGGTCCGTCTCTGGTCTGGTCGGCGGGCGCTGCGCCTGGTCCGGGACGGTTAATTCCGGGGCGCCAACTATTCGCGAACTATTCGACCACAGGTCAGCCTCAGCGTCCGGTGCGGGCTCGGGCGAGACAGTGGTCTCAGCAGCCGGGCCCACCACGGGCGAGACAGCGGTGCTCACAGCGGCCACCGGGGCGACGTCGGGCGAGACCGTGGTCCCAGCGTCCGACGTCGCCTCAGCGGGCGTGAGCGGGTCGAGCTCGGTCGCGCGTGGCGCCGGGCGCAGCGTCATGCCGGCCTGGGCCGGAGTCCGCTTCCCCTTGCTCCCGTTGCAGCCCTTGCAGGCCACCACGAGGTTGCGCACACCCTGAGCCTTCATCGGGTCGACGTGATCGATCGTCCCGCGATCCGGCTCCGGTGAGCGCGTGTCCTTCCTCTTCACGGTCTTGCCGCAGTAGCGGCAGGCCGCGTGCTCGGCGCCCTTCTTGTGCGTGCCCGGGAGCGCGTCGCGCGCCCAGACCGCGTTGACGAGCTCCGGCTTGGCCAGCTCGGCCCGCTTGCGGCGGTTGAGCTTGTGGATCTCGCCCGGGTCGTACCGCATCTGGAACCAGTCGTGAAACCGCCAGTGCCCGGCAGGCACTGCTGGGCAGATCTCGCACGTGTGCCCGGGGCCATGCCAGAACCCAGCGTCGACCAGCAGGCCGGCGAGCTCCTCGATGGTGGGCACGTGGTACGCGACCGCGACCAGGTCAGGCAGCGACAGCAGGCCATCGGTCAACGACGCCTGAGTCGAGGAACCCGCCTCCGTCCACAGTCCCAGCGCGGCCAGACCTCGAAGGTCCCCGGCGAGAGTGCGGGCGACGAGCTTCCTCGTCTTGGGGTTGACCGGCAGCTGGTCATCCACCTGAAAGAACGGCACGAACGGTAGCTCCTTGCGTGGTAGGGCAGGTATCGGTGGCGCGCGGCGGTCCGCGCGCGGGTCTCGACCGGTCGGCGAGCGCCATGGGTGATCAGGCCTCCTCGGGCACGCTGACGACGGTCAGGGGGCCTGCGCCGGCCAGGTAGACCGAGGGGCGCGTGACGCCGCCAGAGGCCCAGGGGTGGTGCATGGCGCGCTTCGTGTGCCGCTCGCCGAACCGGTCAGCGATGACGGTGTCGACCGGCGCGCACGCCAGCCACTTCGTGACCGGGACCTCGGCGGCGTCTAGGACGTCGCCCGGCTTGAACGGCCACGCTTTGGGCTCGACGGCGGGGGCCGCGAGCGCCGCACGCAGCCGTCGGGCCGCTTCGGCGGGCGTGTGCCCGTCCCAGTCGGGTGCGCGGTCGACCTCGGGGACGTGGAACAGGTCCCAGTCGGCGGCGGGGTAGTGGTTGGAGACCTGGCCGTGCGGGTGCAGGTCGACGACGACGATGAACCATCCACCACCGAAGCACTCTTCGCCGTCGCTGTGCCGCCAGGACTTCACGGCCTTGCCCTGCTGCGCCCAGCCCTCGGCCGCGTGGGCGTTGTAGAGCATCCGGTACTCGTAGAGCTCGGCCATCGTGTGGTGCTCGTCGCGGGGGTTGTCGCGCGCGTCGCGGAGCTGCTTGCCCACGCGCTTGAGGGCCTTCACGAGCTTGCCGTGCGATGCCTCCAGCGCGTCAGCCCGGTCGGCGAGGTCCCGCACCTCGACCGCGGTGACGCCGAAGTACCCGTCGTCAGCCAGGTACGCGGTGGGGATGATCGCCCGGATCGCCTCCCCGAGCCCGACGCCGCTCCCCCGGTCGCCGGCGGCGTCGACCTCACGGCGAGGCACGCCGGCGCCGGTGGGGATGACGCACCCCGTCGGGTGCTCGCCCACGAGGTACAGCCCCTTGGTGGTGATCGGCCCGCCGGTGGCCAGCTTCACCGGCTCCTGCCCACTGGGGGTGTCCTCGGCCGGGCTCGTCGGCGTCGGGGGCGGGCAGGCCGAGGCTTCGCCGCAGTGGTCGCCGTCGGTGCACGGGGGGCGGTGGGCGTTCGCGGTCATCGGTCAGGTCTCCTTGGTGGTCGGGGCGGTGTGGGTGGCCCGGTGCGCGTCCCAGGCGTCCGGGGTGACGTGGAAGACGGTCGGCCGGCGCTGCCCGCGCGTGACGCGCGAGGGGCGGATGGGCACGTGGGTCTTGCACTGGTGGCACCAGAGCCGGACCGCGGTCGCGGGTGCCTCGTCCGTCGCGGTGTCAGTCACTGGTGGCCCGCAGCGTCATGTAGTCGACGAGCACGTCGAGCTGCCACCGCTGCAGCTCGAAGCCGGCGGCGCGGGCCTTGCGGGCGATCCGGCGACGGATGCGCCAGCGACGGAACGGGGTCAGGTGGCTCACCGGGCGCCCCCGGTAGCCGCGAGCGCCTCGCCGGTCTCGGTGAGGGCGATGGGGCGTCCGCGGCCGTGGTAGCCCTTGGCGCCCCAGCCGGGGATCTCCTCGAGGTTGCCGAGCTCGACCAGGCCGGCGTCGACGAGCGGGGTGATCGTGACCGGGTAGGACACGCCGGAGCTCCACCGCGGGCCGAGAATGGTCTGCACGACGATGACGGCCGCCCCGTGGGTGGTGCGGTGCGCGACGACCCACGACCGGGGCGCCTTCGACCTGTTGAGGTCGGCCAGCAGCGCCCACTGGCGGGGCGTGCACTGCTGCCCGGACGGCTTCACGTCGGGCAGCAGCCGGGCCCGTGGTGCGCCGGCGCCGTCCGCTTCGGCGAACGTCAACTCGACCTTGCCGTCGCGGACCAGCTGCGCCGCCTCGCGGGCGGAGAACGCCTCGACCTGGGCCGAGCCGACGACGCGGTACGCCTCGGTGACCTCGTACACCCGCAGGCGGCTAACCACGGCGCGCCTCGAGCAGGTGTGCGCGGATCCGCTCGGCGTGCTCGCGGGCGAGGAGCTGGCGTGCTGCCATCTGGAAGCCGCGCAGGCGGGCGTGCCGCTCGCTCTTGGGCTCGAAGGGCTCGAAGGCCTCCGGGTCGGCGGCACGCGCGAGCTCGTCGACGTCGAGCAGCACGTCCAGCGCGGCGTCCAGGCCCTCCTCGAGGATCACCCGGTACGCCACGAGGTCGTAGTGCTTCGTGCGGGACACGAACGCGGCGACGGCGCGATCGCGCCGGGTCGGACCGGCCGGGGCTTCGTTCTTCGGCTCGGTCATGACAGGAGCCCGTCGACCAGGGCGAGCACGCCGGCGACCAGGCCGACGGCGCACAGCGCGCCGAGGAGGATGACCAGCAGCGCGGGGTCGGCCGAGCCCCAGTCGAGGGTCTCGGCGGGCTCGACCGGGCGCACGGCGGGCGAGACCGTGTAGCGGGAGTAGGACGGGAAGGCCTGCCGCGCCTCGCGCTTGGTGTCGTACCCGCCGCGCCGGCCGATCGGCCGCCCGTACTTGTTGTCCTGCACCACCCATGCCTCCTGGCGGGACGGGACGAGGCCGCCGGCGGCGATCTCCAGGACGACGGGCCGGTCGATCGCGTCGTGCCAGCGCGTGAGGTCGGTGCCGCCGTCCAGGGCGGCGGAGAACGGGCAGTCGCGGAGGTCCTCGAACAGGTCGCGGCACTGGCGCGAGTGCAGGACGTAGATCGTGTCGGTGCTCGACACCGCGCGGCCGAGGTGTCGCACGTCCTCCCGCCGGGCGCCGACGAGCGTCTCGATCTCCTGCGGGCTTACCAGGTCAGCCACGGCCGTACCCCTTCCTGGTCTCGTTCTCGGCGCGGGCGGCCTCGAGCTCGTCGACGTCGCGCGCCGGCCTCGGGTTGTAGCCGCGGCGTTCCGCGGCGCGGCGGCGACGGGCGGCCTCGCGGCGCTCGTCGCGCTGTCGCTGGCGGCTGTGGGATCGGGCGGTCATGCCTTGGGCTCCTTCGTGGGCTGCTTCATGAGCTGGGTGCGGATGGTGCCGTCGAGGAGGTCGGCCGGCCGCCAGACGCCGACGTCGCCGGAGGCCTTCGTCAGGGCCGCGATCCACTTCTGCTGGGCGGGCGACAGCTCGCCGTCCGCCGGGAGCAGGGCGCGCCAGATGGTCTGGCCGGGCCGGCCCGGGCGGTGCAGGACGAGCATCGGCGAGCGCCAGGTGCCGTGCTGGAGGTTCCAGCGCAGGGCGCGGGCGAGCTGCTCGACGCCGGCGCGCAGTGCCGTCTCGGTCATGTCGTCGACGCGCGGGTCGTGGGTCGTGGTGGTCATGCCAGTCCTTCGAGGTCGAGTACGTCCTGGGCGAGGCGCCGGGCGGCGATCTCGCAGTACTTCTCGTCGAGCTCGATGCCGATCGCGCGGCGGCCGAGCGCCTTGGCGGCGACGAGGGTGGAGCCGGACCCGGTGAACGGGTCCGCGATGACGCCGGCGGGGGCCTTGGAGATCAGGGACTCCATGAGCTGCAGCGGCTTGGGGGTGGGGTGCCCGATGCGGTTCGGCGCGGAGGAGGAGTGGACGGCGCGCAGGATCGGGGACTCGCGCTTGCCGTTCCAGCCGCCGCCGGCGATGTAGATCAGCTCGTACCCGCGGCCCCAGGGGAACCGGGTGTCGCCCATGCCGACGCTGCCCTTGTCCCAGATGAGCGGGAACTCACGGAACCGCGGGGCGGCGTCGATCCGGGCGGGGGATCCGAAGATCGCGTAGGGCCGGTCGCCGCCGTGCCCGCTGCGGGCCCACGCCTCGAGCGCGGCGTCGCGCACGACCAGGTCCTTGTCCCAGTCCGGCTTGGCGATCGCGCGCCGGCGCTCGGGCGTCGCGTCGGTGCGAGCCGCGTGGGACAGGTGCGCGTCGAGGCCGTAGGGCGGGTCGGTGATCAGGACGTCGGCCGTGAGCCACGCCGTCACCTCCAGGCAGTTGCCGTGGTACAGCGTCACCTGGTCGTCCTGGTAGTACGGCGCCGGTGTGACGCCTCGTGCCTCTTCGCGCTCGTGGTTCGTGATCATGCGGGCCCCCTTCGTGGTGCTGGTGTTGCAGGTGGTTCTGGTGACGGCGCTCAGCCGCCGCCGGCGTCGTCGACGCCGGGTGGTGACGCCGCTCGTTCGCGCTCGCGCATGCGGGCGCGGTAGGCGAGGTTGCGGTGTGACGGCTTGCAGTACTCCTGCGTCGGTGACGTCGGCAGGAACGGCTTGCCGCAGTGCGCGCACGCGCGCGTCACCGCCGGGGTGACGGCGTCGGACGCGGCGTCACCCCGGTCGGTGGTGACGGCGGCGGGCGCGGCGTCACCCGTCGTGGTGGTGACGGCGCGCTGGCCGTCACCACCGGCGGCGTACGCGGCCTCGGCGGTCGCGTCGAGCAGCTCGTGCGCGTGCGCGAGGTCGGTCGCGGTGGTGACGTCACCCGCGAGCAGCGCGAGCACGGCGTCACGCGCGGCGCGACGGCGGGCGTACAGCGCGGCGGTGTACCCCTCGGCGAACCCGAGGCGCACCATCTCGTCGAGGATCCGCTGCGCCGTCACCCGGCCGGGCGCCGTCACCAGTCACCGCCGTCGTCCGGCTCGTCGACGTCGTCGACGGCGATGGAGTAGACGGGTGACGGCGCCGGCCGGGTCGCCGCGCACACCGCGTGATGGATCAGCGCGGGGTGCTCGGTCGGGTCCGGCCGCTCGCCGCGGCGCAGCGCCCGGACGGTCTTCCGGCCGGCGGACAGCGCGTGTGACGGCGCGACGCCGCCGTGGTAGGTCGGGTAGCCCACCACGAGCGGGACGTACGTCGGTTCGCCCTTGGTCGGCACATCGCGCACCAGGCGCACCAGGCGCACCTGCTCGCCGCACCCGTCCTTGCACGCCTGGGTCTCGAACGGGGACCGGGACAGGGCCATCTGGCGCGTCACGAGGCACCCCCGCCGTCTCGGGCGCGGGCGGCGGCGTCGCGGGCGATCGCGTCGAGCGAAGCGCGCGCGAGCTCGTCGCGGCACGTCCCGCACAGCGAGCCCGCCCCGGGGGCGCCGCACCGGTCGCACGCCGTCACGAGGCCAGCTCCGTCGCGTACTCGGCGAGGGCGTGGTCCCACCGCGCGGCGGCCTCCACCAGGAAGGCCAGGCGCTCGTGCGCGGTGGCCATGTCCGGGGCGAGGGCGTACCAGAGCGTGCCCTCGTCCAGGTCGGTCCGGGCCTCCCCCACGGCGAGCCCGTGCCGGCGGCCGGCGACCCACGACCCGAGGTCGAGGGCGAGCGCCGGGCGCAGGTCGGGGTGGTCGGCGCTGGGGCCCAGGACGATCGGCCGGGGCTCCAGCGGGGCGCGCCAGGTCAGGCCTGGCGCGGTGTGGGACTCGACCGTCCAGTGCCCGTCGGCGATCGCCGCCTCGAGGAACAGGGCGGACGGCGCGGGCGCGCCGATCGGCAGGGCGGGCGGCAGCTGCTCGTGCAGCAGCGTCAGCTCGGTCACTTCTTCCTCCAGCGGGCGACGAGGTCGGAGGCCTGGGCCAGGCCGACGATGCGGGCGGAGATGGTGCGGGATCGGGCATCGGCGTCGAGGTCGCGCACGCGGGCTCGGCTCGTGGCCACGGCCGCCTGGGCGAAGGCATCGCCCAGCTCCGGCCGCGCCAGGCCGTGGTCGGGCAGCGCCGCGGCGAGCACGTCGTGCGGGGACGCGCCCGGGGCCGGGGCCGGCGTCGAGCAGGTGTGCTCGTCGCCGGTCCAGTACCAGTCGCCGCAGTCGTGGCACATCGTGCGGTCGATGTGATCCCGTGGGTTGGTGGCCGCCCGTGCGGCCACGGCGGCGGCCACGAGGTCGGCGTCGGCGACGATGAGCTTCGCCTGCAGGTCGGTCCGCAGCTGGCGGTGCAGGGCGTCGCGCTGCTCACCGGTCAGGACCGGTTCGGGCTGGTCGCGGGTGTCCCACGGCATCGGCCGGGCGGGGGCGTCCGAGATCTCGACCCACGGGGGCAGCGCGATGCGCGGCTGGCCGGGGCGGTTCGCGTGCCGGGCCTTGGGCGCGCCGTGGCGACGGCGCAGGGTGCGCAGGGCGTTCACAGGGAGCCCCCGATCGCGAAGCCCACCACGACGACGTAGCCCAGGATCAGCAGGCTCGCGATCGTGACCAGCGCGGACATCCGGCGCGCGGGGTGGTGCCGGCGGGCGCTCACTGGGCACCCCCGGCCGGCGTCGGGTCGACCGTGCCGCGGGAGGCCGGCAGCGTCCGCTCGGACGCCGCGCGGCACTCCTCGGCTTCGAGCTCGGCCTCGCCGCGGTGCTCGCGCACCCGGCCATCCGCGGCCCACACCTCGGCCTTGAGGTCCGCGATGTCCTCGGTCGCCGCGGTGACGCCGGTGCTGCTGCTCTGCTCGATCGCGTCGATCAGGGTGACCGTCGCGAGGGAGGACAGCTCGTCGGCGTCGGCGTCGCGCTGCTCCTGGTCGGCCCAGGCCGCGTCGGTCGCGTCCAGGGCGGCCAGGCACGCGGTCGGGGTCGTGACCGGGACCTCGCGGGTCACGGTCACGAACTCGACGGACGGGGCGGCCGGCGCCGTCGTCCCCACGATGCCGAAGACGACGAACAGCGTGACCACGGCGACCGCGAGCAGCGTCGCGGCGCGGCGGATCAGCCGCCGGCGGCGAGGCCGGTCCGGCACCACGACCGGGGCCGTCGTAGCGACGACCATCGGGGCGCGGTCGATGACCACGACGTCGGCGGGGGTCTGCTGGGGCTTGGGGACCGCGCGAGAGCAGGGGCGGTTCCACCCGCCGCCGCCCTGCTCGAACCGGACGTGCACCGATCCGTGCGCGCCGTTCAGGCCTGCGCACTCCGGGCAGCGCACCTCGGCGCGAGCCGAGGGGGTCGTGCCGTCGTCGGCGCCGTCGGGCTCGGCGGCTGCCGCCAGGGCCTGCTCGCCCTCGGCGGCCAGGTCCAGGGTCAGGGCGTCGGCGTGCAGGACGAGCAGGCCACTGCCGACGGCGACCGTGTACAGGTCGGGCAGGGGCCCGACGGCGACCACCTTGCCCGGGCGGCCGACGAGGCTCTCGGCCTCGGCGTAGCCGTCGGCGTGGACGATGCGGACGTGGTCGCCCGGCGTGAAGGTGGCGAACGAGGCGCCGCGCGTGCGCTGCGGCAGCTCGGGCAGCTCGCGCGGCTCCGCCGTGGCGGCGTCCGCCGTGGCGAGCATCCGGTGGGCCGCGAGCGCCGGCGTGCCGGTCGCCGGCGCCAGGTCCTGGGCGGCCAGCTCGTCGGCGCGGCGGTGCTCCTCCTCGTGCGCCTCGACGGCGGCGAGGTGCTCCTCGTGCTCCTCGTCCGTCGCGTCGGACGTGCAGATCATGACGAGCATGTGCTCGTCACAGGTGTAGACGGACTGCGACAGGGTCGGCTGGTCAGTCACGGTGACCTCGAGGGGCTCCGGCTCGGCGGGCAGGACGCGGACCTCGACGACCTTGTACGTGCGGCCGGTGCCGGCGTGCTGGGTGCGCAACTCGTCGACGGCCGCCTGGGCGTCGGCGGCGTCGTCGAACAGCGCCCCGCCGTCGTGCAGGGTGTGGTCGCTGGGCGTGCCGTCGACGACGTCGGCGCTCGACCAGATGTCCGCCCCCGCGACGGTCCACTCCTCGCGGGTCTCCGCGATCGCGTAGCCGAGGATCTCGCCCGGCTCCAGGGCGGCGCTCATGCCTTCACCGCCGCGGCGGCGCGGTCGGCCAGGGCGCGGATGCCGCCCTTGTCCCCGAGGTAGGCCAGGGCGTCGAGCCAGGCCTGCGCCATCGTGTCGTCGCCGGCGAGGACGGAGCGCCACCGCTCCTGCCACACCGTCTTGCGCGCGACGGCGACGGCCTCGTCGCCCTCGGCGCCGCGGGCGGTCGCAGCCGCCAGGGCGTCCTTGGCCATGCCGCGAGCAGTGGTGCTCACGGCCAGGCTCTCGGTCTTCGACTGGTGCATCTCGTACACTCCTTCTGAGTGATCGGTAGGGCCCCGGGACGTCTTGGTGGGTGACCCGGGGCTTTGCTGTGTCTGCGGTCAGGCAGCGGATTCGGTGGGCCAGTGCGCGCGCTGGGCGCGGATCAGCTCGACGAGCTCCTCGTACGACTTCCCGCCCGGGCGGACCGCGCGGCGCGCAGCCTCCTCGACGGGCAGGGAGTCACGGATCCGACGGGCCTCGAAGAGGAGGCGGCCGGCGTCCTCGATCGCCTTGTCCGACGGCGCCAGCGCGGCGACGTCACCCGGCTTGAGCTCGGTGCTCACAGGTCCCCTCTCGGTTTCGTAGGCGGGCGAACACGTATCGACTATTCGATACGTCAGGCCGCGACAATGGCGATAGTGCGGCGCGCGAAAAGCTCCTTGACCTCGACGCCGAGGAACTCGGCGATCCGGTCCAGCTCGTCCGTGTTGAACGGGCGCTTGCCGGCGAGCTTCTCCGAGACGGTCGTTGGGGTTCTGCCGATGTAGCTGGCGAGGGACGCCTGCGACTGGCCCGCGACCTTGAGTCGCACTTGGATCTGCTCGGCCACGACGTCGCGGCTCCTGACGAACGGCTTCATGGCGCGAACGTATCGAACTATCGATACTCTCGCAAGGTGACCTAGCGGGTGATCTCGAATAGTCGATACCCTCGTGGCATGCCAAGTGACTTCTCGCGCGAGTTCGCGCGCCACCTGAACGACGTGAGGGTTGAGCGCGGGGTCACCCAGACCGCCGTCGCCAAACTGCTCAGCAAGTCCCAGAGCGTGATCTCCGAGCACGTGTCGGGCGTCCGACCGCCCGACACCGACCTCATCGACGCCATCGCCTACCTAGGAGGCTTGACCAGCATGGAGCTGGTCACGATCATCCAAGACCGCATGCGCGCGCTCGCCCGACCCGCACCCGGCGCACCCGGCACACCTTCGGGTGCCGGCGTCGGTTCGCCGCATCCAACATCGCTCGCGCCCGGGGACACGAATGCAGCCCCGTCGCGCGTCCACGGACAGTCGGTTCGTCGTCGGGGCGGACGCTCCCGGTGACGTGAGCTGGATGTAGCAGGCACCACGTTGCCCAGCAGCTCGTCTCTGGGCACTTCCCCCGCAGGACACCCTTGCCCCTGTTTTCCCCCGTATGTGGCATGCACGTAAGTCTGCAACTCGCCACCCGGCCGAATGCGCCACTTGTCCGACTTTTCCCAGTACCGATCACCCGGGTGAATTGATATCCCATGTGATGACATCACCCATTTGAATGCGAATTCATCGAGTGCTTTACAAAACCGACGAGGAGGTACAAATGGGCGCACAACTCGCCGCCGTCCCGCGCGCGCTCCGGCGCGTCATCGCGATCATCCGCGTGTCCGACGAAGGCGACCGCGGGGAACAGCTCCTGTCCCCCGAGCTGCAGCTGGCAGCCATCGAACGCGATGCACCACGACGCGGCTGGAAAATCGTCGACACCGTCGAGGCCATCGACCAGTCCGGCTCCCAGCGCCGCTCCGCATGGTGGCCCACACTCGACGCACAGATCGAACGTGTCGAGGCCGGCGAGGTCGACGGCATCGTGGCCTGGAAATACTCGCGCTTCGCCCGAAACCGCGTCCGATGGGCAATCGCGGTCGACCGAATCGAATCGGCCCACGGCATTCTGGAATCGGCGACGGAGGAGCTCGACGCCACAACCAGCGCGGGGCGCTTCCAGCGAGGCGTGCTCGCCGAGGTGAATGCGTTCCAGGCCGACCAGATCGGTGAGACCTGGCGCGAGACGCACCAGAACCGCCTTGAGCGCGGCCTGCCCATCAACGGACGGCCACGCTTCGGCTACAGCTACTCACGCGAGACCGGCTTCGTGCCCGACCCGATCACCGGACCCGTGCTCGCCGAGGCATACCGTCGCTACGTCGCCGGCGACTCGTTCTACGCCGTCACGGGCTGGATGAAGGACACTGGGACACGGCCCGTCGACTACGGCAACGACGTCAAGGGCAAGGGGAAATGGACCTCCACCACGATCCGGCGCATGCTCGACTCCGGCTTCGGTGCCGGCCTGCTCAACCACCATGACCCGGAGTGCAAGCGCAAGCACGCGTCCACAGGCAGCTGTAAGCAGCGCATCTTCCGAGCCGGCGCGCACGAGGCCGTCATCGACGCCGCCACCTGGGAGAGGTTCCAGGCAGCCCGCGCCGAGCGCGGACGCCCACAGAGCGCCCGTGCCGAACGATCCGAGCACCTGTTAGTCGGCCTGGTCCGATGCGTGACAGACGTAGACGGAGAGCCCTGCAACGGACGGATGGCCTACCGCCGGCAACGCGAGGGGGTCATGGTCGTCTTCTGTGCACGTGCAGCGAACGAGCTCGTTCACCCGCGCAGCGCCGCCGTCTCAACCAACGTCGAAGCCGACGTCATGAAGTGGCTCCGGAAAACCGCCGACCGTGTCGAGGACGCCGTTGCCCTCGCAGCTGCCGCCGCGGCCGACCGCAGCAATGAGCTCGCCCAGCTCGACACCGAGATCTCTGCTGCGCGGGCCGACCTCGACCGCCAGACCCGGCGCTACGTCGCCGACCTCATCCCCGAGGAGATCTGGCCGTCCATCCTTGCCGACCTCCAGTCCAAGATCACCACGCTCCTGCGCCGGCAGGAGCGACTGAACGCGACCGACCACACCCCTCCCGAGGTGATCGCGGCCGAGGCGCTACACGACTGGGACACGCTCCCCGTTGAGCACCAGCGGAGCATCCTGCGTCGCCTGATCGACCGTGTCGAGGTGAAGACTGGGCGAATTACGCCCGTCGAGGGTGCCCGAAACAAGACCCGCCGCGCTATGGTCCACGTCGTACCCCGCTAGTTCCGATCAGACAACACTCACGTGGTTGAACGCCTTGACGACCTTGGACGTCGGCAGGTGCTCCTGGAGCAGGCCGGCGGTGGTCGCCTCGCCGCGGTCCAGGGCCTCGATGTGGCCGTCGCGCTCCCAGTAGTAGTTATTGGTGTCGAGCACGACCTTGCCCGCGAGCGGCTCGACCGGGATGTCGCGGTAGGCCTTCAGCGGCACCGAGATCACGGCGACGTCGGCGGCCTCTGCCGCCTCCTGCGCGGTCGCGGCGCGGGCCTTGGGCCCGAGCTCCTCGACGAGATCGGCGAGCGTCTCGGGGCCGCGCGAGTTGGCGATCACGACCTCGTTGCCCTGCGCGATCGCCACGCGGGCGACCTGGCTGCCGATGTGTCCTGCTCCGATGATGCCGAAGGTAGTCATACGCTCGGCAACCCCGCGGACGGGCACCGCATTCCACCCGCTCCCGCCCAGGGGATTCCTGGCGGTCGTTCGTACGATGGCCCCCATGGTGAACGGCGACGCGGGAGCCCAGGCACGGTCGTACCGGAGGGCCCCGGAGCGGCGCGCCCAGATCCTCACGAGCGCCATCGCCGTCTTCGCCGAGCGCGGCGTGGGCGCGTCCCTGCGGGCCATCGGCGAGGCGATCGGCGTCTCGCACGCCGCGCTGCGCTACTACTTCGCGCACCGCGACGAGCTGCTCGTCGAGGTGTACCGGGCGCACGAGGCCCGGGCCGCGGAGCCCGCGGCCCCGGAGGAGGTCTCGGCGGTCGCCCTGATGGAGCGCAGCGCCGAGCGCAACGCGACCATCCCCGGCCTGGTCGAGCTGTACGCGACGCTCACCACCGACGCGCTCCAGGCGGAGCAGCACCCGGACACCCGCGAGTTCGTGCGAGCCCGGTTCCGGGGCGTCCGCGCCGACCTCGCCGAACGGGTCCGGGCGGGCCAGGCCTCCGGCGTGATCGCCGCCGACATCGACCCGGACGACGCCGCCGCGCTGGTCGCGGCGGCGTCCGACGGCCTCCAGCTCCAATGGTTGCTGGACCCGGAGGCCGTGGACGTGCGGCGGTCGCTGGAGCTCCTGGAACGGCTGCTGCCCGGAAGCGAGCACCCGGCGGCGCCGGAGTAGGTCTCGTCGCGTCCCACCGCGGATTGCGAGGTGTACCGCGGGTAGTGAGGTGTACTCGGAGAGGACTGGCCGGGTGGGCTGTATTCGGGCTGTCCTGGACCCGCCGAATCCGGCCCGACCGGACTGTCCGGCTAAGCCGGCAAAGCCGTGTCACGGCCGAACGAAGTTCAGCCCACCCGGCCAGAGCCGTCCGCGTACACCTTGCTTCCCGCGCCGCCTCGCCGAGCGAACCGGACCGGCCCGGCGAGGCGGTACCGGCCCTACCCCGTCGCCTCGGCCGGGTCCCAGCCCTCCGGCAGCGGCGCGACCGGCCCGACGGCTGAGGCGATCTTCACCGGTTGTCCGGCCGCGGCGGCGTCCCGGATCCCGAGCAGGATGTCCAGGACGTGCGCCGCCACCGCGCCCGACGCCCGCTCGGTGCCGCCGTCGCGGATCGAGCGCACCAGGTCGACGACGCCGGCGCCGCGCCCGAACTCCGGGCCGGACGCCGGGAGCGCCGTCGGCTCGTCGGAGCCGTAGCGCCACAGGGACGACGCGCCGTCGAACCCGTTCGGGTCGGGCAGCACGATCGTGCCCTCGGTGCCGTTGACCTCGACGAACCCGCTGCGGGGCAGCGCGTGCTGGAACGAGAACGTCGACTGCGCCGACCGCCCCTCGCCGAACTCGATGATCGCGGCGTGGTGGGTCGGCACCTCGACGGGGAACACCTCGCCCGCCCGGGGGCCGCTGCCGATGGTGCGGGTCTGCCGGGAGGTGGAGGCCACGGCCTGGACCCGGGTCGCGGAGCCGAGGACGTGCACCAGCGTGGTCACGTAGTACGGCCCCATGTCGAACAGCGGGCCGCCGCCGAGCGCGAACAGGAAGTCGGGGCTCGGGTGCCAGGACTCCGGCCCGGGCACGTGGAACATCGTGGTCGCCGTCAGCGGCTCCCCGATGTCGCCGCGCGCGATCGCCCGCAGCGCCGTCTGGATGCCGGCACCCAGCACCGTGTCCGGGGCGCACGCGACGCGCAGGCCGCGCGCCTCGGCGTCCGCCAGCAGAGCGGCCGCGCCGTCGGCGTCGAGCGCGACCGGCTTCTCGCTCCACACGTGCTTGCCGGCGGCCAGGATGCGGTGCCCCACCTCGGTGTGCACCGCGGGGACGGTGAGGTTCACGACCACGTCGACGTCGTCCCGGGCCAGCAGCTCGTCCACGCTGCCGGACGCCGGAACGCCGTACTCCCGGGCCCGCTCGGCGGCACGCGCGAGGTCGAGGTCGGCGACGAACCGCACCTCGACGTCGGGGAACCGCGTCAGGTTCTCCAGGTACTGGGTCGAGATGTTGCCGGCCCCGACGATGCCGACGCCCGCGGCGTTCGGCCCGCTCACCGGTCGTGCTCCGTCAGCCAGGCCAGGGACTCCGCGATGCCCTCGAACACGTCCCCGCCGTAGGCGTCGAACTCGATGACCCGGGTCGCCGCCGGGGCCGCAGCCAGGATGGCGGGCACGTCGACCTCGCCCGAACCGGCCGGCTGCTGCCGGTCGACGTCACCGTCCAGCGTGCCGTCCTTGACGTGGATCAGGCGCACCCGGTCGCCCAGGGCCGCGAGCAGCGCCGGGACGTCCGCTCCCCCGACGGCCGCCCAGTACGTGTCGACCTCCAGCACCACCTCCGGCGCCAGGTGCTCCACGAACACCTCCAGGGCGTGCCGGTCGCCGAGGCGCGTGCCCAGCTCCCAGGCGTGGTTGTGGTACCCGAACTCCAGACCCCGGTGCGCGGCGAGCGCCGCCAGGGCGTTGACCCGCTCGGCGAGCCGGGCCACCTGGTCGGCCGTCTGCCACTCCTCCGCGGGCAGGAACGGGTCGATCACGGTCGCCATCCCCAGTGCGACGGCGGCGTCGAAGATCGCCTCTGGGGTCTCGGCCGCGAGCACGGGTGCGTGGCCCGACGGCGCGGTCACGCCCGTCGCCGCGAACGCCCGCAGGTAGTCGTCGGTGCGCTCGTGGAAGGCGTACGGCTCCACGTGCCGCAGGCCGATCTCGGCCAGGCGCGCCACGGCGCCGTCCAGGTCGTCAGCTACCGCGTCTCGGACCGAGTAGAGCTGTACGGATGTCACAGGCGTCGTCGGCATGGAACTCCTTCGTTCGGCACGGCCTCTCCCCGGCCACCCCGTTGCGGCCGCGTCGCTGAGTACCGCCGACGATGGTAGCGACGAAATTCTTACAGTGGAAGATTCTGTGCGCCTCCACTCACGTCCAGCCACCACTCCAGCCGGCCGTGCCCGTCCAGGTGGGCCAGCCGGTCCGGGGCCGCGCGGTCGAGGTTCGTCTCCGCCCCGAGCATGGGTTCGACGCCGACCGACCGGTACGGGCCGGTGTCGGGCCAGCCGCCGAGGTTGCGCCACACCACCAAAGACACCGGGGCGGCGTACCCCGACCCGACGCCCCAGCGCAGCACGAGCCGGTCGGCGCCGTCCACGACGTCGAGCCGGTCGGTCGCGACCACCGCGCACCGGGCGGTCCCGTCGTCCGGGCCGAGGACGTCGAGCGGCACTCCCCTGCCGTCGGGCCAGGTGCCGGCCCGCGTCGCTCCGGGCTCCGGCCACTCGACCACCAGGGTGTCCGGGCGGCCGGGGACCTCCAGGCGCGCGTCCGGACCGAGGTCGAGCAGCAGGTGCACGGCGTGCAGCAGGCCGGCGCCCGGCGGGCCGTCGATCGTGTAGCGGGCGCGGACCACGCCGTCGTCCGCCCGGAGGCGGCGGCTCAGGGCGAGGTTCCCGGCCCGGACCCGCGCCGCGCCGTCGCCGCCGTCCGACCAGGGCCGGGACCACACCTCGCCGTGGTCGCTCGGCCCGCCGATCGTCGGCAGGCACTCCTCGCCGCCGCCGGCATCGACGAACGGGTCGCCAGGGGCGACCCCCGTCCGGGCTGCCGCCGGGACCCACGGGTTGCGCCAGAGCCACTCGCGCTCCGGCGTGGCCAGCGAGGTCCAGCGGCCGCCGAGGGCCGGGTCGGTGCGGACGGTGAGCGGCCGGCCCGCGCCCGGCCCCGTCACACCCGGTCCAGCAGGACGACGTCGCAGTCCTGCCAGGTCCACGGCACGTCCAGGCCGTCGGCCGCGAGGGCCGCGCCCGTCCGCACCTCGTCCTCGCCCCGCACCCGGTACTGCGCGTCCGGGTCCAGGTCGCACAGGCGCACGGTGAGTCCCGGGGCACCGGTGCGACGCCAGGCCAGCACCACCACCGTGTCGGTCCCCGTGTACTGCACCGCGCACGCCGGGTCGGCCGGGGCGCCGTGCCGCCGGACCCGCCCGGTGTGCACCACCGGGCGGATCGAGCGGTACAGGTCCACGAACGACGCCGCCCGCTTCCGGGTCGCGTCGTCCCAGGCCAGGAGGTCCGCCCCGATACCGAGCACGCCGGCCATGGCCACGACGAACCGGAACTCCAGGCTCGCCGGTGCGCTCTGCCGGTCGGCGTCGAGGTTGTCAGGCAGGTCGGTGACCCACGAGCTCATGGTCCACGCGGGCAGCACGCCCAGGAACCCGTGCTGGATCGCCAGCCGGTCGCGCGGCCCGGTCTCGTCGCTGGGCCAGACGACGTCGGTCCGGGCGAGGACGGCGTGGTCGATCCGGCCGCCGCCGCCCGCACAGCCCTCGACGGTGACCCGCGGGAACTCGGCGCGCAGCGCGTCGAGCACCCGGTAGTAGGCCTGGGTGTGCCGCCAGGACCAGTCGTCGCCGCCCGGGGCGGTGCGCCCGCCGTCGGCGATGGAGCGGTTCATGTCCCACTTGAGGTACGTGATGTCGGTGTCGGTCAGCAGCCGGCGCAGCGTGCCGAGCACCCACTCCTCGACCTCGGGCAGGCCGAGGTTCAGCATGTACTGGTGGCGCAGCGTCTCCAGGGGACGCCCGTCCACGTGGTGCGCCCACTCGGGGTGCGCGCGGTACAGGTCGCTGTCGGGGCTGACCGCCTCGGGCTCGACCCAGAGGCCGAAGCGCATGCCGAACGCCTGGACGCCGTCGGCGAGCGGCCCGAGGCCGCCGGGGATGCGCTCGGTGTCGACCTCCCAGTCGCCCAGCGCGGCCCGGTCGGTCGTGCGGCCGCGGAACCAGCCGTCGTCGACCACGAAGACCTCCGCGCCCACCTCGGCCGCCGCCTGCGCGAGCCGGAGCTGGTGCTCCACGCGGACGTCGAACGTGGTGGCGAACCACGAGTTGTAGACGACGGGCCGGTGCTCGGGGCCGCGGGTGCGGGCCAGGGTCGCCTCGTACTCGTGCCAGGCCTGCGCCAGATCGTCGGCGTCGCCGTCGACCCGCACGCCGGCCAGGACCGGGGTGGTCAGCGTGGCGCCGGGGCCCAGGGTGAGGATGCCCGACTCGTCGTCCGGCCCGGCCGAGACGCGGACGTGGTCGGCGAACGGGACGGCGTCGAGGGCCATCCGCCACGAGCCGCTGTAGGCGAGGGCGACGCCGTACCGGACGGGGGCGTCCGTTCCGGCGGAGCGGACCACCCCGTCCGTTCCGGCGGCCACGACCGTCACGACCGGCGCGTACGTGTGCGACGTGATGCCCTGCCGGCTGCCGATGCTCAGGGTGCCCGCGCCCAGACCGGTACGGAACGGCGTGAACTCCCGCGACCACGCCCCGCCGAGCAGGTCCACCTGCGCCCCGCCCGACGTCGGCACGGTGAACGCCCCGCCCCAGCCGCGCAGCACCTCGATCGGCTGCGCCGAACGGTTGTCGAGGCGAGTCCACTTCTCCACGACGTCGTGGTCCGGGTGGGTCCTGAGGTGCAGGGTCACGCCGAGGCCGAGCACCTCGTCGGCGAGCGGGCAGACCAGGTGCGTGCCGCCGTCGTCGTCCTGGGTGAGCGAGACCTCGCCGGTCAGGGCGAGGCGCGCGCCCCGGACGCCGTCCGCGCGCCGGACCACCAGCTCCGCGCCGTGCACGTTGCGCGTGCCGAGCGCCGTGGCCTCCAGGGGCAGCAGGTCGAGGTCCGCCTCGAAGGACGACGTCGCCGCCACGGGCGGCACCGCGCCGTCGGCTCCGGGCCCCCAGCCGACGGCAACCAGCCCGGCCCCGCGCGGCGCCTCGCCCACGACGTACTGACCCGAGCGGGTCGGAAGAATCCAGGTCACTTGTTGGCTCCTACGAGAAGTCCGGACACGAACTGCTTCTGGAACAGGAAGAACACGATCGCCGTCGGCACGGCCGCGATCAACGAGCCCGCCGCCACCACGTTCCACGCGCTCGAGAACCCGCCCTGCAGGTTGAGCAGGGCCGCGGTGATCGGGAACTTCGCCTCGGTGCGCAGCACCGTCATCGCCCAGATCAGGTCGTTGAAGATCCAGGTCGTGGCGAGGGCCGCGAGCGCCGCCAGGGACGGCCGCGACAGGGGCAGCACGATGCGCCAGAAGATGCCGCCGGGGCCGGCGCCGTCGAGCCGCGCGGCCTCGAAGACCTCGTTCGGGAGGCTGCGCATGAACCCGTGCAGCACGAAGGTGTAGAAGCCGATGCCGAACCCGACCTGGACCACGACGAGGGCGGTGAGCGTGTCGCCGATGCCGATGGCCTCGGTGATCGACGCGACCGGCACGAGCAGGATCTGCGGGGGCAGCAGGTTGCCGGCGAGCATGGTGAGCAGGATGGTCCGACGGAACGGGATGTCGAACCGGCTCAGGGCGTACGCGGCGAACGACGACAGCGCCAGGGAGAGGATCACGGCGCACACGGTCACGAGCACGCTGTTGCCGAGAGAGCGCAGCACGCCGCCCGCGGTCAGGGCGGTGGTGAAGCCGTCGAGGCTGAACGACGCCGGGAGGGCGCCGAGGCCGCGGCCGGCGATGTCGTCGTAGGAGCGCACCGCGACGAACAGCACGAACACGATGGGGCTCAGCCACAGCAACGTGACCGGGACCATCGCGACGTGCAGCCACGGCGAGCGGGCGGGCTTGGGCCGGCGCCGCCGGGCGGCGGGCCGTCTGCTGGCCGTCGTCGGGGCGCCGGTCGCGGCGGGTGGGGCGAGTGCTGACATGTCAGTCCTCCGTCCGGGCCTGGCGGGCGAGGTAGGTGATGATGAAGCCGATCGCGAGGGCGAAGATGACCACCGCGATGGCGGAGGCGTAGCCGAGGTTCCCCGTGGTGAAGGCCTGCTGGAACATGTAGGTGCTCAGGAGCTGGGTCTCGTTGTAGGGGCCGCCGCGGGTCATCGCCCAGACGATGTCGAAGGTGCGCAGCGAGTCGATGACGGTCACGGCGAAGACGACCATGTTCACGCCGCGCAGCTGCGGCATGACGATGCGCCAGAACCGCTGCCACGCGTTGGCGCCGTCGACGGCGGCGGCCTCCTCCAGCGTGCCGTCGGTGCCCTTGAGGCCGGCCAGGTACAGCACCATGATGTAGCCGACCTGGCGCCAGACGGCGGCGATGAGCACGGCCCCGAGGGCGACGGCGGGGTCGGCGAGCCACTGGCGTTCCAGGTGCTCGAGACCGAGCAGGCCGAGGGTGCCGTTGATCGGCCCGTCGGGCGCGTACATGACGCGCCAGAACAGGCCGCTGACGGCGAGCGAGACGACCATCGGCAGGTAGATGGCGCTGCGGTAGAGGCTCACCATCGGGCCGGGCTTGTTCAGGGTGACCGCGAGGGCGAGGCCGCCCACCACGGACAGGCCGCCGAAGCCGAGCACCCAGATCACGTTGTTGCGCAGGGCGGTCAGGAAGATCGGGTCGGCGGCCAGGTCGCGGAAGTTCTGCAGGCCCACGGGCTCGGCCAGACCGATCCCGTCCCAGCGGGTCAGGGCGAGCGAGAACGAGTTGGCCGCCGGCCAGAACACCCAGAACAGCTCGACCACGAACGGGACCAGCAGGAACACCCAGACGAGCAGCGGGACGCGGGCGAACCGGTTCGGGCGGCGGGTCGCGGTGGACGGCTGCGCGCTCACGACGCGAAGACCCCCTCGGCCGCCGTCTGCCACTCGTCGAGGGTCTTCTTCATGGAGCCCGGGTCGGCGAGGAACTTGGTCAGGGCGGTGTCGGCGGTGGCCTGGAGGGCGTCCGAGGAGTCGCGGTTGAAGAACTGCGTGATCTCCTCGGTGTTGTTCAGCAGCTCGATGCCCTTCTGCACCAGCGGGCTGAACGACGTGGTGTCGACGTCGGGCGAGGTGGGCAGGTTGGCGGACTTGGACTGCTCGATGTACTGCTGCTGCGAGTCGGCGGACGCGAGGTAGCTCAGCAGGTCCCGGGCGCCCTGGTGGTTGTCGCTCCGGGCGGCGGCGAAGAAGCCGTCGGTCGGGGCCTCCTCGGCCGTCGGCACCGAGTCGTTGATGACGGGCACGGAGAAGAAGTCGAGGTCGTCGCGCTGGTCCTCGGGGAAGTAGCCGGAGACGAACGCCCCGACGAGGTACATGGCCGACTTGTCCTGGGCCACGGGCGTGGCGGCGTCCTGCGCGGTGTAGGAGGCCGCGTTCTTGTCGAAGTACGGGATGAGCCGCTTGTACTCCTCCATGACGGCCACCACCTCGGGGTCGTTGAAGGCGTGCTCGCCGGCCAGCAGCTCCCGGTGGTACTGGGCCCCGTTGATCCGCAGGTCCAGGTAGTCGAACCAGCCCGACGCCATCCACGGCGTGGACGACAGGCCGTTGGTCAGCGGCACGATGCCCTGGCCGCTGAGGTTCTCGCACAGCGCGTGGAACTCGTCCCACGACGTGGGCGGCTCCACGCCCCACTTCTCGAACGCCGACTTCTTGTAGAAGACGCTCCACCAGTAGTAGCTGGTCGGCACGAAGATCTGGTTGCCCGACGCGTCGCTGGACAGGCTGCGCAGCGCGTCCGAGTACCCGGCGCACGCGCCGTCGCCCTCCCACAGGGGCGACACGTCGAGCAGCAGACCCTCCTCGGCATAGGACCGGGCCACGGACCCGGCGTACCAGCTCAGCACCTCGGGCGAGTCGCCGGAGCGCAGGTAGTTCGTCAGCTGCGCCCGGAACTGCTCGGTGGCCACCGAGTTCATCGTCACGTCGCCGCCGGGGTACGCCTTGACCAGCGCCTCCAGGGCGGCCTTCGGGTCCGCGTCCTGGATCGAGTTCTGCAGCGTGATCAGGCCGGAGCTCGCGCCGCCCCCGCCACCGCCGCTGCCGCCCGACGTCGTCCCCACGCATGCGGCCAGCAGGCTCGCCGCACCCAGCGTCATACCGCCCGCGAGCAGCTCGCGGCGGGTGATCGTTCGCTTGGACATCTTTGTTCCTCCTCCGTGCGCCCTCGTTGGCGCACCTGGTACTGCTCAGATCACGGGCGCGGGTCGGTCCGCGCCCGTCAGGTTCCTGCGGCCGGGTGCACAGCCTCCCGGACGACGGCGGCGGGCCCGCGCAGCAGCGCCTCGCCGCGACGGGCGACGGCGTGCCGCAGGTCGGCCGCGTGCCGCGACGCCGCGAGCTCCGGGCGGCCCAACAGGGCCTCGGCCGTCGCGGTGTCGCCGGCCAGCAGCGCGAGCTGGGCGTCCAGCACGAGGACACGCCGGTCGCGCACGCGCAGCGGGTCCTCCTCGAACAGCAGGAGGTCGGGCAGCGAGGTGGCGAAGTAGTCGACGCGCGGCACCTCGACGGCGTACGCGTCGCGGTAGGCGCGCAGCGCCGCCGTCAGGTCGTCGGCGGCCGCGGTCTCGCCGGTGCGGCGCAGCGCGAGGACCGTCCAGAAGGTCTGCTCGCCGTGCTCCTGCGTGCTCATCTCGACGAAGTCGCCGCGCTGGGTCGCGGCGGTGCGCCACGCGTCCCGGGCTTCCGCTGTGCCGGCCGCGTCCGTGCCGGCCGCCGCGAGCGCGTCGCCCAGCAGCAGGTGCAGGTTCGCCGTGCTCGCGAGGGGGTGGCGTGCCTCTCCCAGGGTCGGCGGCGGGGCGAGGGCGGCGCGCACGTGCCCGACGGCGTCCGCGGCCCGGCCCTCCGCGAGCGCGTCCAGGGCGCGGTGGGTCTGCGCGCGGTCCCAGGCCAGGAGCGCCTGACCCTCGCCGCCCTCCCACGGGTGCAGCCGGCGGCCGCCGAGGATCGCCAGGGCCTCGGCGGCCCGGCCCTCGGTGACCATGAGGTGCAGGGCCTCGACGGCGAGGTCGTCGCGGTCGAGAGGCCCGCCCCGCTGGTCGAGACCGGCACCCCGCTGGTCGAGCCTGTCGAGACCCCCGAGCAGCATCTCGAGCCGCTCCCCCGGACCGACCCCCGTCAGCGCCGCGAGCTGGTCGCGTTCGTAGCGCAGCCGGGCGTCGTCCGGCGCGACGGCGCACGCCCGGTCGTAGGCCTCGGCCGCGCCGGCCAGGTCGCGCTCGTGGTTGACGGCGGCCAGACCGATGTTGCGCCAGGCCACGGCGTCGGACGGGTCCCGCTCGACGGCCGCGCGCCACAGCGCGAGAGCATCGCCCCGGCGCCCGGCGGCGTAGGTCCAGTGCCCCAGGAGCGACCGCGCGCGGGCGTCGGACGGGGCGGCGCCGGCCGCTTCGCGCAGCACCGCGGCGTCCGCGAGCCGGCCCGGGAAGCACCAGGCGGCGTCCACCCCGCGGGCCCGGGCCCGCTCGGCGGCGGCCTCGTCCGGGCGCCCGGCCAGCCGCAGCACGTGCGCACGGTGGTAGGCGAGCAGCGGCCGGACGGCGGTCTGCCCGGCGGGCCGGTGGTCCTCGCGGGACTCCGCCTCGTCCAGGCACGCGAGCGCGGCGTCGTGCTCCCCCACCCCGGCGAGCTCGATCGCGACGTCGAGCAGGGTCTGGGCGTCGCCGCTGGCGGGCTGCCCGTCCAGGTGCCGCAGCCACGCGTCGAGCGGGTCGAGGGCGCGGGCGGCGGCGAGGGTGGCCGCCGCGTCGGTGTGCTGCCGCAGCCGACCGTGGCACACCACGCTCAGCGCGAGCGCCTGGAGGTGGTCGGGCTCGGTGCGGCGCACGTCGGCCAGCCGGTCCAGGGCGGCCGCGTGCCGCCCGGCGCGTGCGTCGAGCCGCGCCATCCGGTAGCCCGCGGCGGCCCGCCAGGCCCGCGACCAGGCGGCCTGGGCGTAGGCGTCGTAGGCACCCGGGACGTCGCCGAGCTCCTCGCGGACCAGGCCGAGCAGGTAGACCGCCGTGGTGTCGCGGGGGCTGCGGTGCAGGCGGGTCAGCCGCGCGACGGCGCGCTCCAGGTGGTCGCGCGCCGCCTCCGCGTCGCCCGCCACGTAGGCACGCCGGGCCAGGCCCACCCGGCTGTCCACGTGCCCCGGGTCCCGGTCCAGGGCCGCGCGCCAGTACGGCTCGGGCGAGCGCGTGGCGTGCCGGTACAGGTCGAGGTGCGCCGCGACGAGCGCCAGCTCCTCGACGGTGCCGACCTCGTCGGGGGCGGGCGGCTCCTCGGCGGGGTCGGGCTCGGCCTCGTCACGGGGCGTGCCGGCCGGGGTCCCGGTCTCGGCCTCAGTCTCGGTCCAGGTGACCAGGGTCCGGTCCCCGTGGGTCACCGTGACCGTCAGGGGGCCAGTGCCGGCGGGGACCTCGTGGCTCAGCAGGGCCGGGCGGATGGGGTCCACGGCGACGACGTCGGTGGTCAGCACCGCGCCGTCGGCCGAGAGCGTGACCGTCAGATCGTCCAGGGGGCGCGGCACGACGACGCCGACGCGCGCCGTCGTCGTCGGCACAGCACCGTCGTCCCCGCCCGGACCCGACCGCTCCAGCCGGACCGCGGCGTCGAGCGTGGCCCGGTCCACCGGGCCGACGTCGCGGAACGGGTACCAGTACTGGGAGAAGACCTTGGTCTCGCCCGGGGCCAGGTACGCGAAGTCGGGCTGGTTGTCGGTGAACACGCCGGCCATGAGCTCGACGTAGTGCGAGCCGTCGTCGGCCAGGTTGGCGTCCCAGGCGTGGCCGAACGGGGCGTTGCCCCAGGTCCACTGCTTCTTGCCGGGCGAGAGGGCACGGTCGGCGACGTGCACGAAACCGAGCCGCGCCGCGTGGTCGTAGCCGCCGAAGAACTCCTCGTCGCTCGCGAGGCACATGTACGAGGTGGGCACCGGGATGTTGCGGTACCAGTCGAGGCGGTCGCCGCCCCGGTCCGCGAGCGCCGGGTAGTCCACGCCGTAGTAGGGGCGGTCCGCGTGCGGGAACGCGGTGATCGCGCGCCGCGCGTGGTCGGCCACGTACGTCACGTCGTGCGGGAAGAAGGACTGGTAGTCGTCGTCCACCTTGGCCGCCACGTTGGCCCACCACAGGAACGACTGCGGCAGCTCGCTGCGGTTGTAGAGCCGCACCGTCAGCTCCAGCACCGCGCTGTCGGGGCGCAGCCGGACGCCGTGCATGCCCTTCATCCGGGTGAACGGGTCGTGGTCGGAGCACCAGACGACGACGGCGCCGTCCGGCTCCTCCTCGATCTCGACGTCGACCGGAAGGTAGGTGGCCGGGCGGTGGTGCTGCGGCCAGTTGAGCTCCACGCCGCCCGCCACCCACGGCCCCGCCAGGCCCACCAGCGCGGGCTTGATCACGGGGTTGGTCCAGAAGAAGTCCCGGCCGCTGCCCCGCTCGCGGGCCACGTGGATGCGCCCGCCCAGCTCCGGCAGCACGACCACGCGCAGCCACTCGTTCTCCAGGTGCACCGCCTGCCAGTCGCGCGGGTGGGGCTCGTCGGCGATCTGGTGGTGGAACGGCAGGGGGTACACGCGGCCGGACGACCCCTGGTAGACGCGCCGGTCCAGGTACGCCGGGAACCGGTCGGGCGGCAGGGGTTCGTAGGTGGTCAGGGTGAGCGGCGCCTCCCAGGCGGCCGCGGCCCGGCCGGCCAGGTCGTCGGGCCGGGCGGGAAGGTCGAGCATGGACTCCACATCGAGCATGGGTCCGACGCTACGAACCTCCGGGGCGCCCCGGAAGCGACGTATCGATGCACTTGCCTGGACGATCCGACGATTCCCCGGCGGGCAACGCCCCCTGACGCGGGCGGGCGGACGGCGCTACCCTCCAGGGGTGCGCATCCGTGACGGCTTCCCCGGGCAGCGCCTGCGCGTGCTGCCGACCACCGTGGTCCGCGCGACGTCGAAGGCGGGCCCCACCTCGCGCCTGCTGGTCACGGACGCGGGCTATTTCCCGCACGCCACGAACCACGGGCGGGTCCGCCGGCAGGGCGCCGTCGGGACCATCGTCATCGTGTCCTCCGCCGGGCGCGGCTGGTGCCGCACCCCGGGCGGCCTGCACCGTATCGGCGCTGCTCAGGCGCTCGTCATCCCCGCGGGCGTGCCGCACGAGTACTGGGCGGACGACGACGACCCATGGACGATCTGGTGGATGCACGTCCGGGGCGACGACGCCGCCGAGTTCGAGCGGCACCTGGCCGGGCACGCCGGGCCGGACGACGTCGCCGTTGTCGAGGTGCACGACCTGGTGCGGGTCGTCGCCGACCTCGAACGCGTCGTCGACGCCCTGGAGACCGACGAGACCTACCCCAGCCTGCTGCGCTGCGCGGGCGCCGCGTGGTCGGTGCTCGCGCAGGTCGGGGCCGACGCCGCCGCGGGCAGCCCGGTGCGCGGCGAACCGGTCCGGGCCGCGCAGGAGTACCTGCGCACGCACCTGGACGCCGTCGTCGAGGTGGCGGCGCTGGCCCGCCGGTTCGGCCTGAGCACGTCGCACTTCTCCGCGCGCTTCCGGGCCGCGACCGGCGGCGGCGTGGTCGAGTACGTCAAGCGGCTGCGGATGGCCCGGGCGTGCGAGCTGCTCATCACCACGGAGCTGCCCGTCGCCGACATCGCGCGCTCGGTGGGCTACCCCGACCCGTTCTACTTCTCGCGGCAGTTCCGCAGCGTGCACTCGTGCAGCCCCACGGACTTCCGCCGCGGCCTCCACGACCGCTGACCACCGCTGCGGCGCTGCTGCTGCCGCCACTGCTGCCGGCGCTGCTGCCGGCGCTGCTGCCGCTGCCGCCGGCGCCGTCGCTGGCGATTCCGGGTGGTCGGCAGAATGTCAGGTGGTCGGCAGCCCGAGGTGCCGACCACCTGACATTCTGCCGATCATCGGGTGAGCCCTCGCAGGCCGCCGCGTCGGATCGTCCAGGCGGGTGCGTCGTCCTCTGCATTCCGTCGGGCCCGGGCCCGGGGTTTGCTGGGCGGGTTCCCTCCCCTCGGCCTCTTGGCCGAGCCGACGACGACGTCAGGAGACCCTGGATGTTCACCGTACGAACCTGGGCGGCGAGGACGAGTGCCGCCCTGCTCACGACGGCGCTGGCCGCGACCGGCCTGGCGGCGGGCGCCTCGGCGGCACCGGCCGCGCCTGCTGTCGGCCCCGCGCTCGCCGGCGGCCCCGCTACCGCCGGCGGCACCCCTACCGCCGTCGGCCCCGCGCCCGCGGCGACCGCCCCGGCGTCCGACAGCCCCAGCCCCACGCCCTACCAGGGCTGGAACACGTACTACGGCCTCGGCGGCGACTTCACCGCCGACGAGGTGCTGGACGTGGCCGACTTCCTCGTCTCGTCGGGCCTCGCGGACGCGGGCTACGACATCGTGTGGCTCGACGGCGGCTGGCAGGCCGACGTGCCGCGCGGCGCCGACGGCCGCCTGCAGGGCGACGCCGCGCGGTTCCCCGACGGCATGGCCGCGCTGGCGGACGAGATCCACGACCGTGGCCTGCGCGCCGGCATCTACACCGACGCCGGCCCGTACATCCCCGGCACGTGCGGCCTGGGCAGCGGCGGCCACTACCAGACCGACGCCGACACCTTCGCGGAGTGGGGGTACGACGCCGTCAAGGTCGACTTCCTCTGCGGCATCACCGCCGGCCTGGACCCGCAAGAGGCGTTCAGCGCCTTCTCGGCGGCGCTGCGGGACAACAGCTCGGGCCGGTCGATGATCTTCAACCTGTGCAACCCCGTGACCTCGCCGGACTGGGGCGACTATCCCGAGGAGCAGCAGTCCACGTGGTCGTGGACCTACGCGCCCGACATCGCGGAGTCCTGGCGCACCTACACCGACGTCGGCTTCGTGGGGCAGATCCAGTTCAAGGACGTGCTGCGCAACTTCGACGCCAACGCGCGGCACCCGGAGGTCGCGGGGCCGGGGCGGTTCAGCGACCCGGACTACCTGGGCCCGGAGCTCGGCATGACCACCGAGGAGTTCCGCACGCAGATGTCGCTGTGGACCGTCGCGGCCGCGCCGCTGGTCATCTCCAGCGACCCGCGCACGCTCAGCCAGGAGTCGATGGACATCCTGCTCGACGAGGACGTGCTGGCGATCGACCAGGACCGGCTCGGCCTCCAGGGCACCCGCGTCGGCGCCGCCGGCACCACCGAGACGTGGGCCAAGCCGCTCGCGGACGGATCGGTCGCCGTCGCGCTGCTGAACCGCGGCGACCGGCCCGCCGAGGTCGCCACGACCGCCCGTGACCTGGGCCTGCGTGGCCGCTCGTTCGAGGTGCTCGACACCTGGACCGACGCCCGCACGCAGTCCTCGGGCACGCTCCGCGCCGCGGTCCCGGCGCACGGCGCCGCGCTGCTGCGGGTCACGCCGTCCCGGCCGGGCGGCGTCCCGCGCCTGGTCGCCGCCCCGCCCGCCTTCACGGCCGTCGGGGCCGACGCCGTGGCGCCCACGACCGACCTGCTGGCCGCGGCCGGCGACCGGCTGACCACCGAGGTGACGCTGCACAACGACGGCGGCACGGCCGTGCGGTCGCCGCGCGTCTCGCTGGCGGTTCCCGAGGGCTGGTCGGCGCGCGCGCTGGGTGCCGCGCCCCGGGTGGTGCGGCCGGGCGGCTCGGCCACGGTCGCGTTCACGGTGTCGGTCCCGGTCGGGACCGAGACCGGCGGGTACGACGTCGCGGCGTCCGTCTCGTCCGGCTCCGGGCGGATCGCCACGCCGCCGTCCCACGTGACGGTCGCGCCCGCGGCGCCGTCCGGCAGCGACGTCGTGCTCTCGCGGCACCCGTGGGTGAGCGCGAGCAGCGGCTGGATGGAGCCCACGGTCGACCAGAGCGTGGGCGGCGGCAGCCCGCTCACGGTGGCCGGCGTCGTGCATCAGACCGGGATCGGCGTCGCCACCCCGTCGCACGTCCGGTACTACCTCGGGGGCGCGTGCACCGCGCTGACCGGGAGCGTCGGCATCGACGACGTCGTCGGCACGGTCGGGCCGGAGGGCGGCACGGCGACGTTCGACGTCGTCGGCGACGGCGAGACCCTCTGGAGCAGCGGCACAGTGGAGCGCGGCACGGCGATCGACTTCGAGCTGGACGTGACCGGGGTCCGCGACCTGTCCCTCCGCGCGGGCGACGCGGGCGACGGCGGCTACAACGACCGGGCCGACTGGCTGACCCTCGCCACCACCTGCTGACCCCTTCCGCTGAGTGCTGGGTATGTGCGCCCTCGAACCGATTCGAGACCGCACATACCCAGCACTCAGCGATCGGGGTCGGTGAGGAGCTCCGTGAGGTGCGGGGCCGGGGAGTCCTGGCGGTCAGGGGTCGTGACCAGCGAGACGATCCAGTTCGCCGCGCCGTCCGCCGCGACCGGGAGCGCGACCAGGCGAGCCGCCTGGGGCTTCGCCGCGACGTGCCGGGGCACGAGCGCGACGCCGAGACCGCGGTCGACCAGGTCGAGCAGCGTGTGCACGTCGTTGACGGTGAACCGCACCCGGCGCCGCACCCCGCGTGCCGCGAAGGCGTCGTCGTTCATCTGCCGCACCGCCCAGGACGGGTGGAAGTCGATGAAGCTCTCACCGCCCAGGTCACCCCGGTCCACGGCCGCGCGGGACGCCAGCGGGTGGTCCGCCGGGCAGAGGAAGACCACCGGCTCCTCACCCAGGACGGTCCGCGGCAGCACGCCCACGTGGTCGGCCGTGGCCACGAACGCGGCGTCCAGCTCGCCGTCGCGCACCCCCGCGAGCAGCTCGTGCGAGCCCGCCTGCTGGAAGGCGATCTCGACGCGCGGATAGCGCCGGTGGAAGCGTTCCAGCAGCGTGGCCACGTCGACGACGCCGAGGCACTGCTCCGAGCCGACCCGCAGCGTGCCGGCCAGCTCGCGGGAGACCTGGACCACCGCATCGCGAGCTTCCGTCGCGGAGGAGAGCATGGAGCGGGCGAACGGCAGCAGCGCCAGGCCCGCCTCGGTGGGTTCGACCCGCCGGGTGGTCCGGGTGAACAGCCGGGTGCCCAGCTCGACCTCGAGGTTACGGATGGCGGCGGACAGCCCGGACTGGGAGACGCCGGTGAGCTCGGCGGCCCTCGTGAACTGGCGCTCGTCCGCCAGGGCCACGAGGTATTCCATCTGACGCAGTTCCATTAAGAAACACCAGTTCTGGGAATGATGATGAAGAGTTGTTGGACTTCTAGGTTATCGCTTCCTAGTCTCTGGACCGAACCCGTTGCGACACGAGGAGAAACCATGCAGCTCCGTTCCATCGGCGGCCGTTCCGTCTCCGCGATCGGCCTCGGCGGCATGCCGATGTCCATCGAGGGACGACCCGACCGCGAGCGCTCCATCGCCACGATCCACGCCGCCCTCGACGCCGGCGTGACCCTGATCGACACCGCCGACGCCTACCACCAGTTCGCCGACGAGGTGGGGCACAACGAGGAGCTCATCGCCGAGGCCCTGCGGTCCTACGGCGGCGACACCTCGGGCGTGCTGGTCGCCACCAAGGGCGGGCACCTGCGCCCCGGCGACGGTTCCTGGACCAAGGACGGTCGCCCCGAGTACCTCAAGGAGGCCGCCAAGGCCTCGGCCAAGCGCCTCGGCGTCGAGGCCATCGGCCTGTACCAGTTCCACCGGCCGGACCCGAACGTGCCCTACGGCGACTCGGTGGGTGCCATCCGCGACCTGCTCGACGAGGGCGTCATCGAGCTGGCGGGCATCTCGAACGCGAACCCGGACCAGATCCGCGAGGCCAACGACATCCTGGGCGGCCGCCTGGTGTCGGTGCAGAACCAGTTCTCGCCACGCTTCCGGTCGTCGCTGCCCGAGCTGGAGCTGTGCGCCGAGCTGGGCATCGCCTTCCTGCCGTGGAGCCCGCTCGGCGGCATCTCGCTGGCCCGCTCGGGCGAGCTGGGCGCGGAGTACTCCGCGTTCCAGGAGGTCGCGGACGCGCACGGGGTCTCCCCGTTCCGCGTGACGCTGGCCTGGGAGCTTGCGCTCGCGCCCGTCGTGGTGCCGATCCCCGGGGCGTCGCGACCGGAGAGCATCCGTGACTCGGCCCAGGCGCCCGAGCTGACGCTCACCGCCGACGAGGTCGCCCGCCTGTCTGCGGCCTGAGCCCTACCGCACCAACGACTGGAGAGATATCCCGTGAAGACCTTCACCCTGCCCGGCACGGACCTCACCGTCCCCAACGTCGTCCTGGGCCTCATGCGCATCCAGGAGAAGACGGACGAGGAGGTGCGCACCCTGGTCAAGACGGCCCGGGACGCCGGGATCTCGTTCTTCGACCACGCCGACGTCTACGGCTCGGCCCTGCACGGCTGCGAGACCCGGTTCGCCGAGGCCATGCAGCTCACCTCGTCGGAGCGCGAGCAGATCGTGCTCCAGACCAAGGCCGGCATCGTGCGCGAGGGGCCGTACTTTGACTACTCGTACGAGCACCTCGTCGAGTCGGTCGAGGGCTCCCTGGAGGCACTCGGTACCGACTACATCGACATCCTGCTGCTGCACCGCCCGGACGCCCTCGTGGAGCCGGACGAGGTGGCGCGGGCGTTCGACGACCTGTCGACGTCGGGCAAGGTGCGCGCGTTCGGCGTCTCGAACCACACGCCGGGCCAGATCGAGCTGCTGCGCAGGTCCGTGTCGCAGCCGCTCGTGGCCAACCAGCTCCAGCTCTCGGTGACGCACGCGCCGCTCGTGGCGCAGGGCGTGGCCGCGAACATGCAGGGCCTGGACCAGTCGATCAGCCGCGACTCCGGCACGCTGGACTACTGCCGCCTGCACGACATCACCGTGCAGGCCTGGTCGCCGTTCCAGGCCGGGTTCTTCAACGGCGTGTTCCTCGGCTCGCCGGACTACCCCGAGCTGAACGCCGTGATCGACCGGCTGGCGAAGAAGTACGACGTGCCGGCCATCGCGATCGCCACCGCCTGGATCACGCGCCACCCGGCGCAGATGCAGGTGGTGCTCGGCACCACCAACCCGGAGCGGGTGGCGGGCGCCGCCCTCGGCTCGGACGTGCCGCTGACGCGCGCCGAGTGGTACGAGATGTTCCGGACGGCGGGCTACACGGTCCCGTGACCCGCTGACACGGGCGCCGACGGCGGCCGGAAGGTAAGGACGCGACCGCGGGTGTGTTGCGCTGCGTAGAGATTGTCTACGCAGCGCAACACACCCCGCTGTCGCGGTCGCTCCCCCGCCCCGAACCCCGGGTGAATTGCCGCCCTGACCGCCAACTTTCCTTCTCGGCGCCGAGCGGCTCTGCCAGGGTGTGCGGCATGGCCGCAACCGCACCGGACCGACGGGCAGGCACGCGTGGCCGCACCTGCGCCGCCTCCCTGGCCGCCGCGCTGCTGCTGACGCTGTCCGGGCTGGCCGCCCTGCCGGCAGGCCTCTACTCGCCCGAGTACCACAGCGACAGCTGGGCGGTGGCAGCCGCCGCGGGCCCGGCGTCCGTGCTGCCCACCCTGGTGCTCGCGGCCGCCGCGGTGACCTACGGGTCAGCCCTGTTCCTGCTGCTGGCGAGCGCTCTGACCACCCTGCACCTGGTGGGCCTGGCCGCGCTCGCGTCGGCGGCCGCGAACGGCCCGCAGGACCCTCAGGTCTTCCTGTCCGGACCCGTCGTGCTGAGCTTGGCGCTGGTCGGCCTGCTGCTGGCCTGGTGGGACGGGACGCGCGCGGACCGCCGACCGGGGATCGCGCTCGTGGCGGTCGCGCTGGCCCCCGTGCTCGGCCTGCTGGTCGACGCGCGGCAGGCCGGGGACAGCCCGTGGTACCTCCTCGGTGTCGGCGTCCTGGTGCTCCAGCAGGTCCCGGGCATCCTCACGGTCCTGGCGGCAGGTCTCGTCTGCCTGCCGGGCCGGGGAGCGCGGCTCGGCGGGGCCGCGCTGATCGCGCTCTCGGGGGCGAGCCTCCTGTGGGCCGACTCCGTCCTGTCCCCGGCGACGCCGGTGCCCGGGCTCCGGCTCGCCGCGATCTCGGGTGCCGTCGTGTGCGCGCTCGTGGCCGCCGCCCAGGCCCCGGGGTCCACAGCCCACCACGAGTTCGACGAGACCGACGTCGCGTCACCGGCCACCACGCCCACGCCCGCACCCCCGCCCGCGCCCGCTCCCACGCCCCCACCCACACACCAGTCCGGCACGCCCGGCCCCACGGTCGCACCGCCGACCCGGAGCCTGCCCGCGGTGGCCCTCGCGGTGCTCGTGCTCGCGGTCGCGGTACAGGTCCCGGAGCTGTTCGCGCTGGGCCCCGGCATCCGTCCGGGGCTCGCGGGTCCGTGGCCGCTGGCCGGCTTCGTGGTCGACGCCGGGCTGCTGGCGGTACTCACGCTGACAGCCGGTGCGCTGACTCTCAGGACCCGGGGAGTGCTCGTCGTCGCGAGTGCCTGCTCGGCCTTGCTCGCGGTCGTCCTCGCGGCGAGCCGGGTGACGACGGGCGCCGGGCTCACCTTCCAGGACATGCTGCCGTTCATGTCCCTCGGCCTGGCTCTCGCACTCGCGTGGGCCACCACGCCCCGGCCGGGGCGGGACGACCGGACGGTGCTCCGCTGGGCCGCGGTGGCGCTCCTGGCCCTCACGGCCTCACCGCTGGTGCTGCTCGCCGACCCCGGCGTCGACCTGGCCTCTCTGAGCCGGTACCTGCTGTCGTACCCGCTGGCCGGTGCCGGGCCCGTGGTCGCCGCAGCCCTGCTCGGGTTCCCGCGCCGCGGCACCCGGCTGGCGGCGGCGGTGCTGCTCACGGTGCTCGCGCTGATCGCTGTCAACGCCCTGATGTACGACGCCTCGGGGCTCCGCCTGGCCGCCGCACTCGACCTCCTCCGGATCTGCGGGTACGGCCTGGCCGCAGCGCTGGCGGCCGTGGCCGCCCTGCCTCGCCGCGGCGAGACGGGGCAGCCGACGCCGCCGGCAGGCTAGGCCTGGGGCGCCACGTTGTGGTTGGACGCGAACAGGTTGCCCGGGTCGTAGGCCCGCTTCACCTCGCGCAGCCGGGCCAGAGTCTCCTCCGGGTACGCGTTGCGGACGTCCTGCTCCGTGGCCGTGCCCATGAAGTTCACGTAGCCGCGGCCGCGCACGCCCAGGGCCTCGGCCGCCGAAGCCACCCAGGCGGTCGTCGCGGGCAGCGCGTCGGGCGACATCGCGGTGCCGCCGACCGAGACCATGAACGCCGGGTCGCGGTGCGCGAAGGCCGTCGCTGCCGGGTCCACCCGGGAGATCGCACCGCCCATGGGCCGGATGTTGACCGCGGAGGGCCCACTCGCCCCGGACACCGCCTCGATCGCGGCGGCAGCCCAGTCCTCGTCGGGTGCCCAGGCGCCCTGCCCGAGGAACCCGGTCCGCACGTCGCCGACGCCGCCCGCGGGCGGCCCGCCCGGCCCCTCGAACAGCGCCGGGTAGGGGATCTGCTGGACGCCGTCGAGCAGCGGGCCCAGCGCGCGCAGCGGCCCGAACACCTCGGCCGCGTCCTCCACCGCGCCCGAGTGGCACAGCAGCGCCATGAGCACCGGCTTGCCGTGCAGCTCGGCCGGGATCATCGGCACGGGCGGGGCCAGCATGACGTTCACCATGCCGGAGAACTCCTCCGGCCCCTCGGCGAACGCCCGCAGGACCGTGGCCAGCCGCGCCGGGGTGGGCTCCCACATCATCATCCCGCCCGTGACCGTGCCGACCTCGCGCAGCCGCAGGTCCAGCCGCGTGACGACGCCGAAGTTGCCGCCGCCGCCGCGCAGCGCCCAGTAGAGGTCGGGGTTGTTGTCGGCGTCGGTCTGGACCACCTTGCCGTCCGCCAGGACGACCTCGGCACCCAGCAGGTTGTCGACCGTGAGGCCGTCGCGCCGGCTGAGGTAGCCGATCCCGCCGCCGAGGGAGATGCCCCCGACGCCGACGGTCGCCGTGTCGCCGAACCCGGTGGCCAGACCCTGCGCGCCGGCCGCCGCCGTGTACGCACCCGCGAGCACGCCGCCCTGCGCGCGCCCGACGCCGGCCGCGGTGTCGATCTCCACGCCGTCCAGGAGCCGCAGGTCCAGCACCAGCCCGCCGTCGACCAGGGCGTGGCGGGCCTGGTGGTGCCCGCCGCTGCGGACCGCGAGCGGCAGGCCCGCGTCCCGCGCGACCGCGAGCACTGCCGCGACCTCGTCGGTGGTCCGGACGCGCGCGACGGCGGCCGGGGTGAGGGGCGGCCCGCCCACGAACAGGGCCGCGGTGTCGGCGAACGCGTCCGCCGAGGGGGTGAGCAGGCGGTCGCCGAGCGCGGCTGCGAGCGGGGCCAGGGCGCGAGCGAGCGCCTCGGGCGAGAGCTGTGTGGTTCCGGTGGTGCTGGGGGTGTCCTGCGTGGCCATCGTCGAGCCTCCGTGTCGGTACCGGATCTTCCAGGTGACAAACGTTAGGCATCTAAGGATTAGGCGTCAATGCATTTCGGGGACAGCCGAACTATCCTGCGTCCATGCAACCAAGCGGACGGCCCGGCGGCGATCCAGACGGCCCCGCGGCGGGGGTGAACCCGGGCCGGACCGGCCCCGTGCCGGTCGCGGTGGCCATGTGGCAGTCCGTGCACCGCGTCATGCGGGCGTTCGACGCGCAGCTCTCCGAGCAGGGCGCGAGCTGGCAGGTCTGGCACATCCTGCTCGCCCTGCACCAGGGCACCCCCGCCACCCAGCGCGAGCTCGCGCACGCCGTCGGCATCCGCGAGGCCACGCTCACGCACCACCTGCGCGGCATGGAGGACAGGGGACTGATCGTCCGCAGCCGCCAGGAGACCAACCGCCGGGTGCAGCGGATCGAGGTCACCGCCGACGGCGAGGCGCTGTTCCGCCGGCTCAAGGCCGAGGCGATCGAGTTCGACCGGACGCTGCGGGGTGCGATCGGCGCCGAGGAGGACGACGTCGAGGCGTTCTTCGCGACGCTGGGCCGCCTCGCCGACGTGGTGCCCGACGGCGGACGCGACATCCTTCCCGAGGGTTGGCCCGGCAACCGGCAGGGCTGAACGGGCAACTGCCGGGAACAACCCACGACCGATCGGGAATAGGCGCTGCCCCGGGCAACCTTGTACGTGTCGTGCAGCACACCCCGGAACCCCAGGCATGACCGCGACGTCCACCACCGACACGCGGCTCGGCCTGCGCGGCGACCGCGGCCCGATCCTCGGCGCGCTCATGCTCGCCACGGCGCTCGTGGCGCTCGACGCCACGATCCTCGCCACCGCCTCGACCACGATCGCGCGCGACCTCGGCGCGTTCGAGCAGGTCCCGTGGCTGTTCTCGGCGTACACGCTCGCCCAGGCCGTGACCGTCCCGGTGTACGGGCGGCTGGCCGACGTCTTCGGCCGCAAGCGCGTGATCCTCGCGGGCATCACGCTGTTCCTGCTCGGCTCCGTGCTGTGCGCCGTGGCCTGGAGCATGCCGGCCCTGATCTGGTTCCGCGTGCTGCAGGGCCTGGGCGCCGGCGCGATCCTGCCGATGTCCATGACGATCGCCAGCGACATCTACACGCTCGCGGAGCGCGCCAGGACGCAGGGCTACATGGCCAGCGTGTGGGCCGTCTCCTCGGTGCTCGGCCCCACCCTCGGCGGCGTGTTCAGCCAGTTCGTGAGCTGGCGCTGGATCTTCTGGGTCAACGTGCCGATCGGCGCCGTGGCCCTCCTGGCGATCTGGCTCAAGTTCCACGAGAAGGAGCGCGACGGCGAGCGCCAGCCCGTCGACTACGTGGGCGCGGTGCTGCTCACGGGCGGCAGCACGCTGCTGGTGCTCGGCCTGCTGGAGGGCGGGCACGCCTGGGGCTGGGCCTCGGCGCAGTCGATCGTCATCTTCGTCGCGGCCGTGGCGCTGCTCGTCGCGTTCGCCGTGTCGGCCCGGCGCACGGCCCACCCGATCTTCGACCTGCGGCTGCTGCGCCGCCGGGTGGTGGGCGCGTCGACGGCGGCGTCGCTGATGGTCGGCGTCATCACGCTGGGCCTGTCCACCTACATCCCGATCTACGCGCAGGGCGTGCTCGGCGTCGGGCCGCTGGTTGCCGGGTTCGCGCTGGCCGCGCTCACGCTCGGCTGGCCCATCGCGGCCACGCTGTCGGGCCGCGTCTACCTGGCGATCGGCTTCCGCTGGACCAGCACCATCGGTGCGGTGGTCGTCCTGGCCGGTTCGCTCCTGACCCTCCTGCTCGACGCCGACGCCGCCGTGTGGCAGATCTCGGCCGCCGTGTTCGTCATCGGGCTCGGCATGGGCCTGGTGGCCGTGCCCACCCTGCTCGCCGCCCAGCACAGCGTGGGCTGGGGCGAGCGCGGCGCGGTGACCGCGACCAACATGTTCGCCCGGTCGATCGGGCAGGCCGTCGGCGTGGCCGCGCTCGGCGCGGTGGTCAACGCCCTGACGGTGGTCGGCGCGGACGGCACGCCCGAGGGCGCGGGGCTGGCGAACGCCATGCACCTGGTCTTCTGGTGCGTCGTGGCCTGCGCCGCGGTGATGATCGTGACGGTGCTGCTGCTCCCCCGCGACAACCCGAGGCTCACGCAGGACGCGTGAGTCTCACGCGGTCCGCGTGACCACGAACCCCTCCCGCACACCGTCGAGCACGTCCTGCACGTGCTTGCGGAAGCCGGGGCAGGTGGCGATGTCGTGCGCGCGGCACTGCAGGGCGTGCTCCGTCATCGCGCGGGACGCCGCCATGTCGGCCATCCGGCGGTCGAGGTCCGCGATGTGCGCCTCCAGGACCTGGTGCCGGTCGTACGCGCCGGCGTCGAGCATGACCCGCACCTGCTCCAGGCTCATGCCCGCGGCCTTGCTGCGCACGATGACGCCCACCCGCACGACGTCGTCGCGCCCGTAGCGCCGCCGCCCGGCGCCGTCGCGCGCCGGGCGCAGCAGGTTCTCGTCCTCCCAGTAGCGCAGCACGTGGGTCTCCAGCCCGAACCGCCGGGCTGTCTCGCCGACCGACCAGGTCTCGCTTGACTTCATGTCAACATGAAGTCACATCCTGGGGTGGTACCGCAAGACGTACCGGGAAACGGAGCCCTGCCATGTCCGCCACAGACCCCCTGACCTCTTACGACGCCGTCGTGATCGGCGGCGGCCCCGCCGGCCTCCAGGCCGCGCTCACGCTCGGCCGTATGCACCGGCGCGTGCTGCTGCTCGACTCCGGCGAGTACCGCAACGCCACGGCCGAGCACATGCACAACGTGGTGACCAACGACGGCCGGCCCCCGGCCGAGTTCCGCGCCGCCGCCCGCGCCGAGCTCGCCGCCTACGCGACGGTGACCGTTCGCGAGGCGGCCGCGACCGCCGTCGTGCCGGACGGCGACGGGTTCCGGGTGGAGCTGGGCACCGAGCCCGTGACCACCCGCGGCGTGGTGCTCGCGACCGGGCTGCGCGACACCCTGCCCGCAATTCCCGGCCTGGAGCCGCTGTTCGGCACCGTCGCGGCCGTGTGCCCCTACTGCCACGGGCACGAGCTCAGCGGCAAGCCCGTCGCCGTCCTGGGCAACGGACCGCACGTGGCTCGGGTCGCGTTCCTGCTGGAGCGCATCGCCAGCCGCCTCACGATCCTGGCCGACGGCGGCGACCTCGACGCGGACACCCGCGCCCTGCTGGCCGACGCCGGCGTGGCCGTGCGGCCGGAGCCCGTCAAGGAGCTCGTGCGCACGGTCGACGGAGCGCGCGTCGTTCTCGCGGAGGGGCCGAACGAGGAGGTGGGCGGCCTCTTCGTCGCCGCCGAGTTCGGTCAGCGGGCGCCGTTCGCGGAGCAGCTCGGCCTCGACCTGCTGCCGTCGGGCGCCGTGGAGGTCGACGCGATGGCCCGCACCAGCCTGCCCGGCGTGTTCGCGGCGGGCGACATGGCGCACACCGCGGCGATGCCGGGGCCGATGGCGTCGGTGCTCATGGCGGCGGCGTCGGGCCAGCTGGCCGCCGTGTCCCTGGACGCCGAGCTCCTGGGCCGGGACCACCCGGCGCCCGCGGCGACGCCGGCCTGACGCGCTGCGAGTCGGCAGTCTCCTGAACCCGATCCCACCAGGTCGGCAGTCTGTATCGAGGTCGGCACAGGCCTGTGTCGACCTCGACGCAGAGTGCCGACCTCCAGGCGGGCACCCAGGAGACTGCCGACCTCAGCACCAACGCCCCAGGGGACTGCCGGCCTCAGCACCAGCACTCAGGAAGTGCCGAACTCCGGCTCACGCACTCACGCGCTCTCGCGCAGCGCCCGCCGCTCACTCTCGATCGCCAGGAGCTCGGCGAACGCCGAGTTGTAGGTCTCGGCGTCGGCGGGGTCGAGGCGCTGGAGGCGGCTGCGCGCGTCGTCGACCCGGCGCTTGAGGCCCAGGTCGACGACGCGGCGCACCACACCCTCGACGAACGCCGCGACGGCCGCCTCCCGGTCCTCCGGGAGCGACGCCACCGAGAGCTGGGTGACCACGATCGCCACCGTCTCGGACGACTGCTCCAGCACCGCGGCGACCCACTGCGCCGCCGACAGCTCGCGCCCGACGGCGGCGCCCCCGGCCGCCCGGATCGCGGCGTGGACGGCGCGCCAGGCCGGCACGGCGAACGCGTCCTCGCCCAGGTCGTCGAACGACGCGGGCGCGTGCTGCGGGTACTGCAGCACGGCCACGAGCGCGAGCCGCTCGTCGCGCGCCACGGGGTCCCGCGGGTCGGGGGCCGGGAGCTGGGCCACGGCGCCCGACGCCGGACGGCCGGCGCCCGGCGCGGCACCAGCGACCGGGGTCGCGCCGGAGGCCGGACGCGCGCCGTCGGCCGGACGCCGCTGGGACGGCGTCGACGCCGCGCGCGCCACCTCGCGGCGCACCTCGTCGATCTCCGTGCCGATCCAGCCCGCGACCTGGCGCATGTACCCGTCGCGCTGGCTGCGGTCGCGGATGCCCACGATCTCGGGCGCCGCCGCCCGCACGGCGGACACGCGACCCTCCACCGTGTTCAGGTCGAACTGCTTGATCTTGGCCTGGATCACGAAGGCGAACAGCGGCTTGCGGCCGTCCACCAGCGCGCGCACCGCCTCCGGGCCCCTGGCCATGCGCAGGTCGCACGGGTCCATGCCGTCGTCCGCGACGGCCACGTACGTCTGCGCGAAGAACCGCTGGTCCTCGCCGTAGGCGCGCTCGGCGGCCTTCTGACCCGCCGCGTCGCCGTCGAACGTGAAGATGATCTCGCCGCCCACGGTCCCGCCGGACGCGAGCTGCATGCCGCCCCCGGCCGTCGTGTCGCCGAGCAGGCGCCGCACCACCTTGGCGTGGTCGGCGCCGAAGGCCGTGCCGCACGTCGCGACCGCAGTCGTCACGCCGGACAGGTGCGCCGCCATGACGTCCGTGTACCCCTCGACCACCACCACACGCTTGCCCTTGGCGATCTCCCGCTTGGCGAGGTCGATCCCGTACAGCACGTGCGACTTCTTGTAGAGGCTGGTCTCGGGGGTGTTGAGGTACTTGGGTCCCTGGTCGTCCTCGAACAGACGCCGCGCGCCGAACCCGATCACGGCCCCCGTCACGTCCCGGATGGGCCACATGACCCGCCCGCGGAACCGGTCGTAGATGCCGCGCTGCCCCTGCGACATCAACCCGCTCGCGACCAGCTCCGCCTGCGTGAAGCCCCGGCCCTGGAGATGCCGCTGCAGCGCGTCCCAGCCCTTGGGCGCGAAGCCCACGCCGAACCGCTCGGCGTCGGACCGGTCGAAGCTGCGCTCCGCGAGGAACGTGCGCGCCGCCGACGCGTCCGGCCCCATGAGCTGCTCCGCGTAGAACTCCGCGGCCACGCGGTGCGCGTCCAGCAGCCGCTGCCGCCGGCCCGGCTCCTCGCGCGGACGGGCGGAGCCGCCCTCCTCGTAGCGCAGCTGCACGCCGGTCTTGCCCGCGAGGTACTCGATGGCCTCGGTGAAGCTCAGCCCGTCCATCTTCATGACGAACTCGATGACGTCGCCGCCCTCGCCGCACCCGAAGCAGTGGTACCGGCCCACGCTGGGCCGCACGTTGAAGCTCGGGCTCCGCTCGTCGTGGAAGGGGCACAGCCCCACCAGCGCGCCCACCCCGGCGGGCTTGAGGGTCACGTGCGCCGAGACGATCTCGTCGATCCGCGCGCGCTCGCGGACCTGGTCCACATCCTCGCGTCTGATCAGCCCGGCCACGTCGGAATTCTATGCCCGCTGCCGGGCGCCCTGGCGGCAGGTCCGGGCGTACTCCCCCGGCGGCACGCCGACGGCGCGGACGAAGTCTCCCGTGAAGTGCGCCTGGTCGTAGTAGCCGACGGCGGCGGCCAGCCCGGCCAGGTCCAGCTCCGGGTCGCGGCCCAGCAGCTCGGCGGCGAGGTGCACCCGGTGTCGCTGCAGCACCCACTTGGGGCTCACACCCACCCAGTCGGCGAACAGCCGCTGCAGCGAGCGCGGCGTGGTGCCGAGCGTGCCGGCGAGCGCCGCGACGGATGTGCCCGGCACGGCGTCGGCGAGCACGGCGAACGCCTCCCTCAACGCGGAGAGCGCCGCGGCCGAGCGGACGGTCCGGGACCGCTCGGCCGCTTCCCGCAGCAGCGGGGTCAGGGTCCGGACGGCGGCGTCGGGCTGCCCGGCCGCCGCCTGGGCGACGGCCTCCTGGTTGGCGCGCGCCGCCGTCGGGCCGAGAAAGGGCTCGACGGTGCCGCGGTCCCCGGGGTCGGCTCGGCCGAGCAGGGCGCGGTAGCCGCCGGGGCGCAGCTTGGTGCCGACCACGGCGCCGGAGCCGGTCAGCGTGCGCACGAAGAGGCCGGCGGGCATCGCGTAGGCCAGCAGCCCCTCCTGCTCCGCGACCACGTGCCCCACGGGGTGCGGCATGACGGTCTGCGTGAACGCGACCCCGGGCGGCAGGTCCCAGCTGATCACCCAGTGCCAGTCCACGAGGTCGGCGAGGTCGGCCGCCGGTTCCACGCGGGCCAGCGCGAACGCGTCACGCGCCCGCACGGGGTCGACGATGCCGAGGGTGGGCCCGGTATCGAGCGCACTGTTGACCGTCTCGCCGTCGAACACCTGTCGCATTCTTCCAAGACTGGCACATCCGGGCCGGGGCAGCATCGACGGTATGAGGAACTCAGCCCTGCACCCCAACATCGCCGTGTCCGACGCCCGCGCCGCTATCGCCTTCTACGAGGCCGCGCTGGGGGCCGAGACGCTCGACGTGATCACCGCGGGCGACGCCGTGATCCACTCCGACCTGATCCTGCGCTCTGCCGCGGGCGAGTCGACGTTCACCGTGGCGGGCGCGTGCCCGCCCGACTCGGTGGCGCCCGAGCCGGGCGGCCCGACGCACGCAAGCTTCACGATCCCGGTCGAGGACACCGACGCGGCGTACGCCCGCGCGATCGGCGCCGGCGCGAGCAGCATCGCCGAGCCCGCCGACTGGTTCGAGGGCTTCCGGCAGGCCGCGGTGCGCTGCCCGTTCGGCCACCGCTGGTACTTCGTGACGGTCGCGGAGTCGGTGACGCCGGACGACGTCCAGCGCGCGAGCGACGCCTGGATGTCGGCCCGCGACTGACGCCCGCGATCGACGTGTCAGACATACAGGTCACCCGAGGGATCTGTATGTCTGACACGCTCCCTGGTTTGGTTTGCCGGACTAGCGCGGTTCGGTACGCTTTGCCCGACTCAGGGAGGAACAAAGGCACCATGGGAATCAGGTATCGCAAGCGGCTGTCGCTCGGTCCGCTCAAGTTCAACATCACGCAGCGGGGCCTGTCGTCGATGAGCTTCAAGGTGGGTCCCTGGACCTGGAACTCCAAGACCAAGAAGCACTCGATCAACCTTCCCGGCGGCCTGAGCTGGTACAGCAACAACAAGTAGCGCTGCACGGCGGAGGCAGGCACCTGCCTCCGCCGGCGACGGCACCGGGCGCTCCCCCGGAGTCTCCGCGGACCGCGTGATTCCGGGATGTCGGACCGCGTGACTAGAGTGGCGGGCGTGGAGCAAGCCCTCGGGAAGAGCATCCCGCCGTCGTACAGCGCGCAGGACGTCGAGCGCTGGGTGACCGAACCACCCAAGTCGCAGGCCCGGACCCCGTTCGAGCGCGACCGCGGGCGCGTGGTGCACTCCTCCGCGCTGCGCCGGCTCGGCGCGAAGACCCAGGTGCTCGGCGCCGGGCACGACGACTTCGTGCGCACCCGCCTGACGCACTCCCTCGAGGTGGCCCAGGTGGGCCGCGGCATGGGCCGCTCGCTCGGCTGCGACCCCGACGTCGTCGACACCGCCTGCCTCACGCACGACCTGGGGCACCCGCCCTTCGGGCACAACGGCGAGACGGCGCTGGCCGAGATCGCCGAGCCGATCGGCGGTTTCGAGGGCAACGCGCAGACCCTGCGCCTGCTCACGCGGCTGGAGCCCAAGGTGATCGGGTTCGACGGCGTCCCCGCGGGCCTCAACCTGACCCGGGCCAGCCTCGACGCGAGCGTCAAGTACCCGTGGGCGTACGGCGCCGGGCCCGCACGGCCCGACGGCACGGCCAGCCGCAAGTTCGGCGTCTACCCCGACGACCTGCCCGTGTTCACGTGGCTGCGCAAGGACGCGCCGGACGGCGTGAAGTGCCTGGAGGCGCAGGTCATGGACCTCGCCGACGACATCAGCTACTCCGTGCACGACGTCGAGGACGGCGTCGTGGCGGGCCGCATCGACCTGGACCTCATGGCGGACGCCGAGGAGCGGGCGCGCGTGGCCGAGTTCGTGCGGTCCTGGTACGGCGAGTGGTACCGGGCCGACGCCGTCGACGCCGCGATCGGGCGGCTGCAGGAGTACCTGCGCGGCGAGGGTCACCTGGTGCGGGCCTTCGACGGCTCGCGCGGCTCGCTGGCCTCGCTCAAGGACATGACGAGCCAGCTCATCGGCCGGTTCATCGGCGCGGCGATCGACGCCACGCGCGCCGAGTACGGCGACGGGGCGCTGACGCGGTACGCCGCGCGGCTCGTGGTGCCCGACGAGACCGAGCACGAGATCCTCGCGCTCAAGGGCATCGCGGTGGCCTACGTGATGGCCCCGCGCGGCCAGGAGCCCCGCTACCTGCGGGAGCGGGAGATCCTGACCGACCTGGTGCGCGTGCTGGCCGACCGCGGCCCGGACGAGCTGGAGCCGCCGCTCGCCGCGGACTGGCGCGCGGCGTCCGACGACGCCGCGCGCCTGCGCGTGGTGGTGGACCAGGTCGCGTCGCTGACGGACCTGTCGGCGATCGCGCTGCACCAGCGGCTGGTCAGCCCCTAGGTTCGTCCGCCAACCGTGGACTGGCTCATAGGGTGCCCGTGACCTCATCTTTGAGGCCTAAGTTTCTTCGCTTTGAGGTACCTCAAAGCGAAGAAACTTAGGCCTCAAAGGGGAATGAGTCACTCAGCCCTTGACCGAGCCCGCCGTCAGGCCGCCCACGATGTACTTCTGCAGGAACAGGAACAGCGCCAGCACCGGCAGCGCCGAGATCACGGCGCCCGCCGTGAACAGGCCCCAGTTGGCGTCCTGCAGCGACGACACCCAGCCGTAGAGGCCCACGGCGAGCGTCCAGTTCTCCTCCGACTGCAGCAGCACACGCGCGATGATGAACTCGCCGAACGTGCTGATGAAGCTCAGCAGCCCCACCACGGCGAGGATCGGCGCGGTCAGGCGCAGCACGATGGTCCAGTAGATCTGGGCGTGCGAGGCGCCGTCGATCTTCGCGGCCTCGTCGATCTCGCGCGGCACGGTGTTGAAGAACCCGTACATGAGGAACGTGTTCACGCCGAGCGCGCCGCCCAGGTACACGCAGATCAGCGAGAGCTTGGAGTCCAGGCCCAGGCCCGGCACCACGTTCCCGAGCGAGATGAGCAGCAGGAAGATCGCCACGAACGCGAGCATCTGCGGGAACATCTGGATCACGAGCAGGGCGGTGAGCCCCACCCGGCGTCCGCTGAACCGGAACCGCGAGAAGGCGTACGCGGCCGCCGCGCCCATGATCACGGTGCCGGCGCCCGTCGCGACCGCCACCACCAGGGTGTTGGCCATCCAGGTCCAGAACCGCGTTCCGGCCAGGGCCGCGTAGTTGGCCCCCGACACCGACGCGAACAGTTCGTTCGAGCCGGTCAGGGTGCCGCCGTCGGCCAGGGACGCGGAGACGACGTAGACCAGCGGGAAGCCCGCGTAGACCACGGCGACGACGCCCACCAGGTGGCGCCAGCCGATCTCGGAGAACCAGCGGGCGCGCTGCCCGGGACGCCGGGCGACGTGTGCGGTGCGCGACTTCATCAGGCGATCTCCTCGAGCGATCGGGTGCGCCGGAACGCGAGGGCGGAGATGGTCGCGACCACCACGAAGATCACGATCGACAGGGCGCTGGCCAGGCCGTAGTCCTTGGCCGCCGTCCCGTCGAGCCCGGACACCGAGTAGACCATCGAGATGAGGATGTCGGTGTGCCCGAGCGGCACCGAGGCGTCGTCGAAGCGCGGGCCACCGCCCGTGAGCATGTAGATCAGCGTGAAGTTGTTGAAGTTGAACGCGAACGACGAGATGAGCAGCGGCGCCGTCGCGACCAGGAGCAGCGGCAGCGTGATCGAGCGCCACGTGCGCCAGCGGCCCGCGCCGTCGATCTTCGCGGCCTCCAGCACGTCGGTCGGCAGCGACTGCAGCGCGCCCGTGCAGATCAGGAACATGTACGGGAAGCCGAGCCACAGGTTCACGCCGAGCACGGCCAGCTTGGCGAGCACCGGGTCGGTGAGCCACGGGATCGAGGCCCCGCCGAGCAGCACCTCGTTGACGAACCCGTAGGACCGGTTCAGCATGCCGGACCACAGCAGGGCCGCGAGAAACCCCGGGATTGCGTACGGCAGGATCACGAGCGTCCGGTAGATCCGGCGGCCGCGCAGGCGCGCGTCGTTGAACGCGATCGCCAGGAACAGGCCGAGCAGGAACGTGGACGCCACCGAGAGCACGGCGAACGCGAACGTCCAGACCAGGATCTTGCCGAACGGCCCCGCGTAGCGGTCGTCGCCGAACGCGGTGACGAAGTTGTCGAACCCGACCAGCACGCGCCAGCCCACGGGCAGGGTGCTGCCGTCGGCAGCCTCGAACTGGCCGTCGTCGTTGGGCGTGTACGTCACCCCGGTGGTGGTGTCGGTCATCGTGTCGGACGCCGCGTCGTACTCCAGCGTGGACGTGAACACATAGCCGGTGCGGGCGTCCTGCGTGCGGACCGAGCCCTCGTTCGGGTCGTCCGAGACGGGGACGCGCAGCTGCGTGACCTCCTGCTGCCGCTCCAGGACGGCGGCGTACTCCAGCACGTCGTAGCCGGGCAGCGCGGTGACGCGGCCGGCGTCGACGGTCGCGCCGTCCACGGCCGCCAGCGGCTGGTCGGCCGTGCCGGCCTCGACCTCGCCGTCGGGCGAGACGATCGCGAAGCCGAGCGTGTCGCCGTCGGCCACGACCGTCAGCGGCGCGGCGGGCGAGCCCTCGACGCGGCGCTCGTTCTGCACCAGGAGGGCCTCGATGGCCTGCTCCTTGGTGCTGTTGTGCCCGTCGCCGTAGTTGGTGAACGCGACGTAGCCGGTGTAGGCCACGACATACACCTGGTAGACGAGCAGGAAGGCGAGGCCGGGCAGGATGTACTTCAGCGGCAGCGCACGCCTGGAGAAGTAGGCCCAGTTGGCCACGAGCAGCAGCGCCACCATGGCGGCCAGCACGCCCCAGGACTCGGCGCCCCACGCGGCCAGCACGGCGTAGACGCCCAGGGCGTCGACCAGGGCGATCAGGACGAGCTTGACGAGAAACCCGGGGCTCCAGCCGGTCCGGCCGGAGCCCCGGGTCACGGGTGAGTACATCAACCGATCTCGCCCTGGATGTCGGCGACCATCTTGTCCCAGGCCTTCGCCGGGTCGGACTTGCCGGAGATGATCGCGGCCTCGGTCACGCCCCAGTACGCCCAGACGGCACCCATCTCGGGCAGCGACGGCATCGGGACGGCGTCGGCGCCGACGGCGCGGAAGCCCGCGGTGATCGGGTCCTCGGACGCGGTGTCGGCGGCCTCGATGAGAGCCGGCGGACGGTCGCCCGCCTCGTAGAGCGCGAGCTGCGCCTCGGGGGTGGCCATGTAGTTGACCAGGAAGTCGTTGGCGAGCAGCGCGTTCTCGCTCTGTGCGCTCACGTAGAAGCCGGCCACGCCCACGAACGGCTGGGCGGGCTCGCCGCCGGCGCTCGGGAGCGGGTCGATCGACAGGTCGAGGTCGCCGAACGACTCCAGCATCCACGGGCCGCCCACGATGAACGGCGACTCGCCCTTGGCGAAGGCCGCCAGCGCGATGTCGTAGGTGACGTCGGTGCTCAGGTTGCCGGCGTCGCCCTGCTCCGCGAGCCACTCGGCGAACGCGGTGCCGCCCTCGCCGCCGAGCGCGAGCTCCGGCTTGTACGAGCCGTCCTCGTTCTGCTCGAACACGGGCGCGCCGAACGACGTCTGCAGCGGGTAGAAGGTGTAGGGGTCACCCTCGGTGGAGGTCTGGATCAGCAGCGGGTACTTGGTGCCGGCGTCCTTGCCGGCCGCGATCGCGTCGTCCCAGGTCGCGGGCGCCTCGGAGGCGAGCTCCGTGTTGCGGATCAGCGCGATGTTCTCCACCGCGTAGGGCAGGCCGTAGACCTGGCCGTCCTGCGTGAACGCCGAGACGGAGACCGGCTCGAACTTGTCGGCGGTGTCGCCGAGCTCGATCGGGGCCACGACGCCGTTGGTCGTGAGCTCGCCCAGCCAGTCGTGCGCGCCGACCGTGATGTCCGGGCCCTTGCCCGTGGGCACCTGCGCCAGGAAGTCGGGGCGGATGTCCTCGAAGTTCTTCAGGACCACCTCGACGTCGGCGCCCGTGGTCTCCTCGAAGCCGACTGCGGCCTCCTCCACGGCGGCCTGGCGGGTCTCGTCGACCCACACGGTCAGGGTGCTGCCCTCGCCGTTCGGTGCGGCCGACTCCTCGCCGCCTGCTTGCTCCTCCGCGCCGCCCGCGCAGGCGGCCAGCGCCAGCGTCGTGGTCAGGACAGCGGCGGTCAGGATGCTCCGTCGCATCGTCACTCCCGATGGTTCGCGGCCCGACGTCGGGCCTGGGTTTCGATGCCCGAACCGTACGGGCACATCGGCAGATTATGCAAGAAGTTGCGATAAAGTTTCAGCATCGCTTGCAGCCGTTACCAGGACGACGGCGGCGACCGCGGGGCACGACACCCGTGGATCACCCGGGACGAGGAGGTCACATGTCACTTAGGCTGCCAGGCGTGCGCACCCGACTGACCGACCTCGCCGAACAGGCGGGGGTCTCCACCGCGACCGTGTCGCGCGTGCTCAACGGCAAGCCCGGCGTGGCGGGCGAGACCCGCCAGGCGGTGCTCGCCGCCCTGGACGTGCTCGGCTACGAGCGGCCGTCCGCGCTGCGCGCCCGTCCCGCGGGCCTCATCGGCCTGGTGGTCCCCGAGCTGTCCAACCCGGTGTTCCCCGCGTTCGCGCAGGCCATCGAGTCGCAGCTCGCATCGCGGGGGTACACGCCGCTGCTGTGCACCCAGTCGCCGGGCGGCACCACCGAGGACGAGTACGTCGAGACGCTCATCGACCACGCCGTGGACGGCATCGTCTTCGTGTCCGGCAAGCACGCCGACACGCGCGCCTCGACCGAGCGCTACCAGCGCCTGCGCGGGCGCGGCCTGCCGATCGTGCTGATCAACGGCTACGCGGAGGGCATCGACGCCCCGTTCGTCTCGCCGGATGACAGCGCGAGCATCGAGCTCTCGGTGCGGCACCTGGTGGCGCTGGGCCACCGCAGCATCGGGATGGCCATCGGGCCGGACCGCTTCGTGCCCGCCAAGCGCAAGATCGAGGCGTTCGTGGCCCAGCTCCTGCGACACGGCCTGGCGGCCACCGAGGAGGAGGCGCGCAAGCACGTCAGCCTCACGCTCTACACCCTGGAGGGCGGCCAGGCCGCGGCCGGAGAGCTGTTCGACGCCGGGCACACCGCCGTGGTCTGCGGATCCGACCTGATGGCGCTCGGCGCCGTGCGCGCGGCGCACGCCCGCGGCCTCTCCGTGCCCGACGACGTGAGCGTCGTCGGCTACGACGACTCCCCCCTCGTCGCGTTCACCGACCCGCCGCTGACGACGGTCCGGCAGCCCGTGGCCGACATGGCGCACGCGGCCGTGAGCGCCCTGCTCACCGAGATCCACGGCGAGCGCGCACCCCGCTCGGAGCTGCTGTTCACCCCCGAGCTGGTCGTGCGCGGCTCCACCGGCGCGGCGCCGCACGCCGCCGGCTGACGACTGTCCGACGGCCGGCCAACGGCTGTCTGACGCAGCACACTGTCCGATCGGGCGCGATTCCTCCCGTACGCTTGCAGCAAGCGTTACAGCCCCTTTTCCCGACCCCTGAGGACGCGCCACGTGACAAGCACTGCCCCGATCACCACCGACGACCTCACCGCCGGAGCCCTCGTCCACACCCCCGCCGGCAGCGGCGAGTGGTGGCGTGACGCGGTGATCTACCAGGTCTACCCGCGCTCGTTCGCGGACGGGAACGGCGACGGCACCGGCGACCTGCCGGGCGTCACCGCCAAGCTCGACCACCTGGCGCAGCTCGGGGTGGACGCCGTCTGGCTGAGCCCGTTCTACCGCTCGCCCCAGAAGGACGCCGGCTACGACGTGGCCGACTACCGCGACATCGACCCGCTGTTCGGCACGCTCGCCGACTTCGACGAGATGCTCGCCGGGGCCCACGAGCGCGGCCTGAAGGTCATCGTCGACCTCGTGCCGAACCACTCCTCCGACCAGCACGCCTGGTTCCAGGAGGCGCTGGCCGCCGCCCCCGGCTCGGCCGAGCGCGAGCGGTACATGTTCCGCGACGGCCGTGGTCCGGCCGGCGACGAGGTGCCGAACAACTGGCAGTCCATCTTCGGCGGTCCGGCCTGGACCCGGCTGGCGCCGCGCGAGGACGACGGGCCGCTCGGCCCGCAGTGGTACCTGCACCTCTTCGACTCCACGCAGCCCGACCTCAACTGGGACAACCCCGAGGTCCGCGCCGAGTTCGAGGACGTGCTGCGGTTCTGGCTCGACCGGGGCGTGGACGGGTTCCGCGTCGACGTCGCCCACGGCATGATCAAGGCCGCCGGCCTGCCCGACTGGGACGGCCAGGTCGCCATGGTCGAGGGCACCGTCGAGGAGGCCACCGAGGGCGCGACCGACCCGGCCGCCCCCGAGGACGGCTCCACGGGCGCGGGCAACCGCGGCCCGATGTTCGACCAGGACGGCGTGCACGACATCTACCGCGCCTGGCACCAGGTGCTCGCCGAGTACGACGGCGACCGCTGCCTGGTCGCCGAGGCCTGGGTCGAGCCCCTGAGCCGCCTGGCCCGGTACGTGCGCCCCGACGAGATGCACCAGGCCTTCAACTTCTCGTTCCTCACGGCGCCGTGGGACGCGGCGACGGTGCGCACCGTCGTCAACGCCTCGCTGAGCACCATGGAGGCCGTCGGCGCCCCCACCACCTGGGTGCTGTCGAACCACGACGTGGTGCGGCACGCCTCCCGCTTCGGCCTGGACGAGATCGGCGGGCGCCAGCTCAACGGCATCGGCGCGACCGACCCGCAGCCCGACGCCGCGCTCGGCCTGCGCCGCGCCCGTGCCGCGACGCTGCTCATGCTCGGCCTGCCCGGCTCCGCGTACCTGTACCAGGGCGAGGAGCTCGGCCTGCCCGACCACACCGCCCTGCCCGACGACGTCCGCCAGGACCCGTCGTTCTTCCGCACGAACGGCGCCGAGCCGGGCCGCGACGGCTGCCGCGTGCCGCTGCCGTGGGTCGGGGCCGCCCCCGGCAACGGGTTCGGTCCCACGGGCAAGACCTGGCTGCCGCAGCCCGACGTCTACGCCGAGCTCGCCGCCGACCAGCAGTACGGCGTCAAGGGCTCGACCTACGAGATGTACCGGGCGGCCCTCGGCCTGCGCCGGGCCGAGAACCTCGGCGCGGGCGCGCTGGCGTGGGTCGACTCCCTGGCCGACCACCCGGACGTCGTCGCCCTGCGGGTGGCGGACGTCGTCGTGGTCGCCAACCTCGGTGCGAAGCCGTTCGCGCTGCCCGCCGAGGCGGAGGTGCTGGTCGCCTCGGGCGAGCTCGACGAGGCCTCGGGCGACCTGCCGTCGGACACGACGGTCTGGCTGCGCGCCTGACCCGTCCGGGCCCGGCTCAGAAGGCGGGTTCGCGGATGATCGGGCACGTCATGCAGTGCCCGCCTCCGCGGCCCCGCCCCAGCTCGGCACCCGTGATCTCGATGACCTCGATGCCGGCCTTGCGCAGCAGGTCGTTCGTGGTGGTGTTCCGGTCGTAGGTGAAGACGACGCCCGGCTCCACCGCGACGGCGTTGTTGCCGCTGTCCCACTGCTGTCGCTCGGACTCGTAGACGTCGCCGCCGGTCTCGATCACGCGCAGCGTGCCGAGCCCGGTCTCGCGGGCGACGACGTCGAGGAACGGGGTGCTGCCCTCGTCCGTGACGGCCACCTCCCCGGCGCCGGCGGGCCGCAGCACGAACGCGTGGATCGCCTCGACGATGCGCGGGTAGACGGTCACGGTGTCGACGTCGGCGAAGGTCATGACGGTGTCCAGGTGCATCGCCGAGCGCAGCTTGGGCATGCCCGCGACGATCACCTGCTGCGCCGCGCCGCCCTCGAACAGCGCCGCGGCGACCTGCGTGATCGCCTGCCGCGACGTGCGCTCGCTCATGCCCACCAGCACGGTGCCGTTGCCCACCGGCATGACGTCCCCGCCCTCCAGCGTCGCCCGCTGGTGGTCCGTCTCCGGGTCACCCCACCAGATGGTGGACCCCACGAAGTCGGGGTGGAACTCGTAGACGGCCTTCATCAGCAGCGTCTCGTCGTGCCGGGCCGGCCAGTACAGCGGGTTGAGCGTCACGCCGCCGTAGAGCCAGCAGGTGGTGTCGCGCGTGAACAGTGTGTTGGGGACCGGGGCCATGAGGTACTCCCGGGCGTCCTGCGTGTACTCGGCGAGGGACCGGTAGGCGGCCGGCAGGTCGGGCACGTCGTGGGTGGCCAGGCCGCCGATGAGGTACTCGGCGAGCTGCTCCGGCGCGAGCCCCTCGAGGAACCCCCGGGTCGCGTCGATCAGCCCCGGCCCGACGATGCCGGGGACGATCTTGCGGTCCAGCAGCCAGTCCCGGGCCCCGGGCACCCGCAGGGTCGCGGCGAGGACGTCGTGCAGCTCGACCACGTCGACGTCGCGCGCCCGCAGGTCCGCGACGAACGCGGCGTGGTGCTCGATCGCCCGGTCCACCCACAGCACGTCGTCGAACAGCAGGTCGTCGGAGTTGGTGGGCGTCAGGCGCCGGTGCGCGAGCCCGGGCCGGCAGACCAGCACCTTGCGCAGGCGCCCGACCTCCGAGTGCACGCCGTAGGCCGCCGAAGGCAGGGTCGTGCCGCCGTTCTGGTCGCCGCTCTGGATCGTCATGGTGCCCCTTTCAGATGGAGATCGCGCCCGTGGCGAGCGCGACGACGCCGATCACCGCGCCGATCACCGACACGACGAAGATCACCAGCTCGCCCCGGCTGAACACGCGCCGGCCCTGCTCGCGCCGGGTCATCGCGAACAGGATGGTCGCCGGGGCGTAGATCACGAACGACAGCAGCACGAACGTCAGCCCCGCCGCGAACAGCAGGAACGCGGTGTACAGCACGGCCAGCGTCGCGATCACGAGGTCGCCGGTGGTCCGGCTGCCCTCCGCCGGGCCGCCGCGGCCCAGCGCCAGCTTGAGCGCGTAGCCCGCGGCGAGCAGGAACGGGATGAGGGACAGCGCGCTGGTCAGGTCCAGCGCGAAGGTGAATGCGTCGTCGGAGAGCAGCGTGATGAACAGGACCACCTGGATCAGGGCGGTCGTCAGCAGGAGCGCGGCGCGCGGCACGTCGTTCGCGTCCGACGTCGCGAGAAACCGCGGCATGTCCCGGTCCTTGGCCGCGACGTACAGCACCTCGGACGACATGAGCGTCCACGCGAGGTAGGCGCCGAGCACGGACACGATCAGGCCGGCGCTCACGAACACGGCGCCCCAGCCGCCGACGGCCGCCTCCAGCACGCCCGCCATCGACGGCTGGCGCAGCTCGGCGAGCTCCTCCATCGGCAGGATGCCGTACGACACGATCGTCACGGAGGCGAAGATCGCGAGCACCATGAGGAAGCCCAGGACGGTCGCCCGGCCGACGTCCTCCCGGCGGCGCGCGTGCCGGGAGTAGACGCTCGCCCCCTCGACGCCGAGGAAGACGAACACGGTGGCCAGCATGGTGCCGCGGACCTGATCGAACAGCGGGCCGGTGATGCCGTAACCCTGGAAGTTCTCCGCGAGCACCTGCGGGTCCAGCAGGAACGCGCAGATGAGCACGAACACGATGATGGGCACCAGCTTGGCGACGGTGACGATGCGGTTGATCGCCGTCGCCTCCTTCACCCCGCGCCGCACCAGCAGGTAGAACAGCCACACGCAGGCCGAGGACGCGACGAACGCGACCACGGTGTCGCCCTCGCCGAGCACCGGCAGCAGCGCGCCGAGGGTGGACATGATGAGGATCCAGTAGGTGACGTTGCCGACGCAGGCGCTCGCCCAATACCCGAACGCCGAGAAGAAGCCGAGGTACTCGCCGAACCCCGCCTTCGCGTACGCGTAGACCCCGGAGTCGAGGTCGGGCTTGCGGATCGCCAGGCGCTGGAAGACGAAGGCGAGCATGAGCATCCCCGTGCCGGCCACCGTCCAGGAGATCAGCGCCCCGAGCACGCCGGTCTCGCCCGCGAACCGGCTGGGCAGCGAGAAGACCCCCGCACCGACCATCGAGCCCACCACCATGGCGGTGAGCGTGGCCACGGTGATCTTCGCCGTGCGGCCCTGCGTGCCGCTCTCCGACTGCTGCGCCATCGTGAGACCCCCATGCGGTCGAGCACGGCCCGGTTGCACCTCGCCGGTGCGTCGCGTCGTCCGGCGCTCCGGCAGAGCAATTACATACATGGGGGTAACTAGTCGGCAAAAGATGGCAGACCCGGCCTCCCGACCGTTCCCGACGGCCGGGCTGTGGCCCCCGTCGCAGCGGCTCCCGGCGGGCGTGCGTCAGAATGGACCCCGTGACCTCCCTGCTCGGCTCCGCCCCGCTGCCCGACGCCGCCACCCGTCCGGGTGACGCGGCGCGCCCGGGCTCGCCCGTGCTCGCGCCCCTCCAGATCGGGCCCATCACCGTGGGCACGCCGGTGGTGCTCGCACCGATGGCCGGCGTGACCAACCGCGCCTTCCGCACCCTGTGCCGCGAGGCGGGGCAGTCGGCCGGGTTCGACCCGGGCCTGTACGTCGCGGAGATGGTCACCAGCCGTGCGCTGGTGGAGCGCAATGTCGAGGCCCTGCGCATCGTCACCTTCGGCGCGGACGAGACGCCGCGCTCCGCGCAGGTGTACGGCGTGGACCCGGCCACCGTGGGCGCCGCCGTGAAGATCATCGCGGGCGAGGACCGCGCCGACCACGTCGACCTCAACTTCGGCTGCCCCGTGCCCAAGGTGACGCGCAAGGGCGGCGGTGCCGCCCTGCCGTGGAAGCGGCAGCTCTTCACGGACATCGTCCGGGCGGCGGTCGAGGCCGCCGAGCCGCACGGCGTGCCCGTGACGGTCAAGATGCGCAAGGGCATCGACGACGACCACCTGACGTATCTGGAGGCGGGCCGGATCGCGGAGTCGCTCGGCGCCGCCGCCGTCGCGCTCCACGCCCGCACCGCCGCCCAGCACTACTCCGGCCAGGCCGAGTGGGAGGCCATCGCGCGCCTCAAGGAGGCCGTGCGGACGGTGCCGGTGCTCGGCAACGGCGACATCTGGTCCGCCGAGGACGCGCTGCGCATGGTCGAGGAGACCGGCGCCGACGGCGTCGTCGTGGGCCGGGGCTGCCAGGGCCGGCCCTGGCTGTTCGCCGACCTCGCCGCCGCGTTCAACGGCTCGGACCTGCGGATCCGGCCCGGCCTGCGCGAGGTCGCCGACACGATCTACCGGCACGGCCTGCTCATGGTCGAGTACTTCGACGGCGACGAGGGCAAGGCCATGCGCGACCTGCGCAAGCACATGGCGTGGTACCTCAAGGGCTACGCCGTGGGCGGCGAGAAGCGGCACTCCCTCGCGCTGATCGACACCCTGGCCGAGCTCCGCGAGCGGCTCGACGCCTTGGACCTGGACGCCCCCTACCCCGGGGACGACGCCGAGGGCCCGCGCGGCCGTGCCGGCTCCCCCAAGACCCCGCACCTGCCGTACGGCTGGCTCGACTCGCGGGAGCTGTCCGAGGAGTTCGAGGCGAAGCTGCGCGAGGCGGAGCTGAGCGTCAGCGGCGGCTGAGCTGACGAGGGGTAGAACTCCCCAGACCGTGGGTGAAGCCGACCCCGTCCGCTAGGCTCCTCGGGTGCTGTCCGCCGTGGTCCGACGTGTCCAAGTACCTGAGGTCGAGCCCCCCACGGTCGATGACCCGCCCGAGATCGGTGGTTACGAGATCCGCGGCCGGCTGGGTCAGGGCGGCATGGGCGTGGTCTACCTCGGCGCGACCCGCAGCGGCCGCCTGCTCGCGATCAAGGTGATCCACCCCGAGCGCACCGGTGAGAGCGAGTTCCGCACCCGGTTCCGCCGCGAGGTCTCCGCCGCGACGCGGCTGCGCAGCCACCGCACGGCGGCCGTCGTCGACTTCGACGTCGACGCGCCCACACCCTGGCTCGCGACCGAGCACGTACCCGGGCCCACCCTGGCACAGGCCATCACCGAGCTGGGCAGCCTGCCCGAGGACGCCGTCCGTGAGCTCGCCGTCGGCCTGGCCGAGGCGCTCGACGCGATCCACCGCCAGGGCCTGGTCCACCGGGACGTCAAGCCCACCAACGTGCTGCTCGGCCCGGACGGGCCGGTGCTGATCGACCTGGGCGTCGTCGCCGACTCCGACGCGACCTCCCTGACCACCACGGGTGTCCAGCCGGGCACGCCCCAGTTCATGTCACCCGAGCAGGCCCGCGGCGAGGCCGTCACCACCGCGACCGACGTGTGGTCGCTGGGCGCCGTCGCCCACCTCGCCGCGACCGGGACCCCGCCGTTCGGCACGGGCAGCCTGGCCACGGTCACCTACCGGATCGTGCACGAGCCGCCCGCCCTGGACGACGTGCCGGCCGGCCTGCGTGCCCTGGTGGCCGCGTGTCTGGCCAAGGACCCCGCCAAGCGCCCGACGACGGCCGCGGTGCTCGCCTCCCTCGCGCCCCTGCCGCTCGTCGAGCCGGAGGTCACGGGCCTGACCGGCGCCGGCCTGACCGGCGCGGACACCGTACTGGGCACGGAACAGACACCCGGCCCAGGCGACGCGGCACCCGATCCTGTGCCCGCGCCGGGGCGGGTGCGACGCCGGGTGCTGACCGGTCTGGTCGCCCTCGGCCTGGTGCTGGCCGGCGGCGGTGCCGCGGCCCTGGTGCACTTCCTCGGCCCCGACAACCCGGGCAGCACGTCCCAGGCCGAGGAGTCCGCGCCCGCGGAACCCTCCACCACACCCAGCCCCAGCCCCAGCCCGAGCACGACGGGGCCGTCGAAGGAGCCGTCGGCGTCCCCCAGCGCCCCGGCCGCCCCTGTCGACGAGCCCGTCGACGAGCCGGACGACGGGGCCGCTGAGAAGCAGGACGCCGTCCTGACCCAGTTCCGGCCGGGCACCGTGTCGATCCCGGCACAGGTCGAGGTCGGCCAGAAGATCACCGCCTGGCCGAAGAACTGGGCGCCGCAGCCGGCCAGCAGCACGTGCGTGTGGAGCATCGGCGGCGTGGAGCGGGACAACCTCGGCTCGTGCAGCTACACCATCGCACTCGACGACGTCGGCAAACCCGTCCAGGTCAAGCTGACCGGCACCCGGACGGGATACCGCGAGGCCGTGGCGCTCTCCAACGCCACCGGCACGGTGCCCCAGCCCACCGTGCCGAAGCCGAGCTGCGCCGTACACCTGACCGAGGGCACGCTGCACGCCGGCTGGTTCGCGTACTGCGAGGTCGACCAGGACCCGAACGTGACCTACACCTGGACCTACGTCGACATCGACGGCGGCGTGGCCATCGGGTCGGCGGAGGAGCCGGCCGGTCCGCGCACGTGGATCCGCGGGAGCCACAAGGGCAACCGCATCACCGTGACGGTCAAGGCAGAGCGGGCAGGCTACCGTTCGGACGAGTTCCGCGACACGTTCACCATGCCGGCCGACTGGACTCCGCCCGAGTGACCTGCCCGGCGCGACCCGGCGCGCCTCACAACCAGCCGTTCTCCCGCGCGATCCGCACCGCCTCGGCCCGCGTCCGCGCGCCCGTCTTGCCCATGGCGGACGACAGGTAGTTACGGACCGTCCCCTCCGACAGGTACGCCTCCGCCGCGACCTGGGCCACGGTCCCGCCGTCGGCGGCCAGGGCGAGCACGTGGGTCTCCCGCTCGGTGAGCGGGCTGGAGCCGACGGCCAGCGAGGCGACCGCCAGGTCCGGGTCAACCACGCGCAGGCCCGAGTGCACCCGCCGCACGGCGTCCGCGAGCTGCTCGGCGGGGGTGTCCTTGACGACGAACCCGCTCGCCCCCACGTCCAGCGCGCGCCGCAGGTAGCCGGGGCGGCCGAACGTGGTCACGATCAGGGACCGGCAGCCCGGCAGCTCGGCCCGGATCGCCGCCGCTGCGGCGATCCCGTCCAGGCCCGGCATCTCGACGTCGAGCAGCGCGACGTCGGCCCGCGCGGCCCGTGCCGCGGCCACCACCTCGTCGCCGCGCCCCACCTGCGCCACGACCTCCAGGTCGGTCTCCAGGTCCAGCAGCGCGGCGAGCGCGCCGCGCACGAGCGCCTGGTCGTCGGCCAGCAGCAGCCGGATCATGCGGTGTCCTTCCTGTCCTGTGCGGGTCCGTCGGGGGCGCGCACCTCCAGCCGGAGGCCGCCCAGCGGGCTCGGCCCGGTCGCCACGGCCAGGCCCGCGGCCCCGGCCCGCTCGGTCAGGCCCGTCAGCCCGTGCCCGTTCGACGCCGCCGTCCCGCCCCCGCGCGCGCCGCGCCCGTCGTCGTCCACCACCAGGGCGTCCGGCGTCAGCGTGACCACGACGTGGCGGGCGGCCGCGTGCCGCAGCACGTTGGTGGTGCCCTCACGCAGCGCCCAGGCGAAGACGTCGCGGCGTGACTCGGCGACCTCGTCCACCGCGCCGGGCAGGTCGGCGTCGATCCCCGCGGCGTCGAAGGCGGACCGGGCCGCGGCGAGCTCGCCCGCCAGGGTCACCTGGCGCTCCCCGGCCACCATGCCCCGCATGTCCGCGAGCGCCGAGCGGGCGAGCGCCTGGACCTCGGCGATCTCGTCCGCGGCGCGCCGGGCCTCCGGCGTGAGCTCGGCGGCGCCGCTGCGCAGCAGCCGTGCGGCGAGCTCGGCCTTGACGGACACGACGGTCAGGGAGTGACCCAGGATGTCGTGCATGTCGCGGGCGATCCGTTCCCGCTCCCGGGAGACGGCGAGCGCGGCGACCTCCTCGTGGGCCAGGACCAGCTTCCGGTTGCGCTCGACCACACCGCGCAGGCCGAGCACGGCGAGGCTCGCGAGGACCGCCGAGACCACCGTGCCGTCCTCGGGCTGCCAGCCGGGGACCACCCGGGGCAGGAGCAGCAGCCCGAGCAGAAGGGCTACGACGATCACGAGACCGAACCGTCGCGGTACGACCAGCACGACGCTGACACAGACGAACACGAAGCCGACGAGACCGTGCTGCGCGGCGGCGATCGTGGTCAGGCCGACGCACACGAGCTGGGCGGCGACGAGGAGCGCCGTCTCGCCCGGCGTCGGCGGCCTGCGGCTCCGGAACCGGTAGAGCGCCCGGACGAACAGCGCGGCGGTCCCCGCCACGCCGATCACCCCGATGACACGGAGCGCGACAGTGGGGGCCGCCAGCGCCTCCCGGAGCGGCTCGGCGAGGAAGACGATCCAGATCATGCCGAGCGCGGGGCCGAACCGGGCCAGCCCGGCGCCCTGGTAGGGCGCCGGGGCGGCCTCCGGGCTCCGGGCCGGCCCGCCGGGCGGCGCCTGTCGCGTGGTCACGCGGTCATCCTCACACCCGGGCCGTGTCCTTGCGGAACCGCCAGACGGCCCCGGCGAGGAAGATCAGCGTCCAGGCCACCACGTTGACCACGGCCGCGGCGCCCACGGAGCCGCCGCCGAGCGGGGCACGGACGAGCTCGGCGAGCCCGTAGGTGGGGACGACCTGGGCGACAGTGGCGAACCAGGTGTCGCCGAGCGGCATGAACAGCCCGCCGGCGAAGGACAGCAGCGCCAGGACGGGACCGAGGATCTGGATCACGTTCTCCGTGGGCAGGAGGTAGCCCATGAACAGGCCGAAGGCGGCGAAGACGAGCGAGCCGAACCAGGCGATGAGCGCGCAGGCGATCCAGGCGGACACCGGCATCCGCGCCCCGGCGAAGGCGCCCACCACGAACGTGACGACCACCGACACCGCGCCGAGCGTCATCGACGCGAGCACCTTGACCAGCACGTACGCCCAGGGGTTCAGCGGCGTGAGGCGCAGCTGCCTGGTCCAGCCCTGGGCGCGCTCCACGGCGACGCCCGCACCGCCGGCCGTCGCCGTCAGCAGCGCCCCGTAGAGCGCCATCGAGACCAGCACGTACGCGACGACGTTCGTGTCCGGGCCGACGGAGGTGGAGCGGTACTCGGCGGAGGTGCCGAACAGCAGGAAGAACACCGGCGGCATCACGAACGAGAAGACCAGGGAGCGCCGGTTGCGCAGCATGCGGCGCAGCTCGAGCCCCAGGTAGGCGCGGACGGCCCCGGCTCCGGGGGACGGGCGCCCGGCGGTGCCCGACGTCGGACGGGTCACCTCGGGCAGGGACGTGGCGGTCATCGGGTCGCTCCTTCGCGGGTGGTCGGGCGGTCGGGGACGGTCGCGGCGGCGTGGTCGGAGGTGAGGGCGACGAACGCGTCCTCCAGGTTGTCGGACGTGATGCTCAGGTCGTGGGCGCGGGTGGTGGTGAGCAGGTGGCGGGCCACGGTGTCCGAGTCCGCCGTGCGCACGAGCAGCCGGGTGGCGCGGACGTCGACGCTGTCGACGCCCGGCAGGGCGCGGACCTGGCCGGCGGCGCGGGCGGCGGCCTCGGGGTCGTCCAGCTCGGCGCTCAGGGTGCGGCCCGACGCGAGCGCCTTGACCTGCGCCGCGCTGCCGTCGGCGACCACGCGGCCGTGGCTGACCAGCACGATCCGGTCCGCGTAGGCGTCGGCCTCCTCCAGGTAGTGCGTGGCGAAGACGACGGTGCGGCCGGCCGCCGCGTCGTTCCGGATGGCCGCCCAGAACTCGCGGCGGCCCTCCACGTCCATCCCCGTGGTGGGCTCGTCCAGCAGCAGGAGGTCGGGCTCGGAGACCAGCGCCATCGCGAACCGCAGGCGCTGCTGCTGCCCGCCGGAGCACTTGCCGACCCTGCGGCCGGCGAGGTCGGCGATCCCGGCGCGCTCCAGGAACGGTCCTGCCGGCCCCGTGCGGCCGAACAGGGCCGCGGTGAGCTCGACCGTCTCACCGACCGTGATGTCGCGCAGGAGGCCGCCGGTCTGCATGACCGCGGCGACCTGGCCGTCGGCGATGGCCCGGGCCGGCTCCTTGCCGAACACGCGGACCGTGCCGGACGTCGGCGCGGCCAGCCCGAGCACCATGTCGATGGTCGTGGTCTTGCCCGCGCCGTTCGGGCCCAGGAAGGCCACGACCTCGCCGGGCCGGATCGTGAGGTCGAGGCCGTCGACGGCACGGACCGTTCCGCCGGGCCCACGGAACTCCTTGACGAGGCCGCTCGCCTCGATCGCCGGTGCAGTTGTCGATGTCATGCCCCCACCCTGCGCCGCCGCCGCCTGCCGGACCGCTGCCGGGTGTCACCAGGTCGACATGACATCTGTCATCCCGCCGGCCGACCTGGCCTCACGACGAGCCCGGCCTCACGACGTGCCCGGCCTCACGACCAGCCCGGCGGCGGGACGCGGCCCATGACGGACGCCGCCATGACGATCCCCGGCTCGTCCCGGCCGGGCGCCGGCTCGCGGTCCCGCAGCAGCGCCGCGCCGTCCCGCGGCCAGGTGAGGCCGGAGCGGCCGGACGCCGCCCGGTACAGCGCGTCCAGGTGGTCCGGGTGACGCTCGGCGAGCAGGGCCAGCACCCACGACGGCGCGTCCGGGTCAGCCAGCACCTGCGCGAGCCGCCGCGGCTTCCACGGCAGGAGCGGCGCCGTGTGCACCTCGCGGAGCTGCGCGTACCAGTCGAGCAGCCGCAGCCCCTTGACGGGGTGGTGCACCAGGGCGAACGTGGCGTCGTCGGGGTCGGCGGCGTCGTCGGGCAGCCAGCGCTCGTCGCGGAGCGCGCCGAGCAGCGCGAACTCCTCGGCGGGCGCACCGACCCGGTCCTTGAACCGGAGGCAGCAGTCCACGACGTGCGACGCGGTGCCCTCCACCACGACGTCCCCGAAGAGGTCGAGGAAGGCCCGGTGGTGGTCGGCGACGAGCTCGCGCGCGCGGGCCAGCGTGCGCGGATTGCGGAAGGCCGGCGACGGCGAGGACGTCAGGAGGGCCACGACGCCCTGGACGACCCCCTCGATCGCGTCCGGCGGGAAGACCGCGGGGGTGCTCGCGAAGACCCAGACCGCGCCGACGGGCAGCACGCGCCCGGACAGGGGCAGGCCGGGCACGAGGGCGACCGCGCGGATCTCGGAGCTTCCCGTGAAGACCCGGTAGTCCAGGTCGTCCTCCAGGTTGTGCAGCACCACGTGCTCGTCCACCAGGTCGGTCACGATGAAGTGCCCGAGCACCCCGCCGTCGTACCACTGCTCCAGCAGCGCACGCTCGGCGGCGTCGAGGACGAGGCCGGCGGGGTCGGTGCCGTCGTCCTCGGGGCCCGCGCCGGGGCCGTGGACCGGGCACGGACGAGCCTCCCCGAGGAGGCGGCGGACCAGGGACGCGCGCTCCTCCCGGGGCCCGGCGTGGACCAGCAGGTCCGTCGCGCAGTCCCGGGTGACGGCGGCGTACCGCTCGGGGTCGACCTCGTCCGCCGGCACGACCGACTCGGACCGGACGTACCCGACGAGGCGCTCGACGGCCGCCGCGTTGGCGGGCCGCAGCACGTGCGCGGCCAGGCGCCCCGCCAGCCGGGCGGCGAGGTCGAGCCGGTCGCGGAGGCTGAGCCCGTCGAGCGGTCCGACGGTCGAGGTGATCGGCGTGGGCCGACGTGTTGTGCTCATAGGGCTATCATTCGGCACGAACATCTATCGCGCTCCGCAATAAAGCATCATTGTGGATAACTATTCGCCCCGGATCGACCCGAACGACCGACCCCCGAACGCGCCGTTCGATAAAAGATTGAGGTCGATCTTCGGCGTGAAGAGCGCATAGGACGCAAAGTAGACGAAGATCAGCCTTGCACCATCCCCACCGTCCTCACCTGTTCTGACCGAAAGGGACCTACCCAACATGGCATCGGAGAAACGTCCCCGACGCGTTCCGGCGGTCATCGCCGACACGCGGAGGAACCCGGGCTTCGCCCTGGGTGCCTTCGGGCTCTCGGCCTGGGCCTACATCGGCATGTCGCACACGATCGCTGCCTATGAGGGCCCCCGGCTCGGCTACGCCCTCGGCGTCGCCTACGAGGCACTGGTGATCGGCCTCGCCTGGGAGGGGCGCCGCCGGGCCGACCGCGCGCTCGAGACCGGCCGCCCGGTGTCCGGGCACGCCCGCTGGCTCGGCGGCGCGATCATCGTCGGCATCCTCTCCGGCGCGCTCGCCGCCTGGCACGGCTGGCTGCTCGGAGAGGGCATCTTCGCCATCTCCCGCGCCGTCGCCCCCGTCCTGGCCGCGGTCGCGGTCCACCTCTTCTTCCAGTCGGCCTCCAGCTCGCGCGCCCTCGACCGGGCCGCGGAGATCCACAACGACCGGCAGACGGCCGTGCTGGACATGCTCGACGCGGTGCGGCTCGCACAGATCGCCCCCGAGGAGGAGCGGGCGGCCCGCATCGCCGACGTGAACGCCGCGGTGGGCCGGGTCCACCGGCACGTGCCCGCGGCCGTGACCGCCGAGGTGACGCGCCCGCACCTGGAGTCGGAGCGCACGATCCGCGACGTGGTCCAGGAGGCCGCGACGCTGGCCGGCGAGTGGATGCCAGAGCCCAACGCACCCCGGCGGACGCCGGAGGAGGCGGCCGCCAGCGGCGCCGCCCTGGCCGACCTGGTGCTGCCGAAGCTCGTGCTGCCCATCAACCCGGAGGACGGGACCCCGGTCGTCGACCTGGTCGAGGCCGACGGCACCGCCGACGCCGCGCCGGCCGACGCCGGGACGATCAGCGCCGAGCGGCTGCACCTCGAGGACAAGTACGCGCCCGTGCAGCCGGACCGGACCGCCCTGCCGGTGAGCCCGCCCGCCGAGGCGCCCGCCGCCGACTGGGAGGACCTCTCGACGGAGGTCGCGCCGGCCCCGAAGCCGACCCCGGCGCCGGCGTCCGCGCTCGTCGCGGCGCCCGCGGAGCCGGCGCCGGCACTCACCACGGCGCAGATCAGCGAGATCCGCGTGCTCCGGTGGGCGCAGAACCTCAGCATCGAGGAGGTCGCGGCACGTCTCGACGTCCCCATCGCCTCGGTGAACCGGTATGCCCCGAGCACCGACCCGACGACCGAGACGGGTTCCCTCATGGCGATCCCGGCCGCCGTCTCCTGATCGGTTCCCGACCGGGAGCACGACAGCGGCCCGGCCCCACGCGTCAGTACGCACAGGGCCGGGCCGTTCTCGTCCGCCGGGACCGGCCGGCAGGGCCGGTCAGCAGGGCCGGTCAGCCGAAGTTGACGCCCTGCGCGAGCGGCAGGTCCGTGGAGTAGTTCACCGTGTTGGTGGCGCGGCGCATGTACTGCTTCCACGCGTCCGACCCGGACTCGCGGCCGCCGCCCGTCGACTTCTCGCCGCCGAACGCGCCACCGATCTCCGCGCCCGAGGTGCCGATGTTGACGTTCACGATGCCGCAGTCCGAGCCGACCTCGGACAGGAACGTCTCGGCCTCGCGCACGTCGAGCGTGAAGATGGACGACGACAGGCCCTGCGGCACGTCGTTGTGCACGGCGATCGCCTCGGACAGCTCCGAGTAGGTCAGCACGTACAGGATCGGCGCGAACGTCTCGCGCTTGACGACGTCGGCCTGCTCCGGCATCCGCACGATCGCCGGGTGCACGTACGCCGCGTCCTCCGCACCGGGCACGTCCACGGCCGTGCCGCCCACGACGAGCTCGCCGCCCGCCGTCACGGCCTCGTCGATCGCGGCCAGCATGCGGTCGCGCGCCGCGGCGTCGACCAGGGGACCCACCAGCGTGCCGTCGGTACGCGGGTCGCCCACGGGCAGGCCGGCGTAGACCTTGGCGAGCCGCGCCACGACGTCGTCCACGATCGACTCGTGCACGATCAGGCGACGCAGCGACGTGCAGCGCTGCCCGGCCGTGCCGGCCGCGGAGAACACCGCGCCGCGCACGGCGAGGTCGAGGTCCGCCGACGGCGCGACGATCGCACCGTTGTTGCCGCCCAGCTCCAGCAGGTACCGGCCACCGCGGGCCGCGACGACGGGCGCGACCTGCTGGCCCATCCGCTCCGAGCCGGTCGCGGAGACGAGCGCGACGCGCGGGTCGGCCACGAGGGCCTCGCCGGCCTCGCGGTCGCCGAGCAGGAGCTGCGAGACGCCGGCCGGGAAGCCCGCCTCGGCCAGCGCCCGGTCGAGCAGCGCGGCGGCGCCGACGGCGGACAGGAGGGTCTTCTCGCTCGGCTTCCACACCACGGTGTCGCCGCAGACCAGCGCGACGGCCGTGTTCCAGGACCACACCGCGACCGGGAAGTTGAAGGCGCTGATCACGCCGACCACGCCCATGGGGTGCCACGTCTCCATGAGGCGGTGGCCGGGGCGCTCGGACGGCATGGTGCGGCCGCCCACCTGGCGGGACAGCCCGACGGCGAAGTCGCAGATGTCGATCATCTCCTGGACCTCGCCCAGGGCCTCGCTGGTGATCTTGCCCGCCTCGATGGTGACGAGCTCGGCCAGGTCGGCCTTGTGCTCGGTGAGCAGCTCGCCGAGGCGCTTGACGACCTGCCCGCGCACCGGGGCCGGCACGGAGCGCCAGGTCGTGAACGCCTCAGCGGCCTCGCCGACGGCGGTGGCGGCCTCGGCGGCGCCGGCGCGGCGCAGCTCCAGCAGCGGCTGCCCGGACAGCGGCGACACGACGGGCAGGCCCGTACCGGCCTCGGCAGGATCGACCAGCGCGGGCGTGGCGCCCAGCCGCGCCAGCGCGGCGAGGGCGGCGTCGTGCAGCTCGGTCGTCAGCGGGCTGTGGGTGGTGGTGCTGGTCATCGCGGTGCTCCCGTTGTGCGGTGGGTGGTGGTGAGGGTGGCCGGGTCGACGCCGAGGGTCTCGGCGGCGGCGGTCAGGGACCTGGCCACCTGGTCGGCGTACAGGTCGAAGGGGTCGTTCAGCTCGCGGCCGAGCGCGCCCGCCATCCAGTCGGCATCCCGGTCGGTGCCCTCCTGGCTGGCGTCCTTGGCGCCGTCGGACGTGAGGTTGGACTGGAAGATCCCGGCCGCCGAGCGCGGCAGGAAGTCCTCGTAGACGATCGGCTGGCGGACGACGGCGGGGATGCGCGACCCGGTCTCGACAGGCTCGACCACCGGTTCGTAGGTGAACCAGCCGAGCTCCTGGTCGGCGAGCGCCGCCTCGGTCGTCGGGAAGGTCTTCTGCCAGACGGCGCGCGCGAGCTGCTGGCGCTGCGCCTCCGTGAAGCCGGGGTCGGCGGCGCGGGCCGCGGCGGCGGCCTCGTCGATCTCGACCACGGCGGCGTCGTACGCGGCGCGGCCGGCGCGGGTCAGCGCGATGCCGCGCGCCTCGACCTCGCCGAACCGCACGCGCAGGGAGTCGCTGATGATCTCGCCGTCGGCGGTGCGGAAGGTGCGGGGCTCGGCGAGCGCGCGGAACGACGTCTGCCGCAGCAGCACGTCCGGGCCCTCCCAGCGCGGCGGCCCCTGGATCGCGTCGATCATCGTGATGCCGCGGGCCTCCATGCGCGCGTACAGGTCGTCGATGTCCAGCACGCGCGGCGTGAGGTGGTTGATGTGCGTGGAGGCGATGCCGCCGATGTCGGCGGCGACGGCGCTGACCGCCTCCAGCTCGCGGTACCAGGCCTGGTCCACGGGCTCGCGGGACAGCTCGAACGCCTCGGTCGCCAGCCGCAGGAACTCCGTGGCCTGGTCCTCGGGGAGGCCGCCCTCGGCCTCCGCGCGGTCGGCGAGCGCGAGCAGCTCGGGGCCGAACAGGGTGCGGGCACCGAGGAAGTTCTCCAGGCGCTGCTCCAGGTCCGCCGTGAAGAAGCGGCGGTCTGCGGGCACGAGCATCGACGTGAACACCCGGAAGGGGTTGCGGGCCAGCTCCGCGCGCTCGATCGGGCGGAACGCCGTGGAGATCACGGGCACGGAGCTGGAGGAGGCGTCCCGCAGGTCGTAGAACCCGACCGGGTGCATGCCCATCGCGCCGAAGACCCGGGCGACCTGCGACATCTCGGTGGGGGTGCCCACCCGGATCGCGCCGTGCCGTTCCGCCGTGACGCGGGCGATGGAGCCGAGCCGTTCGGCGTCCGCCCCGTGCTGCGTCACGAAGTCGGCGTTGACCTCGTGCGACACGTCGAGCAGCGTGGTGTAGGCCGGAACCTCCTTGCCGTACATGTCCGAGAGGCTGCGCGCGAACGCGGCCCTCAGCTGCCAGGGCTCGAGGAACGTCGGTGCCGACATCGATCTCTCCTTGCCTTCAGATGATGTTCGCCTCGGGGCCTCGTCGCCCCGAGCGCGTGGTGGGAGCGTTCGTGGCGCTCGTCGTGGGTGGGGTGGGGTCGTCGTCGTCCGTCGCGAACCGGTCCGCGCCGAACCCGGACACGTCGATCTGCGGGGTGCGGCCGGCGTACAGGTCGCGCACCACCTCGCCGACGGCGGGCGCCTGGAGGAACCCGTGCCCCGAGAAGCCCGTCGCGTACAGCACGCGGCCGGGCACGCCGGTGGCCTCGCCGATCAGGGCGTTGTGGTCGGGCGTCATCTCGTAGAGCCCGGCCCAGCCGCGCGCGACCGGGACGTCGTCCAGGCCGGGCGCACACGCGCCGATCGCGCCGCGCAGCAGCGGCAGCCAGGCCGGGTCGTAGGTGCGCTCGAACGCGATCGGCGTCTCGGGGTCCGCGATGCCGAGCAGCAGGCCGCCGGGCTCGGCGTTGTGGAAGTAGAACGTGCTGCCGTAGTCGATCGTGAACGGGATGCGGGGCGGCGTCGGGTCCAGTCGCGGCGTGAACCCGATCTGCCGCCGGTAGGGGTCCACGGGCAGGTCGAGGCCCGCCTTCGTGGCCAGCTCCCGCGTCCAGGCCCCGGTGCACAGCACGACGGCGCCGGTGCGCACCCGGCCCTGGCTGGTCCAGACGGCGACGACGGCGTCGCCCCGGGTCTCGACGTCGGTCACGGTGACGTGGGTGCGGACCGTGGCGCCGTGCCGCTCGGCGCCGTCCGCGTAGCCTTCCACGACGGCCTTCGGGTGTGCGAACCCGTCGCGCGCGGCGTACGCCGCCCCGGTGTAGCGGTCGGCGTCGACGTACGGGTTGAGCCGGCGCACCTCGTCGTGGCCGAGCATGCGGCTGGCCACGCCGCGCTCGTTCTGCATGGCCACGGACTCCTCGAACAGCACGACGTCGTCGGCGGTCGGCAGGAGGAACAGGTAGCCCGGCTGCTGCAGCCCGATGTCCGCGCCCGGGCGCGACGCGAAGTCCTCGTACAGGTCCAGGCTGCGGTTGCCGAGGTCGACGTTGGCGGGGTCGGAGAACTGGGCGCGCACTCCCCCGATGGGCTTGCCCGAGCTGCCCGAGGCGAGCTCGTCGGCCTCCAGGAGGAGCACGTCGACACCGTCCTCGGCCAGGTGGAACGCCACCGACGAGCCGAGCGCGCCGCCGCCGACCACGACGACGTCGGCGCGCGCGGGCAGCCGTCCCCGACGGTCCGCGGGGCGCCGTGCTGAGGTCATGCACGCATCCTGCCACGGGCTCCGGCCGGATATGGTCGGCACCGGAATTGTTCTTGCGAGACCGCGCGAACTCGGGGGAATCAGGTAGCGACAGGGCCCCGCGGCGTCGTCAGTTCAGTGCGCACGGGGCAGCGCGCTCGGCTCAGTGCGCCGCCGCGCGGCAGTCCGCGCACGTGCCCCACAGCTCGATCGTGTGCTCGATGTCGTCGAACCCCTGGGAGGAGGCGACCTTCGAGGCCCACGCCTCGACGGTGGGGCCGTCGATCTCGACGGTGCGGCCGCACATCCGGCACACGAGGTGGTGGTGGTGCTCGCGGCGGGCGCACCGGCGGTACAGGCTCTCGCCGTCCTCCGCGCGCAGCACGTCCACCTCGCTCGCCTCGGCGAGCGCCTGGAGCGCCCGGTACACGGTCGCGAGCCCCACGGACTCGCCGCGGGCCCGCAGGGCCTCGTGGAGCTGCTGGGCCGAGCGGAAGTCGGCGAGCTCGTCCAGCGCCTCGACGACAGCGGTGCGCTGCCGGGTCATGCGTGCGGTCATCAGCGGCACTCCTTCGCGGCGGCGGCCGCACGTTCGGTGGCGGCCGCGGGCAGGTCGACGTCGTCGGGCAGGTCGGGGTGCGGGTCGTGCGCGGGGCGCCGTCGGCCCAGGAGCGGCGCCAGCAGGGAGACCACCGCGTACACCCCGATGGCCAGCACCACGATAGTGGCGCCGGGCGAGACGTTGTACCAGTAGGTGATGCTCAGGCCCGTCAGGCAGACGACCACGCCGACCACGCACGCGGTGAGCATGGTGCGGCCGAAGGCGTGCGTGACCTGCTGTGCGATGGCGACGGGCACGATCATGAGCGCGCTGACCAGCAGCAGCCCGACCACGCGCATCGCGACCGTCACGGTGAGGGCCGACACGACGGCCACCACGATGTTCAGCGCCCACACCGGCAGACCGGAGGCGATCGAGAACTCCTCGTCGTGGCTCACGGAGAACAGCGCGTGCCGCAGGCCCACGCCGACCGCGAGGACCACGGCGGAGAGCACGACGGTGAGCCAGAGGTCGGCGTCGGACACCGTGGAGATCGAGCCGAACAGGTAGGTCATGAGGTTCCCGGAGGAGCCGCCGGCGATGCCGATGAGGAGGACGCCGCCCGCGATGCCGCCGTAGAACATGATGGCGAGCGCGAGGTCGCCGGACGTACGACCGCGGCGCCGGACCACCTCGATGAGCACGGAGCCCACCACCGCGGCGACCACGGCGCCGGGGATCGCGAGGGCGTCGTTCGGCGTCAGGCCCATGCCCGCACCGACGAGCCAGCCCAGCGCGACACCCGTCAGGGCGACGTGCCCGATGCCGTCACCGAGCAGGGAGAGCTTGCGCTGCACCAGGTAGGTGCCCACGACGGGCGCCGTGACGCCGACCAGGAGCGCGGCGACGAGGGCCCGCTGCATGAACGGGTCGGTCAGCATGAGCATGATCACGGGCGCACCTCCAGGTCGAAGGCCCTGGACTCGGCGGGGTCGAGGGAGTTGTCGTCGGCGTGCGGGTGCTGGTGGCGGTGCCCCGCACGGTCGTGGTCGTGCCGCGCCTGCGGCGGGGCGCCGTCGTGCACGACCTTGCCGTGCTTGAGCACGACGGCGCGCGTGACGAGCGGTTCGAGCTCGCCCAGCTCGTGCAGCACCACGAGCACCGTGAGGCCGCCGTCGACCAGCCGCCGCATCGTGGTGGCGAACGCCTCCTGGCTGGCGACGTCCACACCCGCGACGGGCTCGTCCAGCACGAGCAGGTCCGGCTCGCGGACCAGGGCGCGCGCGATGAGGATGCGCTGCTGCTGCCCGCCCGACAGGAGGTGCACCGGGTCGTGCACGCGCTCGGCGAGGCCGACCTGCTCCAGGGCCACCGCGACGCGGTCGCGCCAGCCGCGCGGCAGCCGCAGGCGGCGCCCGTGCAGCAGGCCCGAGGCCACGACCTCCTGGGCGGTCGACGGGATGCCGCCGCCCGCCCCGGCGCGCTGCGGCACGTAGCCGATGCGGCCCCAGTCGACCGTCCCGGCCCGCCGGCCCGCGCCGAGAGGCTCGCCGAGCAGCCGGACCGTGCCGGCGGACGGCACGTTGATGCCCACCAGCGACTTCACCAGCGTGGACTTGCCGGAGCCGTTCGCGCCGAGCAGCGCGACGACCTCGCCGGCCTCGACCGTCAGGTCGATGCCGCGCAGGATGTGGCTCGCGCCCGCACGGAAGTGCAGGCCGCGCGCCTCGATGACGGGTTCGCTGGTCTCGGTCACCTGCTTAGTGTCCGTCATGCGCAGACCAGTCCCTCCTCGAGCGCGGCGAGGTTGACCTGCATCACGGAGACGTAGTCGTCACCCGCGGCCGCGGCCTCCTCCGACAGACCCTCCAGCGGGTCCAGCACGGCGGTGTCCACACCCAGGTCTGCGGCCAGCGTCTCCGTGACCTTGGGGCTCACCAGCGTCTCCGAGTACAGCGTCTTCACGCCGTTCTCCTTGACCACGGCGCCGATCTCGCGCAGGCGCGCCGGGGACGGCTCCGCCTCCGGGTCGAGCTCGGAGATGCCGACCTGCTCCAGCGCGTACCGGTCGGCGAGGTAGCCGAACGCCGCGTGGCTCGTCACGAGCGTCGCGCCCTGACAGGCGGCGAGGCCGTCGGCCATCTCCTGGTCCAGCTCGTCGAGGCGCTCGCCGAGCTGGAGGGCGCCGGCGGCGTACTGGTCGGCGTGCTCCGGGTCGACGGCGGACAGCTCGTCGGCGACGGCCTGCCCGACGGCGGCCAGCCGGCTCGGGTCCAGCCAGAAGTGCGGGTCGACCGCGCCGTGGTCGTGCCCGTCGCCCTCCTCGGCGTGCTCCGCGTGCTCCTCCTCGGTCTCCTCGGCGTGCTCGACGAGCCCGGCGGCGTCCGCGGCGTCGACCACGTGCTCCGGGGCACGGGACTCGACGCCCTCGTCGACGGCGGCCTGGAAGCCGGAGAGGTAAACCACCAGGTCGGCGGTGCCGATCTCGCGGACCTGCGCCGGGGACAGTTCCAGGTCGTGCGGCTCGGCGGCCGGCGGCGTGAGGTTGTCGACGGTGACCAGGTCGCCGCCGATCTGCTGCGCCACGTACTGGAGCGGGTAGAACGACGCGAGCACGACGACGCCGTCGGACTCCCCGCCCGCGCCGCCCGCCCCCTGGGCGGAGCAACCCGCGAGGGTCGCCGCACCGGCGAGGACGAGGCTGGTCAGGGCGGCGCCGGTGGCGCGGGTCGAGGTCATGAGAACGATTCTCACGCTTGTTGAGAACGATTGTCAAAGATCGGGATCGAGAGGTCGGTCACGCGCACGACGCCCGCTGGTTGAGCCAGTCGAAACCAGGTCTCGACAAGCTCGACCGGCGGGCGCGGACGGTAGGCTGGGCGGACGTTACTTCCACCTGTTCCCCTGGAGAGATCCCTCGTGTCCGACAAGTCAGTGCGCTCTGCGCAGACCGCCAAGCTCGACGCCGTCGTCTCGCTCGCGAAGCGACGAGGTTTCGTCTTCCCGTCGGGCGAGATCTACGGCGGTACGCGCTCTGCGTGGGACTACGGACCCCTCGGCGTGGAGCTCAAGGAGAACATCAAGAAGCAGTGGTGGCGTGCGATGGTCACGAGCCGGGACGACATCGTCGGCCTCGACTCGGCGGTCATCCTGCCGCGCCAGGTGTGGGTGGCCTCCGGCCACGTCGGCGTGTTCACCGACCCGCTCACCGAGTGCCTCTCGTGTCACAAGCGGTTCCGCGAGGACCAGATGATCGAGGAGTTCGAGGAGAAGAAGGGCCGCGCGCCCGAGGGCGGCCTCGCCGAGATCGTCTGCTCCAACTGCGGCACCCGCGGCCAGTGGACCGAGCCCCGCGACTTCAACATGATGCTGAAGACGTACCTCGGCCCGGTCGAGGACGAGTCCGGCCTGCACTACCTGCGCCCCGAGACCGCGCAGGGCATCTTCGTGAACTTCGCCAACGTCGCCGCCGCGGCCCGCAAGAAGCCGCCGTTCGGTATCGGCCAGATCGGCAAGTCGTTCCGCAACGAGATCACGCCGGGCAACTTCATCTTCCGCACGCGCGAGTTCGAGCAGATGGAGATGGAGTTCTTCGTCAAGCCGGGCGAGGACGAGGAGTGGCACCAGTACTGGATCGACTACCGCACGAACTGGTACACGGACCTCGGCATCTCGGCCGACAACCTGCGCCACTACGAGCACCCCAAGGACAAGCTGTCGCACTACTCGACCCGCACGGTGGACATCGAGTACCGCTTCGGCTTCCAGGGCAGCGAGTGGGGTGAGCTCGAGGGCATCGCCAACCGTACGGACTTCGACCTGAAGACCCACACGGAGAGCTCGGGCAAGGACCTGGCGTACCGCGACCCGGTGACGAACGAGAAGTACTTCCCGTACGTCATCGAGCCCGCCGCGGGCCTGACCCGGTCCCTCATGGCCTTCCTCGTCGAGGCGTACGCCGAGGACGAGGCGCCGAACACCAAGGGCGGCGTGGACAAGCGCACGGTCCTGCGCCTCGACCCGCGCCTGGCCCCCGTCAAGGCCGCGGTGCTGCCGCTGTCCAAGACGGCGGACCTGCTGCCGACGTCGGAGAAGCTGTCCGCCGAGCTGCGCAAGTACTGGAACGTCGACTACGACGTGACCCAGGCGATCGGCAAGCGCTACCGCCGGCAGGACGAGATCGGCACGCCGTTCTGCATCACCGTCGACTTCGACACCCTCGACGACCAGGCCGTCACCATCCGGCACCGCGACACCATGCAGCAGGAGCGCGTCGCCCTGGACAAGGTCGTCGGCTACCTGGCGGGCCACCTCGTCGGCGCCTGAGCCCCTCGTTGGTCGAGCCTGTCGAGACCGGTCTCGACAGGCTCGACCAACGGACGGCCCGGGTCTCGACAAGCTCGACCAGCGGTTGGCTAGTCACGCGCGTCCTGTGCCTGCTCCCGCAGCAGGCGCAGGACGCGCGCCGCGTTGCGGTCCGTGGTGTCGATCTCGTGCAGCGGCTGCACCCGCAGGGGCCCGTGCTCGCCGTTGTCGATCAGCACGTGCCGCGCGACGTCCTCGGGCGGCGCGAACCGAAGCGGTGTCTCGTGGAAGAAGCCGCGCACCATGATCCAGCCGTCGGGGCATTCCGCCTCGATCAGGTCGTGCACCTCCTGCGGCGTGCGGGGCCATGCGGTCCCCACCCAGCTGGCGGGCCGGAGGCGAATCCGTTCGTGCCGCAGCTTGTCGGCGAGCCACTCCATCGCACGGTCTGTCCTGGCGACGGCGACCTGAGGGTCGCCCGCGTCGACGGGGGCACCGAGCAGTGCGGCCGCGGCGAGCCCCTCGATCCGGATGTCGAGGCCCATCAGGTCCTCGATCTGCTCGATCGCGAGGTGGACCCGGTCGGCAAGCCCCGGATCGTGCCGGTGCTCGACGATCTGGCGGCGGACGTCCTCGTCGAGCGGCTCCAGCTCCAGCCGGACCTGCTTCCCCAGTGCGGCGAGGATCTTCCGCAATGCCTCGAAGCTGGGCGTCCGCACTCCGGCCTCGAGCTGGGAGATCGATGCCCGGGACCGACCGACCCGACGCCCGAGCTCCTCCTGCGTGAGCCGGGCCTCCTGGCGGGCCTCCTTGATCAGTGCGGCGAGATCCATCGACCGATCGTGCCAGTGATCGGGCCCGCGGTCCGGGCGAGGTCGACGCGCCTGTGGACAACCTCTCCGGGGAAGAGCTCTGCCAGCCGGGTGCGCAACGGAGACGTAGCAGTGGTAGCTCTGCGTTACGTACCCAGCTGGCAGAGCTCTTCCCCGGAGGGGACCTGTCCGCCCCCGACGTGCAGCCCGCGCGGCCCCAGCGTCGGTTCACCCGGGTGAGGTCGGCCCGAATCGGGTCATAGTGCGCGCTGAGCGGGGTCTGTGAACTCGTAGCGTGCCCCGTCCGGGGGGCACCCCGAGTCACCGAAGAGGTTGGCCCCATGATCCGCCGCACCATCGTCGCCCTGGTGAGCGTGCTCGCGCTCGCCCTCACGGCGTCGGCCCCCGCGCAGGCCGCGACCGTCTACACCACGAACGTGACGCTCGACGCGAAGCCCGAGCCCGTCGCGAAGAACAAGACGGTCACCCTCAAGGGGACGCTCAAGTACAAGAAGGACGGTCAGTGGCGAGCACTGCCCACGACCAAGGTCCTGACGGTGACCTTCGACCCGTCGGGCCCGGACAAGCCCCGGAAGATCGGCCTGGTCCGGACCACGCGCACCGGCGCCTACACGTACAAGGCGACGGCGTCGCGCTCCGGCAAGTGGACGGTGAAGTACGCGGGCAAGGCGGGCACGTTCCGGGCCGACTCCGGGGCCGACTCCGTCTGCGTGTACTCGGCCGGCCGGTGGCAGTGCCCCGTCTCGCCGACCAACCCCGACCTCGACTGCAAGGACATCCGCAAGACGGTCTGGGTCGGCACCAAGGACTACCACGCGCTCGACGCCGACAACGACGGCTGGGGCTGCGACTCGTACTCCTGACCGGCTCGCCTCGTTCCTGCCCGGCGGTCCGCCCGGTCATCCGAGCAGGGTGACCGGGCGCACGTACCGACCATGCCGGACCGTGTGAAATGCTTAGGCAATGCTTACCTCACCTGCGGCTGCGCCCGCGGGACGCCGTGAGGGTGCGGAAGCCGTAGCCCAGCGTGCCCGACGTCGGACGTTCGCGTTGCTCACGGCGGTTGCCGCGCTGCTGCTCGTCGTCCTGGCGAGCCTCGCGCTCGGCGTCCGCGACATCAACCCGGCCGAGGTCTGGCGAGCGCTGACCGCACCCGTCGCCGGGTTCATGGACCACGACGTGGTGCTGGAGCAGCGTCTGCCCCGCACCATCGTGGGCCTGGCGGCGGGTGTCGCGCTCGGCACGGCGGGCACGCTGATCCAGGGCGTCACCCGCAACCCGATCGCCGACCCCGGCCTGCTCGGCCTGAACTCGGGTGCGTCGCTGGCGGTCGTGTGCGCGGTCTGGCTGCTGGGCATCACCTCGCCGCTGGGCTACGTCTGGTTCGCGTTCCTGGGGGCCGCCGTCGCCGCCGCGATCGTGTTCTCGGTGGGACACGGCCAGCCGGTGCGGCTCGCGCTGGTCGGGGCCGCGGTGACCGCGCTGATCACACCGCTGATCACCCTCGTGCTGCTGCGCGACCAGCAGGCGTTCAACCTGTACCGGTTCTGGTCCGTCGGCTCCCTGACGGGCCGTGGCCTGGACACCGTCACGGCGCTGTGGCCGTTCATCGTGATCGGCCTGGTGCTCGCGGTCATGCTCGCACACCGCCTCAACATGCTGGCCCTCGGGGACGACGTCGCCACGGCGCTCGGCCAGCGGGTCGGCACCACGCGCGCCCTCGCGGCCGTCGCGATCGTGCTGCTCGCGGGCACCGCGACGTCGCTGGCGGGGCCGATCGCGCTCGTCGGGCTCGTGGTGCCGCACGCGGCCCGGCGCCTCGTCGGCACGGACTACCGCTGGGTCATGGCGATCGGCGCCCTCCTGGGCCCGGTGATGCTGCTGACCGCGGACGTCCTCGGCCGGCTGGTGCTACCCCGATCCGAGCTCGAGGCCGGCGTGGTCGCGGCGCTGCTCGGCGCGCCGGTGCTCGTCGCCGTGGCGCGCAGCAGGAACGTGGTGGGGGCCTGATGTCCGCACCCGCACCCGCGCCCGCCACCGCCCCCACCACGACGGTCACCACCGTCGGCGGCCTGCGTACCCTCCGCCGTCGCCGGCAGGCGCTCGTCGTGTCCGGGATGGTGCTCGTCGTGCTGGTCGCCGGGACCGCGGCGCTCCTGATGGGCGCGGCCGGCCTCAGCCCGGGCCAGGCGATCGCCGGTGCGTTCGGCCTCGGCGACAAGGGCGACGTCTTCGTCATCCAGAAGCTCCGCCTGCCCCGCATCGAGGCGGCCGTCGTGGTCGGCGTCGCGTTCGGCCTGGCCGGCGCCCTCTTCCAGTCGACCCTGCGCAACCCCCTCGCCTCCCCCGACATCCTGGGCATCTCCACCGGCGCGAGCCTCGGTGCCGTGATCGGTGTGCTCGTCCTCGGGCTGAGCGGCATCGCGCTGTCCGGCCTGGCGTTCGCGGGTGCGGGCGTCGTCGCGCTCGCGATCTGGCTGCTGGCGTGGCGCAAGGGCCTGCACTCGATCCGGTTCGTGCTGGTCGGCGTCGGGTTCGCGTATCTGGGCTCCTCGCTGATCGCCTGGGCCATGGCCCGGTCGCAGGAGCACGAGGCGGCGGCGGTCCTGATCTGGACCGTCGGCTCGGTGTCCGACGTCCGCGGCGAACAGCTCACGATCGTCGCCGCCGGGACCCTCGTGCTGTGCGCCGTCGTCGCGATCTTCTCGCGGACGCAGGGGCCGCTCGCCCTCGGCGACGACAACGCGCGCGCCCTGGGGGTGCACGTCGACGCCGCCCGGGTCGGCGCGCTGCTGCTGGCCGTCGCGCTCGTCGCGCTCGCGACCAGCGCCGCGGGCCCCATCGCGTTCGTCGCGCTGGTCGCGCCCGCCATCGCGCGCCGCCTCGTGAACGACGGCGGGGCCGCCCTCGTCGCATCGGCCGCGACCGGCGCCGCCCTGACCCTGACCGCGGACGTCATCGCGCAGCACGGGCTGCTCGGCGTCGCTGCTCCCGTCGGGATCGTCACGGGGCTCGTGGGCGCCCCCTACCTGCTGTGGCTGCTCGCCACGACCGAGAAGAGGAGCCGATGACCAACCTGCGCGCCGAGGGCGTCAGCCTGGGCTACGACGGCCTGAAGGTCATCGAGAACCTCGACCTGACGCTGCCCGACGGCAAGATCACCGCCGTCGTCGGGCCGAACGCCTGCGGCAAGTCCACGCTGCTGCGCGGACTGGCCCGCCTGCACCCGCTCGACGGCGGCCGCATCACGCTCGGCGGCGCCGACATCACGCAGATGCCGCGCAAGGAGCTGGCCCGCAAGGTCGGCATGCTGCCGCAGTCGTCGATCGCGCCGGACGGCGTGCGGGTCGCCGAGCTCGTCGCCCGCGGCCGGTACCCGCACCAGGGCTGGTTCGGCCGCCACTCCTCCGACGACGACGCCGTGGTCACCACCGCACTGGAGTCCACCGGCGTCGCCGAGCTCGCGGACCGGCCCGTCGCGGAGCTCTCGGGCGGGCAGCGGCAGCGCGTGTGGATCGCGATGGTGCTGGCGCAGCAGACCGACATCGTGCTGCTCGACGAGCCGACCACGTTCCTCGACGTCCGCCACCAGCTCGACCTGCTGGACCTGCTCACGGAGCTGAACCGGAACCAGGGGACCACGGTCGCGATGGTGCTGCACGAGCTCAACCTCGCCGCCCGGTACGCCGACCACCTGGTCGTGATGTCGGCCGGCCGGATCGTCGCCGAGGGACTGCCGTCCGACGTGCTGACCCGCGAGGTGGTCGACGAGGCGTTCGGGCTGCGCGCCCAGGTCGTGCCCGACCCCGTGGCGGGCTCCCCGCTCGTGGTCCCGGTGGGCCGTTTCCATTCCTCCGCCGGTTGAGCCCCCCCTCGCTGGTTGAGCTTGTCGAAACCAGGTCTCGACAGGCTCGACCCGCGGTGTGCACCAGTGGTTTACCTCACGCGGACCTCCCGCATTTTCGCAACATCACCGTGATCTATTGTGGTTAGGGTTACCTCATCTCGGCCGGCGCCCGCCGGTCGTTCGACTGATCACCCCGGGAGAAACCGTGCGACCTCGCCGATCCCTCGCAGCGGCCGTCGGCCTCGTCGCCGCGTCCGCCCTCGCCCTCGCCGGCTGCGCGTCCGAAGAGCCGGCCGGCAGCGACGCCGCCACGCCGTCCGCCAGCACCTCCGGCGCGACCGACGAGTTCCCCCTGACCATCGAGCACGCGCTCGGCGAGACCACCATCGAGGCCGCGCCGGAGCGCGTGGCCACGTGGGGCTGGGGCTCGACCGAGGCCGCCATCGCGGCGGGCGTCTTCCCGGTCGCCGTCGCCGAGCAGACCTGGACCGTCGGCGAGGGCAACCTGCTCCCGTGGGTCGAGGACGCCTACGACGAGGCCGGCGTGGAGCACCCCACGGTGCTCACCGACGCCGAGGCCGGCGCGACGGTGCCCTACGAGGAGTTCGCGGCCGCAGAGCCCGACGTCATCATCGCCACGTACTCGGGCCTCACGCAGGAGCAGTACGACCTGCTCAGCGAGATCGCCCCGACGGTCGCGTACCCGGAGACGCCCTGGCAGACGCCGTGGGACGAGATCATCACCGCCACGGACGACGCCCTGGGCCGCAGCGCCGCGGGCGAGGCGAAGGTCGAGGAGATCAACGCGTACCTGGCCGAGCAGGCCGAGGCGCACCCCGAGTTCGAGGGCAAGACGGTCGCGGCGATCGTCGACTCGGCCGCCGAGGGCCTCATCTACGTCTACCGGGCGGGCGACCCGCGCGCCGGCTTCCTGGAGGGCCTCGGTTTCGAGACCGCCCCGGCCGTCGAGGAGCTCGCGCCCGACGACGGCTCGTTCTTCTACACGCTGTCGTACGAGGAGCTCGACAAGCTCGAGTCCGACCTCGTCGTGGCCTACACGTACACCGAGGAGGAGGCCGCGGCGCTCCCCGACAAGAAGGAGCTCCAGGCCCTGCCCGCCGTCAAGAACGGCATGGTCGCGCAGCAGGTCGGCACCGTCGCGGTCTCGGCCGTCTCGCCGCCCACGGCGCTCTCGGTCGAGTACCCGGAGGGCATGCCCAAGCTGATCGACGCCCTGGCGGAGACGCTGAACAAGTAACGCGCTGCCGCCTCTCGCCGGTCGAGCCCCTCTCGTTGGTCGAGCTTGTCGAGACCTACCCAGGTCTCGACAAGCTCGACCAGCGAAGGGGCAAGCTCGACCAGCGAGGGGTCTTCTACTTCGCGGTGGGCTTGTCGAGCGCCCCGCCGTAGCGGCGGTCGCGCTTCGCGTACTCCTCGACGGCGTGCCAGAGGTGCCGGCGGTCGACGTCGGGCCAGGGCTCGTCGAGGAACACCATCTCGGCGTACGCCGCCTGCCACAGCATGAAGTTCGACGTGCGCTGCTCGCCCGACGAGCGCAGGAACAGGTCCACGTCGGGCACGTCGGGCAGGTAGAGGTACTTCTGCACGGTCTTCTCGGTGATGCGCTTCGGGTCCAGCCTGCCCGCGGCGGCGTCCCGGGCCATGGCCGCGGCCGCGTCGGCCAGCTCGGCCCGGCTGCCGTAGTTGACGCACATCGTCAGCGTGCAGAGGTCGTTGTCCTTGGTGCGCTCCTCGGCCTCCAGCAGCACGTCGATCACGGACTTCCACAGCTTGGGCCGACGTCCGGCCCACCGGATCCGGACGCCCCACGACGCCATGACGTCGCACTGGCGCTTCATGACCTCGTGCGTGAAGTTCATCAGGAAGCGCACCTCCTCGGGCGAGCGCTTCCAGTTCTCCGTGCTGAACGCGTACGCCGAGACGTACTCGACGCCCACGTCGACGGCGCCCGCGACGACGTCGAGCAGCGAGTTCTCGCCCGCCCGGTGCCCCTCGATCCGCGGCAGCCCGCGCGCGTTGGCCCAGCGCCCGTTGCCGTCCATGACGACGGCGACGTGGCGCGGCAGGAACTCCTTGGGGATCCGCGGGGCCTGCTCGCCGGACGGGTGCGGGAACGGCTTGACCAGCTCCCGGCCGGTGTTCCGGGCCATCAGCGCTCCACCATCTTCAACGATCGCAACGTTCTCTCCAGGTAGTACTGGCCGTAGGCGGCGACGATGCCGCTCGCCTCCTTGCGGTGCCGCGCGTCGGACGCGTCGGCGGTCGCCCAGTCGCCCGCGAGCAACGAGGACAGCAGGGCGAAGGTCTCGGGCGCGGGCGCCGTGGAACCCGGCGGCCGGCAGCGCGGGCAGACGGCGCCGCCCTGCGCCACGTTGAACGAGTGGTGCGGCCCGGGCTCGCCGCAGCGCGCGCAGTCCTCGAACGACGGCGCCCAGCCGGCCACCGCGAGCGCCCGCAGCAGGTACGAGTCGAGCACCAGGCCGGCGTCGTGGTGCCGCTCGGACAGGGCCCGCAGCCCGCCGGCGAGCAGCCAGTACTGCTGCACCGCGGGCTCGTGCTCCGCCGCGACCAGCCGGTCGGCGGCCTCCAGCATCACGGTGCCGGCCGTGTACAGGCCGTAGTCCTCGCTGATGGACCGGGCGTACGCGCCGATGGTCTCGACCTGCGTGACCGTGTCGAGCCCCATGCCCGGCCGCGGGCTGCGGCCGGTGTGGAGCTGCACGTCGACGGCCATGAACGGCTCCAGGCGCGCCCCGAACTTCGACGACGTGCGCCGCACGCCCTTGCCCACCCCGCGCACCTTGCCGTGCTCGCGCGTCAGGAACGTGACGATGCGGTCCGCCTCGCCCAGCTTCTGGGTGCGCAGCACGATCGCGTCGTCTCGGTACAGGGGCACAGAGCCATTCTGCCCCCAGTCACCGACACCCAGGCACACCCGCGGGTCGAGCCTGTCGAGACCTCACCGCTCGACGAACCTGGTCCCGTCCGGCGTCAGCTCCGGCTCCCACACGAACCGGTGGATCACGTGCTTCTCCAGGATCCAGCGCGCCAGCAGCGCGACGCCGCCCCAGATCACGAACAGCAGGAGCGTCTGGAGGAAGTTGATGCCGATCTTGCCGAAGCCGGTGAGCGCCAGGGTGGGGATCAGGAAGATCAGGCCGAGGAACGCGGGCAGGAGCTGGATGCCGACCCACTGCACCACCGAGAGCATGTCGACCCGGCGCTCGGCGACCACGCCGTGGTAGTCCATCACGTTGACCACGTGGTCGGCGCGCCACTTGGCGACGTGCCGGGCGACCGTCCACTGCGCGTCCCGCGCCTCCAGGGCGGCGCTGCCCGTGGGCAGCCAGATCCCGAGGATCTGGTGGATCTCGGCGGGCGTCAGGTACCCCTTGTCGAGGATCGCGAGGCTGTGCACGGGCGGCTGCCGGGTGTTGGTCGGCAGCACGAGGGCGGCCAGGAACAGCAGCACGCCGCCGGTCCCGAGCAGGCCCACGAGCGCGTCCGGGAGCCACGGCAGGAGCAGGGTCGCGATGGCGAACGCCAGGGCGCCCAGCAGCGCGCAGACGATGCGGTTCTTCATGGTCATGGTAGGTAGGACTTTACCGGCATCTCGTCGACCTCTGGGGCGATACGTCCGTTTCGAGACCTAAGTTCCGGCGGTGCGGACCGTCAGAAGAAGAGCGTGTCGCGGCGGTCCAGCGGCCGGGAGACGAGCCACCAGGCGGCCACCTGCAGCGCGAGGACCAGCGGGAGCACCACCAGCGCGACGACGCCGAGCGCCGCCATCGTCTCCTCGGAGACCGCGCCGCCGACCAGGCGCGGCCAGGCCGCGATCGCCGTGCCGACGACGGGGGCCGCGATCATCACCGAGGTGACGGCCACCGGCAGCGGGCCGGTGCGGCGCAGCCGCCACGCGACCAGGGCGTCCCCGTGCAGGCGCGTGACGACCACCGCGGCGATGCCGAGGGCCAGCGCGGCCAGGCCGCTCCCCCAGGCCACGCCGAGCAGCGCGCCCCAGCTCCCGGCCAGCGCGATGCTGGCGACCACGAGCACCACGTCCCACGCGTCCCGCCACACGTTGCCCGGACGGCGGCTGCGCAGCCAGATCGCGGCGTCCCGCAGCGCCCAGGACCCGACGAGCACGAGCGCCACGGGGTACCCGGCGCCCAGCAGCTCGGCCTCGGCGTGCGGGAACACGCCCACCAGCACGCCGAGCGCCGCCACGAGCCACACCTCGCCCGGCAGCAGGACCGGGCCGACCGCCCCGAGCACGACGCGGCGCTGCGCGGGGTCCCGGCGCCGGTCCTTCCCGTCCGGGCCGCGCTCCTGGAGCAGGGTCGCACCCGCGCCCTGGACGGCGCCGTCGAGCACCACCCAGCCGACCAGCAGCACGGTCAGGAGCACGGCCCACGCCGCCGCGTTCATCGGGCGCCCTCCGGCTCGGGTCCGGCGCCGTGGGCCCCGTCGCCGCGCGTCCCGTCGTCGGGCGCCCCGAACCGGAGCAGCACCTCGTCGCCCGCGCCGTCGTCGCGCAGGACGTCGCCCGGGGCGGCGCCCAGCACGAGCCGGTCGGTCCCCGCGCGGGCCAGCCGGCTCAGCACCCACCAGTCGAGCACGGCGAGCGTGACCATGAGCCCGACGAGCAGGACGAGCGAGACCAGGACGGCGCGCGCGGACTGGTCGGAGGTCACCTCGTCGACCCGCAGCACCCCCTGGACGACCCACGGCTGCCGCCCCAGCTCGCGCACGAGCCAGCCCGCGAGCCCCACGACGAACGGCAGGGGCAGCAGGGCCGTGAGCACCACGTAGAGGGCGCGGCGGCCCCGCATGCGGAACAGGGCGCCCGCGATGAGCAGGAAGGGGAGCACGAGCGCGCCGAGGAAGACGAGGTCGGCGGTGCGCATCATGACCTCGAGGAGCACGCCGACGGCGGGGTTCTGGCCGAAGCCGCCCTCGATGTAGCCGAACTGCGCGTAGCCGAACCCCTGCGCGAACAGCACCCCGACGACGCCGGTCCAGATGCCGGCCCGCAGGGAGTACCGCCACAGGTCCTCGTCGGGGCCGGTCGGCAGGCGGAGGCCGCCGCCGCTGCGCCGCAGGTGCCACGCCGAGACGCCGACGAGCACGAACCCGCCGGCCATGAGGCAGGCGCCCACCACGTGCAGGCCGGACAGGAGCGCCGCGGGGTTGGTGACCAGCGCCCCGACGTCGGTGATGCGAGCGACCTGGTCGCCGGCCGGGCCCTCCAGCACGTACCCGAGGGGGTTGCGCAGGAACCCGTTGGCGACCATCACGGCGAAGGCCGAGGCGTACCCGGTCAGCACCACGGCCCAGAAGATCGCGGCGTGCAGCGCGCGCGGGAACAGGTGCCAGCCGAACACCCACAGGCCGAGCAGGGTGGACTCCAGGAAGAACGCGGCGAGGGTCTCCACGGCCAGCGGCGCGCCGAAGACCTCGCCGGCGACGTCGAGCAGGCCCGGGAAGTGCAGGCCGAACTGGAGCTCCAGCACGATCCCGGCGGCGATGCCGAGCGCGTAGTTGACGAGGTAGATCTGCCCCCAGAACCGGGTGGCGTTCTCGAAGACGACGGCGCGGTCGCCCGAGGCGCGTGCCCAGCGCGTGTTGAAGATCGCCACCACGGGACCGAGCCCGAGCGTGAGCAGCACGAACAGGAAGTGCACTGCGGCCAGCAGCGCGAACTGCAGGCGGGCGAGTTCCGAGGCCTCCACGTTCCCGAGACTACGTAGCCGAACCGGTCGCGGCGACAGGATTCGGGCAGGACCGGGGAAAGGTCAGGGATGACCCCTAGCCCGGTGGTGGGGCTGTCCCTACCTCCGGTCGACGTCGTCGCCGCCGCCCAGGTCGGTGCAGTCGATGCCGACGGCGCCGTGCGCCCGCAGGTACTGCCCGGCGCCCGTGTCCCCGCGCACCGAGCCGGCGAGCGCCGCCCAGTGCTCGCGGCCCAGCAGCACGGGGTGCCCGGGGCGGCCGTCGTAGGTGGCCCGGGCGAGGGCGTGGCGGGCGGCGTCGGGCTCGTCGAACGGCTTCAGCACGCGGCGCACGGAGTCCGCCCGGAGGCCGGGCAGGTCCACGAGGGAGACGACGGCGGCGTCCGCCCCTGTCTCCTGGGCCGAGGCGAGGCCGGTGCGCAGCGAGGCCGCGAGGCCGCTCTCCCACTCGTCGGCGACCACGGACGTCGCGTCGGACAGCGCCAGCCGCTCGGCCTCGTCGGCCCGCGCACCGAGCACCACGACGACGTCGGCGCACCCGCCGTCGACCAGGGCCTGGCAGGCAAGCTCGAGCCAGGGCGTGCCGCCGTCGGCCCGGGCGAGCGCCTTGGGCATGCCGAACCGGGTGCCGGCGCCGGCCGCGAGCACGACGCCGACCGCCGTGGTGCCGTACCTGCCGTCCATGGATCAGCTCCGTCCGTATCGGGCGAGGACGAACGACTCGATGACCTGCGCCGCCAGGTAGAGCACGAGCGACGCGAGCGTGACCACCAGGACGCACGCCCACACGAGGTTGTTCTCCGACCGTCCTACCGCGTTGACCACCATGCTGCCGATCCCCTCGCCGGTGATCAGCCATTCCGCCAGCAGCGCGCCCGTGATGGCGCCGGGCACGGAGATCCGGACCGAGGCGAACAGCGCGGGCAGCGCCGAGGGGAAGGCGACCCGGAACAGCAGGGCCACCGGCCCGCCACCGTACACGTGCACGACGTCGGTCAGCTGTGCGGACACGGACCGCAGGCCCTGCACGATGTTCACGAGCGCGGGGAACAGCACCACGATGCCGGAGACCACCGCCACTCGCACCACCTCGTCGGTGAACAGCAGGCGGATGATCGGGGTCAGCGCGATGAGCGGCACGGCGCGCAGGATCAGGGCGACCGGCATGACGGCGGTCTCCACGGGCCGGGACAGCACGATGAGCGCCGCCGCGAGCGTCGCGGCGACCATCCCCGCGGCGAAGCCGAGGGCCGCGTCGCCGAGCGTGACGCCGAGCGCGGCGAGGATCTGGGCGCGGGTCCCGGCTGCGTCGTCGGCCGTGAAGAGGAACTCGTGGACCTCGGCGGGGCCCTTGGCAACGAAGGTGTTGTCGACCAGGGCCACGGAGACGACCCAGACGACCGTGAGGACCGCCGCCATGAGCAGCGCCGTGCTGACCGCCCGGCCGAGGCCGGCCACGAGCGCACGTCCGGCGCCCCCGCGGCGGGCCGAGTCCCTGCCGCGGGTCGAGCTCGTCGAGACCTCGCTCATCGTCGTCCTCCACCGGTCGACCACGGCACCGCGACCCGGCCCAGCAGGCCGAACGCGGCGTACCCGAGGCCCGCCACCAGGGCGCAGGCGAACATGATGCCCCAGGCGCGCTCCACCATGAGGCCCTGGCCGGCGGCGACGAGCGCGGGCCCGACGCCGCGGTCGACGCCGCCGATGTACTCCCCCAGGATCGCCCCGAGGAACGCGGCCGGCGCGGCGATCTTGAGGGCGCTGACGATCTCCGGCAGCGCGGACACGAGCTGGACCGTGACGAGCTGGCGCCAGCGGCCGCCGCCGTAGACGCGCACCACGTCGAGCGCGGCACGGTCGGCGGACCGGAAGCCGAGCACGGCCCCGACGACGGTCGTGAAGAACACGGACAGGGCCGCGAGGACGACCGCCGTGGGCGACGGGTCGCCCGGGTCCGGCGGACCGAGCACGATGTAGAGGATCGGCAGGATCGCGATGGTCGGCACGCAGTAGCTGATCACCGCGACCTGCGAGATCACGGGCTCGAGCCGCGGCGTCAGCAGCACGAGGGCCGCGAGCACGAGCGCCAGGCCGTTGCCCCACGCGAACCCGATCAGCGCCTCGACCACCGTGCCGGCGAAGTTGTCGGCGTAGAAGGCCCAGCCGTCGGCGGCGTACTGGCGCAGCACGCCGGGCGGCGTCGGCATGGACGAGCCGTCGAAGGCCGTGACCGCGAGCAGCCACCACAGCGCCACCAGGGCGGCCAGGCCCGCCGCTCCGCCGAGCCAGGTGCGGGCGCGGTCAGGCATCGCGGGCCGTGTCGTCGCGGGCGGCGTCGAGGGCGGCGTCGGCGGTGAACAGGAGCTCCGACGCCCGGTCGTGCAGCGCGTGGAACTCGGGGGTGCGCATCATCTCCGGCAGGCGCGGGCGGGGCAGGTCCACCTCGATGACCTCCTTGATCCGGCCGGGCCGCGGGCTCATGACCGCCACCTGGTCGGAGAGGAATATCGCCTCCGAGATGCCGTGCGTGACCATGAGGGTCGTGGCCGGCTTCTCGGTCCAGATGCGCAGCAGCTCCAGGTTCAGCCGCTGGCGGGTCATGTCGTCGAGCGCCCCGAACGGCTCGTCGAGCAGCAGCACCGAGGGCTTGACCACCAGGGCGCGCGCGATCGAGACGCGCTGGCGCATGCCGCCCGAGAGCTGCGCGGGCCGCGCCTTCTCGAAGCCGCCCAGGCCGACCAGCCGGATGAGCTCGGCCACGAGGTCGTGGTCCACGGGCTGCCCCGAGACCTGGAACGGGAGGCGCAGGTTGGACTCGACCGACCGCCACGGCAGCAGCGCGGCGTCCTGGAACGCGATGCCGAGCTCGTGGCCGGCCCGCAGGCGCGCCGGATCCTTGCCGTCGACCTTCGCGGTGCCCGACGTCGACGCCTCCAGACCCGCGAGGATCCGCAGGATCGTGGACTTGCCGCAGCCGCTCGGGCCCAGGAGGGACAGGAAGCTGCCCTGGTCGGTGTGCAGCGTGACGTCGTCGAGCGCGGTCACCGTGCGGCGGCCGGAGCCGAACGACTTGGACAGGTGCTCGACGTGCAGGCCGGTGCCGGCCCCGCCCTCCGGGGCGGGGCCGGCGCCGGTCGGGACCTGCGTGACGGACTGGTCGACCACGGTCAGCCCTTGAGCTCGGGCTGCTCGTCGAGCAGCTCCTGCAGGAGCGACAGGTCGAACACGTCCTCCTGGGCGGCGTCGATCCCGGCCGCCTCGAACGTGGCCATGTTCTGCGCCAGGAGCTCGTCGCTGATCGTGAAGATGCCGTTGCCCGCGGTCTCGTCCGTGTTGATCAGCTCCTCGCACTGGATGGTGTTCTGCTCCACCTCCTTGGCCGGGTCGAGGTCCAGGTCGGCCCCGTACTCCTCGACGGCGAGCCGCGCGCCCTCCTCCAGGTCGGCGCAGGCGTCGGTCCAGCCCTTGATCTCGGCCTCCAGGAACGCCTTGACCACCTCGGGGCGCTCGGCGATGGTCTCGTCGGTGGCGATGACCGACTCGGCGACGAACGGCAGGCCGTTGTCCGCGAACAGCAGGTTGGTCACCTCCTCGCCCTGCGACGAGACGATGATCGACTCGTTGGTCACGTACGCGAGGAACCCGTCGACCTCGCCGTTGACCAGGGGCTGCGGGTCGTACTGCACCGGCACGATCTCGACGTCGTCCTCCGTGAGGCCGTTGGCCGCCAGGAGCGCGGCGAACAGCAGGCCGTTGCCGCCGTCCTGCACGCCGATCTTCTTGCCCTTGAGGTCCTCGACCGTCTCGATGTCCGCCCCGTCCTTGAGGGACAGGATGGTGAACGGGTTCTTCTGGAACGTGGTGCCGACGATCTTGATCGGCGCGTCCTCGTTGGCCACGACCTGGCCCACCGTGACGGCGTTGGTCAGGCCGAAGTCGGCCTTGCCGGAGGCCACCAGGTTCTCCGTGGCGCCCGGGCCCGCGTTGAACGTGACGTCGCCGAAGCCGGCGTCCGCGTAGTAGCCCTTGCTGTCGGCCATGAACTCGCCGGCGAACTCCGCGTTCTTGATCCAGGAGAGCTGGACCGTGAGGTCGCCCAGGCCCTCCCCCTCGGCGGGGGCGTCGTCGCCGGAACCACAGGCCGCGAGAGCGAGCGAGGCGGCGGCCGCGACGGCCGTCAGGCGCAGCGCGCGCCCAGGACGGGAAAGCATCATGAGTGGTTCTCCTGGTGTGCTGGGTGCGCGGGACGAAACCCGCGTCTCGTTGCCCAGGACGCTAGGGACCTGCGGTTTCACGCCTCACGTCGGCCGGTTACACGGCCGTTAAACGTGCCCCCGCACCGGGTGAACCGCTGCGCGCGCCTCAGTACGGGACGCGCGTGGTGTGCTCGCGCCAGGCCTCGAAGGGCTCCCCGGCCCGCTCGATCCGGTGCTCGACGACGGGGTGGGGCCACGTCGACCGGTCGCGGTCGAGCAGCTCGTAGAACTCACGGTCGTCGAAGCCCGCCCGCTCGGCGTCGTGCCGGTCCGCGGCGAACACCACGCGGTCCACCCGGGCCCAGAGCGCGGCGGACAGGCACAGCGGGCACGGCTCGCACGAGGCGTACAGCGTGGTCCCGGCCAGCGAGAAGGTGCCGAGCTCCTGGCAGGCCGCCCGGATCGCCACCACCTCGGCGTGCGCGGTGGGGTCGAGGTCCCGGGTCACCCGGTTGCCGGCGGCCGCGACCTCGGCGCCGTCGCGCACGACGACGGCCCCGAAGGGGCCACCGCCGTCGGCCACGTTCCGGGACGCGACCTCGACGGCGCGGGCGAGCCACGCGGCGTCCTCGGGGCTGACGGACGCGCGGGACGGTGTGCCGGAGGTCTGGCGTGGGCTGGTCACCCTTCGATGCTCGCACCGCTGCGTTTCAACGGCGTTCCCAGGAGGTCACCTGGTCGAAACGTCTGTTTCGCCGGGAGTGCTCGGTCCCCTGTGCTCGGACCCGGGATCGAGATCGGTCCATCGCATCGAGATCGGTCCATCGATGGACCGATCTCGATGCGACGGACCGATCTCATTTTCGGGCCGGTCCCCCAGGTGGCCGGTCGCTAGCGTGTGCCGCATGGACACCGCCGCCGTCTACGCGCAGTTCGCCGGGAGCCAGGCTCGCAACGGCGGCTCCCCCACCTACGAGGACTGGGCGCTCGGCGTCGCCGCCGACCCGGAGGTGTGCGCCCTGCTCGACACGCTGCCGGAGCCCAAGCGGCAGCCCAACCTGCTGTTCGCGGCAGCGCGGCTGGTCGGGGCGCCGGCGGGCGGCTGGGCCGGGCTGCGGTCCTGGCTGCTGGCCGCCTGGCCCGACGTCGAGCGCGAGATGCGGGCCCGGGCCACACAGACCAACGAGCCCAGGCGCTGCGCCACGCTCGTGCCCACGCTGGCGGCGATCGACGGGCCGGTCGCGCTCGTCGAGGTGGGCGCGTCGGCGGGGCTGTGCCTCTACCCCGACCGGTACTCCTACCTGTACACGTCACCCGACGGCGTCCGCACCCGGCTCGACCCGGCCGACGGCCCGAGCGAGGTGCTGCTCCCCTGCGACATCCAGGGGCCGGTCCCCGCCCGGCTGCCCGGTGCCGTCCAGGGTCCGGCCCCCTCCCGGCTGCCCGACGTCGTGTGGCGTGCCGGCCTCGACCTCAACCCGCTCGACGTGCGCGACCCGGACGACCTGGCCTGGCTGGAAGCGCTCGTCTGGCCCGAGCACGGCGACCGCGTCGAGACGCTGCGCGCGTCCGCCCGGGTGATCGCTGCCGACCCGCCGCACCTGGTCCGGGGCGACCTCCTGACCGGCGTCGCCGACCTGGTCGCCGCCGCACCGGACGACGCCACGGTGGTGGTGCAGAACTCGGCGGTGCTCTACTACCTGACCCCGGCCGAGCTGGCCGAGTTCACCGGCACGATGGAGCACCTGCGGCGCACACGCGGCGTCGTCTGGCTGAGCAACGAGGGCTGGACCGTGCTGCCCGACGTCGCGGCCCGGCTCCCCGCGGGCACCGACCCGCAGTTCATCCTGGCCCGGGACGGCGAACCGGTGGCACTCACCGACCCGCACGGCCGGTCGGTGCGGCTGCTGTAGCGCCCGAGGGGTGCGGGCCGAACAGGCGCCACAGCCGGTCGGGCTGCATCGGCAGGTCACGGGGGCGCACGCCGGTCGCGTCGGCGATCGCGTTCGCCAGCGCCGGGGCGACCGGGTTGTACGGGGCCTCGCTCATCGACTTCGCGCCGCGTGGCCCGAGCCGGTCGACCGTGTCGGCGAACCGCACCTCGGTGGGCGGCACGTCCGCGATCTGCGGCACCCGGTAGTGGCGCAGCCGGTCGGTCACGACCACGCCGTCGCGCACCACCATGCGCTCGGTGAGCGCCGTGCCGATCGCCTGGGCCACGCCGCCCTCGATCTGCCCGCGGAGCTGCTCGGGGTTGATCACCACGCCGGCGTCCGCGGCCTGCACCGACTGCAGGATCCGCACCGCCCCGGTCTCCCGCTGCACGGCCACCCGGAACCCGTGCACGTTGAACGCCACGGACCGAGGCGACCCGTCATGAACAGCCTCGGCCGACAACCCCACCACCCCCGCCACCCCCGCTCGTTGAGTGCTGGGTATTTGCGCTCTCGAATCGTTCCGAGGGCGCAAATATCCAGCACTCAACAACTGAGTGCGGAGGGCGGCGGCGGCGCGCGCGACCGCCAGGCCCGCGACGACCGAGCCCGCCGAGCCGAAGGCGCCCGTGTCGTAGCCGGACGTCGCCGTGTCCGACGGACGCACCCGCACCCGCTCGACCGGCACGCCCAGCTCCGTCGCGGCGAGCTGCGCGTGCACCGTCGTGGTGCCGTTGCCGAACTCGGCGGTGCCGACGTCGACCACGAAGCCGCCGTCCTCCGCGACCGTGACCCGGGCGTGCGTGTAGTGCCCGCGCGGCGGGATGGTCGCGATCATCGCGAGCGCCACCCCGCGCCCCTCGGCCCAGCCCTCCGGGGCCGCCTCGCCCCGGCCCGAGGCCAGCGCGTCCTCGACGAGGTCGAGGCACTGGTCCAGCCCGTAGGACCCGTACTCCAGGTCCCCGTCCACCGGTTGGCCGACGACGAAGGGGTCGCCCGGGCGGATGACGTTGCGGCGGCGCAGCTCGACCGGGTCGAGGCCCAGCCGCGCGGCGAGCTCGTCGAGCGCGCCCTCGATCGCGAACTGCACCTGCCCCAGCCCGTACCCGCGGAACGCCCCGGACGGCACGTTGTTGGTGTAGACCGACTCGGCGTCGACCCGCTTGTTCGGCGCGCGGTACACGGCCATGGACTCGTGCACGCCGTGGAACAGCACACCGGGCGCGTGGTTGCCGTAGGCGCCGGTGTCCGCCAGCACGTCGATCGCGAGCGCCGTCAGCTCGCCGTTCGCGGACGCCCCGGCGCGCACCGCGACGCGGAACGGGTGCCGGCACGGCACGGTCGTGAACTGCTGCTCGCGCGTGAGCTCCCACTGCACGGGTCGCCCGGTGCGCAGGGTCGCGAGGGCCACGACGTCCTCGACGAGCAGCTCCTGCTTGCCGCCGAACCCGCCGCCCACCCGTCCCGCGACCACGCGCACCCGGTCCTGCGGCAGGTCCAGGAGCCGCGCGAGCTCGTCGCGCACGAGGAACGGCACCTGCGTGGAGGTGCGCACGTGCAGCACGGGGCCGTCGGTCCCGGTGCGGTCCGCGCCGGAGCCCGGCTCCAGCCAGGCCCGTGCGCCGTGGGTCTCCAGCGCCACGTGGTTGACGCGCCCGGTGGTCCAGGTGCCGGTCACGCTCGCGGCCGACGCCGCGAGCGCCGCCTCGACGCCGTGCTGCCCGGGTTCGGCGTATTCCTCGTGGATCTGGACGACGACGTTGCGGCCCGCCTCCGCGACGCGGTGCTCGGCGGGTGTCTTCTCCGGGTGCAGCAGGGGTGCGCCCGGGCTCCGCGCGGCCTCGGGCTCGAAGACGGCGGGCAGCACCTGGTACTCGACCGTCACCAGATCGAGCGCCGCGCGCGCCTGCCGGGGCGTCTCCGCCACGGCGACGGCCACCCGCTGGCCCACGAACCGCAGCACGGGGTCGAGGATCCGGGTGTCGTCGGGGTCGTCGAGCCGGCTCTGGTGCCGCCCGGTCGAGTAGAGCGTGCCGGGCACGTCGTGGTGGGTGAGCACCAGGTGCACGCCGGGCGCGTCCCGGGCCGCCGTTGCGTCGATGCGAGTGATCCGGGCGTGCGGGTGCGGGCTGCCGAGCACCGCGACGTGCAGGAGGCCGGGCGGCTCGGGCTCGTCCAGGGTGTAGGGCTCGCGGCCGCGCACCACGCGGGCGGCGGCGGGCGCGACGACGGCGCGTCCGAACGCCTGGCCTGGCTCCGCCACCTCGGTGTTCACGTGCCCGGCGATGGCGTCGCGGATCGACCGGTACCCGGTGCAGCGGCAGAGGTTGCCCTTGAGGAGCTCGTCGGTCGAGCCGGCGCTGGTCGAGCCGGCGACCGTACAGACCATGCCGGCCGTGCAGAAGCCGCACTGGAAACCGGCCGCCTCGACGAACGCGCGCTGCACGGGGTGCAGCTCCTCCTCGTCGGCGTCCGGGTCCCCGCCGGGCCCGAACCGGCCGAGCCCTGCCGCCGTGACCACCTCGGCGTCGACCGCCCGATGGGCCGGTATCAGACACGACTGCACGGGGGCGCCGTCGAGCAGCACGGTGCACGCGCCGCAGTCGCCCGCGTCGCAGCCCTTCTTCACGGACGTGGTGCCCTGCTCGCGCAGGTACGTGCGCAGGCACTGGCCGGGCCGGGGCTCGGCCGTGACGTCGGCGCCGTCGATCCTCATGCGTCACCGCCCAGCTCGTCGAGCACCTCGTGCGCCAGGCGCCGGGTCATCGCAGCACGCCAGTCGGCGGTGCCGTGGGTGTCCTCGAACCAGCCGATCGTGCCGGCCAGGCGGGCCCTGCCGACCTCGTCGATGAACCGGTCCAGGTCGTCGTGCGCCCCCGGAGCTACCTCGACCAGCACGGGGACCGGCACCGACGCGGTCACGGCGAGCACCATGCGCCGCGGCCCAGCCCCGTCGGCCCCGTCCGCCCCGTCAGGGACGGCCCGACCCGTCACCATGGCCGCCGTCCGGCCGGTCGGCGTGAGCGACGCCCGCCGGAACGCTGTCCGTGCGCCGAGCGCCGCGGCGGGCACCCGCACCTCGCGGAGCACCTCCCCCGGGTCCAGGGCGACCACGCCCGCACCCGTGACCAGGTCGGCCACGGCGACCTCGCGCGAGCCGGCGTCCCGGCCCGGCAGCCAGACCACCGCCCAGGCGTCGAGCGCCACGAACAGCCCGACCATCGACCCGGCGGGCAGGCCGAGCGCCAGGTTGCCGCCGACCGTCGCGGTCCGCGCCACCTTCGCCGACAGTGACAGCGCCGAGACGCAGTCCCCCACGATCCCGAGCCCGCGGTAGGGCCCGGGCGAGCCGAGCGACCCCGGCCCGGCCACGAGTTCCGCCAGCGTGCACGTGCCGGCCACCCGGAGCCCGGACCCGTCCACGGACCACGGCTCCCAGCCGAGACCCGTGAGGTCCACCAGCCCGGTCACATCAACGGGCACGGGCTCCGAGTACAGGAACGTGCCCCCGCCGAGGAACGCCTCACCGGGCCGCAGCACGCAGTCGGCGCGGGTCCGCGCCACCCGCACGGTGTCGAGGTCGAGATCCATGGGGCGCGGGTCACCTCTCGTCGATCTCGCGGAGCAGCTCGTACCGGGCGTCGATCGCCTCGACGCGCGCGCCCGCGCCGTCGAGCACCTCGTGCACCCGGTCGGACAGCATCGCCACGACGCTGACCGGCGCGACCAGCGAGTCGAACGCGCCCTCGGTCGCGATGGGGCACTCGATCCACCAGGTCACGCTGCCGGCGAGGTGCCGCAGGCTGGTGTCGGCGAGCAGCAGCACGCGGACGCCGTCGGCCAGCAGGGCCTCGACCATCTCGCCCACCCGGAACGCGTGCCGGCGGATCGAGACCACCACGACCACGTCGTCGGGGCCCAGCCCCACGAGGTCGTCGGCGAGCGACTGCCCGGGGCCGGGCGCCAGGTGCACGCGCCCGCGCACCTGGATCAGGTTGCGCCGGAGCTGGGTCGCCGGGCCGAGCGAACCGCGCCGGCCGACGACCACGACGTCGCGCGCGGTCGCGAGCGCGTCGGCGATCTGGTCGAGCATGCCGTCGTCGAGCGCCGCGTAGACCTTCTCCAGGTTCTTGACCTCCTGCTCCAGCCGCTCGCGCAGCCCGGGGGAGGGATCGACGGCGATCGGCAGGCCGCGCCCGCGCTGGGTGCGCAGGTCCTCGCGCAGCCCCTCGAAGTCCTCGTAGCCGAGCTTGCGGAACAGGCGGCTCATCGTCGCCTTGGAGACGCCGGCCAGGGCGGCGAGCTCCGTGGCGCGATAGGTGCCGAGATCGCCGAGGTGATCGAGCAGGGCGTCCGCGGCGCGACGCTCCTGCGGGGACAGGTCCCGGTAGCCGGCGGCGATCCGGTCCTCGAGCGGGCGGTCCGCGAGCGACGTCATCCGAGCTCCTTCGCCAGTGCCAGCACCGCGGCGGCGTACGCGTCCAGGGCCACGCCCACGTCCTCGGCGTCCACGTGCTCGTCGGGGTGGTGGCTGATCCCGTCGCGGCAGCGCAGGAACAGCATGCCGACGTCGGTCACGGCGTCCATCGCCATGCCGTCGTGGCCGGCCGGGCTCCAGAGCCCGAGCGGGTCCGACGACGTCGCGGTGGCCTCCGCGATGCCCGACGCCACGGCCTCGATCAGCCGCGGGGCGCAGGTGGTCGACGGCGCCCGGTGCGTCTCCGTGTGCTCGAACGTGACGCCCCGCGCGTCGGCGATCTCCCGCCCGGCGGCGGCGATCCGCTCCCACAGCGCGTCGCGGCCCGCATCGGTGCGGCCGCGCAGGTCGAGCGTCAGCTCGGCCCGGCCGGGGATCACGTTGACGGCGCCCGGCTCGACGTGCAGGTCGCCCACGGTGGCGAGGCTGTCGGTCGCCCGGGCCAGCTCCTCGATCCGCGTGACGAGGTGCGCCGCGGCGACCAGCGCGTCCCGGCGTCGGGCGAACGGCGTGCCGCCCGCGTGCCGGGCCTCGCCGGTGACGGTCAGCACGAACCGCCGCGCCCCGGCGATGGTCGTGACGTACCCGAGCGGCAGTCCCTCGGCCTCCAGCACCGGCCCCTGCTCGATGTGCGCCTCGAGGTATCCGACCAGGTCAGCGGGGTTGCGGGCGGCGTCGCCCACCCGGTCCGGAGCCAGGCCGAACCGCAGGAACGCCTCGCGCAGGGTCACGCCGTCGGCGTCGGCCTGGTCCCACCAGGCGGGGTCCCACTGGCCCGACGCCGCGCAGCTCCCGAGCAGCGCCTTGCCGAACCGCGTGCCCTCCTCGTCGGAGAAGCCCACGACCTCCAGCGCGAACGGCAGGATCGTGTCGCGCAGCCGGTGCGCGACGGCGATCGCGAGCACCACGCCGAGCATCCCGTCGTAGCGCCCGGCGTCGGGCACGGTGTCGAGGTGGGAGCCGAGCACGAGCGCGGGCTCACCCGGGGTGCCGGGGCGCTGGGGCGTGCCGTCGGCGGCGCGGCGGCCCCAGATGTTCCCGGCGGCATCGGTCTCGGTGTCGAGGCCGGCGTCCAGCATCCAGGCCCGCACCGCGGTGTTCGCGGCGGAGTGCTCGGGCGAGAGGTACACCCGCTCCAGTGCGTCCGGCCGCGCGGAGTGCCGCGTCAGGTCGTCGCACCGGGCCATGACCCAGGCGGTGGTGCCGATCTCGGTCACAGGCGTGCCTCCCTCGCGACGGCGGTGTCGGGGACCGGGTCGTGAAAACCACCGTGGCCGGCGGCGTCGTACGCCGCGAGCGCCGCCGTGACGCCGCCGCCCGCCGGGGCGTGGAACCCGCCCCGGCGCAGCTCGTGCTCCAGGGCCGCGAGCGTGGTCAGGACGGCGTCGCGGCGGGCGTTGAAGCCCATGGTGCCGATGCGCCACACCACGCCGTGCAGCGGGCCGAAGGAGGTGCCGATCTCGATGCCGAAGTCGTCCAGGAGGCCGCCGCGGACGGCGTCGCCGTCCACGGCCTCGGGGATGCGTACGGCGACCACGTTGTGCATCTTGTGGGCGACGTCGCCGAACACCTCCAGGCCCAGCCCGCGCACCCCGGCCAGCATCGCGGCGCCGTGCTGCGCGTGCCGGTCGACGGCCGAGGCCATGCCCTCGGCGACCAGGAGCCGCGCGCACTCGCGCGCGGCGTAGAGCATGGACGTGGCCTCGGTGTGGTGGTTGAGGCGGCGCGGGCCCCAGTACTCCATGATCTGCGCGAGGTCGAGGTAGTTGGACTGGATGGGCACGCCGTGCGGCGCGACGTCGTCGGCGGTGCGGATCCCGGCCTCGACGTGCCGGCGCCGGTCGATCGCGGCCACCGCGGCGGGCGACAGGGTCACCGGCGCGCTGCCCGACGGGCCGCCCAGGCACTTCTGCAGCCCGGCGGTCGCGGCGTCGATGCCCCACTCGTCGGTGTGGAACGGGTTGCCGCCCAGCGTGGCCGTGGCGTCGACGTACAGCAGCGCGTCGTGCTCGTGGGCGATGCGGCCCAGGTCGGCGAGCGGCTGCGCCATGGTCGTGGAGGTGTCCCCGTGCACGACGGCGAGGAGGCGGGGCCGCACGCGGCGCACGGCGTCCTCGATCTGGTCCGGTGCGAAGACGCTGCCCCACGCGGCCTCGATCGTGTGCACCTCGGCCCCTGCCCGGGCGCCGATCTCGGCGAGCAGGTGCCCGAACCGCCCGAACACGGGCACCAGCACCCGGTCCCCCGGCTCCAGCAGGGACACGAGCGCCGCCTCGATGCCCGCGCGGGACGTGCCGTCCACGAGCAGCGTCTGCTCGTTGGCGGTGTCCCAGACGGTGCGCCACAGGGTCATCGCCTCGGTCATGGTGTCGGTCATGAACGGGTCGAACTGGCCCACGAGCGGTGCGGCCATGGCGCGCAGCACGCGCGGGTCGGCGTCGACGGGCCCGGGGCCCATGAGGAGACGCGCGGGCGGGTGGATCTGGGTCATGCGGGCCTCCTGAGCAGCGTCCCCCGGCTCCCTGCGCCGGTCGAGCGTGCCGAGACCCGGGTCTCGGCGAGCTCGACCAGCGGGACGACGGCGCCCTGGACCGTCAGGCCGTCGTACGCGCTGATCTTGTTCTTGTGCGCCATCTCGGCGGCGCGGAAGGTGGTGGACGCGGCGGGGTCGTAGACCAGCAGGTCGGCCGCGGCTCCCTCGGCGATGACGCCGCGCGGGCGCTTGCCACGGTCCAGGCCCACGAGGGCGGCGGTGTTCGCCGAGGTCCAGCGGGACACCTCGGACAGGGGCACGCCCCGGTGCCGGGCGGCGTCGGCCAGGGCGAGGAAACCCGCCTGGAGGCCGGAGATGCCGCCCCAGGCGGCCTGCAGGTCCGTCTCGCCGGGCCGGCTGCCGCCGGACTTCTCCTCGGCGGTGGCCGGCGAGTGGTCGCTGACCACGCAGTCGATGATGCCCGCGCGCAGCCCGTCCCAGAGGGCGTCCTGGTTGCCGCGGTCGCGGATGGGCGGGCAGCACTTGAACGCGGCGTCGCCGTCGGGCACGTGCTCGGCGTCGAGCACCAGGTAGTGGTGGCAGGTCTCGACGGTGACGGGCAGCCCCTCGTCCTTCGCCTCCTGCAACAGGTCGAGCGCCCGCGCGGACGACAGGTGCAGCACGTGGGTGGGCGTGCCCGTCTCGCGGACGGCGTCGAGCAGCCCGGCGATCGCCGTCGTCTCCGCGTCGTGCGGGCGCGAGGCCAGGAAGTCCGCGTAGGCGCGGCCGGGCCGCTGCGGCGCGGCCGCGAGCGCCGCCGCGTCCTCGGCGTGGACGACGAGCAGCCCGCCGAACCGCGCGATCCGGTCCATGGCGGCCACCAGCTCGTCCGGGCCGAGCGGCGGGAACTCGGGCACGCCCGAGTCGGCGAGGAAGCACTTGAACCCGAAGACGCCGGCGTCCCAGAGGGGCTCCAGGTCCTCGACGTTGCCGGGCACCGCGCCGCCCCAGAAGCCGACGTCGCAGTGCAGCTCGCCGCGGTCACGGACCGCCTCGGCCGCGGCGCGCTTGGTCTCCAGCGCGGCGACGTTCGTGGTGGGCGGCAGCGAGTTGAGCGGCATGTCGACGATCGTCGTGACGCCGCCGAGCGCGGCGGCGCGGGTCGCGGACGCGAAGCCCTCCCACGCGGTGCGGCCGGGCTCGTTGACGTGCACGTGCGTGTCGACGACGCCGGGCAGCACCACCTGGTCGCCCAGGCGCACCACCTCCGGCGGCGGCTCCGGGGTGGCGCCGAGCACCTCGCCGAACAGGTCGTCGGCGGGCTTCAGCACGGCGTCGGGGTCGGACGTGCCCCACCACACCTGGTCGATGCGGTCGCCGTCGAGGCGCAGCACAGCAGGGCGCAGCTCGCCCTCGACCAGCACCCGCTCGGACGCGAGGACCACGCTCATACGAACCCTCCGATCGTGGACCACACGGGGTGCTCCGGTCCAGCGTTCTCCGACCGTTGGACGGCCGCCTCGATGAGGCCGTAGGGCCGGTCGGCGGCGAAGAACACCTCGCCGGGGTTGTCCAGCCCGAACGGCTCCAGGTCCACGAGGAAGTGGTGGTTGTTGGGGCACGACAGCCGGATCTCGGCGATGTCGTCGAACGCCTCCAGCACGGCCTTGCCCATCGCGTGGACGGACTGCTGCAGCGCCAGGGAGTGCAGCTCGGCGAACGTGGTCAGCAGCAGCGCGCGGACGGCGGCGAACCGCTCGTCGTGGTCCGCCGGCGTCGCGGCCTCGGCGAACGACGTGTCGTAGCGCCACCAGGCGGTGACGTCGGTCGCGAGGATGCGGTCGTCGGTCTCGGGGAGCGTCGTGTACCGGTCGCGCGGGAACCCGGCGAACTCCGACCCGGTGGACTTCAGCACCGTGACGTCACTCAGTCCTGCGAGCAGCGTCAGGCCGGCGTCGTCGGCGTGCACGAGCGCCGTGCGGCGCTCGGCGGCGCCGCGGACGAACGCGTGATCGTGGCCCGGCCCGCCGTCGGCGGTACCCGACCCGCCGTCGGCACCCGGTGTGCCCGTCGCGATGCGCTCCCAGCCGTACTGCTCGGCGCGCCAGCGCCCGCCCGTGACCTGGGGCTCGGCGAGGAAGTGCCGGGCGAGCCGCAGCAGGAACGCCTCCGGCGACCCGACGCCGTCCCGCGCGAACGCGTACATCGTGTTCTTCTGCGTGTCGGTGGCGATGACGCCCGTGTTGTCCCCGGACTCGTGCGTGGCCCGGAAGTCCCCGCGGAGCTGTGAGGTGATGTTCAGGTCGGTGATGCGGTGCCGTGCGGTGTCGCGGTCGACGCGCACCAGCCGCACCTCCGCCTTCCCGTACTGGTTGGGCCCCAGGACGATCGACATTCAGCTCCCCCGGTAGGTGGTGTAGGCGAACGGGCTCAGCAGTAGCGCGACGTGCGTGTGCTCGGGTCCGAGCACGACATCGAGCAGCACCTGCCCGAAGAACGTGTCGCGGCCCTGCGCCGCGAACCAGTCGCCCGCGGCGAAGGTCAGGACGTGCCGGCCGGGCGTGACCTCTCCCCAGGCGATGCGGCCGTCGTCGTCGGTCACGGCCTGCCGGGTGCCCAGCGAGACCGCCAGGCCGGCGGCCGGGAGGCCGCGGGCGGCGTCCAACACGTGGGTCGAGGCGGTGCTCATGGCGTCACCGCCGGGTCCGGGGTGGCCGGCGCCCCGGCCAACTCCTCGACGAGGGCCTCCAGCCGCAGCAGGGCGATCTGGCGCAGCTGCTCCGCCGTCACCAGCGCCTCGTCCGCGGGGTCGTTGGCCAGCCGCTCGGTCAGGTTCTCGAGGATCTGCTCCGCGGTGCGGCCCGCCGCACGGACCAGGAAGATGCGGCCGAACCGCGCTTCGTAGGCGACGTTGCCCTCGGCGATCCGGGCGGCCGTCGCCTCGGCCGCTGTGGGCTGCTCGGTGCGGGACAGCCGCGCCTCGGCGCTGTCGCCCGTGGCGCGCTCGCCGATCCGCGGGTGGTGCGCCAGGGCCGCGTCGACGTCGGCGGCCCCCCAGTCGGCGGCGGACCGCATGGCATGCACCAGGAGCTGGTCCCGCCGCAGGTAGGGGCGGCCGGCCACCACCGCGTCGACCCAGGAGCCGACGTCGGCGCACGGGCGGACGGCCGCCGCGGCGTCGGACGGGGACAGGGTGTTGAACGTCGCGAGGTCCATGAGACAAATCTACGGTTTCAACGCGATTTGCGAGTGGCACACGAGTTTCAGATCCGTAAATCTTCGCCGCGACACCGCTGATCACGCCGAACGTAGGGTTGCTCGGCGCATCAGGCCGCATGCACCGATCAACCCTACGTTCGGCTGATCGGCTCTGCCTGAAGACCGCGGGATCGCCCGCCGGGCAGGCCGCCGCTACGCCCCGAGGCGGCCCGCCAGCGCGAGCAGCGACCGGTCCGAGCCCGCCGGGCCCACTAGGCAGGTGCCCGCCGGGAGCCCGCCGGGCGTCGTCACCGGCACCGACACGGCCGGCAGCCCGCCGATCCCCGCGACACACGTGAGCAGCATCGTCGCCTCGCGGGCAGCCTCGGCGTCCTCGGGGCGCGGCGCGACGGTCGCCGTGGACGGCAGCACGAGCGCCCGGTCCCCCAGCCGCTCCCGGATCTGCGCCCGCGCCCGCGCGACGTCGGCCCGCGCCGCCTCGGCGTCGGCCGCACCGACGGACCGGGCCCGCTCGAACCGTCCGCGCACCGCGGGACCGAGCGTGTCCATCCGGTCGGCCAGCCACGCGCCGTGCACAGCCCAGGCCTCGGCCGCCTGGAGTGTCTGGAACGCGGCGAGCCACGCCGGCTCGGGCGCCCAGTCGACCGGCTGCGCCCCGGCGGCCCGCGCGAGCTGCCCGACGGCGTCGCGCACCTCGGGCGCGGCCAGGTCCAGCAGGGCGTCGCTCACCACGAGCGGGGCGCCCTGCGGCAGCGAGGCCGCATCGGCCGGGAGCAGCACCTCGCCCACCCGGGCCAGCGTGCCGGCGTCGCGGGCGAGCCAGCCCACGGTGTCGAACGACGGCGCCAGCGGCAGCAGCCCGCCGGTCGGCACGGCGCCGTGCGTCGGCCGGATGCCCCACAGCCCCTGGTAGGCGGCGGGCACGCGCACCGACCCGCCGGTGTCGGTGCCCAGGGCGACGCTCGTCTGGCCGGCGGCGACCGCCGTGGCCGGGCCCGACGTCGAACCGCCGCTGATGCGTCCCGGCGCGCGCGGGTTGGGCGGGGTGCCGTGGTGCGCGTTCGCCCCGGTCAGCGAGTAGGCGAACTCCTCGGTCTGCGCGAGGCCCGCGACGGCGGCGCCGGCCGCGAGCAGTCGCGTGACGGCGGCGGCGTGCTCCTCCTCGACGGGCGCCGCCGCGAGCCAGGCCGGGTTGCCGGCGCCGACCCGCTCGCCGGCCACGGCGAACAGGTCCTTGACCGCGACGGTCTCGCCGTCGAGCGCGCCGGAACCGCTGGGGGCCACCAGCGGACCGGGCTCGGGCCGGACCCGCCACACGCTGCGATCAGAAGCCATGCGCACATGCTGCCAGGCCCCCGGGTGAGGCCGGGCCGGGCCGGAGGTGGGCGAGGAGCGGCGGTCAGGCGCAGGCGGACGGAGAATCCGCAGGTCAGCGGCCCGCAACCCGGAGCGGGTGAAGTCCGGCCAAACCCCTGGCCGCGCCCGCCACCCTGTGCGATTCTCCGAGACCGGGACTGCCACCCGGCGCCCCTGGGGTCTGTCCGATCGGGGAGTCGAAGATGCTGCAAGGCCTGGGGCTGTCCGGAACCGCCGAGTCCGTCTACCTGCAGATGCTCCGGGACCGCGACGCGGGGCCTGACCGGATCGCCGAGGCGCTGGGCATCGACGAGGAGCAGGTCCGCGACGCGCTGGACGAGCTCTCCCGCCTGATGCTCGTCGAGGCGTCGTGGGCGGGCGACGACGGGTTCCGCCCCGTCAGCCCGGAGATCGGCCTCGCCGCCCTGCTCGCGCGGGAGCAGGCGCAGGTCGCGCAACGCAACCAGGAGATCGAGGAGGGCCGCGTCGCACTGGCGCGCCTCGTCTCCGAGCTGCAGAACGTGCGCAAGGGGCCCGACGTCGAGGTGCTGGAGAGCGCGGAGGAGGCACGCGACCGTCTGGCGACGCTCACCGAACGGTGCACGCAGCAGCTGTGCACGTTCGTGCCCACCCGCGCCACGTCGTCCCGCGCGCTCGAGTCGAGCCGGGCGCTGAGCCAGCGCCTGCTGGACCGGGGCGTGCGCATGCGGACCGTCTACCTGGAGAGCATCCGCAACGACCAGGCCACCTGGGACCACGCGACCTGGCTGCGCAACAACGGGGCCGAGGTGCGACTGGCCGCGACGGTGCCCGTCCGGCTGCAGATCATCGACCAGGGCTACGCGATGGTTCCCCTGGCCAACACCGAGTCCGGCTCCGGCGCGGTGGTGATGACCTCCCCCGGCGTCGTGGCCGCGCTCATGGCGCTGTTCGCGCAGACCTGGCGGTCGGCCACCCCGCTCGGCGCGGACCGGCGGCGGGACGACGACGGCCTGTCCGTGCAGGAGCACGAGCTGCTCCGGCTGTGGGCCAAGGGCGCCACCGACGAGACCGCCGGGCGCCGGCTGGGCGTGTCCCTGCGGACGGTGCGCCGCCTGAGCAGCACCCTCATGGAGCGGCTGGACGCCGGCAGCCGCTTCCAGGCGGGTGCCCGGGCGCTGGAGCGTGGCTGGCTGGACCCGGCCGACCTCAGCTGAGCTCCGCCGGGCTCCAGACCCGGACCGCGCCCAGCGACCACTCGCGCAGGTCCAGGGAGTCCGCCGCGGCGAGCAGCAGGCGGCACCCGGTCGCCGCCGCCTGCTCCAGCGGGACCAGCAGGAAGATCACCACGCCGAAGCCCGTGGGCAGCGTGCCCGCGTAGACGTGCATCAGCTCGTCCTGCGGTACGGCGACGGCCTGGACCGCCTCGACAAGCTTCGCCGACGTGGTCCAGGCCGTGGAGGGCGCCTCGACGATGATGCTGACGACTCGCATCGATCGTCAGGGCTGGGTGGCAGTCGGCGGAGCCGACTCCCACTGCGGGTCCGACCACTGCGGGTCCGACTCCCACTGGGGGTCGGACGCGCTGGCGGCGAGCTGGCCCGCGCCGGTGAGCAGGAGGGCGGTCAGGACGACGGCGGCGACGCGCCGGACATTGTTGATACGCACGATGAATTCTCCGTTTCGGCGCGGGATTCTTGCTTTCTGTTTCTCATCCTTTCCCGCCGTCGGCCCGACAACAAGACAATGGCACTGTCCTGACGGTGCCACGACAATTCCTGCCGCGGGGAGAAGAAATGGCACGGTCCTGCCACCGAATGCGGTGGCAGGACCGTGCCATTGTCAGCCGGGTGACCGGATCACATGTTCACCCGGATACCGAAGTCACCCCCGTAGACGTTCGTCACGTGCACGCTGGTCGAGTTGCGCGGTGGCGCCGCCTCGACCATCTGGCCGTTTCCTAGGTATATCGCCACGTGATAGGTGCTCGACCAGCCACCCCACATGATCAGGTCACCACGCTGCAGGTTGCTCATGGAGACCTTGGTGCCCTTGCTGAGGTGGGCGCCGGTGTAGGTGCCGATGTCGACGCCCGCACCCTGCCAGAACGCGTACTGCGTCAGGCCGGAGCAGTCGAAGCCGAACCGGCTCCGGTCGTCGTAGCCGCCCGGGCTGCAGCAGATGCCGTAGGTCGGGCCGTACTTGTTGCCGCCGCCCCAGGAGTAGGTGTACCCCTGGCCGGTCTGCGCCAGCGCGGCCTGGATGACCCGCTCGACCTTCTGCGCGTAGTCGCCGCTGGTGTCGCCACCGGGGCTGCCCGGGTCGACCGGACCCTCGGAGACCGGGCACGTGGTGCCCGTGATGAACTTGTGGGAGGCGTTGTTGTTGTAGAGCGTGCCGTTCAGCGCGCCCTTGAACCCCGCCGCCACGGCCTGCGAGGAACCGCCGTAGTAGCTGTTGAAGTAGACGCAGACGGTCTTGCTGGACCGGTTCCACACCGACGCGGCGTTGTTCTTGATGCACTCGCCCTGGCCGGCGCCCGCACCCTTGAAGTCGTAGCACGACGGCTGCGACGTGCCGTAGTCACCGACCGAGTCGGAGAAGTCCGAGATCGACCCCACGTTGCCGCTGTTGTAGTAGTAGCAGAGCTCGCCGCTCTCGCAGGTGCCGCTGCGGGAACCACCGCCGGGGGCAGATGCCCCGACGAACTGGTGCGAGGCGTTGTTGTTGTAGAGCGTGCTGTTGAGCTGGCCCTTGTACCCCGGCGCGACGTCCTGGTAGGTGCCCGCGTAGTTGCTGTTGTAGTAGACCCGGACGGTCTTCGTCGACCGGTTCCACACCGACGCGGCGTTGTTCTTGATGCACTCGCCCTGGCCGGCGCCGGCACCCTTGTAGTCGTAGCACGTGGGCTGCGCGTCGCCGTAGCTGCCGGCCGACTCGGTGAAGTCCGAGATCGACCCCGCGTTGCCGCTGTTGTAGTAGTAGCAGAACTCGCCGTCCTCGCAGGTGCCGCTGCGCGCGCCGGTGTCGGTGCCCGCGGTGCCGACGAGCTGGTGCGAGGCGTTGTTGTTGTACAGCTCCGCGCTGAGCTGGCCCTTGTAGCCGGAGCCGATGTTCTGGTACTCGCCGCCGTAGCCGGTGTTGTAGTAGACGCGGACCGTCTCACCGGTCCGGTTCCACACCGAGGCAGCGTTGTTCTTGATGCACTCGCCCTGGCCGTTGCCCGACCCCTTGAAGTCGTAGCAGGACGGCTGGGTGGTCCCGTAGTCGCTCACCGAGCCCGTGAAGTCCGAGACGGACCCCGCGTTGTCGCTGTTGTAGTAGTAACAGAACTCGCCGCTGTCGCAGACCCCGTCACGTGCCGCGGCCGAGGCGGGACTCGCCACGCCCACGACGGCCACCAGGAAGGAGGCCAGCAACGCGATCACCGCGAGAAGCGCAGGTGCTCTTCTCATCAACATTCTCCCTTCAGCGGGCCGTTTCCCGGCCCGGTGCTTTCTCTGCCGATTCGGGATGCCGGACCGGATAGGAAAATGTTTGCAATTCGCGGACGATGCCGGGAAGTGGGATGACGGTGCCACGAACGGTGAATGACTGCTCGGGACAACTACCGCGCTCCTGGCACCAAGATGCACGCCGCGGGCCTGGCAGCGGTGGGCCAGAAAAAAGATCGCGAGCCGGCGGGCCGCGCTGTTGGATCGCCGTATGACCGTCATCATGAGCACCCCCGGCACGGGCGACCTGGGCGCCGCGACCGACGCCCTGCGCGCGTGGCAGGACGATGCCCGGCCCGTGCAGCTGCATCCCGGGGACGTGGGCTGGTACCAGCGGTTCGGCGCCGGGACCGTGGCGGCGGCCGTCCGGACCTGGAGCCGGGACGGGCGGGTGCTCGCCGTCGGCCTCCTCGACGGGGCACGGGTGCTGCGCATGACGACGGCGCCCGACGCCCACCGCGACGAGGAGCTGGCGCGGCGGCTGGTCGCCGACGTGACGGCGCCGGAGCGCGGGGTGCTCCCGGACGGGGAGGTCAGCGTCGAGGCACCCCCGGGCGCGCTGGTGAGCGACCTCCTCGCGGACGAGGGCTGGCGCACCGAGGACCCGTTCACGCCGCTGCAGCGCGACCTCACCGACCCCGTCGAGGACCCGGGCGTGCGGGTCGAGGTGGTCGGCCCGGACCGGGTGAGCGACCGCACCCGCGTGCACCGGGAGGCGTTCGGCGGCCCGACGTTCACGGACGAGCGCTGGCACGACATGGCGGCCGGTCCGCTGTACGCCGACGCGCGCTGCCTGCTCGCCTACGACGACGCGGGCGCGGCCGTGGGCGCGACGACTGTCTGGTCGGCCGGCCCCGGCAGGCCCGGCCTCATCGAGCCCCTGGGCGTGCACCCGGACCACCAGGGTCGCGGCTACGGCCGGGCGATCACGATCGCCGGGGCGGCCGCGCTGCGCGAGCTCGGGTCGTCCAGCGCCGTCGTCATCACGGAGGCCGCTCTCACCGGCGCGGTCGCCACGTACGTGTCGGCGGGGTTCGAGCGGCTCCCCGACCGCCACGACCGGCAGCGGGCGGCCTAGCCAAGCCGTCAGCCCGGCTGTCAGCCCGGCTGTCAGCCCGGAAGGAAGTCCGCCTTCCGGATCCGTGCGTGCACGCCCTTGACCACGTCGACCACCTGCGAGATGTCGAAGTCCGTGGCGGCCGACAGGTACGCGTAGGCGTGCGCGGGCGACATCCCGTACCGCACCCCCAGCAGCGCGATCGCCGCGCGCACGCAGTTCTGCACGGCCACGTCGAGGTCGCGGTCGAGCCCGGTCGGCACCAGGAACTCCGTGGTCTCGGCGAGGGGTCCGGCCAGCTCGCCGAAGGTCGCGACGGCGTCGGCGGCCGGGATCAGGTCGAAGCCGAGCCGCACCCGGAGCGAGGCCTCGAACGCGGTGAGCGCCACCTCGCCGTCGCCCTGCGCGAAGTGCGGGTCGCCCACGTACGCGAGCGCCCCGGCCACCTGCACCGGCAGGTACAGGGTGGACCCGGCGCCCAGCAGGTTGATGTCGATGTTGCCGCCGAACGGCCCCGGCGGCACCGAGTGCGGCCGCTCGTCCCCCGCGGCGGCCACGCCCATGATGCCGAGGAACGGGTGCAGGTCGAAGCCCACGCGGCGCTCGGCGCCCTCGGCGAGCGGGATCGAGCCGCGTCCCGCGCCGTCGGCCCACGAGTCCACCTGCGCGAACACGCTGACGATGTCGGCGCCGCCGGCAGGGTACTCGTCCGGCAGCGAGCCGCGGCCGTGCCGGTTGGAGATCACGCCGTACGGCACCCGGGGGTCGGTGGACAGCACGCGGATCGCGAGGAGGTCGCCCGGCCGCGCACCGCGCACCTCGACGGGCCCGGTGACGACGTGCCCGCCGTGCGCGCCCGGCACGTCGGGCAGTCCGGGCGTGCGCGCCCCCAGGCGGGACGTGCGGGCGGCGGCGAGCTCCACGGCGTCGGCCAGGACGGCGGTCTCGGCGACGCCGCGCTCCGCGAACCAGGCGATCGGGTCGCCGCCCTGGTCCTCCAGGATGCCCTCGTGGGACAGGGTGTCGACCACGACCTCCTCGCCCGGGTCCACGGCCAGCACCGCGCGGTCCGCCGCGCAGGGCAGCCGGCCCCACCAGGCGGTCTCGGTCGAGGTGGGCAGGTACGCAGCCCCGTCGACGACGGCGGAGCCGGCGCCCGCGCCCGTCCCCGTGCCGGGCTGGAGGATGGTCTGCTGGTGCACGGCCCGAGAGTACACAGCGGGTGTCGCGGGCCCGTGGCGCCGTCGTCGCAGGTCCGCGCCGTCAGACCTGGAGCAGCGCTCGCGCCGCGGCGCGGGCGGCGCCGAACGCGTCGGGCTGCGCGCGCGTCGTGTGCGCCACCATCGCGCCCTCGTACAGCAGGTGGACCTGCTCGCCGACGCGCTCCGCGTCCGGGTGCCCGGCGTCGCGCAGCAGCCGCTGGAACTCGGCGAGCATGTACTGCTTGTCGGCCAGGATCACGGCGTTGCCCGGGTGGTCGGTGGCGCCGATCTCGCCGTGGGCGTTGACGAACGCGCACCCGCGCACGTTGTCGTCGGCCCACTCCTCGGCGACCTCGAGCGCGACCAGGACCTGGTCGAGCCCCGCCGCCCCGCGTTCCGTGAGCCGCCGCCCGAACCACGTGGCCCAGCGCTCGTGCCGCCGGGTCAGGTAGGCGGCCACCAGGGCGTCCTTGGACCCGAACCGGTCGTAGAGCGTCTTCTTGGTGACCCCGGCCTCGTCGGCGATCAGGTCGACGCCGACGCCGCGGATGCCGCGCTCGTAGAACAGGGCGCTGGCGGCGACGAGGATCCGCTCGCCGGCGGGGGTGTCGGGGTTGGGGCTGCGTCGGGCCACGGGACCTCTCCTGAACTGCTGGTATGCCGGTCTACTGCGAGTATACCGACCTGTATGGTTACCTGCTGGCATGAGCTTTCTCCGGCACCTCGCACCCGCCGTCCTCGTGGTCATGTGGAGCTCCGGCTTCGTGGGCGCCACGTTCGCGGCCCCGGTCGCGCCGGCCACGACCACGCTCCTGTGGCGCTACGTCGTCGCCGCCCTGCTGATGGTGGTGGTCGTGCTCGCGCTGGGCCGCCGGTACGGCGCGCGCTACCTGCGGCGCGAGGCGGTGCTCGGCGCGCTCGGCCAGGCCGGCTACCTGTACGGCGTGTTCCGGTCGGTCGAGGAGGGCCTGCCCGCCGGGACCGCCGCCCTGCTCGCCTCGCTGCAGCCGGCACTGGTCGCGGTGGTCCTGTCCGCGTCGGGACGCGGGGACGGCGGCGGACGGCGCCAGGCCGTCGGCCTGGCCGTCGGGTTCGCGGGGGTCGCCCTCGCCGTCGGGCCGGACGTCGCGGCGGGGAACGGTGCCGCGGGCGCGCTCTGGGCCGTGCTCGGCATGCTCTCGCTCTCGGCCGCCACCGTGCTGGGCGACCTCTGGCCCACGCCCGACGCGGCGGGCGAGCACGACGTGCTGGACTCCCTGGCCGTGCAGGGCGTCGTCGCGCTCGGGATCTTCGCGGTGCTCGCCCTCGCGAGCCGCCAGGCCGTGCCGCCCGCCGACCCGACCTTCTGGCTGGCGATCGCCTGGCTCGTCGGGCTGGCGTTCCTCGGCGGCTACGGCATGTACCTGTACGTGCAGCGCACGCGCGGTCCGGTGGCGGTGAGCACCTGGCTCTACCTCACCCCGGCGGTCTCCGCCGCGTGGGCCTGGGCCATGTTCGGCCAGGACCTGCCGCTGCTCACCGTGGCCGGGTTCGTGGTCAGCCTGGCGGGGGTGCTCCTGACCCGGCCCACCCGACGGGCCGCGGACGAGACGCGGTCGGCCCGGCCGGACGCGGATGAAACCCGGCCGGGAGCACCCGTGGCCTCGGTACGCTCCGGGCCGTGAGGATCACCGACTTCCGGCCGCGGCAGAGCAGGGAGGCCGCCGAGGTCGCGGCGGACGCGTTCGCCGACGACCCGCTGTGGACGTACACCGTGCCGGACGCCGGACGACGTCGCCTGCCGCACCTGATCATGCTGCGCGCGGGACTGCGCGTCCTGCGGCCGCCGGAGGCCGCCCGGGTCGCCCTGCACGACGGCCGGATCATCGGGCTGGCCACCTGGACCACCGCCGGCACGGAGGACCCCTACGACCCGTTCGCTCCCACCCGGCGCGTCGACCCCCGTGTGGCCCGGGCCACCCGGTCGCTCGTCCGCCGGGCGGCGAGCGACTGGCCCCGGCTCTCCGCCCTGTACGCCACGCTCGCCCAGTCGTACCCGAACGACCCGGGCTGGTTCCTGGGCACGCTCGTGGTCCGCCCGGAGCACCAGGGCACCGGCGTCGGCAGCGCGCTCCTGCGCGACGGCCTCGCGCAGGCCGACGCCGCCGGCCAGCCGGTCTCGCTGCAGACCAGCACCACCGAGAACGTCGAGTTCTACCGGCGGCACGGCTTCGAGGTCACGCGGACGTTCGCCGAGCTGTACCCGGGGTCGCCGCCCCTGTGGAACCTGCGCCGGCCCGCATCGGCGCAGGTCACCACGCATGTCCCCAGCGCGCCACGTGGTGCCACACCTTCTTGAGGTCCTGCGGGTGCTGCTCCCCCGCCCGCACGGCCGCGCCGATCGCCCGGGCGTCCAGCCGACCGTCCGTCGCGTGCCCGACGGCGACCGCGCGCGCCACGTCCACGATCGCCGGGCCCCGGAACTCCGGGCGCGCGGCCACCTCGTCGACGTGCAGCGAGAACCCGTGGTGCCACTCCACCGCGACGCCGACGCTCTCGGCTGCCTCGGCCACGGCGGTGCCGCGGTAGCAGGGGTCCAGCACCAGCGCGTCCACGTCGGCCGCCAGGTCGACGGCGCCGTGCACCTGGGCCTCGACGTAGTCGTCCAGGAGGTCGTGGACGCCGGCCGTGGTGTCGGCGTCCGCCAGCGCGACCAGCGGTGCCGGGTCGGCGGCGGCGAAGTGCTCCGGCTCCAGGAAGGAGTCCGGGTAGCAGAACGTGGTCCGCTCCAGCACGTGCGGGCGCAGCCGCAGGTGGGCGGAGCCGAAGCGGACGGCGGCGCCCGCTGCCCGACGACGGTGGTTCAGTGCGCCGTAGCGCGGGCGCAGGTGCGGTGCGGCGTCGTCGTACCGGCCGTCGAACATGCGCTGCTCCCAGCGCCACCGGTCGCCGCCCTGGTGCGCGGTGAGGCCGCCGTTGCTGGTGCCCGTCTCGAACTGGGAGCGCCACACGCGGTCGTGGGCGAGGCGCTCGATCAGCGTCTCGCTGCCGTCGGCGACCAGCCGGTCGGGGTGGAAGTTGATCGTGACCGGCCAGTTCATGTCGGGAGGCTACCTGGCGTTCACCGGGCGCGGGTACGTTCACCCACCGTGAGCACACGGATGACCAGGACTGCCCGGTTCGCCGCACCGATCCTCGTGGTGCTGACGCTCGCGGGGTGCGCGCAGGACGACGAGATCTATGTCTCCACCGTCACGGACAGCCACGGACGCGCGTGCACGTTCGTCTACACCGCCCGCGAGGGTGAGGACGTCTGGAGCGGCAACGACGTCGACGTCAGCCAGCTCGACTGCGAGTACCCGCCCGAGGGCCAGGATCCCGGCAAGGCGGAGACCATCCACCTGGAGCCAGATACGGACTGACCCGGCGCCGGCCGGCTGTGCCCACCGACCGGCAGCCGCCCACGTCAGTACCTCAGTCCCGCGTCTCCAGCATCCGGCGGCGGGCGCGGACCAGTGCGGCGCCCGCGGCCGTGAGGCCGAGCGCGACGGCGGCCACGCCGGCGACCTGGACGCCGGTCTGCGCGAGCGCACCCGGGGCCTGGGCCTCGCCGATCGCCTGGATCGGCAGGCCCGCGTCGACGCCGGCGCCGAGCCCGGGCGTGTTCGACACGGGGATCGTGCCACCGTCGTCCGACCCGCCGCCGGAACCGCCTCCGTCGCCGTCGCCCCCGTCGCCGGGGTCGCCGCCGCCCGGGCCGCCGCGCTCCGGGCTCTCCAGGAGGTCGTCCACGACGCCGTCCTCGCCGGTGATCGCGCCGATCGTGCCGGGCACGTCGCCGCGGCCGAGGTTCTCGCCCACCGAGCCCACGTCGCCGATGACCTCGGCGGGCAGATCGTCCAGCACGCCGCGCCGGGGCGCGTCGGCGCCCAGGACGTCGTCGACGGCGCCCTCCTCGCCGGCCACCGACGTCACGGCGCCGGACACGCCGCGCACGACGTCCTCGACCGGACCGCTGCCGGCCGCGGGGGTCTCGGTCCCGCCGCTGGTCACGCCCTTCACCACGTCGTCGACGGCGCCGTCCTTGCCGGCCACGGCGTCGACCGCCCCCGTCACGCCCGTGACGGTGTCGTCGACGGCACCGTCCTTCTTCGTGACCTGCTCGACCGTGTCCGTCACCTGGGTCAGCGTGCTGTCGACCGCGCCGCCCTTGCCGACCACGGCGTCCACCGTGCCCGACAGCAGGTCACCCAGGCCCCCGGACTGCTGCTCCACGCTCGACGTGGCGCCGTCGGCCGCGGTCGCGGAGATGGTGCCCGTGACCAGCAGACCGCCCGCGACGAGCACGGACGGCAGCGCGCGGCTCACCAGCTTTCGCTTCATGGTTCTCCCCCTGCGTCTGGAATTCTCTGTTCTGGAACGCGAATCACCATGACCGAAATATCGGGTGAATTCAAGGATATCCGGTATGTTTCGCACCATGATCGCGCCAGGCTCCGGGGCAGCCCCGCAGATCCACCCGCTCGAGCCCGGCGACCCGCAGGAGCTGGGCGGATACCAGCTTCTCGGCCGCATCGGAGCCGGCGGCATGGGGGCCGTCTATCTCGCGGAGACCCGTACCGGCCGCAAGCTCGCCCTCAAGGCGATCCTGCGGGAACACGTCCAGGACCCGGAGTTCCGCACGCGGTTCCGCCGGGAGGCGGCCGCCGCGATGAAGGTGCGCGGCCGGTTCCTGGCCACCCTCATCGACGCCGACCCGGACGGCGACCAGCCGTGGCTCGCGGTCGAGTACGTGGAGGGGCCGTCCCTGACCGCCGTCGTCCGGAACCAGGGACCGCTGCCCGAACCCGACGTGCGCCGCATGCTCGCCGGCGTGGCCGAGGCGCTGCGGGCCGTGCACCAGGTCGGCATCGTGCACCGCGACCTCAAGCCGTCCAACATCCTGCTCGCCCAGGACGGCCCGTTCGTCATCGACTTCGGCATCGCCCAGGGGTCCGACTCGACGTCGCTGACCCGCACCGGCCTCAAGGTCGGCACGCCCGCCTTCATGGCGCCCGAACAGGTGCGTGGCAGCCTGGCGACACCGGCCGCCGACGTCTGGGCGCTGGGCGCCGTCGCGCTCTACGCCGCGACCGGCCAGCGCGCGTTCGGCGAGGGCGACACCACCGTCGTCTACTACCGCGTGGTCCACGAGGAGCCGGACCTGAGCGGGTGCCCGGAGTGGCTGCTCCCGCTCGTCCAGGCCTGCCTGGCCAAGGACCCCGAGGCCCGGCCCGGGTTGCCGGAGGTGCTCGACTTCCTGAACGAGGTGCCGGCGGACGGGCGGACCGGCGCCGCGAAGATCCTCGTGGCCGGGGCGGCGGGGACGGCCGGGGCCGCGAGAGCCGCCGGGGCCGCAGGCACGGGCACCGGCACCGGCACCGGCACGGAGGGCGACGACGCGACCGCGCTGCGCGACGACGGGACGGTGGTCCGGGTGGGCGGCTCGATGCCGGGGTCGGCGTCGGCGTCGGCGTCGGACCTGGGGGCCGAATCGGCACCGGAACCCGAGCCGGAGGCGCCCCGACGCGGCCTGCTGACCCGGCCGACCACCTGGCTCGTCGCGGCGGCCGCCGTGGTGATCCTCGGGGGCGGCACGACGGCGGCCGTGCTCGGGCTGCGATCGGGAGAGGCGGACGCCGCCCCGTCGGGGACGCCGTCCGCGGCGGCATCCGGACCGGCCTCGGAGCCGACCACGGACTCCGGCGAGCCGTCCCCCTCGGCGCCCCCGGCGGCGCCGTCGGTCATCGACGAGTGCCTCGTGGGCCGCTGGGAGCAGACGGACCTGACGACGGAGATCTCGGCCCAGGGTGAGACCTACCCGACCACGGGGTGGACCGGGCGCGTGGTGGAGTTCCGCCCCGACGGGACCCAGGTCGTGGAGTTCGACGACGCCGAGCCGCTCCGCGCGGACCTGCCCGCCGGGGAGTACGTCGAGACCTGGACCGGCACGGCCACGTACACGGTCTCCACGAAGGGCGGCACGCTCACCTTCGAGACGGTCGACTTCCAGGACACCGAGGTCACCCGGAAGCTCGGCGAGAACGGGGACACCTACGAGCCCGAGGGCCTGTCCCAGCCGCTGGAGTACACCTGCGACGCCACGACCCACACGCAGTGGACGACAGGCTTCGAGGCAACCTTCACCCGCCTCGACTAACCCGAACCAAACCTGTTGAGTGCTGGGTATCTGCGGGTTTCCGGCCGGAAATCCCGCAGATACCCAGCACTCAACGGCCAGGGTGGGGCGGTTGGGTCAGGACGCCGCGCGCTCCGCGCGGTTGACGGCCGAGACGATCGCCTTCAGCGACGACAGGGTGATCGACGGGTCGATGCCGACGCCCCACAGGACGTCGTCGCCCACCGCGCACTCGACGTACGCCGCCGCGCTGGCGTCGCCGCCCTCGGACAGGGCGTGCTCCGTGTAGTCGAGCACGCGTACGTCCACGCCGACCTGCGCGATCGCGTTCACGAACGCGTCGATCGGGCCGTTGCCCGTGCCGGTCAGGGTCAGCTCCTTGCCCCGGTCGGTCACGTCCACCTCGAGCGTGTCCTGCGCACCCTCGGCCGAGACGGCACGGGTGCCGCGCAGCGTGAGCCGGCCCCAGTGCTCCAGGCCGGACGCCGCGTTCTCCTCGACCGGCAGGTACTCGTCGGTGAAGATGCGCCAGATGTCCGCGCCGGTCACCTCGGTGCCCTGCTCGTCGGTCACCTTCTGCACGGCGTGCGAGAACTCGATCTGCAGGCGGCGCGGCAGGTCCAGGTTGTGCTCGCTCTTGAGCAGGTAGGACACGCCGCCCTTGCCCGACTGCGAGTTCACGCGGATCACGGCCTCGTAGGACCGCCCGACGTCGCGCGGGTCGATCGGCAGGTACGGCACGCCCCAGTCCAGGTCGTCGACGCCCACGCCGGCGGCCTCGGCCCGCCCGGCCATGTGCTCGAAGCCCTTCTTGATGGCGTCCTGGTGCGAGCCCGAGAACGCCGTGAACACCAGGTCGCCCACGTAGGGGTGCCGCTCGTGCACCGGCATCTGGTTGCAGTGCTCGACCGTGCGGCGGATGCCGTCGATGTCGCTGAAGTCGATCTGCGGGTCGATCCCCTGCGAGAACAGGTTCATGCCCAGGGTCACCAGGTCGACGTTGCCGGTGCGCTCGCCGTTGCCGAACAGGCAGCCCTCGATGCGGTCCGCACCGGCCAGGTAGCCCAGCTCGGCGGCCGCGACGGCCGTGCCGCGGTCGTTGTGCGGGTGGAGCGACAGGATGACGTTCTCGCGGTGGGCCAGGTGCCGGCTCATCCACTCGATGGAGTCCGCGTACACGTTGGGGGTGGCCATCTCGACGGTCGCGGGCAGGTTGATGATGACCTTGCGCTCCGGCGTCGGCTCGAAGACCTCGATGACCTCGTTGCAGATGCGGACCGCGAACTCCAGCTCGGTGCCGGTGTACGACTCCGGGGAGTACTCGTAGTAGATCCGCGTGCCCGGGACGGTCTCCTCCAGCTTGCGGCACAGCTTCGCGCCGTCGAGCGCGATGTCCACGATGCCGTCCTGGTCGGAGCGGAACACGACCTCGCGCTGCAGCACGGACGTCGAGTTGTACAGGTGCACGATCGCCTGCTTGGCACCCGTGATCGACTCGTAGGTGCGCTCGATGAGGTGGGCCCGGGCCTGGGTCAGCACCTGGATCACCACGTCGTCGGGGATCCGGTTCTCGTCGATCAGCTTGCGCACGAAGTCGTAGTCGGTCTGGCTCGCGGACGGGAAACCGACCTCGATCTCCTTGTAGCCCATCTTGACCAGCAGCTCGAACATGCGCAGCTTGCGCTCCGCGTCCATCGGCTCGATCAGGGCCTGGTTGCCGTCGCGCAGGTCCACCGCGCACCAGCGCGGGGCCTTCTCGATGCGCTTGCCCGGCCAGGTGCGGTCGGGCAGCTCGAGGCTGATCTGCTCGTGGAAGGGCCGGTACTTCTGGGTCGGCATGCCCGACGTCTGCTGCGGGTTGTCCTCGATGATCCCGCCTGCTGCGCCGTGCACGGTCGTCTCGTGAACTCCGCCGGGGGTGGTGGCGGTGATGCTGTTCTCCATCATCTGTCCTTCGCTCGGTGAGGTTGGCCGGCACACCAAGCCTCCGCGACGAGGGACCGGCCTGTCTAGGCCTCGTCGCGGCAGCGAAGGAGAAGGATCACCGTCAGGCGCACGTCGTCACTGTACCCCCGCTACCACGGAGGAACGCCAACCACGCCCACGATCCGGACCTGACCCCGCTTGCAGGAGCGGCACCCCGCGCACACGTGTCAGACGTACAGGTCACCGGAGTGACCTGTACGTCCGACACGTCGGGGGGTCAGCGGCGGCTGCGCAGCGCGGCGTCGACCTGGGGGTCGCCCAGGGCGCCCAGCCAGTCCAGCAGCGCCGGGTACGTCGACGGGTTCGCCGCGACCTGCGGGCGCAGGTGCGGCGCCTCCTGGACGATCTTCGCCAGGTCCGCGAGCGGGGTGGCCGGGTCGAGCGCAACGGCGGGGGTCCACCGGCCGCCCACGGGCGGCAGCACCGCGGTGTGTCCCGACTCGGAGCCGTAGTCCGACGACGCGGCGCCGGCGCCCTGCCCGGAGACGACACGGCGCGTGGTGTGCTCCTCGACCTCGCCGGTCGAGCCCTGCACCGCCGAGCCCTGCGCGGGCGCGGCCTGCTGGCCGTTGCCCACCGGCCGGATGCGCGCGGTCGGCTGGGCGGTCGGGTGCGCGCCCGACGTCGGCTGCGCGGCCACCGGCGTGGCGCCGGAGCGGACAGGGGGCATGGTCGCGGTGGCGTCGACCGGCGCGGCCGCCGCCGGCATGTCCTCGACCGTGCGCATCGAGCCGAGCGAGACCTCGCCCGAGCCCGGCTGCGCGGCCTGCACCGGGACCACGCCGCGCTGGCCGGCGGTGGCACCCGCGACGGTCCGCACGGCGCCGGTGGAGGTGACGCGGCGCGGCTCGGCGGGACGCCGCAGCTCGGGGGCGCTGCGCACGGGCTCCTCCGGCAGCGTGGCCGGCGGGGCCTTGTCGCCCTTGGGGCGCGGCGGGGACCAGACGTAGGCCTGGGTGCGGTCGACGTCGGCCTCGCCGCCGATGCCGGCGGTCTGGAAGTGCTCGCGCACGGCCTTGGGCACCATCAGCGCGCTCGCCGCGACGATGGGCAGGGCCAGCGCCATGAGCAGGTCGCCCAGGTTCACGCCCAGACTGGCGCCCGACGTCGCGATGACGACCACGAGGCCCAGCACGCCCGCGACGCACGCGGCGCCGACGGCGGGCACGTGGCCGGTGTTGGGGTCGCGCTGCAGGGAGCGCCGCGCGAACCAGGCGATACCGGCGACGACGGCGCCGAGCACGAGGCGCAGCACCAGCGTGACGCCGGCGCCCGAGCCGACGAAGCCGGGGTCGATGAGCTGCACGAGCGCGGCCAGCGCGCTGCAGACGGCGAGCAGCACGATGACGTCGAACGCCCGGATCGCGACCCGCACCCAGACGCCGGCGGCGTGCTCGGTGCTCTCCTCGGCGTCGGCGGCCGCGGGGTCGCGCCGCACGGCAGGCGAGCCGGCCACGGCAGCGGCGAGCGGGAGCAGCACGAGGCCGAACCGGCTCGGGTCGGTGACGCCGGGCTGCATGGACTCCATGCCGGTCAGCGCGCCGCCGGAGGTGAAGACGAACAGGAGCGCGAGCACGATGCCGACGGCGACGAGCACCAGCCGGGACGGCCGGTCGTGCCGCACGGTGCCGCCCACCAGGAGCCACACCAGGCCGAGCGAGAGCGCGAGCCACACGGGCGCCAGGAGCCGGTCGCCCAGGGTCGCGCCGTCGGCGAACTCGGCGAGCAGCGTGGAGATGACGGCGCCCAGCGCGATGAGCGCACCCACGCCCGCGAGGCCGAAGCGCCAGGCGCGCACCACGGCGGCGTCCTGGTCGACGGGTCCGAGCTCGCTGTCGCGCGGGGTCGCGGCGAGCGCCGCGCCGGCGAGCGCGAGGCCCAGGCCGGTGCCGACGCCCGCGCCGGAGCGCAGGTCGAGCACGAGGTGGACCAGCCCGATCACGGCGAGCGGGAGCCCGGCGATCAGGCGGGCGCGGCGCGTCGAGTGCACGGTCCACGTGACGGGCAGCACGCCGAAGCGCGCGAGGTAGGGCAGGGTCAGCGAGGCGAGCGACAGCGCGACCGCCAGCACGACCTCGACCCGGTCCGCCGAGCGGTCGGTGACGTTCCACGGGAGGGCGAGCGACACGAGCAGGGCGAGCGCGGCGATGGCGTCCCGCACGTAGTCGGCGGCCGCGATGTTCGCGAACGGCCGGACCGCGCCGGAGTCCTCGGCGGCGGTGTCGGTCCCGGCCTCCGGGGCGAGCGTGGCGACGTGCTCGTGACCGAGGCTCTCCGTCGGCGCGCCGTTGGCGTCGTCCGCGACGTCGGCCGAAGTTCTCTCGTCACGCTCCGAAGCGTGCTGGTCCATCATCCGTTCACTCCTCGATAACGCCGCTGGTCGAGACTGGGGAAGTGTGGCTGGCGGCGCTGGGGCCCACCACGTTTCTACCCGTTGGGTACCGGCTCTGTCAGGCCGTGGCACGGCGAGTCCGGTCACACCTGTATTTCTGCGCACGTCCATCACATCTGGTGTGCGTGGGACATCCGCCGTCGGCGACAGCTGGCAGCACACCGAGGTCACAGGAGAACGCAGTGGACCCAGCAGCCGCACCGGCCCCCCGCACCTGCGACGTCTGGCTCGTTCCGGTCCGACGCCGCGAAGCCTGGTCGCGCCTGCTGACCGTACCGGATCGGGAGCAGCTCGTGGGCCTGGACGCACTGGCCACGGACGTCCACCTGACGTCGCGCGCGGCGCAGCGCCTGATCCTGTCCCGGTATCTCGGCGTCGCGCCGGAGGACGTCGTGGTGGAGCGGGCGTGCGACCGGTGCGGCGACCCGCAGCACGGCCGGCCGCACGTCGCGGGAGCAGCCCTGGACTACTCGGTGTCGCACACGCGCGCCTGGGTGCTGGTGGCCGTGGTGGGCGAGGGTCGGGTGGGCGCGAACCTCGACGCCCGGCCCGCGGACCGGGACCTCGACGACCTCGCGGCCGCCGCGCTCACCCGGGCCGAGCACCATGCCTGGCGCCGCCTCCCGGCCCGCGACCGCGCGGACGCGCTGCTTGCGTCGTGGACGCGCAAGGAGGCGACGACGAAGCTCACGGGGCACGGCCTGGCGATCCCCCTGCGGGACCTCGACGTGACCGGGCCCCGCCCGAGCCTGGTGACGGCCGACCCGTCGGTGCGGCTCCCCCACCCCCGGCCGTACCTGACGCACGTGCCGGCGCCGCCGGGGTACAGCGCGGCGCTGGCGACGACCACGCACGTGGACCAGGTGCGGCACCTGCGGCTCCCCGACGAGATCCCCGACGCCGCCGCCACGACCCGCCGCCTGGCAGGGGCGGCGGCGCCGGGCCGATACTGACGTCGGTTCACCAGGCGGACGGCGACCGCGACCGGAGCCGATACGGTCGCCTCCGGCCTGTTGACTTCCGGACAGCAACGGACGGGCGTCAGATGCCCAGCTGGTAGGCGCCCCAGTAGGCGAGGGTGACCAGCAGCGCCGCGGCGCCCAGGACGGTGACCCAGAAGCCCGTCGAGACCATGGCGACCGCGACGCGGTGGGGACGGTGCGGCTCCGGCCGGGCGGCGTCCGGACCCGGGTCGGCGCGCGCCGTGTCCGCCGGACCCCGGTCGGCCACCGACATCCTCAGGTCGCGCACGCGGTTCAGCAGCAGCGCGGCGGCGACGACGGCGACCAGGCCCAGCAGCCGCACCGCGATCCAGCCGCCCTGCACCACCAGGGCGTTCTTCTCGTAGTCCAGGGCCAGCCGGGCGACGGCCCCGAGGTACGCGGCCAGGCCGAGCATCGTCGCCACGGCCCCGACGCCCATACCGGTCAAGGGCGCACGGAGCCCCCGCGCGAGACGGACGCCCGGGCGACCGGACCGCCGTCGGGCCACCCGGCCCGCGACGGCCACGCCGCCCAGCAGGAGCGGACCCACGACCAGGAGCCCGCCGGCGGTCACGACCACCCCGACCAGCCAGTCGCCGTCGCCGTACCAGTGCGGCTGCGGCACGGGCGCCGCGAGGTAGAGCTGCTCGGGCTGCGCGCCGGCGACCTGCGGCGGGGCGGACGCCGTGGCCGGCAGCCCCAGCACCCAGTCGGCGACGTCGCGCGCGAAGTCGGGGTGCAGCACCAGCCCGCCGGGCGTCTCGACGTTGATGCCGTGGTTGGCACGCTCGTAGAACCGCACCGTCACGTCGTCGGCGTCGGCCAGGAGCTCCCGCGTGCCCTGCTCCAGCGGCATCGAGGCGTCGTTGGTGCCGAAGACCGCGAGGATCGGGTCCTCCTGCTCCCGCAGCCAGGGGCGGACGTCGAAGTCGGCGTACTCGAACCCGCCGCCCGGCACCTTCATGCCCACCGCGCGCGGGATCGCCCGGAACACCCCGCCCGGCACGTCGGTGTTGCGCAGGTAGTTGTCGACGGCGTAGGCGGCCTGCTGCCGCGGCGGCACCACCGGCGCCGAGACCAGGATCTGGAACGCGAGCCGCGGGTCGTCCACCATCATGACCGGCGACACCCACGCGCCCTCCGACTCGGCGTACAGGCCGACGTCGTCCGGGTCCACGCCCGGGACCTCCCGCAGGAACCGCACCGACCAGGCGTAGTCGCGCGCCATCTGCTCGTAGTCGCGGTGCCGGGTCGAGTAGTTGTCGAGCCGCTTGTCGGGCACCAGCGTGGTGATCCCCGCGCTCGCGAGCGCGGTCGCGGCCAGCGTGAACGCGTCCGTGGCCTTGCCCGTGCCCGCGCCGTGCACGAACACGATCCCGGGACGGCCGACGTCCTCGTCGGCGTCGACTCCCCCTGCGTCGCCGGTCCCCACCGGCTCGCGCAGGAGCCCGCCCACCTCCCGGCCGTCGGCCAGCGGGATCGTCACCGCGGTCTCGCGGACCTCGAAGTCGCCGGGCTCCCCGGCGTCGGGGTCGGCACCCCCGATCGCCGTCGAGGAGGTGGTCAGGTGCAGGTGCTCGGTCACCGGTTCCGGCTCCCAGGCGGGGCCCGCGACGGCACCCGTGACGGCCAGCGCGACCAGGATCGCGGCGGAGGTGGCGACGGTCCGAAAGAACACCTTCGGATGCTACGCCCGGCGCCCCGTTCGCTCGATCCGGAACGGGCCGCGAGCAGGCGGATCACCCGGACGCGGGGCCCCTCACACCGGCGGGCGCGAGTCCAGCATCTCCTGCGTGTCCCACGTCAGCTCCCCCGACCGCAGGTCGGCGACCACGCCCCGCACCCAGTCCAGCTCCGCGCGCGTGGCGACGAGCAGGTGCTCGTGCTCCAGCAGCAGCACGCGCGGCAGGCCCCACTCCTGCGCGTCGGCGGCCTCGCGCTCGGCCTCGGCCAGCGTGGCCTCCAGCGCCGCCGCGCGTTCCGTGAGCCGGTCGCGCACGAGGTCGGGCCCGGTGATCGCGAGCACGGCCAGCACCGCGCGGAACTCGGGGAACTCACGCGCGGGCGTCGCGAGCGCCGCGTCCATCCAGCGGCGCAGGGCGGCGGAACCGTCGGGGGTCAGGGCGTAGACGATCCGGGCCGGGCCGGCGTCGGCCGCCAGCTTCTCGTGCACCCCGATGAGGCCGTCGCGCAGCAGGCGCTCGATGGACTGGTAGACGCTGTTGCTGCGCGCCACGTTGACGACGTCGTCCTTGCGCCGCGTCTTGATCAGCCGCTGCATGCGGTAGGCGTGCATCGGCTCCTCGGCGAGCAGCGCGAGCAGCACCATGGCGAGCGGGGAGCGCGGCCGGGAGTCCTGGGTCACGGCGCCCAGCCTAGGCGGACGGGTCGCGGCTGCTCGTCGGCGGAACATCTTGCCATCTTATGGTTAGCCATTTTATGGTGAGTGCATGAGCGCGATCATCATCGGAGCGGGCATCACCGGACCCGTGACCGCCATGGCCCTGCAGAAGGCGGGCATCGACGCCGAGATCCACGAGGCCTACGACCGCACCGCGGACGGCGTCGGCGCCTACCTCACCCTGGCACCCAACGGGCTGGCCGCCCTCCGGGTGCTGGGCATCGACCACCGTGACCTCGGTGGTTTCGACACGCCCGCGCTGGAGCTGCGCGGGTCGAACGGGCGGCTCCTGGCCCACCTCGGCATGGGCCGGGACGCCGACGCGGGCACGGTCAGCCAGACCGTCCGCCGGTCCGACCTCTACGTCCGGCTGCGCGACGAGGCGGTGCGCCGCGGCATCCCGATCCACTACGGCAGGCAGCTCGTCGACGCCGCGGCGGTCGGGGGCGTCGACGCCGCGGCGCCGGACGCGGGCGGCGTCGTCGCCACCTTCGCCGACGGCACCACCGCCGAGGGCGACCTGCTGGTCGGGGCCGACGGCCTGCACTCCCGCACCCGGGCGATCCTCGACCCGGCCTGCCCGCCGCCCCGCTACACCGGGCTGCTCAACACGGGCGGCTACGCCGCGGGCGTCTCGGTGGACGGCCCCGTGGGCGTGTTCACCATGATCTTCGGCCGACGGGCCTTCTTCGCCTACGCGAACCGCGGCCCCGGCGACGTCTGGTGGTTCGCGAACGTGCCGCGCGCCCGGGCCGCCACCGACGGCGAGCTCGCCACCTGGACCCCGGAGCGGTGGCGCGCGGAGCTGGTGCGCCTCTTCGCCGACGACGCCGGCCCCGCGCTGCGGATCCTCGCCGCCACCCCGGAGATCATCGCGCCGTGGAACACGCTCGACCTGCCGAGCGTGCCCGTGTGGCACCGCGGGCCGATCGGGCTCGTGGGCGACGCCGCGCACGGCATCTCGCCGACGTCCGGCCAGGGCGCCTCGCTCGCGATCGAGGACGGCGTGCTGCTCGCCCGGTTCCTGCGCGACCACGGCGACCCGACCAGCGCGTTCGCGGCCTTCGAGGCGGCGCGCCGGACGCGGGTGGAGCGGCTCATCGCGCAGGCGAAGCGCACCTCGAACCAGAAGATCCCGAACCCGCTGACCCGGGTGCTGCGCGACCGGGTGATCCTGCCGCTCGTGAGCCGCGCCGCGGCCCGCACCACCAACGACTGGGTCACGGACTACCGCATCGACTGGGACGCCCCGGCCGACCGCCTCCCGGCGTGACCTCGTCGCCGACCCCGCCACCCCGCCGTCCGCCCGCGACGCGTCCGCCCGACCCCCGTTGCCGACCCCCGGCGTCCGCCCGACCCCCGTTGCCGACCCCTGGCGTCCGCCCGATCATCTTTGAGGCCCGGGTTTCTCTCCTTTCAGCTGGCCGAAAGGAGAGAAACCCGGGCCTCAAAGAAGACCAGCAGCTCAGGTCAGGCCAGCAGCTCAGGTCAGGCCCGCGGCTGTCAGGCCGGAGTGCCGTCAGGCCGGGGTGCCGTGGCGGCCCGCGCCCGCGGCGAAGTCGGCCGCACCCGCGTAGGCGTCCGCCGACAGGGAGCGGGCGCCGTGCGTCCACTCCTGGGCCAGCGCGTCGGCCTCGCCCAGGCCCCACTGGTCCAGCACGGAGGCGCGGTCCTCACGCAGGCAGACCTGCGGGAACGCCGCGAGCGACGCGGCCAGCGCCACGGCCGCCGACACCGCCTGCCCTGCCGGCACCACCCGGTTGGCCAGGCCGATGCGCAGCGCCTCGTCCGCGTCGACGGACCGCCCCGTCAGGATCATGTCCATCGCGTGCGACTGCCCGATCAGCCGGGGCAGCCGCACGGTGCCGCCGTCGATCAGGGGCACGCCCCAGCGGCGGCAGTAGACGCCGAAGACCGCGGTCTCGTCGGCGACCCGCAGGTCGGCCCAGGCCGCCAGCTCCAGCCCGCCCGCGACGGCGTGCCCGGACACGGCGGCGATCACGGGCTTGCTCAGCCGCAGCCGGGTGGGGCCCATGGGCCCGTCGCCGTCGGGCGCGGCGCGGTTGCCGCCCGGGGTGCCGAGCGCCTTGAGGTCGGCGCCGGAGCAGAACGTGCCGCCTGTGCCGTACAGCACGGCGGCGGTCGCGGCGTCGTCGGCGTCGAAGGCCCGGAACGCGGCGGCGAGCGCCGTCGCGGTGGGGCCGTCGACGGCGTTGCGCCGCTCGGGCCGGTCGATGCCGATCAGGGTGACGCTGCCCTCGCGGGTGACCAGGACGCTCACCGGCGGCCCTCCCACAGGGGCTCGCGCAGCGCGCGGCGCAGCACCTTGCCCACGGGCGACAGCGGCACCGAGTCGACGGCGCGCACGCTCTTGGGCACCTTGTACCCCGCGAGCTTGTCGCGCACCGCGGCCTGGAGCGCAGCCTCGTCCACGGCGGCGCCCGGCGCGGGCACGACGAACGCGGTGACGGCCTCGACCCAGGTGTCGTCGGGCGCGCCGACGACGACGGCCTGCGCCACCGACGGCTGGGCCAGCAGCACGTCCTCGACCTCGCGCGGGTAGACGTTGTAGCCGCCGGTGATGATCATGTCGCTGCGCCGGTCCACGAGGTAGAGGTAGCCGCGCTCGTCCACGCGGGCCATGTCGCGGGTGCGCAGCCAGCCGTCGCCGGCGAACATCTCGGCGTTCAGCTCGGGCGCGGCGTGGTAGCCGGCCATGGTGAACGGCGCGCGGACCCGGATCTCCCCGATCTCGCCGGGCGCGACCGGGGTGCCGGCGTCGTCGGTGACGAGGATCTGGGCGTCGAGCGCGGGCTGGCCGCAGGAACCCAGCAGGGACGCGTCGGCGTGGTCGGCGGCGTCGAGCACCGTGAGGCACAGCGGTGCCTCGGTCTGGCCGTAGTACTGCGCGAACCGGGGTCCCCACACCTCCATCGCCTGCTCGATCACGGGGCGCGGCATCGGGCTGGCGCCGTAGATGGCGGTGCGCAGGGAGGACACGTCGGCACCGTCGGCGACGCCGGACGAGAGCAGCATCCCGATCATCGTGGGCACCAGGTTGATCTCCGTGGCGCGGTACCGGGCGATCGCGTCGACGTAGCCCTGGGGCTCGAAGCCGGACAGCACGACCGACTCCCCGCCGCGCAGCCAGTAGGGCAGCACGAACGTGCCGCTGGCGTGGATCAGGCTGGCCGCGTGCAGCATCACCGAGTCGCGCGCGGGGCTGACCAGGTTGGTCAGGATGTTCGCGACGATCGCGGCATAGCTGGCCTGGGTGTGCTCGACCGCCTTGAGCGTCCCGGTGGTGCCCGACGTGTACAGCAGCAGGATCGGGTCCTGCGGGTGCGCGGGCAGGTTCGGGTCGGCGGACGAGACGTCCTGCATCGCCACCAGCAGGTCCGGGCCGCCGACGGCGCCGGGCGCGCCCAGGCCCAGCGTCGTCAGGCCGTGCGCCTCGGCGAGCTCGCCCGCCCGCTCGGCCAGGGCGGCGTCGTGCACCAGGAGGCGCACCTCCGTCTCCTGGAGCATGCGGCCCTGCTCGGTGGCGGACAGCCGGGCGTTGAGCGGTACCCGCGTGACCCCCGCCTTGAGACAGGCGAAGTCCATGGCGATGGACCACAGCCCGTTGCCCATCAGCAGCGCCACGCGCGCGCCCGGCTCGGCGCCGTGGGCGTGCAGCACCCGCGCCATGGCGTTCGCCGCGGCGTCCACCTGCGCATACGTCAGGGACTCGGCACCGAAGCGGACGGCGGTGCGCGGCCCGAACCGGGCGGCGCCGCGGCGGACCAGGTCAACGGTGAGCATGCTCTTCCTCCACGGCAGATGTCCGGTAAGTACGTTTCGTGACCGTACTACCGGGTCCGCGCGGCGCGGAAGGGTGCGTCGACTACGTCACACCGCGGGCGCTCCCTCAGCGCACCACGTAGATCTCGGTGCCGGACGACCGCGCCCGCTGGTACCGGACGGGCAACGCCTGCGGGTGCCGCACCCAGGGCGACGGGACCCAGGCGAGATCGTGGTCCTCGACCGCGAGCTCCAGGTCGAGCTCGGTCAGCAGCCGGTTGATCGCGACGCGCGCGATGATCCGCGCCTGCCGCGACGCGGGGCACCGGTGCGGCCCCACGCCCCAGGCGAGGTGTGCCCGGTTGCCCACCTCGTCCCACATGTTCCCGGTGTGCACCAGCGGGTCCTGGTTGGCGGCGGCGACCGCCATGATCAGGGCATCGCCCTTGCGGATCAGCTTGCCGTCGATCTCCAGGTCGTTCATCGCGTACCGGGGCAGCGGCGGGTTCGCGGCGGGCGCCTCGCGCCAGAGCACCTCGTCCAGGGCGTCGTCCAGGGCGATCCGGCCGCCGGTCCAGCGCGCCGCGAACCGCTGGTCGGTGAGCAGGAGCCGCAGGGTCAGCGCGATCCACGCCGTGAGGAACTCGCTGGCGGCGATCAGCGGCACCGACATCGAGTCCGCGATCTCGCGGTCGTCGTGGAAGCTCGGGTGCCGCACGAACGACGACGTCAGGTCCGACCCCGCCGTCTCCTTCCGGGCCCGGACGTGCGCCATGAGGTTGCGGCCCATCCGGTCGCGCGCCTGCGCCGCCTCCCCCGTGTGGTCCATGATGTGCGCCGAGTCGGCCATCATCTGGTTCGCCGTGTCGTGGTCGAAGCCGAACAGCGCCGTCACCGCGAGGAAGCCCACCTTCTTGGCCCAGTCCTGGACCAGGTCGGCCTCGCCGCTGCCGCCGAGCTCCTCGACCAGCCGCATGCTGACCTCCTCGACCTGCGCCACCACCAGCTTCTCCGGCAGCGCCTCCAGCCCGTCGTCCAGAGGCTGGCGCAGGCGACGACGCCGCTCGCCGTCGTGGTGGTAGGAGGAGTTGCGCGGCTCCCGGGGCGAGATGCCGAGCAGCGCCGAACGCTCCGACAGCAGCCCGTCGTAGTGCCAGCGCCAGTTGCGCGGGTCCCGGGAGAACTGCGACTCGTTCCGGGTGATCTCGCAGATCTCCGCGTGCCCCATCACCAGCCATGCCGGCACGCCCGGCTCCATGTCCACCGGCGCCACGACGCCCCATCTGGCCCGCAGGACGTCGTAGATCTCCTGCGAGTCCGCGCCTCCGGTGGTTGCCGACAAGGGGGTGAGCCCGGTCAGGCTCGTGAGCTCGACGGGGGGCGTTCGAGCGACCACTCTCTCCATCCCGCAATCACAGCACAGTGTCCGTATTGCCCGTAATCCTGGCTGCGATATTCGAGACCGAGTTGCACCGGGTACGCCGGTGCACCGCAGGTCAGAAGCCCAGCCGGCGCAGCTGCTTGGGGTCGCGCTGCCAGTCCTTCGCGACCTTGACGTGCAGGTCGAGGTAGACGCGCTGGCCCAGCAGCTTCTCGATGCCCTGCCGGGCCTCGGTGCCGACCGACCGGAGCCGGGACCCGCCGCGCCCGATGATGATCGCCTTCTGCGAGTCGCGCTCCACGAACAGGTTGACGCGCACGTCCAGGAGGGGCGGGCGACCCTTGGCCGGGTCGCCCGAACCCTCGCGCTCGACGATCTCCTCGACGACCACCGCGAGGGAGTGCGGCAGCTCGTCGCGCACGCCCTCCAGGGCGGCCTCCCGCACCAGCTCGGCCACCATGACGGCCTCGGGCTCGTCGGTCAGCTCGCCGTCCGGGTACAGCTCGGGGCCCTCGGGCAGGTGGGAGACGAGGACAGCCTCGAGCTCCTCCACCTGGTAGCCGTCCTTGGCGGAGACGGGCACGATGTCGGCCCACTCGCGGTCCACGGACCGCGCGAGCTGGTCGACGGCGATGAGGTGCTCCATCAGGTCGGCGCGCGGCACCAGGTCGGCCTTGGTCACGACGGCGACGACGGGCACGGCCCGGCGGCCCGTCATCAGCTCGGCGAGCTGCGCCGCGATGTAGCGGTCACCCGGCCCCACCTTCTGGTCCGCGGGCAGGCAGAACGCGATGACGTCCACCTCGGACAGCGTGTCGCGGACCAGGTCGTTGAGCCGCTCCCCCAGCAGGGTGCGGGGCCGGTGCAGGCCGGGGGTGTCCACCAGCACGAGCTGGGCGTGCGGGCGGTGCACGATCCCGCGGATCGTGTGCCGGGTGGTCTGCGGCCGGGCCGACATGATCGCGACCTTCTGCCCCACCAGCGCATTCGTCAGGGTCGACTTGCCGGCGTTGGGACGCCCCACCAGGCAGGCGAACCCGCTCCGGTGTGCGGCGGTCTGTCGCCCTGCGGGCTGCTCGCTCAAGAGGTCACTTCCTTCTGGTCACGCTTCTGATCACGGTGGTCGTGCTGGTCGAGACCACTGTTGCTGTCTTCCGGCTCGCCCACCGGTTCCGTGCGGTGCACGAGGATCGTCGAGATCTGCTTGCGGCGGCCCTCGACCCGCTCGGCCTCCAGGTGCACGCCGCCGACCTCGACGGAGGCGCCGGCGAGCGGCACCTTGCCGAGGGCCTTGGCGAGCAGCCCGCCGGCGGTGTCCACGTCGTCGTCGTCCAGACGCAGGTCGAACAGGTCGCCGAGCTCGTCCACCGGGAGCCGCGCGGGCACGCGGAGCACGCCGCCGCCCAGGTCCTCGACCTCCTGGACGGGCACCGTGTCGTGCTCGTCGGTGAGCTCGCCGACCACCTCCTCCAGGAGGTCCTCGATGGTCACCAGGCCCGCGACGCCGCCGTACTCGTCGACGACCAGCGCCATGTGGCTGGCCGAGGCCTGCATCTCGCGCAGCAGGTCGTCGATCGGCTTGGACTCCGGCACGAAGACGGCGTCGCGCGCAACGTCCGCGGCCGGGCGCCGGGACGGCTCGGGCGCGGCGCCGCCGTCACCCACGGGCCAGTGCACCGCGGCGACGACGTCCTTCAGGTAGGCGACGCCGACGACGTCGTCCACCGACTCGCCCACGACGGGCACGCGCGAGAAGCCGGACCGCAGGAACAGCCGCAGGACCTTGTCGAGCGAGGTGTCGGCCGTGACGGTCACCATGTCGGTGCGGGGCACCATGACCTCGCGCGTGATGGTGCCGCCCAGCTCGATCACGGAGCGGAGCAGCTCCCGGTCGGACTCCTCGAAGGCGCTGGACTCCCCCACCCGGTCGGCGATGTCGCGCAGCTCCGCCTCGGTGGGCGGCGACGGGTCGTAGTGCGGCACCGAGATGCGGGTGAGCCACGCGACCGCGCGCGAGACGCCGGTCAGGGGGCCCACCAGCGCGAGCAGCACCGCGACGGGCCGGCGGAAGCCGAGTGCACGCGGCGAGACCCGCACGAAGATGACGCCGACCACCACACCCACCACGAGCGCGATGAGCATGACCGGCAGCTCGTTGGGCACCCCCTCGCCCGGGATGGCCTGCTGCACCAGCAGCGTCCCGGCGGCGATGGCGACCACCTCGGACATGACCCGCACGAGCGCGAACGAGGCGACCGTCGCCGGCGGGTCCACGACGAGCGCCTGGGCCCGCCGGATCCGGGCGGCGCGCAGCGGGTCGGGCGACTGCCCCAGCTCAGCCTCCGCGAGCGCCTCGGTGAGGGACGCACGGGTGACGCGCAGGAGCGCGGCCTCGCCGGCGGAGAGCATGCCCGCCAGCGAGAGGCCGACCAGCATGACGAGGGTCAGGAGCAGGACGATCACGCCGGTCACCGGGTCGCGAGGAAGGTCAGGAGAAGCTTGCGCTGCAGGCCGAACATCTCCTTCTCCTCCTCCGGCTCCGCGTGGTCGTAGCCCAGCAGGTGCAGGATCCCGTGCGTGGTCAGGAGCAGCAGCTCCTCGGTCGTGGAGTGGCCGGCGGCCTTGGCCTGGGTGACCGCGACCTCCGGGCACAGCACGATGTCGCCGAGCGTGCCGGCCGGCGTGATGTCGCCGTCACGGCCCGGGCGCAGCTCGTCCATGGGGAAGGAGAGCACGTCCGTGGGGCCGGGCTCGTCCATCCACTGCACGTGCAGGTCGGACATGACGGTGGTGTCGACGAAGATGATCGACAGCTCCGACTGGGGGTGTACCCGCATGGCGTCGATGACGAAGCGGCCGAGCGCGGCGAACTCCGCCTCGTCGACCTCGAACCCCGACTCGTTGTTGACCTCGATGCTCACCTGCGCTGCCTCTTGCTCCCCGGACGGTGGTCCTGCGGCTGGCGGCCCGGACGGCGGTCGTCCGTGAGCACGTCCCACCGCGCGTACGCGTCGATGATGTCGCTGACCAGGCGGTGCCGCACGACGTCGGACGACGTCAGGCGGCAGAACTCGACGTCGTCGACGCCCAGCAGGATGTCCTCCACGACGCGGAGCCCGGAGGTGGTGCCGCCGGGCAGGTCGACCTGCGTGGCGTCGCCGGTGATCACCATCTTGGAGCCGAAGCCGAGACGGGTCAGGAACATCTTCATCTGCTCGGTCGAGGTGTTCTGCGCCTCGTCGAGCACGATGAACGAGTCGTTGAGCGAGCGGCCGCGCATGTAGGCCAGCGGCGCCACCTCGATGGTGCCCGCCTCGATGAGCTTGGGCACCTGCTCGGGGTCGACCATGTCGTGCAGCGCGTCGTACAGCGGGCGCAGGTAGGGGTCGATCTTCTCGGACAGCGTGCCGGGCAGGAACCCGAGGCGCTCCCCCGCCTCGACGGCGGGACGCGTCAGGATGATCCGGTTGACCTGCTTGGCCTGCAGCGCCTGGACGGCCTTGGCCATGGCGAGGTACGTCTTGCCGGTACCGGCCGGGCCGATGCCGAAGGTGATGGTGTTGGTGTCGATCGCGTCCACGTACGCCTTCTGCCCCACCGTCTTGGGCCGGATGGTGCGGCCCCGGTTGGACAGGATGTTGAACGTGAGCACCTCGGCGGGGCGCGACGCCGACGCGTCGCTCAGCATCGCCACGGAACGCTTGACGACCTCGGGCGTGAGCTGGGTGCCCGCCTCGACGACCTCGATCAGCTCGTCGAGCAGCTGGGTGACCAGGGCCACGTCGCCCGCCGGTCCGTTCACCGCTATCTCGTTGCCACGGGCGTGGACGTCGACGCCGGGAAAACCCTCCTCGACGGCCCGCAGCACCGAGTCCCGGCTCCCGAGGAGCGCGACCGTCGGGATGTGGGCCGGGACGACGATCTTGTGCTCGATCCGGGTCTGGGACTGTGTGCTGGGCGTAGTTGTCATGAGCCGGTCCCGCGGGACCGATCCGCTCCTTCACGCGGTAGGGATGACGACAGTGCTCATCCTATCGACCCGTCAGGGTCACGCCACGGTCTTTCCTGCTCCCGGTCGAGGCGAAGTTCAGGCGAAGCCGGGCAGCTCGCCGCCGGCGAGCAGGTGGGCGTGGACGTGGAAGACGGTCTGGCCCGCCTTGGGCCCGGTGTTGAAGATCAGGCGGTACTGGCCGTCGGCGAGCTCGCTCGCCACGCCGTCCGCCAGCGCGATCACGCCCGCCAGGCCCTCGGGGTCGGACGCCGCGAACGCGGGGACGTCCGGGTAGTGCTCCCGGGGGACCACGAGGACGTGCACCGGCGCCTTGGGCGCGATGTCCCGGAAGGCGATGGCGGTGTCCGACGAATCGACGAGATCCGCGGGGATGTCCCCCGCGACGATCTTGCAGAAGAGGCAGTCCGGGCTGTCGGTACTCGTCATGTCGGCAGGCTACCGGCGGTCGTGCGCACGCCGCGCCCGCAGGCGGCGGCGACGCCTCGGGCGGGGGCACACCAGGATTTCCCATTCCGTTACATGGTTCGAAATGCCTGGGTGAAGGCGGTGTGGGAGAGTTTGCGGCGTTCGATGGAGATTGGCGTACTGAGACACCTTTTCGGTGTCGTCCAACCTCGCAGGTCCCGTCGGTCGCCCCTCACACCACACACCGCAGTCACCTGGAGGTTCGCGTGGGTTGGTTCATCGCCCAATCGCTCGCATTCATCATCATCGCGGCCCTGATCGGCCTCGCGATCGGCATCTGGATCGGCTGGCTCGTCTGGGGCCGCCGCGCCAAGGGCAAGCACACCGCCGAGAAGGCGGAGGCGACCACGCGGACCGCTGCCGCGACGAAGGCCGAGCCGGACACCGCCGAGGTGGTCCCCGCGCTCGCCGTCGCCGGTGCCGCCGCGACCGACGCCGCCGGCGACGCACGGCAGGACGCGGAGACCGCCGCCGCCACGGACACCGTGCTGCCCGTGACCGACGAGGCCGTGGGGGCGGGTGCGGGTTCGGATGCCGACCGCACGGCCGACGGCGCGCAGGAAGGTGCCGCGCAGGACCAGAAGGGCGACGAGCCGACCGACGAGCAGGGCGAGGACAAGCCCGCCGACACCGCGCACGACGTCGAGGCCGCCGGGTCCGACGTCGTCGCCGAGGCCGAGGCCGTGGCGCGCGCCGCCGCCGAGGCGGACGCCGCCGCCAAGGCGGCCGCACTGGCCGAGGCCGACACCCCGACCGAGACCGCCGTCGACACCGCTGCCGAGACCCCGGACGACCTGCAGCGGATCGAGGGCGTCGGGCCGAAGATCGCCGCCGCGCTGGCGGCCGCCGGCTACCCCACGTACGCGAAGATCGCGGGCGCGACCGAGGACGAGCTGCGCCAGGCCGTCGCCGGCCAGGGCATCAAGTTCGCGCCGGCGGCCAGCAGCTGGGCCGACCAGGCGCAGTACCTCGTCGACAACGACGCCGCGGGCCTGGAGGAGTACCAGGACTACCTCGTGGGCGGTCAGGAGCGACGCGCGAAGTTCAACGAGAACGTGGACTACACGGACGTCGACGAGGTCGAGGGCGCCGAGGCCAAGGCCGCCGCGCTCGCCGCGGACGAGGCCGCCGCGGCAGCAGCGGAGGCCACGCCCGAGCCCGAGTCCGAGCCCGAGCCCGAGCCCGAGCCGCAGGACCTCCAGCGCATCGAGGGCATCGGGCCCAAGATCGAGACCGCCCTCAAGGCCGCCGGCTACACCACGTACGCCAAGGTCGCGGGCGCGAGCGAGGACGAGCTGCGCGAGGCGCTGACCGCGAGCGGCATCACCTTCGCCCCGGCCGCCACGAGCTGGGCCGACCAGGCGCAGTACCTGGTGGACGGCGACGAGGACGGCCTGCGCGAGTACCAGGACTACCTGATCGGCGGGCAGGACCGCGCCTCGAAGTTCAAGGAGAACGTCGACTACGCCGACGTCGACGAGATCGAGGGTGCCGAGGCCAAGGCCGCAGCGATCGCCGAGGACGAGGCGGAGGCCGCCGCGGCCCCGGAGCCGGAGGCCGAGCCCGCGGTCGCCGCCGAGACCGAGCCGGCCGCCGCCGTCGAGCCCGAGCCCGAGCCCGAGCCGCAGGACCTGCAGCGCATCGAGGGCATCGGGCCCAAGATCGAGTCCACCCTCAAGGCCGCGGGCTACGCGACGTACGCGAAGATCGCGGGCGCGACCGAGGACGAGCTGCGCGAGGCGCTCGCCACGGGCGGCATCACGTTCGCCCCGGCCGCCACGAGCTGGGCCGACCAGGCCCAGTACCTGGCCGACGGCGACGAGGACGGCCTGCAGGAGTTCCAGGACTACCTGATCGGCGGCCAGGACCGCCGGGCCCGGTTCAAGGAGAACGTCGACTACACCGACGTCGACGAGATCGAGGGTGCCGAGGCCAAGGCCGCAGCGATCGCCGAGGACGAGGCCAAGGCCGCCGCCACCGACGGTGACGCCGAGCCCACGCAGTCCGAGGTGAAGGCATGAACCTGAAGGTCGTCCTGCCCCCGGTGGTCATCGTGGTCCTCGGGATGGGCGCCCTGTCGGGCGTCCAGAACACGGGCTTCCGCGAGCACATCGAGTCCACGCTGACGGAGAGCGCGCAGGGGGCCCTCTCCGCGGCGGGGCTCGACGGGGTGGACGTCACGTTCGTGGGGCGCGACGCCGACGTGACCGCGCCGACCGACGCCGAGGCGCTGGCGGCCGCCGACGTCGTCGGCGGGGTCGAGGGCGTCCGGGCCGCCGCGGCCTACGGCCCGGACGGGCTGGTCTCCGCCGAGGACGGTGCGGCGGAGGCCGCCGCTGCGGAGGCCGAGTCCGAGTCCGAGTCCGCGACGGAGGACCCCGCCACGGAGGTGGAGGACGAGGCGACGGCGTCGCCTGAGCCGACCACGACGCCGTCGGGCAGCGGGACGGCCAAGGACGACCAGGCCGGGGACGACGAGCCCGAGCGCGAGCCGACCCGCGAGGAGCGGGAGAAGGCGCAGGAGGACCTCGTCGAGATCCCGAACATCACGTTCGTCACGGACAGCGCGCGGCTGACCAAGGACGGCCGCAAGGTCGTGAAGGAGGCCGCCGAGGTGCTCGCGGAGCACCTGGAGGTCGAGGTCCGCGTCGAGGGGCACACCGACTCGGTGGGTACCGAGGCGCACAACCAGCGGCTGAGCGAGCGTCGGGCGGAGGCCGTGGTCGACGAGCTCGTGGAGCTGGGCGTGGACCGCGACCGGCTGACGTGGAAGGGCTTCGGCGAGTCCGACCCGCTGGTCGTCCCGCGCACGTTCGCGGACCTGGAGAAGAACCGCCGCGTGGAGTTCGACGTCACCAACTGACCCCACCACCTCGTTGAGTGCTGGGTATTTGTTGCTCTGAAGCCTTCAGAGCAACAAATACCCAGCACTCAACGGTTACGCGGGGCGGGGGTTACCAGCGGCCCAGGCGGTCGCTGAGGAGGGCTATCGCGATCGGGCCGGCCGTCGACGTGCGGAGCACGTGCGGACCCAGGCGGGCCGTGACCGCACCCGCCTCCGTGAGCAGGGCGACCTCGGCCTCCGAGATCCCGCCCTCGGGTCCGACGACGAGGAGCAGGGCGCCGGCGTCGGGCAGCGGGACCGCCGACAGGCCCGTCGTCGCCTCCTCGTGCAGCACCACCACGGCGCCGCCGGCGGCGACCACGTCGCGGGTGCGGACCGCGAGCTGCTTGGTGCTCAGGGACACGTCGACGTCGGGGATCCGCGCCCGGCGGGCCTGCTTCGTGGCCGCCCGCACGGTACTGACCCAGCGGGCCCGCGACTTCGCGGCGCGGTCCCCGCGCCACACCACGACGGACCGCTCGGCCTGCCACGGGATGATCGCGTCCACCCCGGTCTCCGTGGCGGCCTCGATCGCCATCTCGTCGCGGTCGCCCTTGGCGAGGGCCTGGACGAGCGTCACGACGACGTCGGGCACGGGCTCGACGACGGTCTGCTCGACGCGCAGGTGCACCTCGGCGCCGTGCACGGCCTCGACGACGGTCCGCAGGCGAACGCCCGCGCCGTCGACCACGTCGATGTGCTCCCCCGGCCCGCGCCGCTGGACCACGCCGGCGTGCCGGCCCTCGGCGCCGTCGAGCACGTACAGCGCACCCGCGCCGTACTCGGACAGCGGGTGGGCGGCGGACGCCTCGGCGAGAAAGACTGGCGCGCTCATCGGTGCGCGGTCAGCGCCCGCTGAGCTTGTCGCGCAGGCGCGAGAAGACGCCGCCCTGGACCGTCGCGAGCCGCGGCTCGGGCCGCTCCTCGCCGCGCAGCGCCGCGAGCTGCTGCATCAGCGCGGTCTGCTCCTCGTCGAGGCTCGTGGGGACCTGGACCTCGATGTGCACGTTGAGGTCACCGCGCCCGTTGGAGTGCAGGTGCCCCACGCCGAGGCCCTTGAGCGTCATGACCTGACCGGGCTGCGTGCCCGGGCGCAGGTCGATCTCCTGGAGGCCGTCCAGCGTGTCGAGCTCGAGCACGGTGCCGAGGGCGGCCGCCGTCATCGGCACCTGGAGGGTGCAGTGCAGCTCGTCGCCGCGCCGCACGAACGTGTCGTGCGCGCGCTCTCGGATCTCCACGTACAGGTCGCCCGCGGGGCCGCCGCCGGGGCCCACCTCGCCCTGCGCGGAGAGCTTGATGCGCGTGCCGGTGTCGACGCCCGCGGGGACGTTGACCGCGACGGTGCGCCGCGAGCGCACGCGGCCCTCGCCCGAGCAGTCGGTGCAGGGCTCGGGGATCACGGTGCCGAAGCCGCCGCAGGCGGAGCACGGCTGGTTGGTCATGACCTGGCCGAGGAACGAGCGGGCGACGCGCTGCACGGAGCCGCGGCCCTGGCAGACGTCGCAGGTGCGGGCGTGGGTACCCGGCCGCGCGCCGTCGCCGCCGCAGGTGTTGCAGACCACCGCGGTGTCGACCTGGATCTCGCGCTTGGCGCCGAACACGGCCTCCGCGAGGTCGAGGTCGAGGCGCACGAGCGCGTCGTTGCCGCGGCGCGCGCGGGGAACCGGGCCGGTCGGCTGCCCGCCGCCGAAGAAGGTCTCGAAGATGTCCTGGAACCCGAACCCGGCGCCGAACCCGCCGCTCGCGCCGCCGCCGGGCGACGTCGGGTCGACGCCCATGTCGTACTGCTGGCGCTTGTCGGGGTTGGACAGCACCTCGTACGCGCGCGCGACGTCCTTGAACCGGTCCTCGCCCGCGTCGCCGGCCACGTCCGGGTGCAGCTCGCGGGCCAGCTTGCGGTATGCCTTCTTGATCTGCTCGGGCGAGGCGTCGCGCGGAACACCGAGAATCTCGTAGTAGTCGGTCACAGGTCTCTCTTTGTGGGGAGGATTGTGGAAGTTCGGGTCAGCCGGGCAGCACTCGCGACAGGTAGCGCGCGACGGCGCGGACCGCGGCGATGGTGCCCGGATAGTCCATACGGGTGGGGCCGATCGAGCTCAGGATCGCGACGGTGTCGCCGTCGGACGAGCCGTAGCCGGACGTGACGACGGAGGTCTCCGCCAGCCCCGCCAGCCGGTTCTCGTGCCCGATGCTCACCGCCACCTTGGCGTCGTCGGTCATGTCGGTGAGGAGGCCGAGCAGGACGACCTGCTCCTCGAGCGCCTCCAGGACGGGCCGCAGGCCCTGCTCGAAACGCATGCCGGTACGTGCCAGGTTGGCCTGGCCGGTCAGCACGATCCGCTCCTCGCTCTCCTCGGCGAGCGCGGCGGTGACCACCTCGGCCACGGCCGTCGCCAGCGGGCGGTGCTCGGCCGGCATCGCCTCGGCGACCCCGGCGAACGCGTCACCGAGGTCGGCGAGCCGGCGGCCGGCGGTCGCCGCGTTCAGGCGGGCGCGCAGCTCGCCGAGCGTGCCGTCGTCCAGGTCGACCGGAACGTCGAGGAAGCGCTGCTCCACCCGTCCGGTGTCCGTGATGACGACGACGAGGAGCCGCCCCTCGGCCGTCGGCACGAGCTCCAGGTGTCGCAGCCCGGACCGGCGCAGCGACGGGTACTGGACCACGGCGACCTGGCCGGTGAGCTGGGCGATGAGCCGCCCGGCGCGGGCCACGACGTCGTCCAGGTCGACCGCCTCGGACAGGAAGGTCTCGATGGCCCGCTTCTGCGGGACGGTCAGCGGCCGGACCTCCGCGAGCTGGTCCACGAAGAGGCGATACCCCTTGTCGGTGGGGATGCGCCCCGCCGAGGTGTGCGGCTGGGCGATGAGCCCGGCCTCCTCCAGGGCGGCCATGTCGTTGCGGACCGTGGCCGGGGAGACGCCGAGCTGGTGGCGCTCCGTGAGGATGCGCGAACCGACGGGCTCCCGTGTGCGGACATAGTCCTCCACGATGGCCCGCAGGACATCGAGTCTGCGTTCCTCGCTCACCGCGCTCACCTCCGTCCCCAGGTAGAACGTCCGGGACGTGCACCCGGGTTCCGGCCCGCTCACCGACACTGCCTTCCAGCACTCTCACCGACCGAGTGCCAATCCTACGCGGCACGCGCCACCCGCCGGGTCGCCGACCCGCCGCACGCCGCGCGCACCCGGTCCGGCCGAGCCGTCCCGCCCCGGCGAACACGCGGCTGACCTGCATGTCCTACCGTTCGCCGAGGGCTGAGCACCGAGCATAGGGCGATGCCTTAGGCGCGCCCACCCCGCCCCGCGAACCGACGGGGAAAGATGCGGCGGCCGCCCGATCCGCGCGACGTACCTCACAGACGAACCTGGAATCACTGCCGGCGAGGGGCCGGCGGTGACACCGGGAGGAACCACCATGTTCGGTTTTTCGGACTACGCCGAGTACCGCCGCAACGAGCAGGAGCTCGACCAGCGCAACGAGCGGGTCCGCGTGGCCCGGGAGCAGAAGGACGCGGCCCGCCGTCAGGCCGCCGCGCCGCGCACCGCCGAGCGCGGTGCCCGGGCCGAGGCGGCCGACGCCGTCCGGCCGCGCGTCGCCTGATCCCGCAGGGAGGGCGACCGTGCCGGGCAGCGGGCAGGCCCGCGGAAGCGGCGGGCAGGCCGACGAAAAGAAACAGAACGACCACGGACCGGCATGGGACGATGAGCCCATGCCGGTCCCCCGTGCCCGCCTGGTGGGCCGAGCCCCCGAGCTCGGCGCGCTCGAGGCCGCTCTCGCAGACGTCCGCTCGGGCGGCAGCCGCACCATGGTGATCGCCGGCGAGGCCGGGATCGGCAAGACCCGCCTGCTCGACGAGCTCACCTCCCGGGCCGACGGCGCCCACGTGATCGTCGGCCAGTGCGCCGACGAGGGCTCCGGGCCGCTCCCGTACGCGGCTCTGGTCGGGCTCCTGAACGGTGTCGTCCGGACCCTGGGCCCCGAAGCCGTCGTCGCCGCGGCCGGCCCCTCGGCGGGCGCCCTGTCCGCCCTCGCTCCCCAGCTCGTCGCGCCGACGCCCGACGCCGGGGCCGACCGCGTCCCCGAGGTGCTCACCGACCTGCTCGCCGGGCTCGCCGGCGAACGCCCCGTCGTGGTGGTGATCGAGGACCTGCACTGGTCCGACGACGTCACGCGCGCCGTCGCCCTCCGCCTCGCCCGCACCGCGCCGCCGGGCCTCCTCCTGCTGCTCACCTACCGCAGCGACGACGTCGGCCGCGCGCACCCCCTGCGTGTCGTCCTCGCCGAGCTCGACCGCGCCCGGCTCACCACCCGCCTCGAGCTGAGGCGCCTGGGCGAGACCGAGGTCCACGAGATGGCGCAGGACCTGCTCGACGTCGGCCTCGACGCAGAGCAGCTGGCCGACCTGGCGGACCGCAGCGAGGGCGTGCCCTTCTACATCGAGGAGCTGGTCGGTTTTCTCGGCACCGACCTGCCCGACTCCCTGCGCGACATCCTGCTGCTGCGCTACTGGAACCTGAGCCAGGAGGCCCGGTCGCTGTGCCGCGTCGTCGCCGCCGCCGGCCCGCGCGTCTGGTACGACGTGCTCGACGACGTCCTGGCGGACCCCGCGACGGGTCCAGGACGGCGCGCCCCGCAGACCGGCGCCGAGGCGGAGGAGACCGTCCGGGAGGCGGTGGAGGCCCAGGTGCTGGTGGTCACCGAGGTGGGGTACGCCTTCCGGCACGCCCTGGTCCAGGAGGCCGTGTACGCCGAGCTGCTGCCCGGCGAACGGCACCGCCTGCACGCCGCCTACGCACGCGCCCTGGAGCTGGCCCTCACCCGGCGCGCCCACTCCGTCGCGAAGCTGTCCCGCATCGCCGACCACTGGTGGCGCGCCGGCATGCTCGACAAGGCGCTCGCGGCGGCCGTCGAGGGGCACCGGACGGCTGCGGACGGCGCGGCGTCGTCCACCGCGGTGGCGCTGGGCGAACGGGCCCTGGAGCTCTGGGACCAGGTGCCCGACCCGGAGCAGGTCGCCGGGCTGTCGCACCACGAGCTGCTGCGCTCGGTCGCCGAGGCGCTGCGCGGCTCGACCCGGACCGCCCGCGCCCTGGACGTGGCCCACCAGGCGGTCGCCGAGTGGCCCGAGGACGACCCGGCCGGCCTCGCCCGGGTGCTCTGCGACACCGCCCTGATCGCGGGGCATGCCGGCTCGGACGAGGGGCCGGCGCTCATCGACCGTGCCCTCGCGCTCGTGGAGCCAGGGCGGGACGACGCCGTGCGTGGCCAGCTGCTGGTCCTGCGGGCCCGCCACGCCATGCTCAACGGCCGGCCCCGCGAGGCGATCGCGGCCGCGACGGCGGCGCACGAGGCCGGGCTCGCGATCGGCAGCGACGAGCTCGTGTCGGTCGCCCTGAACCTGCGGGGCGTGTGCCGCTTCCAGCTCGGCGACACCGGCGGGCTGGCGGAGATCGACGCCGGCCGGGCGGCCGCAGGGCACCACTGGCAGGGGCTGAGCCGGTACTACATCAACGGGTCGGACGTCTTGCTGCTCGCCGGCGACTGGGCCCGGGCTGCCGAGATCGCCCAGGAAGGTGTCGCGGCGGCGCGCCGGTACGGCTCGTCCGAGGGTTCCCGGGTCATGGTCGAGGGCAACCTCGTCGACGCCTGGATCGGACGGGGCGACTGGGCCGAGGCCGCCGTCTGGTACGAGCGGACCGTCCCCCTGATCCACGACAGCGTCTACGCCGCCTATCTCAGCGAGCGCCGGATCTGGCTCATGATGTGGCGGGGCCAGGTGGAGCAGGCGCAGGCCGAGGCGCGCCGCAGGACCCCGAGCTGGGAACGGTTCGGCCGCCTGGAGGAGCAGATCAGGTCGCGCACCAACGTGACCCAAGCGGAGCTCGCGCTGCTGCGCGACGAGCCGGCCGAGGCCCTGGAGCGCATGTCGGTGGTGGTCGGCCCGGACCACGTGGTCAGCCCGGCCTACGACCTGCAGCAGCTCGCCGCCGCGGCGCAGGCGATCGCCCGGCTGCGCGCCGCCGGGCAGGACGTCGACGACGCCCCCTACCGGGCGGCCCTTGCCGAGTGCGCGCACTGGCCGACGTACCCCCTGTGGTCGGCGCTGTTCGAGGCGGAGCTCGGGACCGGCCCCTGGACGACGGTCGCCGACCTGCCCGGTCCCGGACCCGTGCACCTGCGCCCGTACGCGCTGTACCGCGAGGGTGCGCGGCTGCTCGACGCCGCCGACCGGGCCGGGGCCCGGGCGGCGCTCGGCGCGGCGGTCGTGGAGGCGGAGAAGATCGGCGCGGGCCTGGTCGTCCGGCAGGCGCAGGCGCTGATCGACCGCGCGGGACTGGTGGACGGGGCGGCCGGCGCTCCGCCGTCGGGCGCGGGGACGGACGCGCTCACCGCGCGCGAGCGGCAGGTGCTGGCCCTGGTGGCCGAGGGCCTGACGAACGGGCAGATCGCCGAGCGGCTGTTCATCTCGGCCAAGACCGCGTCGGTGCACGTCTCGGCGATCCTCCGGAAGCTCGGTGTCGCCTCGCGCACCGAGGCGGCGCTGCGCGCCACCCGCTGATCCCACCCCGACGCCGTCGAGCACGGGCTGTCTGCGCCCGGTGACACTCCGGGAGCACGGATATCCAGCACTCGACGGGAGGGGCGACCTAGGCTCGCGACGTGGTCGACGAACGGTACGGGTCCGATGTGCTCTCCCCCCAGTTTCCTGGCGCGCAGCGAGGGCGGCGGCCCACGTCGCAGCCCACGCCGGCCGAGCAGGGGCTCGTGGTCGAGGAGGTCGAGACCGGCTGGGTCGGCGCCGTGGTGCGCGTCGAGAAGTCGGGCGGCATGCACGTGGTGGTCCTGGAGGACCGCCGGGGCCGCACCCGCACCTTCCCGCTCGGCCCGGGGTTCTGGGTCGAGGGCAAGCCCGTCGTGCTCACCGCGCCCGTCGTGAACCGCGCCCCCGCGCAGCCCACCCGCACGGCCTCCGGCTCCGTCGCGGTGCACGGCGCCCGGGCGCGCGTCGCCCGGGGCAGCCGCATCTGGGTGGAGGGCAAGCACGACGCCGAGCTCGTGGAGAAGGTCTGGGGCGACGACCTGCGCGTCGAGGGCGTGGTGGTCGAGATGCTCGACGGCGTCGACCATCTCGCCGAGCGCCTTGCCGAGTTCGGGCCCGACGCCGAGCGCCGGGTCGGCGTGCTCGTCGACCACCTGGTGCCTGGGTCGAAGGAGCAGCGGCTCACCGACGAGGCGCTGCGCACGGTCCCCACGGGCACCGTGCTCGTGCTGGGCCACCCCTACGTGGACGTGTGGCAGGCCGTGCGCGCCGAGCGCCTCGGGCTGGAACGCTGGCCCGTCATCGACCGCGGCACCGAGTGGAAGCTGGGCATCCTGCGGTCCCTGGGCTGGCCTGCGGAGACGCAGGCGGACGTCGCCCGCGGCTGGCAGCGGATCCTGGGCACCGTGCGCGACTTCCGGGACCTCGACCCGGCCCTCCTGGGACGCGTCGAAGAACTTATCGATTTCGTGACCATCTCGTAAGGCACAGCCTCTACGGTTGGTCATATGTCCGAAAACCCGCAGGAGCCGCAGGCTCCTCAGCAGCCCGGCCCGGCGCCGCAGCAGCCCGGCCCCGCACCTCAGCAGCCGCAGGACGCCCCGGCCTACGGGACGCCCCAGCCGCAGTCGCCGTACCAGGGTCCGCCGCCGGCGGGTCCGGCCTACAGCCCCGGCTACGGCCCCGGCGTGCCGTACCAGCCCCAGCCGCTCACCCCGTCGGACGAGCGCATGTGGACGGTCTTCGCGCAGGTCGGCGGCATCATCTTCTCCTTCATCCCGCCGCTGGTGATCTGGCTGGTCTTCAAGGACCGCAGCCGGTTCGTGGAGCAGGAGTCGAAGGAGGCCCTGAACTTCCAGATCACCCTGGTCATCGCGCAGATCGCCGCCGCGATCATCACCGCGATCACCTTCGGGATCGGCGGGATCGTGTACCTCGTGTTCATCGCCGCGGTCGTGTTCATCATCCTGGCCGCCGTGGCCAACGGCAAGGGCGCGCCCTACCGCTACCCGGTGAACATCCGCTTCATCAAGTAATCGGCCGTACGCCGGAACGACCATGCACCTGCTGCCAGCTCCGGACTCCGGCTGGCAGCAGGTGCATGGTCGTTCGCGCGTCGGGCCCGAACGCCGTCGGGCGACCGACACCAGGTGAACGCCGTCAGGCGACGGCGGGACCCATCGTGCCCGGGCTTGCCGTCGCCGGGCCGCTGGCGACCGGTCCGCCGGTGAGGCGGCGGAACGCGAAGGCCAGCGCCAGCAGCGACAGCGGGATGGTGACGAACAGGCCGAGCCCGCACACCAGCGCGCCCACGATGTTGATGCCCAGGAGCGCGAGCTCCAGCAGGAACACCGTGCCGAAGTTCTGCCCCACCAGGCGGAACGAGCCCGTCAGCGCGTCCCACGCGTTCAGATTGCGGTCGACCACGTTGTGGTAGGTGAACGGCGCGAAGATCGCCAGGGCGATGAGGCCCAGGCCGCACAGCAGTGCACCCACGAAGCCGGCGACCAGCAGCAGGAGCGCCGTCAGGATGATCATCGGGTAGCTGTTGACCTTGAAGAGCGTGCCCCAGGTCGCCTTCTCGCCGGACACCTCACGCAGGGCCGCGTTGATCCCGAGGGCGCCGAGGATCGAGTTGACGATTCCACCGACCAGCCCGAGCAGCGAGCTGCCGAAGGACACGCCGACTGCGGTGCCCGTGCTGATGTCGCCGCGGCTCGCTGCCTCGCTGATCTCCTGGTAGTCGCCGAAGTTGCCGGCGTTGAAGATGGCACCCACGGCGAACGAGAGCAGGATGAAGAGCACCCAGAAGAGCCAGTTCCCCGTGAAGCGGCTCCACCCGAAGCTCAGCGCCTCGCCGACGGCGAACGGCGCGGCCGACTGCGTGCCGTAGGGCGCGCTGGGGCCCCCGTAGGCCGGCGGCTGCCCCGCCGCGCCGTAGGCCGGAGGCTCGGTGCCGCCGCCGTAGGGCGGCTGCTGGCCGGCACCGTAGGGCGACTGCTGACCGGCGCCGTACGGCGGCGGCTGCGCGGGCCCGCCCGGCTGCGTCGGCCCGCCGGCCGGGTTCTGCGGCGGCGTCGGACCGCCGGCTCCCGGCTCGTACGGGTTCTGCGGAGTGTTCTCGGTCATGTGTGTCCCCTTTTCACTGTTCAGTGATCCGAAGCCACCTTCACCTTTTCTCCGCAAATTCGCATGTGCAACCGCGGAGTTGTTACCCGCAGGTCAGGACCGGACCGGCTCCCCGGTCCACCGCTGGACGAGACAGGCCCCCACCAGCAGCATCGCCGGAGCGACCACCACCAGGCCGATCCCGCACGTGAAGACCGACGCGACGGCCAGGCCGGCGAAGATCCCGAAGAACGCGAGCGCGGCGCCGAGGTGGGACAGCACCAGCCCGACGCCGCTGCCGAGCGCCCGGCCGAAGCCGACGCCCCTGAGCAGCAGGAAGGGCACCGGGAGCAGCAGCAGCGTGCAGACGAGCTGGATCGAGCCGCCGACCACCGGGACGACGGTGCTGACGAACCCGATCACCCCCGCGAGCAGCGCGTACGCGACCAGGCCGCCGAACCCGCGCAGCAGGAAGAAGTCCCGGAACCGGACCCTGCGGGTCCGGGTCGCGGCGAGGGCGCCCGCGTACAGGAGGGCCTGCAGCAGGAAGCTGATCGCGGTGCCCGCCGCGCCCAGCGCCTTGGCCTCGAACGACTGCCCCGCGGTCAGCGCGGCGTCGAGCGCCACCGGATCGGTGGAGCTCGACAGGGCGTCCATGGTGGACGGGCTGAACAGAAGGACGACCGCGATCTGCGCGACGCCGAGCGCGAGGCTCATCAGCACCCAGATGCCCCAGCTCGCACCGAACGCGCCCCAGGCCCAGCGCCACGCGCCACCGATCGTCGGGGGCACGTCGTCGGGGCTCGGCTCCGGCTCCTGGACCGGCGCGTAGGCCGGGACCTGCTGCTGCGGCGCCTGGTACTGCTGCTGGAACCCGCCGTGCGGGTACTGCGGGGGCTGGTAGTCCGGCCGGCCGTACGGGTTGGCGGGGCGGCCGTACGGATCGCGCGGGCCGTACGGGTCGGGCTGCTGCGGGGCCTGGCCGCCCTGCGACCGGGGGTCCGGGTGCTGTCCGGAGGAGGGATCCTGCGGGTTCCAGCCACCGTAGGTGTTGCTCATGCGCGTGCCCCTTGTCAGGCGGGACCGAGCCGCCTCGTAACGGTATGAACAGCACAAGATATCGACGGTTTCGCCCACCGTGCAAACAAACGAAAAGGACCTTTTGCGTGAAGAAAAGGGGCGCGGGGTCAGGCGGTCAGGTCTCGCACGACGGCGTCGGCCAGCAGGCGCCCGCGGCGCGTCAGGACGGCGCGCGCGGTACCCGCGCCGGAGGTGCCGGGCGCGCCGGTGCCGGGCGCGCCGACCCCGAGCGCGGCGTGGCCGTCGAGCAGCCCGCGGGCCACGAGGCCGGCCACCGCGGTTCGGCCCTGCGCCGAGAGCACACCGAGGTCGAGCCCTTCGCGCAGCCGCACGCCGAGCATGACACGCTCCAGGTGCGCCTCCTCGCGGGTGAGCAGCTCGCGCCCGGCGCCCGGGCTGTGCCCGGCCTCCAGCCGCGTCGCATAGGCGCGGGGGTGCTTCACGTTCCACCAGCGGACGCCGGCCGGCGTCTCGTCGGCGGGCGTGTCGCCGGCGGGCGTGTCGTCGGCGTCGACCCTCTCGACCGCCGGGGCCGGCGTCCCGTCCGCCGTCGGTGCCGACACGTAGCTGTGCGCGCCCGGGCCCACGCCCCACCAGTCGTCGCCCCGCCAGTAGCCCACGTTGTGCCGGCACTCGTGCCCCGGGCGCGACCAGTTGGACACCTCGTACCAGCGCAGTCCCGCCGCGGTGAGCAGGTCGTCGGCCAGCTCGTACTTGGCGGCCTGGTCGTCCTCGTCGGGCAGCGTGACCTCACCGCGGCGCACCTGCGCCGCCATCTTGGTGCCGGGCTCGACCACGAGCGCGTAGGCGGACACGTGGTCGACGCCGGTGGCCAGCGCCGCCTCGACGCTCGTGCGCCAGTCGTCCAGGGACTCGCCCGGCGTGCCGTAGATGAGGTCCAGCGACACGTCCAGGCCGGCGTCCCGGGCCCAGCGCACGACGTCGGGGATGCGCAGCGGGTCGTGGGTGCGCTCCAGGGTCGCCAGCACGTGCGGCACCGCCGACTGCATGCCGAACGAGACCCGTGTGAACCCGGCGTCGGCCAGCACGCGCAGCGACTCGGGCGTGACGGAGTCCGGGTTGGCCTCGGTGGTGACCTCGGCCCCTGCTGCCAGGCCCCACGCCTCCCGGACGCCGGTCAGCACGCGGGCCAGGTCCTCGGCGGGCAGCATCGTCGGGGTACCGCCGCCGAAGAAGACGGTCGAGACCGCGGCGGGCGACCGCCCGGCGTCGGACAGGACCTGCCGCGCGAGCGAGACCTCACGCAGCGCGGTGGTCGCGTAGGCCGCCTGGTTGGCGCCGCCGCCCAGCTCGGCCGCCGTGTAGGTGTTGAAGTCGCAGTACCCGCAGCGCACCGTGCAGAACGGCACGTGCACGTACACGCCGAACGGGCGCGCGTCCAGGTCCGGCGTGGGCTCGACCGGCGACGGGCGCACCCAGGCGGGCAGCCCGCCGTCGTCGGGCACGGGGATGCCGGGAGGAAGTGCGGGCACCTACTTCTTCTTGTCCTTGGGGCCGTCCGCGTCCGAGGAGAGCGCGGCGATGAACGCGTCCTTCGGCACCTCGACGGAGCCGATGTTCTTCATGCGCTTCTTGCCCTCCTTCTGCTTCTCCAGCAGCTTGCGCTTACGGCTGATGTCACCGCCGTAGCACTTGGCGAGCACGTCCTTGCGCATGGCGCGGATGGTCTCGCGGGCGATCACGCGCGCGCCGATGGCCGCCTGGATCGGCACCTCGAACTGCTGGCGCGGGATGAGCTCCTTGAGCTTCGCCGTCATCATGACGCCGTAGGAGTACGCCTTGTCCCGGTGCACGATGGCGCTGAACGCGTCGACCTGCTCGCCCTGCAGCAGGATGTCGACCTTCACGAGGTCGGCCACCTGGTCGCCCGACGTGTCGTAGTCCAGCGACGCGTAGCCGCGGGTCTTGGACTTGAGCTGGTCGAAGAAGTCGAAGACGATCTCGGCGAGCGGCAGGTGGTAGCGCATCTCGACGCGGTCCTCGGACAGGTAGTCCATGCCCTGCAGGTCACCGCGCTTGGACTGCGAGAGCTCCATGACGGCGCCCACGAACTCGCTCGGGGTGAGGATGGTGGCCTTGACGACAGGCTCGCGGACCTCCTTGATCTTGCCCCCGGGGAACTCCGACGGGTTGGTCACCTCGACCTTGGTGTTGTCCTCCAGCGTGACGTCGTAGATGACGTTCGGGGCGGTGGAGATGAGGTCGAGGTTGAACTCGCGCTCCAGGCGCTCGCGCACGATCTCGAGGTGCAGCAGGCCGAGGAAGCCCACGCGGAAGCCGAAGCCGAGGGCCACCGACGTCTCGGGCTCGTAGTTGAGCGCGGCGTCGTTGAGCTTGAGCTTGTCCAGGGCGTCGCGCAGCACCGGGTAGTCCGAGCCGTCGATCGGGTACAGGCCCGAGAACACCATGGGCTTGGGGTCGCTGTAGCCGCCGAGCGCCTCCGTGGCGGGCTTGGCGGCGTTGGTCACGGTGTCGCCGACCTTGGACTGGCGCACGTCCTTCACGCCGGTGATCAGGTAGCCCACCTCGCCCACGCCGAGCCCCTTGGTGGGGTGCGGCTCGGGCGCGCTGACGCCGATCTCCAGGAGCTCGTGCGTGGCGCGCGTGGACATCATCGCGATCTTCTCGCGCGGGTTCAGGTCGCCGTCGACCACCCGCACGTACGTGACGACGCCGCGGTAGGTGTCGTAGACGGAGTCGAAGATCATGGCGCGCGCCGGGGCGTCCGGGTCGCCGACCGGGGCGGGGACGCTCTGCACGATGCGGTCGAGCAGGGCCTCGACGCCCACGCCCGTCTTGCCGGAGACCTTGAGCACGTCCTCCGGGTCGGAGCCCACGAGGTTCGCCAGCTCCTCGGCGTACTTCTCGGGCTGGGCCGCCGGCAGGTCGATCTTGTTCAGGACCGGGATGATCTCGAGCTCGTTCTCCATGGCCAGGTACAGGTTGGCCAGGGTCTGCGCCTCGATGCCCTGCGCGGCGTCGACCAGCAGCACGGCGCCCTCGCAGGCGGCCAGCGACCGGGAGACCTCGTAGGTGAAGTCCACGTGGCCAGGCGTGTCGATCATGTTCAGCGCGTGCGGGGTGCCGTCGAGCTCCCACGGCATGCGCACGGCCTGCGACTTGATGGTGATGCCGCGCTCGCGCTCGATGTCCATCCGGTCCAGGTACTGGGCGCGCATCGCGCGCGCGTCGACGACACCCGTGAGCTGGAGCATGCGGTCGGCAAGGGTCGACTTGCCGTGGTCGATGTGCGCGATGATGCAGAAGTTGCGGATCAGCTCGGGCGCGGTGGCATTCGGCTGGATGCGCGCCGTGAGCGCAGGACCGGGGATGGGCAAAGCGTTCTCGCTCCGTCGTCAGGTGATGGTCAGGATGGGCGGGGCCAACCGTCATTCTCCCACGTCCCGTGCGAGCGGGGCGCGGTCGTGCCTACGGTCACCGGGTAGCGACCCCGATGAACGGAGGAGAACCATGGCGCACCTGACCAGCCGCCAGGTACTGGCGATCGTGACCAACTACGGCGTCGAGCAGGACGAGCTCCTGGTACCCGTACGCCACCTGCGCGACCACGGCGCGGTGGTGACCGTGGCGGCCGCGCAGCCGGGCGACGTCCGCACCTTGGTGGGCGACGAGAAGCTGGGCGACACGGTGCAGCCGGACACGACGATCGACGCCGTGGACACTGCGGGGTTCGACCTGCTGCTGGTGCCCGGGGGCACCATCAACGCCGACGCCCTGCGGCTGCGGCCGGAGGCGGTGGCCGCCGTGGCGGAGTTCGCGTCCTCGGGCCGGCCGGTCGCGGCGATCTGCCACGGCCCGTGGGCGGTCGTCGAGGCCGGGCACGTCGCGGGCGCGACACTCACCAGCTACCCGTCCCTGGCCACCGACGTGCGCAACGCCGGCGGGACCTGGGTGGACGAGCCGGTCGTGCGGGACGACGGCGCGGGCTTCCCGCTGATCACGTCCCGCACGCCCGGCGACCTGCCCGCGTTCCTCCGCGAGATCGACGCGGTGCTGGAGGACTGAGCCCCCCGGCACCGCGCCGGTCCCGGCCGCGCCCGCCCCGCGGCGGGCGCGGCCCCGTCAGACGGGCTGGCCCGCCGTCGTGCGCGGCAGCAGGCGCCGCAGCACGTCGGCGAGGGTCACCACGCCGAAGTCCGCCGCGGACCCGTCGGGTCCGTCGGCGTCCGACCGGGGCACGACGGCGAGGTGGTTGCCCGTCTCGCGCATGCTGGTCAGGGCGGTGTGCAGCGGCACGTCCGCGGCCAGCTCGAAGACCGGCCGGGTGACGTCCGTGACCGGCGCGTCGTCGGCGAGCAGGAGCGTGTCCCGGACGTGGACCACGCCCTCCGGCCGGCCGCCGTCGCCCTGGACCAGGATCCGCAGGTGGCCGGAGACGCGGGACGCCTCCTGCACCTGGGCGGCCGTGGCCCCGTGCCCGACGGCGGACGGCGCCGCGTGGTCGGCCAGCAGGTCCTCGACCGTCAGGCGGCGCAGATCGAGCGCGCCCGAGAGCTGGTCGGAGTAGGCGACGTCGAGCGCGCCCACGCTGGCGGAGTGCTCCACCAGGTGCCGCAGGTCGTCCGGGCCCTGCCCGGAGGCGACCTGGTCCGCCGGCTCGACGCCGACACGGCGCAGGCACCAGTTCGCGGCGCCGTTGAGCGCCAGGAGCACGGGCCGGGTCACGACCATGAAGGCCCGCATCGGCAGCGCGAGCATCGTCGCGCTGGCCTCGGGGTGGGCGATGGCCCACGACTTGGGCGCCATCTCCCCCACCACCAGGTGCAGGAACGTGACGATGACCAGCGCCAGCACGAAGCCCGCGACGTCGGCGGCCCAGTAGGGCGCGCCCCACGTCTCGAACAGCGGCGTCAGCCAGTGGTGCACGGCGGGCTTCGTGATCGCGCCGAGCGCCAGGGTGCAGACGGTGATGCCGAGCTGCGAGCCGGCCAGGAGCACCGTGAGCTCGCTGGAGCTGCGCAGCGCGGCGCGCGCGGAGCGGCTGGTGGGCGCGGCGTCCTCCAGGCGGTGCCGCTTGGCGGCCAGGAGCGCGAACTCCACGGCCACGAAGAACGCGCTCAGCGCGATGATCACGACGGTCGCGGCGAGGACGACCCAGGGGTTGCTCATCGGGTCTCCTCGGTCTCGGTGCCGGCGTGGTGGTGGGCGGGGGTCTCCGCCTCGTCCTCAGGGGGCGCCTCGACGACGGTCACCCGGACGTGGGACGGCACGTGCCGCTCCACGTCCAGCACCTCGATGCGGAGCACCTCGGTCGGCGGCGGCTCGGGCGCCACCAGGGTGGCCGGGTCGACGGGCAGCGCCACGTCGACGACGTCACCGGCCGCGGGCAGCGCGCCGTGCACGGCGATGGCCAGGCCCGCGATCGTCTCGTGGTCGCCCTCCGGCAGGTCGCGCTCGACGGCGCGCTCGACCTCGTCGAGGTGCACGTCGCCGGCCATGACCCAGACGCCGTCCGACGCCGCGGTCACGGGGTCGATCTCGTCGTCGTGCTCGTCGGTGATCTCGCCGACGAGCTCCTCGGCGAGGTCCTCGACGGTGAGCACGCCGGCGAACCCGCCGTACTCGTCCACGACGCACGCCATCTGGTTGCGCGTGGCCGACAGCTCGCGCAGCGCGTCGGGCAGCGCCATGGACGTGGGCAGCACCAGCGCGGGACGCAGCAGGTCGGCGACGGTGGTCGCCTCCGGCGCCGCGGAGAGCAGGTCGGTCAGGTGCACGACGCCGGTGACCTCGCCGTCGTCGTCCACCACGGGGTAGCGGGAGTGGCCCGCCGCCATCAGCTCGCGCACCTGCGCGAGCGTGTCCTTGCTGTGCACCATGCCCACGCGGGCGCGCGGGATCATGGCGTGCTCCACGTCCTGGCGCGGGAAGTCCAGGATGCGGTCCAGCAGTACCGACAGGTCGCCCGGCAGGTCACCGCTGGCGCGCGAGTCCGCGACGATGTGCTCGAGGTCGCGGGCCGTCGCCGAGTGCTCGACGTCGTGCACGGGCTCGATGCGCAGCAGGCGCAGGAGCGCGTTGGAGGCGGCGTCGAACACCTTGATGAGCCAGCCGAAGACGGCGAGGTAGATCGTCGTGGAGCGGGCCAGCCACAGCGCGACCGGCTCCGGCCGCGCGATCGCCAGGTTCTTGGGCACGAGCTCGCCGAACAGCATCTGGACGAGGGTCGAGAACAGGAGCGCGAGGACGGTGCCGATGGCGACGCCCGTGCCGACCGGCACGCCGACGCCGCCGAGGGCCTCACCCAGCGCCTCGCCGACGAGCGGTTCGGCGACGTAGCCGACCAGCAGGCCGGTCACCGTGATGCCGAGCTGCGCGCCGGAGAGCATGAAGCTGGTCCGCCGGGTCACGCCGAGCGCGCGCCGCGCCCCGGCGTCGCCGGCCTCGGAGCGCGAGGCGAGCCGCGCGCGGTCGACCGCCATGTACGCGAACTCCTGCGCGACGAAGTACCCCGTCACGGCGGTGATCACCAGGATCACCACGACCCCCAGCAGGAGGGAGATCACCCAGGTCAACGCATCCACCTCCTCTCGGTGGTGCGGAGACGTGCGTTCGGGCCGGGACTATGACTGTCGGGGTCCATGATCCTTCACTGGTGATCGTGCGGTTGTCTCGGGCCGAGGGCCTCGGTCCGGATGCGCGGCGCGCATCGCGTGGAGAACGTCGGAGCTGGGTCCACGGTTCCACGGCGCGCGGAAGTCGTCATCCGGAGCGCGGTCTCGTCCCGCGGTCTCGTCCCGGCACGAGGGCGGACGGCGTGTCGGTGGTGCGCGGTACCTTTCGGCCCATGACGCTCGACCACCTGGCCCTGCTGGCCCGGTTCCAGGACGACTTCCTGGCCGCGATCCCCGCCACCGACGCCGACGCGCGGATCCCCGCCTGCGGCGACTGGACCGTGCGCGGGCTCGTGGAGCACCTCGCGGACGTGCACCACTGGGCCGCGGGCAACGCCCGCGGGGTCAAGGGCGCGGCGCTGGGCGACGGGCCGTTCGACCTGGCGCCGCACTACGCCGCGCAGGCCGCGGAGCTGCGCGCGACGCTGTCCGACCTCGACCCCGGGGCCGAGTGCCGGGTCCTGGCCCATCCCGAGCCGCTGGGCCCCGGCCCGGTCCGGTTCTGGCACCGTAGGCAGACCCACGAGACGCTCGTGCACCTGCACGACCTGCTGGCCGCCTCCGCGGGCGCGGCGGCGTCGGACCTGGTCGGGGCGGCGCCGGAGGTGTGGGCCGACACGGTCGACGAGGTGGTCACGGTGCTCCAGCCCCGGCAGGTGGGGCTGGGCCGCATGGCGCCGCTCCGCTTCCCGGTGGTGCTCGTGGCGACCGATCTCGCCGGCGCGCCCACCTGGGTGCTCGGCGCGCCGGGCGAGCGCGCGGACGAGGTGGCGCCCGACGTCGTCGTGGCCGGGCCGGCCGAGGGACTCGCCCTGACGCTGTGGCGCCGGCTGACGCCGGACGAGGCAGGACTCACCGTCACGGGTGACCGCGGCGACCTGGAGGCGGCGCTGGCACAGCCGATCGTGCCGTAGCGGGCGGCGTCGGCGTGAGCGAGCGCCGGCGGCGGGGTGCGCCGGCGTCAGCCCGCGAGCACCGCGGCGATCCGGGCCTGGCCTGCCCGCGCGAAGGCGGGCCAGCGGTCCCAGTAGTACGGCAGGGCGATGACCGCCTGCACCAGCATCCACCCGCGCCCGCGCTCCCACGCGTCGTCGGGGTCGGCGAGCCCGTCCGTCGCCGCGGCGCGGAACACGGCCCGCTCCGCGGCGGTGAGCCCGGCGCCCCACGCGGGGATGAGGTCAGCGGCCGGGTCGCCCACGCCCATGGCGCCCCAGTCGATGACGCCGGTCAGCCGCCCCTCCCGCGTCAGCAGGTTGCCGGGCAGGAGGTCGCCGTGGAGCCACCGGGTCTCCGCCGTCGGACGGGCGTCGAGCGCCTGCTCCCACGCCTTCGTCACGGCAGGGCCGTCGACGCGGGTGCCGGACGCGGCGATCGCCGCGCGGACGTCGTCGTCCAGCCGGGCCAGGGGGACGCCCCGGGACGTGCCCTCCTTGACCGGACCGCCGTCCGCAGGCACCGTGCGCAGGGCGGCGACGAGCTCGCCCAGGCTGCGGGCGCCGTCGGCGCCGAGGCTCCCGGGAGCGGGCGGCTCGCCCTCCAGCCAGGGCACCACCGACCAGCGGAACGGGAACCTCTCGCCGGGCTCCCCCACCGCCACGGGTACGGGGAGCTCCACCGCGAGATGAGCGGCGAGGTGCGGGAGCCAGCGCGCGTCGGCGACGGCCTGGTCCTGGGCCCAGGCGATCTTGGGCATCCGGACCAGCAGCTCGTCACCGAGCCGGAACAGGTGGTGGTCGGTGCCGCCGGCCGGTCCCGGCCGCACCGGCAGCCCGGACCACTGCGGGAGCTGGGCCGCGACCAGCCGGTGCACGAGGTCCGGCGTGGAGACGATCTCGTCGTCGTGGAGGCGCATGGGCCACACCGTGGCACCGGCGCGGACCGGCGGGCCAGCGCTTTTCGTCCCGCCGATGAGTTCCGCGCGCCGCCGCCGTCGGACGGACATGACCGACCACGCGACCACCAGCCAGGGCGACCGCGTCGCCTACGACCTGCGCGGCACCGGCCCGGCCCTCGTCTTCGTGACGGGCGCGGGACCGGACCGCGCCGACGACCCGATCACCGCCGAGACCGCCCGGCGCGCCGCCGACGCCGGCCGCACCACCGTCACCTTCGACCGCCTCGGCCGGGGGGAGAGCCCCGCCGAGGGCCGCCTCGACCTGGACCGCGAGCTCGCGGCCGTCGCCGCGATGATCGAGGTCGCGGGCGGCTCCGCCGTGCTGGTCGGGCACTCGTCCGGCTGTTCGGTCAGCCTGCGGGCCGTCGCCGCGGGGCTGCCCGTCAACGGCCTCGCCCTCTGGGAGGCACCCCTGGGCGACCCCGCCGCGACCACGCAGGCGTGGGCCGACGAGATCGAGCGCCTGCTCGACGCGGACGACACCGAGAACGCCATGCGGCACTACATGAAGGACATGCCGCCGGAATGGCTCGCGGGGATGGAGGCCTCCCCCGACTGGCCCGCGCTGGCGCGCACCGTGGCCGCCTACCGGGCCGACGCCCAGTCGCTGGCATGGGCGCAGCACGCGCTGGAGGACGGCACGCTCGACGTGACGGTCCCGGTGCTGGCGATGTACGGGACGCAGACGTTCCCGGAGATGCTCGTGGCCGCGGCGAGCATCGTGGCGCAGGTACCCAAGGGCACCGAGAAGGAGATGCCGGGCGCCATGCACAGCTGGGAGCCGGAGCCGATGGCGGCGGAGCTGGTGGGGTTCTCGCGGGCGTGCGCGGGGTGATGCTGCGCCTGCTGTCAGCCAGCGCCCGGTAGGTCTCGGATGTGCACTTCACCCGTTCCGGTACGGTTTCAGGCGTGACCTTCGCATCAGAGAACAGCTACCCCGGCGACTTCGAGGGTGAGGTGCACCCGATCTACCACCCCCAGCTCGACGGCGAGCCGGACCCGGGCGAGGTGGTCTGGACCTGGGTGCCCTACGAGGAGGACCACAGCCAGGGCAAGGACCGCCCGGTGCTGCTCGTGGGCAAGGACGGCCCGTGGCTGCTGGGCCTCCAGCTCACCAGCCAGGACCACGACCGCGACGCGCTGCAGGAGGCGCGCGCCGGCCGCATCTGGATGGACGTCGGCACCGGACGCTGGGACCCCTCGGGGCGCGAGTCGGAGGTGCGGATCAACCGCGTCATCCGGGTGGACCCCGACGACGTGCGCCGCGAGGGCGACGTGCTCGCCGAGGACATGTTCAACGACGTCGTGAAGTACATGGACCGGGCGCTCGACCTGACCTGATCCGCCGTCCGGCGTCGTCCCGCCTGCCCGCCGGGCGGCATCGGGCTACCCTGCCCAGCGTGAACCAGCAGAACCCGTGGCTCAAGCTGCTCGGCGAGGTCGTCGAGGTAGTCGCCCGCACCGTACTCGACCAGAACGACCGCCCGTCGGGCGGCGACCGGCCGTCCGGCGACCGGCCGGCGGGCTCCCGGCCGGCGGGCTCCCGGCCGACGGCGACGCCGAGGGCGCCCCGGCCGTCGGGGCGCGACCTGCCGGAGACCGACGGCTACCCGGGCGACTTCGAGGGCAAGGTCACGCCCGTCTACCGCCCGGAGCTGGACGGCGAGCCGGACCCGGGCGAGGTCGTGTGGTCATGGGTTCCGTATGAGGAAGATCACAGCCAGGGCAAGGACCGGCCGGTCCTCATCGTGGGCAACGACGGGCCCTGGCTCCTCGCGCTGCAGCTCACCAGCCAGGACCACGACCGGGACGCCGAGCAGGAGGCCCGCGCCGGACGCCGCTGGATGGACATCGGCACCGGTGCCTGGGACAGCTCCGGCCGCCCGTCCGAGGTGCGCCTCAACCGCGTGATCCGTATCCACCCGGACGCCGTCCGGCGCGAGGGCGCGATCCTGGACCGGGCGATCTTCGACGAGGTCGCGGCCGCGCTCTGATCTGCGCCAGATGTGTCAGACCCTCAGGTCACCCGGGTGACCTGAGGGTCTGACACGTCGGGGTTACGGCTGGACCGAGACGACCAGGAACGCCGCGAGCAGCACCAGGTGCACCACGCCCTGGAGCGTCTTGGCCCGGCCCGGGGCGATGCTCAGCATCGCCACCACCACCGAGACCGCGAGCAGCACCATCTGGGTCGGGTCCAGGCCGAGCGTGAGGGGCCCGTCCATCCAGATCATCGCGACGGCGATGGTCGGGATGGTCAGGCCGATCGACGCCATGGCGGAGCCGTAGGCGAGGTTGAGGCTGATCTGCACCCGGTTGCGCAGCGCGTTGCGGACGGCGGCGATCGACTCGGGCGCGAGCACGAGCAGCGCGATGACCACGCCGACGACGGTGTAGGGCAGGCCCGCGGCCTCGACCCCGTGCTCGATCGTGGGCGAGAGCATCTTGGCCAGGAAGACCACCGAGACCAGCGCGACCATCAGCAGGGCGACGCTGAACCACGCCTCCTTGGCGGGCGGCGGGTCGGCGTGGTCGTCGCCGTCCTCGTCGAGCAGGCCGGTCACCCGGCCGTACTTGTCGCTGGCGACGGGCAGGAAGAAGTCGCGGTGCCGCACGGTCTGCGTGAACACGAACGCCCCGTAGAGCGTCAGCGAGGCCACGGCTGCGAAGCCGAGCTGGAACGGGGTGTACGCCCCGCCCTCCGCCGACGTGGTGAAGCTGGGCAGCACCAGGGAGACCGTGGCCAGCGCGACGACGGTGGCCAGCGCCGAACCGGTGCCCGACGCGTTGAAGCTCACCAGGTGGTGCTTGCTCGCCCCCACCAGCAGGGACAGGCCGACGATGCCGTTGAACGTGATCATCACGGCGGCGAAGACGGTGTCGCGGGCGTACGTGCTCGCCGAGTCGCTGCCGCCGCTCATCAGCATGAGGATCAGCCCCACCTCGATCACGGTCACCGCGACCGCGAGGATGAGGGAGCCGAACGGCTCGCCGACCCGGTGGGCGACGACCTCCGCGTGGTGCACCGCGGCAAGGACGGCCCCGACCAGCGCCGCGCCGATCGCCGCGAGGGTCACCGGGTGCTCATGGTTGCTCCACGTCGCGACGAGGAGCACCAGGGCAAGGACGGGGACCACCACGGTCCATTGAAAACGGCCCCGAAGTGTCCTGGTACTCATAGCCAGAGTCTATGGTGGCTCGTCAGAGGCCCTTCACGTGCCGGACCGCTGGTTGCCGGTGTCACACCGCACCGCCCCACGAAGGGCCGGACCCTCTGGTAACCTTGGAGGTCGCGTGTCCGCCCAGGTCGGCGGGCACAGTCGCAGTTCCTCTCCACGGGTCCCCACCCCAGTCCCGGACCTGCGACCGCCCTCTACGACCTATCCGCTCGCCGCAAGGCGAACACACCAGGAAGTCCACTCGTGGCAAACATCAAGTCCCAGATGAAGCGCATCAAGACGAACGAGAAGGCTCGTCTGCGCAACAAGTCCGTCAAGTCGGAGCTGAAGACCCACGTGCGCAAGGTGCGCGAGGCCGTCGCAGCCGGCGACAAGGAGACCGCGACGGTCGCCCTTGCCACCGCGTCGCGCAAGCTCGACAAGGCTGTCGCCAAGGGCGTCATCCACGCGAACCAGGCCGCGAACCGCAAGTCGGCCATCGCGAAGTCGGTCGCCGCTCTCTGAGCCACTTCGTCGGACGCCGTTCGCCCTCCGGGCGGGCGGCGTCTTTCGTGTGCCTGGACACGGCTGAGGCGCGGCGTGCGGCCGATCGGCGGCCGTCGCGCGTGCGCCGGCCGCGAGCCGAGCAGCAAGTGCGGGCGCGCGGTGCGGGGTGCCGCAGCGCGGGGGTCAGGCGCGGCGGGAGCGGGCGATCGTCATGACAGCGCGTTCGACGGCGAACACCGTGTCCCGCGCCTCGCCCTTCACGTCGGCGTCCGCCTGCGCGACGGCGGAGATCGCCGCCGCGAGCCCCTCCGGCGTCCAGGCGCGCAGGTCCTTGCGGGCGCGGTCGATCTGCCAGGGGGCCATGCCCAGGTCCCGCGCCGACAGTCCGCCGCCCCGCATCGAGGCGACCTTGGCCAGGTTCCGCAGGCGCAGCGCCAGAGCCGCGACGATCGGCACGGGGTCAAGTCCGGTGTCCAGCGCGTGCCGCAGCAGGGCGACGGCGCCCCCGGCGTCGCCCGCCACCGCGGCGTCCGCCACCCGGAAACCCGTGGCCTCGACCCGGCCGCCGTAGTACCGGTCCACCGTGGCGGCCGTGATGGTGCCCGTGGTGTCCGCGACGAGCTGCGCGCACGCCGCCGCGAGCTCGCGCAGGTCGCTGCCCAACGCGTCGACGAGGGCGCGCACACCCTCGGCGTCCGCCCGGCGGCGAGCCGCCTTGAACTCCCCGACCACGAACGACGCCTTCTCCGCGTCCTTCGTCACGGGCTCGCACACCATGACCGGCGCGCCGGAGCCCGTGATCGTGTCGAGCATCTTCTTTCCGCGCTGCCCGCCGCCGTGCACCACGACGACGGTGGTCTCCGCGTCGGGTGCGCCGACGTAGGCGATGAGGTCGGCCATCAGGTCCTCGGTGCCCGACTCCGTGGAGCGGACCACCACCACCTTTGCCTCGCCGAACAGCGACGGGCTCGCCGCAACCATGAGCTGGCCGGTGCCGTACGTGGCTCCCTCCAGCTCCACCTTCTCGACGTCGGGGTCGCGCTCGCGCACGAGCCGCACGACGCCGTCCACCGCACGCTCGGTCAGGAGCGGCTCGGCACCGCGCACCAGCACGACGGGGGCCACGGTGGGCTCGTCCCAGCTCCGGCCGGCGGGAGCGGTGGCGGTACGGCGTCTGGTTGCGGGAGGCACGGACACAGCCTGCCACGCGCCACCCACACCGGCCGGTCCCGGGCCCTACTCCCAGACCAGGTCGGCCAGCGCGATCCGTCCGCCGTCGGTCCACGCGTTCGCGATCACGCAGGCGCCCGCGTCGGCGCAGTCCGCGCTTCCTCCGCCGACCAGCTCGATCTCCCGCACCACGCGGAGCTGCGTGACCAGGGTGCCCGCCCGGTCGGCGATCACGCGCTTCCCGTCGTCGTACAGGCAGTTGTCCCCGTCCACGGCGCCGTCCGAGGTGGTGGCGCACTGCACGATCCGGACGGTCGCACCCGCCGCGTAGCCCTTGCCCGTCACGGTCACGCGACCGTCGTCGGCGTCGAGCTCCCGTTCGGACAGCGTCAGCGTGGGCGCGTCCGGCGGCTCCGAGCCGCCCGGCAGCGGCGCCGGGGCGGCCGCGAGCACCCGGTCCGACAGGTCGGCGACGGCCAGCGCGCACGGGTCGCCCGTGCAGTCCACCTCGGAGACCGAGCCGACGTTCACGAACGCCCGTGCCGGACGGGTCGCGGTGATCCGGCCGCTCTCGTCGGCCACCACCTGCTCGCTGGTCGACATGTCGCACTCGTCGAGCGCGCTCGCCCCCGTCGTCGTCCCGCCGACGCACTGGACCAGGTACTGGTTGCCGCCCGTGAAGCCCGTGCCCCGCACGAGCCAGGCGCTGCCGGCGGCCCGCACGGTGATCTCTGGTTCGTCCGAGCTGTCCGAGCCGCCCGTGTCGTCCGAGCCGCCCGTGTCGCCCGACGGCGACGGGCTCGCCTCGGTCGTCGCCCCCGCCCCGCGCGACGGTCCCGACGTGGCCGGACCGGTCGGGGCCGCGGTGCAGCCGGCCAGCAGGAGCAGGGCCGCGGCGACGGCGGCTGCCGCGGCGCCCTGCCGGGCGCGCATCAGGGGTACCCCATGTACACGTCGACGGCCATGGCCAGGCGCCAGCTCCAGGAGTCGCGGTCGCGCATCCAGTTCACCCCTCGTTGCCAGACGTGGAAGTCCTGCTCCAGGTAGCACGCGACGGCGTTGGTCTGGTTCAGCTCGCCCAGGTCCGTCCGGTACTGCCGGGTGTCGTTGGTGCCGGGGCTGCTCGCGCCGACGCGCTGCACGATCTTCGCCGCGCACTCCTTGCCGGCGCTCGACACGTACATGGCGTGCGTGCCGTACCGCGACGCCGGTTTGCCGGACTCACAGGACGCGCTGATGGCGTTGGAGTGCAGCGGGATGTGCAGGTCTGCCCCCACCCGGTTCGAGCTGGCGATGTTCTTCCGGGTGAGCCCGTTGCCCCGGACCACCTTGTAGCCCCGCTCCAGGAGACTGAGGTGATCCGTGCTGCCGCCGTTGATGGTCGACATCGCCACCTTGTAGGAGTTGATGTTCTCGCTGAAGCCGTCGCAGCCCGTGTTGTCGTGGCACACGGTGTCACCGCGGTCGTGGCACGCCTGCGACAGGTAGACCACCTTGCCGTTCCAGTTGTCCGGCACGTAGGTCACGTCGGCGGCCGCCGTCGGGGCCACGGCCAGTAATCCGGCGGCGCCCACGAGGACGACGGTGAGCACCGACACGAGCCGTCGGAGAGTCTTGCGCATCGCCACCCCCTCAGCCGAGATCGATCGGCAGGTCGGTCGACGCGCACATGTCGCCGCCCGTCGCGTACGCGAAGGCGAGGCAGTCCCCGTCGAGCGTGAACTTCACCGAGTCGACCGCCCCGTTGCTGTACGCCGTGAACAGGAGCGCCTGCCAGACGTCGCCCGGGTAGACCCCCGCGTCCGCCAGCGCCTGCTCGAACCCGGCGCCGACGTCGACCGTGGCGTGCCCCTTGCTGAGCCGCACCTTCGTGGCCGGCAGGTCAGCGCCCGGCAGGTAGGACGCCAGGACGTCGTCGACGGCGGTCCCCAGCGTGCGGGACGGACCGCCCTGCGTCGCACGCGCCGCCCCCGCGGTGAGCTGGACGTCCTTGCCGGTGCCGCAGCCCAGGACCGGCGTCGTCGAGCCGTCCTCGGACCGGGGACCCTCCGGGACCTCCGGGCACGAGGCATCCGGCGGCGTGTCGCCCGCCGACTGCTGCTCGTCCAGCGCCGCACGCTCCTCACCGGACCGCGGCTTCGCCCCGCCCACGACGACGGTCCAGCCGTCCAGCACCTCGGCCGACTCGTCCAGCCACTCCGCGGCGGCCTCCGGGTCTCGCGTCGTGTCGACCCGGACCACCTGGTCGGTCTCGGAGACGTCGGTCACGACCGACTGGTCCAGCAGCTCCTCCTGGAGCTGGAGCTGCGCGCTCGTCTGATCCCGGCCCGCGGCGCTGAGCGCCGCCGCCGGAACGAGGAGACCCACTGCCGCTGCGACCGCGATGATCCGGCGGTGCCGCCGGGCGGTTCCGGTTGATTCGACCACGTTGCCCCCTGGTACGTGCTGACGGAACTTCACCCGTCCTCCCCCCACGTTAGGGCCGTGGCCAGGATCCGCAACGTTTCGCGAAGTGTCGCGCTCTCGTGTACCAGTGCCTCTGTGGCCTGCGGCGGGACCCGGGGCGGCTCGTGCCGGTGACCGCCTGCCGCCGGCCTCCTGGCGACGCGTGCTCGGGGCGCGGAGCGCTCGGCGACCGCCCGCGCCCCGACCGCTCAGCAGCCGGCCAGTGACACCTCCCCTCCGCGGACGACCAGCGCGACGGTGCCGCACTCGTCGGTGCGCACCACCGCCGCGCCGACGCCCGCGTACAGGTCGAGCGCCTCGTCGGTCGGGTGCCCGTACTCGTTGCCCTGGCCGGACGAGACCAGGGCAACCGCCGGACGCACCCGTTCCGCGAGCGCGCGGGACTGCACCGCCGACCCGTGGTGCGCGATCTTCACGACGTCGAAGCGGCCCGCCTGCGGGACCAGCGCCTCCTGTCCGGCGTCCTCCAGGTCGCCCAGCAGCAGCACGTCCAGTCCTGCGACGCGGGCGGCGAGCACGACGCTGGAGTCGTTGGCACCCGAACCCGCGCCCGCCTGGAGTACCGGCCAGGCGAGGCTCCCCAAGGATCCCTGGTCGCCGGTCCCCGCGATCCGGACCGGTACGCCGGCGGCGCTCAGTTCGGCTTCGGTCGCCGCGGCGTTCGCGGCCGGCTCCGGTACCGGGGACACGAGCGCCGCGACCACCTCCCGCCCGGCGAGCACGGGCCGGAGACCGCCCACGTGGTCGGCGTGGAAGTGGCTCAGCACGAGCAGGTCCACCCGCTCGATCCTGAGCTCGTCGAGGCAGCGGTCGGCGGCAGGCCCGTCCGGTCCGACGTCCACGACCACGGCCGACGCCGGACCGGTCCGCAGGGCGAGCGCATCCCCCTGCCCGACGTCGCAGGCCGCCACCTGCCAGTCCTGCGGCATCCCCGAGCGGGCCGCGAGACGGGGCACCGCGAGGGCGACGACCAACGCCGCCGCCGAGGTAGCCGCGAGAAGCACGAGGAACCGCGCCCGCGTGAGCGGTTGCCGGAACGTCCGAGCCTCGGGCGGGGCGCCCCGCAGCACCTCGCGCACGACCTGGCGCAGGCCGGAGCGGGCCGTCGCGCGCCACGACTCGGGCCAGCCGCGGAGCGGGTCACGCCGCAGCACGGCCCACAACACCAGTCCCGTGAGCACGGCCAGCAGGAGCGCGCCCGCCGGCCCGCCCGGCCAGGGAACGGTCGCGCCGGGAAGAGCGGCGCACCGGTGCGCGACCGCGGCGATCCACCAGGTGGCACCGCTCGCCGCCCAGGCCACGAGCCCCGCGACGGCCGGGAGCCACGGCGCGAGCACCGTGGCGACCAGCCCGAGCACGGTGGCCGGGACCAGGGCCGGCCCCGCCAGCAGGTTCGCGAGCACCGAGACCGTGGACACCGAGGGGTCGAGCAGCACCAGCACCGGACCGCACGCGGCCTGCGCGGCGAGCGGCACGGCCAGACCGAACGCCAGGGCCTCCCCCGTCCAGGGCGCCAGCCGCGCGGCCAGAGGCGCAGCGAGCAGCACGAGCCCCGCCGTCGCCGCGGCCGACAGCGCGAACCCGAAGGAGCGGGACAGCCACGGGTCGACCACCAGCAGCCCGACCACCGACGCCGCGAGCGCCGGGACGGCCTGGGAGGGGCGGCCGAGCGCCACCCCGGTGAGGGCGAACGCCGCCATGACCGCTGCCCGGAGCACGGCGGGTTCGGGCCGGACGAGGAGCACGAAGGCGAGGGACGCGAGCGCGATGACGAGCACCCTGACCGGTCTCGGCAGGCGGGCCACGGAGCAGAGCAGGGTCAGGACGGTCACGACGACGGCGAAATGGCCCCCGGACACCGCCGTGATGTGCGACAACCCGGTCGTCCGCATCTCCTCGGACAGGTCGTCCGGGAGCCGCGTCGTGTCCCCGATCGCAGCGCCGGGCACCAGCCCGCGGGCCTGCGGGGACAGCGGGTCGGTCACGTCGAGGAGCGCTGCGCGGTGGGTGTCGAGCACCCGAAGGGCGGACGGCGGGGCCCGGATCTCGGCGGTGCTCTCGGCGTTCAGGCGGGCGGTCTCGGCCGCCCCGGGGTCGGCGGGACGCAGCCCGCCCGAGACGGTCACGGTCGCCCCGTACCGGGGCACGGCGTCCGACAGCACCTGGACGTGGGCCCGCGTCGCCGACCCGACGCCGCGGGCGTCCACCGCACGTGCGGCGAGCACCCAGCGGTGCTGCCCGGCGCCCGGGGCGAAGGCGAACGGCTCGGGCTGGGAGACCACGGCGCCGACGAGGGTGGCCGTCACGCGCTGCTCGGCCAGCCCTGCGAGCGGCGCGCGGCTCGCGAGCTGGACGTGCGCGGAGGCAGCGACCCCGAGGACGCAGGCCGCGGCAAGGGCGGCGTGCGCGACGAGGGCGGTCGTGGTCGAGGGCCGGGCCGTCACCGCATGCCGGGCGGTCGTGACCAAGGGCCGGGCAGTCACCGCACGCCGGGCGTTACCTGCTCGTCGGGGGCGAGGTGCCGGACGCCCGCCACGACCCGGGCCGCCTAGGAACGCGATCCCGAGGCACGCAGCGACGAGCACAGCCCCGGCCGCCCCCGCCGCGAGGCCGCTCCAGCGCTCCCCGGGGCCGGTGAGCACCCATGCGGCAGCCCAGACCGCGACGGCCGCGGGCACCATCCGCAGGTCGGTCATGGCCCCACCCGCGCACTGTCGCGGAGCTCGTCGAGGGTGGCCGGGCCGATGCCCGGCACGTCGTCGAGCTCGTCCACGCTCGCGAACGCTCCGTTCGTCTCGCGCCACTCGACGATCGCCTGGGCGATCGACGGCCCCACGCCGGGGAGCGCCTCCAGCCCGGCGGCGTCCGCCATGTTGATGTCGACGGCGCCCGCCGTGCCGCCCGCGCCACCCGCACCGCCGCCCCCGTCGCCCGAGGCCGTCGCCCCGCCGGCGCCCGGTGCGACCGCGCCCGGCACCGGCTCACCCGGCTTCGGCACGTACAGCTGCTCACCGTCGACCACCGCGCGGGCCAGGTTGACGGCCGTCAGATCGGCCTTGCGGGTCACACCGCCGGCGGCTTCGACCGCGTCCGCCACGCGGGCGCCGTCGGGCAGGGTGACCAGGCCAGGCCGAGCCACCTCGCCGACCACGTGCACCAGGAGGTCGCCGCCCGCCTCGCCCGGAAGGCCGCCTGCGGTGCCGGACCCGTCAGGCACACCGAACGCGCCCGAGCCGCCCGTCTCCGACGGAGACGACGGATCGGACCCGCTCTCGGCTTCGTTCCCGCCCGCCCCGGGACTCGCCAAACCGCCGTCCGGACCCTCGCCGGCAGCGACCGGGGCCAAGGCCTCGACCTCGCCGCCCCGCAGCGAGAGCGCCGCCACGCCCAGCCCGAGCAGCAGCACGGTCACGACCGCCACCACCGCCGTCGTGCCGGTCAGGGCCCACCGGCGGGTGCCCTGCTCGGCCCGCGGGTCGGCGGGATGCCCGTGCGCGGCAGCGTAGGCGGCGGCCACGCCCGAGGTGGACCGTCGGGCACGCAGCCGGGCCACCAGGTCGTCGGTCTCGGCGCGGGCGTCGGCCTGACCCGCCGTCGGGACGGCGGACGCGGCCCACTGCTCGTCCGGGGACGGCGCGGGTGGCGCCATGGCCGACGGCCCGGTCGGCTCCACGGCGGGCAAGGGTCCGGGGCCGTCGGACCCGCGCACCGGGCCGAACGGCCAGGGGTCTGGGCGGCGCTGCTGCGCGGTCTCTGGCTGCATGTCCCAGGACGCTAGGCGCGTTGCGCACCTCTCGGACGGGCGCCAGGCGCCGTCTGTGCACAGACCGCGAAAAGCGCCCCCTGTGGTCGGGCTCTTCCCCGCACGACGCCGTCCCGAGGGTCCGCCCGCTCGGCCGACGAGTTTCGTCCCGGCGCACCGATGAGTTCGCCCCGGCGCCGTCGTCGGACCTGACGACCGCATGCGGACCCGAGCGGCACCCGCAGACCCGGGCCGCGCGGAACAGACCAGGAGCGAGCACCATGACCGACAAGAAGACCCACACCCTCGACGTACCGGGCGCCGTCCTGACCTATGACGTGCGCGAGGCCGCTACCCCCACCGACGAGCCGCCGCTGCTGCTGATCGGCCTGCCGATGGGCGCCGAGGGCTTCACCACGCTGGCCGGCCACTTCACCGACCGCACCGTGGTCACCTACGACCCACGCGGCGTCGAGCGCAGCACCCGCACCGGGGAGCCGTGGATCGCGGAGCACGCCGACGACGTGCACCGCATCATCGAGACCGTCGGCGGCGGCCCGGTGGACCTCTTCGCCTCCAGCGGCGGCGCCCTGGTGGCGCTCGAGCTCGCGGCGACGCACCCGGGCGACGTGCGGACCGTCGTCGCGCACGAGCCGCCACTACCCAGCGTGCTCCCGGACCGGGAGGCCGTGGACGCGGCCCTGACCGACATCCACGACACCTACCAGGCGAAGGGGTTCGGCGCGGGGATGGCAAAGTTCATCGCCCTGGTCATGGCCACGGGCGAGCTCACCGCGGACTACGTCGACCAGCCCGACCCGGACCCGGCTGCGTTCGGCCTGCCGACCGAGGACGACGGCACGCGCGACGACCTGCTGCTGGGCGTCAACATGCGTCTCCTGTCGCAGTACGAGCCGGACTGGGCGGCCCTCCGGGCCGGCACGTCCGACGTCCTGATCGCCGTCGGCGAGGACACCGGTGAGGAGCTGACGGGCCGCTCCGTGCGCGCGACGGAGGCGCTGCTCGGCGCCGCGCCGGTCGTCTTCCCCGGGGGCCACGGCGGGTTCAGCGGCGGGGAGTACGGGCAGCCGGCCGACAAGCCCGTCGAGTTCGCGGCGAGGCTGCGCGAGGTCCTGTCGCGCTGACCAGCGCTGTGGTCGGTAGAACGTCAGGTGATCGGCAGTCCGAGCTGCCGATCACCTGACGCTCTGCCGACCACCCGCACTCAGGCCGAGCCGCGCGTCAGTGCGCGTGGTCGCCCAGGTCCGCGACGACGACGGCGAGCGTGCCCGGGCCGACGTGCACGCCGAGGACCGCGCTCAGCGGCGTGACCTCGACGTCCGCCCGCGTGCGCGTGTGGAGGCGGCCGGCCAGGGCGAGCGCCCGGTCGTGCGCGCCGAAGTGGTGGACGGCGACGACGGGGCGCTCCGCCTCGGCGACGAATGCGGCGGCCTGCTCCAGCAGCCGTTCGGCGCCGGCCGCGCGGGTGCGCACCCGCTGGGCCAGCTCGATGGCGCCGTCGGTCAGCCGCAGGATCGGCTTGACGCCCAGCACGGTGCCGAGCGCGGCGGCCGGGCCGGACAGGCGTCCGCCGCGCCGCAAGTGCTCCAGCGTGTCGACCACGAACACGGCGTGGGCCGTCCCGGCGACCTCCATGGCGCGCGCGGCGACGTGGGTGGCGTCGGCCCCGGCGGCGGCGCACTCGGCCGCGGCGCGGGCCGCGAAGCCGAGGCCCGCGGCCGCCGTCCGTGAGTCCACCGCACGTACCTGCAGGGGCGAACGCGCGGCCGCGGTGCCCGCCGAACCGACGGTGCCCGACAGCGCACCCGACAGGTGCACCGAGACGACCGAGCGGACGCCCTGCTCGCCGAGGTTGCGATAGACCGCGGCGAACGCCTCGGGGGACGGCTGCGACGTGGTCACCTGCTCGCCCTCGGAGACGAGCTCGGCCAGCCGGTCGGGCGTGATGTCCTCGCCCTCGGCGTACGCCTCGTCACCCACCAGGACGCGCAGCGGCACCACGACCGGGCCGCCCGTCGAACCAGCGGGGAGGCAGGCGGTCGAGTCGGTGACGACCCGCACCTCCTGGGGTGCCGGGCGGGAAGGACGACGACGGTTGCGCATGACCGCGACACTCTATCCGCGCGGGGAACCCGACGGCGAAACGCCCGGGAGCCTCCCCGCGCGCGGCACCAGGGGCCGACTTAGCATCCGAGACATGCCCGATGCATCGACGCCAGATCTCGCCGCTCTGCGCGAGGCCGCCGCCGCGGCCCAGAAGGCCCTCGAGGAGGCGGAGCGGGCAGCCGCGCCCGCGGCCCCGGAGACGGGCGGACCGGAGGAGGCAGCGCCGACGTCGTCCGAGGTACCCGACGCCCCCGGCGCCCTGCTCGACGGCTACGCGGCCGAGGTCGCCGCGGGCTACGCGGCCGAGGCCACGCTGCCGCTGGGCGCCCTCCTGGAGGGTGAGCCCGGCGGTGAGGCCACACCGAACCCGCAGGTCCAGGTCGGTTTCGCGCTCTCGATGCTGAACCGGCACGGCCTCGTGGCGGGTGCCACGGGAACCGGCAAGACCAAGACGCTCCAGGGCATGGCCGAGGGGCTGTCGCTGGCCGGGGTGCCGGTCTTCCTGGCGGACGTCAAGGGCGACCTGTCGGGGCTCGCGCTGCCCGGTCCGGACAACCCGAAGGTCGCGGAGCGCGCGGTCAGCATCGGACAGGACTGGAGGCCGACCCAGTACCCGGTCGAGTTCTACTCGCTCGGCGGGATCGGCAAGGGCGTGCCGATCCGCACGACGGTCACCGACTTCGGGCCGCTCCTGATGTCCAAGGTGCTGGGCCTCAACGAGACGCAGGAGTCGAGCCTCACGCTGATCTTCCACTGGGCCGACACGAAGGGCCTGGCGCTGCTGGACCTGAAGGACCTGCAGTCGGTGATCGCCTACCTGACCTCGGACGAGGGCAAGGGGGAGCTCAAGGGTATCGGCGGTGTCTCCGCGGCCACGGCGGGCGTCATCCTGCGCGAGATCGTGGGGCTGGAGGGGCAGGGCGCCGACGTGTTCTTCGGTGAGCCCGCGTTCGCGACGTCGGACCTGATCGCGACCAAGGATGATCTCGGCGTGCTGAGCGTGCTGGAGCTGCCCGCGGTGCAGGACCGGCCGCAGCTCTTCTCGACGTTCCTCATGTGGCTGCTCGCGGACCTCTTCCAGGACCTGCCCGAGGTGGGCGACGCCGACAAGCCGAAGCTCGTGTTCTTCTTCGACGAGGCGCACCTGCTTTTCACCGGTGCCTCGAAGGACTTCCTGCAGCAGGTGGTCCAGACGGTACGGCTGATCCGGTCCAAGGGCGTGGGCGTCTTCTTCGTGACGCAGTCGCCCAAGGACGTGCCGTCCGACGTCCTGGCCCAGCTCGGCAACCGGGTGCAGCACGCGCTGCGCGCCTTCACGCCCGACGACGCCACGGCGCTGCGGGCCGCAGCCCGCACCTTCCCGAAGTCGCCGTACGACCTGGAGCGTCTGCTGCAGTCGCTCGGCACGGGTGAGGCGGTGGTCACCGTGCTGACCGAGAAGGGTGCGCCCTCGCCCGTCGCCTGGACCCGGGTGCGGGCACCGCAGGCCTCGATGGACCCGGCCGGCGACGCCGCGATCGACCAGGTCGTCGCGGCCTCCCCCGGCCAGGCGAGGTACGGGACCGCGGTCGACGCGGAGTCCGCGTTCGAGCTGCTGCAGGCGAAGACGCAGGAGCAGGCGGCCGGCCGCGCCGCCGCCGAGGGCTCGGCGACCGCGGCCGAGGACGAGCGGGAGCTGGCCAAGGAGCGCGCCCGGCTCGAGAAGGAGGCGGCGACGCGTGAGAAGGCGGAGGCCCGGCACAAGGAGCAGGCCGCCCGCGACCGCAATCGCGTGGTGGCGTCGCTGGCCAAGACGGCGGGCACGGTCCTGGTCCGCGAGCTGACCCGCTCCCTGTTCGGCACCCGCAAGCGCTGACCCACCGTCGTTGAGTGCTGGCTATTTGTTGTCCCGGCCCGGAAATCTCCGCAAATAGCCAGCACTCAACGGGAAGGGGGTCGCGGGGCTGTGGATAGTCAGCAGGGCCGTGTCACGGAGTTCAGCCTGAACCTGTGGCAAACCGCATCTTCACCGTGTCCGAAGCATCGGACCTTGATATCAGCCCTCATCTGTTGCGAGCCGGACGGTTCGCGGTTCCGACGTCCGGCGTCCGGATCGACGACGCCGACCCGTCGCTCATCGACCGCTGCCGCGCGATCACGCGCGTGGTACATCCGAACGCCGCCTTCGCACGCACGACGGCGCTGCGGCTGCTCGGCGTCGACCTCCCCTGGCAACTCGCGGAAGATCAGGCGATTCATGTCGTGACCCCCCGCAGGGGCGAGCGGGCGCAGCGGTATGCGATCACCGCACACTTCTGCGGTCAGAAGCAGCTCGACGTCGTCGACCGGTTCGGTCTACGCATCACGTCGGCGCCTCAGACCTGGCTTCAGGTCGCGCACGGCCTGGACCGCGACAGCCTCGTCGGCCTGGGGGACGCGATGACGCGTCGTAAGGCGCCGGCAACCACGGTGCCGGCGCTGAGGCATCTCATGCGCGAGACCTTCAAGATGAGAGGGCTGGCGCTCTGCCGCGAGGCTGTCGACCTGGTCCGGCCGGGAACCGACTCGCCCATGGAGACGAGGCTGCGGTTGGTCGTCGTGGACGCGGGCCTGCCCGAGCCCGCCGTGAACGTCCCAGCGCGCGATGCCGCAGGCGAGTTCCTCGCGCTTCCCGATCTCTCCTATCCGCAGCTCAGGATCGCCATCGAGTACGACGGCGACCACCATCGGACCGACCCGGAGACGTGGCGTCATGACGTCGAGCGTCGGCAGCGCCTCGAGGACGCGGGGTGGCTGATCATCACGGCGACGGCGGACGAAGTCATCCGGCACCCTGCCCGTCTGGTCGCCAGGATCCGCGCGGCCGTCACACGACGCACGGCCCTGCTGGAACGTTGAGTGCTGGGTATTTGTTGGTTCCGGACCGAGAACTCAACAAATACCCAGCACTCAGCGGAAAGAAGGGTCAGGCCGGGACGATGTTGACCAGCTTCGGGGCGCGGACGATCACCTTGCGCACGCCGCGGCCGTCCAGGAACTTGACCACGTTCGGCTCGGCCAGGGCCGTCGCCTCCAGGTCCTCCGCGGAGATGTCCGGGGCGACCTCGAACTTGGCTCGCACCTTGCCCTGCACCTGCACCACGCAGGTCACGGTGTCCTGCACGAGGTACTGCTCGTCGGCGGCCGGGAACGGCGCGTGGGCCAGTGACTCCTCGTGGCCGAGGCGGGACCACAGCTCCTCCGCGATGTGCGGCGCGATGGGCGCCGTCATGAGGACGAGCGGCTCCACGGCCGAGCGCGGCACGGCCGACAGCCCCGTGAGGTGGTTGTTCAGCGTGATGAGCTTGGCGATCGCGGTGTTGGGCCGCATGTTCTCCATCTCGACGCGGACGTCGGCGATGGCGCGGTGCACGGCGCGCAGCGTGGCGGTGTCGGGCTCGTCGTCGGTGACGGTGAGCTCGCCCGTCTCCTCGGAGACGACATTGCGCCACAGCCGCTGCAGGAACCGCTGCGACCCGACGACGGCGCGGGTCTCCCACGGGCGCGACAGGTCCAGCGGGCCCATCGACATCTCGTAGACGCGGAACGTGTCGGCGCCGTACTGCTCGTACATCTCGTCGGGCGTCACCACGTTCTTGAGCGACTTGCCCATCTTCCCGTACTCACGGTTGACGGGCTGGCCCTGCCAGGTGAACCCGGCCTGCTCGTCGCCCTCGACCTCCTCGGCCGGCACGTACTGGCCGCGCGAGTCGGTGAATGCGTAAGCCTGGATGTAGCCCTGGTTGAAGAGCTTGCCGAACGGCTCGACGCCGCTGACGTGGCCCAGGTCGAAAAGGACCTTGTGCCAGAACCGCGCGTACAGCAGGTGCAGCACGGCGTGCTCCACGCCGCCCACGTAGAGGTCGACGCCGCCGGCCGGGCCGGACGTCGGGTTGTGCTGCGGCCCCAGCCAGTAATTCTCGAGCTCGGGCAGCGCGGCCGCCGTGGTCTCGGCGGGGTCGAGGTAGCGCAGGTAGTACCAGCACGACCCGGCCCAGTTGGGCATGGTGTTGGTGTCGCGGCGGTACTTCTTGGGCCCGTCGCCGAGGTCGAGGGTGACGTGCACCCAGTCGTCGTTGCGGCCCAGCGGCGCCTCGGGCTCCGAATTGGCGTCCTCCGGGTCGAAGGTGCGCGGCGCGTAGTCCGGCACGTCCGGCAGGTCCACCGGAAGCATCGCGTCGGGGATGGCGACCGGGCGGTCGTCCTCGTCCCACACCACGGGGAACGGCTCGCCCCAGTAGCGCTGGCGGCTGAACAGCCAGTCGTTGAGACGGTACGTGGTGGTGCCCTCGCCGATGCCCTTGCTCTCCAGCCAGGCGATGATCTTGGCCTTGGCCTCGACCACGCCCAGGCCGTCCAGCGAGATCTCGTCGTTGGCGGACCGCACGGCGACGCCGTCGCCCGCGTACGCGCCGGTGTGGTCCTCAGGCAGGCCACCGGTCGGCTCGACGGTGTGGATCACCGGCAGGTCGTAGGCCTCGGCGAACGCGAAGTCGCGCTCGTCGCCGCCCGGCACGGCCATGATGGCGCCGGTGCCGTAGCCCATGAGCACGTAGTCCGCGGTGAAGACCGGGACCTGCAGCCCGCTGACCGGGTTGACGGCCAGGTGCCCGGTGAACACGCCGGTCTTCTTGCCGGCGTCGGCCTGCCGCTCGACGGCGGTCTTGGCGGACGACTCGCGGCGGTAGGCGGCGACGGCCTCGACCGGGGTGTCGTACCCGCCGGTCCACGCGGAGCGCGTGCCGTCGGGCCAGGCCGCGGGGACCTCGTCCAGCAGCGGGTGCTCCGGGGCGACCACCATGAAGGTGGCGCCGAACAGCGTGTCGGGCCGGGTGGTGAAGACCTCCAGCGAGCCCGCCGCGCCGGCCGGGTCGCCCTCGGCGGTGCCGACGACGTCGAACCGCACGTTGGCGCCCGTGGACCGGCCGATCCAGTTGCGCTGCATCGACTTGACCTTCTCGGGCCAGTCGATGAGCTCCAGGTCGTCCGTGAGGCGGTCGGCGTAGGCCGTGATGCGCATCTTCCACTGGCGCAGGCTGCGCTGGAAGACGGGGAAGTTGCCGCGCTCGGACCGGCCGTCGGCCGTGACCTCCTCGTTCGCCAGCACGGTGCCCAGGCCTGGGCACCAGTTGACCGGCGAGGAGTCGACGTAGGCGAGCCGCTGCGCGTCGATGACGTCCCGCTGCTCCGGCTCGCTCAGCGCGGACCAGACGGCACCGCCGGCGTTGTCGCCGTCGTGCCCGGGGACGGGCCGCGTGCCCGCGGCCAGCTCGGCGCGCAGCTCCGCGATGGGGCGCGCGCGGCCCGTGCCGTCGCCCGCACCCGTCACGGGGCCGGGACGCTCCGCGTCGGCGTCGTACCAGGACTCGAAGATCTGCAGGAAGATCCACTGCGTCCAGCGGACGTACTCGGGGTCGATCGTCGCGAACGTGCGGCGCGAGTCGTGGCCCAGGCCGAGGCGGCGCAGCTGCCTGCGCATGTTGCCGATGTTGGCCTCGGTGGTGGTCCGCGGGTGCTGGCCCGTCTGGACCGCGTACTGCTCGGCGGGCAGGCCGAACGCGTCGTAGCCCAGCGCGTGCAGCACGTTGTCGCCGCGCATGCGGCGGAAGCGCCCGGTCACGTCCGTGGCGATGTAGCCCAGCGGGTGACCCACGTGCAGGCCCGCACCCGAGGGGTACGGGAACATGTCCATGATGAAGTACGGGTCGCCCGCCGCCGGGCTCCCGCCCGGCCCCGTAAGTCGCCCCTGCGGGTTCGCCGCGTGGAACGTGCCGCGCTCCTCCCAGATGTCCTGCCAGCGCAGCTCGATCTGCTGTGCGAGGGTCGGGGTGTAGCGGAAACGGGGCTCGTCGGGAGACGTGGTGCGCTCGGGTGCGTCGGGCATGGTCACCCGGCCGAGTCTACCGAGTGCGCCGGGCCCGGGCCCTCGGTCGTCCACAGCCTCCAGGGTTCATCCGACATTCGCCCCCACCTCCCCCGAAGTTCGCCCCGCGGGTGCTCGAATTGCCCGCATGATGCCCTCGTTGCGAAAGATCCTCGCCACCAGCATCGCCGCCGCGACCGTGTGGACGGCGTCGACCGCCGCCGCCGCGCCGCTGCCCGACGACGACGCCCGAGGCGGCCCCGCTGCCCGCGCCGACCACGTGATCTTCCTCGCCCTGGACGGGTTCGACGTCGACTACCTCGACCTGGTGCGCGACGGCGCCCGCTCCCCCGGCACGGTCGAGATGCCGAACCTGCGCGCCCTCCTCCGTGCGGGCAGCGTCACCACCTCGACCGGCGTGATGACGTCGATCACCAACCCGTCGTGGTCCTCGGTCGCCACGGGCGCCTGGCCCGCCACCCACCACAACACCGCCTACTGGTTCGACGCCGCGAGCAACACCGCGCGGGGCCAGCAGCGCGACCTCGCCGTACCGACCGTCGCGGAGTCGATCCGGGAGCAGGGCGGCACCGTCTTCTCGTCGCAGTGGTTCATCCTGCAGAACCACGGCGTCACCTTCGGCGACCCCGACGCCCTGTACACGCAGCCCGGCGGCGACTGCGCGCGCCGCACCGACGACGTCGTGGCCGTGCTGCGCGGCGAGCCCGTCAGCTCGAACGGCCAGCTCGTCACGACCAGCGGCATCCCCGACCTCATGGCGGTCTACTGCGACACGCTCGACGCGATCGGGCACGACGGCGGCGACGCCGACCCCCGCATCCCCGGCGCCCTGGAAGACATCGACCGGCAGATCGGGCGCATCGTCGCCGCCACGAAGGAGGCCGGCGTCCACGACAGCACGGCGTTCGTCATCACGGGCGACCACGGCATGACCACCTTCGACAAGGGGTTCGCCGCCGAAGGGCTCGCGGCGATCGAGGCGGCCGGCTTCACCCCGCAGGTCCTGACCAGCGGGCAGTCCCCCGCGCCAGGGACCGACGTCGTGATCGTCGTGGGCGGGGTCGCCGACGTGCGTCTCGTCGGCGAGCGGGCCGGCGACCGCGCCGTCGTCCGCCGCCTGGAGCGGGCGCTGACGGCGCTGCCGCAGGTGCGGAACGTCTTCGACAAGGCCGACCAGCGGCGCCTGCGGATGAGCCCGAACCACGGCGACCTGCTCGTGGAGCCGAAGCCCGGCTGGTCGTTCGGGGCCACACCCACCGACCCGGCCGGCCGGCACGGCGCGACCACCGAGCTGCGGATCCCGCTCGTCCTCGCCGGTGCCGGCGTCCGACCGGGCGCGCACCCGCGCGACCCGCGCCACGTCGACGTCGCGCCGACGATCTCCGCGCTGCTGGGCTACGCGCCGCCGTCGGGCAGTGAGGGCCGGGTGCTGCGCGAGGCCCTGCGCCGCTGAGCCTGCGCGACGAGCCTCCGCGGCCGAGCCTGCCGACTGATCCCGCGCAGAGTCCCGGTGCGAGACAACAACAAAGAGGTGTGTTGCGCTGCGTGGACAAGGTCTACGCAGCGCAACACACCTCTAGGACGCGGTAACTCCCCGGACCCCGCGGAGCCGCGAGCAGCCCCGCCGCGGACCCGTCAGAACGAGTCGATCAGGGGCCCGCCCACCGCGATCATCAGCCACGCCACGGCCGCCACGTAGCCGATGACCAGGATGATGTGCCGGTTACCCACCACGATGCTGCGCAGGCCTGCGCTCGCGGGCAGGTCGCCCGACTGCACGCCGCGCACCAGCTGGTACCAGAGCAGCGGCCACATGATGGTCCACACGACCATGCAGTAGGGGCACAGCGCCACGATCGCGTAGAAGCTGGTCCACATCAGGAAGAACACGAGCGCCTGGCCCAGCACGGTACCGACCAGCAGCGACATCCAGTACCAGCGCGGCAGGCGCGTGCCGAGCAACAGCATCACACCCGTGGTGATCACCACGGGGAACGCCGCGACACCCAGGTAGGGGTTGGGGAAGCCGAGCAGCGCGCCCTGCCACGAGGACATCGCGGCACCGCAGTCGACGAACAGGTTGATGCTGCAGGACGCCGTCCGGTCCGGGTCGAGAAGTTTGAGGTACTTCTCCCAGGCCAGGGCGAAGGAGGCGGCGAAACCGACCGCGCCCAGCACCACCAGGATCAGCGCCATGGCCCGGCCGCCGAGCGGCTTGGGTCCGTACGTGGCGACCTCGTTCTCGCCGTCCGGCGAGCTGTCCATCGAGCTGTCCGACGACGTCGTGGTCGCCCCGGTCTCAGTCACCCGCCCTACGCTACCGGCGCAGTCTGGGACATTGCTGAGACCCGGGTCACAGTGCGGTCTCCGTCGGCTGGTGCACCACTCGCTGCCGGCCGAACGCCACGATCAGCCCGAGGCCCAGCACGGTGACGACGGCGCCGGCCCACGCGGGTGCCAGGTAGCCCCAGCCCGCGTCGATGACCACGCCGCCCAGGAACGCCCCGGCGCCGTTGGCCACGTTGAGGCCTGCGTGGCACAGCGCGGCCCCCAGCGACGGCGCGCCGGGCGCCAGGTCCATGAGCCGGGTCTGGAACGCGAGCCCCAGCATCTGCGAGGTGACGCCCAGCAGGAACAGCGAGACGAGCGCGGGCACCACCGAGGCGCCGGTCAGCGCGAACAACACGAGGGAGGCCGCGGTGGCGACGAAGCCGATGAGCACCGCCCGCAGCACGCCGCGGTCGGCGAGCCGTCCGCCGATCTGCGTGCCGACCGTCATGCCGACGCCGAACAGGGCGAGGACCCACGGCACGGCGCCGCCGGGCAGGCCGGTCACGCCCGTCATGGTGGGGGCCACATAGGTGTAGACGGCGAACATCCCGCCGAACCCGATCGCGCCGGCCACGAACGCGAACCACAGCGGCCCGTTGCGCAGGGTCGCCAGCTCGGTGCGCACCGAGCGGCCCTCGCCGCCGGCGCCGGCCGGGATCAGCCGCCAGAGCCCCAGGAGCGTGGCGGTGCCCAGCACGCCGATCAGCACGTAGGAGACGCGCCAGCCGAACGCCTGGCCCACCCACGTGGACAGCGGCACGCCGACGACGTTCGCGATGGTCAGGCCGGTCATCATCGTCGCGACCGCCCGCCCGCGCTGCGCCGGGCCGGCCACGGCGGCACCGACCGCGGCGCCGACGCCGAAGAACGCGCCGTGCGGGAGCCCCGCGAAGAAGCGCCCGACCACGAGCCAGCCGATGTCGGGCGCCGCGGCGGACAGCACGTTCGCCACCGTGTAGAAGCCCATCAGCGCGAGCAGGAGGCGCTTGCGCGACATCCGCGCCGCGGCCACGGTCAGCAGCGGCGCCCCGACGACCACGCCGAGCGCGTACGCGGTGATGGTGTGCCCCACCTGGGGGTCGGTCGCGCCGAGGTCGAGGCCGACGTCGGGCAGCAGGCCCATCGCGGCGAACTCGGTGGTGCCGATGGTGAACCCGCCCACCGCCAGCGCGACGAGCGCGGGCGCGGCACGGCGCATCGAGCCGGTGCCGGGCGCCTGGTCCGGGGCGTTCTGGGGTGCACTGCTCGCCATGGGGTCTCCGGGAGTGTCGTATCGATTCGGTCTACCGTCGACGACACCGGCGACGAGCACGAGGGAACGGGGAGCAGACTACTCCTGCGCCACCCACACGCGGGAGGCCGCCAGCAGGCCGAGATCGGCCACGCGCTCGTCGGCGCCGGCTGCACCGCCGCCGACCGCTCCGCCGTCGGGCCTTGGAGCGGGCGGGCACGTCCAGGCGACGGCGACCGTCCCCGCGAACTCACGCCGCGTGGTGACCTCCACGCGGATGTCCAGGTCCAGGCCCAGCTCCGCGAGGTACCGCAGCGCCTCCGGGTCGGCGTCGGAGATCCGCACCACCGTGCCCGCGTCGCCCGCGTGCATCGACGACAGCGGCACCGCGTCGGGCCGCACCACCGTGCCGTCGGCGGACGGGATCGGGTCGCCGTGCGGGTCGCGCGACGGGTTGCCCAGCCGCGCCGCCATCCGCTCCACGAAGACGTCCGAGACCGCGTGCTCCAGGACCTCGGCCTCGTCGTGCACCTCGTCCCACCCGTACCCGAGCTGTTCCACGAGGAACGTCTCCAGGAGCCGGTGCCGGCGCACCATCACGAGCGCGAGCCTGCGGCCCTCGTCCGTCAGCCGGATCGCGCCGTACCGCTCGTGCTCCAGCAGCCCCTGGCCGCTCAGCCGGCGCACCGTCTCGGACACCGTGGACGCGCCCACGCCCAGCCGGTCGGCCAGATGCTTGGTGGTCACCTTCTCGTCCGACCACTCCTGGGCCGACCACACCGCCTTCAGGTAGTCCTGGGCGACGGGCGTCAGCTCGGCCGGGTCGGTTGTGATCTCCACGCCCCGAGCCTAGTTGCCCGGCGCCGACGACGACGGCGCCGGGCCCGCATCCGGTACGTCGCCCGGCGCGTCGTCGGGCACCTCGTCCGGCAGCGGAACGGGCTGCGGGACGGCCTGACGCTCGCTCACGGCCGCCTCGCCCTCGGGTGTCACCTCGACGAGCTGCCAGTCCACGAACTGCCGCCGCTCCGGGTCGAACCGCAGCACCGTCATCTGGGAGGTGTCGCGCAGCGGCCCCACCGACGCGTTCCCCTTCGTGGCCCCGCCCGTGCTCGCGTTCACGTACCGCACGCCGTAGCCCACCACGTCGGGACCGATCCGCTTGTGCATGTGCCCCGAGATCTGGAACGGCACACAGCCCGACTCCAGGGCAGCGTCGCCGACGGCCGGCTGGTGGATCATCAGCAGGTCGACCCGGTCCTCCTCGGTGAACCCGCCGAGCCCGGCTTCCCCGGCCGCCTCGCACGCGACGTCCCGCAGCCGCTCCCCGGCCTCCTCGGGCGTCTCCTCGCGCGCGATCACCGTGCCGCCGCCGATCCGCGTCTCCAGCGGGTCCCGGTCGCCCAGGATCCGCACCCCCTCCACCTCGACGACCTCCCCGTCGAGCACGATCTGCCGGTTGGCCAGCTCCGTCGCCGTCGTCAGGCGGGAGTCGTGGTTGCCGTCGGAGACGACGAACGGGACGCCGTCCGGCACCGCGGAGGCGAACGAGTCCACGCAGACCGACTCCACGCTCGTCCCGTTGATGGTGGTGTCCCCGGCGTTGAGCATGACGTCGGGCGCCAGGCGGTCCGCGAGGTCACGGATGAGCGGCGTCATCCCCGTGTTGCAGTGCAGGTCGGAGACCAGCAGGAACGTCACGTAGTCCGTGGTCCCCGGGCTGCCCGACGCCGTCGCGTCCTGCTCGCCGTCGGCCGCCTCCTGCTCCGCGACCCGGGCGTCCCACGCCGCCATCAGCTTCTCCCGGGCGCCGGCGTAGAACACCTCGTTGGCCTGGTAGGTCTCCACCAGCTGGCTGCTGTACGTGTCGATCACGCCCGCCAGCCGGCCCGTGATCCGCGCCCCCTCCAGGGCCGTCCCCGCGAAGACCGGCGAGGCCGGCAGCGCGGCCCGCTCCTCCGGCCCGGCGCTCGCCGTGGCGGTCGCGGCCACCAGCACGACGACGACGCCGGCCGCGGTGATCTCCCAGGTACGGGACGCGAAGGTGCGGGCGAGCTCCCGCCGTCGGGGCGCGCCGAGCAGAGCCCGCAGGCCGAACGCCACGCCCACCAGCACCACGGCGGCGGCCGCCGCCCCGCGGAGCGCGTCCCAGACCAGCGCCCACGCCACGGTGCGCACCGTGCGCTGCGGGGTGTCGAAGAACTGCAGGTACCCGTCGAGGTCCCCCGCGAGCGCGTCGAAGCTGGCCGCGTCCACGGCCGAGAGGTCCGTGGGGATCTCGTGCACCGTGATCCGCACCCCGAGGGTCAGGGGCAGCGGGGAGTCGGTCACGACCGTGCCGAGCGGACCGAGGTCGGCGACGATCTGGTCGTCCGCGGTGACGGCGTAGGTGGCCTCGTGCGGGCCGAGGCTGAGGTCGGCTCTCGCCGTCGTGATCCCGAGCATCAGGCAGAACAGGGCGGCTGCCCCTCCGGCAAGGGTCCAGCGCAGCCAGCGGGGCGGGTGGGGACGACTCATCGCCTCTACCTTTTCATGCGTCCGCCGCGCTCACCTGCCGCCCTGACCGACGACGGCGCGGCGTCGGCCGGCGCGGCGTCCGTGGACGGCACGATGGGGGCCGTGTTCGTCCTCGAGTCCGTCTGGCGTCCGGCCGCCCCCACCGCCCGGGTCTGGTCGGTGCTCGCCGACCCCCGGTTCACCTGGCCCGACTGGTGGCCCGGGCTCACCGCGGGGGCGACCCACGGCGTCGTCGGACCGGACGGGCTGGCCGCGCCCGGGACGTGGGCGCACCTGCGGGTGCGCAGCCCGCTCGGGTACGCCCTGCGGTTCCGCCTGGACCTGCGGGAGACGACGGCGCCGTCCGACGGCGTGGCCGGGCGCGCCCGGCTGGACGTCGCGGGCGACCTGGAGGGCCGGGCGGACGTGACCGTCGCGGACGCGCCGGCCGGCACGCCGTCGGCGGCGGAGGTGCGCCTCCTGTGGCAGGTGTCCCCCGGGCCGCCGTGGTTCCGGGCGGCGGCGACCCTCGCCCCGGCCCCGCTGTCCTGGGCGCACGCCCACGTGATGCGGGCGGGCGAACGCGGCCTGACGACCCACCTCGCCCCGCCCGCGGCGCGCTGACCTCGACGAGGGGAGGTCAGCCGGTCTTGCGGGACGTCTTGCGGGACTTCTTCGCGTCGGCGACGCTGCGCTTCAGGGCCTCCATGAGGTCCACGACCTCGGCGCCCTCGCCCTCCTCCTCGGCCGCCTCGCCGAACGTCGCCGCCGTGTCGACGGTCTCGCCCGCCTCCAGCTTCGCGTCCACGAGCTTGCGGAGCTGCACCTGGTAGTCGTCCTCGTAGTCCTCGGGCGTGAAGTCCGCCTCGAAGCTGCCGACGAGCTGGGCCGACATCGTCAGCTCCTTGGCGCTCACCTTCGCGGGCTCGTCGAGGGACGGGAACGCAGCCTCGCGGATCTCGTCGGCCCACAGCAGGGTCTGCAGCACCAGGATCTCCTCCCGGACCCGCAGCGCCGCGAGCCGGGTGCGCTGCCGCAGCGCGAACTTCACGATCGCCGTGCGGTCGGTCTCCTCCAGCGTCCGGCGCAGCAGCACGTACGCCTTCGTGGACTTGGAGTCGGGCTCCAGGTAATAGGTCCGGTCGAACATGATCGGATCGATCTGCTCGCTGGGCACGAACTCGACCACCGAGATCTCGCGGTCCCGCTCGGCGGGCAGGTCGGCGAGGTCCTGCTTGGTGAGCACGACGGTGCGCTCGCCGTCGTCGTAGGCCCGGTCGATGTGCTCGTACGGCACCACCTCGCCGTCGATCTCGCACACGCGCTTGTACCTGATGCGTCCGCCGTCGGCGTCATGCACCTGGTGCAACGGCACGTCGTGGTCCTCGGTCGCGCTGTACAGCTTGACCGGGACGTTGACGAGACCGAAGGTCACGGCACCCTTCCAGATCGCCCTCATCCTTCTATGGTGCGCCCCAAGCGCACGACATGCCCAGGTTTAGTCCTGGGCGCGGTTCCCTGGGGGCGTCAGAGGCCGCAGCGGTCCAGCTTCGCGGCGAGCTCCGCGTTGGTGGGCTCCACCAGGTGCTCGCCGTCGGGGAACACCAGCACGGGGATGGACTTGCGGCCGGTCAGCGCCTCGGCCTCGTCGGCCCGGGTGGGGTGCTCGACGAGGTCCACGTAGACGTAGTCCACGCGCCGGACGTCGAGCACCGCCTTGCTGCGCCGGCAGTCCCGGCACCACTCGGCGCCGTAGACGGTGAGCCGCTCGGGCCGGCCGATCGAAGGAGCGTCGGCGGCAGCCGACAGGGGCGCCAGGGACACGTCGATCGAGATGTCAGAAATCACTCGCGGGAGCCTAGCGGAGTTCTTCACCCGGCCTCTACACCGTTCGAGTGATCTCGCCGACTCCGCGCACGACTCTGTGCACGACTCCTGCGCGCGCGGCAGACCGGCGGCATGATGGGGGGATGGCGACGACGCAGACGGTCACGGTGGACGGCCACCGCCTGCGCCTGAGCAACCTCGACAAGGTCCTGTACCCGGCGTCGGGCACCACCAAGGGCGAGGTGCTGCACTACCTGGCGGAGGTGGCACCCGTCCTGCTGCCGCACGCCGCCAACCGCCCCGCGACCCGCAAGCGCTGGCCCGACGGCACAGGCGGGCAGATGTTCTTCCAGAAGAACCTCGACGCCTCCACCCCGGACTGGGTCAAGCGCCGGTCGATCCAGCACAAGACGTCGGCCAACGACTACGTCCTGGTCAACGACCTGGCGACCCTGACCTGGCTGGGTCAGACCGCGACGCTGGAGCTGCACACCCCGCAGTGGCAGTTCGGTCGCACGGGGGCGCGCCTCGACCCGGACCGCCTCGTGCTCGACCTCGACCCCGGGCCCGGCGCCGGGCTCGCCGAGTGCGCCGAGGTCGCGCGCTGGGCCCGCGAGATCCTGCAGGGCATGGACCTGGAGCCATACCCGGTCACCTCCGGCTCCAAGGGCATCCACCTGTACGCGGCCCTCGGCAAGGCGGCCGACACCCGGCTCGACTCCGACGCCGTGTCCGCCGTCGCGCACGAGCTCGCCCGCTACCTGGAGGCCGAGCACCCCGACCTGGTGGTCAGCGACATGAGCAAGGCCCTGCGGTCGGGCAAGGTGCTGGTCGACTGGTCGCAGAACAACGGCAACAAGACCACGATCGCGCCCTACTCCCTGCGCGGGCTCGACCGGCCCTGGGTCGCGGCGCCCCGCACCTGGGCGGAGCTGGAGGACCCGGACCTCGCCCAGCTCACGCCCGAGGACGTGATCGCGCGCATCGCGGCCGACGGCGACCTCCTCGCGCCCCTGCTGGAGGGTCACCTCGCCGCCCTGGAGCCGACGTCGGAGCGCCTGGCCACCTTCCAGAAGCTGGAGACCTACCGCGCCAAGCGCGACCCGGCGAAGACCCCAGAGCCGTTCGGGCCCGAAACTTCCGAGCGAGGCGAGCCGCATCCGCCGGGCGAGCCCGTCGAGACCAGGACCGACGAGACCGACCCCACCTTCGTGATCCAGGAGCACCACGCCCGCCGCCTGCACTGGGACTTCCGGCTGGAGCACGAGGGCGTGCTGGTGAGCTGGGCCCTGCCCCGCGGCGAACCCACCGACCCCGGCCGCAACCACCTCGCCGTGCAGACCGAGGACCATCCCCTGGAGTACGGAGCGTTCGAGGGCAGCATCCCGGGCGGCGAGTACGGCGCGGGTGAGGTCACGATCTGGGACTCCGGCACGTACGAGCTGGAGAAGTGGCGCGACGACGAGGTCATCGTCACGCTGCACTCCGCGGAACGCGGGGCCCGGCGGCTCGCCCTGATCCGCACCGGCGGGCGCGACGGCGACGCCGAGAACAACTGGCTGATCCACCTGACCAAGGCCCAGCCGAACGGCTCCCCCGCCCCGGTGAGTGCTGGACATCTGTCGTCCTCGACGCCCCCGACCCCGCAGAAACCCAGCACTCGACGAGAGGCGGGGGCCGGCGGGCGGCGTCGGGCCATGCTCGCCACCGCAGCCGCCCCCGGCGACCTCACCCGGCCCGACGACTGGGCCTTCGAGATGAAGTGGGACGGCTTCCGCGCCCTCGCGCACGTCCAGGACCCCGAGACCCTGCGCCTGGTCAGCCGCTCCGGGCAGGACCTCACCGTCACGTTCCCCGAGCTCGCCGCGCTCGCGGGCCAGGTCGACGCCGCCCGCCTGCCCGTCGTGCTCGACGGCGAGATCGTCGCCCTCGACCGCGCCGGCCGCCCCGACTTCCGCCGTCTCCAGCACCGCGCCAACCTGCACAAGGAGCGCGACGTCGCCCGCGCCAGGGCCCAGGTCCAGGTGGACCTCATGCTGTTCGACGTGCTGGTCGCCGACGGCGACGACGTCACCGCCCGCCCCTACACCGAGCGACGCGAGCTCCTGGAGTCCCTGGTCACGCCCAGCGCGCCCATCCACCTCCCGCCCGCGTTCGACGGCGACCTGGAGGCCGCGCTCCGCACGTCCCGCACCCTCCGGCTGGAGGGCGTGGTCGCCAAGCGCCGCACCTCCACCTACGCCGGACGGCGCTCGCGCGAGTGGCTCAAGATCAAGCACCAGGCCATGCAGGAGGTCGTGATCGTGGGCTGGCGGCCGGGTCGCGCGGACCCGTCGGTGATGGGTTCGCTGCTCATGGCAGTGCCGGAGGCGCGCTCCGAGGCCGACGGCGACACCCTGCTGCGGTACGTCGGCCGCGTCGGCACGGGCTTCTCCGAGCGGGAGCGCCGAGAGATCACCACGCGGCTGCGCGGTATGGAGCGCAAGTCGCCGGGCGTATCCGGGGTGCCGGCCGAGGACGCGTCGGACGCCCGCTGGGTCACGCCCAGCCTGGTGGGCGAGGTGACATACGCGGACTGGGCCGAGGGCCCGGACGGCGCCTCGGGCGAGCGGCGCATGCGGCACTCGGTGTGGCGGGGCTGGCGTCCGGAGAAGACGCCGGCGGAGGTCGTCGTGGACCCGCCCCCGCCCGCCGAAACCCGATGACCGCTGCCGGGTGAGCGCCCAGCGCTTGGCACACTATTACTGGACATCGTGGCTGCGTGTGGCCCGGCCCACCCGGCGGGCGCGGAATACCGGCGTCCGACAGGCCCGTTGTGGCCTGCATGCGAGCCATCACCTATGCAGAGTTCGGCAGCGCGGATGTCCTGGAGCTCACCGAGCAGCCGGACCCGCACATCGGCCCCGACACGGTCGTGGTGCGCGTGCGGGCGGCGTCGGTCAACCCCGTCGACTGGAAGATCCGCCAGGGGAACCTGCAGGGCCTCATCGACGCCGAGCTGCCCGCGATCCCGGGCTGGGACGTCGCCGGGGTCGTCGAGCAGGTCGGCCTGGACACGCCGGAGTACCAGGTGGGCGACGAGGTGTACGGGTACGTGCGCAAGGACACCGTGCACGGCGGCACGTTCGCCGAGCTGGTCGCCGCGCCCGTGCGCACCCTGGCCCGCAAGCCGGCGTCGCTGAGCTTCGAGGAGGCCGCGGCGGTGCCCCTCGCGGGCCTCACCGCCTACCAGGCGATCCAGCGGGCCGGCGTGGCGGCCGGACAGACCGTGCTGGTGCACGCCGCGGCCGGCGGCGTCGGCGCGTTCGCGGTGCAGATCGCCCGGGCCCTGGGTGCCCGCGTCATCGGTACGGCGAGCGAGCGGAACCACGAGTTCCTGCGCGGTCTGGGCGCCGAGCCCGTCACCTACGGCGACGGCCTGGCCGACCGTGTGCGGGCCCTCGCACCCGACGGCGTCGACGTGGTCCTGGACTTCGTGGGCGGCGGCGCCGTCGCCGCCAGCACCGAGATCCTGGCCGACGGCGGCACGGTCGCCTCGATCGCCGACCCCACCGCCCGCAGCGAGCACGGCGGGCACTACGTGTGGGTGCGGCCGTCGACCGCCGACCTCGACGCGCTCACCGCGCTGTTCGACGCCGGCAAGCTGACCGTCGAGGTCGCAGAGGTCTTCGACCTCGCCGACGCCGCGGACGCGCACCGCGCCAACGAGACGGGCCACACCCGCGGCAAGGTCGTGGTCCGGGTCTGACGCGGGGCCCGGGCCGGCGAGTCTGATTGGCTGGGTGGCTGACCGGGTGGCTGGCTGGCCGGCTGGCTAGCTTGCTGGCTGGCTGACCGGGTGGCTGGCCGACCGGGTGGCTGGCTGGCTGGCTAAGGGTGGTCGGCAGAATGTCAGGTGGTCGGCAACTCGAGCTGCCGATCATCTGACATTCTGCCGACCACTCAGTTTCGGGCGATCAGCTGCCGCAGACCGACGGCGATGACCCTCAGCCGTAGACCGGCGGGTAGCTGATCGCGCCGCGCAGGCTCGCGTCGGCCGGGTCGTAGGCCGGCAGGAGGTGGACCTGTCCCGCTTCGGGTGGGGCCCACTCCGGCAGCTGCATCTCGATCCCGTGGTCGCGGGCCGCGACAAACCCGAGCGCTCCGTAGTACGCCGGGCTGCCCTCCAGCACGACGAACGGCTCGCCCGCCTGCTCAGCACCCGCGAGCACGGCCCGGACCAGCGCCGAGCCGATGCCGCGGCGCTGGTGCTCCGGCAGGACGCCGAGCGGGGTGAGCATCGCGACCTCGCGCTGCCCGGCCTCGCCGGTGACGGTGCAGCCGGTGATCATGACGTGGCCCACGACCGCGCCGTCGGCCACCGCCACCAGCGACGTCGCCGGGCGGTAGATCCAGGACTCGCGGATGCGGTCGACGCCTTCGGCGACCCGGTCCTCGCCGAAGGCCGCGACCTGCACCGTGCGGATGGCGGGAAAGTCCTCCGGCGCCTCGGGCCGGATCACCCAGTCGCTCATGCGTCGGCGGGCTCGGCCCGGGCGGCCGGCTCGGCCGCCTGCTCCGCCGCCTTCTCGCCCGCCGCGACCTCTTCCCGCGAGCGCAGCACGCAGAACTCGTTGCCCTCCGGGTCGGCGAAGGTCACCCAGCCCGAACCCGGCCCGTAGATCCCGCGGTGGTCGCCCACGACGGTGGCGCCGAGCCCCTTGACCCGCTCGATCTCGGCGTCGCGCAGGTCCGCGCGCGGACGCAGGTCGAGGTGTACCCGGTTCTTGACCGTCTTGGCCTCCGGCACCTCGATGAACAGGACGTCCACGCCCTTGCCGTCGGGGTCGACGATCATGCACTCCTCGTGACCGGGCAGGTTGGGGTCCCCGGGCACGTCCTGATAACCGAGCACCGTTTTCCACCACTCGGACAGCGTGTACGCATCGGAGGAGTCCACGGTCACGTGCGAGACGAAGGAAGTCATGCGGGGACCCTGACACAGCCGCCCGAGCACGCCCAACGCATTAAGGCATCAGTGGTCGGCAGGCCGTCAGGTGGTCGGCACCTCGGAATGCCGACCACCTGACATTCCGCCGATCACGGTGCGCCCGCCTTGCGGGCGGGGCGGGCATCGCGGGCAGGGCGGGCAGGGCGGGCGGGGCGGGCGGGCGCCGCGGGCGGGACGACCGGGTGGTGAGGCGGCGGTGGGAGGAGGTGCAGGGGTGTCAATGCTTTGCGGGTTGAGGGTGGGAAGTGGCGGAGGACGCGGTCTTCCGCCTCGGCGGGTGTGTCCGACGACGTCGCGCGGACGACGCCCCAGCCCTCCTCGCGAAGGTGGTCCTCCCGGCGCTTCTCGTCGAACAGCGCGCGCTCGGCGTCGTGACCAGGACCGAGAGCGCCCCGGATGTACTTGACGCGCCCGTCGAACTCGGCCAGCAACCGGAACTCAGCCCAGCCCAGATCGGCACGGTAGTCGCCGTGCGGCGTGCGCACCTGGAGCTGTGCGGTCGGCCGAGGCAGGCCGGCCCGCAGCACGATGTACCGCAACCAGGTCTCCCACGCGGATTCCGCCCCCGGGTCCGCCAGCTCGAGCACCAGCCGTGCCCGACGCCGCCCGCGTGGGTCACGCCGGGCGTCCAGCACGGCGAGGGCGGCGGCCCGGTCCATCCCGAGCGCGAGCGCGTGGTCCGCGATGACGAGCGCGAGCAGCGGGTGCAGCGTGACGCAGCAGTCGACGACCGTGCGTTCCAGACTGGTCGTCGCCACCCCGTCGATCCCGACCTTCTCGTGCTCGGCAAGGTCGAGCCGGTGGCGCGCGATGTCGCCGGCCGAGGCCGACGACGCACGGTACTTCTGGACGACGTGGACGCGGTCGGGCAGCTGCCACAGCCGGAGCCCGTGCAGCAGCGCGGCCGACTCGTGGCTCACCCAGGCCTCGCGAAGCTGAGCGGCGACCGCCAGGGTGCGCGCCCGGGCCCGGTCGTCCGCGTCACGGAACCGGTCGCCGGTCGATGGCCGCCGAGAGCGATAGGCACCTCGCCGGATCTTCTCCGCCCGGTTGGCGCGGAGCGCACGCCGCAGTGCCTCTCGGTCGTGGTGGCGAGCTAGGACGATCCCGGTCTGGTTCATGCCTCGACGGTGCCGTACATCCGCATTCCGCGGCAGCCGTCCTCCCTCTGCCTGTGCACGAATCCCGAGAACTGGCACCTGTGGTCGCGCTCCCCGCGACCCAGTCCCTCACCGAGGGTCTCGCCGCCCCGGCGACGATCTGCCCTGCTCCCAACACCAGCCTCAGCGATCAGCAAGTGGTCGGCAGAACGTCAGGCGGCCGGCGGCGAGGGTCGGCGGTTGGCCGGTCGGCCGGGCGGTCGACGTCGGGCGGTCGGCCGGGGGGCGGCGGTTGGCCGGGCGGCCGGGCGGTCGGCAGTACGTCGGGTGGTCGGCAGAATGTCAGGTGGTCGGCATTCCGAGCAGCCGACCATCTGACGTTCTGCCGACCACCCGGAAGAGCAGCACCAGCACCAGCACCCAGCCCGAACACCGAACACCGAACACCGAACACCGAGACCAGTGCCACCAGCACCCAGCCCGCGCGCAAGACCGGGGCGCCACCATGCCCCAGCGCCAGCGCCAGCCAGCGCCAGCAGCTGTCAGCTCGGGGACGAGCGGCCGTGGCGCCAGTAGCCCACGAAGTCGACGTGCGCCTTGGGCACGCCGCGCTCCCCCACCAGGTTCCGGCGCGCCCCCGTGGCCAGCGCCGACTCGCCGATCGTGAAGGCGTACACGTCGCCGGTGTGCCCGGCGAGGTCCAGGGCACACAGCTCCGCGAGCGCCGCCTGCCCGGGGACGGCGTGCGCGGCGGCCTCCGCGACGGCATGCGCCGTACCGCCCGCAGCGGTACCCGCCGCGCCGTCCGCAGCTACCCCCGCGGCGCCGTCTGCAACTAGACCCGCGGTGCCGTCCGCAACTACACCCGCGGCGCCGTCCACCGCGCCGTCGGACCGCACCACCCAGCGCAGCTCGACGCCGGACGGGACACGGAACTCCTGTGTGTCCGCGGCCGTGGGCACCTCGACGACGGCGAGGCCGCGCGCGTCGTCAGGCAGGGACTCGCAGATGCCAGCGACGGCGGGCAGGCCGGACTCGTCGGCGACCAGGAGCGTCCAGTCGTGGTCGTGCCGCGGGTTGTAGGCGACGCCCTGGTCGAGCAGGCCGACGCGCAGGCCCCGCTCGGCGGCCTGGGCGAATCCGGCCCCCGGGCCGGCGGCATGACCGGCGGCGTGTCCGGCGGCACCTCCCGCCGCGTGCGCACCCGCGGAGTCGGCGTCGTCGTCCCCCGCGTGCAGCACGAAGTCGACGTCGAGCTCCTTCAGGTCGGGGCGCGCGGCGCGGACGGTGTAGTTGCGCACCCACGGCCGGCGGGCCTTGGGCGTGGTGAGGTACTCGGCGTACCAGAGCCCGGACGTGCGTGTGGGCAGGCGCAGCACGTCCTGGCCGGCGCGCGGCAGGAAGAGGCGGAACCACTGGTCGTAGCCCGCGGGCGTGAACCGGTCGAGCTCGTCGCCGCCGAGGGTCACGCGCATCATGTTCGGCGAGACCCGCTTGGTGCTGACGACCTCGGCCATCACGACGTGCGGGTCGACGGCCTTGCGCCCCTTGAATGCCATGCACTGAGGTTAGGCATACCTAACTGGTTTTGACCAGGTTTGCGTCGGGATCTACTCCACGCACGTTCCGGATCCCCACCAGCGACAGCAGTCCGCCGAGGAACAGCAGGCCCGCCGTCACCAGCAGCGCCCGGTGGAACGACGCGACGTCGAGCACACCGCCCGTGATGATCCCCGCGAACGCCACGGTCACCAGGCCCGCCACCCGCGCCACCGCGTTGTTCACGGCCGAACCGATGCCGGCGTCGTGCGTCGGCACGGCGCCCAGGATCGCGGCCGTCAGAGGCGCCACCGTGATCGCGAGGCCCAGCCCGAAGACGAGCTGACCGGGCAGCACCTGCGTCGGGTAGTAGGCGGTCTCGTCGATGGCGAGCATGAGCAGGTAGCCGACGCCGGCCACGATCGGCCCCACGGTCATGAACAGCCGCGGCCCGTAGCGGCCGGCGAGCGTGCCGAACCACGCGGACAGCGCGATCATCGCGAGCGTCGTCGGTAGCTGCGCCACCCCGGACCACGTCGCCGAGTACCCCGCGACCTGCTGCAGGAACAGGGTGAGCACGAAGCCGCCCAGGGACAGCGCGCCGTAGATCGCCGTGGTGGCCAGGTTGCCCCAGGCGAAGTTGCGCGCCCGGAACAGCCGCAGCGGCAGCATCGGGTCCGCCGCCCGCCGCTGGTAGAGCACGAACGCGACCAGCATCACGGCGCCCGCGATGATCGAGACGAGGATGACGGGCGACGTCCAGCCGAGCCGCTCCCCCTCGATCAACCCGAACACCACGCCCGCGAGGCCGAGGGCGGCCAGCACCGCACCGGGCACGTCGATGTGCCGGCCGGGCTCACCTTCCGCGGCGGGGACGCCGCGCAGGAGCCAGAGCGTGACGGCGATGACGGGCACGTTGATCCAGAACACCCAGCGCCACGACGCGAAGTCCACCAGCATGCCGCCCACGAACGGGCCGACGATCATCGCGCCGGTGGTCAGCGCGGTCCACCGGCCGATCGCACGGGACTGCGCCTCGCCGCTGAACGTCGCGATGATCAGCGCCAGGGAGCTCGGCACGAGCAGGGCACCGGCCACCCCCTGCAGGGCACGCGCGAGGACGAGGAAAGGCCCGGTCGGCGCGACGGCGCACAGGATGGAGGCCAGCGCGAACCCGACGAGCCCGGCCGCGAGCACGCGGCGCCGGCCGTAGACGTCGGAGATCGAGCCGGCCACGAGCATCAGCGCGCCGAGCGTGATCAGGTACGCGTCCACGACCCACTGCTGCAGGGGCAGCGCCTCCATGCCGGGACCTGCGAGCTCGTCCGCGATCGCGGGCAGGGCGACACTCACCACCGTGCCGTCGAGGAACGACACGAAGGAGCCGAGGACGGCGACGACGAGGACTCGTCTCTGGAGCGTGGTCACGGGCCTCACGCTATGCCCGGCCACCGACATCTGCCCCGAGCACGGCGTGCATTTCGCCCACGCCCGAACGCCGGGACGGTTTCGAGGTCGCCCCGCGCATCCGGCACGATCGCCCCATGGACCTGACGATCCGCCCCGCGACCCCCGAGGACGCCGCGGCCTGCGCCGACATCTACGCCTACTACGTGCGCGAGACCCACATCAGCTTCGAGTCCGAGCCGCCGGGCACCGAGGAGATGGCGCGCCGCATCGCGACCTACTCGGCCGGGCACGCCTGGCTCGTCGCCCTGGAGGCGGGCACGACCGACGTCGTCGGCTTCGCGTACGCGGCGCCGTACTCGCCGCGCGAGGCCTACCGCTGGGCGGCCGAGACCAGCGTCTACCTCCAGCAGGGCCGACGACGGACGGGCGCGGGCCGCGCGCTGTACGAGGAGCTCTTCGACCGGCTCGCCGCGCGGGGCTTCCGCCGGCTGGTGGCGGGCTTGGCCCTGCCGAACGAGGCCAGCCTGGGCCTGCACACCGCCCTGGGGTTCGAGGTCGTCGGCACGTTCCACCAGATCGGCTGGAAGCACGGCCGGTGGCACGACGTCGTACGCCTGCAGAAGGACCTGGCGCCCGCCCTGGGGGACGCGCCGCCAGCGGGCGAGCCGGGCTGATTTACCTGCTCAGCGGGTCGCCGTCAATTCAGTGTTGCGATCATCCTGCCCGTGCGGAACACGACAGGATCCGTGCATGGACAGCATCGTCCGCGTCGCGACTCCCGACGACGCCGCAGCCTGCGCCGCCATCTACGCCCCCTTCGTCGCCGACTCGGCGGCGACGTTCGAGACCCGCCCGCCGGACGCCCGCGAGATGACGCGCCGCATCGAGCGCTTCTTCGGCCGCGAGACGTGGCTGGTGCTGGAGTCGCACGGCACGGTCGTGGGCTTCGCCTACGCCAAGCCGTTCGCGGACCGCCCGACGTTCCGCTGGACGCTCGAGACCAACGTCTACGTCGCGACCGAGCACCAGCGCGTCGGCGGCGGTCGCGCCCTGTACGAGGCCCTTCTGGCGCGGCTCGCGCGCCGCGGCTACCACCGCGTCGTCGCGAGCATCGTGCTGCCGAACGACCCCGCGATCGCGCTGCACGAGGCGGTCGGGTTCCAGCGCGCGGGCTCGTTCGAGAAGATCGGCTGGAAGCTCGGCGCCTGGCGTGACGCCGTCCTGTTCCAGCGCGACCTCGTGGCGGACGACGGCCTCGCGCCCGGCAACCGCACGGCCGACGCGGAGCTGCAGGGCCTCCTCACGCCGGAACCGCTGGAGGTCACGCGCACACCGCTGCTGCGCCCGCACCCGGCGGAGGACCAGGTCGCCTACTTCGGCGACTGAGCCGGAGGCGCAGCGCAGGGTGCGGGCCGAGGAACGAGGCACGCGCCCCGGAGCGGAGCCGCAGGCTCAGGCGCGAACCGTAGAGCCTGAGCCGGAGGCGCAGCGCAGGGTGCGGGCCGAGGAACGAGGCACGCGCCCCGGAGCGGGGCCGCAGGCTCAGTCGCGAACCGTAGAGCCTGAGCCGGAGGCGCAGCGCAGGGTGCGGGCCGAGGAACGAGGCACGCGCCCGGAGCGGAACCGCAGGCTCAGGCGCCGACAAGCAGAGCCTGGATTGTATTTTTTGGGCTCGCCCGCTCCCTCACCCGTTGCCTAGGGTCGCCTGCATGACCCTCACCGTGCGCCGGATCGAGTACGCCGACCAGCCCGACTACACCCGGCTGGGCGGCGAGGCGTTCGGTGTGCCCGCCGGGGGCCGCGAGGTCCCGACCGCGGCGGAGTGGGCCGCTTCCGGCTTCCGGGAGTGGGGCGCGTTCGACGGCGAGGGGCTGGCCGCTCGCCTGCGGGTGTACGGGTTCACGTCGTGGTTCCACGGCGCCCGGGTGCCGACGGCGGGCGTGGCAGGCGTCGCCGTGGAGCCCGAGCGGCGCGGTTCCGGCCATCTCGCGCGCCTGTTCCGCGCCGCGCTCGACGAGGCCCGCGAGCAGGGCGACGTCCTCTCCACGCTCTTCCCGTCGGCACCGGGCATCTACCGCCGCCTGGGCTACGAGGTGGTCGGCTCGTTCGACGACGTCGACGTACCGCTGCAGAACCTGAACCGCGTGCCGGCGCCCGCCGGCGTGGTGACGCGGCGCGCGACGACTGCCGACTTCGACGCCGTCGTCGCCGTGCACCGTCGCTGGGCAGCGGCGCAGAACGGGCCGGTCTCCCGGGCGGAGAAGCCGTTCTGGACGCCGCCGGAGAAGTTCTTCGCCGACTACACGGGCGTCACGCTGGCTCTCGACGCCGCGGACGAGGTGGTCGGGTTCGCGAGCTGGACCCGCGGCGACGGCTACACGCCGGCCACGACGGTCATGGAGATCGACGACCTGATCGCCCTGACGCCGGACGCCGCCCGGGCCCTGTGGCGCACCCTCGGCAGCTTCTCGACGGTGGTCGGCACGGCGCGTGTGGCGACGTCGGGCCTCGATCCCGCGTGGCTGGTGCTGCCCGACCTGACCACGACCGTGCACGCCGCCCACCCCTACATGCTGCGGATCCTGGACGTGGCCGGAGCGCTGGGCGGGATCGCGACGCCGCTGGAGGGTGCGCGCGTGCCGTTCGCCGTCCGGGGCGCGGCGGATCTCGCGGGGGCGTGGACGCTCACGGTGTCCGACGGCGTCACGCACGTCGAGCGCGACGCCGTCGACGTAGACGACGCGCACCACGCGCGGCCGGTGTTCAGCCCGAACGGACTGGCGCTGCTGTACACGGGAGCGCAGTCGGCGGCGAACCTGCGGATCGCGGGTCACCTCACCGGCCCGCCGGACCACGACGCCGCGCTGTCGACCCTCTTCGGCGGCCGCCAGCTCCACGTCCGCGACTACTTCTGACGCCGCCGCCCGGCGCGCCCGCCGCCGCCCGGCGCGCCCGCCGCGCCCGGCCGTCCCGGCCGGAGTTGACCACAGCACTTCCTGCCACGACAGGCGTCCGCCTGGCAGCAACTGCTGTGCTCAACACCATGGGTCGGGCGTGGCGAGGGTCGCGTCGCGGCGGCGGATAATCGGCGGGTGGATATTCCTGTCGGCTGGTCCGTCGTACTCATCGTCACCGCGCTGTGGAACCTGCTCATCTGGCCGCGGTTCTGGCAGCGCATCGTCGCCGACCCCCGGTCGCGCGACGCCGACGGGCGGGCCACGACGTTCCTCACCGTGCACAGCGTGCTGATCGCGGTCTCGCTCGCCCTGGCCCTGGCGGTCGGCGTCCTGGGCGTACTCACCCTGTTCTGACGCCGCCGGGACCTGGCCGGACGCCGCCAGCTCTCAGCGCGACCACACCATCCCACCCTGGCCGGAAGTATTCGGTTGGCACCATACCTGGAGGTAGGTATGGTGCAGCCATGAGCAGCAGCACCTCCGCACGTGAGCGGCTCGTCGGCGCCGCGCAGGACCTCTTCGCCGCCCAGGGGGTCGGGCCCACCAGCCCGCGCGCCGTGCTGGCGGCGTCCGGCGTCGGGCAGGGCAGCCTGTACCACCACTTCCCCACCAAGCACGACCTCGCCGTGACCGCCGTCGGCGCCACCGTGGACGACGCGCTCACCCGCGCGATGCGCACGCTGGGCGGCGACTCCCCCGCCGTCGAACGCCTGGTCGCGTACCTCGAACGGCCGCGCGAGGCGCTGGCCGGCTGCAAGATCGGCCGCCTCACGGCCGACCAGGCGGTGATGGACGACGACGGCCTGCACGACGTGGTGACCGCGTACTTCGTGCGGCTGCTGGGCACCGTCACCCAGATCTTCCGCGAGACCGGGCTGTCCGACGACGTCGCCCGCGACCGCGCGCACGCCGCCCTCGCGATCATCCAGGGCGGATACGTCCTGGCCCGGGCCACGCGGGATCCCGGCGCGCTCGACGCCGCGGTGCGCGGCTTCGTCGGCCTGCTGAACCAGAACATTCTGCCCCCGAAGGAGAACTCGTGACGTTCCGCGAGCGCCTGCGCGCGCTGCCCACCTTTGCCCGGCCGGGGCTGCCGGTCTTCGACACCGCGGCCGCGCCGTCCACGCCGCACGAGCTGTTCGTGACGTGGATCGAGCAGGCGATCGACGGCGGCCTGCTGGCCCCGCAGGCGGCGACGCTGTCGACGGCGGACGCCGCCGGGCGGGTGCACGCCCGCACGCTGGTGCTGAAGGACGTGACGGCGGACGGCTGGTGGTTCGCGTCGCAGTCGACGGGCCCCAAGGGGCGTGACCTGGCGGCGAACCCGAACGCGGCGCTGACGTTCTTCTGGCCGGAGCTGGGGCGCCAGGTCAAGGTGACGGGCACGGCGGCGTCGGCCGGGGCGGAGGCGAGCCGGGCGGACTTCCTCGCGCGGCCGGACCTGTCGCGGGCGGCGGGGCTGGTGAACCACCAGAGCGAGCCGCTCGGGTCGCCGGAGGAGTACGCGGACGCGTTCGCCGAGGCGCTGCGCACGGTCACCGCCGACCCCGGGCTGGCCGCCCCGGACTGGACCGCGTACGTGCTCGCGCCGACGGAGGTCGAGTTCTGGCAGGCGCCGGACGACGGCCCGCACACGCGGCTGCTGTACCGCGCCGGCGCCGACGGCTGGTCCACGGGCCTCCTGTGGCCCTGACCCGCACCCGTCCGTCCGCGCGGTGTCAGACCTACGGCTCCCTCGGGTGACCCGTACGTCTGACACGTCTGACACGCCCGACCCAGCCCGCCCGACGAAGGGACACACCCCTGTGAGCACCGTGCCCAGCAGCACCCCGAGCACCACCCCGAGCACCACCCTTACCGCCGGCCCCGGCCCCGACCTGATCGCCCACGCCCGTGGCGACGCCGCGGCGGGGCTGGACGACCTCCTGTCCGCCGTCGGGCGGCTGACCGCCGGCGATCTCGCCGGTCCGTCGACGCTGGACGGCTGGACCCGCGGGCACGTGCTGGCGCACGTCGCGGGCCTGGCCACGGCGATGCTCGGTCAGGCACGGGCCGCCGAGCGCGGCGAGGTCGTGCCCGTCTACGCCAGCCCGGAGGCCCGCGCCGCGGGGATCGAGGCGGGCGCCGGACGCACCGTCGCCGAGCACCTGGCGGTCCTGGGCGACCTCCGTGACGACCTTTCCCAGGCCTGGCCGGAGCCCGGCTCGCCGCTGTGGGACGCCCCGAGCGGGTACCGCGGTGGGCCGCTGTCGGGCTGCCTGCTCGCCTGGTGGCGCGAGGTGCGCATCCACTCCGTCGACGCCCTGGCCGGCACCGTGCAGGAGGTCGGGTACGAGACGTGGGACGACGCGCTGTGCGCGCACCTCCGCGAGTTCCTCGCGGTGCGGCTGCCCGACGGCGTCTCCGTGGACGACGTCGAGGGCGACCCGCGCGACGTCACCGCCTGGCTGGCCGGACGCGTGCCGGTGACGCCGCTGCCGGGCGACCTGCCGGAGCTCGGCCCCTGGCCGTCGGCGATCCCGGCCCGCTGAGCGAGAGCGACGTGTCAGACCCTCAGGTCACCCGGGTGGCCTGAGCGTCTGACACGTGCACGGGGGGCTCACGGGTTGTCGCCCACGGCCGCCGCGAACCGCACGCCCGTGAGCCGTTCGGACGCCGCCCAGACGCGCGCGGCCTCCTCGGCGCTGCGCAGCGGCGCGTACATCGTCTGCTCGGCGGGCCGGCCGCCGAGGTTGCCGGGCCCGCTCGGGCCGTAGAGCACGCCGGCCCTGGCGGCGGGGTCGGTCGCGGCCAGGAGGGCCGGCAGCTTCGCCGTCTCGACGGTGCCCACCAGGATGCCGCGGGCCGAGAGCGCGCGGATCAGCCGGACCGCGGGGGTGTCGCTGCCCCGCCCGAGCTCCGGACGCGCGGCCAGCAGGCTGGTCGGCGCGACCCCGGGGTGGGAGAGGTTGCTCGTGATGCCCCAGCCGTGGGCCCGGCTGCGGCGCTCCAGCTCTAAACCAAAGAGCCCGAACGCGATCTTGGACTGGGCGTAGGCGCGCATGCCGTCGTACGAGCGCTCCCAGTTCAGGTCGTCCCAGTTGATGCTGCCGCGCCGGGCCGCGACGCTGACCTGCGAGGTGACGCGCGCGCCGCCGTCGCGCAGCAGCGGCAGCAGGTGACCCACGAGCGCGAAGTGGCCCAGGTGGTTGGTGCCCGTCTGCAGCTCGAACCCGTCGGCGGTGGTCTGCCGGCTCGGCGGCCGCATGACGCCCGCGTTGTTGATCATCAGGTGGATCGGCCGCCCCTCGTCGCGCAGGGTGTCGCCCAGCGCCGCCACGGACTCCAGGGAGGACAGGTCGAGCGAGCGCAGCGACAGCCGCGCGTCGGGCACCGCGCGGCGGATCGTGGCGACCGCCGCCTCGCCCTTGCGCGGGTTGCGCACGGGCATGACCACCTCGGCGCCGGCCGCGGCCAGCCGGGTCGCCAGGCCCAGCCCCATCCCGTCGCTCGCTCCGGTGACCAGCGCGCGCTTCCCGGCCAGGTTCGGCACGGTGATGTCGATCGGTGTGCGTGACATGGGCACGTCTCCCTCGTGTCGTCGAGATCGGTTCGTCGTCGACCTCGATCCTGGGCAGACGGCGACGACCTATCCAGGGCCTGCCGATCACAGGCTCGCCGGGTCACGGGTCCGCCCCGTACGGGGGATCGGCGGGCCGTGGCTCCGCCGTCGGGCACACGGTAGAAAGAAGCGGTACTCGAGACAGGGGGAGCCGTGATCGATCGCACCGGGCTGGCAGAGTTCCTGCGCCGACGCCGCGAGCTGCTGCAGCCGGAGGACGTCGGGATGCCGCGGGGGCAGCGCCGCCGCACGAGCGGGCTGCGGCGGGAGGAGGTCGCCGTGCTGTGCAACATGTCGACCGACTACTACTCCCGGCTGGAGCGCGAGCGCGGACCCCACCCGTCCGAGCAGATGGTCGCGTCGATCGCGCAGGGCCTGCACCTGTCGCTCGACGAGCGCGACCACCTGTTCCGGCTGGCCGGACACCACCCGCCGGTGCGCGGCACCACGAGCGAGCACATCAGCCCGGGGCTGCTGCGTATCCTCGACCGGCTCGACGACACCCCCGCGGAGATCGTCACGGAGCTCGGCGAGACCCTGCGGCAGACGCCGACGGGCGTGGCGCTGACCGGGGACACGACCGGCTACACCGGGCCGGCCCGGAGCATCGGGTTCCGCTGGTTCACCGACCCGGCCACGCGGGAGCTCTACGCGCCGGACGAGCACCCGTTCCTGACGCGCATGTTCGCCTCGGGCCTGCGCGAGATCGCGACCGTCCGCGGTCCGGGCTCGCGTGCCGCGCGGTACGCCGAGCTCCTCCTGGAGCGCAGCGCGGAGTTCCGGGAGGTCTGGGAGGCCCACGAGATCGGCGTCCGCCCGCACGAGGTGAAGCACTTCGTGCACCCCGAGGTCGGGGCGCTGGAGCTGACCTGCCAGTCCCTCCTCGACCCGGACCAGTCGCACCGGCTGCTCGTCTACACGGCCCTGCCCGGCAGCGAGAGCCACGAGAAGCTGCGGCTGCTGTCGGTGCTCGGGCCGCAGGCGGTGCGCTGACGCACGCCCTGCGGGCGACGCCGTCCCCCGATGCGCCGTCCGCCCATACCGTGAGCGAGGTCACGGTACACATCACGTGATTCATGCCACAGCGCTCGTTCCGCTTTTCACAAGCGCGCTATCTTTCTGAGCGTGACTTCTTACCTCCAGACAGCCCCGCGTCCCTCCGAAGAGGTCGACGTCGCGCTGATCGGCGGAGGGATCATGAGCGCCACCCTCGGCGCGCTGCTCACGATCCTCGAGCCGACCTGGCGTGTCGGGATCTACGAGCGCCTCGACGAGGTGGCCCTCGAGTCGTCGAACCCGTGGAACAACGCGGGCACCGGCCACGCCGCCCTCTGCGAGCTGAACTACACCCCGGAGCGCAAGGACGGCTCCGTCGACATCTCCAAGGCGGTGAAGATCAACGAGCAGTTCCACACCTCCCGCGAGTTCTGGAACCACCTGCTCACCGCCGGTCTGATGGAGGGCACCGACTTCATCAACGTCACGCCGCACATGACGTTCGTGCGCGGCGCCGACAACGTGGACTTCCTGCGCCGCCGCTACGAGGCGCTCAGCGTGCACCCGCTGTTCAGCGACCTGGAGTTCAGCTCCGACCCGGCCGTCATCGGCTCGTGGGCCCCGCTGATGACCCTGGACCGCGACGCCGACGAGCCCATCGCGGCCACGCGCGCCGCCGCGGGCACCGACGTCGACTTCGGCTCGCTGACCAAGAAGCTGATCGGCTTCGCCACCGCGCACAACACCGAGCTGCACGTGAACCACGAGGTGCGCGGGCTCAAGAAGCTCCGGGACGGCCGCTGGCGCCTGACCCTGAACGACCGCACCTGGAACGCCGGCACCCGCCGTCGCACCGTCACCGCGAAGTTCGTCTTCGTCGGCGCGGGCGGTGGCGCGCTCCCGCTGCTGCAGGCGTCGGGCATCAAGGAGGCGCGCGGGTACGGCGGCTTCCCGATCTCGGGCGAGTTCCTGCGCACCGCCAACCCCGAGCTCGTCGCCCAGCACAACGCGAAGGTCTACGGCAAGGCCGACGTCGGCGCCCCGCCGATGTCCGTGCCCCACCTGGACACGCGCATCGTGGACGGCCAGAGCTACCTCATGTTCGGCCCGTACGCCGGGTTCAGCCCCAAGTACCTCAAGAACGGCAAGTACCTGGGCCTGATCACGTCGCTGCGCGCGCACAACGTGTTCTCGATGCTCGGTGCCGGCGTGAAGAACCTCGACCTCACCGGCTACCTCATCGGCCAGGTCGCGGCCGCTCCGGAGACCAAGTTCCACGAGCTGCAGCGGTTCATGCCGACGGCGCAGCCCGCCGACTGGGAGAAGATCACCGCCGGCCAGCGGGTCCAGGTCATCAAGTGGGTCAAGGGCAAGGGCGGCGTGCTGGAGTTCGGCACCGAGGTGGTCGCGGCCCAGGACGGCACCATCGCCGGCCTGCTGGGTGCCTCCCCGGGTGCCTCGACCGCCGTCGCCGCCATGACCGGCCTGCTGGAGCGCTGCTTCCCGGCCAAGTACGCCGAGTGGAAGCCGCAGCTCACCTCGATGATGCCGAGCCTCGGCGGCGACGTCGACTACGACGCGACGCAGCTCGCCCCGGCGGAAAAGGTCCCGGCAGGCGCCTGACCCCCCAGGCAAACAGCTGAGTGCTGGGTATTTGTGGGCTGGAACCGGTTCCAGCCCACAAATACCCAGCACTCAGTTGTTTGTGCTCGGCTCGGCCGGCGCGGTCAGCAGCTCCGACCAGCGGGTCAGCAGCGCGTCGATCGTCGCCGTCGCCGTCGGGGTGCGGGGCATGCGGGCGCGGACGGCGATGCCGGCGTCCGAGCGGGAGACCCACACCTGCAGGTCGTCGGCGCGGGTGGCGGCCGAGACGTGGTGGGCCCGCCGTCCGGCGGCCGCGGCGTGCCCCGGCAGTCGCCGGTAGTCCAGGTACGACACCTGGAAGATGTCCGTCCGCGGGAACCGCAGCGGCTGGGGCAGCGACGTCACCACCTGCTCCAGCGGCACCGCGGCCAGCTCGCGCGCGGCCCGTAGCGCCTTGCCGGTCGCGGCCAGCGCGGTGTCCGGGACGGTGTGCCGGACGGCGGGGTTGGCGGGCACGGCCCAGGGCCGGACCTCCGCGGTCGGGGCCTCGATGGCGGAGTCGATGCGCAGCGGCACCGTGGTGGTGTGCCAGCCGACGGCGCCGCGGGCCGCCGCGTCGTCGCGGGTGTGCACCGGCAGCAGGGTCTCCAGGACGGCAGGGCCGCCCAGGTCCGCGACCGCCCGGGCCAGCGTGACCAGCACGGCCGCCGACGTCGACGCGCCGGCCGCCCGGGCGCGCGCCGCGACGGCGTCCGCGGCCGTGGCGTCGGCGAGCGGGCGCACGACGGTGCGCTGCGCCACCCGCTTGCCGTCGGGCACGCCGAGCGGCAGCGGGAACGTGGGCAGCGCCCAGCCGCGGTCGCGCAGGAAGCCGTGCCAGGCCGCGAGCCGCGGGTCGTCGGCGCCGACAAACGGCGGGCCGGCGGTGTCGACCGACGACGGGCCGACGGGCAGCGAGCCGGCTGTGTCGACGGGCGGTGGCCCCACGGGGTCGGCCGGGACCGGGGCGTCGACGATCGCGGCCGCGGTGCCGGCGGGCAGTCCCGCCGCGCGGCCTGGGGCGGCGGGCCGCCCGGCTCCGCCCGGGCCGCCTGCGTGGGCGCTGCCGCCCGTGCGCTCCGCGTAGCGGGCGGCCAGCTCGTCGATCACGACGGTGGTGGACCAGGCGTCGGTGTGCAGGTGGTCCATGCCCAGCACGATCGTCGACCGGTCGGGTCGGCTGATCGCGGCGGGCAGGAACGCCGGGTAACCGAAGGGCGCGCACCGGCGGGTGAGCTCGGCCGCCAGGCGTTCCCGGGTCTCCGCGACCGTGCGCGTGACCGGGCCGTCGTGTCGCCGCCAGACCAGGCCGTCCGGGTCGTGCCGCACGAGGCCCACCAGCTCGGGCGCGGGACGGCGGACCGCCTCGACCCGCAGGCCCGGGTGGTCGGCCACGAGGTCGCGGAAGACGGTCTCCAGCGCCCCGGGGTCGATCGGCCCCTCGACGTCGAACGCGGCGGTGATCCACACGCTCGGTTCGCCGGAACCGGCCCCGAGGAGGTGGTTGCGCTGGTTCCAGGTCGGCGCCGCCGCGGCCGGACGACGGCCCGCCCCAGGCGCGACGTCCCACGTGACGACCCGGCCGGGCGCCGGCTCCCAGAGGTCAGCCGAGAGGACCCGCACCGGTCGCCTCCAGCCGCGCGTCGGGCACGTCCCGCAAATCCCGCACGACGGCAGCCGGGGCGACGTCCGCACCGGCATCCGGATCCGCGTCCGGGGCCGCGGCCTCGGCGACGGCCGCCGCGAACGTCGCCGTCAGCTCCGCGAGGTACCGGTCCACGGCGGCCTGCGCCGCGGGGGTGTCCGGCGTCTGCGTGACGACGTACAGCCGCTCGTGGTCCCGGTTGACCCAGAGCGACGCGTTCGCGGTGCGGCCCTCCCCTGTGAAGTGCAGGCCGTTGTCGTAGGCGGGCCGCCCGACGCCGGGGAACCGCCGCAGGTCGAGATAGCTGATGAGCTGCGGGCTGCCGAGGGAGGCAGGGTCGAGCACGCCGCCGGCCAGCATGACGCCGAGGGCGGCGTGCACCGGCACCTCGGCCACCTTCCTGGCCTGGCGGAACGCCGCGTCGGCGACGGGCAGGGCGGCCGTGAAGGACGCCGACCCCTCACCGTCGGGCACCGGGGCGGCGTCGGGCACCGGGAACGCGACCGGCGCGAAGTTGCACAACCAGCCCTGCGTGGTCTCGAAGCCCGGGCCGCGCGTGCCGACCACGGTGACGCCGAACCAGTCGGACGCGCCGGTCAGCCGGGCGTCCGTGAGCGCGATCCCGGCGAACACCGCGCCGGTGAACCGGGCGCCGTGCGCGGCGGCGAGCACGTCGATGCGCGCGAGACCGGCGGCGTCGAGCAGGGTCGCGGAGCGGATCCTCACGGGTGCGGTCTCGCCCGGCGGCAGGCCGAGGTCCAGCGCGAACTGCGGCAGGCGGCCGCCGTTCGCGGTCACGGCGTCGGACCAAGCGCGGATCTGGGGCGCGTCCGCCGGGGTCGCCGCGGCGAGATCGTGCTCGGCCCGGGCGTGGTCCAGGAAGGACCCGGCCGTCGGCGGCGGTTCGACCGGCGCGGGGTCCGGCCCGACGTCGCCGGACCCCGCGCCGTCGCCCGCAGCGAGCTCCTGCCCGTACAGCTCCTCGATCTCGCTCAGCACCATGAGCTGCGATCCGCCGTCCGTGAACGCGTGGTCGCAGCCCCAGAACAGGCCGAACCCGTCGTCGGTCACGACGGCGCCGAGCGCGAACGGGGCCCAGGAGTCGGGGCGGCACGCGGCATCGAAGGTCGCGTTCAGGTGCCCGGTCACCCACTCGTCCCACGGGAGGCCGGGTACCGGCGAGAGGGCGGGCACGTCCACCGGCGCGAAGTCGACGGCGTCCGCGGGGACCAGGTGCCGCACCGCGCTGCCGCCGTCGGCACAGGCGTCGACGTCGAACCAGGTGCGCAGGCCCTCGTGCCGCCGCACGAACCGGGTCAGGGCCCGGGCCAGGGCGGCGCCGTCGAACGGCCCGTCGAGGCGGGACGCGGTGCCGGTCCAGGCGCGGTGCCGGCCGCCGGAGGCCCGGCGCGCCGCGAAGGCGCGCAGGTGGTCGCCCTGCAGGAACGACGGCGGTCCGGCGTCCGCCGGTGCCTGCCGGGCCGCGGCGAGCGCAGCTGCCGTGGGCCGCACGTGCACCACGTGCCCGGCGCGCGAGGACCAGGTGCCCAGGGCGCCGAGGATCATGCGACCGCCTCGCTCAGGCCGGCGGTGCCGAAGGCCCGGAAGCAGGCGCGGAGCTCCTCGATCAGGGCATCCGTCGCGGCGTGCGCCTCCGGGGTGTCCGGGTAGCGGGTGGAGACGTTGAGGCCGTCGTGCGTGCGCAGGAACCACAGGTAGAGCTCGTCGGTGCCGTACGCGGGGCTGCGCAGGGTGCGGGCGTCCCAGTCGTTCCAGCGCTCGGCCCCGGGCACGAACCGGGTGTCCACGTAGGAGACGGCGAGGTGCGGACCGTCGGTGATGCCGCCCAGCTCGGCGATGCGCGCGAACGAGTACCGCACCAGGGGTTTGCCCGCCGCGACCGCGGCGTGCACACGCTCGACGGCGGCGGTCAGCGCGGTGCCGTCGACCACCCGGCCGGAGCCGGCCCCGGCCCGGCCGGCCCCGCGCGCGTCGACCTCGCGCAGCACAGGGTCCACGCCGGCGAGGTCCAGGTCCACGGGGCACAGGCCCACGTACCAGCCGACGGCGGCGGCGTGCTGCGGCGCGTACCGGGTGTGCATGGGCAGCACGAACCGGAGCCGGTCGATCCCGTGCACCCGCCGCGCGGCGTGCGCGAACGCGGCCAGCACGCCGGACTGGGCGGACGCGCCGCGGGCCCGGCTGCGAGCGCTGAGGTCGTCGGTCTGGTCCGCGGTGGCGAGCCAGGCCGACCGGGAGGCCTGCGGGCGGGCGGCCTCGGCGGCGTCGGCGGCCGGGTGCGTGACGCCCTCGGCGCCGTAGCGGGGGAACGTGGCGCCCGGCCCGAGGAAGTCGAGCCAGCGGTGCACGGGCTCGCCGTCGGCGGCGAGCGTCATGGCGAGCTTGCGGTCCTCGGCGGAGAAGTCCACGTGGGAGCCCACCTCCAGCGCCCGGAGCTCGGCGTCCGGCACGCCCCGGCGGGCGGCGTCGTACAGCGAGACGATCTCCTCGAACCAGAGGAGCTGCGAGTAGGCGTCCATGACCGAGTGGTCGGCGCCGAACGCGAGCACGAAGCCGTCGGGGCCGGGCGAACCGGAATCCGGGACCGTCGGCTCCGGCACGACGCTGGCCAGGACGCAGTGCGGCCAGGCGGTCGGCGAGACGTCCGCGAGCAGGCTGGGCAGCAGCGCCGCGACCTGCTCGGCGGTCAGGTGGCCGACCACGAGGTCGCGGACCGCGACGGCCTCGGCCGGCGCCGTCACGCGCCGCCAGCCGGCGCCGGCGTCGCGGGTCACGGTGGTGCGCAGCACCTCGTGGCGGCTCATCCAGGCGTGGATCGCGCGGCGCAGCGACTCCGCCTCGTACGGCCCGGGGACCCGCAGCACCGAGCCGATCCAGGAGCCCGGCTCGGAGTCGCGCAGGTGCGCCTCGTGCCCCGGTGAGAGGTCGCGCGGGTCCTGCTGCCAGCGTCCGGCGTCCGCCCGCGGCGTCCAGGACGTCACGACCCCGGCGGGCAGGTCGTAGGCCGAAAGCTCGGTGTATTCCATGCGGTCGGGTCCCTCGATCGGTCTGTGGGCACGGCCAGCACGACGTCGGACGAGTTCCGCGGTCCCCTTGCGGCGACCTTTATACCGGATTCGCCGGGTGAAAGTTAGTCCCCCCGTAATGCCCGGTATGGTCGGGATGCTGAAAGCCCACGGTCCCCTCCGGGACCGCGAACCGACCGGAGAGACGAGCGTGACGGACCCGCCACCCGCACTGCGCCTGCAGTTCGCCGACGACATGTTCCTGCGCCGGCACGACGGCGGCGCGAGCCCTGCCGTGAACCAGGTGCTGTGGCGCCTCGACGGCGCCTTCGACGCCGATCGCCTGCGTGACCTGGCGCAGCGCCTCGCCGCCGGGTCGCTGCACCGGCGCGTGGTGCGCGCCCGCGTGCCCGGCGCGCGGCACCGCTGGGCGCCCGCGGGCACCCTGCCGGTGCTGGACCTCCAGACGGCGCCCGTGCCCGAGGGCGGCATCGGCGCCTGGGCGCAGGCCCAGGCCGACGTGCCGCTCGACCCCGCGCGGGGCCTCTCCTGGCGGATCTCCGCCGCGGACGTCGCCGGCCGCCCGGGCGCCGGCGGCGCCGGGAGCGTCGCCGGGTCGGTGGTCTCGCTCACCTGTGCGCACGCCGTCGCCGACGGCGCCGCGCTGATCGACGCCGTGGTGCGCGCCGCGACGCACGCCGAGCCGATCGTCGTCCCCGCACCCGAGCGCGGCCGGCGCGCGCTGCTCGCCGACGCCGCCGACGCCGCTGCCCAGGCCGCCGCCGTCGCGCGCTGGGCGCGGGACAAGGCCCGGGCGAAGGCGCAGGCCGCCGCCCAGGAGGCCGCCCCGCAGATCGAGGCCGGGGCACCGGGCACGCGGCACGAGCCCGTGCCGCCCCCGCCGGACGAGCCCGCGCCCCGCGGCCAGGCCGGGATCGCCGACCCGGGGGGCCCGGCCCCCGCGCCCGCCGACCGCGCCGCCGACGCCGGCTGGCGCGTGCCCGTGCTGCACGTCGAGCTCCCCGCCGACCAGGTGACCCAGGCCGCCGCCGCGCACGGCGGCACGCCCAACACCTGGTTCGTCGCGTTCCTGGCGCGCCTGGTGCACGCCACGGGCCGGTTCCCGGGCGAGCCCGTGCCCGTCGCGCTGCCGGTCTCGACCCGCGGCGCCGACGACCCGCGGGCCAACTCGACCAAGATCGCCCGCGTCACCATCCCCGCCGACGTGCTGGCGCACCGCGACCTCGGCTGGGTCCGGGCGGCCGCCAAGGAGGCGTACACCGCCGTCGGGCAGGCGGAGCCCGGGGTGGCCCCGGTGCCGCTCGAGCTGGTACAGATGCTGCCGGACAACCTGGTCAGCCGCCTGCCGCAGCCGCCGGTCGCGGCCGCGCTGGCGTCCAACCTGGGCCGCCCGCCCGAGGGCTACACGCAGGCGGCGGGCGGCCCGGTCCGCGCCGTGGCCACGCTGTCGCACTACCAGGGCGCGTCGGCCGCGGAGCTGCGCGCCGCGGGCGGCGGGCTGGTCGCGTTCTGCACCACGGCGGGGCGCACGACGACGCTGAGCGTCGCCGCCCTCGACCCCGACCGCGTGGCCGACGCCGACACCCTGCGCCGCCTGGTGCTGGCCGAGGCCGAGGCCTGGAAGCTGCCGGCGGCCCCGTGGTGAGAGGGCGGGGCTGTGTCATCGGGCGCCTGAACCTGCGGTTCCGCTCCGGGCGCGTGCCTCGTTCCTCGGTCCCCACCCTCCGCTGCACCTCCGGCTCAGCCGCCGGTGATCGCGTCCGCCGCCGCCGCGACCGCCTCGGCCGGGGGCACCAGCCGCGAGCCGAGGGCCGCGGCGCGGGCCGCGGTGGCGTCGTCGAGCACCTCGGCCAGTGCCCCGGCGAGCACACCGGGCTGCGTCAGGGTGCTCGCCCGGCGGGCCACGCCCACCCCCGCGCCGCGCAGCAGGTCACCCCACATCGGCTGGTCCGCGGAGTACCAGCCGACGACGGCGGGCAGGCCCGCGCGCAGCGCCGCCGCCGTCGTCCCGGCGCCGCCGTGGTGCACGGCCACGCGGCAGCGGGGCAGCACCGCCGCGTGGTCGACGGCGCCGACCACGCGCACGCGCTTCCCGTCCGGTGCGGGCGACCCGGCCTGCCCGGGCTGTCCTGCCGACCCGGCCGGCCCGCCGGGACCGGCCGCTCCCGTGAAGTCGTTCCAGCCCGCGCTGACCAGCGCGCGCACCCCGAGGTCGGCGCACGCGGCGTCGACGGCGGCGAGCAGCGCGGCCGGGTCCGCCACGGGCATGGAGCCGAATCCCACGTAGACGGGCGGCTCGCCGTCGTCCAGCCACGCGTCGAGGCCCGCGTCCGGCCGGGCGACGCCGCCCGCCGACCCGGCGCCGGCCTCCCCGAGGCGCGCCCGGGCGGCGTCGTCCAGCGCGAGGAAGCCCGTCAGCGGGCGGCGCGGACCCCACTCGTCGGCCAGCCCCGGCGCGAGCACCGGGTCGTAGGCCTGGATCTCCACGGCGCCGGCGTCGCGCAGGCGCGTGGGCAGGTGCACGCGCGTGCCGCCGAGCCCGAGCTCGGCGCGCTGGGCGTTCTCGGCCCGGCGGGTCAGGCCCCAGCGCACCCGCTCGCCCAGCGCCCAGACGGCCCGCGTGGCGCCCGGGCCGCGCACGCCGCTCACCGGCGAGACCACGCGGTTGGCCCGCACCGGGCAGTAGTGCAGGGCCGCCATGGCCAGGCCGCGGCGTTCGGCCACCGCGGCGGCGACCTCCTGGCCCAGCAGGCCGGTGACCACGGTGTCCGCGCCGCCCACGTCGTCGAGCAGTGCGACCAGCCCGGTGCGGAGCTCGTCCCAGCCCGCCGCCGCCACGGCGCGCAGCGCGCGCACCCGGCGCACCGGGTGGGCCGACCGCATGTCGCGCCGCACCAGGTCGGACCCCAGCAGCGCCGCCGAGTCGATGCCCAGCGGCACCGGGTCCAGGCCGAGGCGCGCGGCCAGCGGCACGAGGTTCGGCGCCACGCCGGTGACCACCTCGTGCCCGCGCCGGCGCAGCTCCAGGGCGACCGCGAGGGCCGGCTGGACATCTCCTCGACTGCCCACCAGGGCCATGACATGACGCACGCGCGCAACCTACACGCCCGCCGACCACCCGCCCGCCCGGCACCGGAGAACCAGTGACCAGCCCTGTGACCAGCCCGCCCGCCATCCCGCCGACCGCTCCCCCGACCAACCCGCCGAGCACGGTCTCCCCCGCCGCGAGCAACCGCCTGACCTACGACGACGACCTGTTCCTGCGCACGCGCCGGGTGCTCGGCGTGGCCGTGGTCAACCAGACCGTGTGGCGGCTGCCGGCGCCGCTGGACCTCGACGCGCTGCGCGCCCTGCACCGCGGTCTGGCCGAGGGCCCGCTGCAGCGCGTGGTGCGGCCCGGCCGCCTCCCGGGCGCCCGCGCCCGGTGGTCGGCGTCCACCACGTTGCCTGACCTGCTCATCGGGTCCGCACCGGTGCCCGAGGCCTACGTGCTCGCCTGGGCGGACGAGCAGGCCCAGGTGAGCCTGGACCCGGAGCGCGGCCCGACCTGGGCGCTGTCCGCCGCGCCGACGACGAGCGGCGGGAGCCTGCTCAGCCTCCTCACCTCGCACGTGGTCGCCGACGGCGGGATGCACGTGGGCGCCCTGGAGGCGGCCGTCGCCGCGGCCGCGGCCCGGGGCGCCTTCGCCGGCGGGTACGCCGAGGGCGCGCCGTCGTCCGAGGGCCGCCGTCTGCCCAAGGAGGGCGAGCGGATCCGGACCGGCCTCGTGGCCGACCTGCGCGACGCGACGGACCAGGCGCGGGCCGCCGTGGGCGGGCTGCGCCGGATGGCGCGGCAGGGTCCGGTGCCGCCGCTGATGGCGCAGCAGTCCGCGGACCGGCCCCGGCCCGCCCCGCGGCCCGACGACGCCGAGCCGGCCCACCCGCCGATCGTCGTCGTCGACACGGACGCCTCCACCTGGCACCGCGCGGCGCACGCTGCGGGCGGCACGGCGAACAGCCTGCTCATCGCCGTGTGCACGGAGATCCTGCTCGCCGCGGGCGCCGCACGGGCGGGCATGCCGGTGCGGGTGTCGCTGCCCGTGAGCCTGCGGCAGCCGGGCGACCTGCGGTCCAACGCGACGTCCGGGGTGTCCATCGCCGTGGACACCACGGTGACGCCCGCGCCGGAGCGGGCCGGTGTGGTGGCGGACATGGCACAGATCCGGGCCCGCTCCAAGGCCGAGTTCGCGGCGCTGACCTCCGGCACCCGGGTGGACACCCTGGGCCCGCTCAAGCCGCTCATGCAGATGGTGCCCGACGCCGTGGCCAGGCGGGCGGCGCGCGACGGCACCGCGCCGCTGTGCCTCGCCTCGAACCTGGGCCGGCTGCCGACGGCGTTCGCCGCACCGCTCGGCACACCCGCCTCCAGCGTGCTCATGCGGGGCGTGACGCAGGGGCTGACCCGCGGCCGCCTGCGGCAGATGCGCGGCGGCCTGGACTCGTGGTGGTCCGAGCACAACGGCATCGCGACGCTGGCGGTGCTCGGGCTGGACGACGAGCGGCTGGGCACCCCCGCCCAGGTGCGCGCGGCGGTCGAGAGCGTCTACGCGCGGCACCGGCTGCCGGTCCGGTTCTGGTAACCCCCGCCGCTCACCTCCCCTTTGAGGCCCGGGTTTCTTCGCTTTGAGGCGGCCCAAAGCCAAGAAACCCGGGCCTCAAAGGGGAAGACGGCGGCCGGGTCCCACACAAGGGGGCGGACGGCGGCCCGGCCCATCGGTGTCGCCTAGCGACCGACCGACGCCGCCAGCTTGTCCACCGTCGCGGTGAGCACCGGCAGCACGATGCCGTGCCGCGCACCCGCGCGCAGGATCGCGCCGCCGATCGCGTCGAGCTCGCCCGGCCGCCCCGCCGACAGGTCGGCCTCCAGCGAGCCGACGGTGAGCGGCGGCATCCCGGCCAGCAGGTCGCGCAGGCCCGCGCCCGTGGAGGGCACACCCTCGGCGGACGCGACGGCGGCGATCTCGTCCAGGAGCGCGGCGGTGAGCGCCGGGTCGCGGTCCAGGGCGTCGGCGATCCCGGTCTTCCACGTGGAGGTCAGCAGCGACAGGGCGGCGAGGAACCGCAGCTTCTTCCAGAGCACCTCGGCCTCGGTGCCGCCGGTCTGCAGCACGGCCCCGGTGTCCCGGAGGGCGGCGGTCAGGCCGAGGTCGGCGGCGGCGTCGGGCACCACGACGGTGAGCAGGTCGAAGGAGTGCGTGACGGTCGCGGGGCCGGGGCCCTCGGCGGGCGTGCGGCGCGTCTGGCCCGCGATGGTCGCGCCGAACACGGCCGCCTCCGGTGCCGCCGCGCGCAGCGGCACCATGTGCTCGACGCCGTTGAGCAGCGCGATCACCTCGACCGGGTCCGCGGCGCGGAGCAGGTCCGCCGCGGCGGCGACGCCGTCCGCCTTGACCGCGACCAGGACCTGGGCGCCCGCCGGCACCGTGGTGGACGCCGCGAGCGGCGCGTGCCACGACCCGAACATGTCGGAGACCACGTCGAGCCCGTGCTCGGCGATGTGCGCGGCGGTCGCCTCCCGGGCGACCACGGTGACGTCGTGCCCCGCGCGCTGCATGAGGGCGGCCATGAGACCGCCGATCGCACCCGGGCCGACCACCGCGACCGGCACGGCGCTCACGCGGCCATCCGCACCGGAGGGTGCCCCTTCGACCCGGGGATCGCGGTGGGCCGGGCCGCCTTGCGGCGGCGGATCGTCACCAGCACGCCTGCGGACGCCGCCGCGAACGCCAGCACACCGAAGCCGGTGGACCACGCGTCCAGGTCGACCGAGAGGGCGAAGGCGACGATCGCGCCGACCGGGGCGACCATCCCGACGAGCACGGAGATGCGGGCCAGGCGCATGGCACGGGCGATCCGGGCGACGGACCACCCGACGACCGCCCAGGTGAGGACGGTGAGGGCGGCGCCACCCACGGAGGCGAAGATCTCACCGGCGTTGTGCGCGCCGGACGGAGGCCCGAACCAGAAGAGCTCGGTGGTCGCCACAAGCACCAGGAACCCCACGATCGCGGCCGTTCCGGTCACGAGAGAGCGTGTCAACACTCGGCCTCCGCACTGAGGGACTGCGCCGGACTTTCCTGGCGCGCCCCTTTATACCAACTCGTTACCGCGCGGTGTGAGCGCGTCACCCTCAATTCACCCACACATGACCACCAGAATGCAAAAGGCGCAGGCCAGGCCCGGGGCGACCGACGCCGTCAGAGGGCCTGGACGATCAGCTCCACCTGGTCCTTCGCGTCCCCGAACAGCATGGCGGTGTTCTCGCGGAAGAACAACGGGTTCTGCACCCCGGCGTAGCCCGTGGCCATCGACCGCTTGAAGACCACCACCTCCCGAGCCTGCCACACCTCCAGCACCGGCATGCCCGCGATGGGCGAGCCCGGGTCGTCCTGGGCGGCAGGGTTCACCGTGTCGTTCGCGCCGATCACCAGCACGACGTCGGTCGCGGCGAAGTCGTCGTTGATCTCGTCCATGCCCAGCACCTGGTCGTAGGGCACCTTCGCCTCGGCGAGCAGCACGTTCATGTGGCCCGGCAGCCGGCCGGCCACGGGGTGGATGCCGAACCGCACCGTGGTGCCGCGCGCCGTGAGCCGGGCGACGAGGTCCGCGACCGGGTACTGGGCCTTCGCCACGGCCATGCCGTAGCCCGGCACCACGATCACCGACCGGGCGGCGGTCAGGCGGTCGGCGACCTCCAGCGCCGTCGTCTCCCGGTAGGTGCCCTGCTCGGCCGGCGCCCCCTGCGCGACGACGCCGGTCTCGGCGCCGAACCCGCCCAGGATCACGCTCACGAACGACCGGTTCATCGCGCGGCACATGAGGTAGCTGAGGATCGCACCCGACGACCCGACCAGCGCGCCCGTGATGATGAGCAGGTCGTTGCCCAGCATGAAGCCCGCCGCGGCGGCCGCCCACCCTGAGTAGGAGTTCAGCATCGAGACGACGACGGGCATGTCGCCGCCGCCGATCGCCGCGACCAGGTGCCAGCCGAGGGCCAGCGCGACCACGGTCATGAGCAGCAGCGGCACCAGCCCGGACTCCCCCGCCGCCAGGAACCACCAGAGCAGCCCCGCGCAGGCCACGAGGGCGGCGAGGTTGAGCCAGTTGCGGCCCGGCAGCAAGAGGGGCGAGGAGCGGAGCCGGGCCGACAGCTTGCCGAACGCCACGACGGAACCCGTGAACGTCACGGCACCGATCAGCACGCCCAGGAACACCTCGACCAGGTGCACGGTCGCGCCCGCCCCGGCGGCGTCCGTCCCGCCGGACGCCCCGCCCGTCCCGGGGTCGGTCAGGTAGGACGCGAAGCCCACCAGCACCGCCGCCGCGCCGACGAACGAGTGCAGCAACGCGATGAGCTCGGGCATCTGGGTCATCTCGACGGTCCGCGCCCGCCACGTGCCGACCGCCGCGCCCACCAGGAGCACGAGCAGGATCAGCCCGGCCGTCACGCCCACCGGCCGCTCGGACCGGTCCAGGGCCAGCGCGACGGTCGCCACCAGCGCGAGCCCCATCCCGGTCATGCCGAGCAGCACGCCGCGCCGCGCCGTCTCCTGCTTCGAGAGGCCGGCCAGGGAGAGCACGAACAGGACCGCCGCCACCAGGTACACCGCCTGGACCACCGACTCGACGCTCATCGGCCCTCCCCCTCGCCCGGGCTGTGGTGGAACATGCCGAGCATGCGGTGGGTCACCAGGAACCCACCGAAGATGTTGATGCTCGCGACCGCCGAGGCCAGCACGGCCAGCGTGGTCACCACCGGGTCCGCCGAGCCGATCTGGAGCATCCCGCCGACCAGGATGATCCCGGAGATCGCGTTGGTCTGGGACATGAGCGGGGTGTGCAGGGCGTGGCTGACGTGCGAGATCACGTAGAAGCCGACCACGACGGCGAGCGCCAGCACGGTGAAGTGGGCCGCCTGGTCCGGCGGCGAGGCCGCCACGGCCAGCGCCGCGAGCACGGCGCCGAGGGCGACGAGCACGGTACGGGCGAACGGCGCCCGCGCAGGGCCGTCGGCCGCCCCGCCCTTCGCCGGTCGAGCGTGTCGCGACCCTGGTGAGGTCTCGACGGCCTCGACCGACGGGGTCTGGCCCGGCGGGGTCCCGACGGGCTCGACCAGCAGCTGCGGTGCCGAAACGGCCACCGGGGGCGGCGGCCACAGCACCTCGCCGCCGGCGGCCACGGTCATCCCGCGCACGACGACGTCGTCCGGGTCGAGCGCGAGGCGGCCGTCGCGTTCCGGGGTGCCGAGCTGGACCAGGTTGGCGACGGCGGTGCCGAGCAGCTCCGAGGTGTGCCGGGGCATGCGGTCGGGCAGGTCGGTGTACCCCAGGACCACCACGCCGTTGTCGCTGACCACCCGCCGGCCCGGCACGGTCAGCTCGCAGTTGCCGCCGCCGGGCGCGGCGAGGTCGACGATCACGCTGCCGGGCCGCATCCGCGCGACCATCTCGGCCGTGATCGTGGTGGGCGCCGTCCCGCGCACGAGCGCCGTGGTGACGACGATGTCGGCCGCGGCGGTCTCGACGGCGTACGCGCGCAGGGCCGCCGCTTCCTGGTCGGCGGTCAGGGCCTGGGCGTACCCGTCGGCACTGACCTGCTGGGCGGCGTCGTCGGCCCGGACCACCGTGGCGCCCATGGACTCGATCTGCTCCGCGACCTCGGGGCGCACGTCGAAGGCGCGTACCTGCGCGCCGAGGCTGCCCGCCGCGCCGATGGCCGCGAGCCCGGCCACGCCGGCGCCGATGACGAAGACGTTCGCGGGCGGGGTGGTGCCCGCCGCGGTGACCTGGCCGGAGAACATGCCGCCGAACTCGGCGGCGGCCTCGACCACGGCCCGGTACCCGGCGACGTTCGACAGCGCGCTCAGCACGTCGAGCGACTGCGCGCGGGAGATGCGCGGCACGGCGTCGAGCGCCAGGGCGGTGACGCCGCGGTCCGCGAGCTCCCGCACGAGGTCCGGCCGGGCGGCGGGCGCGATCTGGGCGATCAGCACCGCCCCGGTCCGCAGCGCCGCCGGGCCGGGCGCGGTGAGGTCCTCCGGCGCCCGGGTGACCGCCACGACGTCGGCGGCCCACGCCTCGCCGTCGGGCACGACGGCGGCTCCCGCGGCCGCGTAGGAGGCGTCGGGAAATCCTGCCCCCGCGCCTGCCCCCGCTGCCACGGCCACCTCGTACCCGAGGCCGACCAGCCGGCCGGTGGTCGCGGGGGTGGCGGGCACGAGCGGCCCGCCGTCGTCCGGTATGCCGATGCGCATGTGACCCTCCTTGCTCACTGGCGCAACCTACCTCCGGGACCCCTCGCCCGGGCACTACCACCTGCCCAGGGGTCGCGTGCTATGCCTGCTCGGCCGGTGGTCATGCCGGCTCGGGCGGCCCCGCCTTCCCGACGGGCACGGGGAACGTGACCGGGATGCTCACCGGCTGGCGGATCCACAGCGCCCGGTCCCACGCGACGTCGGCGGCGGGGATCCGCAGCACGGCCTCCAGCCGGCGCAGCGCCGTCTCGACGGCGATCCGCGCGATCACGCGCGCCGTGCGGGGCGCCGGGCAGGCGTGCGGGCCGGTGCCGAAGGAGACGTGGGCCCGGCTGCCGACGTGGTCCCACGGGTCGCCGGTGTCCATCCGCGGGTCGGTGTTCGCCGCGTGGATCGCCAGGACGAGCGGGTCGCCCGCCGCGACGAGCTTGTCGTCCAGCACCACGTCCTGCCGGGCGAACCGGGGCGGGCTGTGCAGGGTCGGCGTCGAGCGCCACAGCACCTCGTCCATGGCGCTGTCCAGGTCGATGCGGCCGCCGTGCAGCCGCCCCGAGAACCGCGCGTCCGCCAGGGTCAGCAGCAAGGTCTGCGCGATCCAGGCGGTCAGCGTCAGGTTGCCCGAGTAGGCGACGGTGAGCAGGGTGTGGGTGACCTCGACGTCGTCCCGCATGTTCGGGTGCGCCACCAGCGAGCTCGCCAGGTCGCGCCGCGGGTGCTCCCGGCGCACCGCGACGAGGTCGCCGAGCATCCGGTCCAGCTCGTGCACGGCCTCGGCGGCGTCGGTGCCGCCCCCGGCCATGCGGCGGGTCAGGTCGAACAGGCGCTGCCCGTCCTCCGGGTCGAAGCCGATCATGTCGGCGACCACGAGGAGGGGGATCACCGACGCGTACTCCAGCATCAGGTCGGCGCGGCCACGGTCCTCGAAGCGGTCGATGAGCAGGTTGCAGAACGATCGCACCTTCGCCGCCGTGAGCGGCTCGGAGAGCTGTTCGAACGCGTCGTCGAGGGGCACACGGAGGCGCTGCCGCAGCGCGCCGTCGGCGTGGTTGGCGGAGAAGCGCTGGTGGGACGTGAGCACGGGGCGCAGGCCCGACGTCCGCGGCAGCCCGCCGCGCGCGTGCCCGTTCCAGAGCTGCGGGTCGGTGGCGAACACATGCTCGTTGCGCATGATGTCGTAGACGAGCCGCTGCCCCATGACGAGCCACGCGGGCACGCCGGGCTCCAGCTCGACCGGGGCCACCTCGCCCCACTGCGCCCCGAGCTCGTCGTAGAGCTCGCGCGGGTCGGCCAGCCCCGATGCCTCGACCAGCGGCGTCAGGTGCGTGACGGCGTCGAGGCGCAACGGCCGCGTGCCTCGCCAGGATTGGCCCTGGGCGTTGCGCAGGTCATCGAGCACGTTCGCGGGCCTCTCGGGGGACGGCTCCGGCTCGCGTGGGCGGTCCGGTGGCCTCGGGGGGACTTGTCGGATATCACCCAGTTCGTGTATTTTCATTGATTCACCGTATCTGTGCAGTCGTCCTCGATCGCCCAGGGTGAACCCACCCGTGTTGCCATTTTGTACCGTGACCTAGGCCACACGCGTAGTTAACATGTCTGCGAGGGCAGACAAACTGTCGCACCCTCGATACACCCTGTCGAGACCTGTCAGACCACGTTCACCCTCGACAGTGCACCGTCGAACATGCAGAGTCGAACATGCACCGTCACACAGGTACCGTCGGCAACTCCGACGAGCAAGGGGGACACGTGACACTCAACTCCGAGCGGGAACGCCCCGACGACCTGGTACAGAGTGTCGCCCGTGCCTTCCGCGTCCTCGAGGTCGTGACCCGCTTTCCCGGCCTGCCCGTCAAGGCGATCGCCCGCCGCAGCGGCCTCAACCTCTCCACCACGTACCACCTCGTGCGCACGCTCGCCTACGAGGGCTACGTGACCCGGCTGAAGGACGGCACCTACGACGTCGGCGAGCAGGTGAGCCACCGGTTCTACGAGCAGCTCGGCTCGCTCGGCCGCGGCCCCGACACCCGCGAGGTGCTGCGCCACCTCGCGCAGAGCAGCGGCTACAGCGCGTACCTGGGCCGCATCAGCGCGGGCCGGGTGGTCGTGGTCGACTACGCCGAGGCGCCCGGCTCCCCGTACATCGAGGACCTGGAGCGCGGGCTCGACGTCTCGGCGCACGCCACCGCGCTCGGCAAGGCCCTGCTGCTGGGCATGTCCCGCCGCGAGCGCCACGAGCTGGTGGTCGACGCCGGGATGCGCAAGTTCACGCCGCGGACCGCGGCGGACATGACGTCGCTCGACGCCCAGCTCGCCCGCCTGCGCCCCGACGCCGTTGTCGAGGAGCACGGGGAGTTCCGCAACGACATCGCCTGCGCCGCGCACCTCGTCCCCCGCCGCGTGGGTGACGACACGTCGTGGGCCGTCGGGCTGAGCATCCCGGGCGAGGTGGTGCCGCCGCACGCCCGCCGGGAGCTGAGCCTGGTGGCGGGGGACCTCGCGGGGGCCTGAGTCCCGCGAGGTCTCCGGTTCCGCGAGGTCGGTCAGCCGGGCTGCCGGCGCAGGCCGGCCAGCCGCTCCGGGTTGCGGAACACCATGACGCGCGCCAGCAGGCCGTCGTGGTCGCCGGTGCCGAACTCGGCGACGGTCGCCATGGCGGGCGCGCCGTCGAGCAGGGCGAGCATGCCCGAGGCCCCGTTGATCTCGACGGGGACCCACTCCATGCGCCCCACCGTGGTGTCGCCGGCGAAGGCGACCAGGGCGCGCGAGACCTTGTCGGCGCCGCGGATGATCCGGCGCGCGGCGCGGACGACGCCGCCACCGTCGGTCACGAGCTCCACCTCGGGGGCGAGCGCGGCCAGCACACCCGCGACGTCGCCCGTGAAGCACGCCGTCAGGAACTGCTGCGTGGCCTCGGCGTGCTGCGGTCCCGCGGGCGTGTACCGCGGCCGCCGCGCCCGCACGTGCTCGCGCGCCCGGTGGGCGGTCTGCCGCACGGTGGCGGCCTCGCGGTCGAGCGCGCCGGCGATCTCCTGGTAGGGCAGGTCGAACACCTCGCGCAGCACGAACACCGCGCGCTCCAGCGGCGACAGCGTCTCCAGCACCACGAGCAGCGCCAGCGACACCTCCTCAGCCCGCTCGACCGGGAGGGCGGCGTCGGGCGTGGTGAGGATCGGGTCGGGCAGCCACGGCCCCACGTAGGTCTCGCGTGCCCGGCGCAGCGTGCGCAGCCGGTTCAGCGCGAGGCGCGTGGTGATCCGCACCAGGTAGGCCCGCGGGTCCAGGACGTCGGAGCGGTCCTGCGCCGACCAACGCAGCCAGGTCTCCTGCACCACGTCCTCCGCATCGGCGGCCGCGCCGAGCATCTCGTAGGCGACGGTGAACAGGAGGCGGCGGTGCTCGGTGAAGGCGTGGGTCGCGGCGTCCGGGGTGGCGGCGTCCGGGGTGGCGGGCGCGGGGCCGCGTGCGGCGTGCGCGGGGCCGGGTGCGGCGTCGTCCGGCACTAGGCCTCGCCCACCTGGGCGAGCGGACCGCCGAGCGGCACCTCGCACCGGTCGCTGAAGCCCTGCGCGCTCAGCCCCATCGCGGCGTTGATCCGGCTGCGCAGGTTCTCCACGGCCACGATCGCGACGAGCTCGGTGAAGGCCTCCTGGCCGAGGGCGTCGGTCAGGCGCGCGGCCAGCGCGTCGTCGACGGTGGGCGGGGTGGCCGTCTCGGCCTCCGCGAGCGCCAGCACGTCCCGCTCCAAGCCAGTGAAGCGCTCGCTCGTCCGCCAGACGGGGACGTCGTGCAGGTTCGCCGGGTCCATGTGGCCATGCTGCGCCTCCCAGTACCCGAAGTCCACGCACCACGTGCAGCCGATCTGGACCGACGCGGCCATGACGGCCAGCGACTTCAGGCCCGGGTCCAGCGCCTTCCAGCCGCCCACGCCGAGCTCGGTCAGGGCATACGTGCGGGTCACCTTCCCGTGGTGCCCGACGGCGACGAGCGGGTCGAGCACCACGCCGTACCGCCGGCGGGAGAAGGCGGCCATGGCCCGGTTGGTCAGCGTTCGCGGCAGGTCGGTGCTGACCCGGGTGCTGCCGCTGCGCTCGGGGGTGCGCTCGGGGGTGCTGCCGTTGCGCTCGGTGGCGGGGGACATGATCGGCTCCGTTCGACGACTCGGCTGGAACCATCCAGACACCGCCGCCTCGACGGACGTGACATCCCCGTGCGTGACCTGGCTCACACCCGGGCCCGGGCCGACCGCGCACCCGCCGTCCGGCCTCCCCTTTCAAACATTCCCTCTCCGACCTCCCCTCCATGGCCTCCCCTCTCCGACCTCCCCTCTCCGACCTCCTCTCTCCGACCTCCTCTTTGAGGCCCGGCTTTCTTCGCTTTGAACCGGCTCAAAGCGAAGAAAGCCGGGCCTCAAAGGGGATGGGGGCAGCCGCCCCCGGCGTCACGCGGGCACGCAGGTCACGCGGGCACGCAGGTCACGCGGGCACGCAGGTCACGCGGGGACGCAGGTCACGCGGGGACGCAGAGGGTCAGCGACCGGCGGTGGGCCTCGATCGTCACCGGGACCGGGCCCATGGGCTCGCCATCCGCGTACGTGACGAGGCCCGCCGGGGCCGCCAGGCGGACGGCGGACGCCCGCAGCGACGTCACCTCCGGCCGGTCGACGTGCGTGCCGGCCTTGATGAGCGCGTCGAACGCGAGGAGCCGGAACCGGCCCATCGCCTGCACGAGCGTGACGTCGAGCAGCCCGTCCGCCGGGTCCGCGCCGGGGCAGATCGGCACGCCGCCGCCGTAGGTCCTGGTCAGACCGATCGCGAGCATGTATCCGTCCTGCTCCAGCACGCGCACGTCCGACGCCGGCGTCCCCGGCTCCACCGCACCCGCATCACGCGCACCCGCACTCGCGCCGGACCCCGGCGCACCCGGCTCCCCCGACAGCTCCAGCCGGTACCCGAACCGCCGCAGCCGCAGCCACTCCAGGTAGACGGCGGCCAGGTACCGCGCCGGCCCGCGCGGCCACGTCATGCGGTTGGTGCGCTCGTTGGTGCGCGAGTCCAGGCCCGCGCACAGCACGGTGACGAAGTGTCGCACGGTGCCGTCGGCGGCCGTGACGGTGCCCGTGTCGACCTGGCGGCGCCCGCCGTCGAGCACGAGGTCGGCGGCGGCCGCGGCGTCGTCCAGCGGGATGCCGTGCTCGCGCGCGAGGTCGTTGCCCGTGCCCCCGGGGATCACGGCCAGCGGGACGCCCGCGGCCAGCACGGGCCCCAGCACGGAGGAGACCGTGCCGTCGCCGCCGACCACGACGACGACGTCGGGCCGCTCGTCGACGGCCTGCCGCCCGAGCGCGACGGTCTCGCGCTCGTCCGCGCCCTGGTAGACCCGGACGTGCGCGCCCCGGGCCCGCAGGCGCTCGACGGCGACGTACCCGCTGTCCGCCCCGACGCCGTGCCCCGAGGCGGGGTTGACGAGCACCGCGATGTGCCCGACCTGATCGGTCATGCGCGCAACCTACCGGACGTGTCAGATCGACAGGTCATCCGGGTGACCTGTCGATCTGACACGTGGAAGGGCGGAGCGGTGCGAGGGCTCATCGCAGCAGGGCGCCCGGGTTCATGATCCCGGCCGGGTCCAGCTCGGCCCGCACCGCCCGGAGCATGCGCAGGCCCGTCGCGCCGATCTCCTGCTCCAGCCAGGGCGCGTGGTCGGCGCCGACGCCGTGGTGGTGGCTGATGGTGCCGCCCGCGGCCATGATCGCGTCGTTCACGCCGGACTTGACCCGGTCCCACGGCTCCAGCGGCTCGACACCGAGCCCGGCGATCACCGTGAAGTACAGCGAGGCGCCCGTCGGGTACACGTGCGAGATGTGGCACAGGATGCGGTGCTTCGCGTGCTCCCGGTCGAACCCCTCGGCCAGCGCCGCGGTGACGGCCGCCTTGAGCGCGGCCAGGTCGGACCAGGTGGTGGCGGTCTCCAGCGTCTCGCAGAAGACGCCGGCGGCGAGCAGCGCGTCGCGCAGGTACGGCGCCTTGAACCGGCCGTGGTCCCAGGACGCGGCCAGCTTCTCGGCGGCGGGCCGCCCGCCCGCCTCGCGCAGCACGCGCGTGGTGGCCTCCCGGCGCGCGGCGGCCAGGTCCGCTGGCCCCTCGTGCAGGACGACGGCGGAGCAGCCCCGGGTCAGCGCCCTGCCGATGTTGCCGACCTGGGCGAGGGACACGGCCGTCTCCTCCTCGTCGGACAGCCGGAGCACCGTGGGGCCCGTGCCGAGCTGCGCCACGCGGCGCAGGCCGTCGGCGCCCGCGGCGAAGTCGCGGAAGGTCCAGGCGTCGAACAGCCGCGCCTCGGGCGTGGGGTGCACGCGCAGGCGCACCTGCGTGATCACGCCGAAACTGCCCTCCGAGCCCAGGAACCAGCGCACCAGGTCGGGCCCGGCCGCCGAACCGGGCGCCCGGCCCAGGTCGAGCGTGCCCGTGGGCGTGACCACCCGCAGGCCGGTCACCATGGCGTCGAACCGCCCGTACCCGGCGGAGTTCTGGCCGGAGGACCGCATGGCCGCGAACCCGCCGAGGGTCGCGAACTCGAAGCTCTGCGGGAAGTGCCCCAGCTCGAAGCCTCGCCCGGCCAGCGCGGCCTCGGCGGCGGGCGCCGTCGTCCCCGCGTGGAAGGTCGCCTCGTGGGAGACGTCGTCCAGGGCGACCAGACCGCTGAGGCGGCGCAGGTCGAGGCTGACCACGCCCCGGTGCGCCCCGGCGTCCGGCGCGAGGCCGCCGGTCACGGCGGTGCCGCCGCCGAAGGGCACGACGGCGAGGCCGCGCTCGACCGCGACGGCCAGCACGGCGGCGACGTCGTCCTCCGAGCCCGGGCGCACGACGGCGCCCGGTGCCGCCTGCTCGGCCTGCCGGCGCCGCAGCAGGTCCGGCGTGGACTTGCCGCCGGCGTGCAGCAGCCGCACGTCGTGGCCGGTGTCCACCTGCTCGGCGCCGACGACGGCGGCGAGCGCCGCGACGTCGTCGGCGGGCAGGGGCGGGGTGCTGATCGTGACGTCGGCGAGGTCCGGGCCGGGCGGCGGTGCGGGCGTGCGGCCGAGCACGGCCGTGAGCAGGAGCTTCACGCCGCCCGGGAGCCCGTGCGCGCGGGCCGGGTCGCCCCAGCCGTCCCACCGCATGTCGATGCGCTCGTCGTCGGGCTGTGTGCTCACGCGTCCTCCGGGTCGTGTCGACGGCCATGTCGTGGTCGACGGCGGCCGGTGTTGGCCACCGACCGGCGCCGCGTTACAGTGTTACACAAGATGACAATTCGTAATGCACTCCCGGAGGGGATCTCGCCGGCACCGGACGCGTTCGGCGACCCCGCGTCCCGCGACCCCGCTGACAGGGACCCCGGCCCCGACGCCGCCCCTGACCGCACCGAGGCGCGTCTGCTGGAGGCCGCCGCCGGGCTCGTGGCCTCGCGCGGCACCCGCGGCCTGTCCGTCACGGAGCTCGCCCGCGCGGCCGGCGTCTCGCGGCCCACGGTCTACCGCCGCTGGGAGTCCGCCGACGACGTGCTGCGCGCCCTGCTCGCGCACCGCGCCCAGCTCGTGATCACCGCCGTCGGCCCGCGGGCCGCCGACCGCGCGACGATCGTCGACAAGGTGGTGCGGTTCGGCGAGCTGCTGCGGGCCGACCCCGTGTACGGGCACCTCCTGACCGAGGAGCCCGCGGTCTTCACGCGGTACGCCTTCGAGCGGATCGGCCGGTCGCAGCGCGTGATCCTCGAGTGGCTGGCCGCCGCGGTCGCCGCCGCGCAGCGGGGCGGCACGGTCCGGGCGGGCTCCGCCCCGGACATGGCGGTCATGATCCTGCTCATCTCCCAGTCGGCGGTGCTCTCGCACCGCACCGTCACCGCCGTGATCGACGACGCCGCCCTGCGGGCCGAGCTCGCGCACTCCCTGGACGGGTACCTCCGCCCCTGACCCGGACGCGCGCACCGGCGTCCGCCACCCCGAACCCGACCCGACCCGGAAGCAGACCGATGCAGCGCACCGCCCTCACCGCCCGGCGCCGCGAGCGCGAGCTCGACGAGCTCGCCGCCGAGCCGGTCGACCTGCTCGTGGTCGGCGGTGGCGTGACCGGCGCCGGCGTCGCCCTGGACGCCGCGGCGCGCGGCCTGTCCGTCGCCCTCGTCGAGGCGCACGACCTGGCGTGGGGCACGTCCCGGTGGAGCTCCAAGCTGGCGCACGGCGGCCTGCGGTACCTGGCCACGGGCGACGTCGGCGTGGCCCGCGAGAGCGCGCGCGAGCGGCACGTGCTGATGACCCGCACCGCACCGCACCTGGTCCGGGCGCTGCCGCAGGTGCTGCCGCTCACCCAGGGCGTGGGGCCACGGCAGGGCATCACGGCGGGCATCGGGTTCGGGCTGGGCGACCTGCTGCGGCGCGACGCCGGGACGTCGTCCGACGTGCTGCCCGCGCCGCGCCTGGCCCGGCCGGGCGAGGCCACCCGGCTCGTGCCGGCGGTCGCCCGCGAGCACCTGCATGGGGCGTGGGTGGCGCACGACGGCCAGCTCGTCGACGACGCGCGGCTCGTCGTCGCCCTGGCGCGCACCGCGGCCGGGCGCGGGGCGCGGATCCTGACCCGCGTCCGGGCCACGGAGCTGCACGCGGACGGCGCGACGCTGCAGGACACGCTGACCGGCGCCGGGCTGCGGGCGCACGCCCGCGTCGTCGTGAACGCGACGGGCGTGTGGGCGGGGACGGTGGACCCGTCGGTGCGCCTGCGGCCGAGCCGCGGCACGCACGTCGTGGTGCCCGCCGCGCGGCTGGGCGACCCCGCGGGCGCGCTCATGGTGCCGGTGCCCGGGTCCGCCTCCCGGTTCGTGTTCGCGCTGCCGACCCAGCTCGGGCGCGTGATCATCGGCCTCACCGACGAGGAGGCGCCCGGCCCCGTCCCCGACGTCCCCGAGCCCACGCGGGCCGAGATCGACTTTCTCCTGGCCACCGTCTCCCGCGTCCTGGACCGCCCCCTGCTGCCCGACGACGTCGTGGGCGCCTTCGCCGGGCTGCGGCCCCTGGTGGACTCGGCCGGGCCGGGCGACGGCGCGGGGCTCGGCTCGTCCGACGTCTCCCGCCGGCACCTCGTGGCGCTCTCCGCCGCGACGGGCGCGGTGAACGTGCTGGGCGGCAAGCTGACGACCTACCGGACGATGGCCGAGGACGCCGTCGACCTGGCGGTGAAGCACGCCGGGCTCACCGCGGGGCCGTGCTGGACGGCGGACCTGCCCCTGGTCGGGGCGCCGCCGGTCAGGACCCACCCGCGAGTCGGAACCCACCCGCGGGTCCCGACGCACCCGCGGGTCGAGCCCCACCCGCGGGTCGAGCCTGTCGAGACCCAACGGCCCTCCCTCGTCGCCCGGTACGGCGCCGAGGCCCCCGACGTGCTGGCCGCCGCCACGCTGCCGGACGCGACGGACGCCGTCGGGCAGGGCAGCGCGGGCACCGGGCACCTGGACGTGACGCGCGCCGAGATCGAGTGGGCGGTCACCCACGAGGGCGCGCTCGACGCCGACGACGTGCTGGACCGCCGGACCCGGATCGGGCTGGTGCCGGCGGACCGCGCGGCGGTGCGCGACGTCGTCGGGGAGATCGTCGCGGACGCCCTGGCGCGGCTCTGAGCGGCGCCGCGGCCCCGACCCTAGGCCGGGCTCGGCGGCGCGGCCGGCGGTGCGGGTTCTCGTTCGCGGCGCGGGGCGCGCAGCACGGAGAGCGCCACCATGCAGGCGATGAACCCGAGCAGCCAGCCGCCCGGGATGTCGCTCAGCCAGTGGTAGTCCAGCCAGGACATGAGGGCGCCCGCGATCATCACGATCACGGCGACGACGGGGATCATCTTGCGCAGCCGCGACACGCTCGGGTACAGGCCACGCTGGGTGAACAGCAGGCACAGGATGAAGAAGCCGGTGAAGAACGTGTTCGCCGCGTGCCCGGACGGGAATGCCTGGCCGCCCGCGTGCAGCACGTCCATGTTGTGGTGCGGGCCGGTGCGGCCCAGGCCGAACTTGGTGCCGTAGCCGATCAGCGCGATCGTCGCGAGGCCCGCCAGGACGGCGAGCACCGGGCGACGCGTGCAGATCTCCCAGAGCGAGCCCGGGCCGCCCTGCTTGCGGGCCACGTACAGCGCGGTGCCGCCCACCATCGGGATGGTGAACATGCGCTCGCCCGTGATGCTCGCGACGATGTCGAGGAACATCTTCTCCCAGCCCACGGGGTGGTGGGAGTCCACGTAGTAGTGGAACTGCCAGTCCCAGGCGATGAACGGCCCGCGGACGACCACCTGCCAGATGCAGAGGCCGAAGACCAGCGCGGCGAGGACGGCGGCGACGACGGAGCTGCGCCAGGTCGGACGGGTCGACGGGTCGAGCAGAGCCCCTGTCGGTTGTGACTCCACTCGGGTAACACCCCTGCCGTCTGATTGCGCCATCGAGCCGATCCTACGGGTCTCGGGGTGAATGTTCGGTGCCGGAGACGTGTCCGGCAAGGGCTCCGGGTAACGATCCCGGCACGGTCACACCGACCCAGGGGTGACCGTATACCGTCCGCCTGGGACAGCGTCCCAGGCCAGGCGCACGTGGTTCGACGCCGCCCGCCCGCCGGGGCCCGTCGTGACCGCACCTCCCTGCGCGCCCCGGACGACGACGGACGTGCCCAGCGTCACCCTCACGTTCACCCGCCGGCCCGGCTCATCCGCGCGGCGGCGCCGTGCTCTCGCGGACCTTGAGCTCCACCGGGATCACCTCGTGCAGGTCGGCGGCCTCGTCACCGCCCTCGCCGTCCCCCTCGGCACCACCCGCACCATCGCCGCCCGCACCACCCGCGCCGGCCCGGACCTCGCGCAGCAGCCGGGCCACCAGGCGCCGGCCGATCTCGCCGAAGTCCTGCACCACCGTCGTCAGCGGCGGCCAGAGGTACTCGGCGAGCAGGATCCCGTCGAACCCCACCACGGACACGTCGCCCGGCACGGTGCGGCCGGCCTCGTGCAGCGCGCGGAGCACACCGGCGGCCATCTCGTCGTTGGCGCAGAACACCGCGGTGACCTCGGGGTCCGCGGCGAGGCGCCGGCCGGCGGCGTAGCCCGAACCCGCCGTCCAGTCCCCCGGGACCACCTCGGGGACAGGGCGCCCGGACGCGACGAGCGTGTCGCGCCAGGACTCCTCGCGGAGCTGTGCGGGCGCGGACCCGGCCGGGCCCCGCACGTGGTGCACCGTGCGGTGCCCCAGGTCCAGGAGGTGCTGGGTGGCCTGCCGGGCGCCGTCGACCTGGTCCGCGCCGACGGCGGGGTGGTGGCCCACGAACCGCGAGTCGGACACCACCACGGGCAGCCGGGACGGCAGCGCGAGCCGGTCGGGCGTGACGGTCTCGGCCCGGACGATCACCAGCCCGTCGATGGCCTGGTGGGAGAGCCGGGTCGCCGCGGCGGAGACCACGTCGGACGACGGGTTCTCGACGTCGATCAGCGTGACCGTGTAGCCCTCGGTGCGCGCCGCCTCGACCACCGCCTCGATGGTGCGCGACTCGCCGGTCCGGGCGAGCCCGTGCGCGATCATGCCGATGGTCCGGAAGCTCCCGTACCGCAGCGCCCGGGCCGCGGTGTTGGGGGCGTAGCCGAGCTGCGCCATCGCGGCGAGCACCTTGTCGCGCGTCGCGGGACGCACGTTGTCGAGCCCCATCGACACCCGGGACACGGTCTGGGTCGACACTCCCGCCAGCACCGCGACATCGCCCAGGGACGGACCTCTGCCCTCCACGGCATCCACCTCCTCGTGATGTGCCTCGCACCGGTGTGCGCTTGACACCTCCGGCAACTCACGAGCACCCTAGTCCGCGTCACCATGTTTACGTCAACACGACGACATGCTGACCCCACTCGTGAAGGAGCGACTTCCCTTGACCACGCTCGCATCGCCGCCGGCCGTGCCCAAGACCCTGGGGCGGACACGACGCCGCTCCCGCTGGACCGGATGGGGGTTCGTCGGACCCTTCATGGCCGTGTTCGCCCTGGTCTTCCTCGCGCCGATCGTCTACTCGCTCTGGCTGAGCCTGTTCCAGACGCAGCTCGTGGGCGGCACGTCGTTCGTAGGATTCGACAACTACGCCCGGGTGCTCAGCGACCCCCAGTTCTGGGACGGCGCGGGCCGCGTCACCCTGTTCCTGGTGGTCCAGGTGCCGGTGATGCTCGGCATCTCGCTGCTGGTCGCCCTCGCGATCGACAGCGGCCGCCTGTACGGGCGGGACTTCTTCCGCCTGACGATCTTCCTGCCGTACGCGGTGCCCGGCGTCGTCGCCGCCCTGATGTGGGGCTTCATGTACGGCGAGCGGTTCGGCCTGGTCGGCAACATCAACGACCTGTTCGGCACGAGCATCCCCGACCCGCTGGCCTCCGCGCTGGTGCTCCCGGCGATCGGCAACATCGTCACCTGGGAGTTCGTCGGCTACAACATGCTGATCTTCTACTCGGCGCTGCGCGTGGTCCCCACCTCCCTGTACGAGGCCGCGGAGATCGACGGCGCCGGCCCGTGGCGGGTGATCTCGGCGATCAAGCTGCCCGCGATCCGGGGCGCCCTCGTGGTCGCGACCATCTTCTCGATCATCGGCTCGTTCCAGCTCTTCAACGAGCCGAGCATCCTGCAGCCGCTGTCGCCCAACTACATCTCGACGCACTACACCCCGAACCTGTACGCCTACTCGCTGTCCTTCTCCGGCCAGCAGTACAACTACTCGGCCACGGTGGCGATCATCATGGGCGTGCTCACGATGCTCGTGGCCTACGTGGTGCAGCTGCGCGGCATGCGCAAGGAGGCCTGAGCCATGACGAACGTCCTGCTGTCCGCGCCCACCGTGCGCCCCCGCAAGTCCCCTCCGCGCCTGCGCAACAACCGCCGCACCTCGCACGCCCGGCCCACGCGCAGCATCCTGCTGACGGTGCTGACCGCGCTGATCGGCCTGTACGCGCTGATCCCGCTGGTGTGGCTGCTGATCAACGCGACCAAGACCCAGCCCGACCTGTTCAGCTCGTTCGGCCTGTGGTTCAGCGGCGACTTCGCCCTGTGGGACAACATCACCGGCGTCCTGACCTACGACGGCGGCGTCTTCGGGCGCTGGTTCCTCAACACGCTGCTCTACGTGGTGGTCGGCGCGGGCGGTGCCACGCTGCTGGCCCTGCTCGGCGGCTACGGCCTCGCCAAGTTCAACTTCCCCGGCAAGCGCGCCGTGTTCGCCGTCGTCATCGGCGCGGTGGCCGTGCCCGGCACCGCCCTGGCGGTGCCCACGTTCCTCATGTTCGCCAACCTCGGCCTGACCAACACGCCCTGGTCCGTGATCATCCCGTCGCTCATCTCGCCGTTCGGGCTCTACCTCATGTGGACCTTCGCGGCGGACGCCATCCCCGACGAGATCATGGAGGCCGCCCGGATCGACGGCGCCAGCGAGGCGCGCACCTTCTTCCAGGTGTGCCTGCCGATGATGGCGCCCGGCATCGTCACGGTGCTGCTGTTCACCGTGGTGGCGACGTGGAACAACTACTTCCTGCCGCTGATCATGCTGCGCGACCCGGACTGGTACCCGCTGACGCTGGGCCTGAACGCGTGGAACGCGCAGGCGACGACGGCGGGCGGCGAGGCGATCTTCAACCTCGTCATCGCCGGCTCGCTGCTGACGATCCTGCCGCTGATCGTGGCCTTCCTGCTCCTGCAGCGCTACTGGCAGTCGGGTCTGGCCGCCGGCAGCGTCAAGGAGTGACCCGCGCCGGGCGGCTCGCGCCGCCCGGCTCCCCAGAGCCTTCCCCCAGACAGATCCGACTGACGATGAAGTGAGAGGAACCACCATGACCATCCGCCACCACCGCGCGCTGGGCGTGCTCGCCGCGGCGAGCGCCCTGGCGCTCACCCTGACCGCGTGCGGTTCGGGGTCCGACGGCGGCGACGCCGCGGAGACCGTCTCCCCCGAGGACGTCTCCGCGGCCCTCGAGGAGGGCGGCGACCTGCTGGTCTGGGCGTGGGAGCCCACGCTGGACCAGGTCGTCAAGGACTTCGAGACCGAGTACCCGAACGTGAACGTCGAGCTGGCGAACGTCGGTACCGGCAACGACCACTACGTGGCCCTGCAGAACGCGATCAGCGCGGGCTCGGGTGTGCCCGACGTCGCGCAGATGGAGTACTACGCCCTGCCGCAGTTCTCCATCGGCGAGTCGCTGGCCGACCTCGCTCCGTACGGCGCGAGCGACCTCGACGGCACCTACTCCCCCGGCCCGTGGGGCGCGGTGACCAGCGGTGACGCCGTGTACGGCCTGCCGATGGACTCCGGCCCGATGGCCCTGTTCTACAACGCGAAGACGTTCGAGAAGGCCGGCGTCGAGGTGCCCGCCACCTGGGACGAGTTCGTCGAGGCGGCGAAGAAGATCCACGAGTCCGACCCGAACACGTACATCACCGCGGACAACGGCGACGCCGGCTTCGCGACGTCGATGATCTGGCAGGCCGGCGGCCACCCCTTCGCGGTGGACGGCACCGACGTGACCGTGGACCTCGGCGACGAGGGCTCGACGAAGTTCGCCGAGATGTGGCAGCAGCTCCTCGACGACGACCTCGTCGCCGACGTGCCGGCCTGGTCCGACGAGTGGTTCCAGGGCCTGGGCAGCGGCGAGATCGCGGCCCTGGTGACGGGCGCGTGGATGCCCGCGAACCTGGAGTCCGGCGCCGCCCCGGCGTCCGGCGACTGGCGCGTCGCGCCCATGCCGCAGTGGACGGCCGGCGAGACCGCGACGGCCGAGAACGGCGGCTCCGCGCTGTCGATCACGCAGGCGAGCGAGAAGAAGGCGCTGGCCTACGGCTTCCTCCAGTACGCGAACGCCGGCGACGGCGTGGCCACCCGCCTGGAGGGCGGCAACTTCCCGGCGACGCTCGCCGACCTCACCGACGAGAAGTTCCTCGCCGAGGAGTCCGAGTACTTCGGCGGGCAGAAGATCAACGAGGTGCTCTCGGCGTCGGCCACCGGCGTCGTCCCCGGCTGGCAGTACCTGCCCTACCAGGTCTACGCCAACAGCATCTTCCCCGACACCGTGGGCCAGGCCTACACGGGCTCGACGCCGCTGACCGACGGCCTCGGCGCCTGGCAGGAGTCGATCGTCAAGTACGGCAACGAGCAGGGCTTCACCGTCTCCGAGTGAGCCGCGGCTGAGCTGACCAGGACGACGGCGGGGGGCCTTCCCCCGCCGTCGTCCCGTGTCCCCACCTACCCCCCACGCCTCGTGCCTCTGCCGCACGACCGCACCCCCTGAGGAACCACACATGGCCACGTTCGAGATCGGAACCGAGGACTTTCTGCTCGACGGCGAGCGGATGCAGGTCGTCAGCGGCGCGCTGCACTACTTCCGCGTGCACCCCGACCAGTGGGCCGACCGGATCCGCAAGGCCCGGCTCATGGGCCTGAACACCATCGAGACGTACGTGCCGTGGAACTTCCACGCGCCCGACCCGGGGTCGTTCGACCTGACCGGGCGCCGTGACCTCGGCCGGTTCCTCGACCTGGTGGCCGCCGAGGGGCTGTACGCCATCGTGCGGCCGGGGCCCTACATCTGCGCGGAGTGGGACGGCGGCGGGCTGCCCGGCTGGCTGTTCGCCGACCGGGGGGTGGGCGTGCGGCGGCACGAGCCGCGGTTCCTCGCCGCGATCGGCACCTACTTCGCGAACCTGCTGCCGCTGGTGGCGGAGCGTCAGGTGACGCGCGGCGGGCCGGTGCTCATGGTGCAGGTGGAGAACGAGTACGGGGCCTACGGGAACGACCCGCTGCCGGAGCGCCAGAAGTACCTGCGCGCGCTCGTGGACCTCACGCGCGAGCAGGGCATCGACGTGCCGCTGTTCACGTGCGACCAGGCGGACGACGAGATGCTCGCCCGCGGCGGCCTGCCGGAGCTGCACAAGACGGCGACGTTCGGCTCGCGCAGCACGGAGCGGCTGGAGATCCTGCGCCGGCACCAGCCCACGGGCCCGCTGATGTGCATGGAGTTCTGGAACGGCTGGTTCGACTCGTGGGGCCTGGAGCACCACGTCGCTCCGGCCGAGGCGAACGCCGCCGACCTGGACGACCTCCTCGCGGCCGGCGGGTCCGTGAACCTGTACATGTTCCACGGCGGCACCAACTTCGGGCTGACCAGCGGCGCGAACGACAAGGGCATCTACCGGCCCATCACGACGTCCTACGACTACGACGCGCCGCTCGCCGAGGACGGCACGCCCACGGCCAAGTACCACGCGATGCGCGAGGTGATCGCGCAGCACCTACCGGTGCCGGAGGCCGGGACCCTGGCCGCGGACGCCGGGGCCGCGGGCGCGCCGGGTGCGCCGGGTGCGGCGCCGGTGCTGGACGTCGACCTGACCGCCCACGTGCCGCTGGCCCACGCGCTGCCGAGCCTCCTGCGCGAGGACCTGCGCGCGTTCCCGTCGACGCCCACCACCGACGACCTGCGGCTGTGGTCGGGCTTCGCCGTCTACCGCACGCGCATCTCGCCCGACGACCTCGTGCTGACCGTCGCCGAGGTGCGCGACCGCGCCGTCGTGCTGGTCGACGACGAGCAGGTGGGCGTGCTCGACCGCGCGTCCCACACCTTCGCCGTCGCGCTGCCCGCCCGCGCGGGCGACCTCACGCTGCTGGTGGAGGACCAGGGCCGGGTCAACTACGGGCCCCGGATCGGCGAGCCCAAGGGCCTGATCGGGCCGGTGCGCACGGCCACCCGCACCCTGGACGAGTGGGAGGCGGGTGCGCTGCGCGTCGAGGACGCGCCGGAGCTGCTGCGTGCGGCGCTCGACGTCCCGGGGCGGGCGCTGCCCCCGGTGCCGGACGGCGGGGTGCCGCGGCCGGTCGGGGCCGGGCTGTACCGGGCGACGTTCGACTCGGAGGGCGGCGCCGACCACTTCCTGCGGCTCGACGGCTGGTCCAAGGGCCTGGCCTGGGTCAACGGCGAGCTGCTGGGCCGGTACTGGAGCCTCGGCCCCACGCACACGCTGTACGTGCCGGGCCCGCTGGTGCGCGACACCGGCAACGAGCTCGTGCTCCTGGAGCTCCACGGCGCGGCCGCCGCGCGGGCGCACTTCGTCGCGGCCCCGGCCCTGGGCGTCACGGAACAGTAGACCCGCTCGCGTCGCGGCCGGGCCGGCGCAACCGAACGTAGGGTTGGTCGCTCGAAGAGCCCTCTTAGGCCGACCAACTCTGCGCTCGGCTGTGGCCTCGTTCGAGGCTGACGCCGACCCCCCACTGGCACGGACATCTCCTTTGAGGCCCGGGTTTCTTCGCTTTCGGACCAGCCGAAGCGAAGAAACCCGGGCCTCAAAGGGGAGTACCACGCGGCTGATTCGGGCAAAGCGGGCAGGTCGGCCGGGCTGGCTGGGCCTCCGGGTTCGTCAGACGGCGCGGGTGCCGTTCTGCCAGACCTCGCGGACCAGCGGGACGCCCGGGCGGTACGCGAGGTAGGTGTGGCTCGGGGCGTCCAGCACGGTGAGGTCGGCGCGGGCGCCGACCCCCAGGTGTCCGACGTCGTCCCGGCGGAGCGCGAGGGCCCCGCCCGCCGTCGCCGACCAGACCGCCTCCGCGGGGCTCATCCGCATCTCGCGCACCGCGAGCGCCACCACGAACGGCATGGACGACGAGTAGCCGGAGCCGGGGTTGCAGTCCGTGGCCAGCGCGACCGGCACACCCGCGGCCAGCAGGCGGCGGGCGTCGGGATACGGCGACCGCGTCGAGAACTCGACGGCGGGCAGCAGGGTCGCGACGGTGCCGGAACTGGACGGGCTCCACGAGTCCGCGAGCGCGGCGACGTCGGCGTCGGTCAGGTGGGTGCAGTGGTCCACGCTCGCCGCTCCGACCTCGACCGCGAGCCGCACGCCCGGGCCGGCCGAGAGCTGGTTGCCGTGCACGCGGGCTCCGAGTCCCGCGCGCAGCCCGGCGCGCAGGACGGCGCGGGCCTCGTCCTCGTCGAACGCCGTGGGCGCGGCGGGCTCGCAGAACACGTCGACCCAGCGGGCGTGCGGGGCGCAGGCGGCGAGCATCGGGCCGGTGACGAGGTCGACGTAGCCGGCGCGGCCGGCGGCGAACTCGGCGGGGACGGTGTGGGCCCCGAGGTACGTCGTCTCGGGCGTGAGCTCGCGGGCGATCCGCAGGGTGCGGGCCTCGGTGGCGACGTCCTGGCCGTAGCCGCTCTTGATCTCGACGGTCGTGGTGCCCTGCGCGAGCATCTCGCGCACCAGCGCCCGGCCCCGTGCCCGCAGCTCGTCCTCGCTCGCGGCACGTGTCGCGGCGACCGTGGTCGCGATGCCGCCGCCGGTGTAGGGCTCGCCGGTCATGCGCGCGGCGAACTCGGCGGAGCGGTCGCCCGCGAACACGGTGTGCGAGTGGGAGTCGACGAACCCCGGGAGCACGCAGCGTCCTTCGAGGTCGACGACGTCGTCCGCCGCCGGGGCCGATGCCGCCGGTCCCGTCCAGGCGATGCGCCCGTCCTCGACGACCACGGCGGCGTCGGGCACGAGGCCGATCCCGGCGGCCGCGACGCCGACCCCCGACGGCGCGGCACCCGGTCCCGACCCGCCGTGGTCCGGGTCGTTGGTGACCAGCTCGCCGATGTTCGTCAGCAGCACGCTCATGCGTCGCACCCCCTGGTGTTGTCGTGCGTGGGCTCGTGCGTGCCGACCCGCCCGGTGTCCCGCTCGGCCGCGGCCCAGATCTCGTCGATCGCGTCGGCGAGCAGACGCGCCACGTCGCCGGCCCGGTGCACGCCGTCGCGCACCACGAGCTCGCCGCCCGCCACGACGTCCGACACGTCGGCCGCGCCCGCGACCAGCGCGACCTGCGCGGGGTCCGTCCCGACCGTGCGGGGCGTGTCGAGGCGCACCGCGACGAGGTCGGCGGGGGCGCCCACGGCGATGCGGCCGGCGTCGGGCCGGCCGAGCGCGGCGTGCCCCGCCGACGTCGCCAGCTCGATCAAGGTCGCCGGGTCGAACGCCCCGCGCCGGCCGCTCGCGAGGCGCTCGTGCTCCTCGACGCCGCGCGCCTCCGCCAGCACGTCGGCGCCGACGTGCTGATCGGTGCCGACACTGAGCGGGCTGCCGGCGCGCAGCAGCCGGAGCCCGGGGGCGATGCCGTCAGCGAGGTCGCGCTCCGTCGTCGGGCAGAGGCAGACGCCCGTGCCCGAGGTGCCCAGCAGCGCGACGTCGTCGTCGGTCAGGTGCACCGCGTGCACCGCCGTGGTGCCGGGGCCGAGCGCCCCGGCGTCGTGCAGCAGCCGCGTCGGCGTGACGCCGAAGGCCGCGAGCGCCGCCTCGTTCTCCCCCGGCTGCTCGGACAGGTGGACGTGCAGCGGCGCGCCGGCGTCCCGCGCCCAGCGGGCGACCGTGGCGAGCTCGTCCGGCGCGACGGCGCGCACCGAGTGGGCGGCGGCGCCGACCAGCACCCGGTCGTCGTCGGCCCAGGCGGCGCGCAGCGCGTCGATGCGCCGCGCCCACTGCTCGACCGTGCCGTCGCCGAACCGGGCCTGCTCCGGCGCGAGCGGTTCGTGCCCCTGGGGGCCGAGGCCGCCGTGCAGGTAGCAGGTGTCGAGCAGCGTGAGGTGCACGCCGGCGTCGCGCGCGGCGGACCGCAGGGCCTCGGCCATGGCGTTCGGACCGCCCTCGGGGGCGGGGTACGGCGTCCCGTCGGGGCGGTGGTGCACGTAGTGGAACTCGCCGACGGCGGTGGTCCCGCCGAGCGCGAGCTCCGCGAAGACGGCACGGGCCAGGCGTTCGTACCGGGCGGGCGTCAGTGCTGCGGCCACGGCATACATGCCCTGGCGCCACGTCCAGAACGACCCGCCGTCGGCGTGGGTGCGCCCGCGCAGGGCGCGGTGGAACGCGTGCGAGTGCGCGTCGGCGAGGCCGGGGAGCACGATGCCGTGGAGCCGCACGTCGCCGTCCGAGGGTGGGGCGCCGGGCTCGACGCGCACGATCCTCCCGCCGTCGGTCGCGACCCGGACGGACTCGGCGACGTGGCCGGGGGTGCCGTGGCCGGGGGTGCCGTGGCAGGGGGCGCCGTCGGGCGCCTCGCTCGGCCGGGGCAGCCAGGCCCGTTCGCACCAGAAGCTCGTCACGACTCTCCTTCCACGTTCCACGCTCTCTCGGTGTTCGGTGATCCCCTTCGAGGCCCGGGTTTCTCCGCTTTCAGGGCCGGCACAGCGAAGAAACCCGGGCCTCGAAGGGGATCACGGCAGACCTGCCGGGTCCGGGTCCGGGACCGGGTCCAGGTCCGGGCCCGTCAGGAGGTCCGCGAGGACGGCGGTGAGGGCCCGGACCCCGGCGGCGCAGTCCGCCGGCTCGGCGTGCTCGGCCGGCGAGTGCGAGACGCCGGTCGGGTTGCGCACGAACAGCATCGCGGTGGGCACACCGGCGGCGGCGAGGATGCCGGCGTCGTGCCCGGCGCCCGTCCCGATCACCGGTGCGGGAAGGGCGGAGCCCGGCCGCCCGACGACGTCGGCGAGCCGCGGCGCGAGCGCCGGCTCGAACACCGTGGCCGGCGTCCAGGACTCCTCGACGGGCCGCCACTGGGCCAGCCCACCGGCCCGGTCGCCCGCCAGCCCACCCGCGAGGTCCGGCGTCGAACGTAGGCCTGGTCGCTCTCTGAGCCCTGATGCGGCGACTACTCCTACGTTCGACGGATCGCCGGTCGACGGATCGCCGGGCCAATCACCGCTCCACGGCTCGCCGATCACCGAACGGACGGCCTGTTCCGTTTCCGCGCGGGCGTCGATCCAGGCGCGCACGCGGGACGGGATCGCGTTGACGCCGTTCGGCTCGACCTCGACCTTGGCCAGCGTCGCGAGGGCGCCGGCGTGCTCGGCGGCGGCACGGACGTCGGTGATGAGCCGCGCGAGGTCCAGCATCGGGTCGTGCCGGTGCGCCAGCGGTGTGGTGCCGGCGTGGTTGGCCTCGCCCCGGAGGTCGACGCGCCACCGGCCGTGCGGCCAGATCGCGGCGCCGACGGCGACGGGTGCGGCCTCGTCCGCGGGCAGGTCGGCGAGGTACCGGCCCTGCTCCACGTGCAGCTCGACGAAGACGCCGATACGCGCGAGGGCCTCGTCATCGCGGCCGTAGTGGTCGAGCCGCACGCCGTCGGTCGCGCCGGTCCGGCGGGTCCCCCCGGGCCCGCCGGTCCCGCCGACCCGGCCGGTCCCGCCGGTCGAGCCGAGCCCACCAGACCCGCCGGTCGAGCCGGCCGAGCCGGCCGAGCCAAGCCCACCGGCCCCGCCGGTCGAGCCGACCGAGCCCGAACCACCAACCCGCCCGAGCACGTCCGCGAGGCTGTCCCCCGCCCGGTCGCGCAGCGCGAGCAGCCGGTCGGCCGGAACCGTCCCGGTCACGGCCCGCGACCCGAGGCACGCCAGCCCGAACCGCGCCCCCTCCTCGTCGGAGAAGTTCACGATCCCGAGCGGCCGCACGGGCACCACGCCGGACGCCCGCAGCGCGTCCAGCGCTGCGAACGCGCTCGCCACCCCGAGCGGCCCGTCGAACGCGCCGCCGCCGGGCACCGAGTCGAGGTGGCTGCCGGTCACGACGCCGGGACCGTCGGCGTCCGGGTCGCCCCACCACGCCCACTGGTTCCCGGCCCGGTCCACCGTCACGTCCAGACCGCGCGCCGCGGCCTCGGCGGCGAACCACTCGCGGAGGGCGAGGTCGTGCACGGTCCAGGCGAACCGCTCGTACCCGCCGGACGGCGCCCGCCCGACGTCGGCGATCGAGTCGAGCAGGCTGCCGGCAACGCCGACGCCGGAACCCGTCACGCTCCCTCCCGCATCGGCACCCGCAGCCCGCCGCGCTCGGCGGCCGCGACGGCGTCGTCGTACCCGGCGTCGACGTGCCGCAGCACGCCCGTGGCGGGGTCGTTCGCCAGGACGCGCGCGAGCTTCTCGGCGGCGAGCGCCGTCCCGTCCGCGACGGACACCTGCCCGGCGTGGATCGACCGCCCCATGCCGACGCCGCCGCCGTGGTGCAGCGACACCCACGTGGCTCCCGAAGCCGTGTTGACCAGGGCGTTCAGCAGCGGCCAGTCCGCGATCGCGTCGGAACCGTCGGCCATAGACTCCGTCTCCCGGTACGGCGAGGCCACCGACCCGGAGTCCAGGTGGTCGCGCCCGATCGCGAGCGGCGCGGAGATCTCCCCCGACGCGACGAGCTCGTTGAACCGTAGCCCCGCGACGTCGCGCTCCCCGTGCCCGAGCCAGCAGATGCGCGCGGGCAGCCCCTGGAACGCGACCCGCTCCTGGGCGGCGCGGATCCAGCGGCCGAGGTGGTCGTCGTCCGGGAAGAGGTCGAGAACGGCCTGGTCGGTCACCGCGATGTCGCGGGCGTCCCCGGAGAGCGCGGCCCAGCGGAACGGCCCCTTGCCCTCGGCGAACAGCGGCCGGATGTACGCGGGCACGAACCCCGGGAAGTCGAACGCCCGGCCGTAGCCGCCCTGGCGCGCCTCGTCGCGGATCGAGTTGCCGTAGTCGAACACCTCGGCGCCCGCGTCCTGGAAGCCGACCATGCCCTCGACGTGCCGGGCCATCGACTCGCGCGCCCGCTCGGTGAACCCGTCGGGGTCCTTCTCCGCGAGGTCGGTCCAGTCCTCCAGCTCCACCCCGGACGGCAGATAGGACAGCGGATCGTGCGCCGACGTCTGGTCCGTCACGACGTCCACCTCGACGCCGCGGCGCAGCAGCTCCGGCACGACGTCGGCCGAGTTGCCGACCACGCCCACCGACAGCGCACGCCGGTCCCGCTTGGCGGCCAGCGCGAGCTCCACACCCTCGTCCAGCGAGGAGGCGACGACGTCGAGGTAGCGGGTCTCGACGCGCCGGTGCATCCGGGCCGGGTCGACGTCGACCACGAGGCACACGCCGCCGTTGAGCGTGACGGCCAGGGGCTGGGCCCCGCCCATGCCGCCGCAGCCGCCGGTCAGGGTGAGCGTCCCGGCCAGCGTGCCGCCGAACCGCTTGGCCGCCACGGCCGCGAACGTCTCGTACGTGCCCTGGAGGATCCCCTGGGTGCCGATGTAGATCCAGGACCCGGCTGTCATCTGCCCGTACATGGTCAGGCCGAGCTGCTCCAGCCGCCGGTGCTCGGGCCACGTGGCCCAGTCGCCCACGAGGTTGGAGTTGGCGATGAGCACGCGCGGCGCCCACTCGTGCGTGCGCAGCACGCCGACGGGCCGACCGGACTGGACCAGGAGGGTCTCGTCCTCGCGCAGGTCCGTCAGGGAGCGGACGATCGCGTGATAGCTCGGCCAGTCCCGCGCCGCCCGGCCCGTGCCGCCGTAGACCACCAGGTCGTCGGGCCGCTCGGCCACCTCCGGGTCGAGGTTGTTCATGAGCATGCGCAGCGGCGCCTCAGTCTGCCAGCTCCGGGCGGTCAGGGCGGTGCCGCGCGGGGCGCGGACAGGTACAGGGGTCCCTCGGTCGTACGGCTGGTTCACTTCGGTCTCCTTCGGCTCAGTTCGGCTGGGGGGTGCGGGTGCTGCGTCAGTGCAGGTGTCCGACGGCGGCACCGGCCGCCGCCACGATCCGCCCGTCATCGACGAGCCCCACCACGTGCTCGATCTCGGGGGCGAGATACCGGTCCGGCCCGGGACCGGGCACGACGGCGCGGACGACGTCGTGCACCGCCGCCGTACCCGCCGCGGGGGCCTCTTCCCGCAGATCGAGGGCGCGCGCGGCCGTGAGCACCTCGATCGCCAGCACCCGGGTGAGCCCGTCCACGGAGCGGCGCAGCTTGCGCGCGCCGGCCCAGCCCATGGACACGTGGTCCTCCTGCATCGCGGAGCTCGGGATGGAGTCCACGCTCGCGGGCGCCGCGAGGCGCTTGAGCTCCGAGACGATCCCCGCGGCCGTGTACTGGGCGATCATGTGCCCGGAGTCGACGCCGGGGTCGTGCGCGAGGAACGCAGGCAGCCCCTCGTTGCGCGCGACGTCGAGGAACCGGTCGGTGCGCCGCTCGCTCATGCTCGCCAGGTCGGCGGCCGCGATGGCGAGGAAGTCGAGCACGTAGGCCACGGGCGCGCCGTGGAAGTTGCCGTTCGACTCCACGCGCCCGTCGGCCGTGACGACCGGGTTGTCGATCGCAGAGGCCAGCTCCCGGCCCGCGACCGTGGCGGCGTGGTCCAGGGTGTCGCGGGCGGCGCCGTGCACCTGGGGCGCGCACCGCAGGGAGTACGCGTCCTGCACGCGGGTGCACGCGGGGTTCCCGGCGTCGTCCAGCTCGCGGTGGCTCGCCATGAGCGGCGAGCCCGCCAGGAGGCGGCGCATGTTCGACGCCGACGCCGCCTGCCCGGGGTGCGGGCGCAGGCCGATGAGGTCCTCGGCGAAGGGCGCGTCCGACCCGAGCAGTGCCTCGACGGACAGGGACGCCGCGACGTCGGCCGTGGTGAGCAGGCGCCGCAGGTCGTGGATCGCGAGGCAGAGCATGCCTAGCATGCCGTCGGTGCCGTTGATGAGGGCCAGGCCCTCCTTCTCGGCGAGGACGAGGGGCTCGATCCCGGCATCGGCGAGGGCCTGGGCGGCGTCGACGACGGCGCCGTCGTCGCCGGTCGACCCGACCCCGTTGGTCGAGCTTGTCGAGGCCCCGCCGGTCGAGCCGCCCCTGCTGGTCGAGCCGCCCCCGGCGGTCGAGCCTGTCGAGACCCCCGGCCCTGCGTCGCTGGTCGAGCCCGTCGAGACCCGCGTGCGCACGACCCGCACCTGCCCCTCGCCCATGGCGGCGAGCGCCACGTGGGCGAGCGGCGCGAGGTCACCCGAGCAGCCGAGCGACCCGTACTCGTGCACGACGGGCGTGATGCCCGCGTTGAGCATCCCCGCGTAGGTCTGCGCGGTGACGGGGCGCGCGCCGGTGTGGCCCGTGACCAGGGTCGCGAGCCGCAGGAGCTGCAGCGCCCGCACCACCTCGGTCTCGACCTGCGGCCCGGAGCCCGCGGCATGCGAGCGCACGAGGCTGACCTGGAGCTGCGCCCGCATCTCGGCGGGGATGTGTCGGCGGGCCAGCGCGCCGAAGCCGGTGGAGACGCCGTAGTGCGGCGCGGCGTCGTGGGCGAGGTCGTCGATGACTGCACGTGTCTGCGCCATGCGGGCCAGCGCACTCCCGTGGATCTCGACGGTCGCGCCGTGTCGGGCGACGGCGACGACCTGCTCGACGGTCAGCGGGGTGCCGTCGAGCACGACGTGCCGGGGCAGCTCGCCGGTGTGCTGGTCGCCGACCGGCCCGGCCTGGACCTGCCGGTCGTGGGGCTGGGCGGTGCCGGTGGTGCTGTTCCGGGTCGCCGCCGCGCCGGTGGCGGGCGTCGTTGCCGCGTCGTGCAGGGTGCTCATGCGCTCATCGAACCTCGCCACGCCCCCGCTGGCGCGGCCGGAGCCGGCGATAGAGTCTGGGATACGAGACATTCTGGATCCGGGTTCATGTCCCGATGCGGGGCGCGTGTGGTCGGTAGTTCGGGTGGTCGGTAGTCCGTCAGGTGATCGGCAGCTCGAGTTGCCGATCACCTGACGGACTACCGACCACCCGAACTACCGACCAACCAGCTCAGCACCAGCAGCACCACCAGCAGGAGGTCACCCCTGTGGGCAGCAGCAGCGCCGTCCCCGCCGCGCGGAGCACCGCGCGGCTGCTCTCGTTCCTCGCGGCGCAGCCCGGTCCGGTGCCCGCGGGCGCGATCGCGCACGGCATCGGGGTGCCCCGGTCCAGCGTCTACCACCTGTTATCGGTGCTGGGCGACGAGGGCTTCGTGCGGCACTTCCCCGACGAGCGTCGCTACGGCCTGGGCGTCGCGGCCCTCGGCCTGGGCAGCGCGTACACCCGGCAGGCGCCGCTCACCCGCCTGGCCGCGCCCGTGGTCGCCCGCCTTGTGGAGGCCGCCGGTGAGAACGGGCACCTCGCCGTCCTCAACGGGCGGGAGGTGCTCTACCTGGTGGAGCAGCGGGCGGCGGGGCGCCCACCCCTGGTGACAGACGTCGACGTCCACCTCCCGAGCCACCTCACTGCCAGCGGCCGAGCGGTCCTCGCGCTGCTGCCGCCGGCGCAGGTGCGTGCCCTCTACCCGACGCCGGGGTCGTTCACGGACCTGACCGGCGCCGGGCCGCGCACCCTGCGCGAGCTGCGCGACGTGCTGCGCCTGGCCCGGGCACGCGGCTTCGCGGTGGAGGACGGCGAGGTGACGACTGGCTTCGCGTCGGTAGCCGCCGCCGTCGTCGACCACACGGGCCGCCCGGTCGCCGGGCTCGCGATCACGTTCCGCTCCGAGGCGTACGACGACGACGCGCGGGCGGGCCTCGCGGAGCAGGCGACCCGGGCGGCGCGGGAGGTCAGCCGACGGCTCGGAGCGCGGTGACGCCGACTCCAGGCGGCGGCGACTGTGCCGACCTCGACGCAAAGTGCCGACTCTGCGCCACAAACTGCCGACCCCGCGCAGCAAGACTCCGACCTCACGGACCCGGCGCGATCGAGAAAGCCGCGGCGGGACACAGCCCCGGAAAAGGGCCCCTGAACTGCAACAATGCACCGGCTTACAGCCCATTCGAACAGCAGGGAAAAGCACCTGCTCCGGTGCCTGGGCCACCGTGCGCGGCGCCGTCCGGAATGGACGTCATCGCGACGATCGCCGCGCTCTCCGCACGGGCGGCGCGCCTCACTTCATCGAGAGGTCGACCAGCGGAACGGTGAATTCTCGGGACCGCAGCGGGCCCGGAGCCACCACCACGGCCTCCTTCCCGGCCCACCCCTGCCGGACGGTCTTCACGACTCCCTCGGAGCCGCGCTCCAGGCTCGACATCCCGGTCACCCGCACGTAGACGCCCGTGGCGATCACGCCGCCCATAACCTTCTACTCTCTGTCGCAATTCCGAGCCAGGGCCGACCGATTTCAACGTTCGTCTCGTGACCATTTGGCACCCAGTTCGATGGGTGGCCGAGATCCTGCCAGCAATTGCAGAGAGCCGTCAAGACAAATGCGCAAGTAGAAATAGGACACCTTTCCGCCATTCATGTCGGCACATTTCTTTACTCGAACTCCAGTTTTCGTAGGTCTGCGCCAGGCCCTCCCTGGCCGCGCCCTGCGGACCCACCCCGACACCCTGACCTGCGACTATCCGTACCTCACTCGCGAAGCGGACGACCGCCGTCGACCCCCTAGAGTGGGGATCACGCCCCCTTCCGCTGCCGTCCAGGGAGATGTCTCGTGAGTTCACAGCCGTCCGAGTTCCGACTGCTCGTCACCGGTGGCGGGACCGGCGGCCACACGTACCCGGCGCTCACGACGCTGCGCGCGCTGCAGACCCGGCTGGCCGAACAAGGCACCGCCGTCAGCGTCCTGTGGGCGGGCACGGCCGACGGGCTGGAGGCCCGGGTCACGGCGTCCGAGGGCATCCGGTTCCTGCCGGTGGCGACGGGCAAGCTGCGCCGCTCGGCCAACCCGCTGGGCATGCTGTCGGCCAGCAACATGAAGGACATGGCGCGGGTGCCGCTCGGTGTCGCGCAGGCGCGCTCGATCGTGGCCGAGTTCAAGCCGGACGTGATCCTGTCGACGGGCGGCTACGTCGCCGTACCGGTCGGGATCGCGGCGGGCCTGGTCCGCCGTCCGCTCGTGGTGCACGAGCAGACCGTGCGGCTCGGGCTGGCCAACCGCCTGTTGGCCAAGCGGGCCACGCGCGTCGCCGTGTCGTCGTCGTCCACGCTGGAGCTCCTGCCGGACGCCGTACGCGAGCGGGCCGTCGTGACCGGCAACCCGGTGCGCGCCGAGGTGCTGACCGGCGAGCCGCTCAAGGCCGTCGACGCGCTGGGCCTCGACTCGTTCGACCCCGACCTGCCCGTCCTGTACGTCACGGGCGGCGCGCAGGGGTCGGTGCAGATCAACGAGCTGGTCGCCGAGACACTGCCCTGGATGCTCCAGCGCGCGAACGTGATCCACCAGTGCGGCCCGAACAACCTCAAGGAGATGTTCGAGCGCACCGCCACGCTCCCGGCGGAGCTGGCCGCGCGGTACCGCGTGCTCGGGTTCGTCGGCGCGGAGCTGCCGGACGTGCTCGCCCTGGCCGACGTCGTCATCTCCCGCAGCGGGGCCGGGACGATCGCCGAGCTGACGGCGCTGGGCAAGCCCGCGGTGCTGATCCCGCTAGCGTCGTCGGCCGGGAACGAGCAGGCGCACAACGCGCGCCGCCTGCAGGACCTGGGCGCGGCCGTCGCCCTGGAGGGCGACCTCACGTTCTCGGACCTGCGCGGGGCGCTGGCCGGGCTCCTGGACGACGCCGGACGGCGCGAGCGCATGGCCGACGCCGCCCGCAAGAACGGGGTGCCCGACGCCGCCGAGCGGCTCGTGGACGTGCTGCTGGAGGTCGCAGGCCAGCGGAAGTGAAGGTTCGCTAGCCCGCGACCCGCTCGGCGGCGGCTGTGTCGTCCCGCGCCGCGAGCGCCTTTGCCAGCAGCCCGGCCAGCTCCCGCAGGTCGTCGGCGTCCAGGCCGGCGAACGGCGTCCGGTCCAGCGTCCCGGCGATGATCTCGGCGCGCACGCGCCTGCCCTCCGCGGTCAGGACCACGACGCGGGACCGGCGGTCGTGCGGGTCGGTGGCGCGCTCGACCAGGCCGCGCTCGACGAGCTGGTTGGTCACGAAGCTGAGGTTCGGCGCGTTGCAGTGCAGGCGTTCGCTCATCACCTTCATCGACGGCGGCGCCTCCTCCGGGTCGATGACCCACAGCGCCTGCGCCGTCTGGAGCGTGAGCCGATGCCGCGCGACGACGTCGGCCACCCGGTCGCCCGTGAGCATGAAGAGCTCGTGGTTCGCCCGGACGACGGCTTCGAGATCGGTCTGGCTCATCCAGCGATCCTAGCCCGTATTAGTTCGAGACTCGAAGGTGTTAGGGTCAAACTACTTCGAGACTCGAAGCATCAAGGGATGAAGGCGGACCATGCACAGCTACCGCGGCACCACCACCCTCGTGACCGGAGCCTCCCGCGGCCTCGGCACGGCCTACGCCACCGAGCTCGCTCGGCGCGGCTCGGACCTCGTGCTCGTCGCCCGCTCGGCCCCGGCGCTCGACGAGCTGGCCGCGCGGATCCGCGCTGCACACGACGTCACGGTGACCACCCGCGCGGTGGACCTGACCGACCGCAACCAGGTCGCCACCCTTGTGCGCGACCTCGACCCTGCCTCGGCACCGGTCGACCTGCTGATCAACAACGCGGGCATGGGCCCCGCAGGTCCCTTCCTGGACCGCCCGTTCGAGCCCCAGCAGACGGCGGTCGACCTCAACGTCTCCGCCCTCATGGCACTGACCTACTGGTTCGGCACCCCGATGGCGGCCCGGGACAGCGGCGGCATCATCAACGTCGCCTCGACGGCAGCCTTCCAGCCGATGCCCTACCAGGCGAGCTACGCCGCGACCAAGGCGTTCGTGCTGTCGTTCACCGAGGCGCTGGCCGAGGAGCTGCGCGGCACGGGCGTCCGCGTCATGGCCGCCCACCCCGGCGGGACCGACACCGCGTTCTTCGCGGGCACCACCCACACCATGGACCGGCGGTTCGTCGACCGCCCCGACGACGTGGCCCGCCGCACCCTCGACGACTTCGCGCGCGGCAGGAGCGTGTCGTACCCGGGGCGGCGGCTGAACCAGGTCGCGTCGTGGCTCCCGCGGTTCCTCCCGCGCACGGTGACCGCACGGATCACGGGGAAGCTCAACCGCACCCTGGGGCTCGACGCCGTCCGCACGGTCCCCGCCGCCTGACGGCGCCCGCCGCGCGGACCCAGCCACACGCGCGCGGCCGGTCAGGCGAACCGGTCGCGGACGACCGCCTCCGCCTGACGCCGGACCGGTTCCGCGATCTCCGGGTACGCGCCGATGCCGACCAGCCGCAGGTACTTGTCCGCGGCGGTGAGCTGGGCGACCACGCCGGAGTACGTGTCGAGAACGTCGGCGAACTCGGCGCGGACCCGGGCTGCGACATCAGGCTGGCGGATCGCGGAGCAGGCGAGGACGGCGGCGTCGTACCCCGCGGGCGCCCAGCCCCAGTACTCCCAGTCGAGGATCGTCAGGTTCGGGGCGGTGAGGTTGCCGAAGTGCAGGTCGCCGTGGGCGACCTCCCACTCGATCCGGACGAGGTCGATCTCCACGCCGAACTGGGCGCGGACCGAGGACCGGAGGACGTCGGGCTCCAGGACCCGGCGTTCGGTCCCGGTGACCCGGCGCAGGGTGTCGAGCCCGGCCCGCAGTCCGGCCCACCAGGTGTCGGACAGGTCGACCGGATGGTCGAGCACGAGGCCGGTGCCCACCGCCGGCTGGTCCACGAAGGTGATGAGGTCCGCCCGGACGACCTGGTCGACGTCGTCCCACCGCGCGACCCACTCCGCGGACCGCAGGTGGCGGGGCATCGGGATGTCGTCGAAGGCCTCGCCCGTCGCGGTGGCTATGCCGGTCCAGATCTCGCCCTGGGCCCACTCGGGCGGCTGTGCCGTGACCCGCAGCCACGCCGGGCCGGACGTGCGGACGGCGAGGGTCCGGTCGTAGGCCCCCCGGACCGGCCTGCCGGCGAACGTCACGCCGAACCGGGTGGCAGCCTCGACGAGGAGCCCGGCGAGCCGGTCCCGGCGTGCGTCCGACATGTGTCTCCCCTGGTGATGCGGCCTGCGCCCAGCGTGGATGCGTCCCACGCAATCACGCCGCGGGTACGGTGGCGCGGAACCACGCCCGCCCCGGAAGGAATCGAGTGACCCAGCACCGCAGCGACGACAACTGGATCAAGGGTGTCGCCGACGCCGGCCTCGTCACGATCGGCGACCCGCGCCTGAAGGCCCCCACCTCGCAGATCGAGCCCGGCGAGGCCCCGGAGCTGCTGGCGACCCTCACCACCCGGCTGCGCGAGCTGAACGGCGCCGGGCTGGCCGCCCCGCAGATCGGCGTCTCGGTGCGGGCTGCGATCGTCGAGGTCCGCCGGACCGACGTCTTCCCCGACCGGCCCGAGACCGGCCTGATCCAGATCCTGAACCCGACCGTCCTGGAGCGCTCCGCCGAGACAGTGCTGGACTGGGAGGGCTGCTTCAGCGTGCCCGGGTACCTGGGCCTGGTGCCCCGGTCCGAGAGCATCACGGTCCGGTACACCGACGAGACCGGCCAGACGATCACCAGCGAGGTCAGCGGGTACGCGGCGCGCGTCTTCCAGCACGAGATCGACCACCTCGACGGCCTGGCCTACCTCGACCGGATGCCCGACATGACGAGCCTCACGACCACGCAGAACTACCTGGACCACCACCGTCCGGCCTCGGTATAGGGCCTAGCCCAGCGAAGGCCGGCCAGGCAAGGTAGACACATCCCAGGGGCGCCGGGTCTCCCGTACTGCGTTCACGGAGGCCCCGCATAGTTCACCCTGGCCGAACAGTCCGGCTGAGATGGACTGCGCATGTTCCAGGTGAGCGATGTTCGCCGCACCCGACACCCCTCGTCCTGGTGGTGTCAGGTACGGGGCCCCGACCCGACCACGGCGAACGCTGGTCAGGCGTGGATGCACGCGGCGATCCCGTCGAGCTCCTCCGGCGGATCGGGGTGACGCGCGGCCACCCCCTCAGCCACTCGGGACGCGGTCCAGCACGCCACGGCGGCGTCGAGCACGTCGTCGGGCCCGGATACCTGCCCCGCCCGCCCGAGATCGGCGGGCAACGTGAACCCGGCCCCGGCGAGCAGCGCCCGCCGGTCCTCCAGCCCTGCCCACGTCGACTTGGACGCCGGCAGGTGACGCCCGGCGAGAGTGACGAAAGACAGCTCGGGATGCACCTCCGCGATGCGACGGTCGACCGACCGCACCACTGCGTCGACCTCCAGGATGCGCGGCCCAAGCACCCACGCCTGCTTGCTGATCCCCTTGCCGGACTCCCGACGCGCGATCTCCAGCGCCGCGGCATAGGTCGGTGCCATCAGGGCGGCCTGCGGCGGCGTCATGAACACCGACGACCGGCGCAGTCCGACAGCCTGACGCGCCAGGACATCGGCGCGGCGGTATCGGACGCCGTCGGGCATACCGATAGGCATGTCGATACCGACCACCTCGACCGGACCATCCGCGTCCGCCGCCGCGAGCACACCGGTGAGCGTCAGGTCCGCGTACGCACGCAGGTCGCTCGCGACCGCGACCCAGTACTTCTTCGCGACGTCGACGCCCAGCACCCGGACCATGCTTTCATCGTCGCCGACACCGGCCCGCGGAGCACGGGCAGTTCCGCCGGGCGCGCGGAGCGTCGCTGCCGCCCCACCACGGCACCACGGGTGATACTTACGCATTTCACCCACACCACGGAAGGTTCGCCGATGATCCTGGTTGGCCCGCTCGCCGCGGGGAAGTCCACGCTCGGCGCCCTGGTCGCCGAGCGGACCGGGCTCCCGTTCGTGGACATCGACGACATCGCCTGGACCTACTGCGCCGAGGTCGGCTGGAGCCTGGACCGGCTCCTCGAACGGGACGACGCCGTCGGCTGGGCCGGCGCCGAACGCGAGTGGGAGCCGGCCCGCGCACACGCGGTGCAGCGCGTCATCGAGGAGCACCCGGAGGCGGTCATCGCGTTCGGCGCGGGCTACACCAGCTTCACCAGTCCGGAGCACGCCGACCGGGTGCGGGGGGCGCTGGCGCCGGTCCCCGACGTCGTCCACCTGGTGCCCAGCCCCGACCCCGAGCGGTCAGTGACCGTGCTGCGCGAGCGCGCGGTCGCGAGCCGGGGCAAGGACTGGATCATCGAGGGCCACGACTGGATCGCGCGGTGGGTCGCGGACCCGCTGGCCGGCGAGCTCGCCGCCGCCACTGTCTTCACCGACGGCGTCACCCCCGAGGAGTCAGCAGACCAGCTCGTGCGACTCCGCGAGCGCCTCCTGGCGGAGCTCGCCGCGTAACGCGGACCGCCGATCAGGCCGTCGCCAGCAGCCGCTCCATCGCCGCCCGGTCACCATTCCGAGACGCGCTCATGCGTAGGGTGCCTTCATGAGCGACGACCCGTACCTCCTGGTCCCCACCGCGCCCAGCGTCGACGAGTACCTGCACCTGCGCGCGGCGTCCGGCCTCTCCCCCAAGAATGCCGAGCAGGCCGCGCCCGCGCTGACGGCGAGCTGGGCCTTCTGCCACGTCCGCGAGGTCGCGACGGACCGGGCGGTCGCGATGGGCCGGACGCTGGGCGACGGCGGCTGGTACTTCCACATCGCCGACATCGCGACCCTGCCCGAGCACCAGAGCCGCGGCCTGGGCCGCCGGGTGATGACGTGGCTCCTCGACCAGATCGCGGACCGCGCGCCCGACGGCCCGTACGTCACGCTCAACGCGGACGAGCCCGGCCGGCCGCTGTACCGCAGCCTGGGTTTCGTCGAGACGGCGCCGGCGAGCATCGCGATGCGCCTGGCCGGGTAGTGCCGTGTCGGACCGCGCGCTCCAGGTCGTCCGGCTCGTCTGGGTGCTCGGCTACCTGGTCGGCACCACCACCCACGTCGTCGACCTCGTGCTGGGCGGCACGGAGGTCTACGCCGGTTTCCCGACGGCGGTGCGCGTGTTCTGGGTCTCGCTCACCGTGATCGACCCGCTCGTCGTCGTCCTGCTGCTCCTCCGGCGAAGGCTCGGTGTGCTCCTCGGCGTCGTCGTCATCGTGGTCGACGTCGCGGTGAACGGGACGGTGCTCGCCCTGACCGAGGGCCTGTCGTTCGCCGGGCTCGTGAACCAGTCGCTGTTCGCCGTCGTCGTCCTGGCCACGGCGCGCCCGCTGTGGGCCTGGTTCGGGCGGCCCGCTCACCTGACACGATACGACTCATGACGACCTCGAGGCCCCGTCACCAGCACCTGTCGCCGCGCCCGGAGGCGATCGAGGACGGAACGGTCGTCGACGAGTCCCCGAGCGAGATCGTGGTCGAATACTCCCGCGAGCTCACGGACTGGACCGGCCAGCCCACCGGGGACGCGGACACGGTCTGCTACCGGTTCCCGCTCGACGATCCCGACAACTTCAGCGAGGCCCCCTGCCCATGACCACGCCCCAGACCACCGCCGTCCTCCTCATCGACCTCCAGGCCGACGTCGTGCAGGGGTGCTTCGACGCCGACGGCGTCATCACCCGCTCCGCCGCTCTCGCGGACCGTGCCCGTGCCGTCGGGACGCCCGTCGTCTGGGTGCAGCACCACGAGCCCGGCCTGGAGCGGGACACCCCGGGCTGGGCCCTCGCGGACGGGCTGGACCGCCGCCCCGACGAGCCGCTCGTGCACAAGGCGTACCGCGACTCGTTCGCCGACACCGACCTCCGCGACGTCCTCGACGCGCTCGGCACCACGCGCCTGGTCGTCGCGGGCGCGCAGTCCGACTTCTGCGTCCGCACGACGACACAGCGGGCCGCCGCGCTCGGCTACGACGTGACCCTCGTGAGCGACGCGCACACCACCACCGACACCGTGTGGGACGGCGTGCCGATCACCGGCGAGCAGATCGTGGCCCACACCAACATGTACTTCTCCGGGCTGCGGTACCCGGGCAGCACGTTCGGCGTCGCGCGGCACGACGAGGTTCCGCTGACCCGTTAGGCCTGCTAGCGTCCGTGGCAGTCGTCCGGGTCCGCATCGGCCCGGGCCGCGTCCCATCGCAGCCTCAGGCGCCGGCGGCCCCGGGTGGCCCGTCCCGCCGGGCGGCGACGAAGGACACCCATGTCTGCAGCCGCCTCCGGCTACCGTTCCCTGCTGCGCGCGCCCGGCGCCGCCGCCTTCTTCCTCGCCGCGACCACCGGCCGTGTCGGCATCGCCATGACGGGCCTCGGCCTGGTGTGGCTGCTGCGCGACCGCACCGGCTCGTACGCCACGGCCGGCCTCGCCGCCGCGGCCTTCGCGCTGGCCGAGGCGGTGGTCGGCCCGCAGCTCGCCCGTCTCGTCGACCGGTTCGGCCAGACCCGCCTGCTCCCCCTCTACCTGGTCGCGCACGGCACCGCCGTCGCCTGCGTCCTCCTGGCGCACTCGCCGACGTCGGCGGTGGTCGCCGCCGGGTGCGCGGGCGCGGCGGTCCCCCAGCTCGGCGCCCTGTCCGCCGCACGCTGGGCGTACCTCCTGCGCGGCGACCGCGCCGACGACCTGCCCGGCGCGTTCTCCCTGGAGTCGCTGGCCAACGCCTCGAGCTTCCTGCTCGGGCCGGTGCTGGTCACCGCCCTGGGCGCGGCGGGCCACGCGGCGGCGGCCACCCTCACCGCGGCGGCCCTGATCCTGGGCGGCGGCACGGCCCTGACCCTCCAGCGCCGCACCGCACCTCCGCCGCACACCGACGCCGCACGCGTCCGCGGCGCACGGTCCACCCTGCACGCGCCGGCGTTCCTGCTCCTCGCGCTCCTGAACCTCGCCGTCGGCCTGTACTTCGGCACCATGGGAGTGGCGGTCACCGCCTTCGCCGTCGGCCACGGGACGCCGGGGGCGGCGGCGCCGGTCGTCGCCGCCGGGAGCGTGGCCGGCCTCCTGTCGGGCTGGCTCTACGGACGGCGCCGACGCCGCACCCCGGCCCGCCTCCAGCTCGTGGTCGTCACCGCCTGGCTGACGGCGGCCGCCGCGCTGCTGCCGTTCGCGCCGTCCGCCGTCTGGCTGGGCCTCGCCCTGGTGCTCACGGAGGCCGCCGTGCCGCCGACCCTCGTGCTGCTCACCGTGCTGACCGAGCGAGCGGTCCGCCCGGCCGTGCTCACGCAGGCGTTCACCTGGAACAACTCCGCGAGCGCCGCCGGGTCCGCGCTGGCGGCGTCGCTCGCGGGCCGGGCCGCGGACGCCTGGGGTGCGCCGGCCGCGCTCGCCCAGGCGCCGGCGGCCGGAGTGCTGCTCGTGGCCCTCGCCGTCGTCCTGCTCCGTGCCGGACGCCGGGGCGCGGGGCGGCCGGGAGAGGGGCGCCGGTGACGGCGTCAGCGGTCCGCCACGAACCCGGCCATCTTGTCGAGGCACGCCTCCAGGCCCTGCTGCGACATGTCGCGGGCCGCGGCGGACGTGTACCCGTGCTCGACCATGTGGATGCGGCTGCGTCCGTCGCCCAGGCCGGTGATCTCGACCTCGTGGTGCCCCTCGGCCGGGACGTCGTCCATGGGCGGGTCCTGCGGCGCGCCCTCGGGGTCGCTGAACCGGAACGTGTACTCGATGCGCCGCACCGGCTCGACGAGCGTGAAGTCCCAGGTGGACCACGTGTCGCCGCCGCCGTACTCGGCGGGGGCGCGCATCGCGACGAGCGCGCGACCGCCCACCCGCAGGTCGACCTCGGCCGCGGGGCAGGTGAAGGGACCGGGCCCCCACCAGGCGCGCAGGCCTTCGGGGGTGCTCCACGCGGCCCAGGCCGCCTCGACGGGTCCGTCGAGGTCGCGGGTCACGTCGACGTCGAAGGTGTCGGTCATGATGCCTCCAGGTGAACTGGTGCCAGGGCCGCGCGACGCACGCCCACCAGCCCTGACCGGCCAGGCCTGCTGAACTCATCGGACCGCCCGCCATCAGATCGGTCGGATCTGACTCGAGCCCGCATTGAACCGGTACGCCCTTTCACCCGTCGTACGGGGCAGAGGCCGGTATCCGGTCGGCCTGCGAACGAGAGGGGCGGAGCGTGCGCACTGGGGCAAAGGTAGGCGTCGGCGTCGGAGCGGCCGTGGTCGTGATCGGCGGGGCGGCGGCGATCTTCGGGCCGGGCCTGTACGCGGACTGGGCCAACGAGGCCGCCGCGGAGGCGCCGAGCCTGGCGGCGTCGGCGGCACCGCTGCCCGACGCCGAGGCGGCCGCCGGGACCTGGACGGTGACCGACGGGTCGTTCGCGGGCTACCGCGTCGAGGAGGTGCTGCAGGGCGAGGACGTGACCGTGACCGGGCGCACCGAGGACGTCACCGGGTCGGTGACCGTCGCGGACGGCGCGATCAGCGCCGCCGACATCGAGGTGGACATCGCGAGCGTGGCCACCGACGAGGCCAACCGCGACGGGTACTTCCGCGACACCGCGATGGAGGTGGGCCAGTTCCCGACCGCGACGTTCGTGCTCACCGAGCCGGCGCCGATCGAGGAGGGCGCCACGTCGGTGGAGCTGACCGGAGACCTCACCGTGCACGGCGTCACCCAGCCGGCCACGTTCGACGCCGAGGTCGCGGGCGACGCGACCAACGGCGACCCGGTGCAGGTCGTGGGCAGCGTGCCGGTCACGTTCGAGGACTTCGGCGTCGAGGCGCCGGACCTCGGGTTCGTGACGGTGGAGGATGAGGGCAGCATCGAGTTCTCGCTGCAGCTCGCCCCCGGGCAGTGACGCGGTAGCGACCGGACCGGCAACCGACACACAGGAACCGACGCACAGGAAACCGACACACACGGAAGGAGCCGCTCGTGGGTGCCGAGGACGAGCTCCTCGAGGCGGTGCACGACACGCACGCCGACGCGCTGTACCGGTACGTCGTGCGCCGCACGGGCGACGAGGAGGAGGCGCGCGACGTGGTGCAGGAGACCCTGCTGCGCGCGTGGCGCCACCCCGAGGTGCTGGAACGCTCGGAGGACTCCGTGCGCGCCTGGCTGTTCACGGTGGCGCGGAACCTCACGGTCGACCACCTCCGCAGCGCCCGCCGCACCCGCGAGCACTCCACCGGGCACCTGCCCGACCGCGAGGAGCGCGACACCACCCAGTCCGTGCTGGACTCGTGGCTGGTGGCCGACGCGCTGCTGTCGCTCTCGCCGTCGCACCGCGCGGTGGTGGTCGGCGCGTACTACGGGGGACGTTCGGTGGCCGAGCTCTCGACCGAGCTGGGCGTCCCCGCCGGGACGGTCAAGTCGCGGCTGCACTACGGGCTGCGGGCGCTGCGCCTGGCACTGCAGGAGAAAGGAGTCACGGCATGATCCCCGCGGCAGAGTCAGCCGGTGGCGGCGACCGGTACGCCGAATGGGACGCGGCCTACGTGCTCGGCGCGCTGAGCCCGAGCGACCGGCGCGCCTACGAGCGGCACCTGGCCGAGTGCGCCGCGTGCCGCGCGGCGGTGGCGGAGCTCGCGGGCCTGCCGGGCCTGCTCGGCACCATCAGCCCGGCCCACGCGGAGGCGCTCGTCGCCGAGACGCCCGGCCTGCCCGGCCCGCCCGGCACGCCCGGGACCCCCGGGCTGCCCGACGGCGGAGCGCCGTCCGGGGAGCACGCCCCCCGGCGGCCGGCCGACGTCGTCCCGCTCACGAGCCTCGCCCGTGCCGCCCGCCGGTCCCGGTTCCGGCGGCGGGCACTGGGCGCCGTGGCCGCGAGCGTGCTCGTGGTCGCCGGCGCGGTGGGCGGTTCGGCGCTCACGGCGGCCGGCCTGTTCGGCACGCCGGACGGCGGGGTGCCGGACGCCGGGGGCACCACCCCGCCGTCGGCCACCGCCACCACCACGGCCCGGACCATCGAGCTGCGGCCGGTGGCCGGGGCGGACATGCGCGCGGAGGTGGTGGCGACGCCCACCACCTGGGGCACCAAGTTCCGGTGGAGCTGCCACTACCCGCCGGATCCCGGGGAGCCGCCACCCGAGGGCGTGTACGTGCCGCCGGAGCCGATCCGGTACGAGCTCGTGCTGGTCGGGCGGGACGGGGCGCGGACGGTCGCGGCGACGTGGTCGTGGTCGGGCGGCCAGACGACGGGCCTGGACGCGTCGACGGCCGTGTCGCTCACCGACATGGACCGCATCGAGATCACGCTGGACGGGCACGACGAGGCGCTGGCATCGGCCACGCTGTGACGCTCGGCGCCTCACGCCCTGGGGCGGTTCAGTGGTGCGCGGGCTCGTCCCATGGGTGCAGCACCACCACGGGCGTCTCGGTCGTGCGGAGCGCGGCGTAGGCGTCGAGCTGATGGTCGTAGTCGCGCCACCTGGTCCAGAGCCGGACGCGCTCGGCACCCTGCGCCGCATGGGCGCGGACGGCGCGCGAGTCCTCGTCGACCAGGTCCACGGTGGCCTCGGGGTGGGTCCGCAGGTTGAGCCACCAGCTGGGGTGGCCCTGGGCCCAGCCGTTCATGGCGAGCGTGACGAGGTCGGCGCCGTCCTCGACGTAGGCGACGATCACGCTGTGCTCACGGCCGGTGCGGCGTCCGGTGGTGGTCAGGCGCATCATGCCCCAGCGGTGCCCCCGGGGACGCCGGAGCCCGAGCCGGCCGCCGCTGGCGCGGTACAGGCCGCGGTGGACCTGCCAGGCGAGCCGCACGAACCAGCGCGGCGGGATCCGCGGTGCTGACGTGACCTCGTCCGGCACGGTGACCACCTCCCGGTTCCCTCTCCAGGGTACGGAGATCGCCGTGTCAGACCTACAGGTCACCCGGGTGACCTGTAGGTCTGACACGTGCCGCTGGATCTGGTCAGCCCCAGATGGCGTCGGCCCACTCCGGGTGGTCGACGAACGGGTTGCGGTTGTGCTGGAACTGCTCGTAGATGACGTCGTTCCGGTGGGCCTCGAACGAGGACACCGGGTCGGCGCCGTTCCACTCCAGCAGCGTGGAGAGCTTGCCGTGGTACGGGGCCGAGCCGTTGTTCACGGTGTCGTTGGGCTCCAGGTCCGCGAAGCTGTCCTCGCCCTCCCAGCGCACCGCCATGTACAGGATCATGCGCGCGACATCGCCCTTGACCTCGTCGCGGGGCTCGAAGGAGTCTGCGTCGGTGTAGTTGCCGGGCGCGCCGCTCACCGCGCTTCCGCCTTCGTCGAAGTCCTTGTTGCCCCGGATGCTGTTGACCTGGACGTCCGTGGGCCGCAGGTGGTGCAGGTCGGTGCCGGGCCCGGTGGACGTGCCGAAGTCGCCGTGCGACTTGGCCCAGACGTGCTCCCGGTTCCAGTCGCCGACGTCGCCGCCGTTCAGGCTCTTGGCCCGCGACTCGCCGCTGTACAGGAGGATCACGTTGTTCGGGTTCGCCGGGTCCTCGTCGGTGGCCATCAGGCCGTCCCACACCTGGCTGTAGGAGAGGGCGTCGGCGTCGCTGATGATGTCGTTCAGCTCAGCCTTGAGCGCCTCGCCCGTCAGGCCCGCGGCGCTGTCGTAGTAGCCGGCGGGGACGTCGGCGACGGCCCGCGTCCCGGTGTCCGACGGCGCGGCGTCCTGCACGACGGCGGCCGACGTGACGTCCTGCGCGACGGCGCCCGGCGCCACCAGCACCCCGGCCGCGACGGCGAGGGCCGCCACCCCGCTCCACCGGACCCGGCCCAGACCCCGTGCCCGTACGAGACGTGTGCGCATCGTCGACCTCCGTGTGCGACGGCCCGCGACCCCCAGCGGGCCCCGGCGCCTCGCTCACCCTGACACGCCACGACCCTGACCTGAGGTGACATCAGTAGATTTTGGGTGAAATCTACCGACAAGCCGCACTTTCATCCGAAAGCGGACCATGCACTTGCTGCCAGAACCTGTCAGATCCTGGCAGCAGGTGCATGGTCATCGGGTGCGGTCATCGGTGCGGTCAGCCGGCGACAACCGCCACGTTGGCCCGTCCACCGTCGACGTCGAGCGTCGCGCCGTGGACGAAGGCCGCGTCGTCCGAGGCGAGGTAGACCACCGCCGCGCCGATCGCGTCCGGATGGCCCGGGCCGCCCGCGGGCGTGCCGGAGGTCATCGCGCCCGCGAAGTCTGCGGCGGGATCGAGGTGCGGCGGCCGGATGACGCCCGGCGAGACCGCGTTGACGCGCACGCCCTGCGGACCGAACTCGGCGGCCCACGAGCGGGTCAGCGACTCCAGCGCGCTCTTGGTCGAGGCGTACAGGCCGCCGAGCGGCGTGGCGAGCCGGGCCACCCAGGAGCCGAGGTTGATGATCACGCCGCCGCCGTCGGCCACCATGCGCGGCGCCACCACCTGGGTGAGGAAGTAGGGGGCCTTGACGTTCACGGCGTAGTAGCGGTCGAAGGTCGCGGAGTCCGTGTCGGCCAGGAACACGGTCGGTGCGTAGACGCCCGCGTTGTTCACCAGGATGTCGAGCCGCCCGCCGAGCAGCTCGGTGGCCGCGGCGGCCAAGCCATGGCTCGCCTCCGGGCTGCCGTCGAGGTCGGCCGCGACGAAGTCGGCCCGCCCGCCCCGCTCACGGATTCCGGCCACGACCTCCGCGCCGCGCTCCGTGCTGCGCCCGGAGACGACGACGTGCGCGCCCTGGGCGGCGAGCGCCTCCGCGATCGCCCGTCCGATGTTGCTCGTGGACCCGGTCACGAGGGCGGTCCGGCCTTGCAGTCGTTGTGTCATGTCCACGACGCTAGGAACCCATTTTTGGACTAGCAAGTCCAGAAGATCGCCCGTACCGTCTCCGGTGTGAAGCTCACCCCGAAGGGCCAGGCGACCCGACAGCGCATCATCGAGGGCGCCGCCGAGTACCTGCGCGGCAACGCCCCGGGCACGGTCACGCTGGACGACGTGGGCGCCGTGACGCGCACCAGCAAGGGCCAGATCTTCCACTACTTCCCCGACGGCAAGGAGGGGCTGCTGCTGGCCGTCGCCCGGTACGAGGCGGACGGCGTGCTGACCGACCAGGAGCCGCACCTCAGCGCGCTCGACTCGTGGGAGTCGTGGACGGCGTGGCGCGACAGCGTGGTCGCCCGGTACCGCGCCCAGGGCCGGCACTGCCCGCTCGGCGCGCTCATGGACCAGATGTCGGGCTCGCCCGGCACCGCCGAGGTGATCACGGAGCTGCTGGCCCAGTGGCAGCGGGCGATCCGGGCCGGCGTCGTCTCGATGCAGCGCAGCGGCCAGGTGCGCGCAGACCTGGACCCCGACCGGACCGCGGCGGCGTTCGTCGCCGGGATCCAGGGCGGGGTCCAGGTGCTGCGCGCCACGGGCCGGTCCGACCAGCTGGAAGCCGCCTTCGACCTGCTGATCGACTACCTGCGCCGGGCCTGAGCCCGGCCGGGCAGGCCTACCGCGCCGCGTACGTCGTCTCGTCCAGCCCCGACTGGGTCGGGTCGTGGTCCACCTCGCCGACGTCGTACATCGTGGTCATCCAGTGGTAGAAGTTGTCGCCGCGGTCGCGGAGCAACCGGTACAGCCGCCCCATCATGCGGTGCCGCACGTCCGCGAGCGCCGGGTCGGCGTAGGCGTTGGTCAGCTCGTCCGGGTCGGTGTGCAGGTCGTAGAGCTCGTTGACGGAGTCCGGGTTGACCACGAGCTTGTACCGGTCCTCCCGCAGCATGCGCTGCGGGTAGGGGAAGTGGTGCCCGTGGAACTCGCACACGATGTCCGGCTGCCACTCGACGTCGTCCCCGTGGGCCAGCGGCAGCAGGCTGCGTGAGTCCACCGCGGGGGCCGGGTCGATCCCGGCCAGCTCCAGGATCGTGGCCGTGCAGTCCAGCAGGCTCACGAACTCGGTGCGCACCTGGCCTGCCGGGCCGCCGGGGACCCTCAGCAGGCCGGGCGTGCGGTAGATGTCCTCGTACATCGCCGGGCCCTTGTCGTGCAGCCGGTGCGCGCCGGTGAACTCGCCGTGGTCGCACGTGAAGAACACCGCGGTGTCGTCCACCAGCCCGAGCCGCTCCAGGGCATCGAGCACCCGGCCGATCTGCTGGTCGATGAGCGTCACGTAGCCCCAGTAGACCGCGACGAGCTTGCGCGTCACCTCGATCGGCATGGTGTCGAACGTCCAGTGCGCGCTGTAGTTGGCCTGCACGGGCGGCTTGCCCTCGAACGTCTCGGCGATCGAGGCGGGCAGCTCGACGTCGGCCGGGTCGAAGAGGTCGAAGTACTCGTCCGGCACGATGTACGGCAGGTGCGGTCCGAAGAAGCTCAGCTCCAGGAAGAAGGGCCGCTCCCCCGACCGGAAGTCGTCCGCGTACCGCTCCAGCAGCTCGATCGTGCGCGTGGCCAGGTAGTGCTCGAACGTGGCCTCGGCCGGCTGGTGCAGCCGGGCGGCCAGGAGGTTGCCCGGCCCGCCGTTGGGCAGCGTGCCGCGCACGCGGTCGCTGATCTCGTACGGCGGCAGGTCGTGCTCCGCCAGGTAGGCCAGGTAGTCCGCGTTGTCGACGGGGTTGTGCCAGCCGGGCAGGTCCGGCCCGTCGAACCCGAAGGACGCGGCGTTGCGCTCCGTGCCGGCGTGCCACTTGCCGACCAGGCCGGTGTTGTACCCGTGCTCGCGCAGGGCCTCGACAAAGGTGAACGTGCCGTCGGCGAGGTCCTCCTGGTAGCCGACGTTGCGCTCGTGGTTGGCCAGCACCCGGTGCCGGAACGGCGCCTGGCCCGTGAGCAGGCTCGCGCGCGACGGCGTGCAGATCGCCGTCGGCGTGTACCAGCGGTCGAACCGGGTGCCCGACGCCGCGAGCCGGTCGAGCACCGGCGTGGACGCGCGCGGGTTGCCGTAGGCGCCCAGCGTGTCGGCCCGGTGCTGGTCGGTCATGAGGAACAGGACGTTCTTGGCCCCCGCTGCGCCGCTCACCGGGTCACTCACCGGCCGTGACGAACTGGTCGCCCAGGTAGAACTCGGCCGGGTCCACGGCCTCGGGGAGCTGGCCGGAGCCCACGAAGTAGTCCTGCATGCCGGTCAGCCAGGTGTCGGCGGTGCCGTCCTGCGTCAGCGCGTCCACCTCCTCCGCCGAGAGGACGTCCACGTTGGCGGCGTCCGCCTCGACGTCGGCCGGCTCGAGGTCGTTGAAGTCGGCGGTGAGCGCGATCGCCTCGTCCAGGTGCTCCGAGCGGTAGGCCATGGCCTCGCGCAGCACCTTCAGCACGGCGTCCACCTTCTCGGGATCGTCGGCCACCACGTCGTTCCCGGCGACGAACGCCGTCGGGAACGCGACGGTCTCCTCGAAGTCGGTGTTCTCGGCGAGCTCGACCAGGTCCGGCACCTGCTCCTTGACGGTCGCGAGCGCCGGGTACCAGAAGCCCGCGGCGTCGACCTGCCCGGACGACAGGGCGGCGACGATGGCCGGCGGCTCCATGGGCACCAGCTCGACGTCGTCCTTGGTCATGCCCGCCTCCGCCAGGGCGAGCGTGAGGATCATGTCGCCCGACGTGCCCTCCGGCACGGCGACGGTCTTGCCCTTCAGGTCCTCGACGGAGTCGATGCCGGGCTGCGCGACCACGCGGTCGGCCCGGCCGAGCGTGTTCAGCGCGACGATCTTGGCCTGCCCGGAGGCGGGCAGCCAGAACGCGCCGGGCCCGATGTAGCCGAAGTCGAGGTCGCCCGTGCCGAGGGCTTGGATCTGGAGCGGCCCGTTGGTGAACGACGACGTCGTCACGTCGATGCCGTGCTCCTCCCAGAGGCCCTGGTCCTCGGCGATGGCGAGCAGGCTGGTGCCGTTGAAGTCGGGGATGTAGCCGAAGTTGACCTCGACGGCGCCGTCCTCGTCCGCGGCGGCGCCGCCGGACGAGCAGGCGGTCGCCGACAGCACGAGGGCGAGGCCGGCGGCGGCCGCGCCGAGAGTCTTCCTGGTCAGTCGCATGGGGGTCCTCAGTTCTGGGTGTGGTTCTCGGTGGTCCGGCCCGGGGCACCGGGGGTCTGGTGGTACACGGCCCGCCACACCCGGTTGCGCAGCTCCGCGAACTCGGGGCTGAGCCGCAGCTCCTCGGTGCGCGGGTAGGGCAGGTCGACGTCGATCACCTCGTGGATGCGGCCCGGACGGGCGGCCATGACCACCACACGGCCGGCGAGGAACACGGCCTCGTCGACGTCGTGCGTGATGAACAGGACGGTGCGCTTCTCGGTGCTCCAGGTGTCCAGGAGCTGCTCCTGCAGCCGCACGCGGGTCAGGGCGTCCAGCGCCCCGAAGGGCTCGTCCATCAGCAGGATCGACGGGTTGACGGCGTAGGCGCGGGCGATGGCGCAGCGCTGCTTCATGCCGCCCGAGAGGGTCTTGGGCAGCGCGTCCGCGAACTGCTCCAGGCCCACCAGGCGCACGTAGTGCTCGGCGCGCTCGCGCCGCTCGGCGGCGGGCAGGCCCGCGACCTTGAGCCCGAACTCGACGTTCTTGCGCACCGTCAGCCACGGGAACAGCGCGTACTGCTGGAAGATGACGCCGCGCTCCGGGCCGGGGCCGGTCACGCCGGCGCCGTCCACGAGCACCTCGCCCGACGTCGGCGTCTCCAGGCCCGCGACGATGTTCATCAGGGTGGACTTGCCGCAGCCCGAGGGGCCCACGACGGTGACGAACTCGTTGTCGGCCACGTCCAGCGAGACGCCGTCGAGGGCGACGAACTCCTCGTCCTTGAGGGCGAAGGTCTTGCGGGTCTCCCGCACGGAGATCTTGGCGGTCTCCGTCAGGGTGGGGGTGTCGGTGGTCATCGTCGTTCCTGCCATCCGGTCAGCCGGGTCTCCGCGAGCAGCAGCAGCCGGTCCATCACCAGGCCGAGCACGCCGATGGCGACGATGGAGACGAAGATCGTCGCGAGGTCGTAGTAGGTCTGGGCCTGCTGCATGCGGAACCCGAGGCCCGCCTGCGCGGCCAGCAGCTCGGCGGCCACGAGGGTGGCCCAGGCCGAGCCGAGACCCACACGCATGCCCACGAGGATGAACGGCGAGGACGCCGGCACCACGACGCGCAGGAAGATCGTGCCGTCCTTGGCGCCGAGCACGCGGGCCGCGTTGATGAGCGTGCGGTCCACGCTCACCACGCCCTGGTAGGTGGAGATCACGCAGGCCAGGAACGCCGCGAGGAAGATGACGAACACCTTGGGCAGCTCGCCGATGCCCATCAGCACCAGCACGAGCGGCAGCAGGGCGAGTGGCGGGATGGTGCGGAAGAACTGGATCCACGGCTCGAACAGGCCCCGGGCCGGGGTGTACCAGCCCATGAGGAATCCGACCGGGACCGCGGCCGCGGAGCCGAGCAGGAACCCGGCCAGCACCCGGCCCAGGCTGGCCAGCAGGTCCTCGGCCAGCGTGCCGCTGACCGCCAGGTCCACGGCCTTGGCGAGCACCTCGGGCGGTGTCGGGAGCTGGAGGCCGCTGAGTGCCAGCACCCACCAGATCCCGATGCCCGCCACGATCGAGACGGCGTTCAGGGTCAGCAGCGTGGTGCGTCTGCCCGCCCGGCGGCGGGGCGGTGACCCGTTCCGCGCGGGGGTCGGGGTCGACACGGTCGACGTGGTCACAGGGCTCTCCTCAGGCGTGCGTGCAGGGGTGCGGGCATCGGGGTGCGCAGCGTGCCGCGCAGGTCCCCGCCGTCGTCGGCGGCCTCGGGCCGGGGGTAGCCGGCCAGCAGCGGGGACAGGTGGAAGGCGGCGGCCAGCGCGCCGAGCGCGCCGTCCGTGTCGCGCAGGCGCCCGGCCCGCACGACGAGCGGCTCGTCCGTGGGCAGCGGGTGCAGCTCGTAGCGCAGCGTGGCCGCCGCCTGCTCGACGATCACGGGCGCCACGTGCACGATCTCGCCGCCGATCACGATCTCGTCGGGGTCGAGGGTCAGCGCCGCGGTGCTGAGCACCCGGCCCACGGCCGCGCCGACGTCGCGCAGCACGGCCTCGACCACCGGGTCGCTGGTGGCCACGGCGGCGGCCAGGTCGTCGAAGGTGGTGACCTCCGCGCCCTGGGCGCGGCACGCCGCGAGGATCGCGGGCGCGGACGCGACGGTCTCCAGGCAGCCGCGCTTGCCGCACCGGCACCGGCTGCCCGCCGGGTCCACGCAGATGTGGCCCAGCTCGCCGGCGAACCCGTGCGCCCCGGTACCGATCCGCCCGCAGACGACGAGGCCGCCGCCCACGCCGTCCGACAGCCGCACGTACAGCAGGTCGGTGGTGCCCTCGGGCTGGGACACCGCCTCCGCGAGCGCCGCCAGGCGCGTGTTGTTGTCCACGACGACGGGCGCGCCGAACCGTTCGGCGAACGCGCCGTGCACGTCGTGCGGCGCGGAGCGGCGGGCCCACGAGACCTGCCGGCTGTCGACGCGCCACCCGCCGTACGGGCCGACGACGCCGATGCCGACCGCCTGGAGCTCGCCGAAGTGCAGGTCGTGCTCGCGCGCGAGCCGGTCGACGAGCCGGAAGGCGAGGTCGAGCCGCTGGGGCCACGGCGTGTCGTCGTCGTAGTGCTCGACGCCGGAGGCGACGGTCTCGCGGGCGGCATCCGCCACGGCGGCGCGCACGCGGCGGTGGCCGAAGTCGACGCCGAGGTACTGGCCGGAGCCGGGGTCGAGCGCGAGCCGTTCGGCGGGCCGGCCGCTGCCGCGCCGCGTGGCGGCGTCGGTGTCGACCACGACGACGGCGCCGCGGCGCAGCAGCTCGGCCGTGGTCTCGGAGAGGGTGGTGCGGGACAGGCCCACGCGCCGGGCGAGCTCGGCGCGGCTCAGGGGCCCGTCGCGGAGCGCGGCCAGGACGCGGCCCTCGTGGGCGCGCCGCGCGGAGCTGCCGGTTGTCGTCGTCGACATGCCGGCGACCATAAGGACCTCCAAATTTTTCCGTCAACGACCCGGCAGAAAACCACACCAATTCGGTCGGATCTCACCAGAACCCACCCCCGCCTCGTTGAGTGCTGGGTATTTGTTGCCTGACGGCCGCAGGATCGACAAATACCCAGCACTCAACGAAGGGGTCAGGGCTGGGTGTACGTGCGGACGTAGTCGAAGGTCGCCGTGGCACCCGCCGTGTTCATCGAGACGAGGCCGATGCGCAGGGGCTGGTCGTCGGGCAACGTCCAGACGCCGCCCCACCGCCAGGTCTCCCCGTCGGTGCTGGACGCCATGCGCACCTCGTACTCGTCGTTCGCCGCGTCCCGGTGCACTGCCAGCCGCAGCCACGTGGTCTCCCCCGGGGCCGCCCCGAACATCGGGGCGCTGTACGCGGCGACGGGCGGCGTGCTGGTCGTCCGGGCGGCCTCCTTGGTGAACTCCACCATCTGCGCCGCAGTCCCCGGCTTGCGCAGCAGCCCGAGCTGGGAGTGCACCAGCTTCACGAACTGGTCGTCGTCGGCGTGGAGCACGAGCCCGGCCTGCCGGTTCACGCCCATGCCGTCGAGGTCCAGCCGGGTCTCGACCAGGTAGTCCCCCGCGGGCGCGGCCCGCGTCAGCACGGACGCCGTGTTGGTGCCCTGGTACAGCTCGGCGCCCTGGGTCGGCCAGGCGAAGGCGCCGTCCTCCAGGCGGACGCCGGCCGCCGGGCCGCGCACCCAGTCCCAGCCCGATCCGGCGGCCCCGGGCACGACGTCGCCGTCGAACTCGTCCGAGCTCTCCGGCACCAGCTCCCCCGGTTCGGGGTCGGGCACGCGCTCGGTCACGGGACGCGCGGCCGGCACCAGGCTCACGTTGTCGGCGTCGGCCCCGCCGCGGGAGGTAACGCCCACCGGGACGCGGCCGGCGTGCCCCCGCACGTCGAGAGCGACCGTGCCGAGCGGCTCCTTGAGGTTGTCCGCGGACACGGTGGCCGTGTACGTGCCGGACCGCGCGTCCCGGTCGAGGGTCACGACGTTCCAGGCGGCGTACGGGAAGTCGGACGGCAGGGGTACCGCCGCACGCTCGGCCCGGGGTCCCCGGCCCGTCTCCACGCGCAGCTCGCCGGCGGCGCTGTCGATCCACGCCGTCACCCGGCCGCCGCCCGCGCCGCCGCCCGCGCCGGCGCCCGTGCCTCCGCCCGCGCCGAGCGTGAGCCCCGCGGCGCCGTCGTCGCCCGTGATCCGCAGGTCCGCCTGGGCGCGCAGGTCGCCGGCGGCCCGCTCCCGGCTGGTGAGCGCGGCATCGTCCAGCGCCGCGTACGGCCCCGCGTCCGGCTCCTCCCCGACGACGACGTCGCCGTCGGCCCGCCAGCCGGCGAAGGAGCCGTCCGCGAACGTCGTGGTGACGGCGCCGGCCGTCACGGGCGCGGCCTGCGGGGACGACGACGGCCCGGCTCCCGCGTTGACGACCGGCCAGCCGTCGATCCAGTCGAGCCGGTCGATCATCAGCGGACGCTTGGTCAGGTTCAGCACGCCGTTGCGGGTGTCCACGGGCGGGAAGTCGGGGTCCGCCGTCGGGATCGCGTGGTACGCCATCCAGTCCTGACCCGCCAGGTCGGTGACCACCGAGTGGTGGCCGGGGCCGGCGAACCCGTTGCCGTTCGACGTCAGCACGTAGCCACCCTTGCTGGACTCGGCCATGAGGTCGGTGCCGTCGTCGTCCACGAAGGGACCGCGCGGGCTCGCGCTGCGCCCCACCTTGACGGTGTAACCGCTGAACGCGCCCTCGCAGCAGCCCGCGTCGGAGTACATCAGGTAGTAGAGGTCGTCGTGCCGCACCACGTACGCGCCCTCCATGCGGCGGCCCTGGGCCACCTGGGTCACGGGTCCGGTGAGCTCGCCCGCGCCGGGCGTCAGCTCCGAGACGCAGACGACGTCGTAGCTGCCCCAGTACAGGTAGAGCGTGCCGTCGTCGTCGGTGAACAGGGCCTGGTCGATGTTGCCCGTGGGGCAGCCGGCGATCGGCGCCGACGGGACGAGCAGCTCGTCGCGGTGCTCCCACGGCCCGGTGGGGGTCGGCGCGGTGGCCACGGCGAGGCCGCCCGTGGACAGCCCGTAGGTGAGCAGGTACTCGCCGTCGACGTAACGGATGTCGGGGGCCCAGGCGCGCGAGTTGTCGCGCCACGTGGCCGGGACCTCGTCGGGCTGGATCACCTCGCCCGCGTACTCCCAGGTCACCAGGTCGGTCGACCGCAGGATCGGCAGGATCCGCTCCCCCGCCTCGCCCTGGCTGTCGAACACCGGGTTCTGCGTGCCGTAGGCGTACCAGGCACCGTCCTTGCCGCGGATCACCGCGGGGTCCGGGAAGGTGTCGGTGACCCCGGCGGTGACGGGGTTCGTGTAGGTGGCGGGTGTGGTGGGCGGTGGGGCGACGGACGTCGCGCCGTCCGCGGCCGCCGGCAGGACCGGGGCGAGCCCCGCGGCGAGCACGATCGCGGCGCAAACCGCGACCCATCGGGTCCGGACAGGTCTCCGTTGATCTGATCCAAGGCGCATGCCACCCATCGAACGAGCGACGATTTTCTCCGGCAAGTACCCGACAGAAAAAGTAGGGAATTCTGCCGACATCCGGCGCTTCCGGCCGCCCGCCCGGCTCCCACCGGACGAGCGACCGGGCGTCTACTTGATGGCGCCCATCGACAGCCCGCGCACCAGCTGCTTCTGCGCCACCCAGCCCGCGATGATCACCGGCAGCGACGCCAGCAGCGCCGCCGCGCACAGCCGCGCCAGGAACAGGCCCTCGCTCGTCATGGTCGACACGATGAGCACCGGCACCGTCGCCGCCCGCGAGGCGGTGAGGTTCAGGGCGAAGAAGAACTCGTTCCACGAGAAGATCACGCAGATCAGCGCCGTGGCCGCGATGCCGGGGGCCACCATCGGGATGAGCACGGACCGCAGGGTCCGCATCAGCCCGGCGCCGTCCACGGACGCCGCCTCCAGCACCTCCCCGGGCACCTCCAGGAAGAACGAGCGCATCATCCATACCGCGATCGGCAGGTTCATCGCGGTGTACAGGACCACCAGGGTCCAGATGTTGTCGAGCACCTTGAGCTGCCCGGCCACCACGTAGATCGGCACGATGACGGCCACGACAGGCAGCATCTTGGTGGAGATGAAGAAGAACAGCACGTCGCTGACCTTCTCCACCGGCCGGATCGACAGCGCGTACGCCGCCGGGATGCCCAGCAGCAGCACCAGCACGGTCGAGACGCCGGTCGCGATGGCCGAGTTGGCCACGTAGACCCCGGACCCGCCCTCGATCACGGCCCGGAACTGGTCGAGCGTCGGCGTGAAGAACCACGTGGGCGGGTCGGACGCCGCCTGGTTCTCCTGCTTGAACGCCGTCATGGCCATCCAGGCGACCGGGAAGAAGAAGGCGAGCGCCAGCAACCAGGTCAGCGTGGTCAGCACGCCACCCGTGGTTCGACGGCGGTACGCGCGCGTCACGTCGGACATGCTCACTCCTTGACCTCGAAGCTGCGGAAGATGAGGCGCAGCGCGGCGGAGGCCACGATGATCGTGGCGATCACGACGACGACGCCCATGGCGGCGGCCTGCCCGATGTCGAACCCGAGGAACGCGCGCTGGTAGATGTAGAACGGCAGGTTGGCGCTGGCGGTACCGGGGCCGCCCGCCGTCATGAGGTAGATCTGGTCGAACGTGTTGACCACGTAGATGACGCCGAGCAGCACGCCCAGCTCGATGTACCGCCGCAGGTGCGGCAGCGTGATCGAGCGGAAGGTGCGCCACGGGCCGGCGCCGTCCACCGACGCGGCCTCCAGCACGTCCTTCGCCTGGGCCTGGAGCCCGGCGAGCACGAGCAGCATCATGAACGGCGTCCACTGCCAGACCAGCGCCATGAGGATCGCGATGATCGGGTAGGTCGAGGTCCAGTCGACGGCCTCGATGCCGAACAGCCCGAGCGTCCAGTTGAGCAGGCCGTAGGTGGGGTTGAGCAGCGCGACGGACCACAGCACCGACGTCGCCACCGGCATCACCAGGAACGGCGTGATGAGCATGGTGCGGGCCACGCCGCGGCCGAAGAACGGGCGGTCCAGCAGCAACGCCAGGACGATCCCGAGCACCATCGCGACCAGCACGCAGCCCAGCGTGATGACCACCGAGTTCAGCGCCGTCTGGCGGAACGTCGAGTCCTGGGCGATGTCCACGTAGTTGGACAGGCCCACGAAGAGGTCCTCACCGGGCCGCAGCAGGTTCTGCGAGCGCAGCGAGTACCAGATCGTCACCAGGAACGGGAGCTGCGTGACGATGACGGTGAAGATCAGCGCGGGCAGGAGCGGGCCGCGGCGGCGCCACCCCTCGGCCTTGCTGATCGAGCGTTCGGACGCCGACGCGCGGGCGGCCCGGCGCGAGCTCTCCAGCCGGTCGATGGTCGAGGTGCTCATTGCCCCTCCTGGTTCCGGTAGGTCTCCGCCACGGTCTCGGCGTAGCGCTGGGACTGTGCGATCGCCTCGTCCACGGTCACCTGGCCGGCGATCGCCGCGGACATCTGCTGGCCCACGCGGGTGCCGAGGTCCTGGAACTCGGGGATGCCGACGAACTGGATGCCCGGGTAGGGCACCGGGTGGGTCATCGCGGCCTCCTGGGTGGCCCCGCCCATCGACTCCAGGGTGGCGTCGGCGTAGGCCTCGGACACCTCCGCGTACTCGGGGATCTCGTAGGTGGACAGCCGGCTGCCCGGGGGCACGCGCTCCCAGCCGATCGTGTCGCCGACCAGCCGGATGTACTCCTTGTTCGTCATCCAGGACACGAAGTCCCAGGCGGCGTCCTTGTGCTCGCTGGTGGACGGGATGGCGAGCGACCAGCTGTAGAGCCAGCCCGCCGACTCGGTGTCCGCGACGGGCGCGGGCGCATAGCCGACCTTGCCCGCCACCGTGGACGACGCCGGGTCCTCGACGGAGGAGACCATGGACGTGGCGTCGTACCACATGGCCGACTGGCCCTGGGCGAACCGCGTGAGGCAGTCGCCGAAGCCCGACGTGGCCGCGCCGGGCTGCCCGGAGGTCTGCACGGTGTCGACGTAGGTCTCGATGGCCTCGCGGCTCTCGGGCGAGTCAAGGGTCGCGTTCCAGTCCTCGTCGAACCAGCCGCCGCCGAACGTGTTGATCGCGGTGCTCATCGGGGCCATGACCTCGCCCCAGCCGGCCAGGCCGCGCAGGCAGATGCCCGAGAAGTCCTCGGCCGGGTCGTTCAGCTCGGCGGCGAGATCGCGCACCTCGTCCCACGTCGGGTGGGCGGGCATCTCCAGCCCGGCCTCCTCGAACAGGTCGGCGCGGTACGCCAGGAACGACGACTCGCCGTAGAACGGCACCGAGTACATGTCGCCGTCGCGCGAGAGGGCCTCGCGGACGCTGGGGACGAAGTCCTCGGCGTCGTAGCCCTCCGTGGCGTCGATGTACGGCTGCAGGTTCTCGATCCAGCCGTTCTCGGCCCACATCGGCGTCTCGTAGTTGGAGATCATGACGACGTCGAACTCGCCGCCGCCGGTCGCCACGGACGCCGTGATCTTGGCGCGGGCCTCGTTCTCGGGCAGCGACACGAAGCGCACGTCCACGCCCGGGTGCGCGGCACGGAACTCGTCCTGCAGCGAGATCGCGTCCTGCATCTGCGGGTTGGAGACGATCGCGACCACGATCTGCTCGCCGTCGTCCCCGCCCACGGCGCCCGCCCCGGCACAGCCGGACAGGGCCAGCGCGGCGGCGGCCGTCGCGGCGGTCGCCGCCGACCGCACCGCAGGACGTCGTGCCGAACTGCCTCGCGCCGAAACACCCCTTGGAGGTCGGAACATCCTCGTCCTCTCCTCGGCGCAGCCTCTCCGCCACGCTCATTTGAGAATATGGAACTGCTCATCTGCAACCGCAGAGTAGTTGGGTATGCTCAGGTGAGCAAGGCCCTCCGCTCAGAAGTCGCTCGAATGGTTCCCGCTGCCGCCTGCGGGAGTGAGGACGCAGGTGCCCCAGAACGACACGAACCTCATGGTCGAGGTGAGTACGGACTACTACCTCGACGGCAAGTCCAAGGTGGACATCGCACGCGACCGCGGCATCTCCCGCTTCCAGGTCGCGCGCCTGCTCGCGCAGGCCCGGGAGCAGGGCGTGGTGCGCATCGAGATCACCGCGCCCCGGGCCGACGGCGAACGCGGGGCCGGCCTCGCCGCCCGGCTCGGCGCGCGCGAGATCCTCGTCGCGCCCAGCGGCGCCGACCCCGTCGCGACCCGTGAGAACGTCGCGGTCGAGCTCGCCCGCGCCGTGCGGGAGCACATCGCCGAGGGCATGACCGTGGGCGTGTCGTGGTCGCGCACGGTCGAGGCCGCGGTGCGACACATCGGGCAGCTCCCGCACTGCGACGTCGTCCAGCTCGTCGGGGCCCTGCCCGTCGAGGGCAGCGGCAACTCGCTGGCCCTCATCAGCACGTTCGCGCAGATGCCGGGCGTGCGCACGTGGCCCGTCTGGTCGCCGCTGCTCGTGGCCGACGCCGCGACGGCCGCGGGCCTGCGCCGGCAGCCCGAGATCGCCGACGCCCTGGAACGGGCCGACCGCCTGGACGTCGCCGTCGTCGCGATCGGCCACTGGTCGGAGCGCAGCTCCACCGTGTTCCCGCAGATCAGCGCCGAGGAGCAGCGGGCCGCCACAGCGGCAGGCGCGATCGCCGAGTGCTCGGGCCGCCTGTTCGACGCCGCGGGCCGGCCCGTCCGGACCAGCCTCGACGAGCGCGTGGTGGGCGTGACGCTCGAACAGCTCGCCGCCACACCCCGCGTGATCGCGATCGGCTACGGGTCCGCCGTCGCGCCCGGCCTGCTGGCCGCGGTGAACGGCGGCGTCGCCGACACCCTGGTGGTGGACGACGCCGCCGCGACCGCGCTGGAGGCCCTCCTCCCCTGACCCCTCCGCGGGTCGAGCCCACTCGCGGGTCAGGAGCGGGCGACGAGCTCCTCGACCGTGGCGCGGGCGCCCTTCTGGTGCAGGGACTCCAGCGCCGCGAGGTAGGCGGCGGTGAACCGCTCGTCGTCCACCAGGTCGCCGAACACCTCGCGGTCGCGCAGGAACGCGAGCGGGTCCTCCGCCTGCGCCAGGGCGGCCCGGTGCAGCCGGTCGGCGAGGCGGTCGACGATCTCGATGGGCTCGCCCGCCTCGTCCACGCCCTCGTCGTAGCGGGCCCAGGAGGCCACGACCAGCGCCGCGTGCTCGATCGGCCCGCCGTGCTCGAGGTGGTACCGGACCACGGGCAGCAGCCACTTCGGGATGCGGTCGGACGACTCGGCGCACAGCCGCGCGAGGGTGTCGGCCACGTGCGGGTTGGCGAACCGCTCGATCAGCGTGCGCTGGTAGGCGTCCAGGTCGATGCCCGGCACCGGCTCCAGCGTGGGCGTGCCCTCGCGGTCCATGTAGCCGAGCAGGAACCGGGCGAACACGTCCTGCCCGGCCACCTCGTGCGCGTACCGGTGCCCGGCGAGGTAGCCCACGTAGCAGAGGGCCTGGTGGCTGGCGTTGAGCAGGCGCAGCTTCATCAGCTCGTACGGCTCGACGTCGGACACCACCTGCACACCGGCGTCCTCGAACGGGGGCCGGCCCGTCGGGAAGGTGTCCTCCAGCGCCCACTGCTCGAACGGCTCGGCCACCACGGGCCAGGCGTCGTCGACGCCGAAGCGCTCGGTGACCATCGCGCGGTCGGCGTCCGTGGTGACGGGCGTGATGCGGTCGACCATGGAGCTCGGGAAGGCGACGTTCTCCTCGATCCAGGCCGCCAGGCCGGCGTCCTTGGCACGGGCGAACGTGGTGAATGCCCGGCGCGCGACCTCGCCGTTGCCCTGGATGTTGTCGCAGCTCATCACGGTGAACGGCGGCACGCCCCGCTCGCGGCGGCGGCGCAGGGCCTCGGTGACCAGCCCGAACGTCGTGGCCGGGACGGCGCCGTCGGCCAGGTCGGCGGCGACCGCCGGGTCGGCCAGGTCGAACTCGCCGGTCACGTGGTGGATGTTGTACCCGCCCTCGGTGACGGTCAGGGAGACGATCCGGACCTCGGGCGAGGCCATCTTCTCCAGCACCGCCTCCGGGTCGTCGGGTGCCAGCAGGTACTCCGCGATCGACCCGATCACACGCGCCTCCAGGCGCCCGTCCGGGTGCTTGAGCACCAGGGTGTAGAGGCCGTCCTGGGCGGCCAGCGCGTCGCGCATGCGCGCATCGCCCGGCAGCACGCCGACGCCGCAGACCGCCCAGTCGAGCGCCTTGCCCTCGGCCATCAGCCGGTCGAGGTACATCGCCTGGTGCGCCCGGTGGAAGCCGCCCACCCCGAGATGGACGATCCCGGTGGTGAGCCGGGACCGGTCATAGGTGGGCACCGTCAGGTCCGCGCCCTGCGGCGCGGACGCCACCAGGCTGCCCACGGTCTGCTCGTCGAGTGCCGTCATCGTGCTCCTCCGCCGCCCTTCGACTCCGTTGAACAGCCGCCAGGCTAACAGATGAGCACGATGACACTCACAGATGAGCAGCCCCGGCGGTCGAGCTTGTCGAGACCGCACCTGGGTCTCGACAAGCTCGACCGGCAGTGTGCGACTACGGCAGCGCGACCGGGAACGGCTCGCCGAAGTCCGCCGACCGGCTCACCGCGCTCCACCGCTCGTCCGACTCCAGGAGCCGGCGGTCCTGCGCCACGGACATCTCGGTGGCGTTCACCCCGAGCGGCAGGTTGTCGGGCAGGTCGTCGCGCGACGCGAGCGCGACGAGGATCTGGGCCGCCCGCGCCGGATCGCCCGCCGCACCCGCACCGGCCTGGCGCATGCGGGCGTTCATCGCACCCACGGTGGACTCGTACCCGGCGGGGGCGTCGTGCACGGTCATCGACGCGCCGGCCCAGTCGGTGCGGAACCCGCTCGGCTCGACGACGAGCACCTTGACGCCGAAGGGCGCCGTCTCGGCGCGGAGCACGCGGCTGAAGCCGTCGATGGCGAACTTCGCCGCCTGGTAGGACGCGATGCCCGGCGAGCCGCCGACCCGGCCGCCGACCGAGGAGAACTGGATGACGAGGCCGCCGCCCTGCTGCCGCAGCAGCGGGATCGCCGCCTTCGAGACGTTGTAGACGCCCCAGAAGTTGGTCTCGAACTGGGTGCGGACGTCGGCGTCGTCCGCCGTCTCGATCGGGGCCACGTTGGCGTAGCCCGCGTTGTTGACGATGACGTCGACGCGTCCGAACCGCTCCGCCGCCTCGGCCAGCGCGGCGCGGGCGCCGTCCTGGTCGGTCACGTCGAGGCGGAGCGGGAGGATCCGCTCGCCGTACTCCGCGACGAGGTCGTCGAGCTGCTCGGGGCGGCGCGCGGTGGCGGCGACCCGGTCGCCGGCGGCCAGCGCAGCGAGCACCAGGTTGCGGCCGAAGCCGCGGGACGAACCGGTGATGAACCATGTCTTCTGCATGTCGTTAATACAACACCGTTGCTCTAACTTACGCAACCCCGTTGCGCTAAGATGTGACCATGACGACTCCCGACTTCCAGCGCGCCCGCTCCCCCGAGGCCAAGCTGCTGCGAGAGGCCGCCATCCTGGACGCCGCCCGCCGGCTCGGCACCGAGCGCGGCATCCGGGAGGTGACGCTCACCGACATCGCCTCCGCCGTGGACATGCACAAGTCCGCGATGCTGCGGTACTTCGAGACGCGCGAGGAGATCTTCCTGCGGCTCACCGCCGAGGGTTGGCAGGACTGGGCGCCGGCCCTCGCGAAGCGGGTCGGTGCCATCGAGCGGCCGGACGCCGACTCGGTCGCCGCGGCGGTCGCCGCCACGCTCGCGGAGCGCGGCATGTTCTGCGACCTGCTCGCGCAGACGCCGCTGAACCTCGAGCGCAACGTGTCGGTGGAGAAGGTGCGGGAGTTCAAGCTGACCACGCGCGACGGGCTGGACCAGATCGTCCCGGCGGTCCGCGCGGCCCTGCCCGGCCTGACCGAGCAGGACGGCGTCGACCTGGTCGCGGCGGCGACGTCCCTGGCGGGCACGTTCCACCAGATCGCGACGCCGGGCCCGGAGGTCGCCGCGCTCTACCGCTCGGACCCCCGGCTGTCGCACGCCCTGGTCGACGTCGAGCCGCGGCTGGCCCGGATCCTCGGGGCGATGCTGCGCGGGATGCTGGCGTAGACGGGGCGAGGGCGGCGGCGATCGTCGACTGGCTGCGCCGGTGAGCGATACGTTCATGGGATGCCGCCTAGTGCTACCGCGCGCCTGCGCTTTCGTGACATGGCTGACGAGGATCTCGACGCCATGGCGGCGCTGCTGGGCGACCCGAACGTCATGGCGTACTACCCGGCTCCCAAGACCAGGCAGGAAGCCGCTGCATGGATCGCCTGGAACCAGCGCGACTATGCCGAGCACGGCTGTGGACTGTGGGTCGTCGAGACTCACGACGGGCAGTTCGTCGGCGACTGCGGGCTGACGTGGCAGACGGTCAACGACACGACGAAGCTTGAAGTCGGGTACCACGTCCGTCACGAGCTTCAAGGCCGCGGGTACGCCACAGAGGCAGCCAGATCGGGATGGCCCACATCGCCGATGACGCCTCCGGTCGAGCCGCCGTCCGTGCGGTCATGGGCATCCAGTTCGCCCCCACCGCATAGGCCGGCAGACCAACAGCGTTGCCGAAGGCTGAACGTGGCGCACTCTGCGACCGCTGGGAGACACGTCCTAGTCGTCGAGAACGAGCCAGACCACCCCGTCGTCGGCCGACCGGGACCCCCGCCCGGCACCACCGGTCAGGTACTCTTCGGCGATCGCCTGCACGACGGCGTACATGACCCACTCCGCGAGCCCCGCTGCCGGGTCCCACCTCGTCCAGAGCGGGTCCGCGGTCAGCCGGAGGACCCAGGCGGCTCAACGCACCGCCCGGTCGTACCGCCGGGACAGCACGTTCAGGTGGTCCACGAGGCCCTGCGGCCCGGTGACCGTGAAGTCCAAGCCCAGCATGCCGATCCACACGGCCACGGTCTCGATGCTGTCCCCGCCGGTGACCAGCAGGCAGGACGTGTCGTCCCTCGGCTCCACCGTGCCCACGGCCGGGTTGATGCGGTCGAGCACCTCGTGCACCGGGGCGTGCACGACGATCCGGGTGTGCACCGCCCAGCCCGTCCGGGCCACCTCGCGCACCACGAACTCGGTCAGGTCGAACGGCGGCTCCACGGGCGTGAAGCGGCGTCCGCCGGGGCGGCGCAGCTGCAGCCAGTCGACGCGGAAGGGCTCCCAGCGCCCCGAGCCGACGTCCCGCCCCACGAGGTACCAGCGGCGCTGCCAGGCCACGAGCCGGACCGGCTCCACCTCCCGCGGCTCCTCGCGGAACCAGACGCGCAGGCCCTGGTGGTCACGGATCGCCGCGGCCAGCTCGGTGAGTAGCGCGGGGTCGACGACGGGGTCCTCGACGTTGCTGTCGGTGTTCACGGGCCCGGCGTCCGTCGCGTCGCGCAGCGCGGCGACCTGGTGCCGCAGCCGGTCCGGCAGGACCTGCTCCAGCTTGCCGAGCGCGCGGGCGCTGGACTCCTCGATGCCCGCCACGGTGTTCGCGGCCCGCAGCCCGACCGCGATGGCGACCGCCTCCTCGTCGTCGAGCACCAGCGGGGGCAGCTTGCCGCCCACCCCCAGCCGGTAGCGGCCGCCGGGGCCGCGCACCGAGTCGACCGGGTACCCCAGGTCGCGCAGGCGCGCGACGTCGTTGCGCACCGTGCGGTCGGTGACGTCCAGTCGCGCCGCGAGCTCCGGCCCGGTCCACTCGGCACGCGACTGGAGCAGGCCCAGAAGGGCGAGCAGCCGCCCCGCCGTCGTCGTCATCGTGGCTCCTCCGCACCGGCATCTGAAAAAAGATCGGGAACCCGTTCAGAATAGAGGAAAGAACTGTTCCTGAACCGCTCGTAGTGTCGGAGACATGAACACCAACGACACCAGCATCCGCCCCTTCCGCATCGACATCCCCCAGGCCGACCTCGACGACCTGAACGACCGCCTCGACCGCACCCGCTTCGCCCCGGCCGCGCCGGGCGACTCGTGGGACTACGGCACGCCCGAGTCCTACCTGCGCGAGTCGGTCGAGCAGTGGCGCACCTCCTTCGACTGGCGCGCGGTGGAGGAGCGCGTCAACGCGTTCCCGCAGTTCCTGACCGAGATCGACGGCCAGAACGTCCACTTCCTGCACGTCCGCTCGGCCGAGCCGGGTGCGCGGCCGCTGCTCCTGACCCACACCTACCCGGGCTCGGTGCTCGACTTCCTCGACATGATCGGCCCGCTCACCGACCCCGTCGCGCACGGCGGCCGCGCCGAGGACGCCTTCCACGTGGTGGTCCCGTCCGTCCCCGGCTTCGGCTTCAGCATCCCGCTGAGCGAGCCGGCCGACGGCGGGAGCTGGACCATGGGCCGCGCCGCCCGCACCCTGGACGCCCTGATGCGCCGGCTCGGCTACGAGTCCTACGGCACCCACGGCAGCGACGCCGGCGCCATGATCGGCCGCGAGCTGGCGGTGCTCGACCCCGAGGGCTTCCAGGGGGCGCACCTGCTCCAGCTCTTCTCGTTCCCGACGGGCGCCGAGGGCGAGATGGACGGGTTCGGCCCCAAGGAGTTCGCAGCCCTGGAGCACCTGCAGTGGTTCCAGAGCGTGGGCGCCTACAACACGATGAACGGCTCCCGGCCGCAGACCGTGGCCGCGGCGCTCAGCGACTCGCCGGTCGGGCAGCTCGCCTACAACGAGCTGTTCGAGAGCTTCGGCAACGGCACGAGCCTGGTCTCGCGCGACCAGGTCCTGGCCCAGGTCACCCTCTACTGGCTGACCAACACGTCGGCCACCTCGACGCGCTACCACTACACCGAGGCACGGTCCGGCGCGGAGCCGGTCGTGAGCCAGGGCCGGATCGGCGTCGCCGTCTTCGCCGACGACTTCAAGACCATCCGGGCCTTCGCCGAGCGCGACAACGCCAACATCCAGCACTGGTCCGAGTACCCGAACGGCGGCCACTACGCGGCGATGGAGGTCCCGGACGTCCTGGTCGAGGACATCCGCACCTTCTTCTCCCAGCCCTGACCCCAACCACCCCGTTGAGTGCTGGGCATTTGTTCCTCCCGAGGCCCGGGAAGCACAAATACCCAGCACTCAACGTGTTGTCAGTGGGTGTGCGGCTCGCCGCCCGTGACGCCGGCCAGCTCGTTCGGGGTGACGCCGAGGTCGGCCGACTTCCAGACCTCGCCCGTCTCGACGTCGACGGCGTGGATCGAGTCGGTCGCGGGGTCGGTCACGTAGACCGAGCCGTCCAGGGTGAGGATCGCGGGCCGCGGCTCCTGCCACTCGACCGGCTCCTCCCACTCGTCGATCACCGCGATCGACTTCGTCAGCTCGCCCGACTCCGGGTCGATCACGTGCACCTGGCCGTCCGTACCCAGCACGAGCGCCTCGCCGGCGTCACCCCGGGCGAGCGACCGGAAGGTGTACGACGACGGCAGGTCGACCAGCCGGAGGTCGCCGGTCCGTGTGTCGATCAGCGACACCTGCGTGGGCCGCTCCAGCTCGGCGTCCTGGTCGGTCTTGTAGTCGCCCAGCACGACCGGCGACTCCTCGGTGCCGGCCTGGTTGCCGATGCGGCCGTAGTCGTCCGGGGACTGGACCTTGGTGATCTTGCCGTCCGCGTAGACGACGGCGCCGTCCTCGCAGCCGATGACGACGGCCTCGTCCGCCGCCACGGCCTCGCCGTGCACGCCGGGGCACTCGTCGGAGGCCGCGATCTCCTTGTCGTCCCCGTCCAGCACCCGGATGCCGGTACGCGCGTCCTCGGTGCCCTCGGAGACCACGAGCGTGTCGTCGGTCAGCTCGACGGCCACACCGTGGTGGGCCGACGGCGTCGTGTACTCGCGGGCCGCCGCGTCGGCGTCGGCCACGTGCGCCGAGTCGAGCACACGCACCAGGCCGGTGCCGTCGTCGAACAGCGCGGTGCGGCCCTCGTGGACCACGACGTGACCGGGCTCGGACGCCTCGTACATGACGTCGGTCAGGGTCGGCCCGGCCGTCCAGTAGTGGGAGTGGTCGCCGTGCGCCTCGGCCCAGGAGCCCAGGTCGAGCGCCTGGAAGCCGCCGGTCGTCGAGACCATCAGGTGGCGCTCGTCGCCCGCCGGGTTGAGGCGGGTGAAGCCCTCCAGCTCGATCTCGCCCACGGGTTCGAGGCTCATCGCGTCGAGCACCAGGACGCCGCCGTCGTACGTGACCGCGACCCGGGGCGTGCGCGCCTGGGCCTCGGTGGCGTCGGGCGCCGCGTGTTCGTCGTGCACCTCGTGCTCGTCGGCCTCCGCCGACCCCGAGGCCGAGCCGGACGCCGCGCCCTCCGCGGCGCAGGCGCTCAGGAGGACGAGGGACAGTGCCGCGCCGAGGCCGGCGGCCGCGCGGGTTCGGTGATTTCTCATCGTTGGTCGGGCGGCCGGGGCCGCCCGCTCCTTCCATCTAGAATGACAATCATTCTCGTTACCGAGGAGGAGTCAACCAGAAATGAGAACGATTCTCAAACAGCCTTGACCTGCTCGTGGCCCGGATCCCGACCGCCCCTGGGGCTCAGCCGTCGACGCGCACCGACGGGTCGTGCTGCCCGACGAACCGCGCGACCCGTGCGCCGACCTGGCCCGGGACCTGCCCACGCACCCCGTGCCCGCCGCCGGGGACGATCTCGACCTCAGCCCCGGGGAGACGTTCGGCAAGCCGGCGCCGCGCAGCGTCGGGTGCCGAGAGCACGGACTCTGCGCCGTAGACCGCCAGCAGCGGCGCGGCGATCGAGGCCAGCTCGGCATCCTTGAGCGGGCGTGCCCAGCCCGCCCCGGTCCGATAGCCCTGCGCGGCCTTCATGCACGCCAGCTCGACGTCCGTCGGCTCGGTCCCCGGCGTGAGCCACTCGCGCATCCGGCGCCAGCCCTCGTCGGTCGGGTTCGCGCCGAACCGGAGCATCTTCAGCAGGGCACGGGTCGGCGTCCGGGTGAACACGCCGTTGGGCTCGATCAGGGACACGCTCGCCACCCGGTCCGGCGCGTGCAGCGCCGTCAGCGTCGCATGCCAGGCACCCAGGGACTCCCCCAGCACGTGGGCGCGGTCCAGGCCGAGCCCGTCCAGCACCTGCGCGAACCAGGCGCCGTAGTCCGCGTCGCGCCCCAGGGGCGCGGTCTGCACGCTGCGCCCGGCCGAGCCGACGGTGTCCAGGGCGACGACGACGCGGTCGCGCGCCAGGTCCTCGACCACGTCGTGCCAGAACAGGCTGTTGCCGCCGAACCCGTGGAGCAGCACGACCGGCAGCCCGGCACCGGAACCCGACCGCCGCACATGGGTGCTCCCGTACGCGGTCGGGACGTCGGACACCGTCGACGGCAGGGGCCAGAGCCCTTCCATCGCCGCGTAGGCGCGCAGGTACTCCTCGCGCGCCGTCTCGTTCTTGAACCGCCCGATCCTGGCCATGGCGCCTCCCGCCCGTCGTCTTGTTGGTATGAACGTATCATTTATGATGGTGCAGGCATACCATTACCGGTCCGGACGGGCCGCGCGCAGCACGAGAGGACGGGACCGCATGCCCCGGCTGGCCGACCACGATCAACGGCGCACGCAGATCACCGACGCCGCACGGCGGGTCGTCGCCCGCGCCGGGCTGGAGGCCGCGACCTTCCAGTCGGTGGCCGCCGAGGCGGGCATCTCGGTGCGCCTGGTCCAGTACTACTTCGGCACCAAGCGCGCGTTCCTGCTGGCCACCCATCAGGCCGTCGTGGCCGAGGCCGGCACCCGGTTCACCCGCCGCCTCGGCATGCTCGGCGAGGATCCGGCACCGCGCGAGGTCGTCCGAGCGCTCCTCGTCGAGCTCCTGCCGACCGACGACCCGCGACGGCAGGACACCGTGGTGCTCAACGCGTTCCACACGGCCGCCCTCACCGCCTCCGACGTCGACGGGGAGGACACGTTGGGCGCGCCGCGCTATCTGGTCGCGGCGATCGCGGACCAGCTCCGCCGCGCCCGCGCGGGCGCGGCGGCCTCCGACACGGACCTGGACGCCGAGCTGGATGCCGAGCTGATCGTGGCCGCCGCGAGCGGGCTGGCCCAGACCCTCCTGGTCGACGAGACCGCCGGCGCGCGCGCCGGCCAGCTCCTCGACCGGCTGCTGGACCGGCTGGTCGCGCCCTAAGACCGGCCGACCGGGCAGCCGCGCCGTCGAAGGCAACCCCTACAGGCTGGAGTAGGCGAGGTAGAAGGCCGCCGCGACGAGCAGCGTGCCGCCCGCGGCCAGAGCCACCGGCAGCGCGCCACGAACCCGGCGGACAAGCTGACCGGCCACCAGCGCGAGCCCCGCGATGCCGATCACGGTCCAGTAGACGGGGCTGGTCGTCTCCCGGATCACCGTCAGCCCGTAGACCGACTCCCCCACCCCGATGCCCGCGAGCAGCGCGGTGCCGAGCGCCGCCCGGACGCCGGTGGCGCGCAGCCAGGACGCGGCGACACCCACGAACGGGCCGGCTACGAGGCCCACCGCCGAAAACAGGAGCGGGTCGTACACGTAGCCCCGCACCTGGGCCGCGACCGTGTACCCGAGCACGAGCAGCACGAAGCTCACCGCGCCGAGCACCGCGGCGGGCGCGGTGCGCAGCCGTGACCAGAACACGAGCAGGGCCGTGAGCACGGTCCAGCCGCTGGCCGAGTTGGCGAACGACGCGAACGCGTCCGGCAGGAACCCCTGGGCGTACGACGTCAGCCCGCCCAGCACGAAGCTCAGGACCACGACGACCCCGGCACGTACCACCGGGTGGGACAGTCGCGCGCGGGCGGCCGGGGTCTTCGCGGTCGGGTCGGCAGCGGTCGGGTCGGCAGCGGTCCGGGCGGTCGAGGTCATGGCCACGACGCTAGCGAGCGGAGCCGCCGTCGGCATCGGGCCCAGGGTGGACGCCGTCGTCGTCCCCAGGGTGGATGCCACGTCGCCCCAGCACGCCGCGCGCCCTGGATAGTCCCGGTCGTTCCGGGTAACGCCAGTGCCTCCCACGGCGGCAGGGGTCGGCTTACCGTGGGGGGCATGGGACAGATCGACCATCGCGCCGAGGTCCGCGAGTTCCTGAGCTCGCGGCGGGCCCGCCTCACGCCCGAGCAGGCCGGGCTGCCCGCCTACGGGGGCAACCGGCGGGTCAAGGGCCTGCGTCGCGAGGAGGTCGCGATGCTGGCCGGGGTCTCGGTCGACTACTACGTGCGGATGGAGCGCGGGAACCTGTCCGGCGCCTCGGACGGCGTGCTGGACGCCCTGGTCGGGGCGCTGCAGCTCGACGAGGCCGAGCGCGAGCACCTGTACACGCTGGCCCGCTCGGCCGGTTCGGGCAAGGCCCGGCGTGGCCGTGCGCCGACGACGGTGCGCCCCGCCGTCCAGCAGGTGCTCGACGCGATCAGCGACGCGCCCGCGTGGGTGCGCAACGGGCGCCACGACATCGTCGCGATGAACCGCCTGGCCCGCGCCCTGTACGCGCCGGTCCTGGCCGACCCGCGCCGCCCGGCGAACACCGCGCGGTTCGTCTACCTGGACCCCGCCGCCCGGGACTTCTTCGTCGACTGGGAGCGGATCGCCCGGGACTCCGCCTCCTACCTCCGCCTCGAGGCGGGCCGCAACCCGCACGACCCGGCACTGATCGAGCTCGTCGGCGAGCTCTCCACGCGGAGCGAGCTGTTCCGGCAGCGGTGGGCCTCGCACGACGTGCGGCTGCACCGCAGTGGGTTCAAGCGGCTCCGCCACCCCGTGGTGGGGCAGCTCGACCTGACCTTCGAGTCGATGGAGCTGCCGTCGGAGCCGGGGCTGGTGCTCAACGTCTACACGGCGCCGGCCGGTTCACCGGCGGCGGACGGCCTGGCCCTGCTGGCCTCCTGGGCAGCGACTCAGGACGCCGCCGAGCTCACCGAGCAGCCTGGCGCCTCCGTGGAGGACCTGCGGGGCTGAGCGCTCGCGATCAGCCCTCGTCCGACGACGAGCCCGCGCCCGCGGCGCCGGCTGCGGCAGCGTCGTCGGCGAGCAGCACCCGGCGCAGGAGGCCCGTCAACGTGGCCAGCTCGTCCGCGCTGAGCACGGCCAGGTCTGCCGCCTCGCCGGCTCGGGCACCCTCGATCAGCTCGGCCGCGAGACGCGCGCCCGCGGGTTCGAGCTGCACCTGCAGACGCCGGCGGTCCCCCGGGTCGCGGAGCCGGCTGACCAGGCCCGCCTCCTCGAGCCGGTCGAGGTATCCGACCAGGTGGCTGCGGTTGAGGCCGAGCCGGTCGGCGAGCTCGTGCTGGCCGAGCGGGCCGAGATCGTGCAGCCCGGTGAGCACCGCGAAGTGCGGCAGCCGGAGCCCGTGCCGCGCCAGATCCGCGACGAGCGCACGGTGGCCGATGCGCGAGACGTGCCCGGCGAGATAGGAGGGCAGGCCCAGCAGCGTCGGGGGTCGGCCCGCGGGATGTTCCACGTGGAGACACTATCACCAGGTCGTTACATAGTGTAATGATGTCGCCATGACATCAAATCGCGAGGCGGCCCGCCAGGGCACCGCCGGGCCGTTCGTCGCGCTGCTGCTGGCCGTGCTCTCGTTCTCCCTGCTGCAGACCATGGTCGTGCCGGCGCTGCCCGACCTGCAGCGGGAGCTCGACGTCTCGCCGACGACGACGGCGTGGCTGATCAGCTCGTTCCTGCTCACGTCGTCGGTGGGCACGGTGATCATCGGGCGCCTGGGCGACATGTTCGGCAGGCGCCGCCTGCTGCTGGTGAGCCTGGCGATCCTTGCGGCCGGGACGCTGCTGGCCGCCCTCGCCGGCGCGCTGCCGGGGTCGATCGGCGTGCTCGTCGCCGCCCGCGCGGTCCAGGGCCTGGGTGCCGGGACGTTCCCGCTGGCGTTCGGGATCGTGCGCGAGACGTTCCCCCGGGACCGCGTGCCCGTGGCGATCGGGACCGTCAGCGCAATCTTCGGCATCGGCTTCGGGGTGGGCCTCGTGGTGCCGGGCCCGATCATCGACGCGCTCGGCTGGCCCTGGCTCTTCTGGGCCGCGCTCGTCGTGATCGCCCTCGCCCTGGCCGCGGTCGCGGCGTTCGTCGACGCCGACCGGCCGGGGCTCGGCGGCCGGGTCGACTGGGCCGGCGGCGGCGTGCTGACCGTCGCACTCACGGCCCTGCTGCTGGCGATCAGCCAGTCCCGCCTCTGGGCACCCGGCGCCGTCGTCGCCCTGGTCGCCGTGGCGGTCGCCGCGTTCGCCGGCTTCGTGGTGCTGGAGTCGCGCCTGACCGCGCCGCTGGTCGACCTGCGCGTGCTGCGCCGCCGGACCCTCGTCACCGCGAACCTCACCGCCCTGATCATCGGCTTCGGCATGTACGGCGCGTTCACCCTGGTGCCGCAGCTCGTGCAGACCCCCGCCGAGGCGGGCTACGGGTTCGGCGCCACCGTGACCGAGTCCGGGCTCTACCTGCTGCCCATGGCCGTGACCATGCTCTTCGCCGGACCGCTCGCCGGGCGCCTCGGCCCGCGCATCGGGTTCACCGCGACGCTGGTCGCGGCCTGCGTCATCGGCGCGATCGGCTTCGCGGCCTTCGCCGTGGGCCACCAGCACCCGTGGGCCGTCGCCACGGGGGCCGGTGTGCTGGGCGTCGGCATCGGGTTCGCCTTCTCGTCGCTCGCCAACGTGGTGGTCGGCGCCGTCGAACCGCACGAGACCGGGGAGGCCACGGGTGTGAACACCATCGTGCGGACCATCGGTGGTTCCCTCGGGGCGCAGGTCGCGACCGCCGTCGTCGGCGCGACGACGCTCGCGGGCACCGGGCTGCCGACCGCGGCGGGCTACACGACGGCGTTCGGCGTCTCGGCCGTCGCCCTCGTGGCGGCGGCGCTCGTCGCGCTGGCGGGCGGCCGCGGGCGGGCACGATGAGGCGGGCGAGTCACCGGGCCCGGGCGAGGTCCCGGACCAGGGCGGGCGTGCGCCGTCGGCCGACCAGCACCAGCCACTGGGCGACCGGGTACGACAGCCGGACCACGAAGTAGTTCACGTGCTCGAGAGCGCCGAACACCCAGACGAGCAGGCACAGCACCAGGGCGCCGGCGCCAGGGGTGGTCAACAGCAGCCCTGCGAGGCAGACCACGAGCAGGACCGGGTTCAGCACGCGGAACGCCCGATACGCCAGGGCGACCCGGTGCGGCATCCCGGGGCGCCCGGCGCCGGGCAACCAGGTGCGCGCGGCGAGCCAGTACGCACCACCCTGGACCAGGACGACCAGCAACGGCGTCATGGCCCACCACAGCGCACGCCCGCCGTCGTCGCCCAGCCGGGCAGCCACCACCGGCTGGACGACGACGAAGACCGCGACCGAGACCAGCTCGCCCAGGCCGAGGCTCAGATAGGTCCGGCGCAGCCGCGCGATGCCAGGGCGGGAATCAGGTCGTCCGTCGATCATCCGGGCCAGCGTACGGGCTGGTGGTTGCGCCATCAGTCGAGGGCGGCAGATGCCTCGGCCTGCTCGACGGGCCCGACCGGCTGCCGGAGGATCGTCCGCTGCTTCTCCGGCGCGCCCCTGCGGAAGTCGCTGAGGTAGATCTCGTGGTGCCGGCCGGTCCGGCGCAGCCCGTGGGCCGGGATGAACTCGTCGTGCATCCGCGCGAGCGTCGCGGCCTCGGCGTCGAAGGGCCCGACGTGCAGCGTCTGCACGCAGCGCCCCTCGGACAGGGTCTCCAGGCGGACGTCGCCGAGCCGGGCCGGGCCGCCCTTGGCCCGGACCTGCTCCACCGCGGCGGCGAACGCCTCCTGGTCGGTCCAGTCCGGGACCATGATCAGCAGCGTCCAGTCCCAGCGGGACTTGTCGCGGGCCGTCGTGAAGGCGCCCATGTCCTCGGCCCACCACTGCCCCTCCAGCGGCATGACGACGTAGTCGCGCCCGAGCTCGCGCTTGCTGGCGAACTTGAGCGTGTAGGCCACGGGGTACAGGGCCTCGACCGCCTCGGTGAAGGCCGGCGAGCTGTTCGGGTCGCCGTGCCCGTCGATCATCAGGTACCGCAGGTCGGGTACGTCGACGATCCGGAACTCGTCCCGCTTGGCCCGGTAGGCGTCGAGGGTCTTCTTGAGGTCGGTCTTGTCGGCCATGGGCACCTCGCGGGTCGGTATCGGCGTCGGCTCCGTCACAGGGACAGTAGCCGCCGCCCGGCAGGCCGGACCACGGCAGGTGAACACCCCGGCGGCCCTTACCTAGCGACTGGTAGGTTTCCGGCGTGCGAACACAGACCGACAGGAGCGCCCGATGACCAGCGTCCACGACACGTCCGCCCCGGCAGAGGCCTACCTCGACCCCGGCCTCCCGGTCGCGGAGCGGGTGGCCGACCTGGTGGCCCGGATGACCGTGGCGGAGAAGGTGGGGCAGATGCTCCAGCTCGACGCCCGCGGCGACTACGAGGGCGACATCCTGCGCAAGCACGTGGGATCGATCCTGCACACCTCGCCGCACCGGGTAGGGCTCGCGCACGACCTGGTGGAGCAGACCCGGCTGCGCATCCCCCTGCTGGTGGGCGAGGACTGCATCCACGGGCACTCGTTCTTCGAGGGCGCGACCATCTTCCCGACGCAGCTCGGGATGGCCGCGACGTGGGACCCCGCGCTGCTGGAGCAGGCCGCGCGGATCACCGCGGTCGAGGCGTCCGCGACCGGTGTGCACTGGACCTTCAGCCCCGTGCTGTGCATCGCCCGCGACCTGCGCTGGGGACGGGTGGACGAGACGTTCGGCGAGGACCCGTACCTGATCGGCGAGCTCGCCTCGGCGATGGTGCGCGGCTACCAGGGCGCCGGCCTGGCCGACCCGACCGCGATCCTGGCCACCGCCAAGCACTTCGCCGGGTACTCCGAGACGCAGGGCGGGCGCGACGCCTCCGAGGCGGACATCTCCCGCCGCAAGCTGCGGTCCTGGTTCCTGCCCCCGTTCGAGCGGGTCGCCAAGGAGGGCTGCGCCACCTTCATGCTGGGCTACCAGTCGATGGACGGCGTGCCGATCACGATCAACGACTGGCTGCTGAACGACGTCCTGCGCGGCGAGTGGGGCTACACCGGCACGCTGATCACCGACTGGGACAACGTGGGCCGGATGGTCTGGGAGCAGAAGGTCCAGCCCGACCACGCCCACGCCGCCGCGGCGGCCGTCCGGGCCGGCAACGACATGGTGATGACCACCCCGCAGTTCTTCGAGGGCGCCCAGGAGGCCATCGACCAGGGCCTGCTCGCGGAGTCCGACCTCGACCGCGCCGTGGCCCGCATCCTGACGCTGAAGTTCGAGCTCGGCCTGTTCGAGAACCCGCGCCGGCCCACCCTCGACCGCGACAGCGCGCTCATCGGCTCCCCCGCGCACGCCGCCGTGAACCTCGACGTGGCACGCCGGTCGCTGGTCCTGCTGCGCAACACCGACGCGGCGCTCCCGTTCGCCGGCGGCTTCACCGGCGTGGACGACGGCGGCCGCGCGGCCGGTTCCGCGGACGACCGACCCCGGCGCGTCGCCGTCGTCGGACCGCTGGCCGATGCCGCCCAGGCGCAGCTCGGCGACTGGGCAGGCAGCTCGGGGCAGGCCGACTGGCTGCCCGACGGGCACCCGCGGGAGATGATCACCACCGTGCTCGACGGGCTGCGTGCCCTGAGCCCGCAGGACTGGACGGTCACCAGCGCGCTCGGCGCCGAGATCGTCACCCTGGTCTCGCCGCCCGAGGGCGACACCCTGCCCGACGGGCAGCCCCGCCCCAAGATCGCCGTCCCCCGCGACCCCGACCCGGTGCTGATCGCCGAGGCCGTGGCCCAGGCGCAGGACGCCGACTACGTCGTGGCCGTGGTCGGCGACCAGGTCGAGCTCGTCGGCGAGTACAAGTCCACCGCGACGCTGGAGCTCGTCGGCGGGCAGGTCGCCCTCCTGGACGCGCTGGCCGCGACCGGGACGCCCATGGTCGTCGTGGTCATGGCGTCCAAGCCGCTCGTGCTGCCCGCGTCCGCGCTGAACGCCTCAGCCGTGATCTGGACGGCGAACCCGGGCATGGAGGGCGGCCGGGCCGTCGCCGAGCTGCTGCTCGGGCTGATCGAGCCGTCCGGTCGGCTGCCGATCTCGTTCGCCCGCCACGTGGGCCAGCAGCCGGTGTACTACAACCAGATCCGTGGCCAGCACGGCGCCCGGTACGCCGACCTGACGCAGGAGCCTGCCTTCGTGTTCGGGCAGGGCCTGTCCTACAGCACGGTGGAGTACTCCGGCCTCGGGGTGCGGGACGCCGAGCTGGGCCCGGACGACACCGTCCACGCCCGGGTGACCCTGACCAACACGGGTTCCCGCCCGGCGCGCGAGACCGTGCAGGTCTACGTCAGCGACACCGTGACGTCCGTGAGCTGGACCGACAAGGAGCTCAAGGCCTACCGCCAGGTCGACGTCGCCCCCGGGCAGAGCGTCGTGGTCGAGATCGACCTGCCGGTGGCCGACTGCACGATCGTCGACCGGGCCGGCGACCGGGTGGTCGAGCCGGGCGGTTTCGACCTGCTCGTCGGCTCGTCGTCGCGCGACGCGGACCTGCTGCGGGTGCCGTTCACGGTGACTGGCTGACCAGTGGCGACAGGCTCCTTCGCAACCTCGGCCCCGAGATCCGCGACGAGAGCCGGCAAGGCAGGGCGACGACCACGACGTCAGGGCACGTGGTGTGCGAAAAGGTCCTCAAGGCGTCGAACCGCATCCTGCGGTTCGACGCCTCCTGCATGTACAGCGGTCCTGCGTCCTGGTTGACGCACAGGTGGACGGACGCACGGTGGCCGCGATTCCGCATCGCGGCAGTATCACAGCCCTCGTCTGGTCACTCAGCGACGCGGTCTGCGACGGTGACGGCCCCAACTGCCGGAGGTGCTTGATGCCCCATGGACACGCCGTCAACTGCGCGGATGCTGTGCGAACCACACCGGAACAGTGCAGGTGCCAGTGCGAGGGAGCGTTCCACGGCGGCCCTCACTCCGAGCGTGTCCGTGCCCTTGTCTGGGACGTGGAGAGACGACCCGCATACTCGCGCCGCCTGGTCACTCGCACCAAGGGGCACGCGAAGGAGGCCCTGGCGGCAGGCGTTGCAACCGGTGAGGCATGTACCGACTTCGCCGTCGTCCACGCCGTCGACGAACTGGTCCACAGCTCTGCACCGGGCGAGCAGGAGCTTGCCCGTAGCGTGATCGCCGACGTGCTCCAGCCGTTCGTGAAGGCGATCGCGTCGGCAGATCTCACCAAGGACGACTCCGACACGCTTGAGGCGGCGGTGAATCAGCTGCATGTCCTGTGCACGCTGTGCGCCGCCGTGCTGGAGGCGATTGCTGCGATCCAGGAGCTGACGGACAGGCTGGCCGACGAGACAGCTGACCTGATCACGGCTGCGGCAGCGGAGGACATCGCACTCTCGACCGTCGCTCAGGCGGTACTCCGGCAGGCGCTCCAGGCCGCCTTCGGCGCTGTTGCCGTCGTGGCTGCCGATCCTGTGCGAGTACGAATGCTTCAGCTCCTCGGATACGCCACCTGCCCTGACGTGTCCGAGCATCCTGAGGTTCGGCAGTTCTGCGTAGAACCTCTCGCGGACGACCTGGTGACGACCGCGATGGAAGAGTGGATCGGAGCCGGGTTTCCGGCCGACGCCGAGGCACTCCGACGGGCCAAGCCTCGAAGGAAGAAGTGAGCTGCCGGCCCGCTTTGGTCTCCGGGCCGGGATCGGTCTAGACTGACGGCGCTCGCCCACCTGGGCGAACGCTGTTCGGGGCTGTGGCGCAGCTGGTAGCGCACCTGCATGGCATGCAGGGGGTCGGGGGTTCGAGTCCCCCCAGCTCCACCGGACGAAGGCCGCTGACACGCACAAGGGTGCGGGTCGGCGGCCTTTCTCGTTCCCGGGTCCAGCGCGCGCGCAAGCGCGGGTGTGTCGACGATCACCGTCCCGCCCGGCCCGGGCCCCTTGATCTGAACCATGGTTGAGGTTCTAGCGTCGGAAGCACTCGACGAGAGGACCCGGAAATGCCCGTCTACACCCTGCCTGACCTGCCCTACGACTACGCCGCGCTCGAACCGCACATCAGCGGGCGGATCATGGAGCTGCACCACGACAAGCACCACGCCACGTACGTCGCCGGCGCCAACGCCGCGCTCGACGCGCTGGCCGAGGCGCGCGAGAGCGGCGACCTGGCCGCGGTGAACCTGCATGAGAAGAACCTCGCGTTCAACCTGGGCGGCCACATCAACCACACCGTGTTCTGGAACAACCTCTCGCCCGACGGCGGCGGCGAGCCGGACGGTGAGCTGGCGGCCGCGATCACCGACCAGTTCGGCAGCTTCGCGGCCTTCCAGGCGCACTTCGCCGCCACGGCGACCGGTATCCAGGGCTCGGGCTGGGCGGTGCTCGGCTGGGACAGCATCGGCGGGCGGCTGCTGGTGTTCCAGCTCTTCGACCAGCAGGCCAACGTGCCCCTGGGGATCACCCCGCTGCTCATGCTCGACATGTGGGAGCACGCGTTCTACCTCGACTACCTCAACGTCAAGGCGGACTACGTCAACGCGTTCTGGAACCTCGCGAACTGGGCCGACGTCGGCGCACGGCTCGACCGCGCGCGGGCGACGACCGGAGGTCTCCTCACACCGGCGTGACCTGCACGACGTGAACGAGGGCCCGGCCGCCGGCCGGGCCCTCGTTCGTCAGCGCCGTGCGGTCCGGGGCGTGGGCTTCGGCGTCAGCGAGGGGCCGGTCGACGCCGGGTCGGGCCGCTTCTTGCCGTCCTCACCGATCATCCGCGGCGAGGGCTTGATCGGCCAGCGCTCCACGACCTCGCTCTGCAGCTCGTGGCCCCGAGCAGCGGCGACGACGTCCCACACGATCGCGCCGATGACGAGGGCGACCGATACCGCGAGCGTCACCAGGGCCTGGGGCACGAAGCCGCCGAACGTCTCGTCGGCGTCGCCGTACAGCGTCGCGACGTCCTCCATCCCGCCCGTGCCGAGGCTGTACACGCCCCAGCCGAGCGTGGTCCCGACCGCGGCGAGGAGGGCCAGGGCCTGCACGAAGATGACGGGCTGGTGGTTGGCGTACTTGCGCAGCAGTCCCCTCGGCGGGCGTGGGGCCGCCCGGTCCTCCAGCGCCTGGCGCAGGATCTCCTGCTCACGCCGCTGGACGGCCGAGTCGGCGAGGAACCCCACCACCAGGAGCCCGACGGCCACCACGACGAGTGCCGCAAAGACCCAGACGCCGACGACGAGCACCACCTCGACGCCGTGCCCGTACTCGACCCGAGGTCCGGCGTTGGTCGTGGACCGGAACGGGTGGGTGACGAACAGCCAGACCTGCAGCAGGCTGAACCCGAGCGCGAGGCACACGATGCCCACGTACTCGTACCAGGTGGCCGTGCGCTGCTTGCGCCGGAGGTCGGGTGGAAGCGCCGCCTCGTCGTCGTCCTGGGACCTCGCAGGGGCGGCTCGTCGCCAGGCCGCGTGCTCGTCGGCCGTGGTCCAGTGCGCCGCGATCGCCAGCCGACGGCGGTGGTGCGCGGGACGGCCCGCCAGCGCGACGAGCACGAGGGCCCCGGCGACCCCCGTGCCCGCGAGCGAGCCCCACAGGATGTACATCTCGCTGTCGTTGACGGTGAAGGCCGCCACCACGGTGAACAGCAGGCCGATCCCGCCGAGCAGGGTGGACATGACGAGGAACGCGAGGAACGGCGGCTGGGCCGTCACCAGGTCGACCTGGCTCGGGTGCGGGACGGCCGCCCTGGGTGCTCCCGCACGGGCCGCCCGGGCGAGGGCACGCGAGGTGATCATCTCCCGCAGCGCGACCAGGATGGTGGTCACGATCCCGGCGCCCACGGCCAGCACGAGCACCGGCATCATGCCGGCCCGGGCGAGCTGGTCGAGCGCGCCGCTCACGGCGGGCTCGTCGAACAGGGCCTCCTCACCCACCATGGCGACGGCCAGGAGGAGCAGGAAGGCGGCGCCGACGCCGACGAGGAACGGGGCGAGGGCATTGATCGCCGCGTTCACCAGGTTTCCCGCGGCACCCACCGGGTACACGCGCCAGTGCGGCTGATCTGCTCGAGGTCGCTCGGTCATGTGCCGGCAGCCTATCCACGGCGAGCGACCCACAGCCGGCTCACACGCTGGCATGCCTTGCCGCCGGATCGAGCGTCGCCCGACCGGCACACGCCCGGACGGCGTCGGCTACCTGGTCTGCACGCGAGCCAGCGACGGGCGGTCGTTGACGGCGTCGAGGGCCCGCTGCCACGCGGGGTCGCCGGCGCCCAGAGCCGACCGCAGGTAGGCCCAGGTCATCCGCTGGGTGACGGCGAGCCGTTCCGGGTCCTCGTCGTCGGTCTCGGCGAGGTCGTAGCCCATGATGCCGCCGAGGTAGTGTCTCGCCCCCGGCAGGGTCAACAGGGCGTCGGCGCCCGGGCTGAGGTGGTAGGCCTCGGCGGACCAGTCGGCGCCGCGGGTGGTGGCGGCCGGGTTGTCGTCCTGGTCGCCGTGGACCACCAGCGTCCGTGTGGTCAGGTGCGAGAAGTCGGTTTGCAGCTCCGGATACCGCTCGCGCATGGCTTCGGTCATGCCCTCGGCGCTGCCGGTCGAGGCGAGCAGCACACCCGCGCCGATGCGGGGCTCCCGCAGGTCGAGGATGCCGTCGGCCGGATCGGTCGCGCGCGCGCCGAGCAGCACGCTGACAGTGTTGCCGCCCGCGGAGTGGCCGACGGCGGCAACACGGGCAGGGTCGAGCCGCCCGGCGACGACCGGTGCCTGGGCCTCGATCGCGTCGAGACCATCGAGGATCAGCGTGAAGTCGTCGACCCGCGAGCGCCAGAACAGCGGATGGCCGGGGGCGTCCTGGTCCAGGCCGAGCCCGCCGTCTGGGGCGCTCAGATGGGTCGGCTGGAGGACGGCGAAGCCGTGGCTCGCCCAGAAGTCGACCAGGGGCGCGTAGCCGTCCTTGGACCGCAGGTGGTACGAGCTGCCGCCGCCGTGGGACAGGAGCACGATCGGCAGCGCGTCACCGTGCAAGGGCGCCGTGACCCGCAGCGCCAGCGGGAGTGCACGGTCCGGCGCCGGGAGGGTGACCGGGTTGACCGCGACGGTCGGCACCGCGGGCGGGACGGGGATGTGTCGGGCGAGCCCGACGTGGTGGTTGGTCATGTCCCTAACATGCGGCCGGTCGCCGTGGTTCATCCAGGACCGGTTCGGTCCTGGATGTGGCTGCGGCCGCGGGGACATACTGAGCAGGTGATCGACCGGCCCGGACTCGCCGAGTTCCTGCGCCGACGGCGTACGGCTCTCGCGCCGTCGGACGTCGGCCTTCCGGAGACGTCGCGCCGCCGGACGCCCGGCCTGCGCCGCGAGGAGGTCGCCGTGCTGGCCGGCGTGTCCAGCGACTTCTACGCGCGACTGGAGCAGGCGCGCGGCTCCGACCCGTCGGGGTCGGTCGTCGCCGCGCTCGCGCGGGCGTTGCGGTGCGCCCCGGACGAGCGGGACCATCTCTTCCGCCTCGCCGGCGTGCCGGTCCCGTCCCGGCAGGTCGGCCGCCATCTCGGCCCCGGGCTGCAACAGCTCGCCGGGCACCTCGACGGCTTGCCGGTGTGCGTCTACAACGAGCTCGGCGACGTGCTCCACACCAACGCGCTCGACGACGCCCTGCACTGCCGGGGCGAGCTGCGCCCCGGCCGGGACAGCAACGTCTACTGGCGGTGGTTCACCCGGCCGGAGTCCCGTGATCTCGTCCCGGAGACGGATCATGACCGCCTGTCGCGGGCACATGTCAGCGACCTTCGCGCCACCTTCTCCCGGCGCGGGGAGGACGACGGGATCACCGGGCTCGTGACCGGCCTCGCCGCGCAGAGCGCGGAGTTCCGGGCGCTGTGGGACCAGCACGACGTGGCGGTCCGTCGCTCCGACCTGAAGGACGTCCAGCACCCTACGGTCGGGCTGGTCCGGCTGCGGTGCGAGGTGCTCGTGACGCCCGGGAGCGGCGTCCGCGTGCGGGTCCTCCTGCCGCTGGAGGGTACGGACGCCGCCGACAAGCTCGACCTGCTCCGGGTCCTCGGCACGCAGCGGTTCGCGGAGGCCGCAAAGGCCGAGTGAGCACGCGGGTGAAGCGAGCACAGGTAGCACGAGAAAGGCCGCTGACCCGCACTCTCGTGCGGGTCAGCGGCCTACATCCGGTGGAGCTGGGGGGACTCGAACCCCCGACCCCCTGCATGCCATGCAGGTGCGCTACCAGCTGCGCCACAGCCCCAGATTGGTCTCTCCCAGCCGTTGGGCCGGGCGAGCGTCGTTAGTCTATGCAGAGCGACGCCAGGGACCAAATTCAAACCGGCGTGCGCTCGGTCACTGCCGGGCCTCGGGCCCGGACTGCCACGTGTCGAGCGGGTACCCGGCGCCCACGTTGTGCGCGACGAGGCGCCACGCCGGGGTCGCGCCCGGCCCGGAGGCGCGCAGGTGCGACCAGTGGACGTTGTGCAGACCGTGCAGGCCGCGCCACGTCGCGGGGTCGAGACCGAGCAGGCGGGTGATCGCCTGCGTGATGGCAGAGCCGTGCGAGACCACCACGAGCGTCTCCCCCGGGCCCAGGGACTCGGCGTGCCGCAGCACCGCCTCCTCCATGCGCCGGGCGGTGACCGCCTTGGACTCCACGCCGTTCGCCTCGGGCTCGCCGCCGCCGCGCCAGACGGCGTGCTCCTGCGGCCACCGCTCGGCGATCTCGGCGTCGGTCATCCCCTCCCACTCGCCGAACGACCGCTCGCGCAGCCCGGCGTCCGTCACGACCTCCAGGTCGAGGTGCCGCGCGTACGCGACAGCCGTGTCCCGGGCCCGCTGCAGGTCGCTGGAGACCACGAGAGACCCCTTGTGCGACGCCGCCAGCGCCGTGGCGCCCTGCTCCGCCTGCCAGCGGCCCACCTCGTCGAGCGGGATGTCGATCTGGCCCTGCAGGCGCAGGCCCGCGTTGTACGCCGTGCGCGCGTGGCGCAGCAGCACGATCGTTCCTGCGGTCACAGGCGGGAGTCCCCGGCCAGGTGGATCGCACCGTCGTCGGGGTCGCGGAACTCCGCCGCGTCACCGCCGCCCTGGGCGTCCTCGGGCAGCGGGATGGCCGGGCAGTCCTTCCACAGGCGCTCGAGCGCGTAGTAGGTCCGGTCCTCGGCGTGCTGCACGTGCACCACGACGTCGCCGAAGTCGATGAGCACCCACCGCGCCTCGGACTTGCCCTCGCGCCGGATCGGCTTGACGCCCTCCTTGAAGAGCGCCTCCTCGACGGCGTCGACGATGGCGGAGACCTGACGCTCGCTGGCGCCCGAGGCGATGAGGAACACGTCGGTCAGCACGAGCTGCTCGCTGACGTCGAGCGCGATGATCTCCTGCGCCTTGATGTCGCTCGCCGCCCGCGCCGCGATGATCGCGAGCTCCGTGGCCCGCTCGGTGGCCGTCATACCGCATTACCTCCCATGAAGCCGGGCAGCCCGCCCGGCAGGGTGCCCAGCAGGGCTGCCGCTTGGTCCGCCGGGTTCCCGGGGGTGTCCCCCTCGAGCACGAGCTTCCAGATCAGGAGGCCGAGCACGAACGCCACGACCACCAGGATGATGTAGTGCAGCCAGGTGTACTGCGGGCCCTCGTCCTCCTCTTCCCATTCCTCCTCCACCTCACGGCGGGAGGCGCGGGACGGGGCGATGGGGCCGGCACCGAACTGGCCGGGAGCGCCGGGGTGCTGCTGACCGGGGCCGCCCATCTGGCCCGGGCCGCCGATCTGACCGGAGCCGGGACCACCAGGGGCGCCGGGGACGGGCTGACCGCCCGGGCCACCCCGGCGTCCGGGGAACGGCGAACCAGGGGCCGCGGGCGCACCACCCGGGGGCGCGGACGGCGGAGCCGCCGGGCCACCGGCCTCCCACGGCAGCGCGGGCGCGCCGGCCGAGACGGCACCGCTGGGCGGCGCACCGGCCGGGCGGCCCGGGGCACCCGGGCGCTGCTGGCCGAGGCCGCCGGGCGCCCCGGGCGCGGTCGGCGCACCAGGACGGGCGCCGAACGGCGACGGCGGCTGCTGCGCGGCCGGGGCGGGTGCGGGCGGTCCCCACTGCGTCGTCTGGCCGACGTCGGCCGGTCCCGCGGACGCGCCGGGCGCCTGCGGCGGGGCGAACCGCGCGGAGCGGCCCTGCTGCGGCGCGGGCGGCACGGGTGCGCTCGCCGGACGCGAGCCGAACGGGCTCGGCGGGGCGCTCTGCTGGCCGGGCCCGCCGGGGGCACCCTGGCCGCCCGGACCCGCCGGAGCACCCGGACGGCTCTGGCCCCCACCGGGGCCGAAGGGCGACGGGCTGCCGCCGGGCTGCTGCACCGGCGTGAGCCGGCCCGTCGCGTCCACACCGCGCGAGCCGCCCGTCGCCTGCGGGGGCCGGGCGACCGGCGGGTTGCCCGGGTTCGGCGACCAGCCGCCCTCGGGAGCAGGGGCGGGTGCGGGCGCGCCACGGTGCGGAGGCTGCTGCCCGCCCTGCGGCGGGTAGCCACCACCACCGGCACCACCACCGGCAGCGGCAGCCGCGGCGGCAGCCTCACGCTCGCGGATCTCGCGGCGCGTCATGGGACGACCCTTGTTGTCACTCATCGTGAAGACCTCGATACAGTCCGTGCTTGGCGATGTACTGGACCACGCCGTCAGGCACCAGATACCAGACCGGCAAACCCTCCTCGGCCCGACGACGACAGTCGGTCGAGGAGATAGCTAGTGCAGGAACCTCGAGTGTCGTCACGCCGTCCCGAGGAAGCCCGTCCACGGTGAGCATGTGCCCTGGCCGTGTGACAGCGACGAAGTGTGCCATGTCCCAGAGCTTCTCGGCATCCTTCCACGAGAGAATCTGCTGGATGGCGTCCGCTCCCGAGATGAAGTAGAGGTCCGCGTCCGGGCGCTGCGTACGCAGGTCCCGGAGCGTGTCCACCGTGTAGGTGAGGCCCGCCCGGTCGATGTCGACGCGGCTCACCGTGAACCGCGGGTTCGACGCGGTGGCGATCACCGTCATGAGATAGCGGTGCTCCGCCGGGGTGACCCGCTGCTTCTGCTTGAAGCCCGGACGGCCGGTGGGAACGAAGACGACCTCGTCCAGCTCCAGCTGCGCGACCGCCTCGCTCGCGGCCACGAGGTGACCGTGGTGGATGGGATCGAACGTGCCGCCCATCACCCCGATGCGCGGCCTGGTCCCAGTGGGGGCACTCATGCGGTGCGTGCGCTCATCTGGTCGTCAGGCTCCCGTCTAGATGGATCAGTGCCGGTTGCCGACGTTGCGGAACGCGTACGTGACGACCAGCGCGGCCACGAGCGCGCCGAAGGCGATCAGGCCGAGCGCGATCGGGGCGATCGGCTCGTTGGCGTGCTCCGAGGCGGCCTCGGCAGCCAGGACGGCGGTGTGCAGCACGGGTGTTCCTCCTAGTCGAACAAGCTCAGGTGGGCTTTAGTCTCTCACGGACGAATTGCGGCGGGCGCACCGCGGCACTGGGTCGCAAGGAGATCCTGCGGAGGTCTCCGGGACGCCAACGAGCCCTCACGGCTTGACGTGGCCGTCGCCCGTGACCACCCACTTGGTGGTGGTCAGCTCGGTCAGTCCCATGGGGCCGCGCGCATGCAGCTTTTGCGTGGAGATGCCGATCTCGGCACCCAGGCCGAGCTCGCCGCCGTCGGTGAACCGGGTCGACGCGTTCACCATCACCGCGGCGGAGTCCACCTCCGCGACGAACCGGTCGGCCGCCGCGATGTCGCGCGTGACGATGGCCTCGGTGTGCCCGGAGGACCAGGTGCGGATGTGCTCGATCGCCTCGTCCAGCGACGGGACCACCCGCACGCCGAGCTCCAGCGCGAGGTACTCCGTTGCCCAGTCCTCGTCCGTGGCGGGAAGCACGGTGGCTCCCTCGGGGGCAAAGGACAGGGCTGCCGGGTCGCCGTGCAGCACCACGCCGGAGCCGGCCAGCGCGGCGAGCGCTGCCGGGAGGAAGGCCGGGGCGGCGTCCTCGTGCACGAGCAGCGTCTCGGCTGCGTTGCACACGCCGACGCGCTGGGTCTTGGCGTTCATCACGATCGCGACGGCCATGTCGACGTCGGCCGTGGCGTCCACGTAGACGTGCACGTTGCCCACGCCCGTCTCGATGACGGGCACCAGGGACTCGCGCACGACGGTCTGGATGAGGTCGGCGCCGCCGCGCGGGATGAGCACGTCCACCAGGCCGCGGGCGCGCATGAGCGCCACGCCGCCGGCGCGGCCGTACGCGTCGATCGACTGGACCAGGTCGGCGGGCAGGCCCCGCGCCGCCAGGGCGTCCTGCATGACGGCGACGATCACGGCGTTGGACGACGCCGCCGCGCTGCCACCGCGCAGGATCACCGCGTTGCCGGACTTCAGGGCCAGGCCTGCGGCGTCCACGGTCACGTTGGGGCGAGCCTCGTAGATCATGCCGACCACGCCCATCGGGACCCGGACCTGGCGCAGGCGCAGGCCGTTCGGCAGGGTCTGCCCGCGGACCACCTCGCCGACCGGGTCGGGCAGGCCGGCGACGTCGCGCAGCGCGGCCGCGATCTGGCCGATCCGGTCGGGGGTGAGGGCGAGCCGGTCCAGCAGGCCGTCCGACATCCCGTTCGCGCGACCGCGCTCCAGGTCCTCGGCGTTGGCGGCCACGATCTCGTCGGCGGCGGCCACCAGGGCGTCCGCGACCGCGCCGAGCGCGGCGTCCTTGGTCATGCGGTTCGCCGTGGCCAGGGTGCGGGAGGCGACCTTGGCGCGCCGGGCGACGTCGTGCACGGCGGCGGTGACGTCCGTGCCCGCGACCTCCGTGGTGCCCGACGGCGGCGGGGTGCCGGCCCCCGCGGAATCGCCCCCGGCAGGTGTCGCCTCGTACTGGCTCACGATCGTCATGCGTCGAGAGTACGTCGGGTGGGGGCGAATGCCGAGGACGATTCCGTGGTGCGGACGTGGGGGCGGCGCACGGTGCACCTGACCGGAGTCGAGGCTCGTCCCTGCGGGGAACCGGGTGCGTGCCCGTTGTCAGGTCACCGGGCCGTCTCCAGGACCAGGTCGTCCCGGTGCACGACCACGCGGTCGTACCCCTCCCCCAGCTCCTCCCGCAGCGCGTAGGTGGAGCGGCCCAGCAGCGCGGGCAGGTCGCTCGCGTCGAAGGCGACGAGCCCCCGGGCGACGACGGCGCCGTCCGGCGCGACGAGCTCGACCGGGTCGCCCGCGTCGAACTGGCCCTCGGCCCGGGTGATCCCGGCGGGCAGCAGCGACGCCCGGCCGCCGAGCACGGCGCGCGCGGCGCCGTCGTCCAGGTGGAGGCGGCCCTGCGTGCGGGCGGCGTGCGCGATCCAGAGCCGGCGCGCCGAGGTGCGGCGGCCGGTGGCGGCGAAGAAGGTGCCGACGTCCTCCCCCGCCAGCGCGGCGGCCGCGTTGGCGGTGAGCGTGAGGACGGCGGGCACACCGGCGCCGGTCGCGATGCGCACCGACTCCAGCTTGGTGACCATGCCGCCCGTGCCGACGGAGCTGCCGCGCGCAGTCACCTCGACGGCCGCGATCTCCGCGAGGTCGTCGACCAGCGGGATACGACGGGCGCCGGGACGCGACGGCGGGGCGTCGTGCAGGCCGTCGACGTCGGTCAGGAGCACCAGGGCGTCCGCCCGCACCAGGTGCGACACGAGCGCGGCGAGGCGGTCGTTGTCGCCGAACTTCAGCTCGTCGGTGGTGACGGCGTCGTTCTCGTTGATGACCGGCACGACCCCGAGCGCGAGCAGGCGCTCCAGCGCGCGCTGGGCGTTGCGGTAGCGGTGGCGGCGGACCGTGTCCTCGGCCGTGAGCAGGATCTGCCCGATCTGGATGCCGAACGCCGCGAACTCCTCCTGGTACCGGCCCGCGAGCTGGCCCTGGCCCACGGAGGCCGCGGCCTGCATCGTGGCGAGGTCGCGCGGCCGGCTCCCCAGACCCAGCGGCCCGATACCCGCCGAGACCGCGCCCGACGTGACCAGCACGACCTGGGCCCCCGCGGCCTGCCGGGCGGCGAGCACCTCGACCACCCCGCGCAGCGCACCGACGTCGAGGTGCCCGTCCGGGCCGGTGAGCGACGACGAGCCGATCTTGACCACCACGCGCCGGGCGGCGGCGATGGCGGCCCGCGGACCCGGGACGCCCTGGAGATCTGGGGCGTCCTGGTGGCTGGCGGAGGGATCGAGGGAGTTCACACCTCATCCTCTCCGGAGCACCCGCCGCGACGCTCGCTCATTCCACGGGCCGGTCACGCCCGTGTCAGACGGAACCGCACGTGTCAGACGTACGGATCACTCCGGTGACCTCTACGTCTGACACGTGCGGCGTGGTCTGGCAGGTCCTAGTCGGCGTCCGGGTCGGTCCAGTGGCCCGCCTCGCGCTCGGTCCACAGCTCGCGCCGGGCCTCGGCCTTGGCGTCCATGCGCTCGGTGAACTCGCGCCGCTTGTCGCCGCGCGTGGGCCGCTCGTTCTGGTCGAGCCGCAGGTCCGTCCCGCGTCCGCCCAGCAGCTCCGCACCGGTCTGCAGCGTGGGCTCCCAGTCAAAGACGACGGCGTTGTCCGGGTCGCCGATGCGCACCTCGTCGCCCGCGACGGCGCCCGCCTTGAACAGACCGTCCTCGACGCCGAGCTTCGCGAGCCGGTCCGCGAGGAAGCCGACCGCCTCGTCGTTGTTGAAGTCGGTCTGCTTCACCCAGCGCTCCGGCCGGGTGCCGCGCACCTCGAACCAGTAGGCGGTCTCGCCGCCCAGCCGGCGCACGGTGAACTTCGACTCGTTCACGGCGCGCGGACGCAGCACGATCGGCGCGGGCTCCGGCGCGGGGGCGTCCGCACGAGCCTTCTCCACGACCTCGGCCAGGGCGAACTTGAGCTCGCGCAGGCCCTCGTGGGACGCGGTCGAGATCTCGAAGACGCGCAGCCCGCGCGCCTCGAGGTCCGCCTTGACGAAGTCTGCGAGCTCGCGCGCCTCGGGCACGTCGATCTTGTTGAGCACGACGAGGCGCGGGCGCTCGGCGAGCGGCACGCGGCCGCCCGCGATGCCGATGTCGCCCGAGTAGGCAGCGAGCTCGGCCTCGATCACGTCGAGGTCGCTGATCGGGTCGCGGCCCGGCTCCAGCGTGGCGCAGTCGAGCACGTGCACGATCATCGCCGTGCGCTCGATGTGCCGCAGGAACTCCAGGCCGAGGCCCTTGCCCTCGCTCGCGCCCGGGATCAGGCCCGGCACGTCGGCGACGGTGAACCGCGACTGGTCCGCCTGCACCACGCCGAGGTTCGGCACCAGCGTGGTGAACGGGTAGTCGGCGATCTTGGGGCGCGCGGCGGAGATCGCGGCGATCAGCGACGACTTGCCCGCGCTCGGGAAGCCCACCAGCGCGACGTCGGCGATGGTCTTGACCTCGAGCTCGACCTCCGCGGTCTCGCCCTCCTCACCGAGCAGCGCGAAGCCCGGGGCCTTGCGCCGCGGCGACGAGAGCGCGCGGTTGCCCAGCCCGCCCTTGCCGCCGGCGGCGACGACGTACTCGGCGCCCGCGCCCACGAGGTCGGCCAGGACGTTGCCGTCGAGGTCCTTGACGACGGTGCCGTCCGGCACGGTCAGGACGAGGTCGCCGCCGTTGGCGCCGTCCCGGTCGTCGCCCATCCCCTGGGTGCCCGACGTCGCCCGCCGGTGCGGCGAGTGGTGGTACTCCAGGAGGGTGGTGGTGTTCGGGTCGACGACGAGCTTCACCGTGCCGCCGTCACCACCGTTGCCGCCGTCGGGCCCTGCCAGGGGCTTGAACTTCTCCCGGCGGATCGAGGCGCAGCCGTTCCCGCCGTTACCGCCGGCGGCATGCAGAACCACCCGGTCCACGAAGCTGGCCATGTCTCGATCCTCTCAGGTACTGCTCAGGGCGAGCGGCCCAGGGCCGCTCATGAAAAGACGTGAGGGGGCGCACCGTCACCGGTGCGCCCCCTCACGCGGAAGCCGAGGCTCGGCGCTCACGGCGCCGGAGCCTGGGTCTGACTGCTCAGGCCTCGGCGGCGACGATGTCGATGACCTTGCGGCCACGACGGGTGCCGAACTGCACGGCGCCGGCGTCGAGGGCGAACAGGGTGTCGTCCTTGCCGCGGCCGACGTTCACGCCGGGGTGGAAGTGGGTGCCGCGCTGGCGGACGATGATCTCGCCGGCCTTGACGACCTGGCCACCGAAGCGCTTCACGCCGAGGCGCTGGGCGTTGGAGTCACGACCGTTGCGCGAGGAGCTCGCGCCCTTCTTGTGTGCCATCTGGCTGACCTGTCTTTCGGGACGAAGGAGAAGAAGAAGTATCTAGCTCGCGCGGGCTCGCTCGTCAGAGCCGGCCCGCAGCGGAAGTCACTTGATGCCGGTGACCTTGAGGCGGGTCAGCGACTGGCGGTGGCCCTGGCGCTTCCGGTAACCGGTCTTGTTCTTGTACTTGAGGATCGTGATCTTGGGACCCTTCTCGTCCCGCACGACCTCAGCGGTGACCTTGACCTTCGCCAGCTTCTTCGCGTCGGTGGTCACCTTCTCCCCGTCCACGAGCAGGAGGGCCGGGAGCTCGACGGTCTCACCGGCGCTCGCCTGGACACGGTCCATGACGACGATGGTCCCGACGGACACCTTCTCCTGGCGGCCACCGGCCTTGACGATCGCGTAAACCACGTTCAACTCATCTCTCTAGTCTTGGCGTGCGCGCACGACGGAGATCATCGGCTTTGCTGTGACTCGCTCCGCCGCGGCGGTCGAGTGCGATGCGCCATGGGCACGCAGGACGGGTGCGCAGACAGCACACCGAAGCACAAGGTTACGCGATGCCCTCAGCGGGTTCAAACCGGCGGCGACGTGGCCTTGCCCACGCCGGCGCACGCATCGAGCCCGGGCCGAGCCCGCGTCGAGCCCTCACCAAGCATCCGGCATCATCCGTCGGCCCGTCCCCAGCCTGCCACCCGCTCGCGGTTCTCGGCCAGCCACCGCTCGGCGACCTCCTCCGGCTCCCGCCCGTCGTGGTCCACGGCCGCGATGAAGCCGCTGAGGTCCTCGTCCGTGAGGTCGACGTCCCGCAGGATCCGGACCGCCGCAGGCGACGTCTCGGCCAGCGCGGACGCCCAGGCGACGTGCACGTCGACGCTCTCGTCGCCCTGGTCCGCCGCCCAGGGGATCGACGCGAGACGGCGGAGCGAGAACTGCTCGTGGATGCCGTCCGGCTCATACCCGTAGAAGAGGAGGGGCCGGCCGGAGGCGGCCTCCTGCTCGAGCCGCGCCTTGAAGATGGTCGCGGAGTACGACTCCCCCTCGATCGACTCGTGCCCGCTCCGCTCCAGCCACGCCGCGAGGTTCTCGGTCGAGGCCCAGCCGCGCGGCCCGATCCACATCTCGCCCCGCCCGTCGCCGTCGCTGTCGAAGAGCGCCGAGACCTCTGGGGCGAACAGGTCCTCGGCCTCGGTCAGCACCTGCTCGGAGCCGGCCGCGTCGAGGACGTAGACGCCCTGGGTGCCGGTGTAGGAGTGCTCGCTGAGCTGGATGGTCCCGGCGGCGACCCACTCGCGCACGGCCACCCCCTGGTTCTGGAGCCACAGGTCTGGGTGGACCTGGACGGCCGGGTTCTCGGCGCCCATCCCGGCGACGGCGTCGACGTGGTCCATCTCCTCGACCTCGACCGTCACGTCCGCCGCCGCGAGCGCGCCCTTGAGGACCTCGGCCGTGACGCTCGCGCCCGGCCAGCCCGGGTCGGCGACGGTGACGGTGGCGTCCTCGGTCTCGGGCGCCGCCTGCACCTCACCCGGGCGTGGGGCGGAAGCGGCGACCGACGTACCGATCTCACCGTTGAACGCGGTGGGCATGAGCACGACGGCGAGGATGACCAGGGCCGCCGTGCCCAGGTAGAAGGCGTTGAAGCCGCGGCCGGCCGGGAGGGACTCGACCACCCGGATCGGTCCGTCACCGTCCCGCGTCCGGATCCCGTCCCGTACCTGCGCGGCCGTGAACTCGCCGGAGTCGAGGATCTCCGAGGGGAGGTAGTACTTCTTGCCGATCTCGCGAAAGCCCTGCTCCAGCCGCCAGATCTGGCTGCTGAAGCCGTGGATGTTGTTGCGGTCGTAGTCACGGATCGCGAACATCGCCAGGAACGCGCCGCCCGCGAAGACGATCGCGCCGGCGTTGCCCAGCGGGGAGTCGCCGCGCAGGAGCAGCACGAAGACGATGGAGCCGAGGCCGGTGAGCCACAGGGCCGCCCGCTCGCCGAGCGACAGCCGGTCCAGGTGGATGGAGAGCCAGCCGTTGAAGGCGTCCAGGGCGCTCTCCTGCGCCGGGGTGCGTGTCCCGGCCTCGCCGGACAGGGCGCGCTTGATCCGCAGGGCCCGGCTCTCCTTGCCCTCGGCGGTGGTGTCGTACTCCAGCTCGATGAGGTCCTGGAGCAGCTCGTCCGCCGCGTCCTTGCCCGGCGCGTCGTCGGTGGCGATCAGCCGGCGGACGACGGTGGCCCGCGCGTCGAGCTCCTGCGTGCGGCGGCCGGCGACCTGGGCGAGCGTGAAACCGGCGAGGATCGCGAACAGCCCGGTGATCGCCGCGGCCATCTCCGGCACCGAGCTCAGCACGTCGCGCGGCAGCACCTGCGCGGCGAGCGCCACGTACACGGTGGCGACGAGCGACAGGGACAGCGCGTTCATGGACCGGTGCCGCGCGTGCAGGGTCAGGTTGGAGAACAGGATCAGGACCAGGCCCACGATGGCGATCGGCCGGACCGGCTCGTCGAAGAGCAGGTACAGGAGCACCACCGAGACGGCGGGCGAGAAGTACGGCAGCGAGGACAGCGTGAGCGACTTGTACTCCTGGAACGCCCAGGTCCAGGTGATCTCGGCGACCAGGTAGGTGCCGACGCCGATGAGGCCGCAGACCAGCAGCACCTGGGCGTCGAAGGCGTGGAAGCGCAGGGTGTGCCCGCTGACCCACAGCGCCACCAGCACGGCGGCGAGGGCCGTGGCGTTCGCCACCGAGATCGCGTAGAAGGTGGCGATGGGGCGGCTGCCGACCACCCGGTCGAACGAGCGGGTCGAGTTGATCGCGAAGGGCAGGTAGAGCCCGCTGCCGACCGCCGCGACGAACGCCCAGACGATCTCGCCGCTGTCGCCGCTGCCGGCCTGCGCCGCCCCGACGTTCGACACCCCGATCGCGGCCGCACCCACGAACGAGGCCAGCACCATCAGCCACTCGTTCCACCGGAGCCGGGCCGCCGTCGCCGGCGAGAAGACGCGCATGGCGACCACGGCGATCAGGGGCCAGGTGAAGGCGATGATCGTCGCGTCCACCTTCGGCGCGCCGTAGAGAGCGCGGTAGAAGCCGTAGTACCAGAGGGCGAGAAAGAGGCCCGAGACGGCCGCCGAGCCGACGCCGGAGAGGCTGTCGCGCCCGCCCCGCAGGACGGCCGCGGTCCGCCGACGCAGCACGAGAGCGCCCACCAGGCTCGTCAGCACCGAGATGGTGCCGGCCACGACGTAGACCTCGGCGTAGTCCCCGCGATCCCCGATGATCGAGATGAAGACGGGTTTGAGGGACCAGAACGCGACCGCGGTGAGCGCTGCGACGGTGACCGCCGCTACGGACAGCTTCGGGGGGACGGACGTCTCGGTGGCCAAGGCCTCTCCTGGTGGACGCGGTCGGGGCGGGCCGCAGTCTATGGGCAGGCCGGCCCGGAACTGAGCACGTGGCGGGCAGGATCCGCGTGTGCCTACCCTGGGCTCAGGTGATACCTGATGGTTTCCGAGCCGGCCGCCGAGCACGACGACATCGCACGCGCGATGCGCGCCATACCCCGCCGTGACTTCCTGCCCCGGTCCCAGCGGCCGTTCGCCGGCCAGGACCAGCCGCTGCCGATCGGGCGTGGCCAGACCTCCTCCCAGCCCACGACGGTGGCCGCCATGCTGCGCCTGCTGCGGGTCCCGCTGGGCGCGCGCGTGCTCGACGTCGGCGCGGGCTCCGGCTGGACCACGGCCCTCCTGGCCTACCTGACCGGGCCGCAGGGCTTCGTGCTGGGCGTCGAGCGCGACAGCCGGCTCGCCGAGTGGGGCTCCGCCAACGTCGGACGCACCGGCATGGGCTGGGCGACGCTCGTGCAGTCGGCGCCCGGTGTGCTCGGCCACCCCCAGGAGGGCGGCTGGGACCGCATCCTGGTGTCGGCGTCCGCGGCCGCGCTCCCCCGCACGCTGGTGGAGCAGGTGGGGATCGGCGGCCGGATGGTCATCCCCGTCCGGACGACGCTGCTCCTCATCGAACGCCTGCCCGACGGGCGCACCCGCGCGACCGACCACGGTGGCTACCGCTTCGTACCCCTGATCGAGGACTGACGGCCACGTCCGAAATGTCAGGCGAAGGTAAACACATCGTCTTCAATCCTCCGCGATGCGTCCACAACTGCCCCTTGGGACGCCAACCTACGCCCCCGTAGGCTCGACGCCATCCGCATGACGGGCGACACCGTCCAACTCCACGGCTGGGAAGTCGAACCCGAGCAGCTGAGGTCCAGATGGCCCAAACGGCCCCCGTCGTCCGCGACGGCTTTCGTCCGACCACACCCCGCGATCCCAACGCCCAGCCCGTGACCAGCACGTACTCGTCCCTGGCCCGCACCGTGCGCGACGCCGGCCTGCTGCGCCGGGCCCACCACTACTACGCCTGGACCCTCGCCGTGCTCACCGTGGCGCTCGGCGGGATCGTCACCGGGTTCGTGCTCCTGGGCGACTCCTGGTTCCAGCTCCTGATGGCCGGCGCACTCGGCCTCGTCCTCACCCAGTTCGCCTTCGTGGCGCACGAGGCCTCGCACCGCCAGGTCTTCGAGTCAGGCCCCCGCAACGACCGCTGGGGCCGATTGATCGCCAACGTCGTCGTCGGCATCAGCTACTCGTGGTGGATGACCAAGCACACCCGGCACCACGCCAACCCCAACAAGATGGGCAAGGACCCGGACATCGAGAACGACACGATCGCGTTCACCGAGGAGGGCGTCCGGCAGCACCGCGGCCTGAAGCGGTGGATCAACCGCTACCAGGGCTGGCTGTTCTTCCCCCTGCTCACACTCGAGGGCATGAACCTGCACGTCACGTCGATCCGCTCGCTGTTCACGGGCAGCCCCGAGACGCTGCGCTCGCGCCTGCGCGAGCTCGGCACGATCACGGTGCGCCTCGCCGTCTACGTCGCGATCCTGTTCTGGGCGCTGCCGCCCGGCCTGGCCTTCGCGTTCCTCGGTGTCCAGCTCGCCGTGTTCGGTGTCTACATGGGCGCCTCGTTCGCCCCGAACCACAAGGGCATGGCGATCATCCCCGCCGACAGCCGGATCGACTTCCTGTCCAAGCAGGTGCTCACCTCGCGAAACATCCGCGGCGGGCGGTTCATGAACATCCTGATGGGCGGGCTCAACTTCCAGATCGAGCACCACCTGTTCCCGAGCATGCCGCGCCCGCACCTCATCCGGACCGCGGAGATCGTCCGGGAGCACTGCGCCACCCTCGGCATCCCCTACACGGAGACGAGCCTGGCGCGGTCGTACGTGATCGTCGTCAACTACCTCAACAAGGTCGGGCTCGCCGCACGGGACCCCTTCGACTGCCCGCAGTACAAGCTGATGCGCAAGGTCTGACGGCGCTGCGCGCGCCCGTCACGGCACGACGGCGGCGTGCCTCCGGCAGCGGGCCTCGTACGACTCCGACCCGCCCACGTGCGCCGCGACCGGCACGAGCGCGTCGTCCGGCCGGGCGGAGCCGGCGTCGGGCACGGGTGGCGCGCCGGGCAGCCGGACGTGGAAGGCGGCGTCCGCCCCGCAGACCGAGCACACCGCCGTGAGCTTCTCCACGGACTCGGCCAGCGCCATGAGCTCGGGCAGCGGCGCGAACGGCTGCGCGTCGAAGGTGACGGACAACCCCGCGACGACCACCACGAGCCCGCGGTCCGCCAGTTCGGAGACGACGGGCACCAGGCCGGCGCCGAAGAACTGGGCCTCGTCGACGGCGACGAGCTCGGTCCCGGGGCCGAGCAGGCCGGGGATCTCCCCGGCGTCCGACACCGTGTGCGACGGCACGCCCTGGCCGGAGTGCGACGTGACCCGGCCGACGCCGCGCCGGTCGTCCAGCGCGTGGCTCACCACCGCCACCTCGCGCCGCGCGATGCGGGCGCGCCGCACCCGGCGGAGCAGCTCCTCGGACTTGCCCGCGAACATCGGGCCGGCGATGACCTCGAGGCGCCCGGCGCCCAGACCGTCTTTCATGGGCGCCAGTCAAGCATTCCGTTACGTTGTCCGGCATGGCAGCCGACGTCGACACCGTACTGTTCCTGCCGGGCCTGGGCGCCGGCAAGGACCCCTGGGCCGCCCAGCTCGGCAGTCTGCCGGCCGGACTGACCGGGCTGGCGCCCGACATCCCGGGCCTCGACCGGGCCGCCGAACCCGGTGCGTTCACGCTGGCGGACGCCGCTCGCGAACTGTCCCGTCTGCTCGACGAACGAGGCGTCGAACGGGTCCACGTCTGCGGCCTGTCGCTCGGCGCGATGACCGCCACCCGGCTCGCGCTCGACTTCCCCGACCGGGTGGCGTCCCTCGTGCTGTCGGGCAGCCAGGTGCGGCCGCACCCGGCGCTCATGGCGATCCAGCGGACGATCGTCCGGATGCTGCCGGAGCGCACCGCCGCCGGCATGGAGATGACCAAGGCGCAGTGGCTCGGCGCCCTCCGGGTGGTCGCTGACACGGACTTCCGGGCCGGGCTGCCCAGCATCGAGGCGCCGACGCTCGTCCTGTGCGGCAGTCGCGACGTCGCCAACATCCCGGCGGCACGCGAGCTGGCCGCCGGGATCCCGCACGCGGAGCTGCGCATCGTCCCGCGTGCGGGGCACCCCTGGAACGTCCAGCTCCCCGAGCTCTTCTCGCAGACGATCGCCGACTTCTACGGGCGGCTGTCGCGGGACGGCTGACACCGCCCCGCGACCTACGGCACCCCCGCGACCTACGGCACCCGTGCGACGGGCGGCACCCACCGCCTACAGCACCCGCGCCACCCCCGGGATGCGCCGCAGCAGGTAGGCGACGCCCCAGCACAGCGGCACCGACAGGGCGAGCAGCACCAGGAACTTCACGCCCGCGGGGGCCACGAGCGGCGACAGCAGCACCGCCACACCCACCAGCACCAGCGGGTGGATGACGTACACCGCGAAGGAGTGCTGCGCCGCGAACCGGGCCCAGGCCGGCTGGCTCGAGAACCGCTCCCGGAACAGGACCAGCAGGCCCACGACCGCGCCGATGGCGACGATGTTCTCGGTGAGGCTCTGGCCGAGCAGCACGAGGATCCCGGCCTCCGGCGCGGACGCGAGGGCCGACATGCCCAGCGCGGGCCCCACCCCGACGAGCGCCACGATCAGCGCGACCCGGCCCTGCCGCGCGGTGAGCGCGGTCAGCCAGCCGCGGCGCGCGGCGAACAGCCCCGCGACGAAGAGCAGCACGTACTGCGGCAGGTAGGCCGGCGTCGGGAGGCCGACGCCCACCCAGTACGTACCCAGCGGCACCGCGAGCCGCCAGAGGACGGTCACGACGGTCAGGACCGCGACGAACCCGGCGATCGCGCGGAAGGTCAGGGGCTGCGCCACCGGCGCCGGTTCCGCGTCTGCGGCGTCGTCGGCCGGAGCCGGCACGGCGCCCGGGCGGGTCGCGGACCGTGCCCGCAGTGCGCGGAACGCCGCGTAGGCGAGCGACATCACCAGGAGCACCTCGACGAACCACATCGGGCCGGGGTCGCCCACGCTGAACCAGAAGTGCAGGAACGACTCCCCCTGGGCACGGCGCTCGGGCCAGCCCGGCAGGGAGAGCACCGGCCGCGCGAGCAGCCAGAACGCGACCAGCGGGACGCCCAGCCGGACGAGCCGGTCGCGGGCGAACGCGCCCGGCCCCTTGCGGTCCACCGAACCGGGGACGAACAGGCCGGAGAGCAGGAAGAAGAAGCCCATGAACCAGAACTGGTTCGCGACCACGAACACCATGAGCGCGAGCCCGGACAGGCTCTCGCTGGGCTCGGTCCAGTACCAGATCGGGAGTGCGCCGTAGGTCAGCGCGCAGTGGTGGGCCAGGACCAGCACGGTCAGCAGGATCCGCAGGTTGTCGACGTACCCCAGCCGGGTGGTCGGCCTCGCGGCGATCGTTGTCATCTCGGTCTCCGTCGTCTCGGTCGCGCTTCGTTGGTTCGTTACTCGACTAATGAACCACAGAACGTGCGCGACGCGCAACCAAAGGCGCGGCGTGCAACAAAAAACGAGGGCCGCCACCTCGCGGTGGCGACCCTCGTCCGGATCAGGTCAGCGGCCCAGCAGCCGCGCCCAGAATCCCTTCTTCTGCTCAGGCGACCTCGTCGCCAGCTCCTTTGGGCGGTTCCGGCTGCCCAGTGCCGGAGCCCCCCTCCGGCGCGTCGCTCGCGGACGTCGCGGCATCCGCCGGCGAGTCCGCGGAGGCGGAGGTGTCCGCGGTTGCCGGCGAACCGGCGGAGGCGGCGGACGTGGGGCTCGACGCACCGGACCCCGCGGCGGGCAGCTGGATCTCGTCCAGCGTGGACGGCCCGCCCTCCGCCGCGTCCTGCGTCTCGTGCGCGTGCTGCGCCGCGGCGGCGATCGTGGCGAGCGTGGCCTTGACGGCCTCGCGCGCCTCGGACCGCTCCTCGGGCAGGCTGGCGACCGGCGCCGTCTGCTCCGGCGCGGGGGCCGCCTTCTCCTTGGCCTCCTTGCCGCGCTTGCGGCGCGACCGCGCGGCGCGCGGGCTCTCCTCGACCGCGGCAGCGCCGGGGCCGACGCCGGAGCCCGGCTTCTCGATCGGCTCCTCGTGCACGATGAAGCCGCGGCCCTTGCAGTGCTCGCAGGTCTCGGAGAACGCCTCGACCAGGCCCTGGCCCACGCGCTTGCGCGTCATCTGGACCAGGCCCAGCGAGGTCACCTCCGCCACCTGGTGCTTGGTGCGGTCCCGGCCGAGGCACTCGACGAGGCGGCGCAGCACGAGGTCGCGGTTGGACTCCAGCACCATGTCGATGAAGTCGATGACGATGATGCCGCCGATGTCGCGCAGGCGGAGCTGCCGCACGATCTCCTCGGCCGCCTCGAGGTTGTTCCGCGTGACGGTCTCCTCGAGCGTGCCGCCCGCACCGGTGAACTTGCCGGTGTTGACGTCCACGACGGTCATCGCCTCGGTGCGGTCGATGACCAGCGAGCCGCCCGAGGGCAGCCAGACCTTGCGGTCCATGCCCTTGGCGAGCTGCTCGTCCACGCGGTGCACCGTGAACACGTCGGTGTTCTCGACCCATTTGGACACGCGCTCGCGCAGGTCGGGAGCCAGCTCCTCGACGTAGTGCGCGATCTCGTCCCACGCACCCTCACCCTGCACCACCAGCGACGAGAAGTCGTCGTTGAAGATGTCGCGGACCACGCGGATGGCCATGTCCGGCTCGCCCTGCAGCAGGGCCGGGGCGTTCGCCTTCTTGGACTTGGCCTGGATGGCGTCCCACTGGCCCTGCAGGCGCTCGACGTCGGCGCGCAGCTCGTCCTCGCTGGCCCCCTCGGCGGCGGTACGCACGATGACGCCCGCGCCGTCGGGCACGACCTCCCGGAGGATCTTCTTGAGGCGCGACCGCTCGGTGTCGGGCAGCTTGCGGCTGATGCCGGTCATGCCGCCGCCCGGCACGAACACCAGGTACCGGCCGGCCAGCGTGACCTGGCTCGTGAGCCGGGCGCCCTTGTGGCCGATCGGGTCCTTGGTGACCTGCACCAGGACCGAGTCGCCCGACTTGAGCGCCTGCTCGATGCGGCGCGGCTGACCCTCCAGGCCCGCCGCGTCCCAGTTGACCTCGCCCGCGTACAGCACGGCGTTGCGGCCCTTGCCGACGTCGACGAACGCGGCCTCCATGGACGGCAGCACGTTCTGCACGCGGCCCAGGTAGACGTTGCCGGCCATCGACGCCTGCGACTGCTGCGAGACGTAGTGCTCCACGAGCACGCCGTCCTCCAGCACCGCGATCTGCGTGCGGCCGTCCTTCTCGCGCACGATCATCGACCGCTGCACCGACTCGCGGCGGGCCAGGAACTCGGCCTCGGTGATGATCTGGCGACGACGGCCGTGGTCGCGGCCCTCCCGGCGCCGCTGACGCTTCGCCTCGAGACGCGTCGAGCCCTTGAGCGCGGTGACCTCGTCGCTGCGGCTCGTACGGGCGGCCGCGGCCTCGGCCCGCTCGCCGCGGGTGCCCCGGCGACGCCGGCGCCGACGACGGCTGCCGCCCTCGCCCTCGCCGTCGCTCTCGTCACCCTCTGCGGCGTCCTCGGCGTCGCCGTCCTCGTCCGCGGACGACTGCGCGTCCTCCTCGGACTCGTCGTCCTGGTCCTCGTCCGCCGAGTCGTCCATGTCGTCCGAGCGCGTGCGGCCGCCACGGCGGCCGCGGCCACCCCGGCGACGACGGCGGCGCGACGGGCGCACCTCCTCGTCGTCGTACTCCTCGAAGTCCGCCGGGGCGAGCTCCTCGAGCTCGACGCCCTCGGCGACCAGCTCCTCCTCGATGGCGCCGACCTCGTCGACCGCCGCCGCGTCGTCCTCGCTCAGCTCGGCGGCGATGAACTGCGGGGCGGCGGGGGCGGCCGCCTCCGGGGCGGACGTCTCGGCCGGGGCGTCACCCGTGGGCTCGGCGTCGGGCTGCGTGCTCTCCTGCGCGAGGTCCGGCGTGCCGGCCTGCGGCGCGGGCTCGGCAGCGGGCTGCGCTGCCGGTTCGCCCGTACGGCGCACGGCCCGGCGCGAACCGGACCTGCGGGTGCGGGGCTCCGGCGCGGCCTCGGACGGGGCCTGCGCGGGCGCGTCGGCGACCGGCGTCTCAGCGACCGGCGTCTCGGCAGCCGGGGCCTCGGTCCGGGGCGCACGGCGCTCGGGCGCGGCCGGCTCGGGCGTGGGCTCGACGGGGCGGGCGACCGGACGGGCGAACGTCGGCGTCAGGTCCTGCGGACGCGGCGGCCCGGCGGGGGCCTGCGCACGGCGCGCACGACGCGCCGACGAGTCGTCCGGCGCCTGGAACAGCAGCGCCGTGGTGGCCAGCCGCGGCACGCGCGTGCCTGCGGTCGTCGCGGCGGGCGACGTCGCGGGCTGCGCGGGCGCCTCGGGCTGCTCGAACGCCGGGCGGCGACCGCCGCGGCGCGTGCGGGACCGGGTGTCGGGCTCGGCCGGGGCCTCTGCGGCGGGGGCCTCGACAGCGGGAGCGTCGGCGGCCGGCTCGACGGGGGCGGCCTCCGCCGGCGTCTGCTCGACGGCCTGCTCCGATGCGGCGGGCTTGCGGCGCGACCGGCTGCGCCGGGGGGCCGCCTCGGGTGCGGGCTCCGCCGCGGTCTCGGCGGAGGGCTCGGCCGTGGCGGCTTCCGCCGTCGGCTCGGCCTTCCTGCGGGTCCGGCGCTTCGGCGCGGCCTGCTCCGCCGCGGCAGGCTCGGCGGACGGGCCGCCGGGCAGCACGATGTCGTCGAGGCTCGCGACCCCGCGGGCCGGCGCCTCGGTCGCAGCCGGCTCGGCCGCGACGGGCTCCGGCAGGTCGAGGTCGAGCGGAGCGGCCTGCTCGGCAGGCGCCTCGGGCTCGGCGGAGGGCTCGGGCTCGGCGGAGGCCTCGGGCTCCGCGGCCACGACGGCCTCGGGCTCGGCGGCAGGAGTCGCCTCCGGGGTGATCTCCGGGGTGATCTCCGTCTCGGCGGGCGCGATCTCCTCGGCCACGACGGGCTCGGCGGCGACCGGCTGCTCCGCCGTCGGCTCCTCGACGGGCGCGGGAGCGGCAGGCGCCTCGACCGCGGTGGGCGACGAGACGCCACGCGTGGCGCGCCGGCGCGGGCGCTTGGTGGGCTCACCGGCCGTGGGGGCCGCGGAGGTCGCGACCGCCGCGGTGCCGCCCGTGGTCACGGGCTGGCTCTCCGCCGGGGCGGCGGGGGCGTCGGACGGGCCGACGACGATGGGCTCCACGTTCGTCGCCGTCGAGACGACGGACCGCGTGGCCCGACGACGCGGGCGCTTGGCGGGCGCAGCGTCCGCCGGAGCCTCCCCACCAGTGGTGACCTGGGCGTTCGCCTCAGGTGCGTCGTGATCATCCTGTGACCCGATGGTCGAACCGGTGGTGCTGGAAGGCGTCACGTGAGGTGCTCCTGTAGCCGGCGTCCGCTCCACACCATGCGGACCGCCAGGCGGTCGGTCGTCCGGTGGATGCATCGCGGCGAAGCGACACATCTGGACGGAAGTCTCGGCTGCGGCCCTGTTCCTGCGATCTTCGCGGACGCCTGCGGCCACGTTCTGTCGTGACTGCGGCACCGCGTGCGGATCGCGGGCAGTGTTGGACTCTGCAGTCCACGCAGGGATGTGGCCTGCGCGGGTTCGACCAGTATCGCACAGGAGACCATGCCCGCACCGCCCGCATCTGAGCCTTGGGCAACAAAGAGCCAAACTGCGCTCCAAGTGCGTGTACAGTGCCTTGTGAAGACATTCACAAGCGACGGATTCACCCCGCGGCAACGCGCGGACCTGGCGGATCAGGCCTAGCGTCCCAAGGGAAGAGCCGTTTCGGAGACACACCTCAGGAGCCCGGAGTGGAAGCTCTCGACCTGGCACGCTGGCAGTTCGGCATCACCACCGTCTATCACTTCATCTTCGTCCCGCTCACGATCGGACTGGCCCCGCTCGTCGCGATCATGCAGACCGCCTGGGTCCGGACCGGGAACGAGCGCTGGCTGAGGCTGACCAAGTTCTTCGGCAAGCTCTTCCTGATCAACTTCGCGCTCGGCGTCGTGACGGGCATCGTGCAGGAGTTCCAGTTCGGCATGAACTGGAGCGAGTACTCCCGGTTCGTCGGCGACGTGTTCGGCGCCCCGCTGGCCATGGAGGCCCTCGCCGCGTTCTTCGTGGAGTCGACGTTCCTCGGCCTGTGGATCTTCGGCTGGGACCGCCTCAACAAGAAGGTGCACCTGGCCTGCATCTGGGCCGTGGCCATCGCGGTGAACCTCTCGGCCTTCTTCATCCTGGCCGCCAACTCCTGGATGCAGCACCCCGTCGGCGCCCGGTTCAACCCCGAGACCGGCCGCGCCGAGATGGAGTCCATCTGGGCGATCCTCGCCAACAACACGCTGTGGGCGGCCTTCCCGCACGCGGTCTCGGCCGCGTTCCTGACGGCCGGGACGTTCGTGGCAGGCATCGCCGCCTGGTGGATGGTGCGCCTCGCACGGACCAAGCAGCCGGAGTCCGTGGAGCTCGCCCGGAACGTGTACCGCCCCGCCGTGATCCTCGGCACAGTGGTGATGCTGGTCGCCGGCGTCGGCGTGGCGCTGACGGGCGACGCCCAGGGCAAGCTGATGTTCGAGCAGCAGCCCGGGAAGATGGCGTCCGCGGAGGCGCTCTGCGAGGGCGAGGAGGCGGCGAACTTCTCGATCCTCACGATCGGCGACCTGTCCAACTCCTGCGAGGGCGTGCGGCACATCCTGGAGGTGCCCGGCCTGGCCAGCTACCTCGGCACCGGCCACTTCTCGGGGCCGGAGAGCTTCCTGCCCGGCGTCAACGACGTGCAGCAGGAGTACTCCGAGCGGTACGGCGAGACCGACGACGCCGGCAACGCCATCTCGTACACCCCCAACCTCGCCGTCACCTACTGGAGCTTCCGGCTCATGATCGGGTTCGCGGCCGGGTCCGTGCTGCTCGCCCTGGCCGCGCTCTGGTTCACGCGCGGCGGCCGGGTCAGCGACAACAAGTGGCTCGCCCGCATCGGCATCATCGCGATCCCCACGCCGTTCCTCGCCTCGTCGTTCGGCTGGATCTTCACGGAGATGGGCCGCCAGCCCTGGGTGGTGGCCCCGAACCCCACCGGTATCGACCAGATCCGCCTGCTCACCATGCGCGGGGTCTCGGAGGTGGTGAGCCCGGGCATGGTGCTCACCTCGATGATCGTCTTCACCCTGGTCTACGGCGTGCTGGCCTTCGTCTGGTACCGGCTCATGCACCGGTACACGATCGAGGGCGTACCCACGACGGTCCGCGACGAGTCGCCCGAGGCCGCCTCGGACGACTCCGACCGGCCCCTCTCCTTCGCCTACTGACCCTGTCCGCAAGACCTGACCTGACTCAGACAAGGAAGTGACCGTGGACCTCGCACTCCTGTGGTTCTTCATCATCGCGATCCTGTGGACCGGGTACCTCGTGCTCGAGGGCTTCGACTTCGGCGTGGGGATGCTCATGTCCCTGCTCCCGCGCGGCCGGGCCGAGCACCGGGAGAAGGAACGGCGGGTCCTCCTGAACACCATCGGGCCCGTCTGGGACGGCAACGAGGTGTGGCTGATCACCGCGGGCGGCGCCACCTTCGCGGCGTTCCCCGAGTGGTACGCCACCCTGTTCTCCGGGTTCTACCTGCCGCTGCTGCTGATCCTGGTGGCGTTGATCGTGCGCGGCGTCGCCATCGAGTACCGCGGCAAGATCGCGGACGCCGTCTGGTCGCGACGCTGCGACCTCGCGATCCAGGTGGGCTCCTGGGTGCCCGCCGTGCTCTGGGGCGTCGCGTTCGCCAACCTGGTGCGCGGCGTCCAGCTCGACGGGGCGCACCAGTACGTGGGCGGCTTCTGGGCCCTGATCAACCCGTTCTCGCTGCTCGGCGGCGCCACGACGCTCGTGCTGTTCCTGCTGCACGGGTCGGTGTTCGTGGCGCTCAAGACCGACGGCGACATCCGGGCCCGGGCCCGGCGGTGGGCCGGCGTGCTGTCCCTGGTCGCGGTGCTCGTGGCCGGCGGCTGGGCGGTCTGGGCGCAGGTCGCGTTCTCCGCCACCTGGACGTGGGCCGCCGTCGCGGTCGCCGCGCTGGCCCTGGTCGGCGTGGTGCTGACGAACCGGGTGGGGCGCGAGGGCTGGGCCTTCGGCCTGTCGGCCGTGACGATCATCGCTGCCGCGGTGCTCATCTTCGGCTCCATGTACCCCGACGTCATGCCCGGTCTGGACGGCGGCAACTCCCTCACCATCGCCGAGGCGTCCTCGACCCCGTACACCCTGACCATCATGACGTGGGTGGCCGCGTTCCTCACGCCCCTCGTGATCCTGTACCAGGGCTGGACCTACTGGGTCTTCCGCCGCCGGCTCACGGTGGACCACATCCCCGCGCCGGTGGGCCTGACCTGGAAGAAGATCAAGGAGTCGGCATTCTGAGCCGGACCCGGGACAGGTACGGGAACATCACGTCATGAAGCCCCTCGACCCCCGCCTGCTGCGCCACGTGCACGCGGCCCGCTGGTACGTGGCGCTCACGGTCGGGCTCGGCGTGGCCGCCGCCGTGCTGATCGTGGCGCAGGCGCTGCTGATCGCGGCGATCCTGACGCCGGTGGTGCGCGGCGACGGCGCGGCCGGGCCGGAGCTGGTGCGGTCCGTCGCGTGGCTGGCCTTCGTCGTCGCGGGGCGCGCCGCGGTCGCCTGGGCCCAGGAGCGGTACGCGCTGCGCGCGGCCGCCCGCACCATCGCCGAGCTGCGTCGCGCCGTGGTCGAGGCGTGGGCGCTGCGCGGCCCGCGGGCAAGCTGGCCGACGGCGGACGGCGGTGCCGCCGCAGCCAGGGGCGGTGCCGCCGCGACGTCGGGCAGCGGGAGCGGAGCGAGCCCCGAGGCCGAGGTCGCGACCCTCGCGACACGCGGCCTGGACGCGCTGGAGCCGTACCTCGTGCGGTACGTGCCCCAGCTCGTGCTGACGGCGCTCGTCACCCCCGCCCTCGTGTGCGTGGTGTTCGGCCTGGACTGGGTCTCCGCGGTCATCGCGATCGTGACGCTGCCGCTCGTGCCCGTCTTCATGGTGCTGGTGGGGCGGCTGACGGCGGGCACCTCCGAGCGCCGGCTCGCCACCGTGGAGCGGCTCGGCGCCCAGGTGCTCGACCTGGTCGCCGGGCTCCCGACCCTGCGCGCCTTCGGCCGGTCGTTCGGGCCGGGCGAACGGGTGCGGGCGCTGGGCGACGCCTCGCGCAAGGCCACGATGGGGACGCTGCGGATCGCCTTCCTGTCCTCGATGGTGCTGGAGCTGCTCACCACGCTGTCCGTCGCGATCATCGCCGTGGGGGTCGGGCTGCGGCTCGTCGAGGGCGCGATGTTGCTGGAGCCGGCGTTGGCGGTGCTGGTGCTGGCTCCGGAGATCTATCTGCCGCTGCGGAGGGTCGGGGCTGAGTTCCATGCGTCCGTGGACGGGGTGGCGGCTGTCGATCGGGCGTTTGCTCTTGTCGGGTCGGGTTCGTCTGGTTCGAGGTCGTTCGGGTCCGGTTCGCTCGGGTCCGGTCGGTCGGAGGGCGAGGACGTCCCTGCGCCGCCTCGCTCACGCTCGCTCGTTCCTCGCTCCCTCCGCTACGGCTTGACGGCGGCGCAGGGACGTCCTCGCCCTCCGGCCTCTGCTGGTGACTCACCTTCCTTGGTGGGTGGCGCTGGGCATGCCGACGCGGGGGTGGGTGGCGGGGGCGAGGGCTGGGCTGGTTCTGACTGTGCCGTGGGTGGCGGCGGTGCGGCGGACCGCGCGGGCGCGGGCGTGGGCGTGGGTGAGGGCGTGGCGGCCGTGGTGCTGGACGGGGTCTCCGTGCGGGCTGCCGGGCGGGGGGTGGTGGCTCCTGCTGGGCTGTCGGCGCGGATTCCGCTGGGGTCCGGGGTGCGCGGCGGTGCCGACGGCGGCGGGTCGGTCGTTGCGTTGCGCGGGCCGAGCGGAGCCGGGAAGTCGACCGCCGTGCTCACGATCCTCGGGCTGCTGGCGCCGGATGCCGGGCGGGTCGGTCTGGTCACCGGCGACGGCGCGTTCCGCGACCTGGCCGATGCGTCCGCCGACGAGCTCGCGGGCTGGTGGGGCGGGCTCACCTGGGTGCCGCAGCGGCCCGCCCTGCCGCCGGGTCGGCTGCGCGACGTCGTGCTGGAGGGGGCCTCGGGGCTCGGCGGTGCCGCGGGTGGGGGCGCGGACGAGGGCGCGGGCGGCGACCGCGCGCTGGCGGAGGCGGCGCGGCTGACCGGGCTGGACGCCGTCGTCAGCACGCTGCCCGACGGGTGGGACACCCGCGTCGGGCTCGGCGGGGTGGGGTTGTCCGTGGGGCAGCGCCAGCGCGTCGCGCTCACGTCCGCCCTGCTCGACGACGCGGCCGCCCGGCCGCTGGTGATCCTCGACGAGCCGACCGCGCACCTCGACGCGCGCGGCGAGCAGGCCGTGCTCGACACCGTCCGCGCCTGGCGAGACGCCGGCCGGACCGTCCTCGTCGTCGCGCACCGGGCGTCCTTGCTCGCCCTCGCGGACCAGGTGATCGACGTCCGCTCGGCGGCGGACCCGGCCCCGTCGGGGACCGGGCCGGCGGAGCACACGACCGGGCCGGCGTCCGGCCTCGCGAGCCGGGAGGCACGATGACCGCTCCTCTGACCCACGACCTCGCCCGCCCGGCCGCGCCCGGCGCCGGCCCCGACCCGTTGCGGCGCATCCTGCCGCTGCTGGAGGTCCGGCCCGGCAAGGTCGCCGCCGCGATCGGGCTGGGCGTGCTGGCCCTGGCCTGCGCGATCGGGCTCGCCGCCGTCGCCGCCTGGCTGGTCGCCCGGGCGTCGCAGATGCCGCCGGTGCTCACGCTCTCCGTGGCGGTCGTGTCGGTACGCGCCTTCGGGATCGGGCGCGGCGTGCTGCGCTACTGCGAGCGCCTCGCCTCGCACGACGTCGCCCTGCGGGGCATGGCCGCCCTGCGCGCCAACCTGTACGAGCGGCTCGCCGCGGACGACCGGCCGGTCACCGTGCGGCGCGGCGAGCTCCTGGCGCGGATCGGGCAGGACGTCGACGACGTCGGCGACGTCGTGGTACGCGCCATGGTGCCCGCCGGCGTCGCGGTGGTGACGTCGCTCGGCTCCGTGATCCTGCTGGGCGTGCTGCTGCCCGCCGCGGGCGTGGCGCTGGCGTTCTGCCTGGTGCTGGCGGGCGTCGTGACGCCGTGGCTCGCCGCGCGTGCCGCCGCCCGGACCGAGGCCCGGGGCGCTACCGCCCGCGGTGAGGTGACGGCGCTGACCCTGGAGCTCCTGGAGGAGTCGGCGCCGCTGCGGGTCGCGGGGCGGTTCGGCGCGCGGCTGGCCGACCTGGACGCCGCCGACGCGCGCCTGTCCGCCGTGGCCGACGACGGCGCGCGCACCTCCGGGCGCGCCGCCGCGCTGGGGGCGCTGGCCCAGGGCCTCGCGGTGCTCGCGTCGCTGGCGTTTGGCATCCCGGCGGCGCTGGCGGGCACGCTGTCGCCCGAGGCGCTGACGGTGATCGTGCTGACACCGCTCGCCGTGTTCGAGGCGACCGCCGGGCTGCCCGCCGCGGCGGTCCAGCTGCACCGGTCGCGGGAGGCGGCGCGGCGGCTGCTGGCGCTGCTGCCCCCGGACTCACCGGACGTGTCAGACGCACAGGTCACCCGAGGGATCCGTGCGTCTGACACGCCGGGGGCTGCGGGCCGCGCGGGCGACGGCGGAGCACTGCTCGTGCTGGACGACGTCGCCGCGGGCTGGCCCGGTGCCGACGGCCGGCCGGTCGCCGCGGTCGAGGGGGTGTCCCTCACGCTCGAACCGGGCTCGGTCGTGGCGCTGGCCGGACCGTCCGGCGTGGGCAAGACGACGCTGCTGATGACGGCGGCGGGACTGATCCCGCCGGTCAGCGGGGCGGTCGGCGGAAGGTCGGCAGCTCGTCAGGTGATCGGCAGCTCGGACTACCGAACACCTGACGACCTACCGACCGCGCTGACCGAGGACGACCGTGCCGGGACCCTGTTCGTCGCCGAGGACGGGCACGTGTTCGACACGACCGTGCTGGAGAACCTGCGGGTCGCGCGGGGCGACGTCACGCACGACGAGGCCCGCGCCGCGCTGGACGCCGTCGGGCTGGGCGACTGGCTCGCCGCGCTCCCGGCGGGCCTGGACACCGTGGTGGGCACGGACGCAGCCGCGGTGTCGGGCGGCGAGCGCCGTCGGCTGCTGGTGGCCCGCGCGCTCCTGGCGCCGGCCCGGGTGCTGCTCGTGGACGAGCCCGCCGAGCACCTCGACGGCGCGACCGCCGACGCGCTCGTGGACGCCGTCGCGGCACACGCTCGCACGACCGGCCGAGCGGTGCTGCTGGCGACCCACCGGCTCACGCCGCTGGCCGTCGCGGACGAGGTGCTGCTCCTTGCGGACGGACCGGCGGACGGGCCGGCGAGCGGGACGGCGGACGGGCCGGCGGACGGGCCGGCGAGCGGGCCGGCAGGCCGCCGCTCCCCCGCGACCGTCGCGGCCCGCGGGCGACACGCGGACCTGCTCGCCGCCGACGCGGCCTACGCCTGGTCGGCGGCCCAGGAGGCCTGAGGACGTCGGACCATGCAGCTGCTGCCACGCGGGGCGCGCCGCCGGCAGCAGCTGCATGGTCTTGCGACGCAGCCCGGCCGACACCAGCCCGGGCCGACACCGACCCGGCCGACGCCCGGCCGGCCGGCGCGCTGCCGGCTCAACCGGCAGGCAGGCGGACCGTGGCGCGGAGGCCGCCGCCCGCCCGGGGTTCGAGGGCGAGGGTCCCGTCGTGCGCCTCGGTGATGCTCCGGACGATGGCGAGGCCCAGGCCGACGCCCACGTGGTCGCCGCCGGACCGCCGGGCGCGCGCCCGTTCGGTGCCGCGCTGGAACGGCTCGGCGAGGGTGGCCACGAGGCCCGCGGTGAGCCGCTCGCCCGTGTTCTCGACCATGAGCGTCGGCCCGCCGGGCCCCGCGGTGGTGCGGACCAGGACCGTCCCGGGCTCGGCGGCGCCGTCGGGCAGGTTGTGCACGATCGCGTTGTGCACCAGGTTCGTCGTGAGCTGCAGCAGGAGCGTCGGCGACCCGGTGGTGGGGGCGACGTCGCCCGAGGTCTCGATCGTGACGCCGCGGCGTCCTGCCAGCGGCAGGAGCGTCTCGGTGGCCTCCTCTGCCAACAGGGACAGGTCGATGCGCTCCGGGGTGAACGACCGCTGGTCGGCCCGGCTGAGCACGAGCAGGGCCTCGGTGAGGTCGATCGCCCGGGAGTTGACGGCATGCAGGCGCTCGACGAGGTCGCCGGTGTCGCCGTCCGGGTCGCGGCGGGCGACGTCGAGGAACGTCTGGGTGATCGCCAGCGGGGTGCGCAGCTCGTGGGACGCGTTGGCGGCGAACCGGCGCTGCTCCGCGACGTGCGACTCCAGCCGGGCGAGCATGGCGTCGAAGGTGTCGGCCAGCTCGCGGAACTCGTCCCGGCGGCCCGGCAGGTGGATCCGGTGCGCGAGCGAACCGCCCGCTGCCCGGCGCGCCGCGTCGGTGACCTGCGCCAGCGGCGCGAGCATGCGGCCCGCGAGGAACCACCCGCCCACCAGGCCGAACACCAGCAGGAACACCATCACCACGAGGGCGGCCGGCAGGAACACCCGCGGCCCCCACCCACCGATGAAGACTCCGGGGTTGAGAAGCTCGCGCAGGGAGTCGATCCCGTCCCGGGGCGAGTACCGCAGCAGGAACGCCCACACGACGCCGAGCACGAGGGTGCCGGCCAGCATGAGGAACCCCGTGTAGCTCAGCGTGAGCTTGAGCCGGACGCTCATGCCGGGCGCCCTGTCCGGCGCCCTATCCATGGTCGGCGTCCTCGGCCACGTCGATGCGGTAGCCCACCCCGGCCACCGTGGCGATCACCCACGGTTCGCCGAGCCGCTTGCGCAGCGCCGAGACGGTGATGCGCACGGCGTTGGTGAAGGGGTCCGCGTTCTCGTCCCACGCCCGTTCGAGCAGCTCCTCGGCGCTGACGACGCCGCCCTCCGCGCCGACGAGGACCTCCAGCACGGCGAACTGCTTGCGCGTGAGCGGCACGTAGCGGCCGTCGCGGTAGACCTCGCGACGGAACGGGTCAAGGCGCAGGCCCGCGATCTCCCGCACGGGCGGGCGGTGGTGGGCCCGACGACGGTCGAGCGCCCGGAGCCGGAGCACGAGCTCGCGCAGCTCGAAGGGCTTGGTGAGGTAGTCGTCGGCGCCGAGCTCGAACCCGGAGGCCTTGTCGTCGAGCCGGTCGGCGGCGGTGAGCATGAGGATCGGCATACCGCTTCCGGACGCGACCACGCGGCGGGCGATCTCGTCCCCCGAGGGCCCGGGGATGTCGCGGTCGAGCACCGCGATGTCGTACCCGTTGACGCTCAGCAGCTCCAGCGCGGCGTGGCCGTCGCCCGCGACGTCGGCGGCGATCGCCTCCAGGCGCAGGCCCGCGCGGATGCCTTCCGCCATCTCGGGTTCGTCCTCGACGATCAGCACACGCATGCCCCCGATGCTACGGAGCCCCGGTATATCGGGGGCATATGGAAATCCGCATACGCGGCGGCAACCGCGTGCCGACTTGGCTGACGCCATGTCCTCCAGCAGACGAGCACCGGCGACGGCGACCGACCGGCCGGCCGCCGCCACGCACACCGCCGCGCACACCACCACGAACACCGCCACGCACGGCACCGCGCCCGCCCAGGAACCCGGTACGCAGCCCGCCGACGAGCCCCTCGCCGCCGCGCGCGGCCTGACCAAGACCTACGGCCGGGGCGAGGCCCAGGTGCACGCCCTGCGCGGCGTCGACCTCGACGTCCCGCGCGGACGGTTCACCGCGATCATGGGCCCGAGCGGGTCGGGCAAGTCCACGCTCATGCACTGCCTGGCCGGGCTGGACCGCCCCAGCGGCGGCACCGTCGCGGTGGGCGGCACCGACCTCGGGTCGCTCGACGACGACGCCCTGACGATCTTCCGCCGCGAGCACATCGGCTTCGTGTTCCAGTCGTTCAACCTGCTGCCGATGCTCACCGCGCGCCAGAACATCCTGCTCCCCCTGGAGCTGGCCGACCCGCGGACCGCCGACGCCGCCCGCGAGCGCGCCGACGAGCTCGCGGACAGCCTCGGCGTGGCCGACCGGCTCGACCACCGGCCCGCCGAGCTGTCGGGCGGCCAGCAGCAGCGGGTCGCGATCGCCCGGGCCCTGATCACCCGGCCGGCTCTGCTGTTCGCCGACGAGCCCACCGGCAACCTGGACAGCACCACGTCGGCCGAGGTGCTGGACCACCTGCGGCGCTCGGTGCGCGAGCTCGGGCAGACCGTCGTGATGGTCACCCACGAGCCGGACGCCGCGGCGTACGCCGACGACGTGGTCACCGTGCAGGACGGGCTGATCGCCTGATGCGCACCGTCCTGCTGCAGTCGCTGCGCCGCCACCTGCGCCGGTACGTCGCGGCCGCGATCGCCGTGGTGGTCGCGGTCGCCTTCGTCGTGGCGGTCGGCGTGCTCACGGCCGGCGTGCGGACCGGGATCACGGCCGGCGCGGGGGCGCAGTTCGCGGGCGCCGACCACGTGGTCCGGGACCTGGGCACCCAGAACGCGATCACCTACGCCGCGCAGCACGGCGACGACGTCGCCGTCCTCGGCTCGGCCACCCTCCCGCTGCGGGCCGGCGCCGAGCAGGCCCCCGGCAAGTTCGTCGCGAACATCGCCGCCGCACCGCGGCTGCGCTGGCAGACGCTCGACTCGGGCCGCTTCCCGGAACGCACCGGCGAGGCCGTGGTCGACGTGTGGACCGCCCAGGACATGGAGATCTCCGTGGGCGACCAGATCACGCTCGGGGCCGGTTCCACCGCCGCCGACCTCGAGGTGGTGGGCATCGTGGCGGCGTCGGCGAACCTGGGCCAGGCCGCGGTCTACGTCACCTTCGACCAGCTGCTGCACTGGCGCGACGACGAGACCCTCCTGCTGGACCGGGCGGTCGTCGTCGGGGACCCCGGCCGGCTGCCCGGCGGCGCGACGGCGGTCACGCCCGAGGAGCACGTCGCCGAGAGCATGGCCCAGCACACCAACAACGTGAACACGCTGTCGCTGCTGCTCCTGGTCTTCGCCGGCATCGCGGTCTTCGTCTCGGTGCTGGTCATCGCGAACACGTTCTCGATCCTGTTCGCCCAGCGGGTGCGCGACTTCGCGCTGCTGCGCTGCGTCGGCGCCACCCGCCGCCAGGTCATGGGGTCGGTGCGCCGGGAGGCCGCCGTCGTCGGGGCGCTGGCCTCGCTGGTGGGGGTCGCGGCCGGCGCCGGCCTCGGCTACGGCCTGATCGCCGTGGTCGACGCGCTCACGCGGCAGAGCCCGCTGACCGCTCCCGCGCAGCTCCCCGGCTGGTGGCTGCTGGGTGGGTTCGCGGTCGGGCTGGTCGTGACGGCGGTCGCGTCCTGGCTGCCGACCCGGCGCGTGGTCCGGATCAGCCCGCTGGCGGCGCTGCGTCCCGACGGCGCCGTGGACGTGCGGTCGGGCGCGGGCCGCGTCCGGGTCTCGCTCGGCGCGCTGTTCCTGGCCGGCGGCGGCGCGCTGCTCGCGGTGGCCGCCGTCCGGGACAGCGCGGTCAGCATGGTGGCCGGCGGCGGCACGCTGTTCGCGGGCGTGCTCCTCCTCGGGCCCCTGCTGGTACCGCGCGTGGTGCGGGTCGTCGGGGCGCTGCTCGGCCCCGGCGGCCGGCTCGCGACGGAGAACGCCGTGCGCAACCCGCGCCGGACCGCCGCCACCGCCGCATCCCTGCTGGTCGGCGTCACCCTGACGACGGCGGTGCTCACCGGGCTGGCCACCACGCGCGCCTCGGTGGACGCCAACCACGGCACCGCGCACCCGCTCGACGTCGCGCTCACGTCGTGGACCGGGCCGCTGGACGCCGACGTGCTGGACCAGGTGCGGGCCACACCCGGCGTGGGCGAGGCGATCGCCGTCGACGGCGTGCTGGTGGACGTGGCCGGGGGCGGCGAAGCTGGGGGCGACAGCGGCGCGGCTGAGAACAGCGCGGCCGGAGACAGCGCCGCCGGAAGCGATGTGACCGCGGCCGACCGGCCGCTCCTGCTGCTCGGCGCGCCCGACGCGAGCGCGGTCGCCCGGGACGGCGGGGCGTTCGCCCGGGTCGAGCCGGGCACGGTCGCACTGGATGCGGACGTGTACGGCGAGGACCCGGCGGAGCGGCTCGGCGACGGGACCGCCGGCACGGTGACGGTGAGCGCCACCGGAGACGGCGAGCACGATGTCGCCGCGCCCGATGTCGCCGCGCCCGTGGACCTGCGGGTCACCACGGGCTCGGGCTGGGGCGGGGCCGGCCTCGTCGCGCCGGAGACGCTGACGTCCCTGGGCGGGCCGCAGACGTACGCGGTGTGGGTCCGCGCCTCGGCCGACGCCGACCCGGTCGCGCTCCTCGCCGACCTGGACACGCTGGCCGACGCGGCGGGCGCCGACGTCGACAACGGGCTGCGGGCCGAGGTGGCCGACAACCAGATGCTGGGGACCATCACGGGAGCAACGCTCGGACTGCTGGGCATCTCCGTGGTGATCGCGCTGATCGGGATCGCGAACACGCTGGGACTGTCCGTGCTGGAACGGGTCCGCGAGCACGCGATGCTGCGGGCGCTCGGGCTCACCCGGCGGCAGCTGCGGCGGATGTTGGCGGCCGAGGCCGTGCTGCTGTCCGTGACCGCGACCCTGCTCGGCACGGTGCTCGGCGTGGGGTTCGCCTGGGTGGGCTACGAGACGTTCGTGAAGACGGCGCTCGACGAAGCGACCTGGCGCGTCCCGTGGGCCGAGCTGGCCGCCGTCGTGCCCGTGGGCGCTCTGGCGGGGCTGCTGGCCGCCGTCCTCCCGGCGCGCCGCGCAGCCGCCGTCACCCCGACGACGGCCCTGACCCTCGACTGAGGGTCAGCCCTGCTGACTCCGCCTCAGCAGGCGGCGGACGACCACGAACGGCCGGATACGGTCGCCCACGGCCTGCTGAACCAAGTTCAGCTGCTGTTGACCACAGCACTTCCTGCCAGGACCGGCCCTCCGCCGGCAGAAAGTGCTGTGGTCAACACCGGCCGGGCCGGCGACGCCGGCGCGGCAGCGGCGGGCCGGCGGCACCGGCGGGGCAGCGGCGGGCCGACGACGCCGCCGGGTCAGCTCGCCGGAGTCTCCAGGACCGCCATCGCCGCGGCTCGGCCCGGGATGCCGCTCACCCCGCCGCCGCGGCGGGCGCCGGCGCCGGCGAGCAGCACCCGCGGGTGCGCGGTCGCCACGCCCCAGCGTTCGGCGGCGCTGCCGACACCGGCACCGACATCAGCCCCGACGCCCAGCCCGGTGACAGCCCCGGCAACCGCCGACCCGGTCGCGCCCGGCCCGGCCGAGCCCGACCCAGCCGAGCCCGACCCAGCCGAGCCCGGCCCGGTCGCGCCGAACCCGGCCGCCGCACCGGCGTCGCCCTCCGCTGTCTCCGCGAAGGGCCAGCTCAGGTCGCGGTGGAAGATGTGCCCGCCCGGCAGCCCCACGTCGCCCTCCAGGTCCACGGGGGTGCGCACCTCCAGGCAGGGCGCGCCGTCGGCGTCGAGGGCGAGCACGTCCTCGACGGGCTCCGCCAGCACCGAGTTCAGGGACGCGAGGGTGGCCCGCAGGGCGCGCTCGCGGGCGCCGTCGGGGTCCGCGCGGAAGAGCCGGGCCGGCATGTGCAGCCCGAACAGCGTGATGGTCTGCGCCTCCGTCGCGGCCAGCTCCGGGCCGAGGATCGTCCGGTCGGACAGCGTGTGGCAGTAGATCTCGCTCGGCGGCAGGTCGGGGATGCGCCCGGCGGACGCCTGCGCGTACGCGTCCTGGAGCTGGGTGAGCGACTCGTTGACGTGCAGCGTTCCGCTGAACGCGGCCACGGGGTCGACGTCGTCGCGCAGCCGGGGCAGCCGGCGCAGCAGCATGTTCACCTTGAGCTGGGCGCCCTCGGGCCCAGGCCCGGCAACCCCGGCCCGCCCCGGCTCCGCGGAGGCCGAACCGGAGGCCGCGCCCCGCCCGGCCACGGCGAGCAGGCGCTCGAGCTCGGCCGGCGCGCACCCCGCGAGCACGTGCCCGGCGGTCACGCCCCGGGTGCGTCCGGCGGCGTCGGTCCAGGCCACCTCGGCTCCCACGGCGCCGGGGTCGACGGCGGTGACGGTCGCCGACGTGACGATCGTGGCACCGGCCGCCAGCGCGGCGTCGCGCAGGGCACCGGAGACGGCGCCCATGCCGCCCACCGGCACGTCCCAGTCGCCGGTCCCGTTGCCGATCACGTGGTAGAGGAAGCAGCGGTTCTGCCGCAGGGACGGCTCGTCGACGTCGGCGAACGTGCCGATCAGGCCGTCGGTGGCGGCGACGCCCCGCACGACGTCGTCGGCGAAGGTGCGGCGCAGCACCTCACCGAGGGGCTCCTCGAAGAGCGCGCGCCAGGCCTCCTCGCCCACGCCGTCGGCGACGAGGTGTCGGACGGCGGAGCGCGGGAGCAGGGGCTCGGTGAGCGTCGGGGCGAGGCGGCGGGCCACCTCGGCGGTCATCGCGTAGAACCGGCCCCAGGCCTCGAAGTCGGCGTCGGAGCCGGTGAGGCGCCGGAACGACGCGCGGGTGGCGGCGTCGTCCTGGGTGTCGACCAGCAGGCCGCCGTCCGCCACCGGGGTGTACGACGACCAGCGGCGCCGCACGAGGCGGACCGGCAGGCCGAGCTCGTCGACGATCCGGCGCGGGAGGAGCGAGACCAGGTAGGAGTAGCGCGAGAGGCGGGCGTCGACGCCCGCGAACGGGCGGGCCGAGACGGCGGCGCCGCCCACGTGGTCGGCGCGCTCCAGGACGAGGACCGAGCGCCCGCCGCGGGCCGCGTAGGCCGCCGCGGTGAGGCCGTTGTGACCGCCGCCCACGACGACGACGTCGTACCGGGCGCGCAGGGGGTCGAGCAGGGAATCGGGCATGCACGCCATGGTGACACGCGGCACTCATTGCCAGGAACGTTCCATCACAAGATGGTATGTGACCTAATCGTGACATTTCCGCAACGGACGAGTACGGTCGATCTCGCCGCTCCAGCAACGGGGAGGTCCAGGCCCGGACGCCGAATCCTGTCACCGGTCCTGAGCAGCCAGAACGTGACAGGGGCGGGGGAACCAGGTAAGCCGGGCACGCGAGTGTCCTCGGGGTGAAGCCTCCTTGTGAGGCCGGGTGATCGCTCTCCCCATCCGAACCCGACAGCTCACCTCGTAGGCGTCCGAGGAGATCACTGGTGACCGTACTCACCGACCGCACCCACGACTGGGCGGACGACCAGGCAAACCGACCCAGCAACCGGGGGCGGCACCGCGCCGAGGGCCCCGCTCTCACCCCCTTCACCGCTCTGACCCAGACAGCAGCCGAGAATGCCGCCCGTACCGGCGCCATCGCGGTCGTCACGTCCGGCATGCTCGCGTCGGTCTTCACCCAGACCGCCCACACCGCGCCTGCCGAGTCCCACACCCAGACCACGCTCGCCAACAAGACGTTCGACACCAAGACCCGTGCGGGCCTGGCCGAGAACCTCGTGACCAAGGTCCAGGTCGCCCACGACGCCGACTTCCAGGCCGAGCAGGGCCACGTCACCGTGACCCCGTACGCCGAGACCGAGGCCGGCATCGCCGAGGCCAAGGCGAAGGCCGAGGCAGAGGCCCGCGCCAAGGCCGAGGCGGAAGCCAAGGCGAAGGCCGAGGCGGAGGCGAAGGCCGCCGCCGAGGCCGCTGCGGCAGCTGCCGCCGAGGCCGAGGCCGCCACGGCGGCAGCGTCCGAGTCCTCCGCGGACCTGGGCCAGCAGGCCGTCAACCTCGCCCTCGAGTACGTGGGCGTGCCCTACGTGTGGGGCGGGGCCTCCCCCAGCGGCTTCGACTGCTCCGGGCTCATCCAGTACGTCTACGCCCAGCTCGGGGTCAGCCTCCCGCACAGCTCGGCCTCGATGTCGACCGTCGGCTACCAGGTCTCCGCCGCGGAGGCCCAGCCGGGCGACATCGTCTGGACGTCCGGCCACGTCTCGCTCTACGCGGGCGACGGCATGGTCGTCGAGGCACAGCAGGAGGGCGTCCCCGTGCACTACACGGAGATGTGGCAGACCAACCCGGTGTTCATCCGGGTGACGGGCTGACGCCTCCCGCACCGCACGCCGGAGCGCCCGTGCAGCCGATCCTCGGACGGCTGGACGGGCGCTCTGCTTCGTCGCCCCGGTCGGGTAACGTCCCCGGCGTGAAGATCCTCGTACCGGACGTGCCCTTCGACCTCGACTTCCCGTCCCTGCTGCCCGACGGCGGAGCCTCCTTCGCACCCGGTGGCACCGACACCGTCGCCACCTACGCGATGAACGAGCCGATCCCCGCCGAGCACACCGACGCCGAGCTGCTCGTCACCTGGTCCAGCCCGCCCAAGATCGTCGCCGACGCCGCCGAGCGGCTGACCGGCCTGCGCTGGGTGCAGACCCTGTCGGCGGGCCCGGACGTCGCGCTGCGCTCCGGGTTCGCCCCCGACGTCGTGATCTCCTCGGGCCAGTCCCTGCACGACGACACCGTCACCGAGCACGCACTGGCCCTGATCCTGGCGTCGGTCCGCCGGATCGACGTGTCCCTGGCCGCGCAGCGGGAGCACCGCTGGGCCAAGGAGATCGCGTTCGCCCAGGCCGACGGCGTCACCGGCCGTGAGTACTCGCTCGACGGCGAACGGGTGACGATCTGGGGCTTCGGCTCGATCGCCCTGCGGCTCGCGCCGCTGCTCACCGCGCTCGGCGCGCAGGTCACGGGCGTCGCCTCGCGGGCGGGCGAGCGCTCCGGGTACCCCGTGGTCGACGCCGCCGGCCTCGACGCACTGCTGGCCGAGACGGACCTGCTCGTCTCGCTGCTGCCCGCCGTGCCCGCGACGCGGCACATCCTGGACGCCCGGCTGCTCGGCCTGCTGCCGCCGACCGCGCGGTTCGTGAACGTCGGCCGCGGCGCGACCGTGGACGAGGCCGCCCTGGTGCACGCCCTGCGCTCCGGCCGGCTCGCCGGTGCGGCACTCGACGTCATGGAGACCGAGCCGCTGCCCGCCGACTCGCCGCTGTGGGACGTGCCGAACCTGATCCTCACGCCGCACGTCGCGGGCGGCCGACCCCGCGGCGCGGCTCGGTTCCTGGCCGAACAGCTCACGGCCTGGCGCGCGGGCGGCGCCGCGGAGCTCCGTAACGTCGCCCCCCGCTGACCGCCCACCCGCCGACCCGCCCGCCTCCTCGTTGAGTGCTGGCTATTTGTTGGATCCGGGGCCCGGATCCAACAAATAGCCAGCACTCAACGAGGAGGGTTGGGTCAGAGGTTGCGGGGGCGCGGCTGGCAGACCGGGCAGCTGAACGACGACCGGTTCATGAACGCGTCGCGGCGCACCAGCGCACCGCAGCGACGGCACTCCTCGTTCTCCCGCCCGTACACGGCGAGCGACCGGTCGAAGTAGCCCGACTGCCCGTTGACGTTGACGTACAGCTCGTCGAAGCTCGTGCCGCCCTGCGCCAGCGCCTCGCGCATCACCTCGGCCGCCGAGTCCAGCACGCGGCGCACGTCGGCGGCCTTCAGCTTGTCCGTGGGCCGGGCCCAGTGCACCTGCGCCCGCCACAGCGCCTCGTCGGCATAGATGTTGCCCACGCCGGACACGACGGTCTGGTCCAGCAGGGCGCGCTTGATCTGGGTCCGACGACGGCGGACGCGGCTCACCAGGGCGTCCAGGTCCAGGTTCGGGTCGAGCAGGTCGCGCGCGATGTGCGCCACCGGCTCGGGCAGCACGGGCAGGTCGGAGCCGTAACCGGCGGGGACGCTCACGCTGGTCCCGTCGGGCACCAGGTCCTGGACACTCAGTTGCCCGAACGTGCGCTGGTCCACGAAGTCGAGATACCGCGCGCCGGAGGGGGCGCCGGCCAGGTGCAGACGGACGCGCAGGTGGGGGTGCTGCCAGTCGTCCGCCGGGTCGGCGGCGCCAGTCGGGGTCCGGGCTGGTTCCTTGTCCGCGGCGGCGGCCGCGGCGGTGCCAGGGGCCGTGCTCGGTGCGACGCCGGGCGGCGCGACCGGAGCAGCGCTCGGCACGGCGCCGCGCACGAGGAGCTGGCCCGACATCCCGAGGTGCGCCAGCAGCCCGGCCGCGGGGACGACGTCGCCCGCACTGCTCGCGGGGCCCTCGGAGTCTTTCGGGTCTCCGGGGTCCGCGGGCTGGAGCGGCAGCCAGAGGAACTTGCCGCGGCGCACCGCGGCCGCCAGCCGCCGTCCGGTGAGCTGGTCGCGGAAGGAGTCCGGGCCGCCGTCGTGCCTGCGCACGCTGTACTCGCGGAAGACCTCGACCTCGCGCACGACGGCGCCGACGACGAGCCGGTCGAGACCGTCCCGGACGGTCTCGACCTCGGGGAGCTCAGGCACCGGCGGCCGGTGCCTTGGGCAGCGGGAACTTCTCCAGCAGGGCCCGGTAGGTCTCCTCCGCGGCTCCCTGCTCGGCGTGCTTCTTTGCGGTGCCCGAACCCGAACCGTAGGTGACGCCGTCGATCACGACGGTCGAGTGGAAGATCCGTGCGTGCTCGGGGCCCTCGAACGTGGCGATGTAGTCCGGCGAACCCAGGCCGCGCTCGGCGGACGCCTCCTGCAGCGAGGTCTTCCAGTCCAGGCCCGCGCCCAGCCCGGCGGCGACGTCGAGCGTCGGGTCCACCAACCGGTGCACCAGATCGCGCGAGGTCTCCAGGCCGTGCGACAGGTACGTGGCGCCGATCAGCGCCTCGACCGTGTCGGACAGGATCGAGTCCTTCTCGAAGCCGCGCGTGCGGATCTCGCCCTTGCCGAGCAGCACGTACTTGCCCAGGCCGAGGGTCCGCGCGATCGCGGCGAGCGCACGCTGCGACACCGTGGCGGCGCGCATGCGCGCCAGGTCACCCTCGGACTGGTCCGGGTGGCGCCGGTACAGCGCCTCGGTGACCACCAGCCCCAGCACCGTGTCGCCCAGGAACTCCAGGCGCTCGTTGGTGGGGATGCCCCCGGCCTCGTGCGCGAACGACCGGTGGGTCAGTGCCAGCACAAGAAGCTCGGGGTCCAGATGGACCCCGAGCTTCTCGAGCAGCGCGGTAGGTTCCGGCCTTGCCGGGGCCGTCCCGCCCTTGGCCACGTCAGCCCGCGTGAACGGTCTTCAGGGCGTCGCGGTAGGTGCGACCCTTGTAGGTACCGCACGTCGGGCACGCCGTGTGGGGCAGCTTGTTGCCCTGGCACTGCGGGCAGGTCGTGAGGGTCGCTGCGGTGGTCTTCCACTGCGAGCGACGCGCACGGGTGTTGCTGCGCGACATCTTGCGCTTCGGAACAGCCACGGCTAGCTCTCTTTCGTCTCGTCCGACACGCTCGTAGGTTCGAGCATGCTCTGTAGCGCCGACCAACGAGGGTCGACCACGTCATGGTGATGACCGGGGTCATCCGCCAGGCGCGCTCCGCACTCGGAGCACAGGCCCGGGCAGTCCTCCCGGCACAACGGTTGAAATGGTAGTGCAGTCACGACCGAATCCCGAAGCGAGGGCTCCAGGTCGGCCATGTCGTCCTCCAGCACGGACTCCTCGTCCTGGACGTCGTCGTCCCCCGCCTCGGCCGACGCGGCGGCCTTCTCGGGGTAGGCGAACAGCTCGGTGACGTCGACCGTGATCTCACGGGAGATGTCGTCGAGGCAGCGGCTGCACTCGCCCTTGACCGTGCCGCGGACGGTGCCGGAGACCAGCACGCCCTCCATCACGGACTCGAGCCTCAGGTCCAGCTCCAGGTCAGAGCCTTCCGGGATACCGATCACGGCGGTGCCGAGGTCCGACGGCGCCTGCACGGTCGCGCTGTGCGTACGCATCGTTCCGGCACGCCGAGAGAGCTCGTGCGTGTCGAGCACGAGCGGCGATTTCGGTTCGCGGGAGATAACAGGCTCCGATGAGGGCAGAACGAGGACAGCGTCCGGATGGACGATGAGGGGGGTGGACCGACTCTCAGCCACGCAGAGGAGGCTGGCGCCAGGGACCAAAAAGCAATCCTACGACATGGAACGGGCGTTACGCGCGCCCGTGCGGGGTGACAGGGCTCACGAGCCCGCGGCGGGCTGCCCCAGCGCGGCCCGCAGGGCCTCCGTGACTCCCGCCGGAACCAGGTCGTCGACCGGACCGCCGTGCCGCACAATGTCCTTGACCAGCGACGACGCGACGTGCGCGTACCGCTGGTCGCCCGGCAGGAAGATCGTCTCGACGCCCGACAGGTGCCGGTTCATGAGCGCCATCGGCTGCTCGGCGTCGAAGTCGGCACCGCCGCGCAGGCCCTTGACGACGGCGACCGCACCGATCTCCCGGCAGAAGTCCACGAGCAGCCCGGGCACGACGGCGACCCGCACGCGGGCCAGCTCCTGCTCGGCGTCGGCCGCGGACGCCAGGGCCGCGCGTACGAGCCCGGCCCGCGTCTCCAGGTCGAGCAGGCCGGACTTGCCGGGGTTCTTCGCGACGCCGACCACGACGTCGTCGAACATCGTGGTGGCGCGGCGGACCACGTCGAGGTGGCCGAGCGTGATGGGGTCGAACGAGCCGGGGCAGACGACGGTGGTCACGCGCCCACGCTATCCGACGGCGCGGGGCCCTCGTCCTCGGGAGCGGTGTCCTCGGGCGCGGTGACCTCGGGAGCGGTGCCGGACGGTTCCGCGTAGTAGACCGCCGTCTCGCCGTAGTCCTTGCGCGCGAACCGGGCCAGGCCGTGCGGCCAGGTCGGCTCCGGGGTGCGGGTCGAGCGCTCGACGACCACGACGGCGCCGTCGGCGAGCACCCCCGGCGTCGCGAGCTGGGTCAGGACGACGGCGAGGTCGTCCTCGGCGAGGTCGTACGGCGGGTCGAGGAACACGAGGTCGAGCCCGCCGGCCGCGTGGCCAGGGCTGGCGGCCGCAGGAGCGGGGCTGGCGGCTGCGGCACCGCCCGGGCCCGCGGCACCGACCGGGCGCGACGCGCCGCCCGGGCCCGCCGCGCCGCCCGCCGCCCGGCCCGCCAGCGCGGTCGCGTAATGCTCGGCGCTCTCCGTGGTGACGCGCACCCCGGTCAGGCCGAGGGCGGCGACGTTCTTGCGCGCGACGTCGGCCGCGGCGCGCGCGCTGTCCACGAGGGTCACCGACACCGCGCCACGGCTGGCGGCCTCCAGCCCGAGCGCGCCGGAGCCGGCGTAGAGGTCGAGCACGCGGGCGCCGTCGAGCACGTCGAGGTGCTCCAGCCGGGAGAAGATCGCCTCGCGGACACGGTCGCTGGTGGGGCGGGTGCCCTTCGCGGGCACCGCGATGGACCGCCCGCCCACCGACCCCGCAACGATCCTGGTCACGCCGAAAACCCTAACCCCCCGCCCACCGACCCGTTGAGTGCTGGGTATCTGCGCTTCTGGCACACGAAAAAGCGCAGATGCCAGCACTCAGCGACCTGGGCGGGGCGGGTCGGGGGTGGGGTGAGTCACGGGTGGGGGGGTCAGGACCAGGGGGTGTCGACGTGGGCGACGACCGGGAGGTGGTCGCTGGTCGTGCGGGGCAGGGCGCGGACCTCCGTCACGGTCGCGCCGCGGGCCAGGACGTGGTCGATCTGCGCCACCGGGAACACTGCGGGGTAGGTGAACTCGAAACCGGTGGTCGGGGCGGTGACGAGGTTGGTCAGCGGCGCGATCGCTTCGTCGGCGAGGACCGCGTTCAGGTCTCCGGCCACGATCACCGTCTCTGTCTGCTCGGCGTCGATCGCGTCCGCGAGCCGCAGGCCGCTCGCGTCGCGCAGCTCCGTCTCGAAGCCGCCCGTGCCGAACCGGACCGACGGCAGGTGCGCGACGAACAGCGCGACGCCCGCACCCTCCCGCTGGATGACCACGCGCAGGCAGCGGTCCCAGGAGGCGTCGACGCCCTCGGGCCGGATGTCCACGGCCTGCGCCCCCTTGAGCGGGTACCGGGACCAGATCCCGACGGTGCCCTGGGTCTCGTGGTGCGGCAGCGCCTCCGCGAACGCCTGCGTGAACCGGTCCGCCGTCGCGTCGGACACCTCGGTGAGCGTGACGATGTCGGGTTCGGCCGCGAGCAGCACCTCGGCGGTGCCCTCGATGTCGGTGTTGGTGTCGCTCACGTTGTGCTGCACCACGGTCAGGCCGCCCGGAGGCGGGGCCTCGGCGCGGATCTGCGGCAGAAAGACCCAGATCCAGGCCGCCAGCGGCAGCAGGACGGCGAGGACCGCGAGCGCCGACCGCCGCAGCAGCGCCGCGAGGATGCCGAGCGGCACCGCGAGGCCGAGCCACGGCAGGAAGGACTGGACGAGGCTGCCGAGGTTTCCCCAGCGGTTGGGCACGTACTCGTGGCCCACGAGGAGCAGAGCGACCAGGACGGATCCGAGCGCGAGCAGTCTCCCGCGCTGCCACGCGGTCTTCGCGGGCCTGCCCGTGTGGATCGCGTGCCTCGCATCGACCGTCACGGGCGGGGACTCTATCGGTTGTATGTTTCGGGCGTAAGGAGTGGGTCATCCCGTTCGGGGTGGTCCATGCCCCGGATGTGGCCGTCCGACCAGGTCAGCGGGGTCAGGTGCGCTCCAGGAACTCCTCCTGTTCCTCGTCGAGCTGGGCGCGGATGGCGCGTGCGAGCTCCGGGAACTCCGTGAGGTCGGGGGACGCCGCCACGACGTCGGCGGCCGCGGTGCGCGCCTCCTCGATGAGCCCGGCGTCCTTGACCACGCGGAGCAGGCGGAGCGAGCTGGCCCGCCCGGACTGCGCGGCGCCGAGCACGTCGCCCTCGCTGCGCAGCTCCAGGTCGAGGTTGGCGAGCTTGAAGCCGTCGGTGGTCTGCGTCATGGCCTCCAGCCGGGCGAAGGCGGGTGTGCCTGGTTCGGCGTCGGAGACCAGGAGGCACAGGCCCGGGTCGCTGCCGCGGCCGACCCGCCCGCGGAGCTGGTGGAGCTGGGAGATGCCGAACCGGTCGGCGTCGAAGATCACCATGGCCGTGGCCTCGGGGACGTCCACGCCGACCTCGACCACCGTGGTGGAGACGAGCACGGGTGCGGCCCCGGAGGCGAAGGCGGCCATGGCGGCGTCCTTCTGGTCCGGCGGCATCTGCCCGTGCAGCACACCGACCTCGATCCCGGCGAGCTCCGGCCGCGAGCGCAGCTCCTCGACCACCTCGAGCACGGCGCGCAGCGGGCGGCGGTCCGCCGCACCGGCGACGCCGGGGTCGGCCGGGTCCAGGAACTCGGGCACGTCGTCGAAGTCCCTGGCCGGGGCCTTGGTCCTCGCGCCGCTCTTCTCGTCGTTCTCCTCGTCCGGGTGGATCCGCGCGCACACGACGTAGGCGCGGCGGCCGGCGTCGACCTCCTCGCGGACGCGGGCCCAGGTGCGGTCGGTCCAGCGGACGTTCCCCGCGGGGACCGCGACGGTCGTGATGCCCGCGCGCCCGGCCGGCACCTCCGTGAGGGACGACGTCTCCAGGTCGCCGAACACCGTCATCGCGACGGTGCGCGGGATGGGGGTGGCGGTCATGACCAGGAGGTGCGGCGACACGCGCCCCTTGGCGCGCAGCGCGTCCCGCTGCTCGACGCCGAACCGGTGCTGCTCGTCCACCACGACGAGGCCGAGGTCGGCGAACTGCACCTGCTCCGCCAGCAGCGCGTGCGTGCCGACCACGATCCCGGCCTCCCCGCTCGCGGCCTGCAGGAGCGCCTCCTTGCGGGCCTTCGCGCCCAGCGACCCCGTCAGCAGCGCCACGCGGGTGCTGGCGCCCGCACGCTCGGCGCCGAACAGGGTGCCGCCGTCGGCCAGCGGGCCCAGCAGGGCGCGCAGGGTGCGGGCGTGCTGCGCGGCGAGCACCTCGGTGGGGGCGAGCAGCGCCGCCTGTCCGCCGACGTCGACCACCTGGAGCATGGCCCGCAGCGCGACCACCGTCTTGCCGCTGCCGACCTCGCCCTGCAGCAGCCGGTGCATCGGGCGGGGCCGGGCGAGCTCGGCCCCGATCTCGTCGCCCACCTCGCGCTGGCCGTCGGTGAGGGCGAACGGGAGGGCCGCGTCGAAGTCCGCAAGGATGCTCGGCTGCCCCGCGGGCAGCGGCGGGCGGGCGGTCGCGTCCTCGGCGGCGGTGCGGGCGCGGCGCTGCGCGAGCGCGGCCTGCAGCACGAACGCCTCCTCGAACCGCATGCGGTGCCGGGCCTGGTAGGCCTCCTCCAGCGTCGCGGGCCGGTGCAGGCTGCGCAGGGCGGCGGCCCGGCCCGGCAGGCCCTGGCGCTGCCGCACCTCGTCGGGCACCGGGTCCGGCACGTCGGCGTCGGTCAGCGTGTCCAGGACGACGCGGAGCGCGCCCTGCACCTTCCAGCTCGGGATGCCCGCGGCGGCGGGGTAGATCGGGATCGGCTTCGTGGCGTGCTCCATGAGCGCCTCGTCGCTGTCGAGGTCGGACTCCTCGCCCATCAGCGTGAAGTCGGGATGCGTGAGCTGGCGCGTTCCCCGGTACAGGCCGACGGTGCCCGTGAACAGGCCCTTCGCGCCCGGGACCAACCGCTTCTCGTGGTTGTAGAGCGAGCCGCGGTGCTTGCCGAAGAAGGTGAGCGAGAGCCGGCTGGTGCCGTCCGTCACCACCACCTCCATGAGTGCGCCGTTGCGGTTGCGCATGGGCCGCACGGTGGCCTGCTCGACCCGCGCGAGGATCGTCACGTGCTCGCCCACCTCGAGGGCCGCGATATCGGTCAGCGCGCCCGGGTCGGCGTACCGGCGCGGGTAGTGGCCGAGCAGGTCGCCCACGGTCGTCAGCCCGAGCTTGCCCAGGGCGGTCGCGGTCCGCTTGTCGAACGCGCGCTCCAGGCGCTCGTCCACCCGTTCGCTCATGCGTCAGCCTCCGGTTCCGGCGCGGCGGCCTCCGCGCCGAGCTGCACCCCGTCACCCGGTCGACCGGTCGCCAGGACGACGAGCTCCGCGTCCGGCGCGCGCCCGGCGAGGGCGGCGGCGAGCCGGTCGGACAGGTCGGCGGGCACGCCGGCGTCGGCGAGCACCGTCACCACGGTGGTCCCGGGCCCGGCGGCCTCCTCCAGCATGCCGACGGCGGACGCGGCGGACGTGGCGTGGACGGTCAGCCCGGCGAGCGCCTCCCCCACGACCGCGTGCGCGTCGACGGGGTCGCCGCCCAGGTCCGGCAGTCCGACCGGCAGCAGCGTGCCGAGGGCCGCCAGCGCCACGACGGCGTGCACGTCGGTGGCCGACGGCACGGTGATCAGCTCGTCGACGTCGAGGTGTGCGCCGGCCCCCGCGGTCACCTGCTCGTCCGTTCCCAGGAGCAGCACGCGCCGGGCGCCGGTCGAGGCGGCGGCCCGCTCGACGTCGTCGGCCACCAGGGGCTCGACCGTCGCGCCGACCCCGCCCGTGAGGAGGACGACCGCGCCCGCGCGCGCGAGCTCCCCGGCCAGCCCCGGCGCCGACGTCGCCGCCACCACGCCCCACTCGTGCTGGCCCGCCGCCGCGAGGTGCCGCACGTGCACCTGCGCGAGCGTGCCCGCCCGCGCGGCGTCGGCCGCGATCACGAGCGCCCGGTCGAGGTGGTCGGTGTGCACGTGGGCCTGCCAGACCGCCGTGCCGGTCCCCGCGTCGCCGCCGACGACGACCACCGAGTCGCCCACCTCCGCCAGGTCGCCGCGCAACCCGGCGGCAACGGTGTCGGCCTGCTCGCCGGCCGGGCCGGTGAGGACGAACATGAGCTCGAGGGCGCCGGAGCCGGCGCCGTGCGGTTCGGCCTCGCCGTCCGCCGCCGGGTCCGGCGCGCTCGGCAGCGCGCCGGCGTCGAGAAGCTGGTCCAGGGTCACGGTGTCCATGCTGCCCCGCACCACTGACACTCCGCCCGCGGCCGGGTCGCCGGCGGACGGGTCGCCTGCTCCGGGCGCGCCCAGCGCCGCACCCGCCGCCGCGACGGCCAGCGCGTCGAGCACGAGGACCAGGCCCAGCGCCCCGGCGTCGAGCACGCCCGCGGTGCGCAGCACGTCGAGCTCCTCCCGGCTGGCCCGTGCGGACGCCCGGGCGGCGGCGGCCGCGGCGGTCACCACGGGCACCGGCCCGGCATCGGGCCCGGCGGCGCGCGCGGCCGCCCCCGCGGCGTCGGCGGCCGAGAGGATGGTGCCCTCGGCGGGCACCGCCACCGCGGACCGGGCGGACGCCGCCGCCCGCGTGAGCAGGTCCGCCGTGGTGCCACCGCGCCGGGCGGCGACGGCCAGCCCGCGCAGCCACTCGCTGAGGATCACGCCGGAGTTGCCGCGCGCGCCCAGCAGCGCCGCCCGCGCGAGCGTGGCCAGGAGCCGCGGTCCGGTGGCGTCCGCAGGTGCCGCGGCGACCGCCCGGTCGCCCTCGCGGAGGGTCAGGTAGAGGTTGGTCCCGGTGTCGGCGTCCGCCACCGGGAAGACGTTGACCCGGTCGATCGCCTCGCGCTCGCGCCGCAGCGCCGCCGTGGCCCCGCGCGCCCAGGCGCGCACGACGCCCGGGTCGTCGAGCCCGGCCCCGGGCGGGTACGCCTGGGGACCCGGCCCAGCCGTCCGGCTGCCGCTGTCGACGTCGGTCACGCTCTGCCCTCCTGCACCTGGTGTCTCGAACGCTCGTGCCACGAACGACCGGCTGCCCGGGCACCCGCACGGACGGATCCCACCGTACCCAGCGGGTGAGACGATTGCGTCCGGCCGTCCACAGGCCTGGGGGCGGCCGCCCGGTCCGTCCGGTGTGACGCAGCACCCCGCGGCTACGGTTTGAGGGCGCGGCCTGCCATCAGGTACTCTGTCGAAGTTGCCTGGAACGCCAAGAAGCGTTGATTGCTCCGAAGTCTCCAGGCGTTCCCTTTAGACCACCATCACGTCGTGCTGTCGTTATGCACAGGCGTGCACGACATTCAGGAGACACCGTGGCTGCCAACTGCGACGTCTGCGGCAAGGGCCCGGGCTTCGGGCACAGCGTTTCGCACTCCCACATCCGCACCAAGCGCCGCTGGAACCCGAACATCCAGCGCGTCCGCGCGATCGTGGGCGGGACTCCCAAGCGCGTCAACGTGTGCACCTCCTGCCTCAAGGCCGGCAAGGTCACGCGCAAGGTCTCGGCCTGACGCTGCCGCAGCCGGGTCGCTGACGCGACCCGCACATGCTTGACGAAGACGCTCGCCGGTTCGCCCGGCGGGCGTCTTCGACGTTTCCAGAACCTTCATCCGGTACCAAAGAAGTGGTTGCGCAGGGCCCCGCACGGTGAAAAGGTAAGGTCATGATGGCACCGGAAGACGTGACCATCCGCCCAGCAACGACGACCGACGCCGAAGCTATCGCTCGTGTCGACATCGCCTCTTGGCGTGGTGCTTACTCAGAGATCCTGTCCGACTCCTACCTGGCCTCGCTCGACATCACCGACCGGGCCGGGCAGTGGACGGCGGCGGTGACCGCGCGAGATACCACTGTTCTCGTCGCCGAGGACGAGAGCGGGCCCATCGGGTTCACCAGCGTGGGGCCGTCCCGCGACGAGGACGCCGAACCGGGCGACCTGGAGATCTACGCCATCTACCTGCACCCGCGCGTCTGGGGCAGCGGCGTGGCACGCGACCTCATGCGCACCGTGCTCGACGGCCTGCACTCGGGCTCCGTGACGCTCTGGATCCTGGAGGGCAACGAGCGCGCGCAGCACTTCTACCGGCGGCACGGGTTCCAGCACGACGGCACCGAGCGCATCGACGAGATCGGCGGCCAGCCGCTCACGCAGCTCCGGTTCCGCAAGCGCTGAGCTCGGCGCTGCCGGCCTCACGCCCGGAAGTGGTCCCAGCCCGGCCCGACGTCGGGCGCCGCGCCGCCGATGGTGACGGCCGGGACCGCCCCGCCCAGCTCCTGCACCCGCCCGACGGCGGTCCAGCCCGCCGGCAGCGGCACCTCGGCCGGGAACGTGGCGAGCAGCCCGTGGTCCTCTCCCCCGCCCCAGATCCAGCCGTCGAGCACGCCGTCGACGTCGGACCGGTCGGGTCCCCACCCGGGGTCGCCCAGGCCCGACGCCGCGGCGACCGCCCGCGCGGCCGAGCGCAGCTCCGCCCGGTCGGCGGGGAACGCGTCGACGTCGAGGTCGATCCGCACGCCGCTCGCGGCGGCGAGCCGCCCGGCGTCGCGGAGCAGGCCGTCGGAGAGGTCGAGCATCGCCGTCGCCCCCGCCTCGGCGGCCGCGACACCCGCGGCGAGCGGCGGCTCGGGCCGCAGGTGCGCGGACACCAGCCGCTCCCACGCGTCCTCCAGCAGCACACCCTCGCTGACCTCCAGCGGTACCGGGGACGGCGGCTCCTTGACCAGCCCCACCTCCAGGAGCGCCAGCCCGGCCGCCGACCACCCGCGCACCCCCGCGTGCGCGACGACGTCGCCCGGCCGCGCGCCCGACCTGAGCACCGGCGGGCGTCCTTCCAGGTCACCGTGCACGGTGACGCTCACGACCAGGCAGGGGCCGCCGGACAGGTCGCCGCCCACGGCGCCCGCACCGGCCGGCGCGCAGCCGTCGGCCAGCCCCCGGGCCAGCCCCGTCACCCACTCCACGTCGGTGTCGCCGGGCACCACCAGGGACGTGACCAGCGCCGTCGGCCGGGCGCCCATCGCCGCGATGTCGGCGAGGTTCTGCGCGGCGGCACGCCGTCCGACGTCGTACCCCGTGGACCAGCGCGCGCGGAAGTGGCGGTCCTCGACGAGCACGTCCGTGGACACCACGAACCGTCCGTCGGGGGCGGCGAGCACGGCGGCGTCGTCGCCCGGGCCGAGCAGCGTGGCGCTCCCCCGGGGCAGGAGGGGGAGGATGCGTTCGAGGATCTGCTCCTCGGAGAGGTCACGGACGCGGGTCACTGGAAGACCTTAAGGTGCCGCCCCGCTCCGGCGCGGCATCCGGACCGGCGCGCGGGGCGCGCTCCGGCACGCACCCCGGGCGGGCGCCGGGGCGGGCACGCTCCCCAGGCGGGTAACGTATCTCCGTGCTTCCCGCCCGAATCGTCACCCCCCGGACCGTCGCCGTGCTGGCCGCCGCCGCCCTCACCGCCGTGGCCCTGGGCGGCTGCGCGCGGACGATCGGGGTGGAGGTGGCGCCTGACGCCGCCGACCCGCTGTGCGCGGAGGTGCTGCTCGCCGTGCCCGACGAGCTCGGCGAGGACCTGCCCAAGGTGCCGACCGACGCGCAGGCCACGGCGGCCTGGGGCGAGCCGGGCGGCGCCGTCACGATGCGCTGCGGCGTGGAGCAGCTCGGCCCGTCCAGGGACTGCCAGCACGTGGACTCGGGCGACGGGACCACCGTCGACTGGATCGTCACGACCGACGACGAGGGCACCTGGTCGTTCGTCACCTACGGCCGCGACCCCGCCGTCGAGGTGATCGTCCCGCCTGCTGTCACCGACGACCACTCGACGTCGTTCATCGCCGACCTCGCCGGCGCGGTGTCCCAGGTACCTGCCACGAAGGAGTGTCAGTGAGCCCTGCCGTGAGAGAACGACCCACCACGGGGCAGCCGGCGACCGTGGACGCGGAACCGCCCGTCCAGTCCCGGCGGGAGCGCCTGCGTGACGAGCTGCACCGCGAGGTGCTCGACGCGGCCCGGCACCAGCTCGCGGGGCAGCACGGCCTGAGCAAGCTCACGATGGCCGCGATCGCCAAGGAGGTCGGCGTCACGCCGCCCGCGCTGTACCGGCACTTCGAGAACCGGCAGGACGTCATCGCGCAGCTCTGCGTGCTGATCGTCGAGGAGGTGCTGGACACGCTCGGCACCGCTGTCGCCCGGCAGGAGCCCGGCGACGTCGCCGCGGCGCTCGTCGCCTCGACCCGGGCCTCGCTCGACTGGGCGGTCCGCAACCCGGCGGAGTTCGACCTGGTCATCGGCTCGGGCATCAGCTCCGAGCTGCCCGAGAGCCACGACCTGCAGCGCCGCATGGCGGAGATGATCGGCGGCCACTACGTGCCGCTGTTCCGCGAGCTGGCCGCCTCCGGCGTCCCGTACCTGGCCGACGACGAGCTCGACGCCGAGCTGGCCGGGCAGGTGGGCCGGTACCGCGACGCCGTGGGCGGGCAGGACCTGCCGCTCGGCGTCGCCCACCTGATGGTGACGAGCTGGCGGCAGGTGTACGGCCTGCAGTGCATGGCCGTGTACGGGCACCAGGAGTTCGCGTTCGGCGACCACGTGGCGCTGCACGAGGACCTCGTGTCCTCGCTGCTGGTGCGGTTCGGCCTGGACCCGCACCCGACGGTCCGCTGAGCACCGTCCGCTGAAGCCGCCCGGCCGCTCAGCGCACCATCGAGTCGCGCCCCGCCTCCAGCGTGTGCAGCGAGTCGGCGTTCGAGATGAGCTGGATGCTGCCGTGGTAGGAGATCGACGGGTCCTTCATCGCCGCGCCCACCAGCTCGGCCAGCGCGGCGAGGTGCCGGTCGTCGTGCGCGCAGATGCGGTGCACGTGCTGGGAGGCCGTGACCATCTGCAGGGCGAACACCGGGTACCTCCAGATCGGCTTCCAGAACGCGGTGCGCTGCCACACCCGGGTGGCGGGCCACGCGAGGCCCGCGCAGGCCGTGGCGAACGCCGCCTCCCAGGGGATGTCGTCGGCCCCCGCCATACGGAGCAGCAGCAGGACCACCGCCGCGATGCAGAACGGGTAGGCCACCTGGTTGGCCCACGCCCCGATGGGCTGCGGCTTGGCCACCCGGATGACCTCGAGCCGCATCACGTTCCCGAGGGCGAAGGAGGTCAGCCCGATGCTGAGCACCCCGTTCGCCACCCGCACGTCGCGCACCGCGTAGCTGTAGCGAGGCTCGCCCAGCATCCTGCCTCCTCGAGCGCCCTCGTCTCGAGCGCCATCGCACCACCGGCCGGACGGTCCCGGCCCTGGTCAGAGGCAGGGTACAGGCGATCAGCGCAGGCCGGTGGGCCGTTCGAGGGCGAGCTGGATCAGCTCGTCGATCAGCTCCGGATAGGGCACGCCGGACGCGTCCCACATGCGCGGGTACATCGAGAACGGCGTGAAGCCCGGCATGGTGTTGATCTCGTTGACGACCACCTCGTCGTCGGGCGTGACGAACACGTCCACGCGGGACAGGCCCTCGGCGCCCACGGCCTCGAAGGTCCGCACGGCGATCTCCTGGACCTCCTTGATGACGTGGTCCGGCAGGTCGGCCGGGCAGGTGAGCTGCACCGCGGACTCGTCGAAGTACTTGGCCTCGTAGTCGTAGAAGCCGTTCTTGGTCTCGTCCGTGACCACGATCTCGCCCGGCAGGGACGCCCGCGGGCGCTCCCCGCCGCGGCCGCCGAGCACCGCGCACTCGATCTCGCGGCCCACGATGCCGGCCTCGACGATGACCTTGGGGTCGTGCCGGCGCGCCTCGGCGACGGCGGCGTCCAGCTCGTCCAGCGAGTCCACGCGGGAGACGCCGAGCGAGGAGCCCGCGCGGGCCGGCTTGACGAACAGGGGCAGCCCCAGGGGCTCGATCGTCTGCAGCACCACGTCGCGGCGGACGTCCCAGTCGCCCGGCTTGATCACGGCGTACGGGCCGATCGGCAGGCCGTGGCCGGCGAACACCATCTTCATGAAGTGCTTGTCCATGCCGACGGCGGACGCCAGCACGCCGGACCCGACGTACCGCGCGTCGGCGAGCTCCAGGAGGCCCTGGACGGTGCCGTCCTCGCCGTACGGGCCGTGCAGCAGCGGGAACACCACGTCGACGTCCGCCAGGGCGGACGGGACCTGGCCCGGCTCCATGACGCGCAGCGCGGAGTCGCCCACGGTCAGCGGGAGCACGACCTCGGCGTCGGACGCCGGGACCTCGGCCGCCTTGCCGTCGGTGATCGCCCAGCGCTCGGGCTCGTCGGCCGCGATGACCCACTGGCCCTTCGGGGTGATGCCCACGGGCACCACCTCGTACTTGGAGCGGTCGATCGCGCTCATGACGCCGCCGGCGGTGGCGACGGAGATCCCGTGCTCGCCGGAGCGGCCGCCGAACAGGATCACGACGCGGGTCTTGCGGGCAGCGCCCGGCGTCGGCACGAGGTTCGTGGAATCCCCGGCGGAGGCTGGTTCTGGAGTGTGGTGCGACATCGCGCCCGACCCTACCGGACCCGGCTACCCCGCCGTGGCCCGCAGGTCCTTGCGCAGGATCTTGCCGGACGCCGACTTGGGCACCGCCTCGATGAACTCCACCGAGCGCACCTTCTTGTACGGGGCCACCTGCTCGGCGACGAACGCGATGACCTCGGCCTCGGTCAGCGAAGCCCCGGCCACCGGCACGACGAACGCCTTCGGGATCTCGCCGGCCTCCTCGTCGGGCAGCCCGATGACGGCGACGTCCGCGACCTGCGGGTGGGAGAGCAGCAACGCCTCCAGCTCCGCGGGCGGCACCTGGTAGCCCTTGTACTTGATGAGTTCCTTGAGCCGGTCCACGACCTGGAACACGCCCCCGGAGTCGACCGTGACGATGTCCCCCGTGTGCAGGAACCCGTCCGGCTCCAGCGTCTCCGCCGTCGCCTCGGGGTTGCCGAGGTAGCCGACCATGACGTTCGGCCCGCGACACAGCAGCTCGCCGGGTCCGGAGACGCCGTCGGCGGGCTGCTCGATCTCCGCGCCCGTCGCCGGGTCGACGATCCGGGCCTCCATACCCGCCACCAGCAGCCCCACCGACCCGGACGGGATGTCCGCGCGGTCGAACGGGATGCAGTGCGAGACCGGCGACATCTCCGTCATGCCGTAGCCCTGCAGCACCCGCACGTGCTCGCCGAGCCGGTCGCGCACGGCGCCCGCGAGGCTCTCGCCGAACGGCGCGGCCCCCGAGAGCACGGCCCGCACGCTGGACACGTCGTAGGAGTCGACCAGCGGGTGCTTCGCCAGCGCGAGCGCGATGGGCGGCGCCACGAACAGGAACGTCGCGCGGTGCTCCTGGATCACGCCCAGGTACTGGGCGAGGTCGAACCGGGGCAGCGTCACGAGCCGGGCGCGGGTGCGGAGGGCCAGGTTGAGCAGCACCGTCATGCCGTAGATGTGGAAGAACGGCAGCACGCACGGCACCACGTCGTCGCGCCCCACGCCGATGGCCATGGACTGCTCCACGTTCGCCACGAGGTTGGTGTGCGTGAGCATCACGCCCTTGGGGCGGCCCGTCGTGCCCGACGAGTACGGCAGCACCGCGAGGTGCGTCGCCGGGTCGAACGTCACGTCGGGGGCGGGGTGGGGGTCGGCGAGGAGATCGGCCAGCGACGTGTGGCCGGGAGCGCCGTCGAGCACCACGACCTGGTCGCCGCCGAGGCCCGCGTCCCGGGCCCCGGCCTCCCCCGCCGGCAGCAGCGCGGAGACGGTGATCAGGAGCCGCGCGCCGGAGTCGGCGAGCTGGTTGGTGATCTCCGGAGCGCTGGACAGCGCGTTGACGGTGGTCACGGTGACCCCGGCGCGCAGCAGGCCGTGGAACACCGTCACGTAGGCCGGGACGTTCGGCGCGTGCAGGGCGACGACGTCGCCCACCCCGAACCCCCGCGCCGCGACGGCCCCCGCCACCGCGTCGATCTGGTCCCGCAGGGCGCGGAACGTCGTGGCCGCCCCGCTGACGCCGTCGACCACCGCGACGCGCTCCAGCTCCGCGTCCGTGATCGTGCCGAACAGGTACTCGTACACGCTGATGGGCGGGATCTCCACGTCGGGCAGCGGGCTGCGGATCACCATCGTCGGTCTCCCTCGGTTCGTCAGGCGCGGCAGGTCGTCAGGCGCGGAACGCGGCGAGCAGGACCGGCACCAACCGCCCCCACGACGGCGCTGCCGCGTAGCGGGTGAGCTGCCGGCCCGTGTCGGTCACGCTCCGGGACCCACTGAACCACGGCGGCTTCGGGAAGAGCGAGAGCTCGCCGTGCAGCACGCTGCGCGGGAACGGGCGGAACGGGCCGGTCACCACGGTCCGCTCGGGTCCGGACAGCAGGTTCCCGTTGTGCACCACGTCGATCCCGGAGCCGACGTCGGCCACCGTGTGCCCCGGGAACGCGCCCCAGGTCGCGCCCGGCAGCAGGAAACCCACGCCGGTCCACGCGTTGATCGCGACCGTGCCGTAGCGCAGGTCGGCGATCGTGTCGTCGAACGCGGTGCCCATCGCCCGGCGGTCCTGCGGCCGCACCACCACGTTGGCGCCCAGGGTGCCGTACAGGGAGTCGTTGGCGAAGCCGACGGCGGCGCGCAGGAACTCGGCGCCCGTGCCCGGAAGCTGCGTCCACGCCAGCACCGGCGCGAAGTACTCGTCGGAGCATGCCGGGTCGCCGGGGGCGACCTCCATGAGGATCCGGCCCGCCAGGTGCTCGGCGTCCGGGTGCGTGTCGTCGGCGCGGGCGACCTTGTCCGCGGTGCCGGGGTACCAGGGGTCGCGGGCGGGCATCCGCGCGAGCGCGGCGCGGAGCTCGGCGAGGAAGTCGTCCTTCTGCGGCCAGTCCGCCGACAGCACCACGACCTGGCCCGCGATGCAGTTGTGTCCCGCGTTGTGCAGCCGCATCGAGACCAGATGCTCGGCCTGGAACCGCAGGTCGGCGGCGCTCCACCGTCCGGGCACCACGATCATCGGCGCGACGCCGCCCAGCTCGCTCGTGATCGGCACCTTGAGCCGGGGGTCGTCGGCCGCCCGGCGCAGCTCGGCCTCGTCACCGGTGCCCCACACGATCGCGTCGTGCGTCGCGGCGGAGCCGGTGATGTGCACCTTGTCGATGCCGGGGTGCCGCGTCAGGTAGGCCCCGACGGCGCCGTCCCCGGTGACGACCCGGACCGCGCCGACCTCGATCAGGGGCGCGAGCGCCCGGCGGTAGACGTCGAGCAGCGCGCCGAACGTCGGGTTGAGCTTCACGATGGAGGCGCGGTTGTGCGCCACGAGCTCGTAGAACGCGTCCAGCGGGGCGATCGACGAGATGTTGCCCGCGCCCAGCACGAGCCCCACCCCGCCGTACTCGCCGACCTTGCCGGCGCCCAGCCCTGCCTCGGTGCGCACCTGGTGCTCGCCCACGCCCGGCGGCATCCAGACCTCGGCCCGGAACCCGTTGAACAGCACCCACTCCTGGGCGTTGCGCGGGAGCACCCGGACCGCCACGCGGCCGCCCGGGGCGGTGCCGACCCGCAGGCCCTCGGCCGGCGACCGGCCCGCCGCGAGCGCCTCGTACGAGCGCGCGTACGACGCGGCGCTCTCCAGCGCCCCGTACGGTCCGGTCATCCACTCCTCGCCCGCGTACGGCGCGGACGGGTCGACGTGCTTGGCCCGGCCGGCGACGGTGGCCCACTCGTGGGCGACGTCGACGACGGCAGCGTGGACCTGCCGGAACAGCGCCGCCCGCTCCGCGACGGGCAGCTGCGCCCACCGCTCCGCGCCGACCTTGAGCTCGTCGACCGCCTGGTCGAGCTCGCGCTCGGTGGTGGCCTGCGCGTCCGTCACGCTCATCCGCTGTCTCCTTCGACCGCACTCTGCCTGCTTGGCACGCTGCCTGGTCTGCCTGCTCGACCAACGCGCCGATCCTCGCTGACCGGCGCTCCAATAGCCTAGGGGTCGGAGCCGGTCCAGGGCGAGACCCCGTCGCGCCCTTTACATTTCGACCTTCGATGCACAACCAGGACACCGCGACTAGGCTGCCTGGCATGTCGGACATCGCCGCGACTGGGCGTCATGACCTCCGCGACGCCCTGGATCTGCTGAGCGAACAGGTGGCCGACGGCATCCTGCACGCCGAGCCGGTGTACAGCGAGACCCTGCTCCCCGCCGCCGTCGTGCAGCCGCTGGTCCGGGCGAACGTCGCGGAGATCCTCACCGCCCTCGCCGGTGAGACCTCGTCGCTCGCGCCCGCCCGGGAGACCGGCCGGGTCACGGCCGCCGAGGGCATCCAGCTCGACCTGCTCCAGGACGCCTACCGGCTGGCCGGGCTGCGCATCTGGGAGGAGCTCGCCCGGCGGCTGCGCCACCAGTCCGACACCGGCGCCCTGTTGCGGGCCTCCTCGCGGGTCTGGTCCGCGATCGACCGCTCGTCGAACGTCGCGGTCCGGAGCCACCTGGAGGCCGCGGCGGGCTTCGGCGAGAGCATGGCCCGCACCGAGCTGCTGCGCGGGATCCTGACCGGCGTCGTCCAGGACCTCGAGACCGCGCGGCGCGCCCTCGGGCTGCCCGCGGACGTGATGCTGGTGGTTGCCGTCACGGCGCAGGGTCCGGCATCGGGCGGGGTACCGGGTTCGGCGGCGGGTGGGGCACGAGGTCCGAGGTCCGGCGCGACGTCGGCCGCGGCGTCCGACGCCCTGTCCGACGCCGCGTCGGACGCCGCCCGGGTGACCACCCGCTGGCTGATCCACGAGGGGGATCGGCTCACCCTCGTGGCCGCCCCCACGTCACCGGAGGCCCAGGAGGCGCTGGCCGGCCTCGCCACCGGCACCCGGACCGGCGCGAGCCGCCCGTTCACCCGCCTCGCCGACGCGCCCGCCGCCCTCGCCCAGGCCCGCACCGCGGTGCGGTCCCTGGCCCCGGGCCAGGCCGGGCTCTCGTGCTTCGGCGACCGCCCGCTGGACGCGCTCCTGGCCGCCGACGACGAGCGCGCCGGCGAGCTCGCCCTCGCCGTCCTCGGCGGGCTCCGCGAGCGCGACCCCCGGGACGAGGAGCTGCTGCTGGCCACCGTCGAGGCGTGGTTCGAGCACGGCGGGTCCGGCACCCGGGCCGCCGCGGCGCTGCACTGCCACCGCAACACGGTGCTCAACCGGCTGGCGCGCGTCGCCGACCTGACCGGCCGCGACGTCAACGACCCGCGCGCCGCCGCCGAGCTCTACGCGGCCGTGCGCGCCCGCCGGCTGCAACCCACCGTTCTCGGCACAATTCACCCTGCGGCGATACTCACCGCACTTCCAGCCGAAAACCAGCACCGCCCCGGCCCCTCCCAGGGTTAGCCTCGTGGCGTGACCGATCTACTGTCCGGCGAGCTGCTTGCCGACATTCGCGAACGTGCCGCCGACTACGACCGGGACAACGCCTTCTTCGCCGAGGACCTGGCCGACCTCCAGGCCTCCGGCTACCTCGGCGCGATGGTCCCGACGGCCCTCGGCGGCGGCGGGCTCACCCTGCGCGAGACCGCCCACGAGCAGGCGCGTCTGGCCGCGCACGCGCCGGCGACGGCACTGGCCGTGAACATGCACCACGTCTGGGTCGGCGTGGGCCGCTACCTGCACGAGCGCGGCGACTCGTCGCTGGACTGGCTGCTGCGGGAGGCGGCATCCGGCGAGGTGTTCGGCTTCGGTTACTCCGAGCCGGGCAACGACCTGGTGCTGCTCGGCTCGCGCACGGAGGCCCGGCCCGACGGCTCGGGCGGGTACACGTTCCACGGCCGGAAGATCTTCACCTCCAACTCCCCCGCCTGGACGCGGCTGGGCGTGCTCGGCCTCGAGAAGACGGGCGTGCTGCGCGGTCGCAACGGCGCGCCGCGCCTGGTGCACGCCTTCGTCACCCGCGAGGGCGGCGGGTTCCAGATCCTCGACGACTGGGACACCCTCGGCATGCGCGCCTCCCAGTCGCGCTCCACGCTGCTCGACGGCGCCCACGCGCCCGCCGACCGCGTGCTGCGCCTCCTGCCGCCCGGCCCGTCGCTGGACCCGTACGTGCTGGGCATCTTCACGTCGTTCGAGGTGCTGCTGTCGTCGGTGTACGCGGGGATCGCGGACCGGGCGCTGGAGCTCGCGGTCGAGACCGTGCACAAGCGCACGTCGATGAAGACCGGCAAGACCTACGCACAGGACCCCGACGTCCGGCGCCGCATCGCCGACATGGCGCTCGCCCAGGACAGCGTCTGGCTCCAGCTCGACGGGATCACCCGGGACCTCGACGCGTCGGCGGCGGACCCCACGCTGGACCGCGGCGCGGGCTGGTTCCGGGCCACCGCCGGGCTCAAGGTGCGGGTCACCGAGGCCGCCCGCGAGGTCGTCGACCAGGCCGTGCGGGTCTCCGGCGGCTCCACGTACTTCAACGGCTCGGAGCTGGGCCGCCTGTACCGGGACGTGCTGGCGGGCATCTTCCACCCGTCCAGCGACGACGCCGCCCACGCCACGGTGGCCCAGTCCCTCCTCGGCCCGCTGGAGTAACCGGGTCGCGGTGAGCGCGGCAACAGGGCGACGCCAGGTGGTCGGCAGGATGTCAGGTGGTCGGCAGCTCGAGTTGCCGACCACCTGACATCCTGCCGACCACCCGACCTCTTACCGACCACCGCGGCCGGTCAGGCGCGGAGCGCCGCGTCCAGGTCCTGCCAGAGGTCCTCCACGTCCTCGATGCCGACCGACAGGCGCAGCAGGTCCTCCGGGACGGTGTGCGCCTCGGTGCCCCAGCGGCGGCGGCGCTCCAGCATCGACTCGACGCCGCCCAGCGAGGTGGCGGGCAGCCACAGGTGGACGGCGTCCACGACGGCGTCGGCCCGCTCGACGGCGGTCGGTCCCGTCCCGGCGGCCGCCGCGTCCCCCGCACCCGGCCGGGGCCGGGGCCGGACGCCGATGATCGCGCCGAACCCGTTCATCTGCGTCTTCGCGCGCTCGTGCCCCGGGTCGCCGGGCAGCGAGGGGTGCCGCACCTCGGCGACCTCCGGGTGCTCCGCGAGGCGCCGGGCCAGCTCGGCCGCGCTCGCCTGGGCCCGCTCGAACCGCAGCGCGAGGGTGCGCAGCCCGCGCAGCGCGAGCCACACCTCGAACGGCCCGGCGATCGCGCCGTGCAGCGTGCGGTGCTCGCGCAGCGTCGCGGCCAGGTCGGCGTCGCGCGTGACGACGGCGCCGAGCACGACGTCGGAGTGGCCTGCGAGGTACTTGGTCACGGAGTGCAGCACGATGTCGGCGCCGAGCTCCAGCGGACGCTGCCCGAGCGGCGTCGCGAACGTGTTGTCCACGACCGAGCGCACCCCGGCCGCCCGCGCGGCGGCGAGGACGGCGGGCAGGTCGGCGACCTCCAGCATCGGGTTGGTGGGCGACTCGGCCAGGAAGAGGTCGGCGCCCTCCAGCGCGGCCACCACGGCGTCGGTGTCCGCGATGTCCACGTACCGCAGCGTCACGCCGTGCCGCTCGGAGATCTGGCGCGCCAGCACCATGCCCGCCTGGTAGGCGTGCCGCGGCAGCACGAGTGTGCCGCCGTCGGGCACCAGGGAGAAGACCGCGGCGATCGCGGCCATGCCGGACGAGAACACGAGCGCCTCGCCCGGCTCCCCCGCGCCCGCCTCCAGGGCGGCCAGCGCCGACTCGAACGGGTGCCAGGCGTCGTTGTCGCCGCGCGCGTAGGAGAGCTCGCCGGAGGTGACCACGCCGCGCGACACGTACGTCGAGTTCAGCGGCACGGACGGGTTGATGTGCCCGCCCTGCTCGCGCGCCGGGCGTCCGGCGGCGACGACGAGGGTGGCGGGGGCGAGCCCGGTGTGCTGCGCGGCGGTCTGCTCAGGGGTGGTGCTCATGGTCCGGAGAATACGACCGCCCCGCGGCCGGCGCCTCGGCCGTCCGCAGGGCGACCTGTCAGACCCCGGCGACCTGTCAGACCCACAGGTCACCCGCGTGTCCTGTGGTCTGACACGTGCCGGCCGGGTGGCTCAGGCGGCTGCCGCGTCCGGGGCGGCGGTCTGGCGGACGCGGCGGATCACCAGCGACATCAGCGCGGCACCCGCGCACAGCGCGCCCGCGCCGTACCAGACGGCGTCGTACGAGCCCGTCATGTCCCGCACCAGGCCGCCCGCGAAGGCCACCACACCGGCCCCGACCTGGTGCGACGCAAGCACCCAGCCGAACACGATCGGCGCGTCCTCGCCGTAGAACTCGCGGCACAGCGCGAGCGTCGGCGGCACGGTCGCCACCCAGTCCAGCCCGTAGAACACGATGAAGAACAGCATCGGCATCTCGACGTGCGGGGCCATGAGCGACGGCAGGAACAGCAGGGCGACGCCGCGCAGCGTGTAGTAGACGCCCAGCAGCACGCGCGGGGAGAACCGGTCGGTGAGCCAGCCGGACCCGATGGTGCCGATCACGTCGACCACCCCGATCACGGCGAGCAGGCTCGCGGCGACCGTGATGGGCATTCCGTGGTCGTGCGCGCCGGGCACGAAGTGGGTGCGGACCAGCCCGTTCGTCGTCGCGCCGCAGATCGCGAACGCCCCGGCGAGCAGCCAGAACGGGCCGGTGCGGGCGGCGTCGAACAGGGCGGTGACCGCGCGGCGCGCCGCGCCGCGCGTCGGGGCGGGCTTGGGGGCGTAGGTGCCGCCGTAGGGCGCCAGGCCCAGGTCCGCGGGATGGTCGCGCAGCAGGAAGAGCACGAGCGGGATCGCCACGAGCGAGGCGATGGCCACCGTGACCGACGCCGGGCGCCAGCCCTGGTTCTCGACGATCCACGCGAGCAGGGGCAGGAAGACGAGCTGGCCCGACGCCGTCGCCGCCGTCAGCACGCCACTGACCAGGCCGCGGCGCGCCACGAACCAGCGCCCCGTCACGGTGGCGGTGAACGCGAGCGCCATGCTGCCGCTGCCCACGCCGACCAGGAGCCCCCAGCCGAGCACGAACTGCCAGGGCTCCGACATCCACACGGTCGACAGGGCGCCGCCAGTGATCACCACGAGCGCCACAGCGACCACGGGGCGCATGCCGAACCGGTCCATGAGGGAGGCGGCGAACGGCGCCGTGAGCCCGTAGAGCACCGACTGCAGGCCGACGGCGAACCCGATGGTGGCGCGCGACCAGCCGAGCTCCGCGTTGAGCGGGTCCACGAAGAGGCCGGGCGCGGCGGTGAACGCCGCGGCGCACATGACGGTCACGAAGCTGACCAGGGCGACCCACCAGGCGGGGTGGATGCGGGGCGCGGTGCGCCGCGGTGGCTGCGCGGTGTTCTGGCCCGCCGGCACGGGGACGTCTGTCTGGGTCACGGGATCAGCATGCTGGCGCGGGACGGCGGGAAACAGTGGCCGGAGGGACACACAACGCTAGGTTCGGGCCATATGATCGGGACATGGCTCAGCACACCCCGCCCCGGCATCGCGTGGCCGTCCTGATCCGGCCCGGCTTCATCCCGTTCGAGCTCGGCATCCCGCACCGGATCTTCGGTATCGCGCGCGACGCCGAGCACCGGCCCCTGTACGAGGTCGTGACCTGCACGCCCGGCGGCCCGGGCCTGGTGCGGTCGGACTCCGACGTGCTGGTCCAGGTCGAGCACGGGCCCGAGGTGCTGGAGACGGCGGACACCGTGGTGGTGGCGGCGTCGCACACCTCCGGGCCGGACGGTACGGACCCGGCCGCCGGCGACCCGCAGCTCGAACCCGAGCTCGCCGCCGCGCTCGCCCGGATCCGGCCCGGAGCCCGGCTCATGTCGATCTGCACGGGCGCGTTCGTGCTCGCGGCGGCGGGGCTGCTCGACGGCCGCCCCGCCACGACCCACTGGCTGGAGAGCGACCGGTTCCGCCGGCTCTACCCGCGTGTGGAGCTCGACCCGGACGTCCTGTACACCGACGACGGCGACGTGCTCACCTCCGCGGGCGTCGCCTCCGGCGTCGACCTGTGCCTGCACGTGGTGCGGCGGGACCACGGCACCGCCGTCGCGCAGGACGTCGCGCGCCGCACCGTGGTGCCGCCCCATCGCGACGGCGGCCAGGCGCAGTACATCCGACGACCCGTGGGGATCGAGCGGGCGGTCGAGCGGGCCGCGACCTCGGGCGCGGCCGCCGCGGGGAGCCGCGGCGCCGGCACGGCCGCCGCCCGCGCCTGGGCGCTGGACCGGCTCGACGAGCCGCTGACGCTGTCCGACCTGGCGCGGCACGCCGCGATGTCGGTGCGCACCTTCACGCGGCGGTTCCGCGACGAGACCGGCGAGAGCCCCGCCCAGTGGCTCACGCGCCAGCGGGTCGAGCACGCGCGGACCCTGCTGGAGACCACGGTGCTGCCGGTCGAGCAGGTCGCGCGGCGGTGCGGGTTCGGCACGGCGCAGTCGCTGCGGGCCCACGTGACGGCGGCGCTGGGCGTGACGCCGTCGGCCTACCGGAGGACGTTCCGCCGGGCGGCGTGACGGACCCGCGGACCGAGCGACGTCGCTGGTCGAGCGACGCCGCTGGTCGAGCGACGCCGCTGGTCGAGCGACGCCGCTGGTCGAGCGACGCCGCTGGTCGAGTGACGCCGCTGGTCGAGCTTGTCGAGACCTGATGAGGTCTCGACAAGCTCGACCAGCGAAACAAGCTCGACCAGCGGTTACGGGACCGGGTACGGGAAGGCGTCGGTGACGCCGATCTTGTCGTACTCCATCAGCGAGGCGTCGAAGTCGTCCTCCCAGTTGCCGTTGCTCACCTCGTTGCACTGGTAGGACTGGTACGACTGATCGGTCGTCTCCCCTACCTCGATGTTGCTGAACGAGAACGCACAGCCCCCGGCGTCCATGTGCACGCCGCGGGTCCCGCTGTCCGGCATGGCCCCGGCGGGGTCCGGGATGACGTCGCCGATCACCATCTGGTCCACGGTGTTCTGGACGGGGTGCGGCTCCTGGTTGTCGACGCCGTAGGTGTAGAACGCGCCCATGTCACCGGAGTCCAGCCCCGCCTGCTCGATCCGGATGTACCGGAACGTGTTGTGGTCGGTGTACTGGTCCCCGTCCACCACCTCCGGGCGGGACTCCAGGCTGATCCCGTAGCGCGCGGAGTGCTCGACGTGGACGTGCTCGACCGTGTTGTCGCCGGTGCTCATGAGCTCGATCCCGGCGGCGTCCCCCGGCACCAGCTCGCCCACGTGGTCGATGTACAGGTTGCGGAAGGTGTGGTGGTGCGACAGGTCGCCCTCTCCCGGCCAGCCGCCCTCGACCTTGACGCCGTCCGCGCCCAGGTTCTCGAACAGGCTGTCCTCGACCGTGAGGTGGTCGTTGGCGAACAGCGCGTAGACGCCCGTGAACCCGGTGTCGCGGACGTGCATGCCGGTGAGCGTGACGTCGCTCGTGTTCTCCAGCGTGACGGCCCCGAACCGGTTGCGCGGCATCTCGATCTGCCGGTCGTACTCGGGGTACTTGTGCTCGACGCCGGAGTCGCCCGCGCTGATCCACCCCGCGCGGTACCAGCCGAGGTAGTCGGAGTACTGGACGCCGATACCGTCGAACGTGATGTCGTGCGCCCGGTCCTCGGGCGAGGCGCCCTTGACGTCGAGTACCTTGGCGACCGTCGGCCGCATGACCCGCACGCCGTCCATGTCGCCGCCGCGCGGCTTGTAGTAGACCTCCCCCGCCTCGTGGTCGAGGTAGTACTCGCCCGCCTGGTCGAGAAAGTCCAGCGAGTTCTGCAGGAAGTACCGGGACCCGCTGCGGGTGTTCATCATCGCGTACCGCGTCCAGTGGTCCAGGATGATCTTGTTGTCGCTGTCCGCGGTGTCGGCGTTCTTGATCGGCACGGTGTCGGTGAACCAGCTCCACGAGCCGCCCGACCAGATGGTCACCTGCGCCGGCCAGCTCGTGGAGGACCCCAGGTCCGCCGACTCGTCCCAGTCGCCCGGGTTGTAGCCGATCTGGTCCCGGACCCCCTCCTTCTCCGGCTCGATGAGCCGCGAGACCAGGTACGGCGCGTGGGTGTCCGCCGACGTGCGGTTCGGGTGCCGCGCGGTCGTGGCCCGCTCGCCGTCGACGAAGAGCGTGTAGAACGGCGCGTCGGTGTCGACCGTGGCCCGGTAGATGCCGTCCCGGAAGGGCTCCCACCCGGTGACCTCCTCGGCGCCGACCAGGTTGGCCGCGCCGGGGCCGTCGCTGCTGCGGTAGACCACCTGGTTCCCGTCGGCGCCCGAGTCCTCGTCGGTCAGCTCGATGGTCTCCGTGACGGGGTAGTCACCCGCCGCGAGATTGATCGTGATGTCGCACTTCATCCGCCCGGGGCGGTTTAGGCCCGCCTCCCGGACGTGGTCGCGGGCCCGCTCGATCGTGCGCCACGGGTCCTGGGCAGTTCCCCGGGCGTCGTCGTCCCCGGACGGGGAGACGTAGAGCTGCGGGCACCGGCCCGCGCCCAGCGCGGCGAGGCTGTCGAGCGCGGCGCCGCCGGTCAGGCCGGCCACCAGGCTGAGCGCGGCGACGGCTACCGCGCCGTCCCGGATCCATTGTCTGGACATCGTCGTCCTCTCGGTCGATGAACACGTGGTCTGTCGAGATGTCGGGCGCGGGCCGAATCGCACGGGCCGATCGGTACCCGCTGGTCGAGCTTGTCGAGACCCGGTGAGGTCTCGACAAGCTCGACCAGCGGAGGGTCGACCGGCGGAGGCTCGACCAGCGGAGGGTCGGCCAGCGGAGGGTCGACCAGCGGAGGCCCGACGCGCGATTACGGGGTCAGGACTCCGGGACCGGGTACGGGAACGCGTCCGTCACGCCGATGAGGTCGTACTCCATCTTGCTGGCGTCGAAGTCGGCCTCCCAGTTCCCGTTCGTCACCTCGTTGCACTGGTAGGACTGGTACGACTGGTCGGTCGTCTCGCCCACCTCGATGTTGCTGAACGAGAACGCACAGCCGCCGGCGTCCATGTGGATGCCCCGGGTCCCGCTGTCGGGCATCTCGCCCACCGGGTCGGGGATGACGTCGCCGATCACCATCTGGTCCACCGTGTTCTGCACCGGGTACGGGTCCTGGTTGTCGACGCCGTAGGTGTAGAACGCGCCCATGTCACCGGAGTCGAGGCCGGCCTCGTCGATCCGGATGTACCGGAAGGTGTTGTGGTCGGTGTACTGGTCGCCGTCGACGACCTCGGGGCGGGACTCCAGGCTGATGCCGTACCGCGCGGAGTGCCGCACGTTCACGTGCTCGACGAGGTTGTCGCCGGTGCCCATGAGCTCGATGCCCGCCGCGTCGCCGGGCACGAGCTCGCCCACGTGGTCGATGTACAGGTTGCGGAAGGTGTGGTGGTGCGAGAGGTCGCCCTCGCCCGGCCAGCCGCCCTCGACCTTGACGCCGTCGGCCCCGAGGTTCTCCAGGAGGGAGTTCTCGACGGTCAGGTGATCGTTGGCGAACAGCGCGTAGACCCCCATGAACCCGGTGTCGCGGATGTGCATCCCGGTGAGCGTGATGCCCGTCGTGTTCTCCAGCGTGACCGCACCGAACCGGTTGCGCGGCATCTCGATCTGCCGGTCGTACTCGGGGTACTTGTGCTCCTCGCCGGAGTCGCCCGCACTGATCCAGCCCGAGCGGTACCAGCTCACGAAGTCGGAGTACTGGATGCCGATACCGTCGAAGGTGATGTCGTGCGCCCGGTCCTCGGGCGTGGCCCCCTTGACGTCGATCACCTTGGTGACCGTGGGCTTCATGATCGTCACGCTGTCGATGTCGCCGCGCGGCTTGTAGTAGAGCTCGCCGGCCTCACGGTCGATGTAGTACTCGCCCGCCTGGTCCAGGAACGGCAGGGCGTTCTGGATGAAGTAGCGCGACCCGCTGCGGCTGTTCACCAGGGCGTACCGCGCCCAGTAGTCGAGCGTGGCGAAGCCCTTGCGGTAGTCGGCGCCGCCGATCGGCACGATGTCGGTGAACCAGCTCCACGAGCCGCCGGACCACAGGGTGACCTGGGCGTCCTTGAGCGGGTTGCTCTCGGGGGTGTCGTCCCAGGCCGGGTCCCAGTCGCCGTCCTGCCAGTACAGCCACTGGTGCACGGCCTCCTTCTCGGGCTCACCGAGCCGCGAGAACAGGTACGGCCCCTGGGTGTCGTCCGAGCCGCGGTTGGGGTAGCGGGCCAGCTCGGAGCGTTCGCCGTCCTCGAAGAGCGTGTAGAACTGCTTGTCGGGGTCGACCTGGGTCTTGTAGATGCCGTCCTGGTACTCCTCCCAGCCGGTCACCTCCTCGGCGCCCACGAGGTTGGCCGCGCCTGGGCCGTCGCTGCTGCGGTAGACGACCTGGTGGCCGCCGCCGCCCGAGTCCTGCTCGGTGAAGCCGATGGTCTCCGTGACGGGGTACTCGCCCGCCGCGAGATTCACGGTGATGTCGCACCGCTGCCGGCCGTCCTTGTTGAGGCCCTTCTCCTGGATGTACGCGCGGGCCCGGTCGACCGTCCTGAACGGGTCCCGGGCCGTGCCCTTGCCCTGGTCGTCGCCCGTCGGGGACACGTACAGCTGCTGGCACTTCGCGGACGTCGCCGCGATCGCGGCGTCGGCGAGCCGGTCGAGCGCGACCCCGCCGCCTCCCGCGGCGGCGACCAGGCTCAGCGCGGCGACCGCCACGGTGCCTGTCTGAATCCAGTTCCTGGACATCTGTGTCCTTTCGTAGGTGCGGTTCTTGCGGGTGGTTCGGTGAGGTGGGTCAGTCAGTGAGCTGGGTCAGGCAGCGAGGTGGGTCAGGCCGTCGGTTCGACGACGTACGTGGCCCCGCGGCGCGTCCGGAAGACGGCGAGGCCGTCCTCGGGGCGTTCGACGTCGACCGGGCCGCCGGGGCCCGAGACGCGGACCCGGCCCTCGGTGCGCAGCCGGATCGTGTTGCCGGCCAGCGACTGGATCCGCGCGCCGTGGAGCCGCCCGTCGCGCCAGGTGACGGCGAGCTCGAAGGCGCCCCGGGTGCGCAGGCCGCGCACCCGCCCGGTCGGGAAGGCCTCCGGCAGGCACGGCAGCAGCCAGACCTCACCGGAGTGGCTCTGCACGATCGTCTCGTTGATCGCCGAGGTGCCCCCGAAGTTGCCGTCGATCTGGAACGGCGGGTGCAGGTCGAACAGGTTCGGCGCGGTCCGGCCGGGCGAGAGGAGCTGCTTCAGGTGGGTGTAGACGCCGTCCCGCTGGAGCAGCCGGGCGCGGATGTTCATCTTCCACGCGAGCGACCAGCCCGCCGTGACCGCGGGACCGCGCAGCTCGAGCGACCGGTTGGCCGCCGCGGCCAGCTCGGGCGTGCGCCGCGGGGTGATCTGGTCGCTGGGGAACACGCCCCACAGGTGCGAGACGTGCCGGCTGGTCTCCTGCGCGGCCTCCTCCCAGTCGATCAGCCACTCCTGGATCTGCCCCAGGAAGCCGATCTGGTTGGGTGGCAGCTGCTCGCGCGCGGCCAGCGCCTGCGCGGCCATCTCGCGGTCCTGGCCGAGGACGGCGGACGCCCTGTCGAACGCCGTGAACAGGTCCCGCAGGATCTGCATGTCCATGGTCGGGCCGGCGCACATGCTCACGCCCACGTTGTCGATGTCGTGGTGCTTGAGCTCGGGCGAGTGCGAAGGGCTGGTGACGAGGTAGCCGGTCGCGGCGTCCTGCACGAGGGTGTCGAGGAAGAACTCGACCGACCCGCGCAGCACCGGGAAGTACTCCCGCAGCACGTCGAGGTCACCGGTGTACTCGTAGTGCTCCCAGAACAGCAGCGAGAGCCAGGCGCCGCCGGTGGGCCAGACCCCGTAGTACGCGAAGTCCACGGGCGCCGATCCCCGCCACAGGTCGGTGTTGTGGTGCGCCACCCAGCCCTTGGCGCCCCACATCTTCTGCGCCGTCCGGGCGCCGGACTCGGCCAGCTCCTCGATCATCGCGAAGAGCGGCTGCCAGCACTCGGCGAGGTTCGCCGGACCGGCCGGCCAGTAGTTCATCTGGCAGTTGATGTTCAGCGTGTACTTGGACTGCCACGGCGGCAGCATCTGGTCGTTCCACAGCCCCTGCAGGTTGGCGGGCTGGCCCGGCGTCCGCGAGCTGGAGATCAGCAGGTACCGGCCGAACTGGTAGTACAGGGCCGCGAGCTGCGGGTCCTTGCCGTCGCGGAAGGCGGCGACCCGCTGGTCCGTCGGCAGGTCGACGGACGCCGAGGTGCCCAGGTCGATGTCGACCCGGCCGAACATCTCCTGGTGGTCGCGCACGTGGGACCGCCGCAGGATCCCGTAGCCCTGGGGCGTGGCCCGCTCCAGCGGGGCCACCGCCGCCGCCAGGTGGTCGCCGCCGACGTCGAGGTAGTTGCGGTGGCTCGTGCCGATGGACAGGACCAGCGTGACGGCGTCCGCGCCCCGCACGTGCAGCCCGGTGTCGTCGCAGGTCACGCTCCCGCCCTCGGGCACGGCGCGGACCAGGCTGACGAAGCGGACCTTGCCCTCCAGGCCCTCGGCCTCACCGCTGATGCCCTCCAGGGCGAGCGTGCGTGCGTCGTGGGCGTAGGTCGACGTCTCCTGGAGCGACGTGTACCCGGCGTCGAACGAGATCGCCCCGCGCTCGCTCGCGGTGAGGCGGACGACGATCACCTGGTGCGCGTGGCTGCCGAACACCTCCCGGGTGTGGCGCACGCCGTCGGCCACGAACGACGTGGTGCTGATCGCCGTGGTCAGGTCGAGCGACCGCTCGTAGCCCGTGACGTCCTCGGTCAGCCCGGGGAAGGCCAGGTGCAGGTCGCCGACCGGCTGGTACTGCATCTGCTCCGTGGGGCGGCCCATGAACCGCTCGTCCGCGAGGTTCTGCGCCTCCAGCCACTTCTCCTCGCTGATGAGCCGCCGGATCTCCGGCAGCGCCTCGTGCCCCGACGGGTCGGCGTAGTCGTGCGGGCCGCCGGCCCAGACGGTGTCCTCGTTGAGCATGAGCTTCTCGGCGGCCACGCCGCCGAACACCATGGCGCCGAGCCGGCCGTTGCCGATGGCGAGCGCCTGGAGCCACTCCTGGGCGGGCGCGGTGTACCAGAGCCGCATCGGGTTGGTGTCCGAGGCGTCGCCGCCCTCGGGCTCGGCCGCCGCGCTCGTGGGGGCATGCCCGGCGAGCGCGAACGCCCCGGCGGTCAGGCCCGTCGTGCGCAGGAGGTCTCTTCGCGTGATCGGATTCATCGAGCGACTCCTTCGTCCTCTTTGTCATCACCGTCATCACCGTTGAACGACGCGGGGCTAAATGTAGTACGTCACATGTATCACAAGTCAAGAGTTAAGACCGGTCCCGTTCGCCGATCGTGACCGACCAGTCCGCGCCCCAGGCCCTACGCTGGGCACATGGGACGAGCCGGACACCGCACAGCCCTGCTGGTCGCCGCCTGCGCGGCGTTGCTGCTGGCCGGGTGCACGGGCGCGCAGGGCACGGGCGGGCCGGAGCTCAGCAACACCAGCCCCGTGCCGGTGTCCCCCGACTCCGACGCGGAACCGACGTCGTCGCCGTCGTCGAGCGGGTCGGACGACGACTCAGCGGACGACGGGGACGACGCCCCCGAGCCGAGCGCCTCCGCGACCGAGACCGAGTCCGGCCCGGCCTTCCCGGCGGACACGAAGCCCGACACCGCGGCGCCCGCCGGGGAGGGCGAGACGTTCCTGAGCGTCACCGACGTGCGCGTCGCCGCGCACGACGGCTACGACCGCGTCGTGTTCGACCTCGACGGCACGGGCAGCGGCAAGCCGGGCTGGCGCGTCGAGTACGTGGACCAGGCGTCCGACGACGGCTCCGGGGACGCCGTCGCGGTGGACGGCGACGCGATCCTGCGGGTGTCGCTGTCCGGCACCGCCACCCCGATGGACAGCGGGGTCGACGAGTTCTCGGGCGACCGCATCGAGCCCGACGGCACCGAGTCGGTCGAGGAGATCGTGTACCGCTACTGGTTCGAGGGGTACACGACGGCGTTCATCGGCGTGGACGACGGCGAGCGGCCGTTCCGCGTGTTCCTCCTGGAGGACCCGATGCGCGTCGTGGTGGACGTGCGGCACTGACCGCCCGGCGCCCGCCGCCGAGCGGTGCCGCCCAGGATCAGCCCGCGACCTCGGACTTCTGCGGCCGGGCGAGCAGCGTCGCCGCGAGGTCGGACAGCGGCAGGTTGCCGGCCAGCACCTCGACGACGCCGGCCGTGATCGGCATCTCGACGTCGTGCGCCCGCGCGAGCTCCAGCACCGACTGCGACGACTTCACGCCTTCGGCCGTGCCGCCCGTGGCCTTGATCGCCTCGGCGAGCGTGAGCCCTTCGCCCACGTGCTTGCCGAGCCGGTGGTTGCGCGACAGCGGCGACGCGCACGTCGCCGTCAGGTCGCCCATGCCGGCCAGGCCCGCGAACGTGGCGGCGTCGGCCCCCAGGGCGAGGCCCAGGCGCGTGATCTCGACCAGGCCGCGCGTGATGAGGGTCGCCAGCGTGTTCCAGCCGAAGCCCTGGCCCTGGGCCATGCCGGCGGCCAGGGCGATGATGTTCTTCACCGCGCCGCACAGCTCCACGCCCACCACGTCGGTGTTCGTGTAGGGCCGGAAGTACCCGGTCGAGCAGGCCGCGGCCACGAGCTGGGCCGTGGCCTCGCTGCGCGAGGCGACCACGGTCGCCGTCGGCTGCCGCTCGGCGATCTCGGGCGCGAGGTTGGGCCCGGAGACGACGGCGACGCGCTCGTCCGGCAGGTCCAGCACCTCAGCCATGACCTGGCTCATGCGCTTGTCCGTGCCGAGCTCGACGCCCTTCATCAGGGAGACGACGACGGCACCCGGCGCGGCGACGTCGTGCACCAGGTCCTTCATCGACTCCAGCGTGGCGCGGGCGACCTGCGACGGCACCGACACGACCACGATGCCGGCGCCCGCGAGGGCGACGGCCGGGTCGGTCGTGCCGTGCATCGGCGGCAGCTGCACGCCCGGCAGGTACTTCTCGTTGCGGTGCGTCGTCTCGACGGCGTGGAGCACCGCGGCGTCGCGGCCCCAGAGGGTGACGTCGCACCCGGCGTCGGCCAGGACCATCGCGAACGTGGTGCCCATCGAGCCGGCGCCGAGCACGGCGACCTTGGGCTGCGTCGAGGCGCCCTGCGCTCCTGTCGCCGCGCTCACGGGCGCTCCACCGGGGGGTAGGTCGTCATCTTGGCCTCGTAGTCGGGGTGCTTGCGGAGGTCGAAGCGCGGCTTGGGCGCCACCTCGCCGCGGATCTGCTCCAGCTCGGCGGTGATGGCGTCCATGATGCGACTCGTGGCCTCGCGCAGGGTGGCGGTGTCCTGGGGCCGGTCGTACAGGTCGCTCAGGTCCACGGGCGGGCCGGTCTGGATGGTCACCTTCTTGCGCGGGAACGGCTTGAGCACGCGGCTGTACCGGCCGAGGATCTCGGTGACGCCCCACTGCGCGACGGGCAGCACCGGCAGGCGCGTCGTCAGCGCGATGCGGGCCACGCCCGTCTTGCCCTCCATCGGCCAGTAGTCGGGGTCCCGGGTCAGCGTCCCCTCCGGCAGGATCGCGACGCAGGCACCGTCGCCGAGCTGGCTCGCGGCGTCCTTCAGCGACTCGGCGGACTTCGTGGAGTCCCGGTCCACCGGGATCATCTTGGTGCCCCGCAGGGCCCATCCCGTCAGCGGCGAGTCGAACAGGCCGCGCTTGGCCAGGATGCGGGGCTCACGGCCCATGTCGAAGAGGTAGTGCGCCAGCGTCAGCGCGTCGAGCTCGGTGACGTGGTTGGCCGCGGCGATGAACCCGCCCTTGGCCGGGAAGTTCTCCCCGCCCTTCCACTCGTACTTGCACAGCGCGAACATGAGGTTCCGCACGATGAACGCGACGAAGCGATACATGCGTGACTCAGGGCGTGGGATGGACACGGCCGAAAGGATACTCGGCCAAGCTGCCCTCCCCCGCCCCGCGACGCGTGGCACCCGGGCCAGGTGGAACCGAACGTAGGCCTGGTCGCCTCATGAGATCTCATGAGGCGACCAGGCCTACGTTCGCCGACGGGGTCCGCTGTCTCAGCCGCGGACGACCTCGGCGCCCAGGGCCTCCAGCTTGTCCTGGAAGTTCTCGTAGCCGCGGTCGATGAGACCGATGCCGCGCACCGTGGACTGGCCCTTGGCGGCCAGCGCCGCGATGAGGTGGGAGAACCCGCCGCGCAGGTCCGGGACCTCGATGTCGGCCGCGGAGAGCGGCGTCGGGCCCGAGACGACGGCGGAGTGGTGGAAGTTGCGCTGGCCGAACCGGCAGTCACGACCGCCCAGGCACTCCTTGTAGACCTGGATCGTGGCGCCCATCTTGCGCAGCGCGTCCGTGAAGCCGAAGCGGTTCTCGTACACGGTCTCGTGCACGATCGACAGGCCGGTGGCCTGCGTGAGCGCGACGACGAGCGGCTGCTGCCAGTCCGTCATGAAGCCCGGGTGCACGTCGGTCTCCAGCACGATGGACTTGAGGTCGCCGCCGGCGTGCCAGAAGCGGATGCCGTCGTCCTGCACCTCGAAGCGGCCGCCGACCTTCCGGAAGGTGTTCAGGAACGTCATCATCTCGGGCTGGGTGGCGCCCTTGACCGTGATGTCGCCGCCCGTGGCCAGGGCCGCCGAGGCCCAGGAGGCGGTCTCGATGCGGTCGTTCAGCGCGGTGTGGGTGTAGCCCTCGAGGCGGTCGACGCCCTCGATGCGGATCACGCGGTCGGTGTCGACCGAGATGATGGCGCCCATCTTCTGCAGCACCGCAATGAGGTCCATGATCTCGGGCTCGATCGCCGCGCCCGAGAGCTCGGTGATGCCGTCCGCGCGGACCGCCGTCAGCAGCGTCTGCTCCGTGGCGCCCACCGACGGGTACGGCAGGGAGATCTTGGTGCCCTGGAGGCGGCGCGGCGCCCGCAGGTGGATGCCGTTGGGCCGCTTGTCCACGACGGCGCCGAACTGGCGCAGGATGTCGAGGTGGTAGTTGATCGGCCGGTCGCCGATGCGGCAGCCGCCCAGGTCCGGGATGAACGCCTCACCGAGGCGGTGCAGCAGCGGCCCGCAGAACAGGATCGGGATGCGGCTGGAGCCGGCGTGGGCGTCGATGTCGGCCACGTGGGCGGACTCGACGTTGGACGGGTCGAGGTCCAGGATGCCGGCGTCGGTGTCGTACTTGACGTTCACGCCGTGCAGGTCCAGGAGCCCCGAGACGACCTTGACGTCACGGATCTGCGGAACGTTCCGCAGCACGCTCGGGGTCTCCCCCAGCAGAGAAGCCACCATGGACTTCGACACGAAGTTCTTTGCGCCTCGAACGGTGATGGTCCCGTTGAGCGGGTTGCCGCCGTTCACATACAGCAGATCGTTCATATCCTCGTCGTCGTCTCGTTCGTTCCGATGATGGATGTCCGATGGCGGAGCCTCCGGGAGCCCGGTCGATCCTGCCCCTCACCGCCGGTCGTGCCAACACGGCAGCCGGTGGGAGTATTCACCGTTCACCACACCTTCACTCGCGACGCACCAGGTCGCAGTTCGACACGCCGCTCGTGCACAGGGCCCGCGCATGCCGCCGTCGGCAGCCTACGTCAAGACCCCATCCATATCGCGAGACGGCCTTCCCGGATCGCGGACACCAGGCCTAACCTCGCGGGCATGAGCACCTCCGCAGCGCCGACCGCCGGGACCCCCGGCGGCGGGCAGAGCACAGCGCCGGCCGGCAATCCCCGCGGCCGCGTCGTCGTCGCCTCCCTCATCGGTACGTCCATCGAGTTCTACGACTTCTACATCTACGCGACGGCCGCCTCGTTGGTCTTCCCGACGCTGTTCTTCCCGAACGCCGAGGACCCCACGACGCAGCTCCTGTCGTCCTTCGCCGTCTTCGGCGTCGCCTTCGTGGCGCGACCGGTCGGCTCGGTCCTGTTCGGGCACTTCGGTGACCGGATCGGCCGCAAGGCGACGCTGGTCGCGTCGCTGCTCACGATGGGTGTCGCGACGGTGCTGATCGGCCTCATCCCGGCGGCGGCGACGCCGGGCTGGGCCGTGGCCGCGCCGGCGGTGCTCGTGCTGTGCCGGTTCTGCCAGGGCCTCGGGCTCGGCGGCGAGTGGAGCGGCGCGGCCCTCCTCGCCACCGAGAACGCGCCCGAGGGCAAGCGCGCCATCTACGGCACGTTCCCGCAGCTCGGCGCGCCGATCGGCTTCATCCTCGCCAACACGGTGTTCATCGCCCTGTCCACGTCGCTCACGCCGGAGCAGTTCGCGGCCTGGGGCTGGCGCATCCCGTTCCTCGCGTCGGCGATCCTCGTGATCGTGGGCCTGTGGGTGCGGCTCTCGCTGCTGGAGACGCCCGCGTTCCGCAAGGTGCTCGAGGCCGAGGCCGTCAGCAAGGTGCCGGTGGCCCGCGTCTTCCGCACGTCGTGGCGCAAGATCGTGTCCGGCACGTTCATCATGCTGGCCACCTACGCGCTGTTCTACCTCATGACGACGTTCACGCTGAACTACGGCGTCGCGCCGACCGCACCCACCGACGGCTCTCCCGCCGGCCTCGGCTACGAGAAGATCGACTTCCTCTGGATGCTGATCGTGGGCGTCGTGTTCTTCGGCGTCTTCACGCTCGTGTCCGGGCCGATGGCGGAGAAGTTCGGCCGCCGCAAGCACCTCATCTGGGTCACGGTGGCGATCATCGTGTTCGGCGCCCTGTTCGTGCCGCTGTTCGCCGGGGGCGACCTGGGCGTGCAGACCCTGCTGATCCTCGGCTTCACGCTCATGGGCCTCACGTTCGGCCCGATGGCCGCCGTGCTGCCCGAGCTGTTCCCGGCCAACGTGCGGTACACGGGCTCCGGCATCGCGTACAACCTGTCCTCGGTGCTGGGCGCGGCCGTGGCCCCGTTCATCGCCGTGTGGCTGTGGGCCGAGGCCGACGGCTCCCCCGTGCTCGTGGGCGTCTACCTCTCGGCGATGGCCGTGATCACGCTGGTCGCGCTGCTCCTGACGCGCGAGACGCGCGACGTGGACTACGCGGACAACGTCGGCGACTGACCGCCGCGCCGGCCCGCGCTCCGAGCGCCGACGCCGTCGCGCACCCTCCGCACGGGGGTGCGCGACGGCGTTCGTGCGTCCGGGGCCGGCGCTGCGCGCGGCCGTCCCTATCCTGCTCAGCCGTCGCGCGTCGTGAGGCGGGCGTACGCCAGGGACATGCCGATCACGAGGTAGCACAGCGCCCGGAACGCGCCCTCGCCCAGGTCGCCGGTGGCCACGGGGTCCCGGATCAGGTCGACCAGGCTGCCCAGCGACTGCGGCAGCAGGTACGGGTGCAGCCAGTCCAGGGCCGAGATCTGCAGCAGCACCCCGGACACGATGAGCCCGCCGAGCACGCTGACGACCACCAGCATGGGGTGCTCGGTGGACGCCGAGATCGCCAGCGCCACCGCACCCACCGCCATCAGGTAGAGCGTCGCCCAGGCGATCGCGACGGCCAGCCGCCCCAGCACCTCCGGGACGGACAGCTCGGTCCCGGACATCGACGCCAGGTTGTCCGTCCCGGCCAGGACCAGCCCGGTGACGAAGCCGGACGCGACGACGAGCGTGGCCGCGACCAGGGCGACCGCCAGCACACCCACGGCCTTGACCAGGAGCAGCCGGCCGCGGGCCACGGGCGCGAGCAGCCAGCCGCGCAGCGCCCCGTGGGACTGCTCACCGGCCAGCGCGTCCCCGGCCGCCATCGCGACCGTGAGCGGCAGCAGGAGCATCAGCAGCGTCATCAGCGAGCCCAGCGGCAGCACGAACGCGCTGGTGGCCATGGTCACGAAGATCGGCGGCTCCCCGCCGGGCCCGTCCGGACCGGGTCCGCCCGTGGCGGGGGCGGCCGCGCCGTCCGCCGTCAGGTCCACGGCGATGCCGGTGATCACGGGGAGCACGGTGAGCAGGCCCAGCACCACCAGCGTCCGCGGACGCCGGAAGATCCACCGCAGCTCGGCCCGCAGCAGGCGGCCCACCGGGGCGCGCAGGCGGTCCGGCGCCGGGTCGGGGGTCGGCGCCGGGGTGGTGACCGAGGCCTGGGCGGTCATCGGACCGGCTCCCGGTCCGGCGTCGGCCGGGCGGCGGCCTCGGCGGGCTCGCCGACGGCGCCGTCGCCCGTCGCCTCCCCGAGGTCGTGCGTGAGCCGCGCGAAGACGTCCTCCAGCCCGGTGCGCTCCCGCCGGGCCTCGTCGACCCGGACCCCCGCCCGGACCAGCGTCTCGATCACGGTCGCCGGCGTCGTGCTCGTGAGGTCGACGCGCACGCCGGTGGGCGCGAGCCACGCGGTGACCCGGCGGTCGCGCAGGGCGGCCGCCGCGGCGGCGCCGTCGGCGGTGGTCACGAGGAGCGTGGGGTTGCCGGACTCCAGCAGGTCGTCCAGCGGGCCCTGCGCCACGACGACGCCCGCGTTCAGCACGACGACGTGGGTGCACGTGGCCTCGACCTCCCCCAGGAGGTGCGACGAGACGAGCACCGTGACCCCCTGCGCGTGCAGCTCCGCGATGATCCGGCGCACCTCCTGCGTACCGGCCGGGTCGAGACCGTTCGTGGGCTCGTCCAGCACCACGAGCCGGCGCGGGACCAGCAGCGCGGAGGCGAGCCCCAGCCGCTGCTTCATGCCCAGCGAGTACGCGCGGTACTTCTTGCGGGCGGCACCCGCCAGCCCCACCCGCTCCAGCGCCGCCGAGACGGCGCCGTCGAGCTCACGTCCGGACAGCAGGGGTTCGGCGGCGGCGAACCGCAGCAGGTTCTCCCGGCCGGACAGGAACGGGTGGAACCCCGGCCCCTCGACCAGCGCCCCGACGTGCGGGAGCACGCGGTCCACGGCCCCCGGGACGGGGACGCCCAGCAGCTCGATCTCGCCCTCGGTCGGCTGGACGAGACCGAGCAGCATGCGGATGGTCGTCGTCTTGCCGGAGCCGTTGGGCCCCAGCATCCCGACCACGGCGCCCTGCGGTACCTCCAGGTCCACGCCGTCCACCGCGACCGTGCCGCGGTAGACCTTGCGCAGGCCCCGCGTCCGGGCCGCCGGTGCGGCCTGCCCCGCGACGGCCGGTTCGGGCGCCGGTCCGGTCACTGCTGGTCCAGGGCGTCGACGAGCACCTGCCGGGGCACCGCACCGGCCGCGAACCGGCCGTCGTCGGTGACGATCGCGCCGCCGACGGTGATCCGGACGTAGGAGCCGGAGCCGAACTCCCCGGACACCGGCTGGCCGATCTGGGCCAGGAGCCCGGCGACGTCCTGCTCGCCTCCCGCCGAGCCCGCGTCGGCGGGCACCGTGCCCACCACCACCGCGTCCCAGCCGTCGCCGACCGTCGTCAGGCTCTCCCCCGGGCCGCCCGCCCGGCCGGCCTGGCCCGCGTGCTCGCCCTGGGCCTGCGCGACGTCGCCCGCGTCCGTGGTCTCGACGTCGGCGCCCGACGGCGGCGTGAACTCGAACAGGCCGGCGTCCTGCGCGCCCACCTCGAACTCGGTGAAGCCGAGCGACAGGACCGGCTCGGACCTGCCGTTCGCGTACACGTCGAACCGCAGCGGCACGCGCGTCTGCTCGTCGATCGCCACCGTGACCTCGCGCAGCAGCGTCTTCTCCGACGGCTTGGGTGTGAGCACGAGCTCGTAGGCGGCGCGGTCGGCGACCCGCGCCGTGCCGTCCACGACGATGTCGCTGGTCGGGCGCAGGTGCTCGATGAGCTCGGTCGCCGCCTGCGCCGGGTCCGCCATCCGTGCCTCGGCGTGGCCCTGCTTCCCGGAGACCTTCCCGGCCTGCTGCTCGGCGTGCTCACGAGCCGCCGCGAGGTCCGCGTCGTCCCAGGTGAGGTGCCGCGCGCTGTTCTCCTGCGAGTCGTAGGCCCACGCCTCGTCGGCGTTCTTGACGAACGTCAGCTCCGACGTCGGCCGCTCGACCTGGACCCGGGCGGACTCCGCGCCGTCGTGGAACACCCGCACCGACTCGAAGTCGAGGGCGTCCGCCCCGGGCACGGCGGGCAGCCCGAGCTCGTTGCGCACCTCGGCCACGCCGTCGAACGCGGGCGGCGTGGCCTCCAGCGCGGACGTCACGAGCTGCTCGGCGTCGATCGTGGGGAGCACCGGATCGTCGTCCGCGCCCGCGGGCAGCGCGGTGAGCGCGAGCCCGCCCAGCCCGACCGCGATCCCCGACCCGGCGGCGACCAGCGCCTTCGTCCTCGGCCTCATGTCCCGCTCCTTCGCGTCCGGTACCAGTCTGCTCCTTCCACCATCCCCCGGGGCGGCTGAGACCTCGCTGAGAACGCCCGGCCCGCACGCCGGCCTACGCGTCGGCCTACGCGTCGGCCACCGCGTGCGGCATGCTGGCAGGCATGAGGCCGCAGATTCTCGTGGTCGACGACGAGCCGGGCGTGCGCAAGGCGCTGGACCGCGGCCTGCGCGCCGAGGGCATGGACGTCACGGTCGCGGCCGACGGCCCGACGGCGCTGCGCCTGGCGCGGACCGGGTCGTTCGACGCGGTGCTGCTGGACATCATGATCCCGGGCCTGTCCGGGTACCGCGTGCTGCAGGAGCTGCGGTCCGCCGGCGTCACCACACCCGTGCTGCTCGTCTCCGCGAAGGACGGCGAGGTGGACCAGGCCGACGGGCTGGACCTCGGCGCCGACGGCTACGTGGTCAAGCCGTTCTCGTTCGTGGTGCTGCTCGCCCAGCTCCGCGCCGTCCTGCGCCGGGCGGCCCCGAGCACGACGCGGGAGCCGATCCGGCTCGGGCCGCTGACCGTCGACCGCGGGGCCCGCGCCGTCCGCTACGACGACGTCGACGTGCCCCTGAGCCCGCGCGAGTACGCGCTGCTCGTGGCGCTGGCCTCGCGCGCCGGGACGGTGTGGACCAAGCAGGAGCTGCTGACCGAGGTCTGGGGCGACGAGCAGGCCGCGACCCGGAACGTCGTCGAGGTGTACGTGGGCTACCTGCGCCGCAAGCTGGCGGACGCCGGCGCCGCCGACCTGGTCCGGACCGTCCGGGGGCAGGGGTACCGGCTCGGAGGCGCGCCCTAGTGCGGGCGGCACCGGGCGGGCGCCGGGCCCGCGGGCCCTGGGCGGGCGCGTCGCTGCGCCTGCGGGTCACCATCCTCGCGACGGCGGTCACGCTGGTCTGCCTGCTGGGCCTGGCGCTGGTCGCGGGCCGGGGCCTGGGGCCGCTCCTGACCGGGGCCGTGGACGACGAGCTCCGCACGGCGCTGAGCGGGGCCGCCCGCGACGTCGTCACGGGCGCGGAGCCCGCCCCGGCCGACGGCCTGGAGGTGCGCGTGCTGGACACCGCGGGCGGCGCCGTCGACGACGCCCCGCCGCCTGCCCTCACGCGCGACCAGGTGCGCGCGCTCAAGGCCGGGACCCCGGTCACCGCGGGCGACCGGCAGCAGGTGCGCCGGCTGGGCACCGTGGTCACGGCGCCCGACGGCAGCCAGCGGCTCGTCGTGGTCGGCACGGGGCTCGTGGGGCAGCGCGCCGCCGAGGCGTCGGGCGGCCGCTGGCTGCTGGTCACGGCCCTCGTCGGGACGGTGGTGGCCGGCGTCGCGATCTGGTTCGCCGTCGGGTCCGCGCTCGTCCCGGTCGCGCGGATGCGCCAGTCCGTGCGCCGGCTCGCGCCCGGCGCCCGGGTGGAGGTGCCCGACGGCACGGCCGGCGAGCTGCGCGCCCTCGCCGACGACTTCAACGAGCTGCTGGACCGGCAGGAGGCCACCACGGAGCGGCTGCGCCGGTTCACGGGCGACGCCGCGCACGAGCTGCGCTCGCCCGTGGCGTCCATCCGCCTCCAGTCGGAGGTCGCGGTGGCCGACCCCGACCCGGCGCTCTCCCAGGAGGTGCACGCCGACGTGCTGGCGGACGCCGAACGGCTGTCGGCCCTGCTCGACGGGCTGCTGGCGCTGGCCCGCTCGGACGCGGGCGAGCTGCCCCCGTCGGACGACGTGGACCTGGTGGGCGAGGTGCACGCGGCGGTGGCACGCGCCGGGGAGCAGCCGGTGCCGATCGTCGTCAACGCCGCCGCCGACCAGGTCTGGGCGGCCGCCGCGCGCACCGAGACGGGGCTCGTGCTGGACAACCTGCTGCGCAACGCCTGCCGGTACGCCGGCACGCGGGTCGTGGTCTCGGTGCTCGCGGGCCGGTCCACCGTGCGCGTGCTCGTCGACGACGACGGCCCCGGGGTGCGGCCCGAGCACCGGGACAAGGTGTTCGACCGCTTCTACCGCGTGTCCGACGACCGCGCGCGCACCTCCGGCGGCGCCGGGCTGGGCCTCGCGCTGGTCGCCGAGCTCGTCCGCCGCCGGGGCGGCCGGGCCGCCGTCGGCGAGTCGCCCGACGGCGGCGCCCGGTTCACCGTCGTGTGGCCCCGGGCCCGCTGACCTGACCTGCGCGCCGGTGCGGCGCCGTGGGTGTCACCCCATAGGCTGAATGCACCATTTGTTCCTTGCACTCGAACGGGTGCTCAGACTTGTGCTCAGAGAGGTCGCTGACGATGTCGTCGTCGCACGCCGCACCCGATCCTTCGGCACCGCCCGCAGCGCCCGAGGGCGCGCGCGCCGCACGCCGCGTCCCCCAGGAGCTCTGGATCGCCGTCATCACGGCGGTCGCCACCATCATCACGGCGGTCATCGGGACCGTGCTCGCGGTCGACGCCGGGACCGTGGAGGTCCGCGTGGTGGGCGACGGCCCCGGCAGCGCGGAGCTGCAGTCCGCCGTGGACCGGCTGGAGGCGGAGAACGCCGAGCTCAGGTCCGCCAACGAGGACTACCGGGCACAGGTCGAGGAGCTGCGCGGGCAGGCGGGCACAACCCCGGCCGGGACGGACGAGGGCGCGGACGGCGGCGAGGAGGACGGCGCCGTCGTCCGGCGTGCGACGACCGAACCGATCTCCCTGGCCGAGTCGGGCTGCCTCGACCTCGACTCGCTCGAGGCCGACGCGCCCAACTGGGACGTCGGCGACGAGGGCGACGTCTGCGTCGACATCTTCAACAACTTCATCGGCACCGACCTCACCGTCGTGGACGAGGAGCCGTCGCTGGCCGACTGCGAGGCGCAGACGCACCTGCGCGACGACGTCGGCGACGTCGCGGCGGTCGTCGGCCGGTACGTCTGCGCCTGGACGGACGGCGGGCGCCTCGCCCGCATCGAGATCGTCGACGCCGAACGGTCGGAACGGACCGACCTGGCCGTCACGGTGTGGGAGACGCAACACTGAACGGCCGCTGATCAGGGCGTTCACGGCCCAGCGCGGTAGCGGATCGGGGTTAGCGTGTCCGGGTGGAGACGACGGCCCTGATCGCAGCGTGCGTGGCCGTCGTCCTCGGGGCCGGGCTGCAGCGGGTCGCCGGGATGGGTGTCGGCATGGTGGCCGCACCCGTGCTCACGGTGTTCCTCGGCGCGTCGGTGGGCGTGCTGGTCAGCAACGTGACCGCGATCGTCACGGCGCTGCTCATCCTGCGGGCGCTGCGCGACGGCGTGGACTGGCGGCGGGTGGTCACGATCCTGCCGCTCATGCTCGTGGGCTCGGTGCTGGGCGCGCTGACGGTCCGGGAGGCCGACACGGCGTGGCTCGACGTGATCGTGGGCGGTTCGGTGCTGGCCGCGCTGGGCGCCTCGGCCCTGCTGCGCCGCCGGGTCCGGATCCAGGGCCGCCCGGTCGCCGTCGTCACCGGGCTGGCGGCCGGCTTCATGAACACGACCTCGGGCGTGGCCGCGCCCGCCTGGACGGCGTACGCGCTGGCCACCCGCTGGGAGCACCGGTCGTTCGCCGCGACGATGCAGCCGCTGCTCGTGGTCATGAACGTCATGTCGGTGGTCACCAAGCTCGGCTTCGGCGCGATCCCGGCAGGATCGCTCCCCTCCTGGTGGGTCTGGCCGGTGCTGCTCGCGGCCGTGCTCGGCGGGGTGGCGTTCGGCAATGTGCTGGCCCGGCGGCTGTCCACCCGGGTCGCCTCCCGCACCGCGGTCACGGTAGCGGTGGCGGGCGCAGTCACGGCCCTCACGCGCGGCCTCCTCACCCTCTGAAGACCTGGTCAGTCGTCCTCCGCGAAGACCACGTCCCGCTTGCGGCGGATCGCCGGGAGGACCGCGACCACCAGCGCCAGCACCGCCAGGGTGAGCAGCACGGCCGAGATGGGGCGCGTGAGGAACACCGTGGGGTCGCCCCGGGAGATGAGCAGGGCCCGCCGTAGGTTCTCCTCCAGCATCGGCCCCAGCACGAACCCGAGGAGCAGCGGCGCGGGCTCGCACCCGCAGCGCACCAGCACGAAGCCCAGCCCGCCGAAGAACGCCATCGCGAGCACGTCCCACGGGTTCTGGTTCAGCGAGTAGGTGCCGATGCACGCGAACACCACGATCACGGGGAACAGCACCGAGTAGGGCACCGACAGCATGCGTACCCACAGCCCGATGAGCGGCAGGTTGAGCAGCACCAGCAGCACGTTGCCGATCCACATGGACGCGATCAGGCCCCAGACGAGGGCCGGCTGCTCGGTCATCACGTCGGGGCCGGGCGTGATGCCCTGGATGATGAACGCGCCCACCATCAGCGCCATCACGGGATGGGCGGGCAGGCCGAGCGTGAGCAGCGGGATGAACGACGTCTGAGCGGCGGCGTTGTTCGCCGACTCGGGGCCGGCCACGCCCTCGATCGCCCCGTGCCCGAACTCCCCCGGCGTCCGCGAGATCCGCTTCTCCACGGCGTACGACGCGTACGAGGCGAGCACGTGCCCGCCGCCCGGGAGCACGCCCAGCAGCGACCCGAGCCCGGTGGCGCGGAACACCGGGGCGACGATCCGCCGCAGCTCGGCCCGGCTGGGCCACAGGTTCGCCACGCGGCTGACCATGCGGGTCCGGGCGCGCGGGTCGTGCAGGTTGCGGAGGATCTCCGCGATGCCGAACACGCCGACGGCGACCGCGACGAAGCTCAGCCCCTGGTACAGCTCGCGCACGCCGAAGGTGAACCGCGGCGTGCCGGTGTACAGGTCCTGGCCCACGGTGCCGAGCAGGATGCCGAGCACGATCATCGCGAGCGCCTTGAGCGTGGAGCCGCTCGCCAGCGCGATCGACGCCACGAGGCCGAGCACCACGAGCGAGAAGTACTCGGCGGCCCCGAACGCGAGCGCGGCCCGGGCCAGGGGCGGGGCGGCGACGGCGAGCACCACGGTCGCGACCGTCCCCGCCGCGAAGGAGCCGAGCGCCGCCACCGCGAGCGCCACCCCGGCCCGGCCGGAGCGCGCCATCTGGTGGCCGTCGATCGCGGTGACGGCAGCCGACGACTCACCGGGCAGGTTGAGCAGGATCGCCGTCGTCGACCCGCCGTACTGGGCGCCGTAGTAGATGCCGGCGAGCATGATCAGGGCCGACGTCGGGTCGTCGAACCCGAACGTGATCGGCAGCAGCAGCGCGATGGTCGCCGTGGGGCCGATGCCGGGCAGCACGCCGACGGCGGTGCCGAGGGCGACGCCGAGCAGGCAGAACAGGAGGTTGTGCCACTGGAGCGCCTCGGAGAAGCCGAGGGCGAGGTTGTCGAGCAGGTCCATGTCGTCTCTCCTCGTTCCCTCTGGGGCCTAGCCGCCGAGCCAGTCGCCCAGCAGCGGGAGGCGCAGCTGCAGCAGGACGACGAAGATGACCCAGCTCGCCACCGTCAGGCCGGCCGCGATGACCAGGGCCCGCGACGGCCTGGTGCCGGGCCGGGCCAGCGCGGCGAGCAGGCCGGTGCCGAAGGTCGCGGGCAGCAGGCCGAGCCCGTCGACGGTGAGCGCGAAGAACACCACCGCGGCGAGCACCGCCAGCGTCGGCCGCCACCGGAGGCCCGCGAGCGGGCGGGGGTCGGGTACGGCGTCGTCGGGCACGGCGCCGTCCGGGACGGCGTCGTCGGGGACGGCGTCGTCCGGGACGGCGTCGGCCACCTCGCCGGGCGCCGGGTCGGGCGCGACGTACGCCTTGACGACCGTCGCGAGGCCGAGCGCGGCGAGCACGAGGCCGAGGGCGAGCGGCACGTACCCGGGGCCCATCTCGAGGAGGGCCCCGAGCTCGTAACCGAGCGCCCCGACCGCGAACGCCACACCGAGGCCGAGGAAGACCAGGCCCGCGACGAGGTCGCCCGTCGACCGGGGCCGGAGGATGCCGATCTCAGCCTCCCTGGCCGTCGGCGATGATCCCGCCCCAGGTCGCGATCTGCTCCTCCAGGAGTGCCGCGTGCGCCTCGGGGGTGGCCTGGTCGGCGCTCACGGGCGCGGTGCCCAGGTCGGCCATCTGGTCGACGACGCCCTGGTCGGCCAGTGCGACCTGGAGCGCGTCGGTGAGCTTCGCGACGACCTCGTCGGGCGTCTCGGCCGGGACGTACAGGCCGTGCCACACGCTGACCTGGATGTCGCCCTGGCCGCCCTCCGTCGTGGTGGGCAGGTCGGGCAGGGCCTCGATCCGCTCGGGGGTCGTCACGGCGTAGGCCTTGACCTCGCCCGCGGTGATCTGGCCGGTCGTGTTCGTGGTCTGGTCGCACATGAAGTCGACCTGCCCGCCCACGATCTCGGCCATGGCGGGCCCGGTGCCGTCGTAGGGCACGGCCGTCACGTCGACGCCGAGAGCATCGGTCAGGAGGAGGCCGCACAGGTTGGAGGCGGAGCCCTCGCCGGCGTGCGCCATCGTCACGTCGTCGGCGTTCTCCTGGACGTAGGTCACGAAGTCCTCGAACGTGTCCGGCTCGAAGTCGGCGCGCGCGATGATCGTCATGGGCACCTCGGTGACCAGGCCGACGGGCTTGAAGTCGGCGACGGGGTCGTAGGCCAGGTCGGGGTAGAGCGCGGGCGCCGTGGACATGCCGATGTGGTGCATGAGCACGGTGTAGCCGTCCGGCTCGGCCGTCGCGGCCTGCCCGGCCCCGACGGTGCCGCCTGCGCCGTCGACGTTCTGCACCACGAGCTGCACGCCCAGCTCGTCGGCCATGGGCTCGGCGACCATGCGGGTCACGGTGTCGGTGGGGCCGCCGGCGGAGAACGGCACGATCACCTCGATGTCGTCCTCGGGGTAGGCGGCGGGGTCGGCGCCGCCGCCCGAGGAGCAGGCGGCCAGGGCGAGTCCGAGACCGGCCAGCGCGGCGAGGTGCGCGGCCTTCCGGCGTCTCCGGGGTGCGGCGGGGGTCATGTCCGTCTCCGATCATCGTTGATCTGGCAGAGGTTGATCCGTGGCAGTCGATCCGGTCGAGACCGTGACATTACCGCCCAACATGTGATGGACGCCACAAACTTCTCATGCCTTGACCCAACAGTGACCTCTTCGGCAGGGCAGGAGGTCAGCACCTCAGCCGCCGGTCGACGAGCAGCAGCCCGGCGACGGTCAGCGCGATGATCACGACCAGGCCGACCCGGTCCACGGTGGTGTGCGCCATGATCACGAGCCCGCCGAGCGAGTGCGCCACGAGCGCACCGCCGATCAGCACGAGCGTGTGCCGGGGTGTCCAGGCCGGGGACGCCGCCGTCCGGGTCAGGTAGCGGTAGCAGGCGACGGCGCCGACGGCGGTCAGCGCCATCGGGACCAGCACCACCCACCCCTGCGTGAACGCCGGTTGCTGTGCGCCGGGCACGGGGAAGGAGAGGCCGAAGAAGACCAGCGTGGCCAGGCCGGACGCCCCGAAGAGCAGGCCGCGGGACGGGACGGACGCACCGTCGGCCGCCACCCGGACGTGGGTCCGGTCCGGCGCGGCGGCCGCGGCGCCGGGGGCGGCGGCCGCGGCGCCGGGGGCGGCGGCCGTGTCGCCGGGTGCGGCGGCCGTGTTGCCGGCGACGGCCCGGCCCCGCGCCGGCGGCACGACGTACAGCGCGACGATCCCGAGCACGACCACCAGCACGGCGACCCCGAGCACGAACGGGACCGGCGCCTGGTAGCCGGCGTCCTCCGACAGCGACACGGTGCGCAGCAACCCGACGCCAAGCACCGCGACGACGGCGGCGACGACCGTCCCGGGCACGCCGAGGTACGGGCGGCCCCGGTGCGCGGGGAAGAGCAGGTTCGTCAGCGTGATCGGGATGCAGACGGTGAACACGGCGTGGTAGATCGCGTTCGCCTCGAGGTACGGCAGGTTGACGCCGAGCACCCGCGCGCCCCACGACGCGGCGTCATACAGGTGGGGGCTGGTCAGCGCCTGCAGCCCGATCCCGTCCTCGACGAGCTCGTAGGCGAGCGCCAGCAGCAGGATGCTGGGCCAGCCCCGCCCACGCCGGGCCACCAGCTCGCGGATCAGCAGCACGCCCGCGCCGTAGACCGGCATCCAGAGCAGCACCAGCCAGGCCATCCGGACCGGCGTCGAACCGAGCGCGAGCTCCGCGATCAACGGGGTGAGGACCACGAGCGTCCACGCCGCGCCCCGGTGGCGCACCGCGCGCCCGCCCGCGTGCTCGACAGCCTCCCCGGTGCCGGCCCCGGCGTCCACGCCGGTGTCCACGCCGGTGCCCGCCCCGGCCCGTGCCGCCGTCCGCTCGTCGGTCATCGCCGCTCCCCCGTGTCGCGCGCCACTGTCGCGGCGCTCCTTATCACTGATAAATATCGCACTTGATTATCACTGATAAGGACCGACCTGGCTAGAGTCGGGCCATGCCACGCACCCGCCCGCGACTGGACCGGCCCACGATCGTCGCCGCAGCCCTCGAGACGCTGGACGAGCGCGGCCTGGACGGGCTGTCGAGCCATGGCGTCGCGCGGCGGCTCGGGGTGCAGCAGCCCGCGCTGTACCACCACTTCCGGAACAAGGCGGAGCTGCTGGCCGCCGTCGCGGCCGAGGTGCTCGACCGCCGGCACACCGAGCGCCTGCCCGAGCCCGACGAGGCCTGGGACGCGTTCCTGCTGCGCAACGCGCGCAGCCTGCGCCGCGCCATGCTCGGCGTACGCGACGGCGCGCGGCTGATCGCCTCGACCGGGCCGCGGGCGCCGAACCTCGCCAACTCGGTCGCCCAGGTCGCCCACCTGGAGGCCCAGGGGTTCACCGGGCCGGATGCGGTGCTGGCGTTCATCGCCGTCTCCCGTTACACGATCGGGGCGACCCTGGAGGAGCAGTCCGCACCCGGCGGGCAGGCGGTCCTGGCGGACGGCACCGACGGCGTCGAGGGCGCCGACCACCTCGCGGACGTCGTCCGGGCCGTGGCCGGCCTCGGCCCCGAGCACGAGTTCGACGTGGGGCTCACGGCCCTCGTCCGGGGCCTGGCGCCGCCCCGCTAGCGCCGCCCGGGCGCCTCAGACGTCGAGCTTCTCGCGGACCAGCGCGACGACCCGGCCCACGTTGACCGCCCAGCCGACGCCGAAGACGCGCGGCCCGATGACGTGCTCCGCCTCCGGGTCCCACAGCCGTTCCTTGGCGCGCTCCAGCGTGGGGAAGCGGAAGTCGTACGGCACCACGGCCGCGACCTTGCCGTTCCAGGTGCGTTCTTCCTCCGGCAGGCGCAGCTCCTTGACCACCGCCGCGACCGCCAGGCCGATGGTCACGAGCGTGACGAGCCGCTTCAGGCCGCCCCCGCGGTGCTTGGTGCTGCCGCCCGACTTGGTGGAGCCCACGACGTCCTCCGGTGCTCGCGGCGCCGGCTCTCGCCGCCGGTGCCTGTCGGCACCATCCTGGGCCACGCGTCAGCAGGTCGCGAACGCAGGTCGGAACGCCGCCGACATGGTTCGCGCCGTGGTCAGGCCAGGGCGTCGACGAGCCGGGCGCACCGGGGCGGGTCCTCGGTGAGGCCGTTGTCCAGCCCCCAGACCCAGTAGTCGATGACCCGCCACAGCGCCCACGCCCGGGCCAGCCCGGCGTCGAGGTCCGCGGCCTCGACCAGAACGTCGAACCAGCCCGGGATCTCCTGGTCGGTCATCTCGTCGACCCGGTGCCAGAGCACGTTCACCGCCGTCCGTTCGGCGTCGCCGCGCCGCAGCACGGGGTCGACGACGCACCACCGGCCGTCCCGGTCCCGCAACACCTGGTCGAAGTGCAGGTCGGCGTTCACGGCCACGGGGTCCCGGTCGCCGGCGAGGATCACTGCCGCGGCGCCGGCCGCGACGTCCAGCACACCCGGGTCGAACGGCCGGCCCAGGTTTTCCCAGGCGGGGCGCAGGCGTGGGGTCAGCCGGGCCACGTCGTCCGCCACGTGGCGGACGCCGACCGCGACGTCGTCGCCGGCGGGGACCGCGAGGCGCCGCGCGACCCGGCCGATCTCGGCGAGCGCGACGTCCAGGGGCTCGCGGACGAGCGAGCGGTCCGGGTCGAGGCGGTCCAGCAGGAGGACCCCGGCCGCGGCGTCCGCCTCGAGCTCCCCCACCACGCCGTGGCCGCGCCAGAACTCCAGCGCGGTCGACAGCGCGGCGGTGTCGTCGCCCGGGGGTGTCAGACGGAGCGCCGCGGGCGACCCGGCGCGGCGCACGGGGACGACCAGCGCGTTCGACCCGTGCCGGGGCAGGCCGTCGACCGTCAGGTCCCAGCTCCGGCACCGGGCGTCCACCAGGCGCGGCAGGTCGGCCAGCCACTGCTCCTCGGCGGCCGTCGCGGTCCACCACCGCGGCATCGCGAGGAAGGTCGCGGGTACCTCGATCACGACGGGTCCGCGATCACGACGGGTCCGCGGGACGCGCGGCCTCCGCGAGCAGCGCGTGCCGGTTGGTCCGGAGGAACGCCTTGAGCGCGGTGGGCACCAGGTCGACGTCCGCGAGCGCCTTCTCGTCGCGCAGGTCCACGTGCTCGACGTCGTACGTGCCGCGCATCGGCTCCTGGAACTCCGGGCCGGACCGCAGCGTCAGGTCCATGGACGTCACGCGCGCGAGGAAGTAGTGGTGCACGGCGACGCCCGCGTCCTTGGGCCGGGAGGTCAGGAACACCTGCCGGACGACGTCGGCCGTGGCGCCCAGCTCCTCCATCAGCTCCCGGCGCAGCCCGTCCTCGACCGAGGCGTCCTCGGGTTCGACGCCGCCGCCGGGCGTCACCCAGTACGGTGCGCGGCCCCGGACGGTCCGCTTGATCAGCACGAGGCAGCCGGCGTCGTCGAGCAGGATCGCGCGGGCCGAGCGCCGCACCACCACCGGCGGGACGGTCCGGGCCGCCTGCGGCTCGTCGACGACGGGCGCCTGGCGCAGGTACCCCTCGAAGAGCGGTCCGCCGGCCGCGTCCAGGGTGGCGCGGGCGACGTCGACCATGGCCTGGTCGTCGTGCCGGGCGGCGACCCACCGGGCGGCGTAGCCCAGGTCCCAGGTACGCAGCTCGCGCAGCAGCCACTTGCCGCCGCCGTCCCACCGCCCGGCCGCGGCCAGGGCGAGGTGTCCGACCCGCTCCCACAGCACGGACCGCACGACGTCCGCCTCGCCGCCGTCCCGCGCGTACGCGAGGTCGTCCAGCAGGTCCGTGACGCCGTACCGGGCGTCCTCCAGCGCGGTGTCCGACGCCGGGCCGGGGCCCGCGTCCAGCAGGGCGCGGCACTCGGCCTGCAGACCGTCGACCGCCCCGGCCGGGCCCGCCACGAGCACCCCCGTGGCGATCATCCGCGCGAGCGTCGGCCGGCGCCGGGCCGTCTCCTTGGCGATGAACCAGCGGTGCCCCGCCTCGGTGTTCACGAACAGCTCGACCGGCCAGCCCCGCCAGCGCAGCGCGTCGCGGTGTCCGACGGCGTCGTCCGGCAGGCACACCACGATGTCCAGGTCGGAGCCCGCGGTCCGGGAACCGGGGTCGAGCACGCTGCCGGCGAGCAGCGCCCAGCGCGCCTCGGGGTAACGGTCGGCCACCAGGGCAGCAGCGTCAGCTCGCGGGTCCACGTCCGTCATCCTTGCGCACGACGAGGGGCCGACACATTCGTTTTCGTGAACCCTGCCCCACGTCCAGGTGAACCCGGGCGGGCGGACCCGCCGTCAGGACACCGGAACCCGGCGGCGAATTCGCGTCACGATGCTCCGCGTCGCGATCTTGTGGACGCCGGAGTCGATCACCAGCAGGCGGTAGACCGCGCCGAGCACGCCCGGGAAGGTCGCGTCGGTGTGCGCCTCGACCCGGGTGCCGGCAGCGTCGGGCACGAGGCGGAAGGTGAGGGTGTAGACCGAGAACCGGTGGACGCCGTCGAGCACGAGCCGGCCGGGCGCCTCCGCAGCCCGGACCCGGAAGCCTGGGACCACGGAACCGGCCGTGAGGGGGCGCGGCCCCGCGGGCCGCCGGTCGCGGCAGCCGATCAGGGACACGTACCAGGCCGGCCTCCCGAGCACCTCGACCTGGTCCAGGACGGCGCGCCAGGCCACCTCGGGCGGGGCGTCGACCGTTGCGGCGTGCACGTCGCGATAGCGCCGGGGGCCGCCGGCGCCCGGAGCAGCGTCGCCCGGAGCGGCGTCGCCGGAACCTGCCTCGCTCGAACGGGCCATGACCGGACCCTATCCGGCGGGCCCTCGGGATCGGGACCAAAGACCCTGCCGCCGCGACCTCGGGCGACGGACACTCCGAGGTAGGTGAGGGGGCCCGTCCACGGAGGTTCGCCATGCCCGCCACCCGCACCATCCTCAGGAGCCTGGCGGCGTGCGGCGGCGGACTGGCCGTCCTGCTCGGCGGGCTCGCCCTCCCGGCCGCCGCCGAGCCGGAGACCCCGGTGTACTACACCTCCGGGTCGACCATGACCCGGGCGGACGGCCTCGGCTTCGACACCTGCACCGCGCCCTCGCTCACGCAGCTGGCGGCCTGGCAGGGCACGTCGCCGTACAAGGTCGTGAACATCTACTTCGGCGGCAACAACCGCGGCTGCGCCCAGCCGAACCTGACCCGGACGTGGGTGCGCGACGCCGTCGTGGGCGGGTGGAAGCTGCTGCCCACCTACTTCGGCTACCAGCCGTACTGCATGTTCGGGAACAAGCCGAACCGCTACACCGCCGACAACGCCACCGCCCGGGGGAACGCGGACGGCGCGGACGCCGTCACACAGGCCGCGTCCTTGGGCGTGCGGCCGGGCAGCGGCCTGTACGCGGACGTCGAGCACTACGACCGCACCGACGCGAGCTGCCGGACGGCGGTGCACCGCTATGTCTCGGCCTGGACCAAGACCGTGCACGCCTCGGGGTACCTGGCGGGCGTGTACGCGCACCAGGACTCGGGGATCCGCGACCTCTCCGACGCCTACAACTGGACCACGTACGCCCGGCCGGACGCCGTCTGGATGGCCCGCTGGGACGGCAACCCGTCGCTGACCAACTGGCCGACGGCCCCGAACTGGCAGTGGTCCTACTACCAGCGCGCCAAGCAGTACCAGGGCGACCACAACGAGACCTGGGGTGGGGTGACGATGAACATCGACTCCGACGCCGTCAAGGCACCTGTCGCCACGGTGGCGCGCACCTACCGGGTCACGAGCACGGATCCGCTGAACGTCCGCAGCGGTCCGGCGACGTCCTACCCCGCCGTCCGTACCTACCAGCCGGGTGCCACGCTGTTCGTGGTGTGCCAGGCCACGGGGCAGACGGTCGGCACGACGTCGGTGTGGGACCGGCTGACCAACGGGGCGTGGGCGAGCGACTACTACGTCTCGACGCCGTCGAACACCGGGTTCTCGTCGACGCTGCCGCGGTGCCTCTACCCGGGGCAGGTGACCGTCGACTCGCTCAACGCCCGCACCGGTCCGGGGGCGTCGTTCCCGACCACCGGCAGCCCGCTGCGCCGCGGCGCCCTGGCCCCCGTGATGTGCCAGGCGTCGGGGAGCAGGGTGGGGACGACGTCGGTGTGGGACAAGCTGTACGGCAACCGCTGGGTCAGCGACTACTACGTGTCCAACCGGTCGAACACCACGTGGAGCGCGCCCGTACCGCGCTGCCCGTGAGGCCGGACCGAAGGGAGTCCATCGTGCCGCTCTACATCATCGAGCGAAGTTATGCGCAACGCGTCGAGCCCTATCTCGGCGCCTTCGAGAAGCTGAACGAGATCAACGCCAACGAGGGGGTGCGCTGGCTGTACTCGTTCCTCTCGCTCGACCACCGCAAGTCGTACTGCCTCTACGAGGCGCCCTCCGCCGAACTGATCCTCAGCGCCGCCGCGGCGGCGGGGATCCCGGCGGACCGCGTGGTCGAGGTCGCCAGCCGGGTGCTGCCCTCCGGCGCGCTCGAACCGGTGGTCTGACGGCCGGCCGGTCGAGCACACGCCGTGTCAGTCGAGCAGGCCCTGGGTCGCCGCGTACCGCGCGGCACGGGTGCGGTTCTCGCAGCCCGTCTTGAGCAGGATGCTGCGCACGTGGTTGGCGGCCGTGTTCTCGCTGATGAACAGCGCGCGCGCCAGCTCGCGGTTGCTGAGCCCCTGCGCCACGAGCCGCAGCACCTCCACCTCGCGGTCGGTCAGCCCGTCCGCGCGGCGTGTCCGAACGCCGTCGGGCTCCCCGAGCGCGGCGTCGAGCATCCGGAGCACGCGCCGCGACCCGACCGACGTCGCGATCCGCCGCGCCTCTGCGGCGAGCGCCCCGACGTCGCAGCCGGCGGCGCCCGTGCTGACGTGGGCCATCACGTGCGCGGCCAGGGTGTGGGCGACGTGCAGGTGCGCCCCCATCCCGCGGTCCATCGCCTCGGCACGGGCGAACTCCGCCTCCCAGTCCCCCGTGCCCAGCAGGGCGTCGAGGGAGCCCAGGTAGCGGTCGGCACTGCCCATCGCGCTGACGAGCGAGCCGAACATGATGTTGAGGCCCGCGTACGGGACGAGCGCGGTACGCACCAGCCGGGCCGCGTCCGCGTCGCCGAGCGCGACGGCGGCGTCGGACAGGAACGTGAGGACGCCCGCCCGGGTACCGGGTGACGACTCGGCCGTCCGGGACTCGATCAGCCACCACAGCGCGCGGCGCGCGGCGTCCTGCATGCCGAGCTCGGTGTAGAGAGCGAGCAGGCCCGGCACCCACTGCCCGTCGAAGTCTTCGTCGCCGCTGAGCAAGCCTCGGACGTCCTCGAACCGGCCTGACTCCCTGCGGAGCACGAACTGCTGGACGCCGTACTGACCGTCGGGGCCGGCGCGCGACTCGAGCTCCAGGGCGGCGCCGATCTCGAGGACCTCCTCCGACACCTGGGCGGCCTGCGCGAGGTGTCCCGCGGCGACGTGCCGCGAGAAGTCGACGCATCCCGCGAAGTAGTCGAACTGAAACTCTCGGGTTCCCTCGTTGACCAGGCGCAGGTCGGTCAGCGCGGCTCGGAAGACGGCCAGATCGCCGCGCTGGTAGCCCAGCAGCGTGCGGTACGCGGCCGACGGCCCGAGCCGCCAGAGGTCATGGGTCCGCAGACAGTGCTCGGCGAGGTCGGCCGCCCGGGCGAGCTTGGCCTCGGCGTCGGTGACCGCGCTACCGAGAACGAGCGAAGCGACCGTGACGTCCGCGAGCAGATCGCCGTCTCCCAGCTCACGGGCGCGGATGATCGAGCGTTCGACCAGGGCACTGCCCTGCTCGTCCGCGCCGTCGAAGACGAGCGCACGGCCCAGGCCCGCCAGGGCTCGAACCGCAAGTTCGCCGTCGTGGTCGCCGGACGAGGCGAGCGCGGCCCGCAGCAGCTCGACCGACCTTCCCGCGTCGACATTGGTCCGCCAGTTGGCGTCCTCGTACTGGACGGCTGCCCGGAGCCGGTGCACCGACGCCGCGTCGTCCGCGATCGGCTCCGCGAGCGCCCTCGACCGCACGAACGCGCCGGTCAGCATGCGTTCGCGGGCGGCGCACAGCGCGGCGTCGTCGGCCCGGTCCCGGTCGTCGTCGATCGCGGCAGCGCGCTCGTAGAGGTCGGCGGCCTCGTCGTGCGCCAGGCCCTCCGCCGCCAGGACCGCGGCGAGGCGCAGGTAGCGCACGGCCTCCGCGCGGTACCCCAGCACGGCGGCCGCCTCGAAGTGGTGGGCCACGCTGGCCACGTGGGCGGCGCCGCGGCCGCCGCGCGCCTCGAGCGCGCGGGCGACCTCCAGGTGCAGGCCGGTGCGGCGGGCCGACGGCATGGCCCCGAGCACGACGTCCCGCGTGATGGCGTGGCGGAAGCGGACGGCCGTCGCCGCGTCGTCGACCGGTTCGAGCAGGTGCGCGTCGACCGCGGCGTCGAGGTGCCCGAGCACCGTCTCGGGTCGGGTGTCGCCCGCGGCGACCAGCAGGTTCACGTCGACGACGTCGCCGATCACGGCCGCGTGCTCGACCGCCGTGCGCGTCCCGGGCTCCAGCGCGCCCAGCCGCGCCTCGACCGCGTCCTGCACCGACGGCGGCATCCGCCCGCCGGGCTTGACGAACCCGGTCGGGCCGCCGGCCCCCAGGGTCTGCACGAGCTCGCGGACGAAGTACGCGTTGCCGCCGGTGCGGTCGTGCAGGTCCAGGGCGGCGGTCCGGGCCAGGGCCGCCGGTACCTTCGCCTCCTGCACGAGGTACTCCTCGACGTCGTCCGTGGCCAGCGGGGGCAGGTCGAGGCGCCGCACGCCGTCGAGGCGGTAGAGGCCGGCCACGTGGCGCACGAGGCGGTCGGTCCGGTCGGTGGCGGTCACCCGCTGGGTCGCCACGAGGAGCAGCCGGAGGTCCGCCGTCTGCTCCACGAGGTACGAGAGCAGCTCCCAGGCGGTCTCGCCCGCCCAGTGCACGTCGTCGAGCAGCAGCACCAGCGGCTCGACGGCGGCTGCCGAGCGCACCGAGGTGACGACGGCGTCGAGCAGGTCGAGGCGGGACGCGCGGCCTGCCGGACGCTCGCCCGCGACCGTGTCCAGGAACGCGATCGTGTCCGCCACCGCCTGCCCGTCGGGTGACGGGCGCGCCAGCGGGAGCAGGCCGTCTGCGATCGCGCCGCGCATCGCGGCGACCGGGGCCACGAACGGCTCGTAGGGCGACGCGAGCGTGCTCGGACAGGCTCCGGCGAGCACCGTCACGTCGTCGTGCGGCAGGTCGTCCGCGAACTGCGCCAGGAGGCGCGACTTGCCGGCCCCCGGCTCGCCGCCCACGAACCTGACCTGCCGTTCCCCGTCGCGGGCCGCCGCCCAGGCCTCCTGGAGCTGGCCGCGCTCGGCCCGGCGCCCGACGAACCAGCCCCGCGCCGCCTCGCCCCGGCGCCGCAGCTCCTGCGCCGACCAACCGGACACGACAGCAACGTTACGCCCGGCGCTCCTGCCGGTCGATGGTCAGAACTGACTATCTGCGGCAGCCCGGCGAAGATGGTCGGTTCCGGTCATGATTCGCCTCGTCCCCGCTCCTAGCGTCACTCGTACCAGGGCCCCGACCGGAGGGGTCCGATCACGAAGGAGTGGACCCATGTCTGGACAGAACCCTCGGGACACGCGCCGCGCCGGCCTGCTGGCGGGCATGCTCGCCGCGGTCGGAGCCGCGACGCTCGCGCTGGCCGCACCGGCCACCGCACGGACCCTGGAGGACGAGGAGACGAACGGGGCGAGGGCCGTGCTGGGCGGCCGCGCCTCGCTGGACCGCGGCGAGCTGGCCGACGGCGGGTGGACGATCGTGACCGACACGCCCGACCGGCTCATGCTCACCTCGGGCGCGGTGCGCGTCCGGGTCGTCGTCGACGCCGTGGTCGGCCCGACGGCCGACCCGTCCGGCACGGAGACCCTCGTGCCGGCGCTGGGCGAGGCCCCCGGGCTCGGGACGGTGCAGTACCTGCCCCGGCCCGCCGGCGCTCTCGCCGTCTTCGACACGGACCCGCCGGCGGGCGCGACGTCGTCCTGCACGTCGCTGCCGTGGCTGGCGGGCACGGCGAACCGGACCACGCTGACGGGCGACGGCGACGCCAAGGTGGTGCTGGGCACGCCGTGCACCGCCGAGCGGGCGTACGTCGTCGCCCAGGGTCCGGGCAACCTGCTCGCCGAGGCGCAGGCGCCCCGCGGACCGGACGGCGGAGCGGCGGCCCTGGACGCGGCGGACGCGCTGGTTCTGACGCTGGTGCCGGCGGGTGTGCCCGCCGACGGCGCCCCGTAGACCGTGGGGGGCGGGCCGGACGCCGTCCTAGGCGGGCCGGAGGTTGGCGAACAGGTCGTTGAGGGCCTCGGTCATGGAGGGGTGGGTGTAGATCTCGTCGCGCAGCTCGCCGGCCGTCACGCCGTGGCGCATGGCGAGCGCGACGGTGTTGATCGTCTCGTGGGCATCGTGGCTGAGCATCGTGACGCCGAGGATCTGATCGGTCTCGGCGTCGACGACCGCCTTCATGACGCCCCGCGGATCGTGGACGATCCGCGCCCGCGGCACGGTCGCCATGTCGGCGACCTGCCGCCGGGCGATCAGGAGCGGTCGCCCGGTCACGCGGGCCTCGGCCTCGGTGAGGCCGACCCGCGCCAGGGGCGGGGTCATGAAGAGCGCCGAGGCGACGGCCCTGCGGTCCGTCGTGGTGCGCCGCCCGTCGCCGGTGAGGTCGTCGAGCACGATCCGGTAGTCGTCGAGCGAGACGTAGGTGTACTGCGGCCCGCCGTTGACGTCGCCCACCGCGTAGACGTGCGGCTGGGTGGTGCGCAGGTGCTCGTCGACGACGACGGCGCCGCGAGCGTCGGTCCGGATACCGGCGGCGTCGAGACCGAGATCGGCGGTGTGCGGACGGCGCCCCAGCGCGGCGAGGACCGTGTCGCCCCGGACCGTCCGGGGTGCGCCCGCCGCGTCGGTGAAGGACACGACCGCGCCGCCGTCGGCGTCCTCGATGCCGGTGACGGTGGTGCCGGTCCGGATCGTGACCCCCGCGGCGGTGAGGATCTCGGTGGCGGTGGCGACGACGTCGTCGTCCTCGGTACGAAGAAGGCGCGGGCCACGGGCGAGGAGGGTGACCCGCGCACCGAACGCGGCGTGCATGGAGGCGAACTCGACGGCGACGTACCCGCCGCCGAGGACGACGAGCTCGTCGGGCCGTTCGGTGCGGGCGAGCAGCTCGGTGCTGGTGACCACGCGCTCGCTCTCGCGCAGGCCCGGGACCGGCGGGAGCTCGGGATCGGCGCCGGTGTTGACGACGATCGTCCGCGCGGTGACCCGCAGGGTGTCGTCGCCGGCGCGCACCGTCAGGGTGTGCGGGTCCGCGAACGCCGCGGTACCGGTGACGACCGTGACGGTGTCGAGCGTGTCGAGCATCGCGAAGTTCTTGCCGCGCAGCAGCGTGGTCAGGGCGTCGGTGCGCTCCGCGGCGCGGCGGTAGCGGTCCGGCCCGGGCAGGCCGTCCGAGCCGGTCTCGGCGTCGTGCACGAGAGCCTTGGTGGGGACGCACCCGATGTTGATGCACGTCCCGCCGTACATACGGTCGGACTGCTCGATCATCGCGACGCGGCTGCCGCGGCGGGCCATGGTGGCCGCGAGGGTCTTGCCGCCCTTGCCGAAGCCGACCACCGCGAGGTCGACGTCGAGCTCGGCGGACCGCGTCGTCACGGACTCGTCAGCGAGGTTGGTCATGCGTCGATCTTGCCGGGTGGTCCGAATCACGACCAGCGCGGCGGCCTGCCTGCCCGGGGCCGCCCGCCGACCCGGCGCCCGGGTGCGACGATGGAGCACGTGCGACGACACCCTCGACCGGCGAGACAGGCATGATCGACCCCCTGGTCGCGACCTTCGTGATCCTGGCGCTGGCGGTGCTCGGCTTCGCGACCAACCGGGTGCCCCTCGTCGTCGTGGCGCTGTTCGTCCCGGTGGCGTTGTGGGCGACCGGGGTGCTGCCGCTGGGCGAGGCGCTGTCCGGCTTCAGCGACCCGATCGTCCTGTTCATCGCCACGCTGTTCGTGCTCGGTGAGGCCCTGCAGACCACGGGGATCACGGCGTGGATCGGGACGCAGCTCGAGCGGTGCGCCTCGCTCGGGCGCGCCGCGCTGCTCGCGACGATGGTCGGCGGCACGGCGGTCCTCGCGGCGGTCATCAGCATCAACGGAGCCGTCGCGGCCCTCCTGCCCGTCGCGGTCGTCGCCGCGGCACGGGCCGGCATCGTGCCGTCGAGGATGCTCATCCCCGTGGCGTTCGCCGCCAGCGCGGGGTCGATGCTGACGCTGACCGGGACCCCGGTGAACGTGATCGTCTCCGAGGTCGCCGCGGAGGCGGGCGGCCGGGAGTTCGGGTACTTCGAGTTCGCGCTGGTGGGCCTCCCGCTCGTCCTGGTCGCGATGCTTCTCGTGGTGGCCGTCGGCGAACGGCTCCTTCCGGAGCGGACGCCGGAGCACCTGGTCGACGTCGCGGCCGACCCGCGCGAACGGGTGCGTTCGTGGCGGGAGAGCTACGCCGCGGAGCTCGACGCAGCACGGCTCTTCACCGGCGCGACGGGAGTCGTCGAGGTGCTCATCGCGCCGCGTTCGTCCCTGATCGGTCGCCGCGTGAGCCCGGGCATGACCACGCGGAACGAGGATCTCGTCGTGGTCGCGCTCCGCCGTGGCAGCGACTCGTCGAGCGGTCCCGACGGCTCCCCCTCGTCCGGGCCGCTGTCGCTGCAGGCCGGTGACGCCGTGCTGGTCCGCGGACCGTGGGAGGCGCTGCACCGGTACACCCGGTCACCCGACGTGATCGCCGTCGAGGCGTCGCAGAGCGTGCAACGGAGCGTTCCGCTCGGGCCCGGCTGGAAACGCTGTCTCGGGGTGCTGGTCGCGACCATCGGGCTGCTGGCGACCGGCGCCGTTCCTCCGGTGATCGTCGGTCTGCTGGCGGCCGGGGCGCTCGTGCTGCTCCGGGTGGTCACCGTCCCCCAGGGGCTCCGCGCGATCTCCTGGGACACGGTCATCCTCATCGCCGCGCTCATCCCGTTGTCGGCGGCCTTCGTGTCCTCCGGGGCGGCCGAGGCGATCGCCGACGTCGTGATGCGCCTCACCGGCAGCGGCTCCCCGCACCTCGCGCTCCTGGTGCTGTGCGCACTCACGCTCGTGCTCGGCCAGTTCATCTCGAACGTCGCCACGGTGCTCGTCATGGCGCCGGTCGCAGTGTCGTTCGCCCAGACGCTCGACGTGAGCGTGCAGCCGTTCATGATGGCCCTCGCCGTGGTCGGGGCCGCGGCGTTCCTCACCCCGATCGCGACGCCGGCCAACCTCATGGTGCTGCAGCCCGGGGGCTACCGGTTCGGGGACTACTGGCGGCTCGGCCTGCCGCTGGCCCTCGTGTTCCTCGGGGCGGCGGTCTGGTACGTGCCGCTCGTCTGGCCGTTCTGAGACGCGGGCGGCGGCGCGGGAGGCGCGCGCTACTGCAACCGGCCTTCGCCCTCCGGCGAGTACCGCCAGGCCCACTTCAGGTCGTCGGACTCCGCCAGCGGCAGGTGCAGGGTGCGCAGGGCCGGCGAGTGGACGTTGCCCATGGTGCCGCCGTAGCAGTGCCGGCCGCCGTCCACCGGGTCACCGAACGCCGTCCAGTAGTGCCACCCCGAGGCCGCCTGCTCCAGGGTCACCGGCTGGCGACAGAACACGCAGAACTTCTTCGTTCCCACCTCGGGCATCGGGGCATAGAGACCCGACAGCGGCTTTCTGGCGTCCATGAGCAGTCATCATCCACGAACCTCGACGGTGAGAGCACATCACCATCGCGCTGCACGACGGCTGTTACCGAACCGGGACAGTGCGGCGGTCCCGCGAGACGGCGCAGGCCGGCCCGTATCGACGGGCCGGCCTGCGCTCCGCTGGCGGAATCAGCCGGTGGCGACCAGCGGCGGCTCCTTCCGGGCCGGCGGGTCGTCCGGGGTCGGGGTCGGGGTCGGGGTCGGGGTCGGGGTCGGCTCCGGCTCGACCGGCTCCTGCGCCGTGCCACCACCGATCAACGCGTCCTCGTCCCCGTAGCCCACGATGTCGACGCGGGATTCCTGGACGGCCCGGGGCAGCTCCGGATGGTCGCGGCGGAACTCCTCCTTCGGCGTCTGCTTCCTGGGCGACTTGTCCAGCTCGACGCCACCGTAGATCGGATAGGTCCAGGTGTACGGCTCGCCCTCGACGATCTCCTCCCGGGTGACCTCGAACTGGACCCGGGTCCAGTCGTTCTCCATCATGTCGTCCCAGACGTCCTTGGCCTCCCAGCCGGTCCCCTCGGGCCACAGGGACACGTCCCCGGAGTCGATGATCGCGTCGTACGGTCCCGGGTTCGCCTCGTTGCGCTGCTTCACCCACGCGGCGGCGACCCGGGCCCGGTAGACGCTGCGCAGGTCCGCGTACTTCGGGTCGGTGTTGATCAGCTGCTCGACCACGGGGGCGAGGTGCTCCTGCGCCATCCGGAAGTTGTGGTCCATGATCTCGTCGCTCGCGGTGCAGGGCTCCTGGCCGTCGGGGTAGTTGGTGAACTCCATCCGCTCCTTGCCGACGCTCATCGGGGCATCGAGGATGTACAGGCGGTCACCCTCCTGACGGACCTTGGCCGGTGCGGCGTAGATCCACTGGCGGGTGGAGGGCCAGCACACGCTGCCGTCCGGGTTGGTCCGCAACGAGTCCCAGTACGCCGCACCGACCTCGGTCTCGGGATTGGTCAACCGCGTGAAGTCACGCTTCATCTCCAGGTCGGCCTCCAGGAGCACGCGAGCGGCCTTGGTGTCCGCGAACAGCGGGTCCGTGACCTGGTCGGGGTGATCCGGGTTGAGGTTGACCCAGAACACCTGGTCGGGCAGGGCGAGCCACGTGTAGAACGCGTCCGAGCTCAGGCCCAGGGTCTCCTCGCCGCCGAAGGACGGGTTCGCCGCCTCGTCGGGGTTGTCGTCCGCCTGGAACGAGTAGCCGACGTCGCCCGTGCCGGGGTCGACCTCCAGGTAGCTGAGCTCGAGCGTCGACCAGTCGATCCCACCCGGCCGCCGGAACCCCCAGTCGCGCGCGCCGAGCTCACCGGGCAGCTTCTGGTACCGCCGCGCCTCGGCCGGGTTCCTGCCGGTCTGCCGCGCCAGGTCCTGCACCTTGCTGTTCTGGCCCTTCGAGCTCGGGTCCATCGGGCCGGGCGCGCAGCGGGCGGTGGGCTGCACCACGCTCATGCCGGAGACGCACCCGCCCGGGAAGGTCGGCCGGATGTTGGTGATCCTGGGCTTCACCTTGATCGGGGCCGAGTCCATCTTGGCGTTCTTGAGCGCATCACGGGTGGGCTTGTCCGGTGCCTGGCCGTGGACGTACGTGGTGCGGGACAGCGTCTTCTTGTCGACGAGGTCCTTGTACCTCGCCAGCTGGTCCCGGGTGTGCCCCGACCCCGCCTTCACCTCGATGGCGAACTTCGTCTTCTTGTGGACGATGTCCACCCGGACGGTCTTGCCCTTCTCGCCGAGAGTCTTCTCGCACAGCCAGTCGTCGCCGGTCAGCCCGAGCTTCTCCACGACGAGCTTGTGCAGGGCGTGCCCCCGCGCGTTGTTGTCGTGCACGGTGACGTAGCTGGTGCGCCAGCCGTCGAAGGCCGCGTTGATATCCGCCTTCGTCTTGAGCTCCGGGTGCTTGTCGAGCCAGGCGTTCCACCGCGCGAACAGGTGCTTCTCGGTGCCGACGCCCTTCCCCCGGTAGTTCGTGCCGTACTTCGCCCGCACCTTCGCCGGATCGTCGCTCGGCAGCGCGGCGTTCCGGACCGGCTCGGCCGGGTTCACGTAGTCCAGGGGCAGGTCCCCGAGCGCGGCGATCTCCGCCGGGTCGGGCATCGTGGTCCGCGGCGGACCCGTGGGTGCGGGCAGGTCGAACACGTCACGACACAGCTTTCCCTTGAGCGGCGCCGCGGAGGCGGACTCCGCCTGCGGGACCGTCACCAGGGAAAAGGTCAGTGCGAGAGCCAGGAGGACTGCCGGTAGCCGTTTCCGAGTCTCGGTCGTCAGCGACACGATGACTCCTTCCAGGACGATGGGCCCGTCCGGCCATCGAGCCGGACGTCGCATGGCGGCACCAACGTACGCACCGAAGTAGCACAAGCGCGACAAAAGTCAAAACCGGACGGTGCGGCCCGGATTCCGTGGCGACGGCGACGCCCACCCGCCTACCGTGGCGGCATGCAGACAGCGCCCGACGACGGCCTCGCCCACTGGCTCGACCACATCGGCCCGATGCTCGCAGGGCTGCAGGACCTCGTCGCCGGGTCCGGCACGACGCTCGACCACTCCGCCGCGTCCCTGCACGACCTCGAACGCCTCCTGCTTGTCGAGACGCTGGACGCCGCGCCCCGCGAGGGCCTGGTCGAGGCGCTCGGCGGGTACCTCGGGGAGGTGCTGCTGACCGTCGGCGGCGGGGCCTGGGCGTGGGACGGGAGCTCCGGTCTGCCCGTCGCCGTCCTGGACGTCGGCGGGACGGTCGAGCCGATGTCGCTCGTCCTCGACGCCGTCACCCGCCGCACGGGCGCCGTCTGGGCGACCGAGCACGCACGCGTCACGGCGGAGGGGGCCCGGCGCCGTGCCGCCGACGACGGCTGGGAACCTCGCCGCGCCGACCTGCCCGCGCTGCCGAGCCGTGGGGAGGACGGCCCGCCCGACCCCTGGCTCACCCGCTGGCTCACCACGCGCCGGGAAAGGTTCGACGCATGGTCCGCGGACACCGGGCGGGCCCAGGAGCTCGACTTCAGCCCGGCGTCGCTGGTGCCGCTCGCACAGGTGATCCGGCTGCGGATCCCGTCCGCGGAAGAACTCGACGCCCGGATCGAGGACGACCTCGTGCAAGGCGCGATCTGGTACCTGGGCGAGGTCGCACGGATCCACCGCGACGCACGCTGGCGCTACACACCCGACCCGGACGGCACGAGCGAGAACCCCTCGGTGGGCAGGCCGTGGGTCGCGCAGGACGACGACGGCGGGGGGTCCGCGATCCCCGCGCTGGAGCTCTGGGTCGCGGTCGAGGCCGACACCGACGACGTGCTCCTGGAGCGGTTCGCGGAGTTCGACTGACCGCGGACGTGATCCTTGCGGTCGCCAGGACACCAAGAGGCCCGGATCCGCGGAGTTCCGCGGATCCGGGCCTCTGGCCAGGTACGGCTCCCGAGAGGTCGGGAGGCCGGACTCAGAAATTGATCATGTGCCCGGCGATGCCGTGGATCGACTCCTGCAGCGCCTCCGACAGCGTCGGGTGGGTGTGCACGTTGCGCGCCATCTCGTCGGCCGTGAGGTCCCACTTCTGCGCCAGCGTGAGCTCGGGCAGCAGCTCCGAGACGTCCGGGCCGATCATGTGGGCGCCGAGAATCTCGTTGTACTTGGCGTCGGCAACCAGCTTCACGAAGCCGGTCGGGTCGCCCAGACCGTGGGCCTTGCCGTTGGCCATGAACGGGAACGAGGCGACCTTCACGTCGTAGCCCTCGTCCTTGGCCTGCTGCTCCGTGAGGCCGAACGACGCGATCTGCGGGGAGCAGAAGGTCGCGCGCGGCATCATGCGATAGTCGCCCAGCGTCTGGGTCTCGGCCCCGGCGATGGTCTCGGCGGCGACGACGCCCTGCGCCTCGGCCACGTGCGCCAGCATGAGCTTGGCGGTGACGTCGCCGATCGCGTAGATGTGCGGCACGTTGGTGCGCATGTAGTCGTCGATGCCGATGGCGCCGCGGTCGGTGAGCTCCACGCCGGCGCTCTCCAGGCCGATACCCTTGACGTTCGGCGCGAAGCCGACGGCCATGAGCACCTTGTCGACCACGAGCTCGCCCGGCTTGTCGTCCTTGACGCCCTTGAACGAGACGGTGACGGACGACCCCTCGTCCTTCACCGTCTGGACGGCGGTCGAGGTCAGCACCTTGATGCCGAGCTTCTTGTACTGCTTGGCGATCTCCTTGGAGACGTCCGCGTCCTCGTTCGGCAGCGCACGGTCGAGGAACTCGATGATCGTGACGTCCACGCCGTAGTTCTTCAGGACGTAGCCGAACTCCATGCCGATCGCGCCGGCGCCGACGATGGCGATCGACTTGGGCAGGTCGCGCGTGAGGATCTGCTTCTCGTAGGTGACCACGTTCTCGGACAGCTCGACGCCGGGCAGCAGGCGCACCTCGGAGCCGGTCGCGATGATCGCGTTGTCGAAGGTCACGGTCTCGGTGCCGCCCTTGTTGAGGGCCACCTCGATGGTGTTCGCGTCGCGGAACGTGCCGCGGCCGTCGAGCTCGGTGATCTTGTTCTTCTTCATCAGGAAGTGGACGCCCTTGACGCGGCCGTCCGCGACCGTGCGTGAACGGTCGAAGGCCTTCCCGAAGTCGAACGTGACGTCTCCGGACATGCCGAAGAAGTCCTTCTGGTGGGTGAAGATGTGGGCCAGCTCGGCGTTGCGGAGCAGAGCCTTGGAGGGGATGCAGCCCACGTTGAGGCAGACACCACCCCAGTACTTCTCCTCGATGATCGCAACGGACTTGCCGAGCTGGGCAGCGCGGATGGCGGCGACGTAGCCGCCGGGGCCCGCACCGAGGAGTACGACGTCGTAGTGGGAAGCCATGACTCAAGGGTATTGGTGCGCGCGAATCGTGGTGACGTGACTTCTGTCTCGTTGTCCGGACGTGGCGTCCGACGTGCCCCGTCGTGCGTCAGCGCACGCTGTCGACGCCCTTGTTCGCGAGCGCGTCGGCCCGCTCGTTGCCCGGGTCCCCGGCGTGGCCCTTGACCCAGACCCAGCTCACCTCGTGCTTGGCGACCTCGGCGTCGAGCGCCTGCCACAGGTCCACGTTCTTGACGGCCTGCTTGCTCGCGGTCTTCCAGCCGTTGCGCTTCCAGCCGTGGATCCAGGTCTTCATCCCGTTCATCACGTACTGGGAGTCGACGTGCAGCGTGACGACGGTGGGGCCCTTGAGCGCCTTGAGGGCCTCGACGACGGCGGTGAGCTCCATGCGGTTGTTCGTGGTGACCGGGTCGCCGCCGAACAGCTCCTTCTCGTGCGTGCCGGAACGCAGCAGCGCGCCCCATCCGCCCAGGCCCGGGTTGCCCTTGCAGGCTCCGTCGGTCCAGATCTCCGCGGTCGGCCGCGTCGCGCTCGTGCTGGTGCTCGTGCTGGTCACGGGGCTCACCCTAACCGGCGGTCCGGACGGCGCACGCCGTCGCCACCGCCGTCCCGCGCCCGGTGCCGGGCCAGGGTCGGTGGCAGTGTCAGTGTCAGTGTCAGTGGTCCGGCATAGCGTGTGAGTCGGCCCCGGTACGACGACGCATCAGGAGGACGGATGAAGTTCGGATTCATCAGCAGCTTCGGCACCATCGACCAGCACGTGGCGCTCGCCCGCGAGATCGAGGAGCACGGCTGGGACGGGTTCTTCACCTGGGATGCCATCAATCTCGGCGGTGAGTGGGCCATGCCGGTCTACGACCCGTTCGCCGTCCTGGCGGCCGCGGCCGCCGTGACCGAACGCATCACGCTCGGCGCCATGGTGTTCGCCGTCCCCCGTCACCGGCCGTGGGAGCTCGCGCAGCGGGCGCTCACCGTGGACCGGCTCTCCGGCGGTCGCCTGGTGCTGCCCGTCGGCGTCGGCGTGACCGACGACCGGGGCTTCACGTCCGTCCCGGGCCAGGCCACGGAGCTGAAGGACCGCGCGGCCCTGCTCGACGAGACCCTGGCGTGGCTGGAGAAGTCGTGGTCGGGCGAGGAGTTCGAGGTCTCCGGCGAGCAGGTCACCACGGGCCCGTTCCGCTTCCCCGAGCCCCCGGTGAACGGCCGCATCCCGGTGTGGCCGGTCGGCGTCTGGGACGCCGAGCGACCGCCCACCAAGAACCTGCGGCGCGCCCTCCGCTGGGACGGGATCGTCCCGCAGCTGCGCGGCACGGCGGACGACCTGACGACGGACGACATCGCCGCCCTGGTCGGGTGGCTCACGGCGAACCGGCCGGAGCCGACGGGCCCGGACGGCACGGACCGCCCGTTCGACGTCATCCTGCAGGGCAAGCTGTCCAGCGACCCCGCCCAGGCGGCCGAGCAGGCCCGCGCCATGGCCGACGCCGGGGTCACGTGGTGGATCGAGTCCTGGTGGGACCCGGCGAAGGACTCGGCGGAGTCGCTCCTGACGAAGGTGCGCCAGGGACCGCCGGTGATATAGCAGGTAGCATCTCCGTCCGCACCGCTTTTCACCCACACTTCACCCGGTAGTTCACCCGGTCGCGTGTCAGATGCCGCGCACCAGGCCGCCCAGGGGTCGATCCGTGCGGTGAGGCATCCGGGCGCGGACGGAGAGACGAGTGACGGACGACCGCCGAACCGCCCTGCGGGCAGACATCCAGGCCCTGCGGGCGGTAGCCGTACTGGCGGTCGTCCTGTTCCACCTCTGGCCCAACCGGCTCACGGGCGGGTACGTGGGCGTGGACGTGTTCTTCGTGATCTCAGGCTTCCTGATCACGTCGCACATCGTGCGGGACGTCGACGCGGGGCGATTCTCGGTGACCGAGTTCTGGTCCCGCCGCATCCTGCGGCTCTTGCCCGCCTCACTGCTCGTGCTCGCGGTGACCGCCGCGGGAGTCCGGGCGCTCGCCCCGATGCAGCACTGGGAGCAGTGGTTCCGTGAGATCGCGGCGTCCGGCCTCTACGCGGAGAACTGGGTGCTGGCCGCCGACGCCGTGGACTACCTGGCGGCCGAGAACGTGGCCTCGCCGGTCCAGCACTACTGGTCGCTCTCCGCCGAGGAGCAGTTCTACCTGGTCTGGCCGCTGCTCATCGCGCTCTGCCTGCTCGTCGGACGGCGGCTCCGTCCCGCCGCCGGGACCGGCTCCGGGTCCCAGGGCCTGGACCGCGCGGGCCGCCGGGCATCCTGGCGGCCCGTGGTGGCCGGGGCGCTCGTCACGGTGGTGGTCGCCTCACTGGTGACCTCGCTGGTCTGGACCGGCACCGATCAGGCCTACGCGTACTTCATCACCCCGACCCGGGCCTGGGAGTTCGGCGCGGGTGCGCTGCTCGCGTTCGTCCCGTCCTGCACCGGGCGGTGGTCGACCGCTGCCGCCTGGATCGGCCTGGCCCTGATCGGGGTCTCCGCCGTCCTGTTCACGGGGGCGACGCCGTTCCCCGGCGCCTGGGCGGCCGTGCCCGTACTCGGCACCGTCCTGGTCATCTGGGCTCAGGCGTCCGACCGTTTCACCAGCCGCCTCGCCGGCCTTCCCCCGGTGCAGTTCCTGGGCGACGTGTCGTACGCCGTCTACCTGTGGCACTGGCCCCTGGTCGTGCTGGTTCCGTACGCAACAGGGCACGACCTGCGCACCGTCGACAAGGTGGCGATCCTGGCGGTCACGCTGCTGCTCGCGTGGGGCACCCGGCAGTGGATCGAGGAGCCGGTGCTCACCCATCGACACCGGTTCCGGCCGCGCGCCACCTTCCTCGCCGCGGCGCTCGTGGGCGCCGTCGTCGTCGGCCTCGCGCTGCTCGGCGTGCATGCTGCGCGGGAGCACGTGCGCACCGAGCTCGCCCAGGCCGAGCAGGCCACCACCGCCGAGTGCTTCGGCGCGGCGGCGCGCCCGCCCCACGGCGAACCGTGCACCAATCCCGACCTGGTGGGCACGGCCGTCCCCGCGCCCGAGGCGGCCGGCGACGACATGCCGGAGCCCTACGCGGAGGGCCCGGACAAGTGCCCCGGGACCACCCGGGAGGACGTGGACCCTGTCGCGTGCGAGCGCGGCGACCGTGGGAGCGACGTCCGGATCGCGCTCGTCGGCGACTCGCACGCCGCGCACTACTCGAGCGCCTTCGTCGAGGCCGCCGAGGCCAGGGGCTGGGCGCTGGACATCTACATCAAGGCCGGCTGCCCGTTCTCCGACGTGATGCGCGTCCAGGACGAGGTGCTGACCGCCGCGTGCGTCGAGTGGGTCGACCGCGCCCAGCAGGTGCTCGTCGACGGCGGCTACGACCTGGTCGTCACGTCGCAGCTGAGCGGCGTCGACTGGGTGCCGCCCGCCGGCACGACGCCGGAGGCCTTCGCCGAGGACGGGCTGGTCTCGCTGTGGGGCGGGCTCGCCGACCAGGGGCTACCCGTGGTGGCCGTGGCCGACGTGCCCAAGCCCGACCCGACGGTGATCGACTGCCTGACGGCCCCCGACGTCGACCTCGCCACGGACTGTCGCACGCCGCGGGCCGACGCGACGGGCCCGTTCGACCCGCAACGGGGCGCCGTGGAGCGGCTCGGCCGGAGCGACGTCACGCTCCTCGACCTCACCGACGTCTACTGCGACCCCCGCGACTGCTTCCCGGTGGTCGGCGGCGTCACGGTCTACCGGGACGACAACCACCTCTCGGACACCTTCGCCCGCACCCTGGCGCCCTACGTGGCGAACGCGCTCGCGCCCCAGCTGCGCGGAGCAGGTGGCTGACGGCGGGTCCGAACACGGGTCGAGCCTGCCGAGACAGGGTCTCGACAGGCTCGACAAGGAGGGTCCGGCTCGGCCAGCGAGCCCGCAGCCATCAGACCGGGCGGGCCGCCTCGATCTCGACGGACGGCAGGTGCCGGGCCGGGAGCGTCTTCGGGCGCCACGACGCCCGGGTCTCCTCGAACGCGGTGATCTTGTCGGCCTCCTGGAGGGTGAGCCCGATGTCGTCGAGCCCCTCCATGAGCCGCCACCGCGTGTAGTCGTCGATCTGGAACGGCACGGTGACGTCGTCGGCCGTGGCGGTCTTGGCCGCCAGGTCGACGGTCACCTCGGTGCCCGGCTTGGTCTCCAGGATCTTCCACAGGATCTCGATGTCCTCGGGCGAGACGATGCCCGCCACGAGGCCCTGCTTGCCCGAGTTGCCGCGGAAGATGTCGGCGAACCGGGAGGACAGCACGACCCGGAAGCCGTAGTCCTTGAGCGCCCAGACGGCATGCTCGCGCGACGAGCCGGTACCGAAGTCCGGGCCCGCCACGAGCACGGACCCCGCGGAGTACGCCTCCTGGTTCAGCACGAACGACGGGTCGCCGCGCCACGCCGCGAACAGCGCGTCCTCGAACCCGGTGCGCGTGACCCGCTTGAGGTACACGGCCGGGATGATCTGGTCGGTGTCGACGTTGCTGCGCCGCAGCGGCACGCCGACGCCGGTGTGGGTGGTGAACTTCTCCATGGTCAGTGGTCCTCTCAGCGCAGCGCGGGCTGGATCGCTACGGGAACGGGCAGGTCGACGACGACGGACTCGCCCAGCGGCGAGGCGCCCACGCCGTCGAGCGGCGTGCCGTCGAACGTGGTGATGTCGATGTCGTACGGCAGGTCCAGGTCGCCCACGCTGGAGAGCGTGCCCCGGATCGCCGTCGCGGCCGCGACGAGCGGCGACACCAGGTGGGTGCGCCCGCCCTTGCCCTGCCGGCCCTCGAAGTTGCGGTTCGACGTCGAGGCCGACCGCTCCCCCGGCGCGAGCTGGTCCGGGTTCATGCCCAGACACATGGAGCACCCGGCGTTGCGCCACTCGGCGCCGAACTCCTTGAAGATCACGTCGAGGCCCTCGGCCTCCGCCTGCAGGCGCACGCGAGCCGACGACGGGACCACCAGGACGCGGACGGACTCGGCCTTGCTCCGGCCCTTGACGACCTTCGCGACGGACCGCAGGTCCTCGATGCGGCCGTTGGTGCACGAGCCGATGAACACCGTGTCGACGCTCACGTCGCGCAGCGGCGTGCCGGCCTGGAGGCCCATGTACTCCAGGGCCCGCTCGGCCGCGAGACGCTCGTCCTCGTCGGCGATGTCCGCCGGGACGGGCACGGACGCCGAGAGCGGCAGGCCCTGGCCCGGGTTGGTGCCCCAGGTGACGAACGGCTCCAGGTCGGCCGCCTCGAGCACGACCTCGGCGTCGAACTGCGCGTCGTCGTCGGACCGGAGGGTCTTCCAGTACTCGACGGCGGCGTCCCAGTCCTCGCCCTCGGGCGCGTGCGGGCGGCCCTTGAGGTACTCGAACGTGGTCTCGTCCGGCGCGATCATGCCGGCGCGCGCGCCGGCCTCGATCGACATGTTGCAGATGGTCATGCGGGCTTCCATCGACAGCGCCCGGATGGCCTCGCCGCGGTACTCGAGCACGTAGCCCTGCCCGCCGCCGGTGCCGATCTTGGCGATGATCGCCAGGATGATGTCCTTGGACGTCGCGCCCGCGGGCAGCGCGCCGTTGACCGTGATCGCCATGGTCTTGAACGGCGCGAGCGGCAGCGTCTGGGTGGCGAGCACGTGCTCCACCTCGGACGTGCCGATGCCGAACGCGAGCGCGCCGAACGCGCCGTGCGTGGACGTGTGCGAGTCGCCGCACACGACGGTGAGGCCGGGCATGGTCAGCCCCAGCTGCGGTCCCACCTGGTGGACGATGCCCTGGTCCGCGTCACCGAGGCTGTGCAGCCGGACGCCGAACTCCTTGGCGTTGGCGCGCAGCGTCTCGATCTGCGTGCGGCTCGTCGCGTCGGCGATCGGCCGGTCGATGTCGAGCGTGGGGGTGTTGTGGTCCTCGGTCGCGATCGTGAGGTCGGGTCGCCGCACCTGCCGTCCGGCAAGGCGCAGACCCTCGAACGCCTGCGGGCTCGTGACCTCGTGGACCAGGTGCAGGTCGATGTAGAGAAGATCAGGCGAGCCGTCCTCGCCTCGACGCACCAGGTGCGCTTCCCAGACCTTCTCCGCCAGCGTGCCGGCCATTGCGGTTCGCCTCCCTGTCAAAACTACCTCTGTCAGAAACAACTTTGGGCCTCGACTTGCAATCTCACGTTCCGAGACGGCAATATCGCGGTATGGACGATACTAGCGGAGTCGGCGTCTTGGACAAGGCGGCGTCCGTCCTCGGGGCACTCGAGGCCGGCCCGGCCACCCTGGCGCAGCTCGTCTCCTCCACCGGCCTGGCTCGCCCGACGGCGCACCGCCTGGCGGTGGCTCTGGAGCATCACCGCCTCGTGGCACGGGACATGCAGGGGCGGTTCGTGCTGGGCCCGCGCCTCAACGAGCTGGCCACGGCCGCCGGTGAGGACCGCCTGCTGGCGGCAGCGAACCCGGTGCTCATAGCGCTGCGGGACCACACGGGCGAGAGCGCGCAGCTCTACCGCCGGCAGGGCGACCACCGTGTGTGCGTCGCCGCCGCCGAGCGCCCGGTCGGCCTGCGCGACTCCATCCCCGTGGGCGCCACGCTCAGCATGAGCGCGGGCTCCGCGGCGCACGTCCTGCTCGCCTGGGAGGAGCCGGACCGGCTCCACCGCGGCCTGCGTGACGCCACCTTCACGGCCACGATCCTCTCCGGTGTCCGACGCCGGGGGTGGGCGCAGTCGGTCTCAGAACGTGAGCTCGGTGTGGCATCGGTCTCGGCGCCCGTGCGCGGCCCCTCGGGCCGGGTCGTGGCGGCCGTCAGCGTGTCCGGGCCCGTGGAGCGGCTCTCGCGGCAGCCCGGGCGGCTGCACTCGGCTGCCGTCGTCGCCGCCGCGAACAAGCTCACCGAGGTACTGCACCGGTCCGGCGAGTGACGCGCGGGCGCCGTCCGCCGGGCGGCGCCCGCCACCACCCCGCGACCCGGCCGGTGCGCACGAGGTGTGCGGTCGATGTGAGCGGTCCGTGAGCGTTGGGCCGCCACGCCGGGCGTGGTGATTCCCCAGGTCCGGGTGGTGTCAGTAGTCTCGTCCGCGACGTGTGCACACCCGGTGCGCGCGCACCAACGTCGGAGGAATCTGATGCCGCCTAAGGTGAGACTCATCATCATCTGGGTCGTGGTGATCTTCCTGCTCTACTCGGTCATCAACGACCCCGAGCGATCTGCCGACGTCGTGCTCGCCCTCTGGGACGTCATCTGGGGTGCCATCGCGAACATCGGCACCTTCTTCGAGGAGCTCTTCACCGGGTCGATCGGCCGCTGACGACGTAGGGTCGGCGGCGGCAGAGGACCATTCCGAACGCACCCCGGGGAGACCCGCATGAGCGCAGCAGCGGACTTCGTGATCCGTCATCGCGCCCTGCAGCGGTACATCCTCGCGGACGAGAAGGTGATCGTCGCCACCCGGCGGCACTGGGCCAGGCTCTGGGAGCCGATCCTCACCACGACCGGGGCGTTCTTCCTCGGGCTGGCGATCCTCGTCGCGGTGGACCCGGACGTCCGCGACGGGCTCGCCTGGGTGTGGCTGCCGTTCCTGGTGCTCGGCCTGCGGCTGCTCTACAAGTGGCTGGACTGGCGGGCCGAGTGGTTCGTGATGACCGACCGCCGGCTGATCCTGCTCACCGGGCTCCTGGTGCACCGGGTGGCGATGATGCCGTCCGAGAAGGTGACCGACTTGGGGTACGAGCGCACCCCGCTGGGCCAGGTGCTCGGCTTCGGCACCTTCGTCTTCGAGACCGCGGGCCAGGACCAGGCGTTCGACCGCGTCACGTGGATCCCGCGCCCCGACTCGCGGTACCGCCTCATCATCGCGACGCTCTTCCACCCGGACGCCGCCGACGCCGAGGCCGCCGCCCAGTCCGGCCCCGACTTCCGCCCGCAGGCGGTACCGCCTGCCGATCCGGCACCCGCCGCACCACCCGCGCTCATGCCGCGGATCGGCCGGCGCAGCAATCCGCCGACGCAGCGTATCGAGGTGCCGGTGCTGCGGGACCTGGCCGGTCCGGGCGGCGGGGCTTCGGGTGCTGCGTCCGACGGCACCACGACGGACGGCGTCGGCTCGGACGGCGTCGGCTCGGACGGCGTCGGCTCGGACGGCGTCGGCTCGGACGGCGTCGGCTCGGACGGCGTCGGCTCGGGCGGTGTCGGCTCGGACGGTGCCGCTCCGGACCGTGGCGCGGCCGGAAGCCCGCTCTCCGCCGGCGCGGGTCAGGCCGGCACGTCCTCCGGCGGTGCGGTGCGGGACGGCGCAGTGCGGGATGGCGCAGTGCAGAACGGCGCGGGCCGCACCGGCCCAGGCGGCGGGTCCACGGGCGCCGCCCGGCCGTCGGCGAACGGCACGCCCCCGGTGGCGGCGGCGTCGGGCAGCGGAAGACTGCCGGGCCGGACCAGCGACGGCAAGGGCGGCGACCACGTGCCCGGCGGGCCGACGTCCGCGACCGACGGATCGGACGCCCTGCCCAGCCCGTTCATCGAGGGCGGCAAGGACCCGAAGATCCGCTGAAACGACCGGCCGGCTCGCGGACCTACCGCCGACCGACCGCCGACCGACCGGCCGACCGGCGAACGTAGGCTTCGTCGGCCCACGACGGCTCAGAGACCGACGAACCCTACGTTCGACGCCCTGCCACCGGAGAGCAAGCCGCCGGGAAAAGCACGAAGGCCCGGTCCGTCAGGACCGGGCCTTCATCTGTACCCCCAGCGGGATTTGAACCCGCGTTACCGCCGTGAGAGGGCGGCGTCCTAGGCCGCTAGACGATGGGGGCCTTGAACTCGTCCGCCGACCGGAGCCGGTGGACTGCGTACCCCCAGCGGGATTTGAACCCGCGTTACCGCCGTGAGAGGGCGGCGTCCTAGGCCGCTAGACGATGGGGGCCTTGAACTACCGGTGTGAACCGGCACCGTGAGAACGATAGCGCACCCGACAACCAACTTGCGTCGGTGTGGATGCGCAGTGCTCTGCGCTGGGGTACCAGGACTCGAACCTAGACTAAGTGGACCAGAACCACTCGTGCTGCCAATTACACCATACCCCATGGGGGTATGACCGCCTGGATACACCTGTCTCCGACAGGCGTTCCGTGGGGGCCCTACCGCTGGAGAACATTACCTGACCTCGGACGGTGGGCAAAACGGAATGAGGGTGCCGTCCGTCACCCGGGTCAGATCGGGTCAGCCGAGGGCGGTCCCGTAGCCCAGCGCCGCCGGGAGCTCCGCCAGCGTCTCGAGCACCACGACGCCCGCCGCACGCAGCGCCTCCGGGTCCTGCGGGTCGCTCTGGAGCCCGGTGCGCGGCCCGGCGTGGCCCCCGTAGGCCGGACCGCGGCGGTGCCCCGGCCGGTCCAGCCAGACGCCCGTCAGGCCCGCCTCGTGGGCCGCCAGCGCGTCCACCGTGGGCTCGTCGCCCACATAGGCGGCCCGGGACGGCTCGATGCCCAGCTTGCGGGCGCCCTCCGTGAACACACGAGGGTCCGGCTTGCCGAAGCCCAGGGTGTCGACCCCGACGAGCACGGGCAGGTCGCCGAGCCCGGCGACCTTCAGCTTGCGTTCCTGGAGCTCCGTGGCGGCGTTCGTCACCACCCCGACGCGGAGGCCCGCCGCGAGGGCGGCGTCGACGGCGGCGCGGGCGTCGTCGTGCGCGGTCCACGACCGCTCGAAGGTGCCCCAGAACAACGCGTCCCACGCCTCGAAGGACGTCTCCGTGACCGGCGCGGCGCCGAACGTCTCGTGCAGCAGCGCCGCCCGGTGCCGACGCTGCGTCACGTGGTCCATCTCGCCCCGCGTGTACCGGCTGTAGAAGCCGCCCGGATCGGTGCGCCAGTGCGACAGGATCTCCGGGTCGCGCTCGGCCGGGACGTGCGGCAGGTGCTCCGCCCGCACCGCCTCGAGCGCCCGCGCGAAGGCGCCCTTGGTGTCGACGAGGGTGTCGTCGACGTCGAACAGGATGCCCTCGATCGTCATACCGTCTCTCCCTTGACCCGTTCGTGCTGTGCCTGTTCGTGCCGTGCCTGTTCGTACTCCACCAGCCCCGTCACCGGACTCACCACCGGCACCGGGTCCGTCACCACCAGCGTCGGCCTGCGGCGCCGTGCCCACCAGAGCAGGACCGCGGTCGTGACGAGCGTGACACCGATGCTCACCGCCCCCTCGGACGGCGCCACCTCGGTGATCAGCAGCGCGTCCTGGAGCCCGTCGTAGGCGACCGCGAGGCCGAAGGCCACCAGGTTGTTCGCCGCGTGCAGCGCGACGGCGACCTCCAGCCCACCGGTACGCCACACGAGCAGGCTCGCGACCAGGCCGAACACCAGCCGGTCGGCGAACAACCACGGACTCTGCGCGCCGTGCGCCATCGCGAAGAGCAAAGCGGACACCACGGCGGGCACGAGCACGGCGACCCACCGCCGGCGCAGCATGCTGCCGAGCCACTGCGTCAGCCAGCCGCGGAAGAAGTACTCCTCGCCGGCCGCCTGCAGCGGCGTGGTCAGCAGGACCACCAGCGCCAGCAGGGCCCAGCCGGACGCCGGGGTGAGCGGCCACAGACCGGCCTCGTCGGCACCCGGCCCGGCGTCGGCCCCGCCGAGCTGGGCCATCAGGACGCTCGTGCCGATCGTGAGCGGCACCAGGAGCAGCAGCGACATGCCGAGCCCGCCGAGCAGCAGGCGCCAGCGCACCCGCCCCAGCACGGAGGAGACGAGGCCGCCGCGCCGGGCCTGCGCCCAGGTCGCGAGGAGCGCGAGCGGGATACCCAGGGCGAGGCCCAGGTTCGTCACGAGCAGGCCGGCCGGCGAGACGAACCAGGCGTCGGTGAGGGTGCTCGGGTCCGGGAGCTGGGTACCCAAGGCCTGCGCGACGACCCACACGAGGGCGTACAGCAGCATCGCCCCGAAGATCACGACCACGCCGACGGCGGCCGCGGCCAGCCCCACCAGGGGGCGCCACCAGCGGTGCCGCGGACCCCGGAGGGCCTGCGGGTACTCCCGCGGCCCGGCCGGCAGCACCTGCGGCGGCGCGGCCGGGGCCCAGGCGGACGACGGCACCGCCCCGGCCGGGGCCCAGGTCGACGACTGCGCTGCCCCGCTCGTCGGCGGACGCACCGCCGGGGACGCCGGCACCCGAGACGCCGGCACCGAAGACGACGGCGCCAGGGACGACGGCGCCGCAGCCCCCGGCAACGAGGACTGCGGCGTCGGCTGTGGTGCGGTCGGGCTCGGCGGCGCCGCGGGCTGATCGGTCGTGGGCGGCACGGCGTCAGGAGTCATGGCGTCGGTCACGTCTGCCACGTTAGTCCAGAACGCCCCGGTCGAGGCGCCGAGGCCCCCGCGTCCGGGTCCTAGGACGCCACGTTCGCCGACGCCGTCTCGGCGAGGCGAGCCAGCGCGGCGTCGACCCGCGCGAGCGTGCGCTCCCGGCCGAGCACCTCGAGCGACTCGAAGAGCGGCAGGCCGATGCGGCGTCCGGTCACGGCGACCCGGACCGGGGCCTGCGCCTTGCCGAGCTTCATGCCGTGCTTCTCGCCCACGACGGTGACGACGTCCTTGAGCGCCTCGGCCTCCCAGGCCGCGTCGGCCAGGGCCACCCGGACGTCGGCGAGGAGCTCGGCGGCGCCGGCCTTCATGGCCTTGTTCCAGGAGTCCTCGTCGACGATCGGGGCGTCCAGGAACAGGAAGTCGACGTTGGCCGTGATCTCGGACAGCAGGGCCACCCGGGAGTGCGCGAGCGGCGCGACGGCGTCGAACACGGCCTGGTCGAACTGCTCCGGCGTCCACGGCGCGGCCGGGGCCCGCAGCCACGGCGCGCAGGCCACGGCGAACTCCTCGACGCTCAGGGCGCGGATGTACTCGCCGTTGAAGGCGGTGAGCTTCTTGACGTCGAAGAACGCCGACGAGGAGTTGATGTCCTCGACGCGGAACCGGCGGACCAGCTCGTCGAACGGGAGGATCTCCTCGTCGTTGCCCGGCGCCCAGCCCAGCAGCATCAGGTAGTTGACCATCGCGTCGGGCAGGATGCCCTCCGCGAGGTAGTCCTCCAGGGCCACCTTGTCCCGGCGCTTGGAGAGCTTCTGCCGCTTCTCGTTGACGATCACCGGCATGTGCGCCCACTGCGGCGGCGTCTGCCCCAGGGCCTCCCAGAGCAGCTGCTGCTTGGGCGTGTTGGGCAGGTGCTCCTCGGCGCGCATGACGAGGGTGATGTGCTCGTCGATGTCGTCCACCACGTTGGCCAGCAGGAACACCGGCGAGCCGTTGCCGCGCGCGATGACGAAGTCCTCGAGGTTCGCGTTCGGGAAGGTCGGGTTGCCGCGGATCAGGTCGACGACCTGCGTCTCCCCCTCGTCGGGCGTGCGGAAGCGCAGCGCGCGGCCCTCGGCGTACTCCAGCCCGCGGTCGCGGCAGAAGCCGTCGTAGCCGGTCTGCTGGTTGCCGGTGCGCGCGATCAGGGCGTCCCGCGTGCAGTCGCAGTAGTACGCCTTGCCCTCGGCGAACAGGCGCTGGGCGGCGTCCTTCTGGATGCCCGCGTTCTCGGACTGGAAGTACGGGCCCTCGAAGGCCGGGTCGTCCTTGCGGATGCCCAGCGCCTCCATGGCCGACAGGATGCCGTCCACCCACTCGGGCTGGTTGCGCGAGGCGTCGGTGTCCTCGATGCGCAGCACGAAGGTGCCGCCCTGCTGCTTCGCCACGGCCCAGTTGAAGAGCGCGGAGCGGGCACCGCCCACGTGGAACATGCCGGTCGGGGACGGCGCGAAGCGGACGCGCACGGCCGCGCCGTCGGGCGCGGGCTGGGTCGGGGTGTCGGTCACGGAAGTCACGGGCCAAGCCTAGGCGCTGCGGGGCCCGACGGCGGCGCCTGCCGGGCCACCCGGTCCCGCCAGGCGCGGATCAGGAGGGCGACCGCGAAGCCGGGCCACACCGGGATCGACGCGAAGGCGGGCGTCAGGACGAAGAGGAGGGGCCACCCCTCGTCGCCCTCCGGGAGCGAGACGGCGACGACGAAGTAGGCGACCGCCAGGACGACCGTGGCCAGGACGAGGCCCACGGCCAGCGACGCCCAGTCGCTGCGGACCTCCAGCAGCCGGAGCAGGGCGGCCGCGGCGACGATCGACCCGAGCGCGCCGGCCGTCACCACGAGCGCGCTCACGAGCCCGAACACGACGCCGTCCCACGCGATGTCGCCGCTCGTCTGGAGGTACACGAGCACCACCGCGGTGATGCCGAACGCCACAGGGGTCAGTGCCAGGAATCGTCGTGCGGTCTCCACGGGGACCATGATGCGTGCCGGGCACCGCGGTGACCACGAATGTCGGCGGTGGGCTAGCCCAGCCGCTTGAGGTACCGCCGCGTCGCCACGGGCACGGGACCCTCGGCCGTCTCCGCCCGGTAGTCCAGCGGGCCGCCGTCCGACCAGCCGGCGCGCTCGTAGAACCGGCGTGCCCGCGTGTTGCCGGTCACGACGGCGAGCCAGGCCTCGGTGTGCCCGGCGGCCGCGATCCGGGCCTCCCCCGCGGACAGCAGCTCGGCCGCGATCCCCGAGCCTCGGTGGGCCGCCGCGACGAAGAGCTGCTCCAGCTCCTCGCCCTTGACGGTCACGAATCCGGCGACGGCGTCCTGGCCCGGTTCGCCGCCGGCCGCGGCGCCGCCCGGGGCGGTGTCGAGGGCCACCGCCACCGTCGTCCCCGGGACCCGGGCCGCGGCGCGGGGGCCGAACGACTCCCGGGTGCGGGCCGCCTCCAGCGCCGGCGGCACGAGGCCACGGTGGCCGTCGCCCCAGGCCGCGTGCCAGACGGCGGCGATCGCCGGTGCGTCCGCCGGCCTCGCGTGCCGGAGCTCGACGTGCCGCACGCGCAGCGGCCCGAGGAGGAACCGGTCCTCGTCCGGCAGCACCACGGGCTCGGTGCGCCACCCCGGCCCGGCGTACGCCGCGAGCGCCGCGGCGTCGCGCCAGCGGCTCACGTAGGTCAGCATGTCCGGAACCGGGGCGTCCGGGGTCGCGGCGTCCAGCGTCGCGGCGCCCGCGGTCGAGGTGCCCGGCGCCCCGCTCCCCCGGCGGACGACGATCTCGTCGCTCACGAAGCCGGCGTGCGTCGCGAACCCGGCGGTGCCCGCCTCGATGAACGCGCGGAACTCGTCGAGCATCCCGGGCCGGACCCGGGCCGTGGAGCGCCTGATGATCATTCCTCGATCATGCTCCACTGGTCCGGGCGCGGGCCAGCATCACCAGCTCGGCCAGCTCGGGTTCCGGGAGCGCGTCGACGGACCACCAGCGCAGGTCGAGGGACTCGTCCGAGACCGCCGTCTCCGCACCGGGTGCCGCGACGGCGACGAACCGCACGTCCAGGTGGTGCACCGGCCGGTCCGGGTCGCCCGTGCCCGGTCGGCAGAACGGCACGACGTGCTCGTCGAGGTGCACCGGGACGGCGTCGAGCGCGAGCCCCGCGATCCCGGACTCCTCGCGCGCCTCGCGGGCGGCGGCGTCGGCCAGCGAGGCGTCCCCGGCCTCCAGGTGCCCGCCGAGCTGGAACCAGCGCCGCGCCTTGGCGTGCAGGGTGAGGAGCACCCGCGCGCCGTCGTGCGACAGCACCAGGGTCGACGCCGTGAGGTGGTCCGGCACGGACTCGCGGAACACGCCGTCGTCGTGCGCCTCGAGGTGCGTCACGTACCGGGCCCGGAGGCGCTCCTGCTCCGGCGTCGGCCCGGTCCAGGAGCGCAGGGTCGCCAGGGCGTCGGCGTGCAGGGACGTGCCGGACTGGGTGCCCGGCCGGGTCTCGGCGCTCACCTCAGCGGCGCCGCAGCACCGGGTTGGCGAGGACGCCCACACCCTCGACCTCGACCTCGACGCGGTCGCCCTGGTCGATCCGGCCGACGCCGGCGGGGGTGCCGGTGAGGATCACGTCGCCGGGCAGCAGGGTCATGGCCTCGGAGATGTACGAGACGAGGAACGGCACGTCGAACACCATGTCGCGGGTGCGGCCGTCCTGGCGCGGCTCGCCGTTGACGCGCGAGCGCACGGCGACGTCCTCCGGGTTCAGGTCGGTGTCGATCCAGGGCCCGAGCGGGCACGAGGTGTCGAAGCCCTTGGCGCGGGCCCACTGCCCGTCGGTGCGCTGGGCGTCGCGCGCGGTGACGTCGTTCGCGACGGTGTAGCCCAGGATGTACGCCGGCGCGTTCTCCGGGGTGACGTCCTTGCAGACCTTGGAGATCACCACGGCCAGCTCGGCCTCGTAGGAGACCTCCTGCGTGAAGTCCGGCAGCACGATCGGGTCGTCCGGGCCGACCACGGCGGTGTTCGGCTTGAAGAACAGCAGCGGCGTGGTCGGGACGTCGCCGCCCATCTCCTTGGCATGGTCGGCGTAGTTCTTGCCCACGCACACGATCTTGGAGCGCGGGATCACCGGGGCGAGCAGCCGGACGCCGTCACCCAGCTCGATGCGCTCGCCGGTCGGCATGGCCGGCATGTAGAGGGGGTCGCCGCCCAGCACGGCGAGGAAGGTCCTGTCACCCTCCTGCTGCACGAGGGCGAAGCGGGGGTCGTCTCCGGTGGTAAATCTCGCGATACGCACGGGCTCAGCGTAAGCCGCGCGACGCGGTGGGCCCCGTCGGGGTCGGTCAGGGGGCGGTCAGGGACGGTTCAGGGCTGCGGCCCAGGTCATCCCCGATGCCCGGGATCCGCCCCGCTCCATAGCGTGACGCGCGGGACGACCTGGCCGCGGACGGCGCCGGGCGCGGTGACGAGGAGCTCGGATGACGAACGACCGGATCGGGGCGCGGCGCCTTCGCGCGGCACGGGGCGTTGCGCTCCTGACGGCGGCGGTGATCGCGTTCGCCCCAGCAACAGCAGGGGCAGCGGCAGCTCCGTCGACGGCGGAAACGGCGGCGGCAGCGCCGTCGAGGGCGGCAACGGCCGTCCCGGCGTCCGCAAACGGAACGGCCGCTCCGTTTCGGGAGAGCGTCGTCACGGCAGGGGCGGACGACGCCGCCGTCGACGCGTACCTGGCCGAGTACCTGCGGGTGCACCGCACCCCCGGCCTGGCCCTGGTGACGCTGGCCGACGGCGCCGCGCGCGTGCGGGTGCACGGGACGACGGGCAGCGGTGCCCAGGTCGGCGAGGACACGCCCCTGCGCATCGGCTCGATGAGCAAGGCGTTCACCGCGCTGGCGGTGCTGCAGCAGGTGGACGCCGGACGGTTCGAGCTCGACGACCCGGTCGCCGGGCTGCTCCCCGAGTTCCGGCCGGCCGACGACCGGTACCGCTCGATCACGGTCGAACACCTCCTGACGCACCGGTCGGGGTTGGCCGCGACGGGGCTGGAGTACGCCGCCGAGCCGGCGTCGGCGCCCGCGGAGACCGTCGGCCGGCTCGCGCCCGAGAAGCTGGCCGCCGCGCCGGGGACCACCACCCTGTACAGCAACGCGGGCTACGCGGTGCTGGCGCGCCTCGTCGAGCGCACGGCCGGCGGCCAGGGCGGACCAGGCGATCCAGGCGACGGCGCCGATTTCGGCGAGTACCTGGAGCAGAACGTCTTCGAGCCGCTCGGCATGACCTCCACGACCGTGACCGAGCGGTGCGACACCGAGCCGGCCGGCCTCGACCGGGGCTTCTCCCTGCTGGGCCCCGCACGGGTCGCCGTGCCGGAGCTCCCGCTGGCCTGCGCCGGGAGCGGCGGCATCGTCTCGACTCCGCAAGACATGACGGCCTGGCTGCGGTTCCAGGTGGGCGACGGCGCGTCCGCGACCGGCGAGCGGCTGCTGCGCGCGGAGACCTTCCGCGCGTTCCACGACGTGCCGACGAGCGGCACGGAGTACGGGTACGGCTGGCACGGCACCACGGCCGACGGCGACGACGCGCCGCTGGTCGGGCACGGCGGCACGCTGGCCACCTTCGCGTCCGGGATCGAGTTCTCCCCGCGGACCGGGACCGGCGCCGTGGTGCTCACCAACGCCGCCGGGGACCCCATGGCGCTGACGCACGACGCCGTCGTGGCGGTCGACGGCGGCACGCCCCTGCCGATGACCAACCCGTTCGACCCGTTCAACGCCGTCGTCGTGGGCCTCGCCGTGCTCGCCCTGCTGGGCGGGGTGCTCGTCGCCGTCCGCTCCCGGCGGTGGGCGGAGCGCCGCGCCGCTGGATCCCGGCGCGCCACCGTGCTGCGCCTGGTGCCGCTCGCGCTGGTCGCGCTCCTCGGCGCGGCGCTCCCCTGGCTCGGGGCCACGCTCATGGGCCTGTCCGAACCCGTGGCCGCCTACCGCGTCGTGCTGTGGCTGTACCCGGCCGTGGTGCTGCTGGGCCTGGCCCTCGTGCTGGGGGCGGGCGGCGGGCTCGCCGCCCGCCTCGTCCGGCTCCGGAGCGCTCCGGCCCGGCCCACGCAGGCGTAGGGGTCAGGCGCGCGCCAGGACCTCGCCGTTGAGCACCGCGAACCAGCCGTCCGGGGCCGCGGCCCACTCGCGCCAGCCCTGGGCGAGCTGTTCGAGGGCCACGTCGTCCGCGAGCGCCGAGTCCTTGGCCTGCACGGCGAAGTTGGACTCGGTGCAGCGCTCGGCCCAGAGCCCGCCCCACCACGTGCGGTCGTCCGGGGTGGCGTAGCACCAGACGCTCGCCCCGGGCTCGATCGTGGCGGGGTCGAACCCGGCGTCTCGCACCCAGGAGGCGAGGCGGCGACCGGCGTCCGGCTCGAAGCCATAGGTGTGCGTGACCTCGTGGTAGAGCATGTTCCACTCGGTGAGCTCGGCGGACTCCGGGTACCAGGTCATGGCCTCGTAGTCGGCGTCGCGCACCGCGACGAACCCGCCCGGCTTGGCCACGCGCTTCATCTCGCGCAGGGCCGCGACCGGGTCGGAGAGGTGCTGCAGGAGCTGGTGGGCGAAGACGACGTCGAACGAGTCGTCCTCGAAGGGCAGCTCGTACGCGTTGGCGTGCTCGAAGGTGATGTTCTTGGTGCCGTGCGCGTCGGCGAGGCCGCGGGCCGACTCCAGCACGTCGTCGGAGGCGTCGACGCCCACGACGCTGCCCTGCGTGAGCCGCTCGGCGAAGTCGACGGTGACGGTGCCGGGGCCGCAGCCGACGTCGAGCAGCGTCATGTCCGAGAGCAGGTGCGGCAGCAGGAACGCGGCGGAGTTCGCCGCCGTCCGGCGCCGGTGCGAGCGCAGCACGGACTCGTGGTGCCCGTGCGTGTAGGACTCGGACTCCTTGGACAGGTCGGTCCCCGCGCCCGGGTTGTCGGGGCTCTCCGCGCTCTCCGCGCCGCGGGTCAGGCTCGTGAGGCTGCTGGGGGCGTCGACCGCGTCGATGGGGTCGGTGCCCGCGGGCGTGGTCCGGTCCCGGGCGGGGCCGCCGCTGCCCTCGTTCGCGGGAAACCTGCCGCCGAACGTGTCGCCGAGCTTGTGGCTGGACGCGTCGGTGCGGGCCGTGTCGATGCGAGCGATGTCGTGCTCGTTGGCGCTGCCGGTCATGGCCGCACTGTATGTGCGCCGCGCCACGCTGCACATCCGCGTTCTCATCCTTCGGGACGGCTGTCCGGACGATCACCCGGCGTGGCCCGCGCGCGCCGGTCCGCGCGACGCGCAAGGATGCGCGCATGTCCACGCTCGCCCAGCCGTCCGCCCGCGTGCGGAGCACCCTCCGCGACAACCTGCTCGGCGGCCCGGGCCGCGTGCTCGGCGCCGACATCGCGCGGGGTGTCGCGGTGCTCGGCATGTTCACAGCGCACGTGGGCGTCACCTCGGACGACCTCGGCACGTTCGAGGGCTGGCTCAGCCTCGCGCACGGGCGGTCGTCGATCCTGTTCGCGACGGTCGCCGGGCTCTCCCTGGCCCTGGTCACGGGCGGCTCGACGCCGTTCACCGGCGAGCGGATGCGCACGGCACGCGCCCGGATCCTCGTGCGCGTGGTGCTGCTCCTGGCCCTGGTCGCGGTGCTCGACCTGTTCGGCACGCGCGTGCTGCTCATCCTGGGTTTCTACGCCGCCTACTTCGTGCTCGCGCTGCCGTTCCTGCGCGTGCCGCCGGGCCGGCTGGCGGCGATCGCCCTGCTGGTCGCGGTCGTCGGCCCGGTCCTCGTCTACTACGGCCCCGAGGCGCTGGCCCGCGCCGGGCTGCGAGCGCCGCACGACGGTTCCGGCGCGGCCACCGACTTCCTCCTCACGGGCCACTACCCCGCGCTGGTCTGGATGGCGTACGTGCTCGCCGGGCTCGCGCTGGGCCGCTGCGACCTGCGGTCGCCGACGGTGCACCTGGGCCTCGTGGCGGGCGGGTTCGGGGTGGCCGCCCTGACGGCGGTCGCCTCGGCGGTCCTGGTGGCCGACGCCGGGGGTCTGGCCGCCATCGAGGGGCAGCTCGCCGTGACGTCATCGGAGTTCGCGGCGTCCCCGCCCACCTGGTCGGACCCGTGGCCGCCCGTGTCGGGGCTGTATCTGGAGGGGCCGCACGACGACACGATGTTCGAGGCGATCGGCTCCGGCGGGTTCGCACTGGGCGTGCTCGGGCTGTGCCTGCTGCTCGGCGGGGTGGCGCGGGACGGCTGGTCGGCCGCGCCGTCCCCGGCGGCCGGTCCTGCCGGTCCTGCCAGGGCTGCTGGGGCAGCCGGGGCTGCCGGCGTCGCAGAGCGGAGCGCGGCGCGGGGCGAGGCGCGGCCCGGCGGCGTCCTGCGGGCCGCGCGCGCCGTCGTGCTGACGCTCGTGACGCCGCTGGCCGCCGTCGGCGCGCTGGCCCTGACCGTCTACTCCCTGCAGATCGTCACCATCTGGTGGTGGACCCGCACCTACTGGGACCTCCTCGACCCCGCGACCAACGCGCCGCTGGGCTGGATGGTGCTCGTCACCCTCGTCGTGGCGACGCTGTGGCGGGCCCTGCTGGGCCGGGGCCCGCTGGAGCGCCTGTTCGGGTGGGTCGCCCGGCGGGCTTTCCCGTAGCGGCCGGGCTCTCCCGTAGCGGCCGGGCCGGGCCTCGGGTCCGGCCGCCTGCCTGGACATCACAGCTAGAGCGTTACCTCGCCGACGATCGTCGTGAACGTGTCGCCGCCCACCCACACCTCGCCGTCGGGCAGCTTCGTGACGTGGACGCGCCCGGCGCGCCCCATCGCCGTCCCCTGCGACGCGACGTACGACGACGGCAGCACGTCGCCGGCGAGCCACTGCCCGAGGCCGGCGTTGAGGCTGCCGGTCACCGGGTCCTCCCCCACGCCGATGGACGGGACGAACGCGCGCACCTCGACTGCGGGCGCGTCGGCGCCGGTGCGCGCCGGGTGGCCGCTCGGGTACTCGCCGACCACGCCCAGCTTCAGGTCGCCCATCGCCACGAGGTCGGGCTCCAGGCCGAGCACCACGTCGGCGTCGCGGAGCTGGACCGCGACCCAGCCCGGACCGTTGTCGACCCAGGCCGAGCGGACGACGTCGGACACCTCCAGGCGCAGCGAGCGCGCGATCTGCGCGACGTCGGCGTCGTCGACCGCGCCCGAGCGGGACAGGGGCGGACCGGCGAAGGCGAGGCGCTGCCCCGCACCCGTGTCCTCGCGCCGCACGCGCACCAGGCCCACGCCGCACTCCTGGACCACGTCCTGCCCGCGGGGCACGCCGCCCGCCTCCAGCCAGGCGTGCGCGGTGCCGAGCGTCGGGTGGCCGGCGAAAGGCAGCTCGCCGCCCGGCGTCCAGATCCGCACGCGGTAGTCGGCGCCGGCGGCCTGCCCGGCCTCGGTCGGGTCGAGCAGGAACGTGGTCTCCGAGAGGTTGGTCCAGCGGGCGAAGGCGGCGAGCTGCTCGTCGGTGAGGCCGTCGGCCCCGTGCACGACGGCGACGGGGTTGCCGCCCGTCGGGGTGGCGGAGAAGACGTTGACCTGGCGGAACGGCCGGAACGGGTGGCTCATGCCCGCCACGCTACCCAGCCCGGGTCCCGCGTGTCAGGCCGTCTCGCACGGGTCAGACCGTCTCGCACGTGTCAGCCGCACAGGTCACCCGAGGGATCTGTGCGTCTGACACGTGCGGTGGGGTCTGGCGGGGTCTGAGCGGGGTCTGGCGGGGTCTGACAGGTCAGGCGGGGAAGATCTCGTCCAGCTCGGCGAGGTCGTCGGTCGTCGGGGTCCACGTCCAGGCCTGGGCGTTGCCGCGCACCTGCTCGGGCCGGGTGGCGCCCGCGATCACCGACGACACCTCGGGCCGGGACAGCAGCCAGGAGAAGGCGACGACGGTCTCCGTCACGTCCCGCTCCCGGCAGAACGCCGCGAACTTGTCCAGGGCCGCCCACGGCGCGGTCTCCAGGAGCTGGGGCTTGATCGTGACCAGGCGCGAGCCGTCGGGCCGGGCGCCGCCCGCGTACTTGCCCGTGAGCAGGCCGTTCTCGAGCGGGTGGTACGGCAGCACGCCGATCCCGTACTCCCGCGCGGCGGGCAGCACCTCCCGCTCCAGGCCGCGGGCCAGCAGCGAGTACTTGTTCTGCGCCGAGACGAACCGGGTGCTGCCGCCGCCCAGCCCGCGGGCCACGTGCTCGGCGTCGGCCACCTGCCAGCCGCGGAAGTTCGAGTGACCCACGTACCGGACCTTGCCCGAGCGCACCAGGTCGTCCAGCGCGGCGAGCGTCTCGTCGACCGGGGTCGCCGGGTCGGGCGCGTGGAGCTGGTAGAGGTCGATCCAGTCCGTGCCGAGCCGGCGCAGCGACGCCTCGGCCGCCCGCACGATGTACCGGCGTGACCCGCGCGCCCCGAAGTCCTGGCCGTTCGCGCCGTGCACGTCGAGCCCGAACTTCGTGGCGATCAGCACGTCGTCGCGGCGGCCCTTGAGCGCGGCGCCGAGGAGCTCCTCGGAGAGGCCGGGCCGGGCGCCGTAGGCGTCGGCGGTGTCGAAGAAGGTCACGCCCGCGTCGACCGCGGCGTCGACCAGGGCCGTGGCCCCCTCCGTGGTCTCGGTGACGGTGCCGGGGCGGCCGAGGTTGTTGCACCCCAGGCCGACGACGGGAACGGACAGGCCGGAGCGCCCGAGACGGCGCAGAGGGAGGTCGGACATGGTCGCACCCTATGCGCCGCGCGGTGCCGAGCCGGTGGCGGGCCGGAGACGGGCCGGTGGCGGGCCGGTGCCGAGCCGGTGCCGTGGCCGGCGGCGGGCCGGTGCCGTGGCCCGCCGTACCCTGGACCGGTGACCACAGTCCTCGGCAGGCCGACCGCGGCGCTGCTCCCCGAGGAGTGGCTGCCCCTCGCCGCCGCCCACGCCGAGCGCGCCGACGCGCTCACCGCGGTCTGGCGCGCCGCCCGCACGGCCGGGCGCAAGCACGCGATCGAGGACTTCCTGTTCACGTACTACCCCACGCGCATCGCGCACCTGCGGCGCTGGCACCCGGGCGCGGGCGTCGCGCTCGCGCTGCCCGACGGCGGGGAGGCGGTCGGCCCGACGGCGGTCGGCCCGACGGTGCCCGGTCCGACGGTCGGCCAGGCGGCGTCCGGAAACCCGGCGGCGTCCGAGAACTCGGCTGCCCGGAACTCGGCGGCGTCCGGAAACCCGGCGGCGTCCGGGAACCCGGCGGCCGGAGCCGGCGCGCCCGACCCGGAGGACCGCGCCGCGTGGCGGTGGCACCGGACGTCCCGGCCGGACGACGGCACACCGGCCGCCGTCACGCTCGACCGCGACACGTTCCTCGCCGACCGCGGCGACACCGTGCGGTACGTCCGCGAGCTGCTGTCGGCGACGGCGTCGCGGCCCGGCACGTTCGGCTGCTTCGGGTTGCACGAGTGGGCCATGGTCTACCGCGACCGCGAGGCGGGCCGCGACCAGCGGCACCCCCTGCCGCTCCGGCTCGGGCACGAGGGCACCGACGCCGTGGTCGAGGCCAACCCCGTGCGCTGCTCGCACTTCGACGCGTTCCGGTTCTTCACGCCGGAGGCGACGGCGCGCAACCAGCTCCGGCCGACGCGCGCCGCCCAGGCGGGTATGGAACAGCCCGGCTGCCTGCACGCCAACATGGACCTCTACAAGTGGTGCCTCAAGCTCGGCCCGGCCGTGCCCGGCGACCTGCTGCTCGACGCGTTCGAGCTGGCCCGCGACATCCGCTGGACCGACATGGCGGCCTCCCCGTACGACGTCTCCGAGTACGGCGTCGCGGCCGTCCCGATCGAGACGCCCGACGGCAAGGCCGAGTACGTGCAGCGGCAGCGCGACTTCGCGCGCCGGTCGGGCGCGCTCCGGGAGCGGCTGGTCCAGGCCTGCGACACGGTGCTCGACACGGTGCCCGACACCGCGTTCGACGCTGTGCCCGACACCGCGTTCGACGCTGTGCCCGACACCGCGTTCGACACGCCGTAACCGGCGTCGACCCGCGCTTTTCGAGCCCGCACCCGTACGTAGTTGCCCTACTTGTCGGCGGGCCATCCTCCTTTCTAGCGTCGTGCCTGTCGCACCCCAGCACTCAGGAGCACCCCAGGCAACTCCCAACTTCGCAGTCCCCACCGACAGAACACGAGGTGAGCCCCATGAGAGTCACCGCACCGCAGACACCCGTCGCCAGAGTCCTGCTCGGCGTCCTCGCCGTCCTGGCCCTGACCCTGACGGCGCTGGTCGCCACACCGAACGCCCTGACCCCCCGGGCCGAGGCCCACGGCTGGGTCGTCTCGCCGCCGAGCCGGCAGGACCACTGCGCCAAGCGGACCGTCAGCTGGTCCTGCAACGGCGTCGAATGGGAGCCGCAGAGCGTGGAGGCGCCGAAGGGGTCGATGCTCTGCTCCGGCGGCAGCCGCTTCACCACGCTGGACAACAGCTCCCTGGCATGGCCCCGCACCAGCATCAGCAGCACGCACACCTTCCGATGGACGCTGACGGCCTTCCACCGGACGGCGAGCTGGGAGTACTTCGTGGACGGCCGGCTCTTCAAGACGGTGAACGACAACGGCGCCACACCGCCCGCGACGGTCACGCACACCCTCACGGGCCTGCCGAGCGGCAACCACACGATCCTCGCCCGCTGGAACGTGTACGACACCGCCATGGCGTTCTACGCCTGCATGGACGTCAACATCGGTGGTGGCAGCCCGAGCGCCGGCCAGACGGCGGTCAGCGGCCGCCTGCTAGCCGCCCACCTCTGACTCCCGGCGGCTAGACCGACCCACGACCCACGTCCCACCCACGACCAGCCGGCTGACTCGCCACGCGGAATAGGCCGAGTCAGTCGGCTGGTCCGTGCATGACGACCCGCTCACAGGCGTCCGCAGCCGAAAATACGGGGAACCGCGTACGAATTCACCCTCATTGTCAGCAAAGCGACCATTTCCTAGGTTCGATGCCTACCCAGGAAATTTCACCCGCTCGTACGACGGAAGGCATCACCGTGAACCGTGCACGAACCGCCAGCCCGCAGACCCGCCTCCTGCTCTCCGCGCTCGCCGCCCTGGCACTCGCGGCGGCCTTCCTCACCGCCGCGCCGGGCGCGCTGCTGCCGCAGGCGCAGGCCCACGGCTGGATCACCAGCCCCCCGAGCCGCGCGGACCACTGCGCGTCCGGCACCGTGAGCTTCGACTGCGGCGGCCTCCAGTACGAGCCGCAGAGCGTCGAGGCACCGAAGGGCTCCACGCAGTGCTCGGGCGGCAGCGGCTTCACCGTGGTCGACGACGACTCGCTGCCCTGGCCGCGCACCACCATCGGCGGCGACACCACGTTCCGCTGGCAGATCACGGCCCGGCACTCCACGTCCACCTGGGAGTACTTCGTGGACGGCCAGCTCTTCAAGACCGTGGACGACGGCGGCGCCCAGCCCGGCGCGACCGTCGAGCACACGCTGAGCGGCCTGCCGGCCGGTGACCACACGATCCTGGCCCGCTGGAACATCGCGGACACCGTGAACGCGTTCTACCAGTGCGTCGACGTCACCGTGACCGGTGCCGCCGCGGCCGACGCCGGCACCGACGCCGGCGCGGGCACGGGCGCGCAGGCGCCGGCGGCCCTCGACACGCGCGGGGCGCTGACCGCCGTCTGACACCCACTGACCATCCGGGGCCGGGTGCCCGACGCCGATCAGCGCGCCGGGCACCCGGCCCCGTCGTGTCACCCAGTGCCCTGCGGCATCACGAACCGGTCGCCATTTTTCACCCGCTCTATGGGAGGATGGTGCCGTGTCGAGCACAGTGGTCGGCATCGGTCCGACACCCGTCGAAGTACCGCCCGTCATGCACGACCTGGCTGGACGACTGCGGCCGGCCGCGACGGTCGTTCCCGTGTGGCGCAACGAGTACGGCGGTTTCACCGCCCGGCTCGAGGACGGGCGGCCACCCGGCCCGGCGTCGGACACCGCCGGCCGGAGCACTTACCTCAAGTGGGTCCCCCGCTCCTCGGCCTGCCCCGACCCGTTCGCCGAGGCGGACCGGCTGACCTGGGCCGGATCGTTCACGGCGGTGCCCCGCGTGCTCGCCGTGGGACGCGACCCGCGCGGGTCCTGGCTGCTGACCGAGACCGTCGAGGTGGGCGGCACGCTCGCCACGTCCGCCATCGAACCCCGCTGGCGCGCCCTCGCGAAGCGTTCGGCGATCGCCGTCGGCCTGGGCCTGCGCCGGTTCCACGACGCGCTGCCCATCGACACCTGCCCGTTCGTCCGCACGGCCGAGCTGCGCGTCGCCGCCCTTCCGACCGGCACGGCGGCCCGTCCGTCGATCACGACGACGCTGGGCACCCCGCCGCGGGTGGACCGGCTCGTCGTGTGCCACGGCGACGCGACCGTGCCGAACACGCTGCTCGACCGCGCCGGACGGTTCGCGGCCCACGTCGACGTCGGCGACCTGGGCGTGGCCGACCGCTGGTCCGACATCGCGGTCACCACCCGGAGCGTCACGCGCCGCTACGGCCCCGGGCTGGAGCCACTGGTCCTGGCCGCCTACGGCGTCGCGCCGGACCTCGAACGCACCCGCTACTACCGGGCCCTCTGGGACGCCGAGGAGGCACTCCGGGTGCGGCGCGTCGGCCAGCAGCCCGGCCCGCGACGTCACCTGCGGCCCGCGTCGTAGACACGGTGCATCACGAGTTCGATCGGGCCGCGGTGCCACCTACGGAGCCACAGGGGCGCCGCCACCATCAGCGTCAGCGAGATCGCAGCCCAGATCAGGACGACCTGCCACGGGTCGCCCCCGGCCAGACCAAGACCCCAGTCGAAGCAGATCACCGAGGCGAGCACGTTCTGCAGCACGTAGCAGGACAGCGCGGTCCGCCCGACCCCCTCGACGCCGCGCCGCAGCAGGCTCGGCGGGCTACCCGGCCGCAGGCGGGCGACGAGCGTGGTGCCCAGCGCGAGGATCCCGAGCGCCACCAGCGGCGGGACGAGGTAGCGGTCCACGAGGACCCAGCTGGGCCCGGCCCACGTCGTCAGCGCGTTCAGCGGGACCCCGGCCCCCAGCCCGACCCACGCGAGGCGGCGACGCAGCCGCGCCCCCTCGGCCGTCGTCGAGAACATCCCCGCGCGGACGAGCCGCGAACCCACCAGGAACAGCACCGTGGCCGACGGCACGATGAGGAGCAGCTCGATCCGGAACACGTCCATGTGCGTGAGCCGCACCACGACCTGGTCCAGCCAGCTCGCCGTCGACAGGCTCGCGACGCCGTCGCCCGCGGCGGTCGTCGTCTCGCCCTGCCCGGCCTGCCCGACTCCACCCTGCCCGTCGCTGCCCTGCCCGCCCTCGGCCTGAGCGCCCGAGGTGCCGACCAGGAGCGCGGTGAGCGCCACGATCGCCGCGACGTAGACGCCGGCCACCACGCCGCCCCAGGCGCGCACCACACGGTCGCTGCGCCCGACCAACCAGGCGGCGAGCAGCGAGGCGATCGCGTACCCCATGAGCACGTCGAACTCGAAGACCAGCACGTAGTGCAGCAGGCCCTCGACGAAGAGGATCGCGGCCCGGAGCACGTACCGACCAGGCCACGGCAGACCCCGCCGCACCGTGGAGCGGTACTGCAGCTCGAGCCCCACCCCGAAGAGCAGCGTGAGCAGCGCGAGGAACTTCCCGTTGGACAGGGCCTGCAGCACGGTCCGCACCGGGTCGTCCGTGGCGAAGCCGTCCGAGAGCCACGCCGCCGGTCCGCCCGGCGTGCTGAACAGCCAGATGTTGCTGGCGAGGGTGCCGAGAATCGCGATCCCGCGCAGGACGTCGAGCGCGAGGATCCGACCGGACGCGCCCGTCGGGATCGGCGCGACGGACGGGGCGGACGGCGAGGCGGACAGGACGGACGAGGTCGCTGGTGTGGCCGTGCTCGACGGCTCGTGGGCGGGCATGGACCGAGCCTGTCGCGGACCGGGCACGACGGCGTCAGCCATCCGGCCGATCTCCGCACGGCGGTGTACATCGTTCGGAGGAGGCACGTCGGAGGAGGCACGTCGCGGGCCACCTGCGGAGACGCCGGGGCAACCGTCGCCGCCACCAGCGGAATTCACCTCGTGGACACCGGCCCCGGTCTGCCACCCTGGGCCCATGACGATCCCCGCCGAAGCGGTCTCGGTGCCCGACGTCGTGCGCGAGCTGGCCGGCGACGGAGCCCTCACGCCGGCCTGGCGCAACGAGCTGGGCGGCCTGACCTTCCGGGTCGACCCGCCGGCACACCCCACGACGCACGTGACGGGCCGTGCACCGTCGTCCGCCTACTACGTCAAGTGGATGCCTTTCTCGGACCGGGCCACGACCGAACGGGTCGACCTGGAGAACGAGGCCGCGCGGATGCGCTGGGCCGAGACCTGGACGCCGGTGCCGCACGTCCTCGACATCGGCTCCGACGCCGAGGCGAAGTGGCTGGTCACGACCGCGATGCCCGCCCGCTCCGCCGTCGACCCGCGCTGGCTCGCCGAGCCGGAGACCGCCGCCCGGGCCATCGGGGCCGGTCTCCGCGCGCTGCACGACGTGCTGCCCGTCGACGAGTGCCCGTGGACCTGGAGCATCGAGGACCGCATGGCGATCGCCGAGGACCGGGCGGCCCGGGGTCACGCCGCCGACGGGTGGTCGGCCGAGGCGCGGGCGCGCCTGGCGGACGCACCCGAGCACGACCGGGTCGTCGTCTGTCACGGCGACGCCTGCGCGCCCAACACCCTGCTCGCCGACGACGGCACCTGGTTCGGGCACGTGGACCTCGGCGGGCTCGGCGTCGCCGACCGCTGGGCCGACCTCGGCGTCGCCACCTACAGCCTGGGGTGGAACTACGGCCCCGGGTACGACCACCTGGTCTACGAGGCGTACGGGATCGACGAGGACCCGGAGCGAGTCGCCTGGTACCGCCTCCTGTGGGACCTCGGATGAGCGGGACCGAGCGCCGGACCGGCGCCCCCGCCGCCGCCGACGCCGACGCCGACGCGGGAACCGTCGCCCCGGGCCTGCTCGTCGTGACCGGGCCGCCCGGCTCCGGCAAGTCCACGGTGTCCGAGGCCCTGGCCGACCGCTGGGAGCCGAGCGTGCTCGTGGAGGGCGACGCGTTCTTCCGCTTCCTGCGCCGCGGGATGATCCCGCCCTGGCTCCCGGAGTCGCACGCCCAGAACGACACGACGGTCCGCGCGGCCGCGGCCGCCGCAGGCGGTTTCGCCGCCGGCGGCATGGCCGTGGTCTACGACGGCGTGATCGGGCCGTGGTTCCTGCCCACGTTCGCGCGGCTCGCCGGCGTCGCGGTGCTCGACTACGTGGTGCTGCTGCCGCCTGTGGAGGTCTGCCTGCAGCGGGTCGAGACGCGGACGGGCCACGGCTTCACGGACCTCGATGCCGCCCGGCACATGCACGACGACTTCGTCCGGGCGACGACACCACGCCCCGGCTCGACGGTCACCGGCGCGCGCACCGACAGCGCGGGCACCAACAGCGCAGGCACCGACAGCACGGGCGCCCCACCCGGAGCCGTGCTGACCGAGCTGCCGGACGACGTCGCCGGGGTGGCCGACGCGATCGTCGCGGCCATGGCCTCGGGCCGGTCGCGCTATGCCGTCGATCAGGACACCGTCGACCCCACCACCGACCCCACCGCCGACGCCTGATCCGCGCGCCGGGCGCGGTGGGCGGCCTGGGCGTTGCGGTTGCTGCACGTGGTGGAGCAGTAGCGCCGCGACCGGTTGCGGGACAGGTCCAGGACGATCCCCTGGCAGTCGTCGTCGGCGCACACCGCGAGGCGGGAGAGCTCGTCGTCCCGGATCACGTCGATCATGGCCATCGCCGTCTCGACCAGGATCCGCGTGGCCAGCGGCGCGTCGCTCGGCACGGCGTGGATGTGCCAGTCGGCGGGCGGGTGCCGCACGAGCTGCGGCACCGCCCCGGCGGCGGACAGCATGCCGTTCACCAGAGCGACGGCCGCGTCGCGGTCGGCGGTGAGCAGCTCGCGCAGCCGCGGCTGCAGCGCCAGCACCTCTTCCAGCTCGGCCTGCGTGCCGTCGTGCCGCCCCGTGTAGCCCTGCCCGGCGAAGAACGCGTCCAGGTCGGCCACGGTCTCGATCGTGACCGGTGGCTCGCCTGCGTTCACGAGCACGACGGCGGCCTGGAGCGACTCCTCAGTGTCATGAGTGAAAACCACGTTGACACATTACTCGCTCCGCCCATAGCGTCAGGACCCATGGGCGCTGTGACACCTGACATCAACGGGCCGGTCCCCGGTAAGCCGAGCCTCGACGCAACGGCCGTGCGCGGGTTCCGCGGGCTCCGCAGCGTTCGGCCCCGGCTGTCGCGCCGGCTCACGCTGGGCCTGGTGTTCGCCGGTGCCTCGGCGGTGGCGTTCAGCCTGTCCGGGGTGTTCGCCAGCGGACTCCTGGACACGGGCTGGAGCCCGGGCGCGATGGTCCTGGTCCGCGTGGCGATCGCCGCACTGGTGGTGCTGCCGCTCGGCATCGTGTCGCTGCGCGGCGACTGGGAGCCGGTCCGCCGCAACCTCGGGCTCATCGCGGTCTACGGCGCGGTGTCGGTCGCGGGCTGCCAGTTCGCCTACTTCTCCGCGGTGCAGCACATGCCTGTCGGGCCTGCCCTGCTCATCGAGTACACGGCGCCAGCCGCCGTGGTGCTCTGGTTCTGGCTCCGGCACGGTCAGCGCCCGACGCGGGCGACAATCGGCGGCACGCTGCTCGCCGCCGTCGGCCTCGTGCTCGTGCTGAACCTGGTCTCGGGCACCCCGGGCGCCACGGCCGTCGACCCGGTCGGCATCGCGTGGGCCCTGGTCGCGATGCTCGGCGTCTCGACGTACTTCGTCATCAACGCGAACGTCGACACCGGTCTGCCGCCGCTCGCCCTGGCAGCCGGCGGACTGACGACCGCAGCCTTGGCGCTGGGCCTGCTCGGCGCGACCGGGCTCATGCCGCTGGAGTACAGCACCGTCTCGCCGGTGTACGCGGGTACGGCGGTGCCGTGGTGGCTGCCGCTCGTCGGCCTCGGCGTGATCACGGCCGCGTTCGCCTACGTCGCAGGCATCGCCGCGGGCCGGCTCCTGGGCCCCCGGCTGTCGTCCTTCGTCGGGCTGTTCGAGGTGGTCTCCGCCATCGGCTTCGCCTGGCTGCTGCTCGGCGAGCTGCCGCAGCCGATCCAGCTCGTGGGCGGGGTCCTGATCCTCGCCGGCGTGGTCGCGGTGCAAGCCGGCGAGAAACGGGTCGACGCCGGGCCCCCGCACCCCGAGCCCACGAAGGGTGAGCCCGTGAACGCAAGCCTGACGAACACCGACCTGGCCAGCACCGACCCGGCCAGCACCGACCCGGCCAGCACCGACCCGGCCGGCACGGACCGGTAGCCCTGGGGCAAGCCTCGGGATGGCGGCCCCAGACGACGGGCCACGTGCCGAGCCACCTGTGCACCCGTGGGACGCACAGCCCAGGCGCGTCACGTTCATGCCGCCCGGTCCGGTGGCGCGTCGGCTCCGAGGCGGGCAGTGGACCCGACCGGTGCGCCGGGATCAGCGATCACCCGGCCGTGCCGGTCCGCGAAGGCCCACCCGCCGACACCCTCTCGCCAACGCATGGTGACGCCGGTCGTGTCGACCAGGTCGTGATGGTGGTAGCAGAGCAGCGCACCGTTGGCGACGGAGGTCTCGCCGCCGTCGGCCCAGTGCCGGACGGCGTGATGGACCTCGCACCGCGCCGGCGGCTGATCGCACGACGGATACACGCAGTGCCGATCACGGGCGATCACCGCCCTGCGCATCTGGCCGGTCACCGTCCGGTGTGCTCGACCGACGTCGAGCACCGCGCCGTCCGCACCGAACACCACGCGCGTGATGGCGCTGTCGCACGCCAGCCGCCGAAACAGGCTCCTCGGAATGACACTGTCGCGTCCGTCTCCGGTCAGGGTCGGTGGCACCGAGTCGAAGGCCGCTCCCGACCGCACAGGCCCGGCGTTCCCCGTACCTGCCGGCACGCCGCGCACCTCCGCGCCCGCGGCAGCACCACCGGGCACCCGGGTAACCAGTCGTTCCATCTCACCGAGGGACACGAGCACGCTGATCTGCGGCCGCACCGCGGCCCCCGAACCCGTACGACCGTTGTCGAGCGCGGTGCGGGCCAGGTCCGCGAGCGCCTGCGCACGACGCTGGGTCGCCGTTCGTTCGTCACCCGGCGTCGGCTTACCCATCACGGATCCGAGCGCCGCGCTCAGCGCGTGGCCGTGCTCGTCGGTGAGGAACCCCTTGATGTGGAAGCCGTCCAGCGTCTTGGCCAGCTCGAGATGCTCGCGCTCCTTGGCGATGCGGTACCCCCGCTCGTCGGCGTCGGGATCCGCCTGATCGGCGAACCGGTCGACGATGCGCCGGAAACCGTCCGGTGTGTTGAGCTCGACGTGCGTCAAGAGCAGTTCCTCCCGAGTCATCAGCGTGCCCGGCGGCCTGCCTCCTGCCGCCTCGCCCGCACCGTCGCCGTCGCCCTCGCCGTCACCTTCGCGGTCACCGGGCTGTACGCCCCCGATCACCTCGAGTTCGGTCACGCCAGGGTCGACCAGAACCTCGTCCGCGAGCGCCTCCGCGCGCAGGTCCGAGGTCGGGGCCTTGTCGATCATCGCGCGCAGCTGCTCGGGCCCCACCCGGCCCGCAAGGGCCCCGGCGAGCGTCGCCGGCAGGTGGGCCGCGAGGCGACGTCCGGCCTTCACGTCCCGGCTTGCCGTCCCGAACCGCACGCCCTCCCTCCGGGACAACCAGGCCGGAAAGGTGCGCGACCCGTCCGCCGCCCACAGGCCGTGCGCCTCGATCCGGGGCAGCCACGACACGCGCAGGACGTCGAGGCGGTGCAGCGCCTTGCGCAGCGCTGGCGAAAGCACGGTCAGCCGGTCCGAGACAGCACCCACGCCGACACCGAACCGTTCCTGCGCGTCCAGAGCCTCCGGACCACCGACGTCCACCAGCTCGTCCACGATCCGTTCCAGGTCGGCGACGACGTCCGCCACCTCACGCGAGGGACGTGTCCCGCCGCCCGCCGACTGCACCATCTCGCTCGCCACGGCCGTCACCTCCCGTCATCGCGCCGCACCACCACAGACCTGAAACCAGCCCGAACACGACCAACATATAGAACAGAAATCCGTAACGGAGTCCAGAAATCAAATCTGTGCACAACACGGCCAAGAGGCCACCTGTGGTCGCGCTCCTCCTGGCCCAACGACGGCGAGAGGGTCTCTCGCCGGGTCGCATGAGCTCCATCGGCTCGCCCCACCCACTTCACCCACCTGCAGGAACCGCCTGCAAGAATGGGCAGCACCATGACCGCGCCCTCCTCGACGACGTCGACAACCTCGACCGCCCCCTCCGCCACCGACCGCCCGGCCTCGTCGTCGGGGGCCCCGAGGCCCGCGGGGACCCTGATCCCGTACCTGCCCGCGCCCACGGGCAAGGACCCCGACCCGGACGTCCTGTTCGAGAGGTTCGGCGAGTGGGCCGCGGCAGGCGGGCGCGCGCTCTACCCGCACCAGGAGGAGGCCCTCCTGGAGGTCATGACGGGGTCCCACGTGGTCCTCGCGACGCCCACGGGCTCCGGCAAGTCGATGGTGGCCATGGGCGCCCAGTTCGCCGCCCTGGCGGCCCACCGCTCCGGGCGCGGCGGCCGCACGTACTACACGGCTCCGCTCAAGGCGCTGGTCAGCGAGAAGTTCTTCGACCTCGTCGCCGCGTTCGGCTCCAAGAACGTCGGCATGATGACGGGCGACTCCGCCGTCAACCCGGACGCCCCGATCATCTGCTGCACCGCCGAGATCCTCGCGAACCTCGCGCTGCGCCGGGGCGACGCCGCGGACGAGACCGACACCGCCGCGGACGACGACGCCATCGCGCAGGTCGTCATGGACGAGTTCCACTACTACGGCGACCCGCAGCGCGGCTGGGCCTGGCAGGTGCCCCTGCTGGAGCTCACGAACACCCAGTTCATCCTGATGAGCGCCACCCTCGGCGACACCACCCGGCTGCGCGAGGACCTCGAGGAGCGCACGGGACGGCCCGTCGCCGAGGTCGCGGGCGCCGAGCGCCCCGTCCCACTCACCTTCTCCTACGTGGTGGAGCCGCTCACCGAGGTGATCCAGGAGCTGGTGACCACGCACCGCGCCCCGGTGTACGTCGTGCACTTCACGCAGAAGGACGCCGTCGACCGGGCGCAGTCCCTGCTGTCGATGAACGTCTCCAGCAAGTCCGAGAAGGAGGCGATCATCGCGGAGATGGGCGCCTTCCGGTTCGGCACCGGGTTCGGCAAGATCCTCAGCAAGTTCCTGCGGCACGGCGTGGGCGTGCACCACGCGGGCATGCTGCCCAAGTACCGCCGCCTCGTGGAACGCCTGACACAGAAGGGCCTGCTCAAGGTCGTGTGCGGCACCGACACCCTCGGTGTCGGCATCAACGTGCCCATCCGCACCGTGCTCCTCACGAGCCTCGTCAAGTTCGACGGCGAGCGCATGCGCCACCTCAGCGCGCGCGAGTTCCACCAGATCGCGGGGCGCGCGGGCCGCGCCGGGTACGACACCGTGGGCGAGGTGCTCGTCATGGCGCCCGAGCACGTCATCGAGAACCGGAAGATCCTGGCCAAGGCCGGCGACGACCCGAAGAAGCTCAAGAAGATCGTGCGCAAGAAGGCGCCGTCGGGCAGCGTGAACTGGACCGACGCCACGTTCGAGCGCCTGCGGGACGCCGACCCGGAGCCCCTGGTCTCCCAGTTCCGCGTGAACCACGCGATGGTGCTCAACGTGCTGGCCCGCGCCTCCAGCCACGGCAGCACGGGCAACGCCGGCGCGACCGACCCCGTCGACGCCATGCGTCACCTCCTGACCGCCAACCACGACTCGGAGACGCAGCAGGCCGAGCACGTGCGCCAGGCGTTCCGCATCTACCGCTCGCTGCGGCTCGCGGGCGTCGTGGAGAAGGTCCGGGTGCCGGACGGCGACGGCGGCCTGCGGCCGTCCGCCCGCCTCATGGTGGACCTGCCCCGCGACTTCGCGCTGAACCAGCCGCTGTCCCCGTTCGCGCTGGCGGCCATGGACCTGCTCGACGTCGAGAGCCCGACGCACGCGCTCGACGTCGTCTCCGTGATCGAGGCCACCCTGGACGACCCGCGCCAGGTGCTCATGGGCCAGCAGAACCGGGCCCGCGGTGAGGCCGTCGCGGCCATGAAGGCCGAGGGGCTGGAGTACGAGGAGCGCATGGAGCTGCTGGAGGAGGTCACGTGGCCCAAGCCGCTGGCCGACCTCCTGGAGCCCGCCTTCCAGACCTACCGGCGCACCAACCCGTGGGTCGCGGACGCCGAGCTGTCACCCAAGTCCGTGGTGCGCGACATGGTCGAGAAGGCCATGACGTTCGCCGAGATCGTCAGCGTCTACGGGCTGGAGCGCACCGAGGGCGTGGTGCTGCGCTACCTCGCCGACGCCTTCCGGGCCGTGCGCCAGGTGGTTCCCGACGAGCACCGCACCGAGGAGGTGCAGGAGATCATCGAGTGGCTCGGCGAGCTCGTGCGCGGCGTGGACTCCTCCTTGCTCGACGAGTGGGAGCGCTTGGCCAACCCCGTGGACGACGATGCCGACCTCGTGACGGACGGCGAGCTGGCCGACGCCGGGGCCGAGGCCCCCGTGCGGCCCGTCACCGGCAACCCGCGCGCGTTCCGGCGCCTGGTCCGCAACGCGATGTTCCGCCGCGTCGAGCTCGTCGCCCGCGAGGCCTACTCCGCACTCGCCGCACTGGACCAGGGCTGGGACGCCGACGCGTGGGGCGACGCCCTGGACCCGCTGTTCGAGGAGCAGGGTGACGACGCCGTCGGCATCGGCCCCGAGGCCCGCTCAGCCGCGCTCCTGACCATCCTGGAGCCGGGCGCGGAGCTGCCGCGCGGCAGCTCCGGTAGCGGCAGCTCCGGTACCGGCGAGCCGGACGGCGAGACCGGCCGCGTCGAGCCCGGTACCTGGTGGGTGCGGCAGGTGCTCGACGACGCCGACCGCAACCGCGACTGGGCCATCACCGCGCGGATCGACCTGGCGGCGAGCGACGAGGCCGGCGAGGTGGTGCTGACGGTGGTCGCCGTCGGCCAGGTCTAGCAGCCGCCGCGGGAAGTTTTCCCGGGCGTTTTGCCGAATGTTTACCCCAGTGCGGCCGTGGCATAAACTCCGCTATTGAAGATCCGGTCAGCAGTGCCGCACCGGCACTGCCTGGACACAGGAGTGCCAATGACGACGCACCTGCCCTCTCCCGACCGCTCCGCCCATCACTCCAGCCACCACTCCAGCCACGGCTCCCACCACCGATACCGACACCCGCACGCCCGGCGGACCCTCGCCCTGCTCGTCTCGACCTGCCTCGCCGCCACAACGATCGCGGGCGCCACGGTCGCGACCGCCGCTCCCCGGCCCGCTGCCCCCGTGCCCGCCGCTCCCCTGCCCGCCGACGGCCCCGGCGTCGGCACCCCGTGGGTCGTGACCCTCGGCGACTCCTACATCTCCGGGGAGGCCGGCCGCTGGGCCGGCGCCTCCAACAGCGACTCCGACCGGGCCGACGCCCTCGGGCCGACCGCCTACTTCGACAACCCCTCCGGCACGGGCGAGACCATCGCACGCTGCCACCGCGCCTCCTCCGCCGAGGCCCACATCGGCGGCGGCGTGAACGGCCTCAACCTCGCCTGCAGCGGGGCCACGACAGCCACCTCGACCGGCACGAACTTCAAGCCGGGCATCGACTTCTACGAGGGCTCCGCCGGCAAGGGCCAGGCCCGCATGCTCCAGGAGGCGGCAGCCACCCGGAACGTCCGCATGGTCGTCGTCTCGATCGGCGGGAACGACTTCCAGTTCGCGAGCGTGGTCCAGAGCTGCGTCGTCAACTTCCTCACCTCGCCGACCTGGTGGAAGAACTACTGCCACGACGACAGCTCGGTCACGGCCAACTTCACCGCATCCAACGTCGCCACGATCCGGGCCCGCGTGGCGGGCGCGCTCCGCAACGTCGCGACCGCGATGAGCAACGCCGGGTACAGCACCGGCCAGTGGACCCTGGTGGTCCAGACCTACCCCTCGCCCGTGCCGAACGGCTCCGGGATCCGCTACGCGGAGTCCGGCTACACCCGCCAGTCCACGGGCGGCTGCGGCCTGTGGAACCGGGACGCCGACTGGGCCAACTCCACGGCCCTGCCCACCATCAACGGCGCGCTGCTGGGCGCCGCGTCCGACGTCGGCCTGCCGAACGTCCGCACCCTCGACATGACGCACGCGTTCGACGGCAAGCGGCTGTGCGAGACCGGCGTCGGACTCTACGAGGAGGTGGGCCTGCCGAGCTGGCAGTCACCCGGTGCCGTCGACCGGACCGAGTGGGTCAACCAGATCCGGACCGTCAGCACGATCGGCGACTCGCCCTACTACGTCCAGGAGTCGCTGCACCCCAGCTACTGGGGGCAGCTCGCGATGCGCAACTGCCTGCGACAGGTCTGGAACGCCGGCAACCCGCGCAGCGGAAGCTGCACGGTGGGCAATCTCGGCACGGCGCGGCTGACCCCGACGGGCGAACCGCTCATGTCCCTCAAGTAGCCCCTCCACACTCCGTCACGTGTCAGACGTACAGGTCACCTCGGTGACCTGTACGTCTGACACGTCCGGGGGTGGGATCAGAACAGGTCCAGCAGGCCGCGGCCGAGGGTCGCGAACCCGCCCACGTAGGCGAGCGTCACGAGCACCTTGCGCGTGGCGCTCGCCGAGATCCGCCCCACGAGCAGCTCGCCCAGCCCGACGGAGGCCAGGAGCGCGACGCCGATCGTCACCCACTCCCAGACCGCGAAGGCGGGGAACGTGGCGTCGGCGAAGAGCAGCTTCGCCGTCATCGCGGCGAGGGCGTTGGTGAGGAAGATCGGCTGCGCGGTGGCCGCGAAGTCGCGCGGGTCCCAGCGGTCGAGCACGGAGTAGACGGCGATGGGCGGGCCGCCGATCCCGGCGGCGACGCTGCCGAACCCCGCCGCCGCGCCCGTCACCAGGAGCGGCAGCCGCGCGTCCGGCGCGAAGGGCCGCTCCGCGCCGCGCAGGCGGGAGGTGACCAGTGCGAGCGTCATGGCGACCACGACGACGGCGCCCACGCCGATCTCCAGGGCGGACGCGCTCGCGTCCCGGATCACCAGGGCCGCCGGGACGCTCATCGCGACCGAGGCACTCACCAGCCAGCCGTAGCGCCGCCAGTTCACGCGGCGGATGGTGCGACCGAGCACGAGCAGCGCCATCACCGCGCCCACGAGATTGACGAACAGGACGCCCTCGATCGGGCCGACGAGCAGCACGATGAACGGTCCGGCGACGAGCCCGAAGCCCATTCCCGCCACGCGTTGCAGGGAGCCCCCGACGAGGATGGCGAGGACGAGGAGGGCGAGCACGCCCCCTACGCTAGCCACGTAGTTTCCGACCGGACTCCAGGGGAATGCCGCCGGAGCCCGGGCCGCCGACGCCGGTCCTGTGGAGTCCGTACCGCAAAACCGTTGCGCCGGCGTGCGACCCGCACGGCACAATCGCGTCGTGGCCAAGAACTCGAAGTCCGCCCGCGCCAGCCACGGGACGCCCGCCGTCGTGACCCTCGAGAAGTCCGGCGTGCCGCACACGCTGCACCCCTACGAGCACGACCCGTCGAGCGAGCTCAGCTACGGCATGGAGGCCGCGGAGGCGATCGGCGTCGACGCGCCGCAGGTGTTCAAGACGCTGCTGGCCGACGTCGACGGGAAGCTCGTGGTGGGCATCGTGCCCGTGGACCGCAAGCTGGACCTCAAGGCCCTGGCCCGCGCGGCGGGCGGCAAGAAGGCGGCGATGGCCGAGCCCGCGGCGGCCGAACGGGCCACCGGGTACGTGGTGGGCGGCATCTCGCCGCTGGGACAGAAGACCCGCCACACCACGGTGCTGGACGAGTCCGCCGAGGCGTTCGACGTCGTCTATGTGTCCGGCGGCCGGCGCGGGCTCGACGTCGGCCTCGCGCCGGCCGACCTGCTGACGCTCACGAACGGGACGACGGCCCCGATCGCCCGCGACTAGGCCTCAGGCCGCGGCGACCTGCTTGCGGTACGTCGGCAGCAGCGCGTCGCTCGGGACGATCTGCTTGCCGAGCGGCATCAGCGAGACCGGGATGAGCTTGAGGTTGGCCCAGGCCATCGGGATGCCGATGATGGAGATCACCAGCGGGATCGCGGTGATGATGTGCCCCAGCGCGAGCCACCAGCCCGCGACGATCACCCAGATGACGTTGCCGATCAGGGAGAAGATGCCGGAGCGCGGGCTCTCGATGACCTCGCGCCCGAACGGCCACAGGGCGTATCCCGCGATGCGGAAGGACGCGACGCCGAACGGGATGGTGACGATGAGCAGGCAGCAGATGATCCCCGCGAGCATGTACCCGAGCCAGAGCCCGAACCCCGCGAAGATGACCCAGATGATGTTCAGCAGCGTTCTCATGGGACTCATCCTTCCGTAGAGCAGCAGGTCACGGAACCAGGCACCTCCCTGATCCGACCCTGAGCGTCCCGGCACGATCCGGGACTCCGCCGGGCCCGCACGCAGGCTCCCGTCCAGTCTGCCGACGTCCGCCTGCCCCGGCACCCCGAAATAGACTCACCCCGTGCCCGACCAGCCCCAGCCCGCCACCCAGCCCCCGGCAGCAGAACCCCCGGCAGCAGAACCTTCGGCAGCAGAGCCTTCGGCAGCGCAGCCCCCGGTGCCGCCGCCGAGCGCCTCCGGCACGGTCGCCGACCGGCTCGCGACCGTCCGGGCCCGGATCGCCGCGGCTGCGGACGCCGCCGGGCGCGGCCCGGACGAGGTGCGCCTGCTGGTCGCGACCAAGACGCAGCCGGCGGACGCCGTGCTGGAGGCGCTGGCCGCCGGCGTCGACCTGATCGGCGAGAACCGGGTGCAGGAGCTCGTCGCGAAGGCGCCCGCCGTGGCCGGCCGGGTGGCGGACGGCACGCTCCAGGTGCACATGATCGGCCACCTGCAGCGCAACAAGATCAACCAGGTGCTGGCCACCGCGACGGGTCTGGAGACGCTCGACTCGCTCGACCTGGCGCGCGCCATCTCGGACCGCTGCGTGCGCGACGGCCGCACCGGCAGCACCGCCCTGGACGTCATGGTGCAGGTCAACGTGACCGGCGAGGACAGCAAGTCCGGCGTCGGGCCGGATGACGCCGGAGCGCTCGCCACCGCCGTCGCCGCCCTGCCGGGCCTGCGCCTGACCGGGTTCATGACCATCGGCGCGCGCCTGGAGGGGTCGTCGGAGGAGGCCGTCCGCGCGGGCTTCGCCCGGCTGCGCGCGATCCGCGACGAGGTGCTCGCGTCGGGGGCGCCGGGGACGGGTTCCGCGACGGAGCTGTCGATGGGCATGACCGGCGACCTGGAGCTCGCGATCGCGGAGGGTGCCACGATCGTGCGGGTGGGTACGGCGGTCTTCGGCCCGCGCCCGGCGCCCTGACGGGCGCCGGCCCCGCATCGCCGTCGTGACCGCCACCACTCTTTGACCCAGGTCACAGACGTGCGACCACCCCGGCGGCTAACGTCTTCGGGTTCCCCACCGACCCCGCCGACTCCTTGGAGTGATCGAGCCATGTCCACCGTCACCGTGCTGCGCCCCGCCACCGACGCCGACATCTCTCACCTGGTGAGTCTGAACAACGCCTCGATCCCCGCCGTCCCGGACACCCCGGCCGACGACATGACCGAGCTGCTCGACGCGTCGTCGCTCGCCCTGGTCGCCGTCGACCCGCAGGCGCCCGCGGAGCCGCTCGGCTTCGTCGTGGCGCTCGAGGGCGGCGAGGACTGGGAAGGCGAGAACTACGCCTGGTTCGAGGAGCGCGGCCTCGACCACCTGTACGTCGACCGCATCGTGGTGGGCGAGGGCGCCCGCGGCCGTGGGATCGGCCAGCTCTTCTACGACGCCGTGTTCGACGCCGCCCGGACCGCCGGCCACGACGTCGTGACGTGCGAGGTCAACCTGAACCCGCCGAACCCCGGCTCGATGCGCTTCCACGGCCGCCTCGGGTTCTCCGAGCGCGGGCAGCAGCTCACCAAGGGCGGCGACGTGCTGGTCGCCAAGCTCGCGGCCGACGTCCGCTCCGCCGGTCCGCGCCGCGCCCTCGCCGCCTGAGTCACCGGAACCGACGGAGTCGGCAGCTGGCATCGAGATCGGCACAGGCCTGTGCCGATCTCGATGCCGACTGCCGACCTCAGCAACCGCGCCCGGCTACGCCGGTTCGATCCCCAGCCGCGCCAGCGCCTCGCGCACCGACGGCCCGCTGAACCGTCCCGGCTCGACGGCCAGCGCCGTCAGCGCCGCCGAACGGTCCACGCCCGCCACGAGCATCACGAGGGCGGCCCGCAGGTCGCCGTCGGTCGCCGCGAGCGCGTTGGCGCACACGTCGGACTCCAGGTCCGTGGCCTGCGTGAGCAGGCGCACCAGGCGCTTGCGCAGCTTCTCGTTGGTCGCCAGCACCTCGACCATCAGGTTCGAGTAGGTCTTGCCGAGCCGCACCATGACGGCGGTAGAGAAGGTGTTCAGCACCATCTTCTGGGCGGTGCCCGCCTTCATGCGGGTGGAGCCCGTGATGGCCTCCGGACCGGTGTTCACCAGGATGGGCACGTCGGCCTTGGGCGCCAGGGCCGCGAACGGGTTCGACGCGAGCAGCACGGTCCGCGCCCCGCGAGCGCGGCCCCGGTCGAGCGCTCCCCCGACGTAGGGGGTGTTGCCGCTGGCGGCGATGCCGAACACGACGTCCGCCGGCCCGACGTCGGACACGAGCGCGGCGCCGGCCTCGACGTCGTCCTCCGCGCCCTCGGCCGCCTTCTTGAAGGCGCCCAGGCCGCCCGCCAGGTGCGGCACGAACATCTCCTCGCCCACGCCGTACGTGGGCAGGAGCTCCGCGGCGTCCAGCAGGCCCATGCGGCCCGACGTGCCCGACCCGACGTAGTGCACCCGGCCGCCGGCGCGGATGCCGTCCACCGCCAGGTCGATCGCCTCCACGATGCGCGGGTGCGCCGCGCGTACCGCGGCGATGACGGCGGCGTCCTCGTCGGTGATCATGCGCACCATGTCCGCCGTGGAGACCACGTCGATGTCACGGGTGCGCGGGTTGCGCTCCTCGGTGGGTGAGACCGGGCGCGGCGCCGACTGTGCGTGCCGTTCGAATCCCGCTTCCGCGATCATCGGCGAGCCCCCTTCGTTCTGCTTGCGCTGTGCTCTTGGACTTCGTGTTCGTACTGCTCGATCTCGTTCCGCGGCCCCACGCCCCGCAGGCGCTGGGCGGCCGCTGCCGCGTTCGCCCGACCTGTCCCGCACGCCACCACGACCGCCGGTCCACCACCGCTCAGCGTCCCGAACCAGTCGCCGACCGGCCCGGGCAGTCCCGTGTGCACCACCACCAGATCCGGGCGCACCGCCCAGAGCCGCTCCAGCCGGCCCCGTTCGACCGAACCCGGGACGGGTTCACGGGTGATCACGACGAGCGGTTCGGCCTGGCGCGGCGCGCCCTCAGGAAATTCTGCGCCACGCTCGGTGCCGATTCTGTCGAGATCCGCCGATACACCGTACCGGGTGAATCGGGCAATAAGCACTCCAAGTCCATCATCGTCCAGTCCGAGCCCCTCCGACAGGGGCTCGGGCAGGGTTCCGGGCAGCACGTCGGGCGAACCTTCGGGCCGGACCCCGGACGGCGCGTTCTCCGCCGGCCACTCCCGCGCGCCCGGCCAGACCTCGGCGACCGCCGTCTGGACGTGCCGGGCCGTGCGGCCGGCCGCGTGGTCCAGCCGCACGCGCAGGTCCACGACGTCGGGCCGGGCGTCCGGCGGGAGCGGCACCAGGTGGGCGCCCCGCACCCGCACGACGGTGTCGGCGATGCCTGCGCCCAGCTCGGCCAGGTCCGCGAGCGCCCGCCGCGCGGCGTCGGCGTCGGTGACCGCGCCCACGGCGGCCCGCCGGGCGTGGACCGCGGCCACGAGCGCGCGTGTTCGCGCCCCGGACTCCTCCAGTCGTTCCACGCTGACGCGCCCGGCGGCGACGGCCTCGCTCAGGGCGTCGTACGACTCGGTGTACAGGGCGGGGTCGAGGCCGAGGCAGAGCAGGTCCGCGCCGGCCTCGACGGCGCGGACGGCGGCCTCGCCGACCGAGCCGGTGAGCTCGCGCAGCGCGCCCATGTCGAGCGCATCGGTCACGATCGGCCCGTCGTGCCCGAGCTCCCGCAGCAGGCGCGACGCCGCGGGCTCGATCGACGCGGGCGCCGGGCCGACGGCGGGGAACAGCACGTGCGCGGTCATGACGGCGTCGAGCCGGGACTGGTCGCGGCGCGCCGAGTCGAGCCGCGACGCGTCGGGCCCGGACTGCTCCGCCCCGAGCTGCCCCTCGGGGCACAGGGCCCGCGCGAACGGGACGAGGTCGCGCGCCCGGACGACGTCGAGCGGCTCGTCGACGACCGGCAGGCCGACGTGGGAGTCCACGGTCGTGGCGCCGTGGCCGGGGAAGTGCTTGCCGCACACGCCGACGCCCGCGCTGCGCACGCCGCGGGCGAACGCGATGCCGTGCCGGGCGACGTCGTCGGGCGTGGTGCCGAAGGCGCGCACGCCGATCACGGGGTTGTCGGGTTCCGAGACGACGTCGAGCACGGGGCCCAGCAGCAGGTCGATGCCGGTCGCGGCGAGCACGCGGCCGAGCGCCCGTCCGGCGTCGAGCGAGATCGCGCCGCCCGGCAGCGCGCCGAGCGCCGCCGCGCCGGGCAGGGACGAGCCGCGGGCGGCCTCCAGCCGCGACACGTCGCCGCCCTCCTCGTCGACGGCGATGACCAGGTCGGGCGAGATCGCGTGCAGCGCCGCGGACAGCGCGGCGGTGGTGGCGACGTCGGGCGTGTTGCGCGCGAAGTAGACGACGCCGGCCAGGCCGGCGCGGGCGGCGTCGGCCAGCCAGGCGGGGACGCCGGCGCCGGCGGGCCCGGCCGCGTTCTCGAACCCCGGCAGGAGCACGCCGTTGACGGCGCGCTGCGTCCGGCCAGGCTCGGGCCGGCCGGCCTCGGGCGTGTCGGTCACTCCTTCACTGCCCCCGCCGTCAGCCCTGAGGCGAGCCGGCGCTGGACGAGGATGAAGAAGACCATCACGGGCACGGTGATGATGGTGGACGCGGCCATGATGGCGCCCCAGTCGTTGGAGTGGATGCCGAAGAACGAGCGCAGGCCGATCGCCACCGTGTAGTTCTCGGTCGCCCCGCCGAGCATCGTCATCGCGAAGATGAACTCGTTCCACGCCGTGATGAAGCCGAAGATGCTGGTGGCGACCAGGCCGGGCGCCACCAGCGGCAGCAGCACGGACCAGAACATGCGTCCCCAGCTCGCGCCGTCGAGGTAGGCGGCCTCCTCCAGCTCGACCGGGACCGCCGCCACGAACCCCCGCAGCATCCAGATCCCGAACGGCAGGGCGAGCGCGACGTAGACCACGATCAGGCCGGTCAGGGTCTCCAGGAGCTGGAGGTCGCGGACCTGCACGAAGAGCGGGATGACGAGCGCCTCGAGCGGCACCATCTGCACGATGAGCACCAGCATCAGGATCTGGGTGCGCAGCCGGAACCGGAAGCGGGCCACCGCGACGGACGCCAGCAGCGCGAGCGCCGAGGAGATGAGGACCGTGCCGAGCGCGACGAGCAGCGAGTTGCGCAGGAACGTGCCGAACCCGCCCTCCGTCAGCACGAACACGTAGTGGTCGAGCGTGGGCTCGGCGGGCCAGAAGCTGCTGGTGTGGCCGGCCTGCGCGTCGAGCGAGCTGTTCAGCATCCAGTAGACGGGGAACAGCGTGAACACGAGCAGCAGGGCGACGAGCACGCCCTTGCCGAGCTGCCGCAGAGGCGACCGCCGCGCGGTGCGGCGCAGCGGACGGCGGGCGGGCCGGGCGAGCGCGCCCCTGGTCGCCCGTACGTGGCCGGCCGAGCTCTGGCGCGTGGTGGTCATCGTTCCTCCTCCGCCAGGACGGTGCGCACGTAGACGGCGGTGATGACGAGCAGCAGCACCGTCAGCAGCACCGCGATGGCCGAGCCGAAGCCGTAGCGGTTCTGCCCGAACGACTCGACGTACGACCACACGCCCAGGTTGAGCACCGACCGGTTGGACCCGGCGCCGCCGGGCATCAGGTAGACCTGCGCGAACACCTTGAAGTCCCAGATGGTCGACAGGATGATCACGACGGCGAACACCTGGCGGAGCTGCGGCACGACGATCGAGAAGAACCGGCGGAACGACCCGGCGCCGTCCATCTCGGCGGCCTCGAGCATCTCCTTGGGCACCCCGAGCAGCCCCGCGAGCACGGTCACCGCGACGAACGGGAAGCCGTGGTGGATCACGTTGAGCAGCACGATCGCGTAGAAGGTCCACCGGTTGGTGAACCAGTTGGTCGGGTCGTCGAGCAGGCCGAGGCTCATCAGGACGTCGTTGAAGACCCCGCGGTCGGCGTCGAAGATCCACACCCACACGTACGTGCCGGTGACGGCGGGCATGGCCCAGGCGGCCATGATCGCGCTGGAGGTGACGGTGCGCCAGAACGTGCCCAGCGAGGCGAGCAGAACCGCGACGGCCGTGCCGAACGCGACGGTGCCCGCCACGGACAGCACCGCGAACCCGACGGTGTTGGGCAGCACCACCGTCCACAGCTCGGGCGTCGCCAGGATCTCCCGGAAGTTCTCCAGGCCGATCCAGTTCGGCTCGCCGGTCGTGATCTCCCGCAGGCCGTAGTCCTGCAGCGAGAAGAGGAACACCCGCACCAGGGGCCACAGCAGCAGCACCGCCAGGACGGCCAGGGCGGGGGCGAGCAGCAGCCAGGGCCGCACGACGGCGGCCCTGGCCCTGCCCAGGCGCGGAACGGTGGCTGTCGCCAAGGAGTCAGCCAAGGGTCACTCGGAACCGTTCAGCAGGCCGGTCATCTCCTCGGCGGCGGCGGTGCTCGCCTCGGCGACGTCCGCGTCCCCGGAGAGGATCGACTGCATCATCGTGCTCGTGGTGGCCTTGGCCTGCACCGCGCCGTAGGTGGGCGCGGCGGGCACCGAGGCGCCGCCGTCCACGAACTGCTCGGCGAACGGCGCGACCAGCGGGTCGGTGCTCTCCAGCGTCTCGTCGAGGAGCGACACCTGGCCGGGGAAGTACCCGGACTGCTCGGCCCACTGCTGCGCGAACTCGCCGGTGGTCATCATCTCGACGAACGTCCAGGCCAGGTCCTTGTCGTCGGCCGTCTCGAAGACACTCAGGTGCGAGCCGCCCAGGACCGACGGCGCGATGCCGCCGTCCTGGCCCGGGATCGGCACGGCGGCGAACTTGCCCTCCATGTCCGCGTTGGCCTCGACGATCGCGCCCGGCGTCCAGGAGCCCATGACCGCCATGCCCACGTCGCCCGCGGCGAAGGAGTCGAGCACGTCGGTCTCGCGCCACGTGGTGGCGCCGGCCGAGGAGTAGTCACCCTCGGTGGCCAGCCCGGTCCAGAACCCGATGCCCTCCTGCGCCTCGGGGCTGTCGAGGCCGGAGGTCCAGGTGTCACCGTCGAGCGTGGCGACCTCGCCGCCCGCGCCCCACACCCACGGGTAGACAGTGAACTCGGCGTCACCGGGCACGGCGACGGCGATCTTGTCGGGGAACTCCTTCTTGAGCGCCGCCGCGGCGTCCTCGATCTCGGCCCACGTGGTGGGCGGCTCGACGCCGGCCTGCTCGAACAGCTCCGTGTTGTAGACCAGCGAGCGCACACCGGCGTACCAGGGCATGCCGTAGAGCTGCTCGTCGTAGGTGCCCGCGTCGACCAGGCCCTCGACGAGGTCGTCGGTGACCCCGGCCGCGTCCACGTACTCGTCCAGCGGGGCGAGCGCGCCCGCGTCGGCAAACTCGGGGGTCCAGGTGGTGCCGGTCTCGGCGACGTCGGGGGTGGTCCCGCCGGCGATGGAGGTGACGAACCGGTCGTGGGCGTCGCCCCACTCGACGAACTCGACGTCGAGCGTCGCGCCGGTCTCCTCCTCGAACGCGGTCGAGACGTCGGCGAAGAAGTCCTCGGCACTGGGGTTGGTGCCCTGCATGATCCACACGCTGAGGGTGCCGTCGCCCTCGCTGTCGCCCCCGCCGCCTCCGCCGCAGGCGGCCGTCGTGGCCGCGAGAAGCAGTGCTCCGGTGGCTGCCGCCACGGGCCGTCGCATCGCTCGAGTCATCCTTCGGCTTCCTTCCGCTGGTCCTGCGCCGGGCGCCGCGAGAGTAGCCAAATGACATTCCTGAGAAATGAACTTCCCAATACGCGGCATTGCGTGGAGATTACTGACCGGGTGAAGTGCATGCTAGGGGTGTTACCAAACCGTGATTGCCCATCATGGCACGCCCCCTTTCACCCCCGGCTAAGGCACGCGCGCGGTCCATTCCGGAGTGCCGAACTTCGACTCGACCAGCTCCCGTGCCAGCGCCCACTCGTCGGCCGTGACCTCGCCCGGCACGGTGCGGTACCGCTCGCGGAACGACGCCTCGAGCGCGTCGATCACCTCGGCCCGGCTGAGCCCCGTCTGCGAGCGCAGCGGGTCCACGCGCTTGCTCGCGCTGCGGGTGCCCTTGTCGCTGAGCTTCTCCCGTCCGATGCGCAGCACGTCGGTCATCTTGTCGGCGTCCATGTCGTAGGCCATGGTCGCGTGGTGCAGGACGGCGCCCCCGGCGAGCCGCTTCTGGGCGGCGCCGGCGATCTTGCCGGCGGGCGAAGCGATGTCGTTGAGCGGCACGTAGGTGGCGTCGATGCCGAGACCGTGCAGGGCGCCGATCACCCAGTCGTCGAGGAACGCGTAGGACCGTTCGAAGCTCAGCCCGTCGACGAGCGAGCCCGGCACGTACAGGGAGTAGGAGATGGTGTTGCCGGGCTCCATGAACATGGCGCCGCCACCGGAGATCCGCCGGATCACGCGGGCCCCGTGCCGCGCGGCACCCTCGGGGTCCACCTCGTTGCGCAGCGACTGGAACGATCCGATGATCACCGCGGACTCGTCCCACTCCCAGAACCGCAGGGTCGGCCCCCGGCGCCCGGCACCCAGCTCCTCGGTGAGCACCTGGTCGAGCGCGACGTTCAGCAGGGGCGAGACCGCAGGGGTACGGATCACCTGGAACTCGTGGTCCTCCCAGGCTGTCGCGTGGCCGAGCGCGCGGCGCGCGGCGACCGCCACGGCGTCCGCGTCGAAGCCCACGGCGGTGGCGCCGTCCAGGGCCTCGCGCACCGCCTCGGCGAGCTGCGCCTTCGACGCGTCGGCGGGCATCCCGTCGAGGGCCGCGCCCATGGCCTCCAGCGCCTCGTCGGGCTCGAGGAAGAAGTCCCCGCTCACCCTGGTGCCGGTCAGCCGGCCCGGTGGACCGGCCGTCCCGTCCGCCCCGGCCCCGACGACCTCGGTCTCGACACGAACCAGCTTTCCGAGTGGAACCTTGAACTCTCCTCGCACGTGTTCACAGTAGGCGACGGTGCCTGTGGTGTCCGACGTCGGAGCGAGCCTTGGGTACGGAAGGTGAGGTCCGACGTCGGGCACGTCCGATATTTGGCGAGAAGAGGCGTCAGAACAGACCAGAATTTCCTCTTCTCTTTAGACAACCTTGCCCTGGTTTCGTGTCAGAAT